>JANNWH010000011.1:0-103207 GCA_031408335.1 Flavobacteriales bacterium | reverse complement strand
ATCTGGAATTACATTTGTTTCTACGAATGCTGGAGGATGTCCTCATACAGAAACGTTGAACTTAACCATCAACAACAGTACGTCAAATACTACAACTGCTGCTGCGTGCGATACTTATACTTGGTCTGGTCCTTTAGGAAATGGACAAACGTATACAACAAGTCAATCTGGAATTACATTTGTTTCTACGAATGCTGCAGGATGTCCTCATACTGAAACTTTGGCCTTGACTATCAACTCAAATGCTATTGTTTCACAACCATCCAATGCTTCTATTTGTAAATCAACTGGAGCAACGGCTATCTTCACGGTAGTGACGAGTTCAGCAACATCTTTTTACCAATGGTATTCTCAATTACCATCCGAAAATCCAACTACAGGTGTTTGGACACCAGTATCTAATGGAGATAATTATTCAGGAGTAACTTCTGCAACATTGACTATTACAAAAACAGAAGCTACAATTCCAGAAACAGGAACAAAATTCAGAGTAATTGTAACGTCAGATTGTGGAATTATAACTTCCGATAATGTATCTATAACGGATGTAGCATTGCCAACGACTCCAGTTTCTTTAGTGCTAACTAATGATGCTGCTGTTTTGCCAGCAACGCCATCTACACCCATTACTGCTGTTTCAATTTATGTGGGTACAGATATTGAATTTAGATTAACTGCCGCAGCCGTAAGTAATGTGACATATAAATGGACACTTCCTGTTGGAGTTACTTCTACAAGTACTAACACTACAACTGGGTTGACCATTACAACTGGCAATACCATTTTTGTTAAGTTTAGTGCTTCTAGTTCTGCGTCTCCTTTAATTATTTATGTTCAAACGGTAAATACTTTTGGTTGCAATTCAGATCCTAGAGTTCTTTGGTTAACCAGATTGTTGCCTACAGCACCAGTTTTAAATATGAATAACGGACTTACTACAGCACCGATTACTACATTCGGACCCTACATGGGAACCAACACCGTATTTAGACTGTCGGCTACAGCTGCTGTTTCAACCACATCGTATGAATGGGAATTGCCAACAGGAGTAGTTAGAATGACTGCGCTTAGTGGAGGAACAACTACTACCAGCACCGCTAGTATAGATCCATTTATTTATGTTAACTTTTCAGGAGTGACGAATTTAAATACAACGTCATATACGACATCTTTTGGTGCGCTAACGCATGTATTGCGTATTGGAGTAAAATCTAAAAACGGAGTTGGTGTATCATTTACTAATAATAGTTCCTTTGAAAATCCAACAACGACATCTACCGCTAAATTACTGACATTAATAGCTGTGGCACCTTTTTCTCCAGCTACTTTGACATTAAATAATGGAATAAATGCAACTGCTATAACTGTTATTAGTAATTTAGTAGGACAACAAGGAACTTACAGATTGTCGGCTGCTGCATCTAATTTAGCAAGTTCTTATTTGTGGGAATTGCCAACAGGAGTAACCAGGGTGACGGCTCTTAATGGAACAACATCAACCAATAGTACAACCAGTACCGTTCCATTTATTTATATAAAATTCACAAGTAATGTTACTACTCCTTTCATGCAATTTGGTGTAAAAGCGGTAAACGGAATAGGAAGTTCTATAAGTAATAATGCTAGTCTTATACCATCAACAACATCTACGTACAAATTGTTACGTCTTTCTACGACAGTTCCAGTTGCACCTATAACTTTAGGATTGAATGATGGAGTATCAACTACAGCTATAACTGTTATCAGTAAATTAATTGGACAACAAGGCACCTTCAGATTATCTGCATCTGCATCTGCTTTAGCAAATTATTATTTGTGGGAATTGCCAACAGGAGTAACCAGAGTAACCGCACTTGATGGTCTATCAAATGATGCTTCATCAACTAGTATAAATCCGTTTATTTATGTGAAATTCACAAGTAACGTTGGACCTGGTTTTATGCAATTTGGTGTAAAAGCTGTAAATGGAGTAGGGGAATCGGTAACCAATAATGTGACACTTGTGCCATCAACAAGTTCAACGGCCAGATTGTTACGTCTTACGACTACAGTTCCTTTAGCTCCTGTTACATTGGTAGTATCTGAATTGACAATTGCTGAATCTATAGTTGTTGTGAGCAAATATATTGGAACACCAACAACATTAAAAGTAACTGCAGCAGTATCTGTTTTAGCTAACACTTATTTATGGGAGTTACCAGCAGGTGTATCTAGAACAGATATAAACGGAGTACCCATTGCTGGATTGACCTCTACAGATCCTTTTATTTATATTAATTTTTCAAATATTGTCGTTACAAATCCAGCTACTATAACTCTATTGCTTGGCGTAAAAGCGGTAAACAATGTTGGTTCATCTATAACTATAAACGCTGCACCTAATGCAGCTAGTACTGCTAGATTAGTAAAATTATCTGCTGGGCTTTCAAGTGCAGTTGGTGTTGTTACTGGTTCAGTTTCTGTTTGTAACAGAAGTGAAGGATATAACTATACATACACTGCTCCAGTAGGTGCCAATTATTACACAATTACAGCTCCAGTTGGTTCTGTTGTAACTTCTCCTAGTTTTAGTACAAATATATCAAATGTATTAACTACATCCGATATAAGCTTTACTGTTGTTTATTCTGGAACGGCACCATTTTTGGTGACAGACAAAAGTTTAACTATCAGATCAGGAAATGCATTTGGACTTTCTGCAGCTAGAATTCTGGTATTAACAAAAATTGTTTGTCCGGTTGGTCCTAGAGAAATAGCAACTTCTGAAGAATTTAATGTTGCGACCTACCCAAATCCTTTTACTTCTGCATTCCAATTCGATTTGACTACTACAAGCGAAAATCAAGTTGAAATTAAAGTATACGATATGGTTGGTAAACTTATAGAAGTTCGTCAATTTAGCGCAAGCGAAAAGGACAATCAAGAAGTAGGAGGCAATTATCCATCGGGTATTTATAATGTTATTGTAACGCAGGGTGAGTATGTGAGAACACTTCGTGTGATTAAGAGATAAGTTTTAAAGAACAATATACTATTAAGAGTGGAAATTGTTACCACTCTTTTTTTTATTACAACAGAGTGCTTTTTAAGCTACTAATTGATAAAACACGTTTAAATTATTCAACATCTGATATTTTTTTTGATTACAGAATAAAAAAATCTCCACTGTTGTAGTGGAGATTTTTGTAGCGAGAGGGAGATTTGAACTCCCGACCTCAGGGTTATGAAAATTGAATTCTATTAAGTTAATACCATGTTTTACAGAGGAATTGAAATTTTTATAATTCATATTAATCCGTTTTGCAAGTTTTCCTCACTTCAATTCCTCACTCTTCTTTTTAATTTTATGAATAGTAGTAATAAAATATACTTTTGTATTCTCTTCATAATAGAAGATAAATTTTAAATCATATTTTTCATTTAAATTTAGTAATACAACATAGTTTTTTTTGGTCTCATCAAACTCTCCTTTATTAATATAAAATGCTTTAATAATTAAAAAGATTACTTGTTCAACATTTTCAATATCATTAATGTCTTTTCCAGTTGAAAGTGGAATTCCATTGTGGCTAAAATGCTTTAAAGCATGAAATAACCCACCAATAAATTCCCATTTTCTCTTTTCAAATGGAATTTGTTTAAAATGTCTAAATAAATCAAGTCTAAGAATTCTGTTTTCTTCACCATTTTCTACATTATCATAAATCCATATAAAATTTTCATTTTTATATATTCTGATGGCATCTATAGTTCTATTATGAAGGTATCTTGTTTTATTTAATGCAGATAAAATGCTATAGGCATTTTTATTTCCGAAATTTTCTGGAAATTTTTGTTGAGCTGATAATAAAACTTCTTCAATAATACCAAGGAATATATTTGTCCCAGCATAGTAAAAATCTTTATTGTCAATTGTTACTTTTCTATAGTTTGTTATCGGAAAACCTACTTTTACAAGGTTTTTGTTTTCGTGTTTACCTAGGATTGAAGAAATTAATTTAGCTCTTTCTTGGAGTTTTTTATATTCATTTCCATAATCAATTTGCTTCTTTTGAATCATACTATTTTTATTTAAACCTTCTAATTTAATATTTTTTTATCATTTAAATATTTTATTATTCTTCATAATTCAATCGAGTAATGTTTTCCATTTACGAGTAAAGCTTTAACGCCCATTTTTATACATAGTCGTTTTACTTCGGCTGAAGTAAGTTTGTCAGCATCCTTAACTTTAAAGCTATATTCTGTTTTATCTTCTTGATGTTTAATTTTTATTTCCATAGCATTAGTTCTGTTTTTGAAGAATACTTATTACTTTTTTAACTGTATTCGGAGATACGCTGGTAAGAGTTCCGATTTTTCTTAAAGATAAATTCGGATTCGCCTTTAGCTCTTTAACCACTTTTTTATGTTTTGCTAATACTACTTCATCTGATTCAAAAGTATTTTTTACTCTGCCATTATAAACTCCACCCCGAATTTTCGCTTGAAGAATTCCTTCTTTTTGTCTTTCGAGTAAACTTTCTTTTTCCAAAAAACTGAGTTCATTTAAAATTGTTGTTATTAGATTGAATACTGGGTTTGCTTTATTGTTTATTATTGATTCAAGACCTAAATTCTCAATTTTTACAATTACACCTTTATCATAAAAATATTTTAAAGTCTGTAAAACGTTTATTGTATTTCTTCCAGCTCTATCGATAGCATGAAATGTTACATAATCAATCTCACCATTCTCAACAGCATCAAACAATAATTTTCCAGCTGGTCTTTCATTAAATGGAACAGAACCACTTATTACATCAATAAATATTTTTTCGTCAGGGTGAGCTATAGCCAACTGGCGATAATTTTTTTGTGTCTGGCTACTCTGTCTTATGTATCTTGCCTTTTGCATAATCTTTTTTTTATTGTTTTGTGTGCAAAATTAGGATGGTGTATTTTGCACAATTTTATTTAATGAGTTTACTGAGTTTAAATCTTTGGTTAGTATTCAAGCTTAAGGTATAGTCTATTTTTGCACAGAATTGAGATTTACTTACCTTCTATCCAATCTAAAATATCTACTAACATGTCACAATACACATTTTCAACTTCTTTTACAACTTCACCCTTTTTGCTGATGAATGTTATTGTGTAAGTATCTATCCATTTCAATTGGATTCTAACAGTACCTTTAAAATGGAATCCATTCACTTGAAACTGCAATCCACCTTGATATAACTTAGATTCTGACAAGGCTGTAAAGTTTCTCGAACCATAAGCCATTAAAGCCCATTTATCTGCGAATTTAATTTGTTCAATTATCGTTTGAGCTATTTCCATTGTTCTTGATGTAGTTTCCATTTTGTGATTTTTAATGTTAATCTAAAGCTCCGAAGCTTCTAATAAATTCTTCTGTAGTTTTTGGATTCCAGTAGCTCTCGAATTGAATTGCTCTAACAGATTCTGAATTGATTAATTCAACTAGATGTTTGATTGATTGTACACCAACTGTTCCCTCATTAGTCCAAACTTGGTTAACTCTGAAATCATTTCCTTTTTTTTCTTCATCTAGTATTGCAAAACCAAAATCTCTCAGATTAAAATAAGGTCTGTAGCCATTTGCATGAACTAACTGAAGTGTTAACCCTTTCAAATTTTCTTTGATTTCTTTCAATCCATCTTTAAATTCTGTTGCAGTCATAATCAAGAATTACTTCATTAATACACTACAAAGTAAAGCTATATTTTATTTAAAAACAAATATTACTTCATTTATTTTAATTAAAATAAAGTATTACTTAATTTTAGTATATATTTGTATTCTAAAATAAAATGAAATGGGAGTATTACGAATTAAAGAATTGATGAATCAAAAAGGAATGAATAGAGAAGAATTAGCAAAAAAGGTTAAAGTCTCTATAACTACAATTAGTAATATTAGTACGGAGACTAATTTACCTTCAATAGAGAGACTTCTGCAAATTGCTGAAGCTTTGGATGTAGATATTAGAGAAATGTTTGTGCCGACTAAAGGAAATTTAGTGGTTCAAAGTGAAGTTGATGAAGCTAAGGAACTGTTGATAAAAAGCCTTAAGATTTTGGAAGGGAATAAATAATTTTCACTCTAAAATTTTTATTTTATCGACTTTAATTTCTTGATTATCAATGCTGAATTTAAAATAATTTTCCGTACTCTCAATCAGGGTAGAATTTCCATAATGAAGCTGTCTATGATGGTTAGCACAAACGGTTATCAAATTATCAATTCCCAGAACGCCCTTTCTAAGTGTCGATACTTGTTCAACATGGTGTGTTTCTACATATATATCACCATTTGATTTTGTAAAAGAATGTGGATTCATATTTAACACATCACATACCAAACATTTGAAATTTGTCATTCTCTTTACCTTTTGTGCAATTGAACCACGTTCTATGTATGAAGATATTCTCTTCTTCAACTCTGGAGATTTGTTTTTCATTTTATCTTCCAAAGTTTCAATGTCATCAACATTGTCTGCTGTAGTATCTCCAATAAGGTCTATAAAATCCATTAGGTCAATTTCTTCTTTTTTCAACTCAATCAATAATGGAAACTTTGAAACAAACTTTTTTAACTTCTTGTTGTTTGGATTTCGTTTTAATGCTAGGACTAGTAAATTATATACATTATCAGAATTAAGATAATTAAAACCCTGTTGGGAAATTTTCTTATCTGTTGGCAATAAATTCTCGGTTACAACATTACGGCTGGAAATAATTACTGGACTTTTAAAGAAGATAATATCATCTTTATGAGCTTTGATGTTTCCTCCATCATATTTTTTATAAAGTTTGTGTTTTGCGGTGCGAGGAAACCAGCTATCAATTTCTGGAAATCCGTAAAAGCCAATTATTGATTTTGCATTATCATTTGCATAATCACTACTAATGAAAAATACAATCTGAACATCTTTGGAGTTTTCCGCATCTGGCAAGCGGTTAAACATTGGAGTATAGCCGATATAATAACCATCTTCTTCACTAGGATAAATCTCATGTCCAAAATTTAAACTTTCGTGCATGTGACCATTATCCATTACATAATCATACTTAGATTTTTTTAAATCATTAGCTACTGGTTCATCAGCCCAATTATTACTGTTCCATGAAATGGAAGTAAGTATTCCGTAATTAGTTATTATTGGTTGGTTATTTTCCATTTAAAAAATGTAAATTATTTTTTAATTTCACGTAAATATGAATTTGCTATATACAAAGCAAATTCTTTTAATTCAGCAATTGTAAATTCAATATGTAAACCTTTGGAGTGATTTGAATTATAATCCTCAAGAATTACACCAGTCCATTTGTTTAAACCACTCGAAATAGGGGTTATATGTTGATGTGAAATACCATTTCTAATTTTTCTCAATAAATTATCTAAATTTCTTGGATTTGGAACATCTGGTTTCCCTTTTTCACTGAGTACACCTTCTTTAAACATAAAATCTTTTTTAGAAATTACAGTTTTTATAACTTCAACATCGACAATTAAATCATCGAGAAACTTCATATTTCTATCTTTAGAGAACTCTTTTGGAAGTACTATCAAACTGAGAAGTGAATTCATTAATAAAGTTATTGTGAACTCACCCTCATAATTTTCAATTAATTCTTTAGTTCTTCTTATTATTTCTTTGTCGTATTGACCAACAGGAATTCCCATATCTTAATATCTTTTAAATTTTAATTTCCCAAAGCAAAATCAACAACATCACTCATTTCACTTGCAACTATCATTTCGCTACCAATAGCTTCAAAATGTTTTTTACCACAATCAATTTTAGCCATTTCTTTTGGTCTCAAATCAAATAGCCCTGTGCTACCTTTTGACTCCACTACAAAGAAAAGTTTTTCTTCGTTTTCATCTTTCCATAGAACAGCCCAATCGGGGTTATATGTTCCAAGTGGAGTATCAATAACAAACCAACTTGGCAACTTTGCATAAACTGAAATATTACTACTGTTTTCAAATTCTGTAGCTAGAGTTGATTCAATATTGGAATCGTAAACCACATAATTATATGGTGACTTTTCACTGGTTTTTAGGTTGCTTTTTAAGTACCCAAACAGTTCTTTATTTTCAAATAATTCCTGACTGTAACAATCTGAATTTCCAATTTTTTTGTACTGGATTCCATCAATTATATGAACTCTCATTTGTTCATTGATAATATCAATACAGCCTTCAATGAACTTTTGCGGATTGACTTTAAAGTATTTCAGTTTCAGAGTTCCAGTCAGAATTTTGACAATTGACTTTCTGGTTAGCTGAGTTTCATTTTGCAAATAACTTACAATATCTGGAAGGTTTTCTACTTCACTATTCAACTGGCTAACTTCAGTATTTGGAGTTTCTTTAGCATCAACACCACCAACGGTTATACCAACTTTGACTTTAGTATATATTAGTTTACCACGTGTAATTTTTAAGCTGTCATCAATCGTTTTGATGCACTGGTCAATTAAGCTATCAGAATTAAAATCTACTGAGAATGTAGTTTTGAATTTAACTCGTTCCCATAATTCTTTAAATTCTGGACTGTCTAAAACTCGTTTGTTAACTTTTACTAATTGCTTATCAGCAGTGTTTTTTATATCCAGTTTACCAGCAGTTTGTTTTAAAGTATTTAATATTTGACTTACTACTTTTGGGTCTTCAGTTAGTTCCTCTGGTAGCTCAACATTGTCTTCTTTTAAAGCAATTCTAAGTTTATCTTGTACTTTTCCTTTGCTATCGATATATTCTTTTTCAATTAGGAAATTATACAGTTCATTCGATTTTTCCTGACCTAAATAAACAATTTCTTCATCGATAATTTCAAGAACAACATCACCAAAACTATGTTTTTCCAGTACTCCGAATTTAATTCCAGTTTCACTTTCTATTTCTTTTTGAAGATTGTCAACGAAATCTTTGTATGATTCGGAAGCCATTACTGTAAGTGTATTTACTTCGTGACCATAAACACGTTCACCATCTTGATTCACGCAAAGACGTAAACCACGACCAATTTCTTGTCTTCTTCTTATTTCAGAACCACCAGCATCTTTTAAAGTACATATTTGGAATACATTTGGATTGTCCCATCCTTCTTTTAAAGCCGAATGTGAGAAGATAAACCTTAAATTAGAATCGAAGCTTAATAACATTTCTTTGTCACGCATTATTAAGCTATAGGTGTCCTCGTCTGCACTAGTAGTTCCTTTGGTATCTTTGAAGTATTCAAACTTCTCTTTAGCATTGCTCTTTTTGGTTTTCTTATCAATCGAGAAATAACCATTGTGAACATCTGAAGCATTAACTTCTAAATCTTTTATGTCCTTGAATAAATCTTGGTATTTTGGTTTTTTGATTAGCTTCAAATATTCTTTTTCAAAAATTTGAGCGTAGTCACCATTTACAGCATTTCCATCTTCATCATAGATTCGGTATTTGCTAACGGTATCAATAAAGAAAAGACTTAATACTTTTATTCCTTGTGGATTTAGTATTATTTCTTTGTCTAAATGTTCTTCAATTGTTTTACGAATTAAAGCCGTTTTGATTTGATGTTCATCAACATCACCAATTGCTTCACCTAATTTAATTACTTCATCTTTGCTGGTGAAATCTATGTATTCATTTCCAGCTACAGCATAAATATCTTTTATGATATAACCTTCATATTCTGCTCTATCTGTTAGTTGTTCTAAGTCATCATTTTTATTTACGGTTACTACTTTTCTTGAAATACTACCTTTGCTAAAAATATCCAATTCCAATTTCGCTACTGGAAAACCTTTACTCAATTTCACATCAATTAATCGAATGTACGCTTGGTTGTTTACACCTTCAGTTTGAACAGAACCAACTTCAATTTGTTTAACCAGTTTTCTTTCATAAGCATCTACAGCATCCAGTTTGTACATCATATTGATTTTCTCATCCTTTTTATGGGTAGCAGAATATCGTATTGTAGCTAATGGACTCAAACTTTGTACTGCCTTTTTTCTCAAAGGTGTACTCATGGTGGTTTGAGGTTCGTCAATTATAATAACTGGATTGGTATTTTTGATTAGGTCTAATGGTTTGTAGCCTAATGAATCATTATAACGGTGAATTATATTGGCTGTCTTTTTCTCGTCTTCTGGATTTTCAAAACTTTTTGAGAAGGCATCAATATTAATAACCATGATTTCTAAACCATCATTGGTTGAAAAATCTCTAACCTCATTTAATTTGCTACTATCGTAAATAAAGAAATTGTAATTGAAATTATCATACAATTCCCTTAAATGTTCTTTCGTAATTTGTAATGATTTGTAAACTCCTTCTTTAATTGGAATAGATGGAACTACAATAATATGTTTTGAGAATCCGTATTTTTTATACAGTTCCACAATGGTTCTCAGGTAAACATACGTTTTACCTGTTCCAGTTTCCATTTCAATGGTGAAATCTAAATTATTTCTGTCTATTTCATTACGAGAAGATGGTTTTAAACCATTTCCTAACTGAATATTTTGAATGTTTTCTAGTAGTTGACCTTCGGTTAATGTTAGTCTGTTACCATATCCAATATCAGTAAACTCAAAGTTTTGTTGCTTGGCTAAAAACTCTGGGGAATACACTGTAAAGTTAGAATCACATGATTCCTGACCTTTAAAAATATCCACAATAGCATCAATTGCTTCTTGCTGGTATCCTAACTCACTATCAAATTGTATTTTCATAAGTTAGAACGGTTTAAATACTTTTGATTTCATTAATACCAAAACGCTTCAATGTTTGAACAGCATTTGTTTTTTCTATATCATTAAATCCCGAATCTTTAAAAATAACTCTGCAAGTTTCTGGATTTATTTCTTGTTTCCAAGTTCCAATTCCTTCAGCTACTTTATTAGTAATTCCATCAGCTAGACAAATAAATAAAGCTCCATAACCCACATTGAATACTTTCTTACCTTCAATTACTTTTTCTTCTATTGGTAAGGTTAAATCTAAACCATACTTTAAAAGAATTTCAAACAATACATCTTCTTCAGTACGTTCTTTTTTGATGTTATCTTGTGAATCAAAAAGGTTCTCCATTAAGTTGTCGGGGTTACCATTCCAACTTTTTATGTTAGAACTATCAAGTTTTAAAACTTTAAAACCTAAATCTAATTTTTTAGAATCCTTTTCTTCTAATATTTTCTTTCCAGCTCTTCTAATACGCTCTTTTCCAATTTCAGATATAGTTGGGTAGCCTTCTTTGTATGCTTCGCTACTCTTATCTGTTTGTTCTGGTAATTGTACCAGAACAAACTTTAAATTCTTATTTTGATTAGATAAATTGTAATTGAATATTGATTCAGCTGTAGTTCCCGAACCTGAGAAGAAATCCATTACAATATCATTTGGATTTACATTTGCTATATCAATTAAGTTTTTTATTAATCTTACTGGCTTCAGAGTCTCAAAAATAGTTCTACCAGCTTCTCCAAAAAGCTTGATGAAGTCTTTTTTTGCTTCGTCTGTATGTCCATAATCCGAATAGCTAAAAAGGGATGATGCAACCCTTCCTTGCTTCACTTCAGATAAAAATTGTTTAAAACTGGGAAAACTTGTACCGTCTTTACCAAAATAGATTCTGTTTTCTGCTAAAAGCTCTCTCATTCGTGGTTCTGAAAACGCCCAATGTTTTCCTTGTGGAACATCGTACTCTTTTCCAGATGGACTTTTAACTATATAATGACCACCACTTCTTTCACCCGCTGCGACTAAGTCTCCAGGTTTCCATTCTCCTCTCGAATCATTATCTATATTTCTGTATCTTTCATTCATTTTCTCTGTTCTGGGTAGTAAACCTATATTAAAGTCAACTAGCCTTTTTGCATAAATGAGAACAAATTCATAATCATTTGATAGATACCGAGCTTGATTTTTTGGGCTATACACTTTTTGCCAGCCAGCTTGTGAAATAAAATTTTCCTCACCAAAAATTTCATTGCAACATTTTAATAGATTAGATGCTTCATTTTCATCTATACTAATAAAAATTACACCATCATCTTTCAGTAAGTTCCTTGCTAGAGTCAATCTTGGGTACATCATAGACAACCAATTAGAATGATAACGACCATCACTTTCAGAATTGGTTGTTAACTTATTTCCTTCATCATCAATTTGACCTGTTAACTCTTGGTAATTTTTAAGATTATCCTTGTAATTGTCTTTATAAACAAAATCTTTTCCTGTGTTGTAAGGTGGGTCAATGTATATCATCTTAACCTTGTTGTTATAACTTTTTTGCAACAACTTTAATACTTCAAGATTGTCACCTTCAATGTATAAATTTTCGGTAGTATCCCAATTTAAACTTTCCTCTTTTGCTGGTCTTAATGTTCCTGTACTTGGTTTGTGTGCTTCTCTTCGTGCTTGTGCTTTTCCAGCCCATGTAAAACGGTAATATTCTTCTTCCGTTTCTATTTCATCACCTAGAACTTCTTGTAGAACTTTAAAATCAATTTTACCTTCGGTAAATACTTCTGGAAAAAGCTCTTTTAATCGAGCAATATTTTCAGTCACTATATCTAAACTTTGAGTAAGTTCGTCTCCTTTTTTTATTTGCTCTATACTCATATCGTTCCTAATTTATTTTTAATTTTTTCAATCTCTTTTCGCTGGTTCTGTATTTCAATGTTCAAAGATACTCTGTTATTGAGTTGAGTTTCTTTTTTTATTTGGTTGCTCAATCGTACTACTTCTTTTTCAATAGTTTCAATGTTGGCGAGTAGTATCATATCGTCTTCGGTTCTGCTGTGGCTTCGTTTATTAAAACTTCCAGTTATTGAAGCCGTTTGAAATTGTACGATGGCTTGAATGTAACTTTTATAGGTTGTTTCCATATTGGTTTTATCCAGTACAGAAAAATCCAGTGCATCAAAAAATGAAGTTATAATTTCGTTTTTATACAACTTTGAAATTATAGTTGTTGTATTGTAATTTTCAATGGTTCGTTTATTGGAATCGTTTAAGTTGATACGTTTGTCACATGCGTTTATCACAAAATGAGTTGCATCTTCAACTATCACAATCATTTGGTATGGAATGTATTTTTGAAGCAAAACAATACATTTATCAGCCAATTCATTTAGTTTGTTGTCGGAAATGGTGCAGACAATTATTTGAATTTCTTCATAAGCATAAGTATCATTCTTAACTTCTGGAATGTTGGCAGTAGTAGGTTTTATACTTGCCATCCAATCCATACTTTGAATGGAATTATTCAATAGTTTTTTTTCCGAAGCAGATAAGTCAAAGTTTTTCAGAAAGAAAGCTTTGGTAAGCTTTTTATCTAAAACACTTCGCTCTGGAATATTGAATATGTTATTGTACAAAAACGACATTTATTTTATAATTAAGAAGCTAATTAATTCTAGGTTTTCTTCTTTGTTTAAAGCATCACTTAGCAAAGTAGTTCCACCAGGTGTTGCTAATGAATCCAGACCAACTTCTTCTTGTACACCAATAACTTCTAATATGGAAGTTTTAAGCAATTTGGCATAAGCTTCCATCTTTTTATTCCCTTTGGTTTCTTTCTCAAAATCTGCAATTAAATCTGGTAAAATCATATCATTACCCATGCACAACTTTCTAAAATAATCTAGTACCAGTTTGGTTTGAGAAGCTTTTACAATTTCTTCACCATCCAAGCTGATATAAACCAAAAAGAACGGATATAAGATGTTATTTTTTAGTTTCTTGGCATAGTCATCACTATTGCCTTTTAAGCAGAAAACAACCCCTTTTTTGATGTTCTCAAGATTTGATTTTACTACGGCATAAGAAGCTTTTGGTATTTGGCTTAATTCTTTAAGTTGGTCATCAGAACTCTTCTCTAAATCTATTTTGAAATCGTTGAAAGTTAAATCAGTTATCGAAATGTTTCCTTGAACATCTTCTAAATCTATTACTTGGTCTTGAAGCTGTTTCAATTGTCTTCTACGATAATCCAAGTCTTGCATTTCTCTACTGTTTTGAGAAATGATATTGTCTTCACCAGTTGCAGAAACATCAAGCATAACCATTTTACCTTGAACTCTGGCAACTAAATCAATAAAGCTGTCTAATTCCATACTAGGGAAAAAGTTCACTAATTGGATATTTTCATTTACCGAACCAATACGGTCAATACGTCCAAATCGTTGAATGATACGAACTGGATTCCAGTGAATGTCATAATTAATCAAGTAGTCGCAATCCTGAAGGTTTTGACCTTCAGAAATACAATCTGTACAAAACATAACATCAATTTCATTTACCTCATCTGGGAAGATTTCTTTTCTCTTTTTAGATTTTGGTGAAAAATGAGTCAGAATCGAACTTAAATCAGTTCTACACTTTGGCATGTTGGTTTTGTTGTTTCCAGTACCAGTAACCAAAGCACTATACAACCCAAATTCATCTTTCAACCATTCATTTAACTGATTGTGAAGATAGTTTGCAGTGTCGGCAAATGCAGTAAAAATGATAACCTTTTTGTTATCTGGATTTATTGGATTTGCTATTTTGTTGGTGATGATATTTTTTAATTCCAGTAACTTGGCATCACGTTCAACATCGATTAATTTGATGTTGTTCATCAAGTGCATCAAAACGGATTTATCCTGTTTCAAATCTTGCTTCCATTTGATAATATCAATATCTTGAATTAATACTTTGGTTTTACCACCAACGAGTAAATCTTCTAATTCTGTATCGTCAATATCTATATCAGTGATGTTGATGTCATTATCAATTGCACCACTTTTATGCTCTTCAATTTGTTTTAAGTTGTTATCAATTAATTGAATAATTTTTTCAACTGTAAGTTTAAAAGAATGGATAGAACTTTCTAATCGTTTTAGAAGGTTTACACGCATTAAGTAAATCAAACTTTGCTCACGGTCAACTTGTTTGAATACTCCACCAGTATGCGTTTCCATATCATATTTCTCTTCATAAAAGCTTCGCTTGTCAGCTCTAACATAACCAAGTGGCGAATAAGAAGCTAAATTTAAAGTACTTAGTTCATCATAGATTTCACCAATATCTTTGAATTGATTTTGTGTGTCAATCTCTGGATAAACCGTAATTGGAACTAACCGATTTGGAAATTTACCGATGTCGGTTGTGTCGTAATATTTTTCAATATGTTTACGAGACCTAGCGATTGTTAGCATGTCCAGAATACGGAAATACGAACCATCTAAATGTGACATTAGCTGGTTTACATCTAAATTATTTGGGTCACCATTTTTATACCAATTGGTGAATTTTCTTTGTGCATCTTTCATAACCTGAGAAACACTATCGATACCATAAGTTGAAAATGCTCTATCATTACCTTCAGTAATAAAAGCAATTTGATTTTTCAAATCATTCATCTTATTGTTCACTGGTGTAGCAGAAAGCATCAATACTTTTGTTCTGATGTTTGATTTAAGAACATCATTCATCAAACGTTTATATCTTGTCATTCCACGCTTGTTTGGATTGTTTCGGAAGTTGTGGGATTCGTCAATTACTACCAAGTCATAATTTCCCCAATTGATTGTATCTAAATTTATATCACCCGATTTTCCGTTTTCTCTGGACAGGTCTGTATGATTTAATACATCATAATTTAAACGGTCTTCAGCTAGGATGTTTAGTTTATCATTACTTTGGTAAACTGTCCAGTTATCTCTTAGCTTTTTTGGTGCTAATAATAGAATTCTATCATTACGAAGCTGGTAGTATTTCATCACTGCTAAAGCTTCAAAAGTTTTACCCAAACCAACTGAATCGGCTATAATACAACCACCATACGTTTCAATTTTTTCAATTGCTCCAATTACGGCATCCTTTTGAAAATTGTATAGTAAGCTCCAGATTTTGGAATCTTTGAATCCAACTTTTTCTAGCTTTTCATCTGCACGTTCATTTACAGTAGAGTAGTGGAAAATTTCTCTAACGCTGTATTTGTATATTGATTCACCAGAAATATTTGCAGTACCTTTTTCTAAAAGGTTTTTAATATTATCGTTTAAAATTTCTTTACTATTATCCCAAGCATTTTTGAATAAGGTCAAATATTGGTTGTTAGCGTCATCAAAACCATTTATGAAAATTGGAGTTTCTGAATTTAAAACTCCTAAACAAACAGAATCTAAATTCATTGGTGTTAATGCAAAACAAGTTGAAACGCCACCGTTTTCAACGATGAAAATATTTTGATTTCCTAGACCACCTTTTCTGATTTGAATTTTATCATCAATCAATCCAATAACTTGATTGATTTTATATTTTCTATCCAGTAGAAGATTTAGTTTGTTTTCTGCTTCAGATTGAATGAATCTGAAATCATCTTCAATTTTGAAATCATAATTAAGCAAAAAATGAATCTGCTTTGATTTTGAAAATGAATTTATCAAGTCAAACAACGCAAAACCAGTAAAGTGGTTGCAACTAATAAAAATAGAAGAATCTTTGGTGATTAAACTTTCTATTTCGTTTATAAGAAGTAAATCCTGATTGTTTATTATTTTCATTGTAAGTGTTTTACAGCTTATTAACTGAATTAAAAAAGAAATAATTGTTTGGTGATTTTTGAGATTTTAAAAATATAATAAATATCTCATTATTAATATACTTTTTTAAATAAAAAAACGAGGTCAATGCCTCGTTTAATTTTTGTTTGAATTTCTCTATTCTCCCCAACCTTTATCGACAATATAGTACGATGCACCATAGTGAAATCCAGTTTTAGCAACAAATAAATCGCCAATAGCACGTTGTTGCAATGTTAAATCTCCATTGTTATCCCATTCCAAATATCTTTTGGAATCTTTTGCAGTTAGTTCACCAATTTTAAAAGTATATTCTTCTTCGGGAGCTTGATTCATGTCCCAGTTGAAATCGTTTTCATTGTTGTGGTCATTTTCCGCTGACCATGTTTTAATTGTATTGCCTTCAATTAGTAGCCTTACATGAATTGTCAATCCGCCCGATGGATAGTAAGCTAAATGCCATTTCCCTTGGACATAATTTTGGACATCAGTTTCGCTCTGAATATTTACTTTTGAATCATCAGAACCATTTTTTAACATATTTTGACATTTTATAGCAATAAAAGCGATTAGCACCGCCATTCCAATAAGTTGAAGCCAAACAACGTATTTTTTCATAAGTTTTATTTTTTTTAGTTATTGAGCAAATATATGAAAAAACGGAGATAACTCCGTGTGTGTAAAATCTTATTCTTAATTGTCTTATGCAAATTTGCTTCATGCAAAAACAGCTAGACGAAATAAAAGCAGAAGTCACTAAAAGGATTACTAAAGAGTTCCTTGTTAAGTTCGGTGGCAACAAAACCCAATTTGCCAAAAAAGCTGGTTGTGATGAAAAGACAATACGATTACTACTCGATTTTGGTCAAGGAATGACTCTTAATCTTCTTTTTAAATTAGCTTATGCCTTGGACTTAAATCCAAGTGATTTAATAAAAGATTTGCACCTAAAAAAAGAAGACTAGCTTTTCTTTTTCTTCAATAATTTTACTAATTCTTTAAATTCTTCACGGTCAATTCCTTTCATTATTATTGTGATAGGATGATGAACTGGCTGGTTATCATGAAGTAGTTTTTTAATTTGGCTTACCGATAGAATAATTTTCATTGCTTATACTTTAATTATAAATAGCTTGTTATCTATTTTGAATCCCAAAAATTTGCCCAAAAATATTTTTACAATTTCCTAATCAATCAGAATAATTCCGAAATTTTAGATTGAGATTTTTAGCCTCAAAATATTTTTCAATCGGATTTATTCATACGGATGGCTTCAAAAACATGGTAATCGGGACCAGGGTTTTGGCATTGCCTTTTTGCAAACATTTTGAAAGCCAATGTTGACAGGGAGGGAGGAGGTATTGACAGGTAGGGGTGTTTTGATGAATTGTCACGTTCACGTGTTGATGTATAGCTTGTAAATGCAGTTTGGAACAGGGTTAATGAGAGTTAAGGAACAGTTTAACCCCAAAATATAGCATTATGATTCGCTAAATTTTCATTTTTATTGAATCTGTTGAGATGTATTAAAAAATTGGTTGGTACTTATATTAGTATATCTAAGTACTTTTAAAAGTATAGGCATGTACTTCTAATGTTACTTCATTATAATACTATTATATAATATTAATAAATAAGAATATAATATATTATTTATAGTAAGGTACTTTTTCAGTTTTCACATATTTACTATTATAGTAATAGTTTTTCTGATTATCTCAATTCTTACAAAGTTCACCACCCTCAAGGAAGTTTTTTTAATAAAGACTACTACCGAGGTACTATTTTAATTACATGGTACTTTTTGAAATAATTGTTTCAAGTAAAAACTTGCAACTAGCTTTTTTTGTTAGTATCTTTGCATTATACCCTGTAAATCAAGGGTTTTATTATAATAACTAAAGATGTTGTTGTCTTTAGTTCCTTTTTTAAAAAAGGATTATTGGCTACCAAGGTAGTCAAAGCATAAAAACTTTAATTTATGCAAAACTTTAGGCAAGGTGGATTTATTATGTCATACCCACCACTATTAAAATTACCAATTACAGTTTCAGAGAAAAGTTTTATTGAATTGGTTCTGTCCTTTACTGATAGAGGAAATACCTTTTACATGAACTATAATGATATTGCTACATATATTGGTTTTAAAAGAGTACAAAGTGTAAAAAACTTAGTTTTCAACTTAAGAAGAATTGGTTATATCACTTCAAAACACTCACATAATTATAATGGTTCAACTGGAGGTTCATCAACATCAATAGTTGTTAACGAAGATTTTATTAATAATCAGTTAGCTTTGATTGAAAAAGACAGTGACGAGGCTATTATAATCGAAATGAGCATTGGTTTTGATGGAAATGAAGATAACCCTTCAATGATGGAACCCTTCAGTACAATCGATGGAAATAACACTGAAGATGGATTGGAATACTGCTTTGAAAAAATATCTATAATGATTAATCAAAATGATATTATTAGAGATTTAGCTAACGATTTTATTCCTATAGGTGATGCTCTTATCAAAGATGATAAATTTTATAAAGATTTTGAAAATCATTTAAAAAATATATTTAAAACTGTCATACTTGAAAGAAATGATTTGAAAGAAGAGTATACAAACATTGAGTTAAATGTTGAATAAGTTAAAAAATCCCAATTCAAATTATTGGGATTTTTTTGTGATACATTGAATATTGCAAAATATTTAACTTGCTAATAACCAGGAAATTACTTATATTTGAATTCAATATTTAAGATATGAAAAACAACTTAAACGGATTTCCTTTAGACGACTCTATGTCAACCCAATTGAAATATAATTTGTTTGCTGAACGAATGAATCGGGGGCAACTAAGTTATAATTCACGTAACCAATCATCAACAAGCGATGCAGTAATGTTGGTTGGTGGACTGTTTAAAATATTGTTTGCTTTAATTGGTTTCGCTTTTGGAATTTTAAAATGGATTTTCAATCTAATAAAGTAATAATAAAGTAAAGTTGGTTTTAACTTCAAATTATACTTAAAGCCAAGAAATGTCAACAAAGACTAAAAAATGATAATTCTCGAACCCACGCCATAAAAAAAAATGAGAACGGCTGAAACAGGGTTAGAATTTATTGAATAAAAATAATCTAAATGAAAACCATTCGCCTTCAATTTTGACTATAGGTGAAGTTGCAAATAGACTAAAACTAAAGAAAACAGAGTCTGCAACAATTTGGTTAAATCAAAACGGTGTAACAATTCATAAGCTAAATAAGAAAAGCAATATGGTCTACGAAATGGACTTTAGCTGTGCATTACTTATTCCATTTGTCAAAGATTTTATGAATAAACATCCTATGAATTGGGAAGTATTATTGAAATCTATCCTTTTAAATGATTCTGTCTATAATATGATTTTGTTAAAGATAGGTGATAACTCATTAGCTAATAAAAGACCAAAAACAAAGGTTAATCCAAAAACAGCTAAAGAAATAGAATTAAGAAATAAATTATTATCATGAGATTAAAATTGCCTAAAAATGCACTTACAGGAATAAAAATATATTGCAGTAAATGCAAGAAAGACAATCCAATTTGTAAACATTATGAAAATCATAGTTATAGGTTAAGGCTTCATGTTGCTGGAACTAAAAACAAGATTAAATCAAAAGTTTTGAGTTCCAGAAGCTATGATGAAGCCATTATTGAAGCTATTGAATTTAAAAGCGAAACTATTAAAAATGATTATCAAACAGTTCAATTGAGTGAAGAGGGAAATGATTATTCAGTTGCTGATGCAATAATTAAATATTATCAATATTTGGATGGTGACCACAAATATATTCATAAGAGGAAAAATGTAAGCAAAGCACATAGGGATGAATGTATTCGGTTCTGTAAATATTTTGCCAGTGTATTAAAAAAGAGATATGATATTTCAATGAAACGAATTGTAGATATTAATCAGTCAGACGTAGCAGATTTTTATTTGTGGGCTGATGGTCATTATGGTTCAAAAACATTTAACAAGTGTTTTGGAGCAGTTAAAACATTTTTTGATTTTTTGATTGATGTAGAAGAAGTTGAAATGAAAAACCCATTCAAGAATTATGTATCAAAGCAAGTTTTTAAAAGTGATAATTTAACATTGACCAAATCTGAATTTGAAAAAATTTTAGATGCAATTGATACAGCTAATCCGATTAAGGTCTATGGAACTAAAAAAGAAAGGAAGAACATGTATTTTCCATATTTAAAAGATGCATTTAAACTATTTTTATTGACAGGATGTAGAAGAGAAGAAGTTGTATGTTTGAAATGGGAAGATATTTCAATGACCGCAGATGGAACTAAATTTTTTCGTATCTCAAATCTTAAAGTTAATAGGGCTAATAAAGGCAACAATAGGGTTGTCGATTCTCAGAAAAAATACGTGCCTATTAATTCTGATTTATTTGAATTACTGACCAAGTTAGGTTTTTATAGAAAAAGGCAATCTGATGAGTATATTTTATTCCCAGAAAGAAATATAAAAGAGAAAACTTTGATGGATAGAATTTCAAAATCATTTACTCACTACAAAGAACAAGCGGATGTTGAAAAAGAAGTTAGTTTGAAGAATTTGAGAAAAACATACCTCAGCTGGGTGAATGCGGTTATGTCGAGTGACACCAAAATACTTTCATCGCATGCTACTGATGGGGTTTTAGATAAATATTATCTTGACCGTACTATACTAAGTGCAGTTGAAAAAGGTGCTTTAGAGATTAAGATTTTCGGTACATAATATAAAATTCCTCACTCCTTATCCTCACTCCATAAAAAAAGCCCGGACCTAAATCTGGGCTTTCCCTTGTAGCGAGAGGGAGATTTGAACTCCCGACCTCAGGGTTATGAATCCTGCGCTCTAACCGACTGAGCTACCTCGCCATCTTCGATTACTGTATACTTGAATGCGGGTGCAAATATAAAACTAAAATTAGAGCAAGCAAATATTAAATTAAAAAAAAATAATATTTATAAAGGCTTTTTTTTAAATAAAAATTATATATTTCGTGAAAATTATTTATATGACTGAAAAAGTACGCTACGAAATTGAGTTTCCAATAAATTCATCTCCTCAGCTATTATATCAATATATATCAACTCCATCTGGATTGCAAGAATGGTTTGCCAAAAGCGTAAATTCTCGTGGGGAATTTTTCACATTTGAATGGGATGATACTGAAGAGAATGCAAGATTATCATCAAAAAAAACTGGCGAAAAAGTAAAGTTCAAATGGATAGATGATAATAAGAAAGATACAGAATATTACTTCGAATTGCGAATTTTAGAAGATGAAATTACTAAAGATGTATCTTTGATGGTAGTTGACTTTGCAGAAGAAGATGAAGTTGAAGAATCAAAATTGTTATGGGAAAATCAAGTATCTGATTTAAAACATGTCATTGGCTCAATTTAAAATCTATTTTTAATTTATATTTGTCCCACTAATAATGGGACTTTTTTTATGATAAATTTTAACGGCAATTTACTTTCTTCAACATCTGATATTGCAAATAATAGAGGATTTTTATATGGCGATGCGGTTTTTGAAACCTTTAAGTTTGCTAATAACAAAATTTTATTTCTTGAAGATCATTATTTTAGATTGATGGCATCAATGCGAATTGTACGAATGGAGATTCCAATGAATTTTACGATGGAATACTTAGAAGAACAATTGCTTACTACATTTAGCGCAAACAAATTTGTAAATACAGCTAGAATTAGAATGACTGTTTTTAGAAATGAAGGTGGATTTTATTTGCCTTCATCTAAATCAGTTTCCTTTTTAATTCAAGTTTTTCCTATACAAAATCAGGAATATACAATAGATACAAATGCCTATGAAGTGGATTTATTTAAGGATTATGTTGTTACAAAACAATTACTATCAACTCTAAAAACAACAAATAAAATGATCAACGTAGTTGGTAGTATCTTTGCCAATGAGAATAATTTGCAAAATTGTTTGTTATTAAACAACGAAAAAAATGTTGTAGAAGCATTGAACGGAAACTTATTCATGCTTACAAATTCTAAATTAAGTACTCCTCCAATTAGCGATGGTTGTCTTAATGGAATTATGAGAAAACAGGTTTTAGAAATCGCTAAAAAACTTGAAAATATTGAAGTTTTTGAAGAATCAATCTCTCCTTTTGATTTGCAGAAAGCAGATGAATTATTTATAACAAATGTAATTACTGGAATTCAGCCTATTACAAAATACCGTAAGAAAGAATATTCAACTCATTTTTCAGAAAAACTAGTTATTAAATTAAATGATTTTATTACTCACTAATTTAAATTTGGATTTTCGGGTGAATTAGACCAAATAATGTATTCTCCGCCTAATTCCATTATTTTTTCTTTCCAAAAATGTACAGAAGATTTCTCTAAAATTCCATTTTCATTTGTATTTTTAGTAAGAATCCATGAATTTGATTGCAATTCACTTTCAAGTTGTTTTGCATTCCATCCAGAATAGCCTAAGAAAAATCGAATATTTTCTTTATTGATTCTTCCTTCATTGATTAAATCTTTTGTCAATTCAAAATCGCCTCCCCAAAAAATACCATTGGAAATTTCAATACTATTTGTAATTAGTTCAGGAATGTTATGGATAAAATATAAATTATCTTGCTCGACAGGTCCGCCATTATAGACTTTAAACGTTTTGTTTATTTCTGGAATTAAATCATTAATTGTATATTGTAAAGGTTTATTGAGAATAAAGCCAACTGAACCTTCGTGGTTATGATCAGCTAATAAAATAACCGATCTATTAAAAGACATATCAACAACAATAGATGGCTCTGCTATTAATAACAGTCCTTTTTGAATTTTTTCTGTAGTCATGATAACACAATTTTTTAATAAAAGTAAGAAAAAAAATGATAAAATACAGTCAAAAAAAAATCACCCTGAATAATCAGGATGATTTATTTATATCTCAATAAAATTGAATTAGTTTACAGAACTGTCTAAGTCTGCACCAGCTTTAAATTTCACTACATTTTTAGCAGCAATTTTAATTGTTTTTCCTGTTTGAGGGTTTCTTCCATCTCTTGCAGCTCTTTTGTTAACTGACCAAGATCCAAAACCTACTAACGAAACTCTTCCACCTTTTTTCAAAGTTTTTCCTACGTTACCTAAAAAAGATTCTAATGCTAGTTTAGCAGCAGCTTTAGTAATTCCTGCATCAGCAGCGATAGCATCGATTAATTCTGATTTGTTCATAATAATAGTTTATTAATTGTTGGTTAAATATTTTTGTTAATCAAAACAAATTTAATAGAAAATACCCACTACACAAGCGATTGGTATTAATTTTAGTTGTTTTGTTGATAACTCCTATCATTTGTTGATAAAGAGAGGTGTTTTATAGTATATTTTTGGTTATAAATCAATGTTTGTATAGCCTTACAACGCAATTGCCTCTACAGAAAAGGTCATTCCGTTTAAGAATTCAGAACATTTCATTCTTTTTTTACCTGGGAATTGTATATTTAATATGGAAACAAATCCATCTATTACAGCAATTTTAATTTCTTTTTTATCCGCTATTATTGTCCCAATAGTTATGTTATGATTCTCTAAAATGAAATTTGATTCATAAATTTTAACATTCCATTCTTCATTTTTATCTTTAAATAAACTCCAAGCACTTGGATAAGGAGATAATCCTCTAATTAAATTATGAATTTCATTAGCTGATTTCGTCCAATTTATTTTACAGTTATCTTTATTAAGTTTATAAGCTGTTTTAATGTTAGCTGTATCTTTTTGAATGGTTGTTATAACATTTCCTATTTCAATTCGCTGTAAGGTTTCAATAACAGTATTACTTCCAGTTTCCATCAATCTATCATGTAAATCTCCAGCATTTTCATTCGAATGAATAGATATTTCTTTACTCAAAATCATCGCTCCAGTATCAATTTTATCATCAATAAAAAAAGTAGTTACACCAGTTTTTGTTTCACCATTAATAATTGCCCAATTTATTGGAGCTGCACCACGGTAATTGGGTAATATAGAAGCGTGAAGATTAAATGTTCCATATTTCGGCATTTTCCAAACCACTTCGGGCAACATTCTAAAAGCTACTACAACCTGTAAATTGGCATTGCAATTTTGCAATTCGGTTAAAAATGATTCGTCTTTTAAATTAATTGGTTGTAAAATTTTTAAATTATGTTCCAATGCGTATTCTTTAACTGCAGAATATTTTATCTTTTGTCCGCGTCCAGCAGGTTTGTCCGCAGCTGTTATTACGCCAACAATTTCGTATTTATTTTTGATTATAGTGTTTAAAATGCCAACAGCAAATTCGGGCGTTCCCATAAAAACGATGCGTAACTTTTCTGTAGTGTCTGAATTTTGATTACTCATTATTTTTTTAGTGAATAAAGATTATTTGGTTTTAGAATTATGGAATCGTTTTCCAATAATTTTTGAAGTGTAAAGATAACATCGTCTTTTGTAAATTTTGTATATTTTTGAATATCTCTCGAATTTAATTCTTCTTTTGTAAGAAGTTCAATAATTTTTTCAGAAAGTGAAACATCCTCTTTTTTTGTTTTTGTTTGAGCAATACAATACGAACAAATACCGCAATCATTATCTGCAATTTCACCAAAATAATGTAACAATAATTTGTTTTTACAACTTTTCTTTTCTTTAATATAATGTAAAACAGCTTGTAATTGTTGCCTCTTTAAATTGTTTTGTGCTTCTAAATATTTAGAAACTCTATTGATGGTTTTGTCATCTTCACGAATTTCATTAAAAGTAATAGTTGCATCATTATTTTTTGCTGTATAATCTATAACCTCTTTTTCTTTTAATTTTTGCAAGACATCAAGTACTTTTTGTTCCTCTGAATTTGATTTTTTTGCAATCAAACTCAAATTAAAAGCTGTTTGAATTTCATAAATTCCGGGATAGGTTCTTAAAATTGCTAAGACAATTTCTTTATCTTGTGTATTCAAACTCATATATCGAATCACTTCTTTAGACGGAATTATAAATTGGATTATTATTTTTTCTGAAAATTCTTGCGATAAAGAAATAATTCCTTGACGGTCTAAAAATTGTAAAGCATTATAGGTTTTCAAAGTTGGTAAACCGTATTTAAGACAAAATTGATTTAAGTTAAAACTAAATTGTTCATCAATACCTTCACCATAAGCGATTTGAAAAAAATTACACAATTTTATAAACACCAAATTTAAAAAAGCTTTATCAGGTAATACATTTAAAAATTGGGCTTCAGCTTGTAAACTATCAGAAGGATTTGTTACCATAACTGCAAATGCTTTTTCGCCATCTCTTCCTGCTCTTCCAGCTTCTTGATAATAATTTTCTAAATTTTGTGGAATGTGTAAATGAATCACAGTTTTTACATTGGCTTTGTCTATTCCCATTCCGAAAGCATTAGTAGCAACTATTACCTGAACTTTTTCATTCATCCAAAGGTTCATATTTTTCTCTTTCTCTTTAGATGATAAACCTCCGTGATAATACGTTGCTGTAAATCCCAAAGTTTCCAATTGAGAAACAGTAATGGTGCACGACTTTCTATTGGATACATAAATAATAGTAGGATTTGGATTTTTTCGATGTATTTGTTCAATCAAGTACATTTTATCTTCAACTTCAAAAACCATATAAGCTAAATTTTCGCGCGCAAATGATTTAGTATAAATTTCAGGATTTTCAAATTTTAATTGTAGTAAAAGATCTTCTTGTACTTTTTTTGTTGCCGATGCTGTTAAAGCCAAAAAAGGAACTTTTGGAAAAAATTCTTTTAGTTTTGATATCTTTAAATAAGCGGGTCTAAAATCGTGTCCCCATTGCGAAACACAATGCGCTTCATCAATAGCAATAAGGTTAATTGGAAGATTTTTTATACGTTCTAAAATCCAATCATTTTGCAAACGTTCAGGCGAAAGGTATAAAAATTTGTAATTTCCATACTGACAATTGTCTAACAAATCGATAATTTCTTCTTGATAAATTCCACCAGTTAATGCAATAGCTTTGATGCCTTTGTTCTGTAAATTTTGTACTTGGTCTTTCATCAAAGCAACCAAAGGAGAAATCACCAAACATATTCCGTCCGTCATCATGGCGGGAACTTGAAAACAAACCGACTTTCCTCCGCCAGTTGGCATTAAACCAAAAGTGTCTTTCCCTGCTAAAACGGAAGCAATTATTTCCTGTTGCGTTGTTCTAAAGGCAGTGTGTTTCCAGTATTTTTGAAGGATTTCTAATGGCTTGGACATTGTAATTAATTACGAATTAAAAATTACGAATTTAGAATTTTTAGCAAAAGTAATAAAAACAAGTATTTATAACATGTTTAAGATAAATAGTATTCGTTCTTCCACTGTTCCAGTTGGGACTTCAATTAAATGATAACCATACTTTTGATACGTTTCTTTAAGATGATCAAAAATTAATTTGGCTTGTTCGTAGTTTTCATAACGCGCTTCATCACTTTCGTAGATTTCTTCCCAAGGTGGAAGTACAAATACAGTAGTATAATTATGATCTTTGCAGGCTTGATCAAAAAAAGCAGGATAACTATCGCCAATATAATGCATATAGGCTAAAATATCGGGAATTCCTCTGTCTAAAAAAGCAATTTCGGCTTGGTCGATGATAGCACTTTGGAATTGTTTTTTTCTACCTTCTAAAAGTAATTCACTAAAAAGAAGTGGTTTTTCTAAAAATAATTGTTCTATTCCTTGTTTTTTAGCTTCGAGAGTTATTTGACGCGAAATTTCGGGAAAGCACGAGTAACCTTGTTCGATAAGTCCATCAATGATTGTGGTTTTTCCAGTTCCAGGCCCGCCAGTAATAACTACAATTTCTTTTTTCAAGATTTTAGAATAAGACGCAAATTTATTGAAAGTAATTTGATATTGAATCTTGTTTTTAAAAATATTATTTTAATCAATACAAATCCAGTCTAGCCCTGATTGAAGGAAATGCCGCGCATGACGAAAAGCAGGAAAATGGAAACCAAAAAAGCCCAAGCCATTCGCTTCAAAATTAAGAACAGATTGCTTCGTTTTCCGAAAAAATCGGAACAAGTTCTCGCAATGACTGCCCAATTTATTCACATCAAAAAATCCTAAATCCTAAATAACAATTGCTTCGCCAGTTCTCAAAATTAATAACATTAATTTTGTTCGTGCCCTAAATCTAAAATTGTATATTTGCTTTTATTTTTAAAATACGAATGGATAAGAATACGGAAGAATTTTATAAAAGGTTAAAAGAAGAATTAACAAACACTTCTGAATGGCCAAGTGAATATTTATACAAATTTATTGTGCCATCCGAACCAAAAAAAATTGAAGAAGTAGAAAATACATTCGATAATATGGGCGCAGTAATTAAAACTCATAAATCTAAAGCCGGGAAATATACTAGTATTTCAATAAATGTACTAATGGAAACTCCAGAATTAGTAGTTGAAAAATACATTGAAGTCTCAAACATAGAAGGCATAATTTCATTATAATGGTATCAAAATACATCAAAGAAAATGCAAATGACACGGTTCAGTATCTTGAATTCAATACCGAACGTCCTCATTTAATTATTCCAGAATACGGTCGACATTTACAAAAATTAATCGATCAAGCTACGATTTTAGAAAGTAAAGAGGAGCGAAATAAAGCGGCTAAATATATTATTCAAGTCATGGGAAGTTTAAATCCTCACTTGCGTGATGTACCCGATTTTCAGCATAAATTGTGGGATCAAATTTTTATTATGTCTGATTTTAAATTGGATGTCGATTCGCCATATCCTATTCCGACTCGTGATGTAATTAACTTAAAACCGGATCGTTTGGATTATCCTCAAAAAAACCCAAAATACCGATTTTATGGCAACAATATTAAATACATGATTGATGTTGCCAATAGTTGGGAAGAAGGTGAAATGAAAAGTGCTTTGGTTAAAGTAATTGCCAATCACATGAAAAAATCGTATTTAAGTTGGAATAAAGATACGGTTACCGATGTGGTAATTTTTGAACATTTATATGAATTATCTGCAGGCACTTTAAATTTATTGCAAAGTACAGAAGAGTTATTAACTACTAATGATTTGATGCGGACTAATAAAAAAGTGTCAAATAAAAATTTACCACAAGGTATGAAACCGAAAATCATTATTAAAAGCGGCAAGAAACCTTTTGTAAAAAATAATAATAATCCAAATAAGTAGCTCAGTGGCTAAGTAGCTGAGCGGCTGAGATTCATAGAAACTCATAAACTCAGTTACTCATAAACTTAGTTACTCAGAAGCTAAAAAAAACATGGGAACTTTTAAAATTGAAGGTGGTATTCAACTTAAAGGAGAGGTAACTCCGCAAGGCGCAAAAAACGAAGCATTACAAATATTATGTGCAGTTCTTTTAACTCCAGAAAAAGTAACTATAAATAATATTCCAGACATAATTGATGTCAATAAATTAATCACATTACTTGGAAATTTGGGTGTGAAAATTCAAAAAAACGGACCAGGTTCTATTACATTTCAATCCGATGATGTAAATGTTGGTTATCTTGAAACCGAAGCTTTCAAAAAGGAAGGCGGTTCGCTTCGCGGTTCTATTATGATTGTTGGTCCATTATTAGCTCGTTTTGGAAAAGGATTTATTCCAAAACCTGGTGGCGATAAAATAGGAAGACGGAGATTAGATACCCATTTTGAGGGATTTATTAATCTGGGTGCTAAATTCAGATACGAAAAGGAAGACCATTTTTATGGTGTTGAAAATAAAGGAAGATTAAAAGGTGCTTTCATGTTGTTAGATGAAGCATCGGTGACAGGAACAGCCAATATTGTTATGGCTGCTGTTTTAGCAGAAGGGAAAACTACAATATACAATGCAGCTTGCGAGCCTTATTTACAACAATTGTGTAAAATGTTGAATTCAATGGGAGCAAAAATCTCTGGTGTAGGTTCCAATTTATTAGTGATTGATGGTGTTGAAAGTTTGATTGGTTGTACGCACCGAATTCTTCCTGATATGATTGAGATTGGAAGTTGGATTGGACTTGCCGCAATGACTAAAAGTGAAATTACAATTAAAAATGTGAGTTGGGAAAACCTTGGTGTTATTCCGAGTGTTTTTAGAAAATTAGGAATTACTTTAGAAAGAATTGAAGATGATATTTATATTCCGTCACACACTAATGGTTACGAAGTAAAAACCGATATTGATGGATCGATTTTAACCATTGCCGATGCACCTTGGCCGGGATTTACGCCCGATTTATTGAGTATTATATTAGTCGTGGCAACGCAAGCGAATGGCGATGTGTTGATTCACCAAAAGATGTTTGAAAGTCGTTTGTTTTTTGTCGATAAGTTGATTGATATGGGCGCTAAAATAATGTTATGTGATCCACATAGAGCTGTAGTTATGGGACATAATTTTAAATCGCAATTAAAAGCAACAGTCATGAGCTCGCCTGATATTCGTGCTGGAATTTCGTTATTAATTGCGGCACTTTCTGCAAAAGGAACTTCAACCATTCAAAATATTGAACAAATAGATAGAGGTTACGAAAGAATTGACGAGCGATTAAGAGCGTTAGGTGCTAATATTGTTCGTGTATAATTTCATGAGGATTGTAAGTTTTTGTATGATGTTGCTTTTTGTTTCTTGTAAATTAATCTATCCTAGAGTAGATGTGAATGCTATTTCAGAAAAAGAAAAGCAAAAGGTGTATGATTTTGGAAAGCGCATTGTAGAAACCTGCAAAACAAGGAAGTTTATTCAATTAAGTGAAAAGGAGGTTACTAAAGGACTCGCCGCACTTTCGCTGGAGGAAATGCAATACGCTTGTGATGTTGTAGATAAGAGAAACGGAAAGTTCATCGATATGAAATTGATTGAAGTCATAGATGATACGTACAAAAACAATTGTAGGGTTTACCGGTACAAAGCCAATTTTGAACGAAATGATTTTTTGAATGAAGTGCGGATTTGGTTGCGGACAGACGGAAAATTTCAAGGAATTATCTGGAAGGAATGGCAAGACGAATACCTACCTTTTAAAAAATAACAATGTCCCAATTTACTGCTGTGAATTGGGATTTTTAATTGATTATGGAGACATATATAATTATACTTCTTTGCATCGCAGCGTTCTTCGCTGGATTTGTCGATGCCATTGTTGGCGGAGGCGGATTAATTCAAACGCCTATTGCGATGATATTGCTTCCCAATTTTGCGGTTTCCACTTTAATAGGAACATTAAAAATTCCGGCGTTTAGCGGAACCAGTTTTGCTGCTTTTCAGTATTTAAAACAAGTAAAAATGAACTGGAAATTACTCTCCATTATGGCACTAATTGCTTTTTGTGCTGCTTTTTTAGGTTCCAGTCTATTGTTGGTTGTCAGTAATGATTTTATGAAACCATTACTTTTAGTCGTATTAGTAGCATTGGCGATTTATACATTTACAAAAAAAGATTTCGGAACACATCAAGAGAAAAATTTATCCAATAAAAATCAACTTTTTTATGCTGTTTTATTAAGTATTTGTATTGGTTTTTACGACGGATTTATTGGTCCGGGAACAGGAAGTTTTTTAGTGTTTGGATTTGTAATGGTATTAGGATTTGATTTTCTTCACGCTTCAGCGAATGCTAAAATGGTCAACTTAGCAACCAATTTTGGTTCCATTTGTTTATTTGTTTTAAAAGGAAAAATTATTTGGTCAATTGCAATTCCGATGGCGATTTGTAATGCCTTTGGTGGTTGGTTAGGAGCGAAGTTGGCAATTAAAAAAGGAAATGGATTTATTAGAGTTTTCTTTTTGGTTGTGGTTATTGGAACGTTATTGCGTTTCGGATATGATGTTTTTTTTAAGTAAGAAAATCATTTTTTGTCATTCCGACGAAGGAGGAATCTCAACAAACTTGATTAACAATCGGAGATTCCTCCTTCGTCGGAATGACAAGATGGTGCATTAACTTAATTTTACTCAATAATATTCAAAAACTTTATTCCAAAAACAACAGCATCACCAATATAACCACCTTGATACGAACGAACATAATCTAATCTTAGAAATTTTAATTTTCCAAAACCTAAATTGTCCAAACCAATGGTAAATTCTTGATATGGTTTTCTATCAGGAACAGCCAAATTGTGAAATCCTAAAACCAGCTGTGTTTGCAATTTATTTAATAACGGAATTTTATTAATAAAAAAACCTTTGTCATTGTGTTCAATATGTGTTTCAAAGTAACTGTCGTTGGTACTTGCCGAATAATACGGTAAATTATTGAAAACATTAGTATAATTTCCACCACCAGAAATATGCGTTTGGTTTCCATTAAAATGTTTGTAATCAACAAAGGAAATGTTGTCGGCATTGAAGAACTTTCCGCCTTTAAAATTCATCTCCATCAATCCTTTATTTCCTATAGCTATTTCATAAGTAACTCTAGCAGAAAGTAAGTCGTATTCGAATTTTTTATCATTGGATGCAAACGCTTTTTCATAACCTAAATTTAAAGTAGGATAATCATTATTCGGGATATTAAATTTTCCGTCAGGACGAGTCCAATACTTTTGACCAAAATTAATTCTGGCCAATAAACCCATTTTTGCTAAATTGTGTTTCTCGAAAGCTGGAGTTTCAAAATCAAAAGGCAAGATTGGATTATTTGAAGTATACATGTCTTCCGATTTTATTGCACTGTGTTGCGCATTATTAAACAGAGGTTTTCTTTCTGAATATTCTGCATTGATGTTGAGGTTGATTCCGTTTACTATTTCTCGTCCAAAATTTAGATTAGCGAAATTCTTTTCATACAGTTTCATAAAATTGTTTCTAAAAAACAAAGTGCTGGTCGAATTTATATTGTCTGAAATTGGATTACTCTGATTAAATTGATTGATAGAACTTCCAGCAAAGACACTCAGTGTACTATTATTTCGGTTATTAAATTTGCGACTGTAATAAGCATTTGCTCTTAGTTTGTTTTCTGAAAAACCATAATCGAATCGAGTTCCAATACTGGTATAGGTTCGTTTGTCTTCATCTCGATTCAAATAAGAAAAACCAATTTGAGTTTTCCAACCTTGTACCGTATTAAAAGAGGTATTTCGAATTGGACCATCATATCTTAATGAGTAATTTTTGAAAGAATTAGAATAAGAATATCCAAAAATTACATCAGAGATACTAAATTTATTTTTTTTTACATCAACAGAGTCAAGGTACTTTTGAGATTTCTTTTTAGTTTGTAAATTATCTTTTTTAGTATAATCGGCACTTTCTTCTTGTGTTAAAGGCACAGGTCTGATAGTTTCCCAAAAAGCATCATCTTTTTTGTTGGCATTTTCTTCAAATTTCAATACTTCATTTGAAAATATTTTTTTGTCAAATTTTTCTGGAAACTCAAAATTGGAGAACACATAAGTAAAACTACCATTCATTTTTAAAGTAAAAATACTTGCTTCAAAATCGATGGTTTGGGTGTTTTTAATCCAAATTTTTGTAAGGTTATTGTAACTAAAATTTTGTTTTAAAGTTAGATTATTCAAAGCTGGCGTTTGCATTTGCGTTCCTTTTATCGATAAATCTACTGCATAAATTGCCCAACTATCATCAACTATATAAATAAATCCTTCCATTACAGGTTCACTTAAACGTTTGGGAGTGACTTTTATTTTATTTATAATTTGATTGTTTTCATCGGCAAAAGAGCCTTCAAAATTGTATTTATAATAGGTAAAAGCACCATCTGCAATTGGTGATACCACATTCACATTAAACTCGATGAAATTTTCATAGAAATCAAAATTTGCAGATGCAGCATTATTAAAACTAAATCCGTTATCATTACCACTCACTTTTGAAGCTACAATGACTTCATTCATTCTGTTTGGTTTTTGAAAACTTATTCGTGATACAGTTTCCGATAAATATAAAATTCCACTCCGAGTAGAATCGATAATATCATCAAACATATCAATCTTTTGTCCTAATATTTTTTTAGGTAGATCTTTCACTCTAAAAATTCCTCTCGAATAGAAGTCGGCATTGTATTTAGCTGTTTTTTTTGAATTTTCTTTTCGATTTGCAATAGCTTTTTTTATGATTTCGATAGCTGGATTATCTTTTTTAGAGATGATAACTTCATTCAATTCGATGTTTTCTTCAAAAAGAGATACATCAATTGTTTGGGGAAATTTCTCTATTTGTATGACTTCCTTGTGCGTTTTATAACCTAAATATTGATAGAGAATAGTATAATTTCCCGCTTTTTTTATATTTATTTCGTATTTACCTTGTTCATTAGAAGTGGTACTAATATAAGTGTCTTTTACATAAATATTGGCAAACGCAACCGGATTACCTTTTTCGTCTTTTATAGTTCCTTTTATTTGTGCGAAATGAGAGATAGAGAAGAGTAGGAATATCAGGGCAATTATGTTTTTCATTTTATTTTGCTTTTTGTTACACAGAGATCCCTGAGGATTTGCACAGAGATTCACGGAGATTATATTTTTTATGTTCAAGTTACTTTATTTTATGTTTGTTGTTTTTTATTTAAACCAGAATAATTAACCTCTGTGCCTTCTCCTCTTTGTGCTCTGTGTAATAAATTTTTATTTACAAAGCAATTATATTTTGAAACGTTTGATTCCATGTTTAAGTAATTTTGTATTGAAATTAATTAGTAATCCAGTTGTGTATTCTCCTAAACGCATATAAGTTAATATTTGTGCTGTGTGAACATCGGTGAATTTTTCGACCGTTTTTAGTTCGATTACTATTCTATTTTCAATTAGTAAATCTATGCGATAACCATGGTCAATTTGTATTTCTTTATAAATGAAAGGTAAGCTGATTTCTTTTTCAACAACAATTCCTTCAGTCTTCAATTCATATGCTAAACATTCTTGATATGCTGATTCTAATAAACCTGGACCCAAATTCCGATGTACTTCTATCGCACAACCAATAACTATTTATGTCAATTCATCTATTTCCATTTGGCGTATATAATTAAAAATAAAACTCTCCGTGAAACTCTGTGCTTTTCTCTGTGCTCTCTGTGTAACGATGCGTAACTACAAAAAAGTAGCAACAGCCAATTCATAACTCTTCAATCCAAATCCGATAATAACACCTTTAGCATTCGGAGAAATATACGATTGATGACGAAACGTTTCTCTCGAAAAAGTGTTTGATATGTGTACTTCAATTACAGAAGTTGTAATTGCTTTTACTGCATCGCCTATTCCGATTGAAGTGTGTGTGTAAGCTGCTGCGTTTAAAATAATTCCATCATAAGTAAAACCAACTTCTTGTAGCTTATCAATTAATTCGCCTTCTATATTACTTTGATAATAATCCAATTGAATAGTTGAGTACTTAGATTTTAAATTCATTAAATAATTTTCAAAAGTTTCCATTCCATAAACTTCGGGTTCTCTTTTTCCGAGAAGATTAAGATTAGGTCCGTTAATAATGATTATTTTCATCGTAAATAGTTTTAGTAAAAATATAGAAACCTTACTTAAAATTTTAGATGTTTTGGAAAAGATTATGATTTTAATGTCAAATATAATTTTCAAGAACGGGTTGTTAACATTTAGTTAACAAAAATTAGTTTGTCAGACATCTAAAATATTGGAATGTTTATAAAATTGTTAATAACTTTTATTGTTTAAAGGACGTTCTAAAATTCAATCACTCTAAATTTGTAGCATTAATTTTAAACAAAATAAAAATGAAAAAAATTATTTTTACAGTAGCTGCAATATTCGCTTTCGGATTTGCTAATGCTCAAGACAAAAAAGAATCTAGTGAAGGATTCTCAAAAGGAAATGTATTCTTATCAGGTGGTTTCGGATTTGGTTCTGACAGTACTGGTGATGTAAAAAATTCGTCTTTTACATTCGCTCCAGCAGTTGGTTTTTTTGTTGCTGAAAAAATTGCAGTGGGAGTTAGATTAGATTTTACAAGTGGTAAATCAGAAAATCCACCTGCAGCTGATGTTAAAACAACTGATTTTACAGGTGAAGTATTTGGTCGTTACTATTTTACACCAGCTTCTAAATTTTCTGTATTTGGAGAATTAGCTGTTGGATTAGGTACATCAAAAGTGGAGCAAAGTGGAGTTAGTGCAGATTCTCAAATTGTAGGAGGTAACCTTGGTGCTGGTATTAATTATTTCTTATCTAACCACTGGTCTATTGAAGCTGGTTGGGCTGGATTAGGATTTAATTCATCTGACAATGGTGGAAATGGAGCTGACAAAACTGATTCAATTGGTTTAAACGTAGACCTTTCTTCAATCAACTTTAGCTTAAACTACAAATTCTAACAATAAATTGGGTTTATTGTATTTAAAACCACGCAATTTGCGTGGTTTTTTTATTTAGGTGAAAAATAGTACAAAAAAATTTGCATTTGAAAATTAGAGTGTTACTTTTGCACCGTTAATTTTAAACAAAATAAAACATGAAAAAAGTAATTTTAACAGCAGTAGCTGTTTTAGGTTTTGCATTTGCTAATGCACAATCGCACCAAAAAGGAACAATGCAAGTAAACGTAATGGGTGGATTTTTAACAGGATCTTCAACAAGTCAATCTGATGTAGCTGGTTCTGATAAATTTAAATTTGACGCTAATGGCGCACAATTTGGAGCTCACTTTCAATACGGAATAGCTGAAAGCTTCAGTTTAGGTCTTGGTTTAGAATTTGGAACAGTTGTTCTTTCACCAAAAGACTTGAATGGTTTTGGTACTGTTGAACCTTCTTTAAATGCTTTTAAAGTAATGGTAACAGGTAGATACTATTTTGTAAATAAAGAAAAATTCAATGTTTATGCTGGTCCATCTGTTGGTTATACAACTGCTAAAGACGATACTGTTTATGGTTTTGGATTTAATGATATTGAGACTAAATTAAGTGGTTTAAATTATGGTATTAATGCTGGTGGTAATTATTTCTTTACTGACATCGTTGGTGTTATCTTAAACTTAGGATATGAAGGGAATAGTTTAAAATCAACTACTACTGAAGCAGGTTTTGCTGACGAAACTGGAAAAACTACTCTTGGTGGTGTGAAAGTTATGGCTGGTTTAGCTTTAAAGTTCTAATCTAAATAACTTAGATTTATATATTTAAAACCCCGTAAAACGGGGTTTTTTTTATTTAAAAAAGTTTGTATTATTTTTTCTTTATTAGCTAATCTGTTTTATTTTTGTAAGGAATTAAAATTATCATTATGAAAAAATATCTAATTATAGCAGTTACAATTTTCTGCTTTTCTTATTCAAATGCTCAGTCTAATTTAAAAGGGACCATGCATGCCAACGCTATGTTAAGTGTATTAACTGGATCGGCTAATAATAAAATTGATGGATTTGCGACAAAAAATAAATATACAGTTAGAGGGACAAATTTTGGCGCACAATTTCAATATGCACTACAAGATAGTTTTAGTGTAGGTATCGGTTTAGAGTCTAATACGGTAAACCTTATAGTGAATGATGTTTCCAATAATTTGAATGACCCAACTCTAAACTTAATTAAAGTAAGTTTATCTGGAAGATTTTACCTACTGAATAAAGACAAAGTAAATATCTTTGCTGGACCAACTGTAGGCTATACTTCAGGTAGAGACAGAGTGAATGATTCTAATTCAAATTTTTCGCCAATAATAGATACAGAAACAAGATATTCTGGTTTAAATTATGGTTTAAATGCCGGTTGTAATTATTATTTTACAGAGCGTATTGGTTTAATTGTTCAATTAAGTTATGAGTTAACTAATGTAAAATCTACCCAATTACAAACAGGACTTCCTGATGTAACTGGAACAACAAAAATAAACGGATTAAATATTGGCGGTGGTTTAGCTTTTAAATTCTAGTATATTATTTACATATTTAAAACCATTATTTTATCGAATGGTTTTTTTTCTTTCATTAACCATTACATTTGTTATAATGAAATGGAATTCGTTTTTAAAAAGTTTTCAATCGTATTTAAAAATCGAAAGAGGATTATCGCAAAATACTATCGATAATTATACTTTTGATATTAATAGGCTTTGTATTTTTTTAGAAATTAATACTATTGATGTTTCTCCAATTAAAATTACCGAAGAAACCATTCAGCAATTCATTTACACTATTTCAAAAGAACTTAATGCTCGAAGTCAGGCCCGAATTATTTCTGGATTAAAAAGTTTTTTTTCCTATCTTATTTTTGAAGATTATCGAAAAGATTCACCGATGGAGCTAATCGAAACACCAAAAATTGGACGAAAACTTCCTGATACACTATCTATTGAAAACATTGATGATTTAATCGCTGCTATCGACTTATCTTCTAATGAAGGAGAACGAAATCGTGCGATGCTCGAAACATTATATGGTTGCGGATTACGAGTTTCTGAATTAACAACTTTAAAAATATCCGATTTATTTTTTGATGAAGGGTTTATAAAAATCACAGGAAAAGGAAATAAACAACGTTTTGTGCCAATAAGTGATGCCACACAAAAATTTATTAATCTGTATAAAAACCAAATTAGAAGTCATTTGTCCATCCAAAAAAATCATGACGATACACTTTTCTTAAATCGAAGAGGAAAACAACTTACTCGCGCAATGGTTTTTACTATTATTAAAAATTTAGCTACTAAAATTAACTTAAATAAAAATATTAGTCCACATACTTTTAGACACTCTTTTGCCACACATTTATTAGAAAACGGTGCCGATTTAAGAGCTATTCAATTAATGTTAGGTCACGAATCAATCACTACAACCGAGATATACGTTCACCTCGACAGAAAACATCTTACTCAAATTATAAATAGTTTTCATCCTAGAAAGTAATTTATACTTATTTTTTATACTACTAAAATACATTTGTGTAGAATTCAATCTACAATAAATAATCAATGTAACGTTATTATTATTTACTTTGTCATCCAAACAAAATGAAATGAATAGTATAGTTGAAATTAATAAAGAAAATTGCCGTGAAATGCCAGTAAAAGTTTTAAAAAATCAAAATGATATTTTTGTAAAAGATAAAAATCTATTGCAAACAATTCAATTGGTTAACAATAAAAAAAATACATTGCTTAATGTTAATTATATTGTTACTCATAATCTTAGAAATCAAATTGGAAACATTAGTTCTTTAGTTCAAATGAAAGATTCTGGAATTATTGATAATGATGAGTTTTTTATCTATATAACATCAATTTCTAAAGAATTAAATTCGACTATTTCTGATCTAAGCGACTTAGTATCTAAAAAAAATAACGATAGTATTAAAAAGTCGGAAATAAATCTGAGCGATTATGTAAAAAAAGCATTAAATGTTTTTTTAACCGATATAGATTCTAATAAAATTAAAGTTATTAATTCAATACCAACTGATTTTTCAATACAGTTTAATACTACTTATTTAGAGAGTGTTTTGTTAAATTTGACTTCTAATGCAATTAAATATTCAACTAAAAGTAAACTTTCTTTTATTGACTACTCCGTTGCTATTGATGGTGATTATAAAGTGCTTACTGTAAAAGATAATGGTATTGGTATTGATCTTGAAAAGTATAAAGAAGAAATTTTTGATGCTTATAAAACATTCAATACAAATACAAGTAATTCAATAGGAATTGGTCTTTATGTAATTAAAAATCAAATTCTTGAAATGGGCGGAAAAATAGAAGTTGAAAGTAAAATAAATGAAGGTACAACCTTTAAGATATTTTTTAATTAATTGTTTTTTATTTAGTTAAAAAAAAAGACTTGTTTGTAAAAACAAGTCTTTTTTAATTTTATAAGCTTTTTAAATCGGTTACTTAGCAATATTTACAGCTCTAGTTTCTCTAATTACAGTAATTTTTACTTGACCTGGATATGTCATTTCAGTTTGAATTTTTTGAGATATTTCAAACGATAAATTTGCCGCCATATCATCAGTAACTTTTTCACTTTCTACAATTACGCGTAATTCACGACCTGCTTGAATTGCATAAGCACTTTTAACACCGTTAAATCCGAAAGCAATTTCTTCTAAATCTTTTAATCGTTGGATATATGAATCAAGCACTTGACGACGCGCTCCAGGTCGAGCACCAGATATAGCATCACAAACTTGAATGATAGGCGAAATAAGATATTTCATTTCTACTTCATCGTGATGCGCGCCAATTGCATTACAAACTTCTTCCTTTTCACCAAATTTTTCAGCCCATTGCATTCCTAATAATGCGTGAGGTAAATCACTTTCAGCATCAGGAACTTTTCCAATATCATGAAGTAAACCAGCACGTTTGGCTAGTTTAACATTTAATCCTAATTCGGCAGCCATAATTCCACAAAGTTTGGAAACTTCGCGCGAGTGTTGCAATAAATTTTGTCCGTACGAAGAACGGTATTTCATTCGTCCTACAATTTTAATCAATTCTGGATGTAAACCATGAATACCTAAATCGATTACAGTACGTTTACCAACTTCAATAATTTCTTCGTCTATTTGTTTGGCAGTTTTAGCAACAACTTCTTCAATTCGTGCAGGATGAATTCGACCATCAGTTACTAATTTATGTAAAGATAATCGTGCAATTTCTCTTCTTACTGGGTCAAAACACGACAGTATAATAGCTTCTGGAGTGTCATCTACAATTATTTCAACACCAGTTGCAGCTTCTAAAGCACGAATATTTCGTCCTTCACGACCAATAATTCTACCTTTTACATCGTCTGATTCGATATTAAAAACCGAAACGCAATTTTCTACTGCTTCTTCAGTTCCAACCCGTTGAATCGTACTAATAATAATTTTCTTCGCTTCTTGATGTGCTGTAAGTTTTGCTTCTTCAATAGTATCTTGAATGTGCGACATAGCTTTGGTTTTAGCCTCAGCTTTCAAACTTTCTACTAATTGTTCTTTTGCATCTTCTGCAGAAAGTCCAGAAATAACTTCTAATTGTTCTACCTGACTTTTGTGCATTCTTTCGACCTCTTGGTACTTTTTGTCGAGAACTTCTATTTTAGAAGTGTATTCAAGAGTTTTTGATTCAAAATCGTCGTTGACTTTCTTTGCTTTGGCTAATTCACTCGAAATTTGAGATTCTTTATCTCTTGTTCTTTTTTCTGTTTCAGCAATTCTTTTATCTTTATTCAGAATCTCTTGCTCGTGTTCCGATTTTAATTCAAGAAATTTTTCTTTTGCTTGAAGTAATTTGTCCTTTTTAATGTTTTCGGATTCTAAATTTGCATCTTTTAATATCGATGTGGCTTCTTTTTTTGCATTCTTAATCATATTAGAAACATTGCTTTTTTCAAGGAATTTTGCAATTGCAAATCCACCAGCAATTCCTGCTAATACGGCAAAAATTATTAATAGTGTTGAACTCATAGTTTGGTTAATTTTAGATATAAAAAAGCCTACATTAATTGCTTGAATAAACTCGAATGGACAAGTTTTGAGCTAACTCACTGTTCAAGTTTTCCCGATGAATCAGGACGTACTATAGTAGTGACGATTTACTCATTTTAATTTGTTAGTGTTGAGTTTACCAAATGTGAACTAATGTAGGCAGTATTTTAGTTATTGTAAGAACGTTTTTATTTTGAGAGATGTTGCTCTAATAAATCATTTATTTTTGATAATCTATCGATAGTTTCTGTTCCATCAATAGATTTGTCTAATTGTTTTTGTTCTAATTGAGAAGCAAATTGCAAGGCACACATTGCCAAAACATCTTGTTTATCACGAACAGCATAATTTTCTTCATATTGCTTTATCATCGCATCAATCTTTTTAGAAGCACTTCGCAACCCTTCTTCTTGTGATGGATTCACCGTTAACGGATAAACTCTATCGGCAATTGATATTTTAATTTTAAGCTTTTCATCCATAGTTTTAATCTGATAGCTGAGCTATACAGTAATCAATTTCACGAATTAATGAATTTATTTTAAGCTTTGTATCTCGTTTGTAATCTTCGCTGCCTAATAATGAATTGGTTATTTTGAGTGTTTCAAAATCTTTCTTAAGTGTTTCAACAACTTGTGATTGATTGTTTAAATTGGTTGTTGCATATTTTAATTGGTGCTGTAACTCTTGATTTTTTTCTTCCAAACTTTTTATTTTATAGAAAAGTTTTTCTAACCTACTTTCAAGAGTATCAATTATTTCTGCAATTTCACTCATGTATTACTTAATTCATTACTTAATGTTACAAATTTATAATTCCTATTCAATTAAAGCAATTTTTTAACCAAAAAAAAACAGTTAATTTTACTATTTGTTTGTAATATTATGTTTAATAGTACTTTACTAAAACAAATTTGATTTTTTTTTACCAATTCTAAAGTTTTTTATATTTTAGCAAACCCGAGGTTATTGCGGTAAGCAATAATCGAATTGAACGAAGTTAAATCCATTCAAATGAAATACACTCCTTATTTTTTGCTTTTTTGCGTAATTACTTTTGCTCAAAATAACTATCCAAAAGACTATTTTAGATCGCCACTTGATATTCCAATGCAATTATCAGGTAATTTTGGAGAACTACGACCAAATCATTTTCATGGCGGTTTTGATATAAAAACAAATCAAAGAGAAGGTTTAAATGTATATGCAGTTGCTGATGGCTATATCTCTAGAATAAAAATTTCAACATTTGGTTACGGAAAAGCAATTTATATTAATCACCCAAATGGCTATACATCGGTTTATGGACATTTAAGAAATGCTATTGGCGACATTCAAAATAAAATTATTCAAACGCAATATAAAGAAGAAGCTTACGAAGTAGAAATTTTTTTAAAGCTAAACGAATTGCTTGTTAAAAAAGGTGATATCATTGCTTTGTCTGGAAATACTGGTGGTTCTGAAGGTCCGCATTTGCATTTTGAATTTCGAAATACCAACACTGAAAAAATCATTAATCCACTTTTTTTTGGATTTGATAAACTGTTAATAGACACCAAAAAACCTATGGTTTCCAATTTAATGGTTTATCCAATGGATGAAAATACAACTGTTAATCAATCAAAAAGAGCAGTAAATTTAAATTTATCACTACAAGCTGACGGTACTTTTTTAGCCGAAAAAGTATCCGCAAACGGAAAAATTGGATTCGGAATCAATTCTAACGATTTTGATAACGTTTCTTACAATGGAAATGGAATCTACAAAGCTCAAATTTCGGCAAATGGCAAACCTGTTTTTGGTTATAAATTTGATGAAATGATTTTTGATGAAGCCCGATTTATAAATTATTTTATTGATTTTAATAGGTATAAAAAAACACATCAAAGAATTCAAAAACTGTTTATGAAAAATAGTTATTCGTGGAGTAATATTTATGCAAATTTAGAAAATGGAATTTTTGAAATCACTCCAAATTTTAATCAAATAAACCGAATTGAAGTTTCTGATTACTATGAAAATAAAACGGTTATTACTATTCCAATTGAATATTCGGATCAAAAAGCAATTGTTTTATCAGATATTAAAAAGACACCTTATCATGTAAAATTCAATAAAGATAGCAATTTTGAAAAAGAAAATGTATCGGTTTATTTTCCTGCTGGAACTTTTTACGAAGATTTTTACATGAATTTCGATGTAAAGCTAAACCTATTGACGCTGCACGATGATACTGTTCCAGCTCATTCTAATTTTACAATTTCAATTGTTGATTCAAAAACACCATCCGAATTAAAAAAGAAAATGTTTATTGCATCTGTTAATGGAAAAAAATTGAATTACATTACAACAAAATTAGAGGGTAATACGTTTTCTTGTAAAACAAAAACTTTAGGTCAGTTTACTTTAGTAAAAGACGTAATTGCTCCAAAAATAACAATCGCTAAAAGCATTGAAAATAAATGGATTACAAATCAAAAAAGTTTAAGTTTAACTATTTCGGATGAATTGTCGGGAATAAAAACCTACAATGGTTATCTAAATGGAAAATGGATTTTGTTTGAATATGAATCAAAATCTAAAAGAATAACGCATGCTTTTGTTGATGAATTACTCAATGAAGGAAAAAATAATTTGAAAGTGGTAGTAACCGATAATGTTGGAAATTCTACTATCTTTGAAACGCAGTTTAATAGTAGTTTAAAAAAATAAAATAATTTGAAAACACATTCTTCCTTATTCATAATCCTATTTCTTTTTCTCTCCCATTTTGCTTTTTCACAAACAGCAACAGTAGCCGGAGTTATTTTAGATGAATACAATAATCCAGTTGAAAATGTAAATGTGAGTTATCTAAATCAATCTAGTGTCACCGATGCAACTGGATTTTATAGTTTAACAGTTCCTTCTAACAAAGAAATAGTGTTAGTTTTTACTCATATATCTCTGAAAAAAGGATTAGCATCAATCAATCTGGAGAGAGATGAAAAATTCGAATTAAATATTGTAATGACTTCTAACGCAGAAAAATTAGATGATGTTGTTATTTTAAATGATAAAAAACGATTGCAAGGAATTGTCTCGTTAACTCCGGAAGTTATCAGAAGAAATCCAAGTGCCATGCCTGGTGTAGAGAGTGTACTTAAAACTTTTGGAAGTGTTAGCAGCAATAACGAATTAAGTTCCCAATATTCGGTTCGTGGCGGAAATTACGATGAAAATTTAGTTTATGTTAACGAGATTGAAGTCTATCGTCCGTTTTTAATTCGATCTGGACAACAAGAAGGTTTGAGCTTTACCAATACCGATATGGTTCAAAATGTCGATTTTTCTGCCGGTGGTTTTCAAGCTAAATTTGGTGATAAATTATCTTCAGTTTTAGATATTACCTATCGAAAACCAACCAAGTTCGGTGCTGCTTTTGAAGCTAGTTTTTTAGGCGGAAGTTTAACGGTTGATTTGGCTTCTAAAAATAAAAAATGGACAGCAATAACAGGTGTGCGTTACAGAGATAATTCGCTTTTAGTAAATAGTCAAGAAACACAAACTAATTTTAGACCAACATTTGCTGATGTACAAACAATTGTGAATTTTAATCCATCTAAAAAATGGCAATTTAGTTTCTTAGGAAATGTATCCCAAAATATTTACAATTACCAACCTTTAACACGTCAAACCAATTTCGGAACAATAAGTGATCCAATTGCGTTGCAAGTTTTTTATGAAGGTCAAGAAAATGACAAATACCAGACATTTTTTGGCGCTTTAAAATCAACTTATATTGCCTCAGAAAATGCAAATTATAAGTTAATTGCATCAGCATATCATACTCAAGAACAAGAATATTTTGATATTGATGCCTCTTATTTTTTAGGCGAAGTTGATTCCAATATTGGTTCAGAAACTTTTGGAGATGTTACTTTTAATAGAGCTATTGGTTCTCAATTAAATCATGCTCGAAATGATTTAGATGCTTTGATTTTTAATGCAGAAGTTAAAGGAACTAATTTTGCTAAGAAAAAATTTGTACTCGACTGGGGAATTAAATACACTCATGAAGATATTCGTGACAGAATTGTAGAATGGGAAGTTATTGACTCTGCAGGATTTTCAATAAATCCACCTATAATTGATTTTCCTCAAAATGATCAACCTTACAATCCGTATATCGGACCTTTAGTGCCTTTTCAAAATGTTAGAGCTTTAAATTTTGTTACAATTGATCGATTATCTGGGTTTGCTCAAATAAACACAAAAGCCAATTTAGGAAATTCTGTTTTATTAATAAATGCTGGAGTAAGAGCACATAACTGGATGGTTTCTGGTGATAAAATTAACAATGCAACAAGTCAAACCGTTATCTCGCCAAGAGCGCAATTTGCTCTCAAACCTGGCTGGGAACGCGATATGATTTTCCGTTTTTCAGCTGGATTTTATTATCAACCACCATTTTACAGGGAGTTAAGAGATCAAAATGGAGCAGTAAATCCAAATGTAAAAGCACAACAGTCAATTCATTTTGTATTGTCTAACGATTATAATTTTAAGATGTGGAAACGTCCTTTTAAATTTGTAGCCGAAGGATATTACAAAATTATGGACGATGTAAATACGTATACTTTAGAAAATGTTCGAATTCGCTATCGCGCTAATAATGAAGCAACTGCATATGCTTATGGATTTGACTGTAGATTGAATGGTGAATTTGTACCCGGAACCGAATCGTGGTTTAGTTTTGGTTATTTAAAAACAGAAGAAAATCAGAATGGTAGAGGTTTTATTGCTCGTCCAACTGACCAACGATTGAAATTCGGAATTCTTTTTCAAGATTATATGCCACGACTTCCAAAAGTAAAATTATATTTAAATTTAGTATACAATACTGGCTTGCCTGGAGGTTCTCCTTCCTATGCTGACGCGTATGAATATCAAAATCGTTTGCGTGATTATCGTCGTGCTGATGTTGGTTTTTCGTATGTGTTTACAGAAAATAATGAAAGTCGTTCAGACACTCATTGGTTAAATAAATTTGATGATTTATCTTTAGGATTTGAAATTTTTAATATGTTTAACAACCAAAATGCGATTACCAATACTTGGGTTCGTGACGCGTATACGAAAAATCAATACGGAATTCCGAATTTTTTAACTACTCGTGTTTTTAATTTGAAATTGACTGCAAAGTTGTAATATAATTTTCACTATTTTTAATCATTAAAAGTATTCAAAATGAAACATTTATCTGTTTATTTTATTATTATTCTGTCTTCTGTAATTTTTATTAGTTGTAAAGAAGAAGTAGAAAAACCGAAAGTAATTTACGAAAATGCTTCTAAACCTAAACCAGAAATTGCATCAGATTCTAGTAAAATTTTAGTGTCAGATTTACCAATTTTAATGGAAGGAACTTCGGTGCTACTTCATCCAATTGGACAATTAATCTTAAGTGACAATTCTGCAAAAATGAAATATTCGAGTTCGAGTAAAGATAGTTTTGTAGTTTCTAATTCAAGTGAAAACGAAATAACAGGTTTTTTAAGCAATTTTAAATTTCAACAGATTGGTTCCGATTCGTTAACTGTTTTAACTGATAAACCTGTTTTAATTGAAAGAGTAACGTATTTAAAAGCATTTGCTGATAAATCTAAAAAGCAATTTTTAGTTTATGTTTTGGAAGATATGGATTCAAATAAAGATGGAAAATTAGATAGTGATGATATTAAAAATTTATACATGAGTGATATTAACGGTAAAAACTTCACTAAATTATCAGCTGAATATCAAGAATTAATCGATTGGAATATCATCGAAGCTCAAAACAGATTGTACTTCAGAACCATTGAAGACATCAATAAAAATGGTGCTTTTGATAAAGACGATAAAGTACATTATCACTTTGTTGATTTAGTATCTAAAGATTGGAAAGTAGCAATATACAATCCTATTTAGCCTACAAACATAGTCTTATCTATAAATCCTAATTTTAGTAAAACTATGAATACAATTATACTTGCTATTAAAAGCACTACAAAAAACAGCATTATATTAAATGCAAATAAAAGCATTCTTAGTATCACGTTACCTAAATCTTGATTCTTATACAATTGAATTATCATCCAAATGGTATAACCAATACTAGGAATCATAGTCAAAAAACTAAATACCATCAAGTAAGGTGAGTTTAATAATAAATATTGAATAGGGAAAAATAAAATTCCTATCATTAATCTCAAGCTAGTAGCAAAACAATTAATAATAATATTCTCAATATAATTGAAACCGTATTTTTTGAAAGCCAGCCAAGAACAAAAAGCATAAATTGGCAATAAAAAAAGTTCAAAAAGAGTATAATTTGAACTAAGTAAATCCATTATTTTTTTAGTGATTTCTATTTGCCTAGTTGCGGATAATGAGTTAGTAGAGTTGACGTAAATAAATTTTTCGGCAGGAAAAAAGTGCATTAGTAATCCGTTAATACCTGCTAAAACAAACAGCATTAAAATTGGTTTGTAATGTTGCACTCTTTTACCTTCTATAAATTCTCTAACAGTATCTCCTGGTCGAGTAAATAATTGTTTTGCAGTATATAAAAATCCCTTATTTATATGAAGAAAAACATATTTAAATTCCTCTTTAACGTAGACCCAATTTAATCTAACAGTATTCCCTTTTTGTCCGCAATTGGAACAAAAGTTGCCTTCAAAAGTAATTTCGCAGTTTTTACAGGGTTGGGGTTGCATAGAAGTTTATTGTTTTTTCAAAAATAAAAATAAAAATTTAATCGCCAATTTTTCTAAAACCTTTTTGGAAATTTCATCGAATATTGTCCAACAGTAAATCCAAGAATAATCCAAACAATTATAAATTTACTTATGATATCAGAGACCTGTGTTTCTTCAAAAAAGTAGTATGCAATTAAAATTAGGGCTAAAACTACAGACATAAATAACATTCCGAAATATTCTCTTTTCATAATTAAATTTTTTTAAGATTCAAAGCTTTGCATCAGTACTAACTTAGAATACGTTCCGTTTTTGGCTAACAATTCATCGTGAGTGCCTTGTTCAACTATTTCTCCTTTTTGCATAACCACAATTTTATCCGCTTTTTGAATGGTTGATAATCGGTGTGCAATAACAATTGACGTTCGGTTTTGCATCATGTTTTCTAAAGCTACTTGAACAAATTTTTCACTTTCGGTATCCAAAGCTGAAGTCGCTTCGTCTAAAATCATAATTGGAGGATTTTTCAATACGGCACGTGCAATATTCAAACGTTGTTTTTGTCCACCAGAAAGTTTTCCTCCAGCATCGCCTATATTGGTATAAATTCCGTTGGGTAAATCTTTTACAAATTCGTAAGCGTTGGCTACTTTTAAGGCTTCAATAATTTCATCATCGGTTGCATTTTCTTTTCCGATAAGGATATTATTTTTAATAGTATCATTAAACAAAATAGAATCTTGTGTAACTAAACCTAATAAATTCCGCAATGATTCCATTGTAATGTCTTTAATATCAACAGAATCTATTTTAATTTTTCCTTCATTTACGTCGTAAAATCGAGTCAGTAAATTAGCAATAGTACTTTTTCCACTTCCCGATTGACCTACAAGCGCGATTGTTTTACCTTTCGGAATTTCGAGTGAAAAATTCTTTAATACATTTTCATCTTCATATCTAAAATTAATATTTTCTATGGTAATATTATTTTCAAAAGATTCTTTAACAGAGGCATTTGGTTTATCAACAATTTTATTTTCAACTTCTAAAACTTCAAAAACACGTTGTGCAGCTGCCAATCCGCTTTTTACATTGTACGACGCTTTTGAAATCGCTTTAGCTGGAGTTAAGATGTTGTATGCTAAACCCATATAAGTTAAGAATACAGCACCATCAAGAACAGCTTTTCCGTTCGGAAGTTTATCAAATAAAACCATATTTCCACCATACCATAGTAAAATGGCAATAACAATAATTCCCATAAATTCGCTCATTGGTGAAGCCAAATTGTTTTTCCGACCAATACTATTGGATAATTTCAACAAACGATTTACAGAATTGCTAAATTTTTGTTTAAAACTTGGCTCGGCGTTGTAACTTTTGACCACTTTTAAACCAGACAAACTTTCTTCTACAATAGAAATTAAAAAACCACTTTCGTATTGAATTCGTTCGGATTTTGATTTTAACGATTTACCAATTCTAGATATAATATAACCTGATATTGGAATAAAAATAAAAACAAATAAAGTCAGTTTTACACTTATAGCAAACATGGTAATTATGGTGAAAACAATCGTCATTGGCTCTTTTACGATGAGTTCTAAAATCGAGAAAAAGGAGTTTTGAACTTCGTTAACATCACCAAGCATGCGCGCCATAATATCGCCTTTTCTTTTTTCTGAATAGTACGAAACAGGTAAATCGATAATTTTATTGTACATTTTATTTCTTAAATCTTTCAAAACACCATTTTTTAAGTGCATTAAATGGTTTGAAGCCAAGTAATTGAATAAATTTTTAAATAAAAAAGTCGTGATAACAAGTGCAACTACTAAAATTAAAGAGTACTGTTTGCCTTTGGTATCAGATAGATGTGTTATGGAATAATATAAATAATCAGTTCCGTAATTTATAATATCTAAAATACCTTTATATACTGGCTTTTTAGTGATTCTTTCGGCATTATTAAACAACACTTTCATCATCGGAATTAGCGATACAAAAGATAAAGTGCTAAACAATGCGTACAGAATATTGTAAATAACATTCCAAACCACATGAAATTTATAAGGCTTTACAAAAGGAAATATTTTTTTTAAATTTTCGTCCATTATTAATTCAACTGCATTGCAGCAATTATGTTTTTTATTTTTTCGTCTAATTGTTTTTCGACTTCTTTAAAGTTTTCGATTTTATCTAAAGGCGCATTAACACTGAAATAAAACTTTATTTTTGGTTCCGTTCCACTAGGTCGCGCACATATTTTAGATCCATCTTCTAAATAATAAATTAAAACATTTGATTTTGGTATGTTTAAAGTTTCAATTTCATTTGTAAACATATTCTTTGAAGTAGAATTGTCATAATCTTCAATACAAACAACACGTTGGTCATTAATTTCTTTTACTGGATTTTCACGTAAGTTAATCATCATTTGATTGATTTCTTCTAAACCAGAAATTCCTTTTTTGGTTAACGAAATTAAATGTTCTTTATAAAATCCGTGATCTACATAAAGGTTTAGTAATTCTTTATATAAAGTAGTTCCGTTTGCTTTTGCTTGAGCTGCAATTTCACAAACTAATAAGGTTGCTCCAACAGCGTCTTTATCGCGAACAGAATCACCAACCATATAACCAAAACTTTCTTCTCCACCGCCAATAAACTTTTGATTTGGAAAATCTTTAATCATTTTAGCAATCCATTTAAATCCGGTTAGACCTATTTTACATTCTACACCATAAGCCGAACCAAGTTCTTGCATCATTGGCGTTGAAACAATTGTAGAGCCAATAAATTGGTTACCAGTAATTTTTCCAGCACGTTTCCATTGTTCTAATAAAAAAGCGGTCATAATAACCATGGTTTGATTTCCGTTAAGTAAAACCATTTTACCTTCTGTGTTTCTTACAGCAACTCCGAGACGATCTGAATCTGGATCTGTTCCAATAACAATATCTGCATTTACTTTTTCGGCTAAAGCCAAAGCCATTGTTAATGCTTCCGGTTCTTCGGGATTTGGAGATTTTACGGTTGGAAAATCACCATTAGGAACTTCTTGTTCCGGAACGATATTCACATCAGTATAACCCGCTTTTACTAATACATAAGGAATTGACTTAATAGATGTTCCATGTAAGGAAGTATATACAATCTTCAAATTTTCTTTTGAAGACGCAAGTGTATCAAAACTACAATTTTCAACAGTTGATTTTGCAAAGGCTTCATCAACGGTTGTGTCAATGTATTCAATTAAATTTTCGTTGGCTTCAAATTTTATTTCATTGTAATTTAAGGCTTCTATACCCTTAATTATTTCTTCATCTTGAGGAGGAACTAATTGTCCGCCATCTTGCCAATATACTTTGTATCCGTTGTATTCAGGCGGATTATGAGATGCAGTTAATACTATTCCAGTATGACAATTTAAGTATTTTAAGGCAAAAGACAATTCGGGTGTTGGTCGCATATCTGAAAAAAGATAGACATGAATTCCGTTTGCCGAAAATACATCGGCAACTATTTTGGCTAAAGTATTACTATTATGACGACAATCGTATGCAATTACGGCTTTTAGTGGCTCATTCGGGAATGATTTTTTTAAATAATCAGATAAACCTTGAGTATTTTTACCTAAAGTATATTTATTGATTCTGTTGGTTCCAACTCCCATTATTCCTCGCATTCCGCCAGTTCCAAATTCTAGATTTTTATAAAAACTTTCTTCTAAATTTTTTGGAGAAGAAGTCATCATTTCTTTTATAACATTTTGTGTTTTTTCGTCAAATGTTGACGTAAGCCATTCGTTTACTTTGTCTAAAATGTGTTGTTCAATATGCATAATCTTATTTTTTATAACCAATTTTTGGTCTGTCTGTTTCTTTTTTTTGATTTTTATCTTTGTCAACCAAGTAATTTAATGCTTTATAAATATCTGGAAATTGTTTTTCAATTTCATTCACTTTTTTAGATATATCTTCTAAATTCAAAATAGAATTTCTTAAAAGAACAAAAGTTCGCATTATTGCAATATTTAATTTTATTGCCTTTTCAGAATTTAATATGCTTGAAAGCATAGCTATTCCTTGCTCGGTGAAGGCATAAGGTGAAGCACCTCCAAATTTACTTTTTGATGGTATCACAAATTGTGATACCAATAATTCTACTTCATCATTTGATAATTCAAACATAAAATCTTCTGGAAATCTATTGCTATTTCTTCTTACAGCTTGCTTTAAAACTCTAGTTTCAATTTCATAAAGCTTTGCTAAATCAAAGTCGAGCATTACTTTTTGATTTCTAATAAGATGTATTTTGGTGGTAATAATTTCTAATTTGTTCATTTTGGCGTTTATTTTTTTTAATGGCTTTGAAAGGTATTCTATTTGTTATTTTATATTTACTTCACTTGCTATTTTATACCGTTCTTCATTGTTTTTTGTTCGTAGAATAATTTCACCTAAAAATCCTGCTAAAAACAATTGAGTTCCAATTACCATAGCGGTTAATGCAATATAAAATAAAGGATTATTAGTTACCAAAATCGTTTCAAAACCCGAATATAATTTGATTAATTTAAAGACAATTATAAATCCGGTAGAAATAAATCCCAAAACAAACATTAAAACTCCAAAAGCTCCAAAAAGATGCATTGGTCTTTTTCCGTAACGTGATAAAAACCAAATGGTAATTAAATCTAAAAAACCATTAATAAAACGACTCATTCCAAATTTAGAATCGCCGTATTTTCGAGCTTGATGTATAACTACTTTTTCTCCTATTTTTCCAAAACCCGCATTTTTTGCCAAAACCGGAATATATCGATGCATTTCTCCCGAAACTTCGATATTTTTAATAACGATATTTTTATAGGCTTTTAATCCGCAATTGAAGTCGTTTAATTGTACTCCAGATGTTTTTCGTGCTGCCCAATTGAACAATTTTGAAGGTAAGTTTTTACTAACAATAGAATCGTAACGTTTTTTTTTCCAACCTGAAACTAAATCAAAATTATTTTCGGTAATCATTTTAAATAATCCCGGAATTTCATCTGGACTGTCTTGCAAATCGGCATCCATTGTAATTATAACATCTCCTTGTGCTTTAGCAAAACCTGCATGAAGCGCTTGTGACTTTCCGTAGTTTCTTAAAAATCGAATGCCTTTTACATTTGGATTTTCATTAAAAAGAGTTGAAATAGCTTGCCAAGAATTATCGGTACTTCCGTCATCTATAAATAAAATTTCGTAAGTATAATTATTTTCATTCATGACTTTAACAATCCATGAATGCAATTCGGGTAACGATTCTTGTTCGTTTAATAACGGGATGATGATCGATAAATTCACTATTCGTTGTGAGAGGTTTTAGTTTTAAAAATAAGTGCTAATATAAGCCCAAGAACGCAACTAAAAAGGATATTAAAAATGGAGCCTTTTAATAATTCGGTTGTTGAAAATTGATCATTTTCTTGTAATTTTTTAATTGCCTCATTTATACTTTCTGCAGGAGCTCCAAATTTCTCCATCATTTCAGCTGTTGATTTAATTGTAATTTCTTTAATAGTCTCTTTTGCTGCAGGATCTATAAAATTATATAAAATTATATTGAATCCAACCGAAATGATTATCCCAATTACAGCAGCAATAAAATAAGTGGTAAATGCTTCTTTAAATGAAAAAACTCCTTTTAATTCTTTTTTGGTTTTTGAGAGTAAAACGATTCCAATGGCTAAATAGAACAACAAAATAGAGATACCTAACCACATTGAAGAATAAAAGTTTAAATCAATAGTGTAAATTAAAGTTGTTAATAATACCATGACAACACCAGTAATAACGCCATAAGTAATTCCATTTTTCTTAACTATTTCATTCATAATTACAAAGTTTAAATTAATTAACAAATATAGCAATTCCGTTATTACATAAGTTAAATAGCATCAAATAAAAAAAGCAGTAGTTTAGTTTGATTTTTAAAAAATAGTTGTATTTTTGCACACGCTAAATTAAAAAATAGATAATTAAAAGTTGTAGTTAGTTTATACCTTTTACAGAAAAGCTTCAAAACGAAACTACTTCATAACAAATAAAAAAGATTTACAATGAAACAAGGAATTCACCCAGAAAATTACAGATTAGTTGCTTTTAAAGACATGTCAAATGAAGATGTTTTTATAACTAAATCAACAGTAGAAACGAAAGAGACTATCACTCACGAAGGAGTTGAATATCCGGTTTTTAAAATGGAGATCTCTAGAACATCGCATCCATTTTACACAGGAAAATCTAAACTTATTGATACAGCAGGTCGTATCGATAAATTCAAAACTAAATACGCAAAACACGGTAAATAATAATTACTGCGTTTCAAAATCACTAAACCTTTTCGTTATATCGAAGAGGTTTTTTTATTTACCAAAACTTTGTACATTTGAATAAGCGTTTTAGAAGTCGATGTCAAACTAAACTCCTAAACTCCTAAACTTCTAAACTTATCAAAATGAACTACATACTTTTTGACGGAACAGTTCGCAACGCATTATTACCTTTCACTTTTACGCGACCTGTTGCCGATATTCGCATCGGAATACTAACTATTAGAGAAAAATGGGAAAAATATTTAGGTTCGACCACAACAACTTTAACAGAAGAATATTTGTCTGAAAAATTCCCAATGGTTGAAATGGAAGATAATGTAATGATTAATGCTTCATTTTTACCCAACGAAATTTTATCAGAAATGATAAAAAATATAGAAAAAAATCAAGCCATTTTTAAAGGTGATGAAGTAATTGCATTTTACACCAATGATACACAGGAAGAAGTCGATTTTGATTCGTATGAAATTATCGAATTCAATGAAGATTGTCTAACTGTTTCAACTACTTGGGATATTTTTGCTAAAAATGACGTTGCTATTCGTGAAGATTTTGAACTTTTAACTGAAGATAGAATATCGCAACCTATTCCAAAATCGGTGAACGTAATTGCTCCTGAAAACATTTTTATTGAAGAAGGCGCAAAATTAGAGTTTGTAACTTTAAATGCTTCAACTGGACCAATTTATATTGGAAAAAATGCGGAAATTATGGAAGGTTCTGTTATTCGTGGACCATTTGCTTTATGCGAATCGGGAAGAGTGAAATTGGCATCTAAAGTTTATGGAGCTACAACTGTTGGACCTTTTTCTGTAATAGGAGGAGAAGTGAATAATTCAGTTTTATTTGGCTATTCTAACAAAGGGCACGACGGATTTTTAGGAAATGCTGTGCTTGGCGAATGGTGTAATATTGGAGCCGATAGTAACAATTCAAATCTAAAAAATAATTACGAAGAAGTGCGTTTGTGGAGTTACGAAACTGAAAATTTTGCTAGAACTGGATTGCAATTTTGCGGATTAATGATGGGCGATCACAGTAAATGCGGCATCAATACGATGTTCAACACAGGAACAGTAATAGGTGTAAGTGCCAATATTTTTGGTTCTGGTTTTCCGCGAAATTTTGTTCCAAGTTTTTCTTGGGGTGGAGCAGCTGGATTTACAACTTATTTAACTACTAAAGCTTTTGAAACAGCAAAAATTGTTATGGCGCGAAGACAAGTAGAGTTTACCGATGAAGACGCTAAAATTTTAGAACATGTTTTTGAATTAACTAAGAAGTATAGAAAAGAGTAGTTTTTATAAGAATATTTAGCCATAGATTCACAGATTAAATAAAAATCTGTGAATCTGTGGCTATTTTTATTTTAAAATTTTGCCTAAATTTGCATACTTAATTTTTTGACAACGATTTCATTAATTGAGCAATCTTATGGAAAACAAGAAAAAAGTAGCCTTTTATACTTTAGGTTGTAAACTCAATTTCTCTGAAACATCAACTATTGCTAGAAATTTTACTAACGAAGGTTTTGACAGAGTCGATTTTGAGGAAGTTGCCGATATATATGTCATCAACACCTGTTCAGTTACTGATAATGCCGACAAACAATTTAAGCATATCGTAAAAAAAGCCATGAAGCTTAATGATAAAGCTTTTGTTGCTGCTGTTGGATGTTATGCGCAATTGAAACCCAACGAATTAGCTTCAGTAAATGGTGTTGATTTAGTTTTGGGTGCAACAGAAAAATTCAAGATTACAGATTACATTAACGACTTGTCCAAAAATGATTTTGGCGAAGTACATTCTTGCGAAATTGAAGAAGCCGATTTTTATGTCGGAAGTTATTCTATTGGCGATAGAACTCGTGCTTTTTTAAAAGTACAAGATGGTTGTGATTACAAATGTACGTATTGTACGATTCCTTTAGCACGCGGTATTTCTAGAAGTGATGCTTTAGAAAATGTGTTGAAAAACGCATTTGAAATTTCGCAACAAGGAATAAAAGAAATTGTTTTAACTGGCGTGAATATTGGTGATTACGGAAAAGGCGAATTCGGAAACAAAAAACACGAACACACGTTTCTCGATTTGGTAAAAGCCTTAGATGAAGTTGAAGGAATTGAACGTTTGCGAATTTCTTCTATTGAACCTAATTTATTAAAAAACGAAACCATAGAATTTGTATCTCAAAGTCGAACATTTGTTCCACATTTTCATATTCCGTTACAATCGGGAAGCAATGAAATTTTAGCCAAAATGAAACGTCGTTACCAACGCGAAGTTTATACTGAAAGAGTTGATACAATCCGTAAAGTAATGCCACACGCTTGTATTGGCGTTGATGTAATTGTTGGTTTTCCTGGTGAAACCGATGCGCATTTTTTGGAAACGTATCATTTCTTAAATGAAATGGACATTTCGTATTTACATGTTTTTACGTATTCTGAAAGAGATAATACAGAAGCTGCTGAAATGTTGAATGTTATTCCGATGAATGTTAGAAATAAACGAAGTAAAATGTTACGAGGTTTATCGGTAAAAAAACGCAGAGCTTTTTATGAATCGCAAATCGGAACCAACAGAACAGTTCTTTTTGAAAGCGAAAATAAAGAAGGTTACATTCATGGTTTTACCGAAAATTATGTGAAAGTTAAAACGCCTTGGAATCCAGAATTAGTAAATACGTTACACGAAATTCATTTAACTCACATTGATGAAGATGGTAGTGTGAGATTGGAGTTTAATAAAGTTGTTGTTTAATCTAAAATGTTTTATACAGTATATATTTTACAATATACAAACAATCAATATTTATAATGAAATCGAATTTTAGTAATTCGAAAAACATTTTCACCATATTGTTCGATAAATTCAAATTTGTTTCTGCCTGGTTGTTTAAAATCGATTATTTTTTCACCCGAAATTTCGTAGTACATTTTATCACCTTCAAACATAAATCGTCTGCCATTGTTTCTATATGCAGAGCGAATTAATTCAAATTCGGATAAATTCCATGTGGTTAAATTAGCATCAAGATTTTCTAAATTAGAATACAAACCTTCGGTAATTTCGGTTTTGCATCCATAATATTTTGGGATGGATTCAAAAAAAGCTACCATTTCAGAATTTAATTCTTCAGATTTCATCGGATAAAAATATTCCTATAAATATGTAATCCCAAATTCCAAACAATTATATTTTTATTCCAGGAGGCAATAAATCTCTATATGTAGTGTTTTTTCGAAAGAAAAGTGCAATTTTAGGTAAAATCGGAACGACTTTAAGTTTTCGCTCGTAAGCAATCTCCATGATGTTTTTTAATAAATCATTAATGAACTCTTCATTATCAAAACCTTCAAAAACGTTGATACGCGTTAAAAATATTTTCTTTTCTTGAAATGAATATTCAACAGATATTAACTTCCCATTTATTAAAGTTTCAAACTGTCTGGCGAAAGTATTGTCTTTAATTTCCATTTTTTCTAAAATTAACGCTGTGTTCATAATCAAGTCGTATAAATAATTTAATTTAGGCAAATTTATGAATAATAAATTGGCTATGCTATTTAAGTTAGTTAAAATATGAGTAAAATCGCTGTCTATTTTATGCCAGGAATGGCTGCAAGTTCAACAATTTTTGAAAGAATTGAATTGCCAATTGATCAATTTGATGTTTTTTTGTTAGAGTGGAAGCTCCCTGAACCAAAAGAAACATTGAAAGAATACGCTAAAAGAATGTCAAAAGAAGTCAAACATAAAGACGCTGTTTTGATTGGAGTTTCTTTTGGTGGAGTGCTTGTTCAAGAAATGGCGGCTTTTATTGAGTTAAGAAAACTTATTATTATTTCAAGTGTAAAATCAAATGTCGAATTACCACGCAGAATGAAAATTGCTAAAACAACAAAAGCCTATAAATTACTTCCAACTGGTTTATTAAAAGATGTCGATAAATTAGTAAAATATGCTTTTGGTGAAACGTTAATAAAACGATTAAAATTGTATGAAAAATACCTTCACATGCGAAACAAAATCTATCTTGATTGGGCAATTGAACAAATGATTTGTTGGGAAAGAATAAAAATAGATCCAAGCGTAATTCATATTCATGGCGATGCCGATGAGGTTTTTCCATCTAAAAACATTAAAAATTTTTTAAACGTAAAAGGTGGAACGCACATGATGATTTTAAATCGATATCGTTGGTTTAATACTAATTTACCCAAATTAATTTTAGAAGAAGAGCTCTAGTTTTAGGCTTTGTTTTTGTAATTTTGCAAAATACATTATTGTTTATGAAAAAGATACAAATTTTCGGAATCCTTGTAACAGTTATCATTGCTTCAAGTGCATTTATTTATGCAACTTCAGATACTAACACAAAGCGAAACGCACACATAGGAACGGCTATGTATTTTCCATCAATGGTTGATTTTGCTGATGAAAAAGCACCTTTAAATATTTATGATGTTCGGGAACGTTTTGATAGAGAACTGTTGATAAACGCAAATTTACACTCATCAACTATTTTAATTATCAAAAGAGCCAATCGTGCTTTTCCTATTATCGAACCGATTTTAGCTAAAAACAATGTTCCTGATGATTTTAAATATTTAGCAGTAATCGAAAGTGCCTTAACCAACGCTGTTTCTTCTGCTGGTGCAAGAGGAGTTTGGCAATTTATGCCCGAAACTGCAAAAGAAAAAGGAATGGAAGTGAATGATATAGTTGATGAACGTTACCATCTCGAAAAATCGACCGAAGCAGCTTGTAAATATTTAGTAACTGCCAAAGAAAAATTTGGCTCTTGGACTTTAGCAGCAGCGTCTTATAATGGAGGAATGAATGGCGTTAATAAAAAAATAGAAGAGCAAAAAGTGTCTGATTATTACGATTTATTACTTACAGATGAAACTTCTCGCTATGTTTTCAGAATTTTAGCTTTAAAAGAAATCATGAAAAACCCAACTAAATATGGTTTCGATATTAATGCAACCGATTTATATGAAATTCTTCCTACAAAGAAAATTGAAGTCGATTCAGCTATTACAGATTTAGCTGTTTTTGCAAAAAATCAAGGTATCAATTACAAAATTCTAAAACTTCACAATCCTTGGATGAGAGATAGAAAACTCACTAATCCTAGTAAAAAGAAATATATTATTGAAATCCCAACCTCAGGATATTAGTATTCATTTTTCACATAAGGTTGCAAAATAACATCTTTTTGAAGCAAAAATTCAGCCACTTTTTCTTGAAAAAAATTTATATTATAATCAAGTGTTTTAGCAAATGATGTTTTTAAAGGTACTTGAGGATTTCCTTTTTGAATATCTACAATTTCTAAGTTTTTATTTAAAAAATAGGAAGTAGGAAAACCAAGATAATGTTTTAAATTACAAATTAACTCTTCGTCTAAATTGTATTTTTCATTTGCATAACAAACTTTTATAGTAGAATCAAATCGATTGGCTAATTTTTTAATATTCTCTTTTGTATCCCAAAAAAGCACTATTAATTGAAAATCTTTATTGTATTTTCTAGAAATTGTATTCAAAGATTGTATTTCTGCTTTATTTAAAACACACCAAGACGAATAGGTAAGTAAGTAAATTGGCTCTTTTATTTTATTAAGTTTTACTTTTTTTCCGTTACTACATTTCAAAATATAATTATCTATTTTAGTACCAACTAAATAATTTTGAACCAACGAGTCAAATAAAAATTGACCTCTTACTTTATCATCTTTTTCATAAGCTTTGTCACTCAGTTGATTATACTTACGAATGTGTTTTTTTATTTCATCCGAAAATAAATGTTCATCTTGTTGTCCATAAAGATTTAAAAAAGTAAATAAATAAAATAGTACAAGTAGTGATGTTTTCATTGTATTGTTAATTTACTTAAGATAAAATTAAAAATAACACTAAAACAATATCGATAAAAAGTTAAAAAAATCGACAAAATACACCACATTGCAATATTCAAAGAATAATTCGCACAAAAAAACCGCATCGGTTTTAACTTTTCGACACGGTTTGTATTGATAATAAATGATTTAGCGAATTAAATCTTCTTCAACTGCTCTTTCATCATTTTAATTTGATCTGCTAACATGTTTTGTTTGTCTAACTTTTTAACTTCACTAATTAAGTTCGTTGCTTCTAATTTACGTCTTCTAGACATGGCAACTCCAGCTAAGTTTAGTTTAGCAACTGCTAAATCCATATCCATATTCAATCCCAATTCAATTGCTTTTTTAAAATATTTTTCTGCCTGAAGTAAATTGGTTTGCGATAACATAATGCCATTTAAGTAATTGTAATAGCCTTGTTGTTTGCGAACTAAAGCAGTTTCTGGATTCTTAATTTTGTCTAACCAACTTTTTGCGCCTACAAAATCTTGTTTTCTTAATTTTAAAAAAGCCAGTAAAATGAATTCGTTTTTAAAATAAAGAAATAACGGAATAAACGAAAGTAAGATTAAAAAAATCCCATTTCCAATATTACTCTCTGTAAACTGCCATATAGCAGCAATAAAAATTAGTCCAGTTAAGATAAGTTTGATATTTCTGTGAAACATAAGTTTATAATTTAAGCTTGCAAAGGTAATAAATAGATTGCGCCAATAAAAACTTTAGCAATTTTAAACCAATTTATTTTAATTTAAATATTTTTCAAAAACTACTTGTCAGAAATAAAAAGGTTTGTATATTTGCACTCGGTTTTATTAAAGCCTTTTTGAAAGAAATTAATACACGATTTTAAAGATACTAAGTAATGAGCAAAAGAACGTTTCAACCATCGAAAAGAAAAAGAAGAAATAAACACGGATTTATGGACAGAATGGCTTCTGCAAATGGAAGAAAAGTCCTTGCGCGTCGAAGAGCTAAAGGAAGACATAAATTGACAGTTTCTTGCGAACCAAGACACAAAAAATAATGATTAATTATTAATCAAAATAAAGCCGTTACTTTTATTAGTAGCGGCTTTTTTTTAGATCATTGCGAGAACTTGTCCCGAATTTTCGGGAAGCGAAGCAATCTTGTTTATAAATTTTAATAAGTTTTAGAAGCTATTTCCTGCTATCCGTTGCAATCTTTTTAATTTTACACTTCGCAAATGCTACGTTTAAAATCAAAAAGGATTTTCACTCCTATCAGGGCTAGGGCTTCTACTTCAACATTGAAAATTCAAAATTGAACATTCAAAATTCAAAGTTAAAACGGAATGTTGAACAGACGAACAAGGAATGTTGAACAGATGAACAGGGAATGTTGAACAGACGAACAAGGAATATTGAACAACGAACAAAGAATTTTGAAATATAAAAATCCAACAATCTAAGAAGTCTAACAATCTAAGAAATCTAAAAAATGCCAAAAGACAGTTCAATAAAATCGGTTTTAATAATAGGTTCAGGTCCAATTGTTATAGGTCAAGCATGCGAATTCGATTACGCAGGATCACAATCGGCTCGTTCCATCCGCGAAGAAGGAATTGAAGTGATTCTTATCAATTCCAATCCTGCAACCATCATGACCGATCCAACTATGGCGGATCATATTTATTTATTACCACTTACGACTAAATCAATAATACAAATTCTAAAAGAACATCCGCAAATTGATTCCGTTTTACCAACAATGGGCGGACAAACCGCTTTAAATTTATGTTTAGAAGCCGATGAGAAAGGAATTTGGAAAGATTTTAATGTAAAAATGATTGGTGTAGATGTAAATGCTATCAACATTACCGAAGACAGAGAACAATTCAAGCAACTTTTAAAAAGAATAAATGTGCCTTCTGCACCTGCCGAAATTTGCACATCAATGCTTCGTGGAAAAGAAATTGCACAAGAATTTGGTTTTCCCTTAGTAATTCGTCCATCATTTACATTAGGTGGAACTGGAGCTGCAATTGTATATAAAAAAGAAGATTTTGCCGAAAAACTTACCTACGGTTTAGAAATGTCACCAATTCATGAAGTATTGATAGACAAGGCATTAATGGGTTGGAAAGAATACGAATTAGAATTACTTAGAGATAAAAACGACAACGTTGTAATTATTTGTTCTATTGAAAATATGGATCCAATGGGAATTCATACTGGCGATTCGATTACCGTTGCTCCGGCAATGACTTTATCGGACACCACTTTTCAACGCATGAGAGATTATGCTATTTTAATGATGCGTTCTATCGGAAATTTCGCTGGAGGATGCAACGTTCAATTTGCAGTCTCTCCCGACGAAAAAGAAGATATTGTCGCTATTGAAATCAATCCTCGAGTGTCACGTTCTTCTGCATTAGCATCAAAAGCAACAGGTTATCCAATTGCAAAAGTAGCTTCAAAATTGGCTTTAGGTTATCATTTAAATGAATTGCCAAACCAAATTACAAAACTAACATCGGCTTTATTTGAACCGACTTTAGATTATGTAATCGTTAAAATTCCGCGTTGGAATTTCGATAAATTTGAAGGTGCTGACAGAACTTTAGGTCTTCAAATGAAATCGGTTGGAGAAGTTATGGGAATTGGACGTTCCTTTCAAGAAGCCTTACACAAAGCAACTCAATCACTCGAAATTAAAAGAAACGGATTAGGAGCAGACGGTAAAGGATATAAAAACTACGACCAAATTATTGAGAAACTAACTTTTGCAAGTTGGGACAGAGTTTTTGTGATTTACGACGCCATTGTGATGGGAATTCCGCTTTCTAGAATTCATGAAATCACTAAAATTGATATGTGGTTTTTGAAACAATACGAAGAATTGTATTCTTTAGAACGAGAAATTTCACAATATAAAATAGATTCATTACCAAAAGAATTGGTGCTCGAAGCCAAACAAAAAGGATACGGCGATAGACAAATTGCACACATGTTAGGTTGTTTGGAAAGTCAAGTGTATAAACTACGTGACGAAATGAACATCAAACGCGTTTATAAATTGGTTGATACTTGTGCAGCCGAATTTAAAGCGTTAACACCCTATTATTATTCGACTTTTGAAGCTGAAATACAAACAGCCGATGGAAAACGGTTCGTTCATAATGAAAGTATCGTAACCGATAAAAAGAAAGTAGTGGTTTTAGGTTCGGGTCCAAATCGAATTGGACAAGGAATTGAGTTTGACTACTCGTGTGTGCACGGAGTTTTAGCAGCTAAAGAATGTGGTTATGAAACCATCATGATTAACTGTAATCCAGAAACGGTATCAACCGATTTTGATACTGCCGATAAATTGTATTTTGAACCTGTTTTTTGGGAACATATTTACGACATCATACAACACGAAAAACCCGAAGGTGTAATTGTGCAATTAGGTGGTCAAACCGCACTAAAATTAGCAGAAAAATTATCTAAATACGGAATAAAAATTCTTGGAACTTCTTTTGACGCTTTAGATTTAGCCGAAGATAGAGGACGTTTTTCAGAATTATTAACCGAACTTAAAATACCTTTTCCACAATTTGGAATTGCCGAAAATGCTGATCAAGCAAGTGCTTTAGCAGATGTTTTGGATTTTCCATTATTGGTACGTCCTTCTTATGTTTTAGGCGGACAAGGAATGAAAATTGTTATCAACAAACAAGAATTAGAAGAACATGTTATTGATTTACTAAAATCGATTCCTGGAAATAAATTGCTTTTAGATCATTATTTGGATGGTGCGATTGAAGCTGAAGCAGATGCGATTTGTGATGGCGAAAATGTTTACATCATCGGAATTATGGAACACATTGAGCCATGCGGAATCCATTCGGGCGATTCCAATGCAACATTGCCACCATTTAATTTAGGTGAATTTGTTATGCAACAAATTAAAGATCATACTAAAAAGATAGCGCTAGCTCTGCGAACTGTTGGTTTAATCAACATTCAATTTGCTATAAAAGATGATATTGTTTATATAATTGAAGCCAATCCGCGTGCTTCGAGAACAGTTCCGTTTATTGCAAAAGCGTATGGCGAACCTTATGTAAACTATGCAACAAAAGTAATGCTTGGAGTGAATAAAGTAACCGATTTTGACTTTAAACCACATTTAAAAGGCTATGCAATTAAACAACCTGTTTTTTCGTTTAGTAAATTTAAAGATGTGAACAAAGCACTCGGACCCGAAATGAAATCAACTGGCGAAAGTATTTTGTTTATAGACGATTTAAAAGACGATGCTTTTTATGAATTGTATTCTCGTAGAAAAATGTATTTGAGTAAATAAAAAAGAACCTAAAACAAGGCTATTTTTAATGAATTTTCTAGTCATTCCATAAAAAAATATTTTCATCACTTTTTTTAGAACACTAAAAGGCAGCAACACTATTCTATACTACTATTCCGTTTCGGGATAGTAGTCCAATTAAATTTAAGCTTCTTTGATTTATTTTATATCTATTTTCAAAAAAAGCGATTCCTTTTTTGCTTATATCTTTCTTTTTATTTTCTTGGTTTTTTTCAATAGTTAGTTGTTCCAAATTTTCATAAAGAAGTGACAATTTATTTCTAATTGGTCTCATTCTGATTTCTATTTCTCGTAAATTATAAAAGAGTTTTTTAGCTATTTCTTTGTTGCCAATTCGCATATTGTCGAGAACTCTTTGTTCGGTATCATTAAAATAATTTTCTAATTCAATCCACTCTTTTCGATTGTATTCTAATTCAATTTCTAACCTCTCAATAGTCATTTTAGTGTAGTAATAATTAATTTAACTGTTCAATAATTGTGTTCGACTTGTGTTAATTTGCGCATTTAATTTCTTATGCATTTAGACTAATTACAACGATAAATTCATTTTTTTGTTTTGTCGACAATTACAACATCAAAAGTACTTTTAATGTTTGAATTAAAAGAGAGTAAAAACCCCCTTTTTTAATGGCTATTTTCTTTTTTTTAAAATTAGAGTTTAGCCCAGATAGTAGCGGTACACTTTTGAAAAAAAAGACTTATTTTTGTTGCTGCAAAAGAGCGACTGCAAGAAGCTACTTTTGTAGTGTTCAAAAAAAGACTTTTTAAAAAAAAGGTAAAGCGAATAGCTGGAATAGCTTCAAGAGAAATTGAATATGGCATTTTTAAAAAAAATAAATTCGAAAGCAAAAGCAGAAACCAACACAGGTTTTGGAACAAATGCCACGAGTTATGGAGGACGTTTTGTTACCAAAAGTGGCAATGCCAATGTTAGAAAAACAGGTATTGGTTTTTTGGAAAGTATTAGTTGGTATCATACAATGCTTAACATTCCGAGATGGAAGTTTATGGTTATTGTTGTACTTTTTTATTTTGTAGTAAATTGCTTTTTTGCGACTTTGTATTACATAAATGGAGTGGAACATTTGCGAGGTGTTGAAATGACTACTGCAATAGATAAATTTGGTCAAGCATTTTTTTTTAGTATTCAAACATTTACTACTGTAGGATATGGACATATTAGTCCGAGTGGTTTTGCAGCTAGCGCTATTGCAGCTATTGAAGCTTTATTTGGGTTATTGAGTTTTGCTATTGCTACAGGTTTATTTTATGGGCGATTTAGTAAACCAAAAGCACATGTTTTATTTTCTGACAATGCAATAATTGCTCCTTTTGGAGAAGGAAAAGCTTTGATGATGCGGATTACTCCTTATAAAAATGCAAATTTAACAGAGGTCGAAGCCAAGATTACTTTGGGTTTTCAGGTGGAAGAAAAGGGAAATTTAATTAATAAGTTTTTTATTTTAGATTTAGAAATTAGCAAAGTAAATTCATTAAATTTGAGCTGGACATTAGTTCACCCAATTATTGAAACGAGTCCGTTGTATGGTTTAACAGCAAGTGATTATGAAAACAATGTTGGAGAAATTATTATTTTAATTAAAGCTTTTGATGATATGTTCAGTGCTTCTGTTGTGAAACGTTCATCATATATTTTTAGTGAAGTTGTTTATGGTGCTAAATTTTTACCAATGTTTTCTAGAAGTAATGATGATAGTAGAACGATTTTGCATATTGATAAATTAAATAATTTTGAAAAAGTTGCTTTATAAAAAATGCCATAAAAACATCATTATACAATGTAATTATGGCAAATTGTTTAAATGGTTTAATTTATTTGAGTATAAAATCGAGTTTTACATTTACTTTTTTAGACACTTTTTTACTAACAACACTTGGAATTTCAATCCCAAAATCATCAGTATTAACGATAAAATCAGATAGTAGACTTACACCACTACTTGTTTTTTTGATTTTTGCAGTAATAGAAATTTCTTTGGTTTTTCCATGAAGCTCAAGTTTTCCTTTAATGGTATAGTCTTTAGTAGCATCGGTTAATTTTGATATATCAAAGTTTTCTATTTTACCTTTAAAAGTAGATTTTGGATATTTATCACTTTCTATATAGTTTTCATTAAAATGTTCTTCCATCAAGGCAACTTTAAAACGAAAACCTTTTACGAGAATTAGAGATGCTATTTCTCCTGTTTTAGTATTAATAACACACGTAACACCATCGTTTTTTGCTTTTACTTCTTCAAAAGCTGGCAGTGAGGCTTCAAAAGTTACTTTACCGTTTTTAGTAATGATTTTATCTTGCGAAAAGCTAGCTATTGTGAATAATAGTAAGCTTAATAAAAGTAATTTTTTCATAATTTTAAAATTTAAGTTATTCTGCAAAACCTTCATTTTGCCATTTAATAATTTGATCTATTGCCGATTGTGGAATTCGGGTTCCTCCAAGTGGCATCATTCCGGGAGCACCTTGAGATCTAGAAATTCGATCTATTAATCCTCTAGTTAACACTGCATTTTTTACATCTTCATAGGTTGTTAAACGCATTGGTGCTCCGTTTATTGGCGGTGCTGTATGACAACTCAAACAATTACTATTGATAGTGTTTTTTATTTGTAGGTTATAGCTCACTTGTGCTGTAGTATCAATATCGATTAAATCATTTGTTGAATTTTCAGAACAACTAGCAAAAATTACCGATACTAATAGAGTGGTTAGCAATAATTTATAGTTCATAGTTTTTTAATTTATTCAAAATTAGTATTTAAATTCTAGTTTTGCCATCAGATTTACAGAAGTTATCAAAATTTATAGCGATTGTTACATAATGTTCACCTTATTTTTGCTTTCAATTACTATTAACGATAAAAAAATGGATTAGTTTTGTAGGTTTGTAATCAAATTTTATTTTTTCTATATTTAGAAACCAAAACGATTTGAATACTGTATTTAATGATGAAGTATAACGTAAATTTTTTATTTTGAAAAAGAAACTACTCGTATTTATTATAGTGATTGCTGCGCTTGTTAGTTCAATTGTTTATTTTTATGTCTATAAAAAGCATCGTAATATTGCTACCGAAAATGCCAATTATTTGATTACTGTAGCCGATTTGCAAAAAGAGTTTGTAACGAATGATAGTTTAGCGTATCAAAAATACCAAGATAAAACAATTCAAATTTCTGGAAAAGTAGCCAGTTTGGATGCTAAAAATAAAACTATAATGATTGATGATAAATTGTTTGTTGGTTTTTTAGAAAAATTACCTGATGGCTTAGTTCAAGGAAAACTAATTACAATTAAAGGAAGATTCTTAGGCTATGATGATTTAGTCGAAGAATTTAAAATGGATCAAGCAGTGGTTGTTGAATACTAAGTATAGAATATAAAAAGCTTAACCCAATTAAAATCAATTAAAAAAAATATGAAAAAGTTCTTGTTGTTATTTATTTTAGTTCCGTTTATATCGTTTTCACAAGACGATTTGTTGAAGAGTATTGATTCTGTTGCTACTAATGAAAAAGTTGAATCGGCATTTAAAGGTTTAAAAATTGTGAATATTGAATCAACTAAATTGGCGGCTAAAGGTGATTTGTATTTTATTGTAGCTCACCGATTTGGTTCTATAAAAGACGGGTTTGAAGGGTTTTTTGGACTAGATAATGCCAATACTCAAATTAAATTTGTTTATGGTTTAAATGATTGGTTCACTCTAAGTGCTGCTAGAAGTGAGATGGCTTATGATTTTTCTGGAAAGTATTTGTTGAAATCGCAAATTAAAGATGGTTTTCCTGTTGCAATTGTTGGTTTTAGTAGTTTAGCATTCAATAACGTATTAAAAGAAAGCAATTATCCTAAACTGCAATTTGAAGATAGAATGGTCTATGTGAATCAAATATTGGTTTCTAGAAAGTTCTCGAATAATTTGTCATTAGAATTAGCACCAACCTACATGCATGAGAACTTTGTTTTTGATGATAACCAATATAACAGTCAGTTTTTGATTGGAATGGGAGGAAGGTATAAATTTGCTAAGCGTTGGTCGTTGAATGTTGATTATGCCACACATTTGAATAGAGCAAAAACTTCTCCATTTCATGATGCACTTTCCATAGGTGTTGATTTAGAAACAGGCGGTCATGTTTTTCAAATGCATTTTAGTAATTCTCAAGGTATTCATGAAGCGGGATTTTTAGGAAATACAACAGGATTATGGGAGAGAAATGATATCTTTTTTGGATTTAATTTATTGCGAGTTTTTTAATAATTCTTAAGTGTATAAAAAAGTCCCTTTTGATATTTTTCAAAAGGGACTTTTTTGTGAAAGATTATAAATTTTTATTCTTTTAAGAATTTTTGAGAATAATCTTTACCATTACTATCTCTTAATAATAGAATATAAGTTCCAGAATTTAAAGATTCAACATTAATAGCTGGAGTACTTAATTCTGATTGTAGAATGAGTCTTCCGTTTAAATCATATACTTGAGCTGTTTTCATAACCAGTTCATCAAGAACTTTAATATTTAATACATCTTGAGTAGGATTTGGATACAAGCTAAATGAAGAATTAATAAAGTTTTCAATTGCTAATGTTGATCCTTCAACAACTAACAAAGATTGATTTACTGTTGGATTGTTAATGGTATCAATAATTCCGGATGGCCATATGATAACAACTTGTGTTATAGCTGTAGCTGAACCAATTCCGAAATGTGCGTTTAATGAATTCATATATCTAAATCCTTCACCACTTCGAATATCTCTAATTTGTTTTCCAAAAGTACCATAAATTTCAACTCTTGCACCAATTCCGTTACTATTACTTTGAATTCCTTTTAGATTAATTTTTATCCATTTATTAGTATTTCCACTATTCATTTTAAGCGAACTACCATTTTGAATGTCTAGAAAACCATCATTATTAAAATCTCCTACTGCACCAATTCCAACACCAGAATAATTTGTAGCGGCAAAAGTCATGTTTCCTTGGTTGAATAGAATTTTATTTCCACCACCCATAATGTCTACAAAACCGTCATTATTAAAATCATAAGCAATATGTTCAATACTAGTAGCTGTTCCAACTTCTAAACCAGATCCAATTGTTATATTTGAAAATGGTTCTTCTACAGTATTTGTTGTATCAAGATTATTCCTAAATAATTTATGAGTACCGCCACTTGCACCAATCATGATATCCATATCACCATCATTATCAAAATCGGCTATAGATGACGACCACGATTGTATTGGAGTAATATTAATTTGTGCTGTTGCAGAAATATCTGTATACGAATCGAGACCTTGTTTTTTATTGTTTCTCCATAATTCACATGGTGGTCCTGAACATTTAGATATAAACACATCAGAGTCACCATCATTATCAAAATCGGTCCATAATGTAGAATAATTGCCGCCATTTGGTATAATACCTAAAGTATAAGAACCAGGAGTTACACCTGATTGAAAATAAATTAATCCTCCTGAACCATCATTAATATAATAAACATTTGGATCAATATCATGACAAACAAATCCATCAAGATGACCATCATTATTAATGTCAACAAAGTTTGATCTTTGTGAAAAAACATATTGTGGAGGAGAAAATTGAGTAAAAGCGGTTCCAGTTGAATTTGATTTCATGAATGTAACTCCACTTCCATTTCCATAAAGTAAATCGTTAAAACCATCTTTATTGTAATCTCCGGCTGCCATACTCCAATTTGGTAAAAAAGTTGCGGCTGTTGTTGGAATATCTGTCATTGTAAAAGTTCCATTGGAGTTTTGATAGTGAACTTTAATATTTGTCGAACTAACACCAACTATATCATCACGGTAATCACCATTCATATCAACTACACAAATATTAAAGGAGCTATTTATAGTGCTAATTGATTGAGTAGTGAATGTAATTAAACCAGCAGATGGAATTATAATAGGACTTTCAGTTAATTGAAAAGTGAACGCATTCCCACTCCATCTGTTGTCAAATGCTATGCGATAGGTTGTTCCAGCAGTTACATCAAATGATGCAATTGAAGAATAATTTGTGCCTGAATCATCATCACCAGAAAAACAAACTAATGCATCACAAGTTCCAGTATAAACATGAAAACGGGTATCTCTCAGTGGATTATTTTGAGAAATATTAGTAGTAATTGTGACAGAATAATTTTGCAAAGGAGTATAAGAATACCATTCGCCAGCTGGAGTTGCATTAGTAACTGCACCATTATCGGTACAAACTAATGTTGGAACGGCACCATTAAGTGTTCCGACTTGATATAATCCTGCACCTGCAATAACTACTGGAGAAGCGCATGAGTCTTGTCCATTGGTATATTGAATAGCAAAGCATAACATTAATAGTAAAATAATTTTTTTCATTGTTTTTTGTTTTTAATTTTTATAAATCTGAATCCAAATATAAAAAAATTTTTTCTATTTGCCTCACTATTATCGTACTAACAATGTTAAATTAGTAGAATAGTATTAAAAAAGCCCTAAAATCTATTGATTTTAGGGCTTAAATAAATAAAATAATTAATTATTCTTTAATGAATTTTTGAGAATATTCTTTACCATTTGTATCGGTAAGTAATAAAATATATGTTCCACTATTTAATGTTTCTACATTTATAGAATCATTATTTAATTCTGAAGTTAAAACCAATCTACCATTTAAATCATAAACTTGACTTGATTTCATGGTAATAGACTCATTAGTTTTAATATTTAAAATATCTTTAGTTGGAATAGGGAATAAGCTAAATTCAGAATTAGTAAAACTAGCAGTTCCAAGAGGAGAAGATGCTTCAACTATAGTTAATGATTGATTTGGACTAGGATTGTTAATTGCATCAACTACTCCAGATGGCCATCTAATGATTATTTGACTAATAGCTGTTGCTGCACCAATTCCAAAATGAGCTGTTATAGTACTCATGTTTTGAAAACCAGTTCCGCTTTGAACATCTCTAATTTGTTTTCCCCATGCACCATAAATTTCTATTCTAGCACCAATTCCATTTCTATTACTTTGAACACCTTGTAAGTTTACCTTTAACCATCTATTAGTATTACCATTATTTAATAAAACATTAGTTCCATTTTGAATGTCTAAAAATCCATCATTGTTTAAATCGCCAATTGGTCTGTCATTAGCAGCTATAGCATATGTTTCAGTACTTGGAACAAAACGTAAAGTACCATCTCCAAACATAATTTTGCTTCCAGCACCTAATACATCTAGAAATCCATCATTATTAAAATCTTGAGCTATAAATTCTCTTCCAGTACTTGTTACAATATCATATCCTGAACCTGCTGTAACACTTGTAAATGTTCCATTTCCATTATTTCTTTTTACATTTGTACCACCATTTGAATTTGAGTTTACACCAACAATAACATCCATCCAACCATCATTATTGAAATCACCAACTGCTGATGACCAAGTTTGTTCTGGATCTGCCATATTTGCTTGAGCAGCTACATTTGTATAAGTTCCATCTCCATTGTTACGAAACAATTGATTAATGTTACCACCAACACCAGCTCCACCTTGTCCACATTTTGCTAAATGCATATCTATTTTACCATCATTATTATAATCAACCCAAGTAGAAGCATAGTTTCCGCCTGTAGCAAAATCACCAATTCCACCTTGAATTTGACCTAATAAATTACCTGAACCATCGTTAAGATAATATCTGTTTGGAGCATTGTCATCACAGGCAAAAACATCTAATTTACCATCATTATTAATGTCAATAAAATTAGTTCGTTGAACTAAATAACCTTGCGGTTTTCTATCAGTTGTAAAAGCAGTTCCAGTAGCATTTGCTTTTAAAAATGCAACACCACTTCCAGAACCATATACTAAATCGTTGAATCCATTATTATCATAATCACCAGCTGCAATACTCCAACTTGGTGTTATTGAAGTTGAAGGCACAGTGAATGTTGTAGTTAAAAAAGTACCATTAGCTTGTTGGTAACTAATTGCTAATTGTGTAGTACTGATTGCAGAAACTATATCGTCTCTATAATCACCATTCATATCTGCAATACAATTGTTGAATCCTCCTGTTATTCCAACAATTGGAGTAGATGTGAAAGTCAATTGAGCATTTAAAATTGTAATGCTAAAAAATAAAATAAAGCATGTAAAAGTTTTTTTCATAATTGTTATTTTAAATTGTTATTAATTTGTAAAGGTATTGTTTTTTTAATTAGTTGGTTATGAGAATGCTATAAATTAGTTACAGGTTTGTGTTAATGAAGTAATCCATTGTTCTAAAAGCCTTACACCTTCGTCATGAACAACTGTTCTTCCGAGTAATGGCATTCTATCTGTTTCATCATTTGAATTTAATCTATAATGCATTACAGAATTACTAAATTGTCCAGGAGCTACAATTTTTTGTAAAGTAGGACTTATTTCTTCATCTGCTACTACACAAACTCCAATGTTGGTTGGATTAGTTGTTTGAGAAAAACCTAATCGGATAGCTCTATAATCACAACGTCCATTATCCTGATGGCAATGTGCACAATTTATGTCTAGATAAGAACGCACTCTTAATTCTAATGGTTTAGATACATCTTTATAGTCTACAGTTGATGTAATTGAGGAAGGAAAACTTGTTAAATAACCTTGATCGACTAATTTTTGTAATTGATTTTTACTTCCATCACTATAATTGTAGTTAAAATTTAAATTTTGTGGTTTTATTCCAATAGGAATTCTAACATCGCTTATTTTATGACAAGCAAAGCATTCAGATTCAGAAGGAATTCTATATTCGGTATTAATAATTTCATTATTTGGTTTTTTGAAACTAATGGGTTTAAGAATAGCACTCTCAAAATCTACAGCATTTACTAAATCTGCATCAGTTTGTGCATCATTCCATACATATTCATAAAAACGCCATCCGTCTTGTTTATTAATCATTAATCTAGTTTCGATTATTTTAGTAGTATTTCCTGGTTGCATGGTTGTATAATAAAAACTTTTAATTAAAACAGTTCCTACAGGAAAAATCAATACTTTTCCATCACCGTCATAAGTTGCTTTTACATTTGGTGGCATCCATACAAACCTTTTTTTGGAGGCATAATCGGTAAATAAAGTACTAGCTGGTTCATAGGGAATTACATTTAAGGAAGGAACTTGATTTTTAATATCACCTTCAAAAAAATTATAATCGGATAATTTAGCATATGGTACTTGAGTCAAATCAACAACTACAGGTGATACAGGAACATAAATTTGTTCATCTTCAGTATCTGAACATGAGACAACAATAAAAGTAAAAAGCAGCAGTAAAACACTAAATTGGTAATATTTTTTCATAGTTTCTGATAAATTCTGAACAAAAATAGTAAAAAAGTTAACATATCCAAATAAACAACTCTTAAAATTATATTATAATTGATTGGGTTTAATTAGAATTATGAAGTGTTTTTTAGCGGTATAATTACTACAATTAAATTACCTATTTAAATGTGGTGATTTCTCTTTTTGAACTTGTGTAACAAAATACTTGGTATCTCCCCACCATGGAAAAGTTTTATATCTTTCGATATACGATACTTTTACATATTGTCCTTGTAATTGTTTTAATTGTTCAATGACTTTTTCATCGGTATCTAAAACGGAAAAAGTAAAAATTTTCGCACCAGAAATTCCTTGACTTATTTCGCCTTCATAGGTTTTGAAAATTACGCCTTTATGACTAAATTTTATTAATTCGCCTGATCGGTCGCCATCACTATAAGTAGCAAAATAAACAAAAGTAAAATAAGCTGTGACTAATAATGAAATAGCTAAGATGACATAAATAATGATTTTTCGTAACATAATTTAATGGTTTTTATTCTGATTCTACACTCTGAATTGTTTCAGATTCGGTTAATAAATTTTCTGAATTTTGAGATCTGTTGAGAATATTCTCTGGAAGTGCTTTTTTTGCTTTTGCGCCCATTTTTTTCAATTTTTCAACACTTGTAATTAAGTTTCCTTTACCTTCAACTAGTTTGTTCATTGCATTATCATATTCTGTTTTTGAGTCTTTTATTTTATTTCCAACTTTCACTAAATCAGTTACAAATCCTTCAAATTTATCATACAAAGCTCCAGCCTGACGTGCAATTTCTAATGCATTTTCTTGTTGTTTTTGATTGGTCCACATGCTATCTATAGTTCGTAAAGTAGCTAATAATGTTGAAGGTGTGACAATTACAATATTTTTTTCAAAAGCCTTGTTATACAAATTAGTATCTTCGTTTAAAGCGAGAGCAAAAGCCGATTCAATCGGAATAAAAAGCAACACAAAATCAGGACTTTCCATTTGATATAAATCGTGGTAATTTTTGTTGCTTAATTGTTCAATGTGACGATTAATTGAAGCAACGTGCTCTTTTAAATGTTGTATTTTTGCGTCGTCATCTTCTTCATTGATATAGCGTTCATATGCAGTTAAAGCCACTTTAGAATCAACTATCATTTTTTTTCCGTCAGGTAAATTGATAATCACATCCGGAAAAACACGATTACCATCTTCAGTAACAAAACTTTGCTGCACAAAATATTCTCTGTCTTTTTCTAAACCCGATTTTTCTAAAACCCGTTCCAAAATCAATTCACCCCAATTTCCTTGCATCTTACTATCGCCTTTTAAAGCTTTGGTTAAATTTAAGGTTTCTTTACTCATTTGTTCGTTCATTTCTCGCAAACCTAAAATTTGTTGGCGCAATGCTGCATGATAATCAATACTTTCCTTATGAGTATCTTCCACTTTCTTTTCAAAAAGCTGAATTTTATCTTGCAATGGAGTAAGAATATTTTTTAGATTTTCTTTGTTTTGTTCCGTAAATTTAGTTGTTTTTTCTTCTAAGATTTTGTTGGCTAAATTTTCAAATTCTTTAGTAAATTTCTCTTGAAGTTGCTCCACTTCTTGCTTTTGTTCTTTGTTGCGTTCCCACAAATTTTCAAAATCATTTTCTTTTTTGGCTAATTGAATGGCAAACGATTCTTTTTCGCTTTGAACCAGTTCTTTTTCTTTAGCCATTTGACTGATTTGATTTTTGAATTGTTCAATTTGAGATGATAAACCATTTATTTTTTCTTCAAGTGATGCTTTTTCAGAATTAGATTTGTTTGAAAATAGTAATTTACCAATGAAAATTCCAATGGCTAAGGCAATGATAAAAGCAAATAATATATAAATAGGCGAATTCATTAAAGAAATATTTTAAAAGTTTAAAGATACATATTCCTTTAAAATAATAGTTGCTTAAATTTGATTTTGTTAAAATAATGGCATCACTTTTGAAAGCATTTTTCTAAATTCGAAAAAAAACTATATTTACAAAAAAATTAAATTACTTTATTATGACAAAAAAAATTACTTTAATCGCATTGTTTTTTATAACAACTATTGCTAGCGCACAACTAGGTCCAGTTGGACATTTAACCATTTTTAGTGAAGATGGTGATAAGTTTACACTTATTTTAAACGGCGAATTAATGAACGATATTCCCCAAACTAATTTAAGAGTTGAAGATTTAAACCAACCGTATTACAATGCTAAAATTAAATTTGAAGATCAATCTTTACAAGAGGTTTCAAAAAATAATTTAATTATTGCCGATGGCGATGGCAATTTTGCTGATGTAACTTATAAAATTAAGAGAGACAAAAATAAATCAGGAAAAATGAAACTGAATTATTTTTCGGCTATTCCGGTGCAACCTAATTTTGTCCCAGCATCTAATGTTCATGTTATTCATTACGGTCAACCACGACCAGTTGTGGTGCAACAAGTTGGTGGTGTTACACAAACAACAACTACAACTTCGCAAAGTGGTGGTGTAAATGTTGGTGTAAATGTTGGTGGAGCTGGCGGAATTAACATGGGAGTTTCAATAAACGATTCTATGGGCGGTGAAGTAGTTCAAACTACCACCACAACAACAACTCATTCTGGTAATACTGTATTAGTAGAGGAAACACCATTAGGTTGTAATGGAAGAAGTTGTATTTCTTCAAGAGATTTTAATGCAGCAATGACCACTTTAAATTCTCAAAATTTTGAAGATACTCGTTTAAAAACAGCCAAACAAATAGTAAGTGCTAATTGTTTGAATGTGGATCAAATTATGCAAATAGCTCAAACTTTTAATTTTGAAGATAACTCACTCGAATTTGCAAAGTTTGCTTATGATTTTTGTATTGAACCAAGAAATTATTTTAAACTTAACGGAATTTTTAAATTTAGCAGTAATGCCGATGCATTATCCGATTATGTGCAAAGCAGAAATTAAATTTAAATATAAAGTATAAAAGACTGTCAATTTCGGCAGTCTTTTTTATTTTTGCTAAAATCTAATTCATGTTTCAACATCGTCATTTTATTATACACAAACCTTATGGCTATTTGAGTCAGTTTGTTTACGAACTCAAACGAAATAAAAAGAAATTAGGTGAATTGTATGATTTTCCACCCAATACAATGGCAATTGGCAGATTGGATGAAGATTCGGAAGGGTTACTTTTATTAACTACAGACGGAATGATGAGCGAAATGGTTCGCAGTAAAAAAGTAGAAAAAGAATATTATGTTCAAGTAGACGGAATCATCAATCAAGAAGCGATTGAGAATCTAAAAAACGGAGTTGAAATTGGTTTAGATGGAAAAAAATATACCACAAAAAAATGCCAAGCTTCAATTTTAGAAACAATTCTAGAGATTGGTGAACGCGGAAAAAAAATTCGTGATGATCGTCACGGACCAACTTCTTGGTTATCAATCACTATCAATGAAGGTAAAAATAGGCAAGTGCGAAAAATGACATCTGCAGTTGGATTTCCAACCTTGCGATTAGTTCGAATTCGAATTGGAAATGTATATTTGAATGATTTAAAAGCTGGCGAAGTTCTAGAAGTTGATAATTTTGATGTCTAATAATTTAAGAAGTCCAACAATCTAATAATCTAACCATGCTAAACATCGTTTTAATAGAACCCGAAATCCCAAATAATACTGGAAACATTGGTCGTCTATGTGTTGGAACCGAAAGTTGTTTGCATTTAGTTCATCCTTTCGGATTTGTAATAAATGATAAAAATCTAAAACGTTCTGGTTTGGATTATTGGATTCATCTTGAGGTAACAGAGTATCAAAATGTGGCAGATTGGATGACGAAAATTCAAGATAAATCGAGAGTATTTTTACTAAGCTCCAATTCGTCAAAATCCATATATGAAGCCAAATTTCAGGATGGTGATTGGTTGGTTTTTGGAAAAGAAAGTGTTGGTTTAAGTCAAGATGTTTTACATTTATTTGACAATCATTTGACAATTCCAATGTCGCCACTAATCAGAAGTTATAATATCGCTAATTCGGTTGCTTTTGTGGTTGGTGAAGCTAAGCGGCAGATAGCAGTTAACAGTGTTCAGTAATCAGTTTACAATCTTGGCACACTTTCGAGAAAACTTTGCGTTCTTTGCGGTTAAGAAATCACAAATTTTCCTTTCTCACTATCAAAACTAATATGTTCATCTTTAAAAAGCAGATCAAAAACACCTTTTGATATTAAATTACAAGGTTGATCTTGCTCTACTTTATCTTCAGTCATAACAATCATTTCATCCGATAATTGAATCGCTAAATCAATATCATGTGTTGAAAAAAGAATACATTTATTGGTTTCCTGAGTGAGTTTTTTCAGCAATTTAAATACCGAAACTTTGTGTAATAAATCCAAATGTGTTGTTGGTTCATCTAAAATTATCAACGGAGTATCTTGTGCTAAAGCTCTTGCAATGAGTACTTTTTGTAATTGACCATCGCTAATTTCATAATTTTTTTTATCAGATAACGAAACAATATTTGTTAGTTCCATAGCTTGATTTATTTTATTTAAATCATCATTAGAAAGTTTTCCAATCCAATTGGTATAAGGTTGTCTTCCTAAAGCAACTAACTCAAATACAGTCAAATTGCTTGGTGGTAATTTATCAGTTAGAACCAAACTCAAATTTTGTGCTAAATCGATTGGTTCATATTTTGTTATGTCTTTTTCATTTAAAAAAACTGTTCCGCTTAATTGTTTTTGAATTCCGGTTAATGTTCGTAATAAAGTTGATTTTCCTATTCCGTTAGCGCCAATTAAAGAAATCAATTTTCCTTCCTGTAAATTCAAATTCAAATTTTCAGCAATAACAATTTGTTCCTTTTTGGATAAATATCCAATGGATAAATTTGAAGTGGATAGTATTTTTTTATTGTTCATTTAAATAATAGTACTATGTTTCGTTGTTTTTGCAACTTACTGATATGAGAATTAAAACATTTCAAAATTAGCTTCGCACTGTTTGCCTTTGTCTCGGGTCAAGATTCCTTGTTCAAAATTCGCAATTCAAAAATAGTGAATATTCAATTTTGAATAATGAATTTTGAAGTTTAAAACTAAACCAAACTTTTCTTTCTAACCAATAACCAAATCACAATTGGTGCTCCAATAATAGATGTAATTGCGTTAATTGGCAACGTAAAATCCAAACCAGGCAACTGCGAAATCGTATCGCAAAATAACATAATAATCGCACCAATTAAAATGGTACTCCAAAACAAAATTTTATGATTACTGGTTTGGAATAATAATTTCGACAAATGCGGAACAGCTAATCCAACAAAGGCAATTGGTCCGGCAAAAGCAGTAATACTTCCAGCTAAAAGACTCGTTGCAATAATTATAATGTACCGCGATTTTTTGATATTCAAACCCATACTTTTTGCATAGTTTTCGCCAAGTAGTAAGCTATCTAATGCTTTTATGGAAAGTAAACTTAAAAACAAACCTATGAGTACAACTAGTGCCAAGATTCCAATATTTTTCCAAGACAAGTTTCCTAAATTTCCCATACTCCAAAAAGTAAATTTTTGCAATTGTTCGGCCGAACTAAAGTAGGTTAATATCGAAACAAAAGCACTGGTAAAACTACTAAACATTAATCCTACAATCAAAATGGTTGCGGTGTCTTTTATCTTTTTGGAAACGATTAAAACCATCAGTAAAACCAAAAAACTTCCCATACAAGAGGCTAAAATTATTCCGTAAGGAGAAAGTACTATTTCGGCCAAAAATTGAGGAAAGATTCCGGCACTTAAAATCACAAAAGCCACGCCTAAACTCGAACCCGAACTCAATCCTAAAACATAAGGTCCGGCTAACGGATTTCGAAACAATGTTTGCATCAATAAACCACTTACCGATAATCCAATTCCGACTAAAATTGCAGTAAAGGCTTTGGGTAATCGAAAATTAATAATAATGTATTCCCAAGTTTCTTTACTTGCAGAAGAGCCGAAAATTGTTTTAAAAACTTCTTTAAATGGAATGGCAACTTGCCCAAAAGAAATATTCAAAAGCAATGACATTAGTAATAGTAATGATAATGATGAAAAGAGTATCGTGTTTTTGGTTTTAAACATGCTTGTTTAGTTCATTTGTCATTCCGACGAAGGAGGAATCTCATCAAGTGATTCTGATTATGTGATTTCTCCTTCGTCGAAATGACAAAGTTAAATAAATGAGTTTAGTTACTTAGTGGCAAATCATTTTAAATTCTCAAAAAAGAAGGGTTCATAACCAACCAACAATTCCGGATGTAAAATTTTGACAATATCTTTTAAAACAATATCAGGTCTATTCGGAGCCAATTCGTAATACAAAATACCACCAGTTTTTCCTTTTTTCGCATTAAATGAATACACTTTTTGGTTTTTAAAAGCATCAAATTTTTCATAATGTATATTGGCTTTTTTCATTTCTGAAAGTGTTGAAAATTGACCTGATGTTATCCAAAAATCGGCTGTTTTGGCTTTTTCAAAAACAGCTTCAAATGATAAGGATAAACTTCCGGTTCCTTTGGTGTCTTGCCACAAATAATTCGAATTGGCTTCTTTTAATAACTGACAACCCCAACTTGTACCTTTAGGAAGATTCCATTTTCCTTGAAAAATATCGCCGATTAAAATAGTTGGTTTTGAAGTTGCTTTTTTAGCGATTTCAATAGTTTTTAGATAGTCTTTTTCAATTTTCGAAAAGAGTTCATTAGCTAATTTTTGCTTGCCATACAAAGCACCAAAAAACTTCAACCATTCTGCTTTTCCTAACGGAGTTTCTTCATTCCAATCGCCGTTAAGCATTACTTTTAAACCACTTTTTTGTAAATTATCTAAGGTTGGATTGTTGTTATCAATTCCGTATCCAATAATTACATTAGGTTGTAAATCAATTAGTACTTCGGTATTTAATTCGTGATTATTGCCCAATTCTTTTATTTTTCCAGCATCAATTAAAGCGCGAACTTTATCAGAAGAAATGTAATCCAAATTCGGAAAACCAAGTAATGATTTTTCTTCATTTAGCATTTCTAATGAAGGAATATGAGTTGTTGAAGTGACTACAATATTTTTTATCGGAACACTAATTATTGTATTTTGAAGCAAAGAATCAGGAATTTTTCCGTTCTTTTCTTTTAAAATGTAAGTATAGGTTTTATTGGCTTTGGGCCAAGGTTTGGAAACTTTTACTAATGAATAACCTTTGTAATTTACAATCGAAAAACCTTTAGCATGCTTGATTTCATTTTTTGGAGAAATAACAATGTTTGAACTCGTTTCTTGCTTGCACTCAATACAAGTTGCACAAACTATTAAAAGTAATAGTGATTGAATCGTGAATTTCATTAACTGAATTTTTTGTAAAAGTAAAATAAATTAGGTTACATTTGCATCCGAATTAAGGTTGTGATTTTATTTTTTTTTCAAATCACATTAAAAGGGAATTAGGTTTAAATCCTAAACTGTACCCGCAACTGTAAGCTATAAAGCTTGTTGTTACTACAAAACCACTGTTTGAAATTGATTTTATGAAGTTTTAGTAAATCTAAAATTTGAAATCTAAGATTAAATGGGAAGGTAAACAACAAGACGCAAGTCAGGAGACCTGCCTTTTTCATAATTAAATATCGAATCTTCGGGAAAAAAGATTCAGAAATTATGACTAAAAGGAATCGATTTATTTTGTTATGTTGTTTTATGTGTCAATTTAATATGGCGCAACATGATACTTTTGTATTAAAAGAAGTTGTTATTTCAGATCTTCAGCTGAAAAAATTTTCCAATTCTAAATCGGTTATTCAACTTAACGATTCGGTAGTAAATAAAAACCGTTTATCATTAACATCACTTCTGAATTACAATTCAAACATTTATTTTAAAGAAAACGGATTGGGAATGGTTGCTTCGCCTTCATTTAGAGGAACAACAGCGCAACAAACTGCTGTTATTTGGAACGGAATAAACATTAATTCGCAACTCAATGGGCAAACCGATTTTAATACTATAAACAGTTTTAATTACAATTCGATTTCCATTCGTGCTGGTGGCGGAAGTGCTATTTATGGATCAAGTGCTATTGGTGGAAGTATTCATTTAAACAATAATTTGAATTTTGAAAAAGAGTTTTCAAACAATTTACATTTGCAATATGGAAGTTTCAACACCCTCAATCTTGATTATGCGTTAAAAGCATCGACCAAAAAAATAAGCTCGCAATTTTCTATTTCTAGAAATAGTTCCGATAACAATTATAAATATCTTAACACCGGTAGGTTTAATGAAAATGGCGAGTTTGTTACAACAAGTCTTAATCTCAATTTTGGATATAAATTCAATTCTAATAATTTCTTAAAGTACTACAGTCAGTTTTTTGACGGAGAACGCCATTTTTCGGGAACACTTGCGGCACCATCTAAAAGTAAATATCTCGATTTAAATTCTAGAAATTTATTAGAATTTTCTAGTTATTTCAATAAAGGGATATCCAATTTTAGAGTGGTATTTTTATCCGAATCGTATCGCTACTTTGAAGATAAAGACCAACCTAATTTTAGTTATGGAAAATCGAAAACAGCTATTGTAAAACACGATTTAACATACAAACTAACTTCACGTATTTCAGTAAATTCGCTTCTCGATTATACTACTACAAAAGGATTTGGTTCGGATATTGCTGAAAACACAAGACAAATTTTTTCAGGTGTTTTATTAATGAAACATCAAGTTACCAATCGTTTTTTATACGAATTGAATATCCGAAAAGAAGTTACATCTAATTATGAGAGTCCAATTTTATATGCTTTTGGAGCTAATTATAAAGTTTCAAAAAGTTATACAGTAAAATTTAATTTCTCTAAAAACTTCAGAATTCCAACGTTTAATGATTTGTATTGGAATGTAGGAGGAAATCAAAATTTAAAGCCAGAAAGTGCCATGCAATTTGATTTCATTCAAGAAATAAATTTTAAAAATGTAGTTTTTTCAGTAGCGGGGTTTTATAATAAAATTACCGATTTGATAAGTTGGCAACCCAATAGTTCTGGTTTTTGGCAACCTACAAACACTAATAAAGTACAAACGTATGGTTTTGAAACTAATTTAATTTACGAAAAAAAAATAAGTCAAAATCATATTTTAAAACTCAATTTAAATTATGGTTACACCGTTTCTGAAAATGAAATTACTAAGAAACAATTAATTTATGTTCCGTATCATAAATTCACATCCAACTTGGCTTATTCGTATAAAAAGGCAACTCTATTTTGTAATTATTTATTTAACGGATTTGTATTTACTTCTTTAGATAACGAATACAAATTGAAAGAATATTCGGTTGTTAATGGTGGATTTGACTATCAAATTCTGAAATTTTGTAGACTCGGATTTCAAGTCAAAAATGTTTTTAATGAAAGTTACCAAGTGGTAGCGCAACGTCCGTTTCCGGGACGAAATTATGCTGTAAATTTTAACTTTAATCTATAATAATTATGAATTTTAAAAATTCTCTTTTCGCTGCAATTATCGGAATTGCTTTTTTTACATCGTGTAGCAATGACGATGAAATTATTGAAACACCTCTTGGTGCTTATGATAACGGTGTTTTAATTTTAAATCAAGGCGGATTTGGAAATGGAAATGCTTCTATGTCTTTTTTATCAGATGATTTAAATACGTTTCAAAACAATATTTTTGCGTTAGTAAATCCTACAATTATTTTAGGCGACACAGCTCAAGATATAGGTTTTTATAACGATTTAGCTTATATTGTTTTAAATGTTTCTAATAAAATAGAAATTGTAAATCGGTATACTTTAGCACGAGTTGGAAGTATTTCAACAGGTTTGTCAAATCCGAGATACATTGTTTTTGCAAATGGAAAAGGCTATGTTTCCAATTGGGGAAATGGTACTAGTCCCTCGGATGATTATATTGCAGTGATAAATTTGTCTACTAATTCATTGCTATCTCCAATTCCAGTTGTTGAAGGTCCAGAGCGAATGATAGTGAATTCAAATAAATTATATGTAGCACATCAAGGTGGTTTTGGATTTGGCTCGACAGTTTCTGTAGTAAATACAACTAATAATGCTGTTACTTCAATTGCTGTGGGTGATGTTCCAAATTCTTTAAAAATTGCAAATGGTGTTTTATATGTTTTATGTGGCGGAAAACCATCCTTTGCTGCGATAGAAACTGCAGGAAAATTAGCAAAAATAAATTTAACAAACGATACTGTTACAAGTAGTATTGATTTTGCAGTTACTTCGCATCCTTCTAATTTAGAAATTGAAAATAGCGATTTGTATTATACGGTTGATTCTGGAATTTTTAAATCGACTTTAACGGCAACTACATTGCCAACTTCAGCGTTGTTTACAACAACTTCGCAAGGTGTGTATGGAGTTTATAGTTTTGCTGTTGAAAATAATAAAATTTATGTTGGCGATGCAGTTGATTATAGTTCAAACGGGAAAGTATACGTTTACTCATTGACTGGAGCGTTGGTATCTGATAAAACAGTTGGTATTATACCAGCTGGATTTTATTTTAATTAAACAATTTGGTTTAGTCCAATTATTTTAATTTTAAACAAATGACAGTCTGAGCTTGTCGAAGTGTTTTCTTTTTAGGGTCTTCGACAAGTTCAGACTGACATTTTCGGGAATAATTGATTTTAATTGTAACTAGAAATTAATATTTTTATTTCAACTCAAGATACATTTCACTTCGAAGTGGTTCTATGCTTTTTGAATCGGAAAAATGTTCAAAACGTTTTACATTATTTTGATTGGAAATTCTACCACCATTGGAAATAATTGTCAGCGCTTGAGCAAATAGTGGTTCTGAAGGATTACCCAAAACACCTAAATTTCCATAATCTTCTACAAACTGATAATCAGCAACCAAACCTGTTTGATAATCACTAAAACCTGCCGAATTGGCAATTTTTAAAACCAAAGGTTGCATCGCATATTTGTGATTGGGATTTCGGTTTTGACTTCCATAATTAGGTGAATCATATAATGTTATAGAACCCACATTTTTACCAGTTGTTTTATCGCCAATTTGTACTACTTGAATGTGAGGTTTTAATCCGTTGATAACCAATTCGCTTGCCGATGCAGTACTTCGTGAGGTTAAAACATATACTTTATTTAGATTCAAACTATTGATTGCATTTCCGTTACCGAGTGTTGTTGTGAAATAATTAAATAAAGAAGTCGGATTGGTTTGATTTAAATTGGCTTGAACTTTCGCATTCCATTGTTGTTGTGCAAAAATCTGACCAGTAAATTGACCAGTTATCATACTTGCTAATCGTGTGGCTGTTGCAACTGAACCACCTGAATTATAGCGTAAATCGAGGATTAAATGCGTAATTCCTTGTGCTTGCAACTGACTAAATGAAGCGTTTAACTGACTTTCATAACCGGAAAAAAATCCGTTGTACATTAAATAACCAATTTTACGAGTTCCTTGAACAATAACATTGGTTGTAAAAACAGGGTTTTCGGCTAAAGCAGTTTTAGTTAAGGTAACACTGAGTCCGTTTGGCGTTATATTTCCATTATCATAATTAGCTAAATTTACAGTAAATGTTGAATTGGCTAAAAGAGTTCTGTAATTACTAGCTGTTAATGGTGTTCCGTTAATTGCATAAAAAATGTCGCCACGATAAATGTTTTTTGTGGCAGCATCTGAATTGGGAAGAATGTAACGCACCCAACCAAAAATATCAGTGGTACTTCCGGTTTTGAATTTTAATCCGTAATCCAATCCGGTATCAGTTGTGTTTCCAGATAAAATTCCTTCCAAAACAGAATAATCATTAAAAATTACACTAAAACGATCAATAGAATTATCCACACGTAAACTATTGAATAGAGTAGTTGGATCAGAATAACTGGATAAAAATCCATTTAATTCGTTTTGATTTCCAAATCGATCATCGGCTAAATTAGGAACATCAGCTTGCCATAAATAGTACAAATTCATTCCTTTCCAAACAAAATCATTTATTTCTAATTCTACTGGAACAGCTAAATCGTCTTTTTGGCAACCATTAGTAAAAAATAGGATTACTAGAATTGGGACTAAATATATTTTTTTCATAAAAGCAATTTTTATTTCAAAATTAATGATTTTTTTGATACTATGGTTACTTATCTAGCCCTGATGCAAAGGAAAAACCTTTTTTTAAAAGTTTTGGAAAAGCAGCAGGAATAAGGAATCCAAAAAACACCCAAACCTTTCGCTTCAAAAAAAAATATGTACACTTGTAACAAAATAAATAGTATCTCGTCTTTACCCTATAACCAAAAACCAAACTGTTTTTAATGAACCAATATGAATTCATATCGATAATAAATCCTTTTAAAGATAAAGTCTTTCGAATGGCAAAAAGATTATTGGTAAGTACAGAAGAAGCAGAAGATGCGACGCAAGAAGTTTTGGTGAAATTATGGACAAAAAGTGATCGATTGAATGATTTGAGAAGTGTAGAAGCAATGGCAATGACTATGACAAAGAATTATTGTTTGGATCAATTAAAATCGAAACGCGCTAGTAATATGACACTAGTTCACAGTAATTACACTGATAGAGAAGCAGGTTTACAGCAAAAAGTAGAAGATAGTGACAGTTGGAATTGGGTAGAAAAAATAATTAACGAATTGCCTGAACAGCAAAAATTAATTATTCAAATGCGCGATATTGAGCAATATGAATTTGAAGAAATTGCTAAAATAATGGATATGAATGAAACTGCTATTCGAGTAGCACTTTCAAGAGGACGAAAAACAATTAGAGAATTTATGACTAAAACACATAATTATGGCATTGGATAGAATAGAAAAATTAATTAACAACTACTTTGAAGGAGAAACAAGTATTGAAGAAGAAAACGAATTAAAAATTTATTTTACTTCAGCAGATGTTGCGCAGCATTTGGAACAATACCAACCTGTTTTTGGTTATTTCTCACAAGCAAAAAAGCAACAATTTGAAGCAACGATTCCACTAAAAGCTAAGAAACGTAAAAACGTAGCGTGGTTGTCAATTGCTGCAACCATTGTAGTAATGCTTGGAATAGGAACATTTATGTATAACAATACTACTGAAAAACCAAGTGTTTTGAGTGAATATGGAACGTTTGACAATCCTGAAGTTGCCTTAGCAGAAACACAAAAAGCGTTGACATTAGTATCTCAAAAAATAAATGTCGGCAAACAAAGTGTGAGTTATATTAACGAGTATCAACGCTCAAAAAACAAAATTTTTAAAAAATAATAATCAATAAAAACAATAGAAATCATGAAGAAATTAATTTTAATAATCGCTTTAGTATTCGTAACAAATACCTTTTTTGCACAATCTGTTTTTGACAAATTTGACGACAATGACAAAATAACAGCTGTCATAGTAAATCAAAAAATGTTTAAACTTATGGGAGATGTTAAATCGAATGACAAAGAGGCAAAAGAATTTATGAATTTAGCAAAAAAATTAGACAATTTAAGAGTTTTTGTTACTTCAGACAACAAACTTTCAGACGATATGAAAGCTACTTCTGATAAATACATAAAAACTTCAGGAATGGAAGAGTTAATGCGAATTAGCGAGAAAGGAAAAAGCGTAAAAATTTATGTAAAATCGGGTGCTAAAGAATCAAATGTAAAAGAGCTTTTAATGTTTATTGAAGGTTCGGGTAAAGAAGAAACCGTTTTAATGTCGTTAACCGGAAATTTCGATTTGGATGAGTTATCTGCTTTAACAGACAAAATGAATTTGCCTGGTGGAGCCGAGTTGGAAAAAGCGGGTAAAGGAAAAAAATAAATCACAACGATGGCAATAGTAATTACTGTTGCCATTTTAATATGAAACGAAATGACAAAAATAATCCTATATCTTGTTATAGCTGTAAGTTTACTTTTAACAAGTTGTTCTAACGAACCAAGTTTACAAAAATTTTTCGTTGAGAATTCTAACAAAAAAGATTTTATTGCTTTGGATGTTTCTTCCAATATTTTAAATATTGATAAAGCTAAATTAACTGCTGAGCAAGAAATTGCATTAGCTTCTTTCGACAAAATGAACATCATCGCATTTAAAGCTACACCAAAAAATCAAGTAGCCTATGAAGCAGAGAAATCAAAATTAAAAACTATTTTAAAAAACGAGGAATACCAACAATTAATGAAATTCGGCTCTGGTGGTGCAAATGCATCTGTTAGTTATGTTGGTAAAGATGATGACATTAAAGAATTTATTTTCTATGCCAATAAAAAAGAAAACGGATTTGCTGTTATACGAGTTACAGGCGATAAAATGAATCCTAGTAATGTAATGACACTTTTGAGCGTATTGCAAAAATCAAATATCGATTTGGAGCAATTAAAACCATTAGAAGGTTTGTTAAAATAAAAGTTGAGGTTAGTTATAAAAAAAGATGTCCTAAGAAATTAGGACATTTTTTATTTTTTGAAGTATTTAAACGGAACAAATAACATTCCAAAGCATTCTCCATGTTCCTTTCCAACATGCTTATGGTGCATTTTATGTGCTCTTCTAACTCCTTTAGCATATAAATTATTTGCGTTTCTAAACAATTTGAATCGTTGGTGAATAAAAATATCATGCACAATGAAATAGGATATTCCGTATGCGAAAATTCCCAATCCAATCGCAATACCAAGACTTAAAACACCATATTTCCATAGCAAGAAAAATCCAATACTTACTACAGCATAAAATATAAAAAAAGCATCGTTTCGTTCAAACCACGAGTCGTGATCTTTTTTGTGATGATCAGCATGAAGATTCCATAAAAAACCATGCATAACATATTTATGGGTAAACCAAGCCATAAATTCCATTATACAAAAGGTTAGAATGAATACTAAAATTTGAAGTAACATAAAATAATAATTTATAAAATATTCAATTTATAAGTAAAATAACACTTAGCAAAAAGTCCGTATTTTTGATAATCAGGCACTCTAATTCGTGTATTTTTAATTTCTTCAGATGGTGTATTTTTTAATTTTGAAAGCAATTTTTTATAGTAAATAAAAGCAGTATAAACTCCAAACTTAGCTTCAATTGGTAAATTGACTATTCCTTCATATCCTGCTTTAAAATCGGCTTCAATTTCTTTGATGATTTGATTTTTTGATGCTTCATTTAAGTTTGATAAATCGGTATTTGGAAAATAAGTACGATTCAAATCTTCAAAATCGGCTTTCAAATCTCTAAGAAAATTCACTTTTTGAAATGCAGAACCCAATCGCATTGCAGCATGCTCGAGTTCGTTAAATTTTTCAGTATCGCCATTTACAAAGACTTTCAAACACATCAAACCCACTACATCAGCTGAACCATAAATATATTCGTTATATTCTTCAAACGTATTGTATTTTGATTTAACCAAATCCATTTTCATACTCTTCATAAAAGCATTTATTAAAGTGTCAGGAATTTGATATTTATGAACTGTATGTTGAAAGGAGTTTAATATTGGATTTAAACTTATTTTATTTAGAAGTGCTTTTGCTAAATCTTTTTCAAAAAGTTCAAAAAGCTCTATTTTGTTAAAATCATGAAAGCTATCTACAATTTCATCGGCAAAACGAACAAAACCATATATATTATAAATATCTTGGCGAATGATTGGAGCCAGCAGTTTTACCGCAGTAGAAAAGGATGTACTATACGATTTAGTAACATTTTTACTACATTCAAAAGAAACAGTATCAAAAATAGATTTCATATTAACTGAATTTTTTTATTAAATCGGCGACTAATTTTCCAGAAATTAAAGCTGGAGGAACACCTGGTCCAGGAACGGTTAATTGTCCTGTGAAATATAAGTTTTTTACTTTTTTACTTTTTAATTTAGGCCTTAAGAAAGCAGTTTGTAATAAGGTATTTGCCATTCCGTATGCATTTCCTTTATAGGAATTATAATCAGCAATAAAATCATTTACACAAAAAGACTCCTTAAAGATAATATTATTTTTTAATTTTTGTTGTGTTAAATTCTCTAAACGAGTAATTATTTTTTCAAAGTAAAATTCTCTTAGATCATTATTGTCTTCAAGTCCTGGAGCTAATGGAATTAAAAAAATTGCAGCTTCTTTATCTTTTGGAGCTGAATATTCATCTGTTTTAGATGGAAAGCTAGCATAAAATAATGGATTCTCTGGCCATTTCGGATTATCATATATATCTTGTGCGTGAACATCAAAATCTACATCAAAAAATAAAGAATGATGTTCAACATTTTCAATTTTTTTATCAAAACCAACATAGAAAAGTAGAGAAGAAGGAGCAAATACTCTGCTTTTCCAGTATTTTTCAGAATAAGCGCGGTACTTTTCATCTAGTAATGTTTCGGTATGATGATAATCGGCTCCTGATAAAATAATATCAGTTTCTATTTTATTTCCATTAATTATTAAAGCAGTTGCTTTTCCGTCAATAACTTCTATTTTTTCAATATTTGAATTGGTTTGAATAGTTACACCTAGTTCTTTTGCTAAAGTTTCCATTGCTAAAATCACCGAATACATTCCGTTTTTTGGATGCCAAGTTCCTAATCCGAAATCAGCAAAGTTCATAAAGCTATAAAATGACGGCGTATCAGATGGTTTTGCACCAAGAAAAAGAACGGGAAATTCTAATATTTGTACTAATTTTTTATTTTTGAATCGTTTTCTAATATCTCTAGAAATGTTGCTAAAAAACTGATTGACTTTTAATACAGTTTGAGGAGTAATTAATTCTATGGGAGAAACTCCAGGTCGGTAAACTAAATCTTTTATGGCGATATTATAGTTGCTTTGTGCTTCTTTCATGAATGAATCTAATTTTTTACCGCTTCCAGTTTCAATAGATTCAAATGTGGCTATAATTTCCGGAAGGTTATCAGCAATTGTTACAAATTCATTAACTCCAAAATAAACTTGGTATGCTGGAGAGAGTTTTATCAATTGGTAATAATCTGATGGTTTTTTATCAAAATCGGCAAAAAACCTTTCAAAAACATCTGGCATCCAATACCAAGTTGGGCCAATATCAAAAGTAAAACCATCTTTTTTTAGTTGCCTAGCTCTTCCTCCAATTGTAGCGTTTTTTTCGTAGATTGTTACATTGTAACCATCTTTAGCGAGATAGCAACTTGCCGCTAAAGATGAAAATCCAGAACCTACTATTTTTATTTCTTTTTTCATTTGTTTAACAAAAGTAATTAAAAGTTAAACAATAAAAAATTATTTATCAAAATTTTATAACTTTTCAACTAATTCGTTAATAGAATTTATTATTGTAATATTTTTCGAATAATTTTTTTGTTCAACATATTCTGTCATTCTTCCAATTAGCCAAAATTCTGAAGTATCATCTAATATTTCTTTAATGATTTCATTAACATAAGGGTTAATTTCATTTTTTGTAGGTTCAACAGTAGCATAACATACATAAGTAATGTTGTCGAAATATTTTTTTAGATCTTTTAAACTTTCAGTTGGAACACTTTCACCTAAATATATAGTTTTGTAACCATGTAAAAGAATTTCATAGTTAAGATACATTAAACCCAATTCATGAATTTCATTTTGAGGTAAGTAAAGAGCAAACAATTTATTTTCCTTTGTAGGAGGTAATACTTGAAGCTTTTCGGTATTAATTAATAGTTTTTGTTTGATTAAATAACTTATAAAATGTTCGTGTGCAGGTGTAATAGTATCCGTTTGCCACAATAAACCAATTTCGGTTATCAGTGGAATAAATACTTCACTAAATATTTCTTTAAAAGATTTTTCAGATAGTAAACTATTGTACGTATTAAAAAATAGCGTTTGATCAAAATTCATCATTGCCATTTTAAAGGAACTTATTGCATGATTTTTTGCACTTTTTTCGGAAATTATTTCATTAACTAAAAGCGGCAGTTTATCAGCAGATAATTTTGATATTTTAGAAATTTTATAACCATAGTCATGCAAAAGAGTAATGTTTAACAATTTTTGCAAGGCTTGTAAGTCGTACAAACGAATATTAGTATCAGTGCGCATTGGTTGTAATACATTATATCTTTTTTCCCAAATACGTATGGTGTGAGCTTTTATACCTGATAAATTTTCAAGATCTTTTATACTAAAAGTATTTTTTACATTGTTCATCTTTTTTATAAATATGTTAAACAAAATTAATTAAAAAAATCAATTTACCTACATATTTTAAAAATAATTAATAAAAAAATAAAATAAAGATTTTTTGAATTGAAAAAGGAATGATTTTGTAGTAACTAAAAAGCTTAAATAGAATTAAATTTTACCAGAATAATAGTTCATTAAAATTTATAAAATAAAAATAGTGAAAGTAGGAGATTGTCTTCGTCTTTCTCAACAAAGCTCCGCTTTGAAAATAAAAACAGCACCCAAAAAACATTTCAAGCAAGCATTTAGAGAAGAAATGGGATTGACTTCGTCTTTCCCAACAAAGCTCCGCTTTGAAAATAAAAATAGTACCCAAAAAACATTTCAAGCAAGCTTGATGTTTTTTGGGTACTATTTTTATTTATTCGTGACCACGGTGGGATTTGAACCCACACGCCCTTACGAGCACCAGCCCCTCAAGCTGGCAAGTCTACCGTTTCTCCACGTGGCCAAAATAAAAAAAGTCATTCACACAAATGCGAACGACTTTTTTGTGACCTGACTGGGGCTCGAACCCAGGACCCCATCATTAAAAGTGATGTGCTCTACCAACTGAGCTATCAAGTCATTTAGATTTCTTCAATGCGGGTGCAAATATAAGACCTTATTATTAATTTTTCAAAGCTATTTTATTTTAAATTTACCTTTTTTTAATAATCAATGTTAATACCTTAATTTATAAGGATTTATTTATATGTACAAAGTAGTTTTAATAGGATATATGGGTAGTGGTAAGTCGGTTATAGCCAAAAAATTAGCGATTGATATGCAAATGTTTTGCTTGGAGTTGGATAATTTGATTGAAAAAAAGTCGGAAATGAGTATCGAAACTATTTTTTTTGAAAAAGGAGAACTTTATTTTAGAAAATTAGAACATGAAATTTTTTTAGAGAAAATGAATTCAAATGAATCTTTTGTTATGAGCACAGGAGGAGGTACTCCATGTTATTATAATCATCACGAACTTCTTAAAAATGAAAATTGTATTTCTATATACTTGAAAGCATCCGTTTCAACATTATATCATAGACTTTTCGGAGAAAAGAAAAATAGACCTTTAATTTCAAGTTTAAGCCAAGACGAACTAAAACAATTTATTGCCAAACACCTTTTTGACAGAAATTTTTATTATCATCATGCAACACATACTGTTGTGGTTGATGATAAAAGTGTTACTGATGTTGTTTCAGAAATTAAATTACTTTTAGCTTAAATAGGCGAAACAATCATTGGATTCAAAAACTATTGTAACGTGTTCTAATGAAGAAGTGGATAACGAAATTCCTTTAAAATCTACTTTTACTGGATATTTTTTGTGGTTTCTATCTATCAAAACAGCAGTTTTAAATTTCTTAATTGGTACTTCTAGAAAATGTTTTATTCCGTAAATTAATGTAGTTCCGGAATTTAAAACATCATCAACCAAAACGAGTCCTTTATTCTGGTAAATTTCTTTTGAGATGGATGTTGTAATTGAATTGCTTGGTTGTAGTTTATCAATTTTAACTTCACATAGAATTACTTTTAAAGACGCTATTTTTTCTAATTCGGTTGCAATTTTTGTTGCGAAAATAAAACCATTTGAAGCTATTCCAGCAATTACAATGCTGTCATCTTCTGCAAAAGTTTCATAGATTTGATAGGCAATTCGTTTTATTTTATGCTGAATTTCTTGATTTGTTAAAATGATATTGGGTTTCATTGGATTTATTTTTTGTAAATATAAAAAACAGTTCGTTTTCTTGTTTAGGTTTGATAGTTTTATTCCGTTTCATTACTATCGTTAGTAAATGAAATATCATCAATATCTCTTCTATCTTTTTTAGTTGGTCTTCCAGTTCCTGTTCTTCTGTAATGTTCTTTCGACAATTTTAAAAGTTCTAAATGAGCAAAAGATTCGGCTGGTGTTTCATCTTTTCTATAAATATCAACTAGTTTTGCTCCAATTCGATTGTCAGGAATGTCCAATACGGAAATAATATGTATAATTTGATCTTTTCGAAATGTAATTTTATCACTGGCAAAAACCTCCTTAGATGCTTTAGCCACTTGACCATTTACAGTAATATGGTTTTTTTTACAGGCTTCTGTGACCATATTTCGAGTTTTGTAATAGCGAACACACCATAAGTATTTATCTACTCTCATAATTTTTTTCTAAAAACCTAGTTAAATAATTTACAAAAATAAATCAATATTGTATCTTGCACAAAAATTTAATTGTTATTATGAAAAATGTTTTCAAAGTTGTTTTATTTTTTGTTTTCATAAATTTAGTACTTAGTTGTAGTAAAGATGATGATCCTGAAACTGTTCCAATTAGAGATTTTGCTGTACAATATGCTACCGATTTATCAACCATTCAAACCTATTTAAAAACGCATTCCATTACTATAACTAACAATCCGGGTCAAGTTAATGATCAGGATGTCGATTTTACTATTGTTCCCGAATTAGCATCAAATTCAATTTGGGGAATTAACGCTTCAACTCCTAATGCAAATGTATTAGAATTACTTGTAGAGAAAGACGGAATTTCTTATAAAATTTATTACCTTCAATTACGACAAGGAAATGGACCTAATAGCAAAGCTCCATGCAATTTTGACGGTGTTTTGACAGCTTATGAAGGACAATTAATGGATGATTCACCTGCTTTTGAAACCAATAATTTTCCGCAATCATTTTTTAGCTTAAGCGGAGTGATTAGAGGATGGAGTGAGGTTTTTCCGAAGTTTAAATCAGGAAGTTATACGAGCAATCCAGATGGAACCATTTCTTATTCTGATTTCGGAGCGGGAGTAATGTTTTTGCCATCGGGTTTAGGTTATTATTCGCTTTCTCGTGTTGGTATTCCAGCTTATTCTCCACTTATTTTTAGTTTCAAATTGTATGAAGTGCAACGTGTTGATAATGATAATGATGGAATTTTTTCTTATTTGGAGGATATTAATCTAGATGGTTATTTAAGAGATAATGATATAACTTTTGAAGACGATACTGATCGTGATGGTATTGCCGATTTTTTAGATGTAGATGATGATGGCGATGCCTATTTGACTAAAGAGGAAAGGCGAATTACTCCAAATGGTCCTTTTTATGAATTTGATTTAATTCCCACATGTGTTGGTGGAAATGGAAAGAAACGATATCTTGATCCGAGTTGTCATTAAAAAAAAGCCTGACTTAAACAAGTCAGGCTTTTTTTATCTAATTTTATTTTCTCTTCACCACTCTTTCAACAGCTTCAAAAATTGCCTGATGGTTTAATTTGTATTTTTCCATCAATTGTTCTGGAGTTCCGCTTTCACCAAACGAATCTTGAACGGCAACAAACTCTTGCGGTTTTGGATTATTTAAAGCCAATGTTCTTGCAACACTTTCGCCCAATCCTCCTAAAATATTGTGTTCTTCGGCAGTAACTACGCAACCTGTTTTAGCAACCGATTTTAAAATGGCTTCTTCATCTAAAGGTTTTATAGTATGAATATTAATTACTTCAGCCGAAATTCCTTTTAATTCTAATGCTTCGGAAGCCAATAACGCTTCCCAAACTAAATGTCCAGTTGCAATAATAGTTACATCAGTTCCTTCGTTTAATACAACAGCTTTTCCAATTACAAATGGTTCATCAGCTGGCATAAAATTGGGAACAACCGGACGTCCAAAACGCAAATAAACTGGACCATGATGATCGGCAATAGCTAAAGTTGCTGCTTTGGTTTGATTGTAATCGCAGGTATTAATAACAGTCATTCCTGGTAACATTTTCATCAATCCAATATCTTCTAATATTTGATGTGTTGCTCCGTCTTCGCCTAAAGTTAATCCAGCATGAGACGCACAAATTTTTACATTTTTATCAGAATAGGCTACTGATTGACGAATTTGATCGTAAACTCTTCCTGTCGAAAAGTTAGCAAAAGTTCCTGTAAACGGAATCTTTCCTCCAATGGTTAAACCTGCAGCAATTCCGATCATGTTGGCTTCAGCAATTCCGATTTGGAAAAACCGTTCTGGGTGATTCTTCTTAAAATCGTCAAATTTTAACGAACCAATTAAGTCGGCGCACAAGGCAACAACGTTTTCGTTTTTTTTGCCGAGTTCGGTCATTCCAGCTCCGAAACCCGAACGTGTATCTTTACTTCCTGTGTTGGTGTATTTTTTCATTAATAAAATTTTAGTTGTTCCTTACTTATTGAAAGTATGGTGTTTATTTTTTGTTTTTTTATAAGTTTTATTTCAGTTTTAAAACCGTTCGGAAATTCTACTTTATAATTTAAAATCGTCCCTTTTTCTATTTTAAAATTTTTATTTATGAGTCTACCGTGACTCAAAGAATATAAAATTTGATTGCAAAAAAAATCATCTGAATTTTCTACAATTAAATCTATTTTGCATTCTATCTTTTTTTTCCTTTTATTTTTAAAAACCACTATTTTGATTTCTCTTGATGTACTATCAATTTCATTCACAAATGATTCAACAATAAATTTACTGCCATAATTATTTCGAGAATATTTTAAACTGTATAAATATTTAAATTTTAGAATAGTATCTGTAGTAAGTATTTCAAGTTCATGAAAAATGTTGTTATTATAATCTCTTATTTTCCCATACATAGTGTCACTTCCATAATAGTTGTTTAAAATATACGAATCATTTTTTGTATTTGTAAGATAAAAAAAGGTTGAGCCTATTTTTCCTTTATATTTATACTCCAAAAAATTATCAAACATGTATTCCTGACAAAAACTACTCTGACAAAAAAAGAAAAATAATAGTACAATTACTTTTTTCATACAAATTAATAATCTCCTAAAGTTTCTGGGTTTTGTTCTAATGCGTTTGCTAATTGTTCATCATTTGGTGCTTTTCCATGCCAAGCGTGCGTGTGCATCATAAAATCGACACCGTTCCCCATTTCGGTATGTAATAAGATGCAAATTGGTTTTCCTTTTCCGGTTTTAGATTTGGCATCGTTTAAACCTGAAATAATAGCTTCTAAATTATTTCCTTCTTTAATTTCAAGAACAATCCAATCAAAAGCTTCAAATTTGGCTTTTATGCTTCCCATTGCTAAAACTTCATCAGTAGTTCCGTCAATTTGTTTTCCGTTAAGGTCAATAGTTGCGATTAAATTATCCACTTTTTTTGCTGAAGCATACATAATAGCTTCCCAATTTTGACCTTCTTGCAATTCGCCATCACCATGAAGTGAATAAATTAAATGGTTGTCGTTGTTGAGTTTTTTAGCTTGTGCAGCTCCAATTGCAACCGATAATCCTTGACCTAAAGATCCCGATGCAATTCGAACGCCAGGCAAACCTTCATGCGTAGTTGGATGACCTTGCAAACGCGAATTTAGTTTTCTGAAAGTCGCTAATTCCGAAACAGGAAAATAACCGCTTCGAGCTAAAACACTGTAAAAAACAGGCGAAATATGTCCATTAGATAGAAAAAATAAATCTTCACCAATTCCGTTCATATCGAAACCAGCTTTGCGTGTCATGATGTTTTGATAGAGTGCAACCATAAATTCGGCGCAACCTAAAGAACCTCCGGGATGTCCAGAATTTACAGCGTGCACCATACGAAGAATATCTCTTCGAACTTGCGTTGTTAAATCTTGTAATTGTTGAGTGTTAGGCATTTTGTGTAGTTAAAAATTTTGATGTCACAAATATAAAGCGATTATTAGATTTATGGATTGTTAGATTGTTAGTTTTATTAAAAGTTATTAAGAATCTAAAACAAAAAAGTCCCACCGAAGCAGGACTTAAGATTTTCATCTACGGCATATAGCCTTATTGTGATAAGATTAAAGATTAGAATTTTTAATCATAGCAAATATAGTATTAATTATTTTATAAAAAAGGGTGTTTTTCCCCTTTTTTAATCCGATTAGAATATTTAATTTTAGAAAAAATTAGGTTATGGCAAAGATATTAGGATTGGATATGGGAACGAACAGTATTGGGTGGGCATTAATTGACGATAAATTGAATAAAATTATTGGAATAGGAAGTAGAATATTTCCTGTTGGCGTTGATAATTTAGGAGATGGGGAGGGTGAACTTTCAAAAAATGCGAGCAGGACAGGAGCGAGAGGAACACGTCGGCAGTTTTTTAGAAAAAGATTACGTAAAAAAGTTTTACTAAAAGAACTAGCTTCTTTAAAAATGTGTCCATTGACGGATGCTGATTTCTATAATTGGAAAGCAACTAAAAAATTCCCAGCTCAAGAATTAGCTTCTTGGTTTGCTCATAATCCTTATGAATTAAGACATAAAGCATTAAACGAAAAATTAACTTTTGAAGAAATTGGACGAATTTTTTATCATTTAATTCAAAGAAGAGGTTTTTTGAGCAATAGTAGAAGTGCAGGAAAAGATGAGGGAGCAATATTTAAAGGAAATGCTAAAGAAGGGAAAATAGGTATTGATGAAACCAGAGTTCAAATAGAAAATAAAACTTTAGGTTCTTATTTCTATGAAATTACACCAAAAGAAAATCAACCTTTTGTTAATGGTTTAGAACGAATTAGAAATAGATATACGACTCGTCAAATGTATGTTGATGAATTTGAACAAATTTGGGAAAATCAAAAAAAATACCATTCTGGTTTAACTCACGAATTAAAAGAAAAAATTGGTGGCAGAAAAAATGATGAAGGTTTTAAAGACGATGGGATTTTATTTCATCAGCGACCTTTGCGTTCTCAAAAGCATTTGGTAGGAAATTGTTCTTTCGAGAAAAACAAAACCAAATGTCAATTAAGTGCTATTCCTTTTGAGCTTTTTAGATTGCATCAGTGGATAAACACTGTTGAATATAATGGGCATAAATTGCATGCTGATGAGCGGAGATTGGTGTTTGATTTTTTAATTGAAAAAGAAAAGCCAAGTTTTAAAGATATTCGTAAAGCCATCAACAAACTTGACGCTATATATAAATTTAATTATAAAGACGAAGATAAAATTGTTGGCACACATACCATTTCAAATCTTTGCAGTAAGAAGTTTTTTGGGAAAAAATGGTTTGATTTTACAGAGAAAGAACAAGAAGATATTTGGCATATCTTATATTTTTTTGATAGTAAAGACAAGGTTCGAGATTTTGCAAAAGCTAATTGGGGTTTTGATGAAACACAAGCTGAAGCAATTTCTAAGTTCAATTTAAAAGATAAATATTCAAGTTTAAGTAGGAAAGCCATAAATAATATTTTCCCTTTTCTAGAAATGGGATTTCAATATGATATCGCTGTTGTGCTTGGTGGAGTGAAGAATGCTTTTGGTCAAAATTGGGAAACACTTCCTGAGGATAAAAAATCATTAGTAATTGATAATGTTCCTGATATTGTTCGTTCCAATTTTAAAGGAGGATTTATAGAACCTTTGAAACATTTTTTAAAAACGGATTTACATCTTACAGATAAACAATTAACCAAATTATACCACCATTCAGCAAATATTGATGAAACTGTTCTACTTGAAAAACTTCCTGTAAATGCAATTGCTGACAAAGAAATACAAGCTATTAGAAATCCAATTGTAATTACAGCTTTATTTGAAATTAGAAAATTAGTCAATGAAATAGTTAAAGAATATGGAAAGCCAGATGAAATAAAAGTAGAATTAGCTCGAAATTTAAAAGCATCAAAATCAGGCAGAAACGAGGAAAGAAATCGCCAGCAAAAGCTAGAAAGAGAAAATGATAGAGTGAAAGTTGAACTTAATAATTTAGGGAAGCATATTTCTCACGATAATCTTTTGCTTTATAAACTTTGGGAAGAATGTAAAAAAACGTGTCCCTATACTGGTAGAAGTATTGGTGTGACACAATTGTTTAGTGGTGAAGTTCAGATAGAACATATTCATCCTTGGAGCAAATCGTTGAATGATAGTTTTATGAATAAAACGCTTTGTTATGCTGACGAAAATAGAGCTAAAGGAGATAAAACACCATTTGAATTTTACAGTTTGCAAGGAGAAAACAAATGGAATGAAGTAAAAGAAAGAGCATTAAAGTTATTTTCGGATACTAAAGAATATCCAAACAGTTATCAAAAATTCAAACGCTTTGTACAACAAAAGTTTGATGATGATTTTGCTAGTAAAAATCTGAATGACACACGATATATTAGCAAAGAAGCCAAAAATTATATGTCTAAGATATGTGATAAAGTCGCCGTTTCGCCAGGACAAATGACTGCTAATTTGCGACAAAAATGGGGATTAAATGCGGTGCTTAACCCCGAAGATAAAACTAAAACAAGAGAAGACCATCGCCATCATGCCATTGATGCTTTGGTTATGGCTTGTGGTACGGTTAGTCATTTGCAAAAATTATCGGAATGGAATAGATATGATAGAAAGCCCGAAAATAAAAATTTTCCTTTGCCTTGGGATGGTTTTGTGAAAGATGCTGAAGTAGCTGTAGATAAAATATTAGTTTCTCATAAAAAATTGAACAATATTATAACTGTTAGAAAGCATAAGACAGAGAAGAATGGTATTATTTATAAAAATATTGGTGTTGCAGCTAGAGGACAATTGCATAAAGAATTTGTTTTTGGAAAACGAACAGCCCCAAATAGTGATGAAGCATTTCATATTCGAAAACCATTAGAAAGTTTAACAACTGAAAAGCATATTGAAAAAATTGTTGACGATACAATTAGGTTATTAATTCTAAAAAAAGTACATGAATTAGGAGGTTTTGTTAAAGGAGTTATTCCTGCAACCACTTTCTTTATTGTTGATGAAAACGGAATAAAACAAACCCAATTATTTTTGCCTAACAAAAATGGTGCTCCTGTACCCATTAGTAAAGTTAGAATCAAGGAGACAATGAATAAAGCAAAACAACTTAAAAAAGATATTAATCAATTTGTCAATCCAAGGAATAATCATCATGTTTTGATTTATGAAAATAATGATGGAAAATTAGATAAAGATGTAGTGAGTTTTTGGGAAATTGTCGAACGTAAAAAGCAAAAATTAAACATGTTTAGTTTACCGTTGGATGGAAAAAGAATTGTTGAGACATTTAAAGAAAATGAAATGTTTATTCTTTTTAAAGATGAAGAAGAATTTAACTGGAATGATATTAATTATTCAGATGTAGTTGATTATCTTTATAAAGTTCAAAAAATTGCTGGTGCCGACTATTTTATGGAAATCTGTTTTAGAAAACATATTGATGCAAGAGAAGATAAAACAGCAAAATCTGATTATGTTTACATTAAAGGATTTGGAGATGGTAAAACGGGATGGAATACTTTTAATCCAATAAAAGTAAAAATTTCAGTTTCAGGTAAAATTCAAAAAGTATAGCTTTGTTATTTCGACCATCGAGAGAAATCACATAAAGAAGATTACGATTGTGCGATTTACTTCGTCTATTCGCTATCGCTCGGGTCTCGTTCCTCGAAATGACAAAACAGAAACAATAGTTCTTTGACATAAAGTTTTTCATATTCTTAAACGACCAAACCACAACGGAAATCGACCTTCGATTTTTGTTATAACGATTTCCGTTGTGGTTTGATTAAAGATTAGAAAACACGATATTCTTAAAAAACGCATTAAAATTCACACGACTGTTGTGGTTTGATTAAAGATTAGAAAACACGATATTATAATCAACAAAACAGTAATTACCAATGGCGTTGTGGTTTGATTAAAGATTAGAAAACACGATATTACGGCGCGAAAAACTTTCAGTGATGATGATGTTGTGGTTTGATTAAAGATTAGAAAACACGATATTATCTTCAAAATGTTTATGGAAGCATTGCCCGTTGTGGTTTGATTAAAGATTAGAAAACACGATATTTCCGAAATAAACAAAATAATAACACGTTGTGTTGTGGTTTGATTAAAGATTAGAAAACACGATATTTGTTTAGTCAACCGTATGAATACTGTGGCGGTTGTGGTTTGATTAAAGATTAGAAAACACGATATTCATAATCATACACAAACTCTTACACCAACAGTTGTGGTTTGATTAAAGATTAGAAAACACGATATTTTAATGCTTGTGCAACCGCAAAGGCTTTACGTTGTGGTTTGATTAAAGATTAGAAAACACGATATTCATACCTTTTGGATTAGATCCTTGTGAGAAGTTGTGGTTTGATTAAAGATTAGAAAACACGATATTCGATGATTATTCATTTTTACACGAACCACAGTTGTGGTTTGATTAAAGATTAGAAAACACGATATTTTTGGGTTTTATTTTTGCAACGTCAAAATGTTGTGGTTTGATTAAAGATTAGAAAACACGATATTTCGGTTCTTTGAAATAAACGATGTTCGCATGTTGTGGTTTGATTAAAGATTAGAAAACACGATATTATTGTCCTGTACATGAATAATATCAGCACAGTTGTGGTTTGATTAAAGATTAGAAAACACGATATTACAGGCTGTCGCAATCTATGTTTAACCCTGGTTGTGGTTTGATTAAAGATTAGAAAACACGATATTACTATAAAAGCATCTTCATCGAATTGACAAGTTGTGGTTTGATTAAAGATTAGAAAACACGATATTAAAGGAAAATTACTTAATTGTGATTTATATGTTGTGGTTTGATTAAAGATTAGAAAACACGATATTAAAACTTATTTATTATGAAAACAAGTGCAAGTTGTGGTTTGATTAAAGATTAGAAAACACGATATTAATGTGAAATTTTAGCACAAAAAACACTATGTTGTGGTTTGATTAAAGATTAGAAAACACGATATTATCGATGCAAACATTTATTATTCACGTCAAGTTGTGGTTTGATTAAAGATTAGAAAACACGATATTTCCAAACAAATTTTAACCATAAAAAACAATGTTGTGGTTTGATTAAAGATTAGAAAACACGATATTTAAAGGATAATACAAGGGATAAACATAATGGTTGTGGTTTGATTAAAGATTAGAAAACACGATATTTTAAATAAACAATTAACTAATTGTGTTCAGGTTGTGGTTTGATTAAAGATTAGAAAACACGATATTGAGCAAATATTTAAAAAATAGTCAAAAATAGTTGTGGTTTGATTAAAGATTAGAAAACACGATATTAGTAAAA
>JANNWH010000010.1:0-2711 GCA_031408335.1 Flavobacteriales bacterium | reverse complement strand
GCATATTGGTTAGATCCAGCACAAAGAAGATATTTCCCTCAAGATATGGCAACTGATTATATTGGTTTTAGATGCGCAATGTCTAGAGTAGGAGCTAAATCAGACTTTAAGAAAAGAGCTAGAAATTAATTTTCTAATTATAAAAAATATCAAAAGCCCTTCTCAGGGCTTTTTTTAATATAACCAACTACATATTGTTTTTAAACTATATAATAAATTAGTAAAGCCAAATTATATGAAAATTGAAGATCTATATCAATGCTTTTTACAATGCACGGGCGTTTCAACAGATACCAGAAAAATTGAAAACGATTCTTTGTTTATAGCATTAAAAGGTGATAATTTTGACGCTAATACTTTTGGCGAACAAGCTATTCTTAAAGGTGCAAAATATGTACTTATTGACGATAAAAGATACTTTACCAATAAAGAAAAAATGATACTTGTACCGAATTGTCTACAATCGTTGCAAGAATTGGCAAAATACCACAGACAGCAACTAGGACTACCTATTATTGCATTAACTGGAAGTAATGGTAAAACAACAACTAAAGAACTTATACACGTAGTATTAACGAAAAAGTATAACACAGTTGCAACCATTGGCAACTTAAATAATCACATTGGCGTTCCAATAACTTTGCTTTCATTAAAATATGACACCGATATTGGAATTATTGAAATGGGTGCAAATCATCAAAAAGAAATTGAATTTTTATGTGAGATTGCAAAACCTAACTATGGATATATTACCAATTTTGGAAAAGCACATCTTGAAGGTTTTGGAGGAATAGAAGGTGTAATAAAAGGTAAAAGCGAAATGTTTTCATATCTAAAACAAAATAAAAAAATCGCTTTTGTAAATCTTGATGATGCTATTCAAGCTGATAAAACGAATGATATAGAAAGAATAACCTTCAGTCAAATAGATGTAAATGCATCAACTTATATCAAAAAAGTATCTGCTAATCCGTTTGTAACTGTCGAATTTGATGATATTGTAATCAAATCACATTTAATTGGCTTGTACAACGCAAACAATATAAATACTGCAATTGCTATAGGAAACTATTTTGGAGTTCCAAAACGTCATATTAAAGCCGCAATTGAGAGTTATATACCTGAAAACAACAGATCGCAATTACTAACTAAAGGAACAAACGAAATAATTTTGGATGCTTATAATGCCAATCCAAGTAGTATGAAAGTGGCTTTAGAGAATTTTTTACAACTCGACAAACAAAACAAACATATTATTATTGGTGATATGTTTGAATTAGGAGATGAAAGTTTTGCTGAACACAAAGCAATAGTTGAACTATTGAAAGAGGGAGATAATATCGAATGTAATTTTGTTGGAAATGATTTTTATGCAAATAAAATAGTCAAAACAAATTTCAATTTCTTTACAACATTTGAAGATTTCTCGATTTTTTTTAAAAACAGAAAAATTGAAAATCAAATAATACTTATAAAAGGTTCACGCGGAATGGCTTTAGAACGGACATTAGAATTGCTTTAAAATAAAAAAACCCCTTAATTACTTAAGGAGTTTTTGTGGGCGATGAGGGGTTCTAACCCCCGACCACTTCCGATGTAATCGGAATGCTCTGAACCAGTTGAACTAATCTTTATTTAAAATTAATTCTTCAATTTTTATTCTGCTTTTCCAAGATTTAATTTGAAGTTCCCTTTTATTTGCAGTTTCTTTAGAAGTATAATTTTCAGTATAAAGCACTTTCCAATCATTTACATTTCCAGTAAACCCTTTACTTTTTTGATTGTGACGAGTAATACGTTCCTCTAAATTGGAAGTATAACCGATGTAATATCGATTTTTATATGAGCTAAATAGTATATAAACAAGATAATCCATGGCGTATAAAATAAAAAAACCCCTTAATTACTTAAGGAGTTTTTGTGGGCGATGAGGGGTTCGAACCCCCGACCCCCTCGGTGTAAACGAGGTGCTCTGAACCAGCTGAGCTAATCGCCCCAATATTTTTTCTAATCTTTCTAATTCCCGACCACTTCCGATGGAATCGGAATGCTCTGAACCAACTGAGCTAATCGCCCTATAAAAACTTAATTACTTCACTTAGCTCTTATTTAATTTGGATTTCAGTGATATGCCTTTCGGCGTAATTGCGAGTGCAAATATAGCACTCTTTTTCATATCTGCAAACATATCACAAAAAAAATCACAAAATTTCTGCTACTACAAAAGTACTTCCTCCCACATATATAAAGTCATTCGTAGTTGCTTTTTTCAAGGCGGCTTGATAAGCATTTGAAACAGAATTAAATACTTTTCCTTTTAATCCGTGGTTTTCAGCTTCCTTTTGTAAAATAATAGCATCCAAACCACGCGGGATGTCTGGTTTGCAGAAATAATAAGTTGCCTCTTTTGGAAATAGAGGTAAAATTTCGTCCAAATCTTTGTCATTTACTACTCCTAAAACTAAATGTAAAGTATCAAAAGTTTCATTTTGTATTTGATTTAAAACTATTTTCAAACCATGTGGATTGTGAGCCGTGTCACAAATCACTTTTGGATTGCTATTTAACTGTTGCCATCTACCTTGCAATCCTGTGTTTTTTACAACATTCAAAAATCCTTTTTTAATGGTTGTTTCATTTATATTAAAATGCCGTTTGTCATTTAAAACCTGAATCGTTTGCAACACCGTTTTTTTATTGTGAATTTGATA
>JANNWH010000009.1:0-326131 GCA_031408335.1 Flavobacteriales bacterium | reverse complement strand
TGTTTTTATTTCATAAAAAACGAAACCAGTAGGTGTTTTTCTGGTTATATCTATTCGCGATGCTCCATATGCTGTGCATTCTCTTTTAACTGCATTTTTTCCATATTTGTCTTGTAAATATTTTAAAAACTTTTTTTGAAGAATGTTATGTTTGAGTTCTAATTCAATATCTCTTCTGTTTCCCTTTCTTTTCCCTTTTGATTCAAGTTCAGCTTCCTCAGTACCTGAATTATCAAATGAAAAATTAGTCTTTATGTTTTCTATAATTTTTTCAGTTATTTCATTTTTAAAATCCATCAATAAATATCTATTTGACGGAATTTCATTTTGATTTTCAACTAGAATCAAATCATTAGGAATTTCATTTATTTGCGATGCCTTAAATTTGATATTAAATAACTGTTCTGCTCCTTCTTGAATCCACGTATCTAATTGTTTTGAATCTAAGCTAAGATTATACAAATCTAATTTCATATCATCATACCAACCTTTATTTTTGTAATGAATTAGTACTGCTTCAGACTCTTCGGAATTAACTACCTCAACATCTTTTAATGTAGTTACCCAATAGCTTTGATTTGTATCAGAATCTTTTGTGTATAATAAAAGGTCAAAAACTTTAGATTCATATTTAGATTTGAATTTATGGATAGGCTCTAAAAATCCGTATTTATAGCCTTCAATTAATTTATCTCCATCAAAAAGCCACTCCTCATGTCCAAAGCCATTCTCCTTTTCAAAACTTGGATAATTTGATTTACCAGAAAGACCAGATGGCTTTATCCAACCATTAGTGTTCCAAGTTATTCTACATATTTTAGATTCTTTAGACAAAATTTTCTTCAAATGATTATAATGAAATAAATGCTTCTGTATGTATGACTTACTTTCTTCAATAAGCTTATCCCAATTATATTCATCTATATTATCAAATGAAATTTTTGGCCAATCCCATTTCACAATCTCTCTGTATTCTTGTAATAATTTGATTTTATAATCTGGTAGTTTCTTAGTGGTTTCAAAATAACCATCAAGTTTGTAACCAATAAAATTATCAGAACCGTTAACCTCCACATTAAAAAAAATGTCTTTATCCTCACCACTATAAATCCTTGGCCAGAAATAAGGTTTTATTTTAGCTACATGACCATTTAACCAATTACCATCTTGACGAAGCTTGAATCCATCTATTAAAATTTGTTCCGCCCAAAATTTGGCTTTAGCTATAATTGGATATAGTTTTTGTCCATAATATTTTTGCTCAAGATTAATAGTTCGGTAATCACTATTAACTATTGAACTATAGAATGCTAGTTCATCTTTTGTAAAAAAATTATATCCTCCTTCATAGTACTTAAATTCATAACCTATTTCTTCAATATGCTTTCTAACTGAATCATTTGACTGAAAATTAAGTTCTTCATTATTAGCTAATTGATAAGCTAATCTCATTAAGTATTTAAACTGATATTCCTTATCATTAACTATAACATAATATTGACTCCATACAAATTTTTTAGGAATACCTTGCTCATCAATTATTGAAGCAGCCTCTTTAATATGAGTATTATTTAGTTCTTCAATCTTCATTTAATTAATTATAATGTTCTAACTAATAGCTTTAGCCAATCATATCCTAACAGTTCCGAATAAACCATAATACAAGCTTTTGCAGAACTTGTATATGGTCTAGTTTCTGAATCAACCATCTTTATTAATTCTCTATAACACTTATCCATCATACTTTTCTTGTTTTCTCTTGTTAGAGAATTATCAATGGCTTCTTTAGCATCTTCAATATGCGAAACACATTCATCCCAAACAATTTTCCTATCACGGTTCAATTGATCTAAGTCTAAATGATAATAAAAAATTGATTGATTGACCCTGTTTATTTCTTCAAGATCGTTTGTTGCTGGAATAGGTATGCCTTTTTCAAAAGTAAGTAAACTAACATCTACTGGATTCAAAGGGTCGAGTAATATTGACTCTTCACAATTAATATTTTCTTCATCATTAGCAATCCTTCCATTGACTAAATCTAGTGGAAAACAATCACCTTTACCTTTCACTTCATCACAATCACCTAAGCGATCTCTTCTTAGCTTATTTGGATATATCCCCGATAATCTATAATTAAACCATTCATATGCTAGCCACCAATAACCATCTTCTTTCAATACCTTAGATTTACTATCTGGATTTGTATAATCAATTTTTTCTCTTGATTTACTTTTAGGTCTGAAGTGGTCAATTTCAAAATCATTTGGACCTATCGGACCTTCACTATACCAACATTTATTGTGCGAAAGACCTAACATGATTGGTTGAAGCTGATTCCATTGTGGATGATTTCGAATGTATACTTTTTTCTCATCTATAGTCATTCCTGCCATAGCATTGTGCTGGGAAAGTTTGATAGCCTCCCATCCAAATTCTTCAACTGCTTGCCTAAATTTATTTCTATCTATATACCTCATTTGCTCTTCTCTTCTTTTATAATTGCATCAAGGACTTCTTTTGCAATTTTATCAAGTTCTTCGGATTCCTCTTCGGTATATTTTCTATTTGTAAATTCTTTATGTTTACTGGTTAATTTTAAATATTGATTATATCTACTATCTGAGGTATCATCATTAAAACCGATGTTGTCAAAATATTTTTTAAGTCTTTCAAATTGAGCTCTTTCATCATCATTAAGTAATCCTTTCGATATTTTTGCTTGCAAAAACCTTTTTTGATTCAATAAATCTTCTAATTTTTTACTCATTAATGATGGTATGCCAAACAGCTCACTAGTCAAAATTTTTGATATACTCATTTCACGTGGACTAATATGAGGATTAAATGCTTCTGTTTTTCCTTCTTTATTTTTTTTAAAAATTTGAACTTGATTCTTTTTTAAATTTCCAATCACTAATGGGTCATGCGAGCAAAATATAATTTGAGTGTTCTCTTTTCGCTTAACAACACGGTCTAAATAATCTAAAAATTTCCATTTCCACATTGGATTTAAATGTGTGTCTGGCTCATCTAATAAAATAAGTGATTCTTCATCATTTGTAAATTTTAATAAACCTAAAACGGAAAGTAATTGTTTCTCTCCTTCGCTCAGCTCAGACATAGAAAGCTCTCCGTTAACACCCTCTTTTTGAACTTTAATTTTTACGTCATGGAGCATATCTGATATATGAATGCTTTCAAGAGCATTAAATAATTCAATCTTATTTTTATACTTAAATTCAACTAAATCTAAAAATGTTTTTTTATCCTTTAAATAAAGATAGAGTCTATCCTGTGTTTCTGCTTTCTTATAAGATACTTCAATACGTTCTTTATGCTGTATTGGTGCATAAGAAAATTTCAATAGTTCTTCAAGAAAATCTTTAACAAGTCCTTTTGCTCCCCATAGAAGTTCATTTTTGTTTTTCCTTGATTTAGCCCATATTGGTTGTTTAAGCATAAAGAGAGCCGAACCAAAATCGTTTATTTTTAATTCATCTTTTAAAAATTTCAATGTTTCATCACTCTGTTCATCCTGGAACATGAAAAATGCTATTAGCGCAAAGTTTGCGTGAATATTTTGTGCAAGAAATATTCTTCTTATTGTATCGAATTGATCAATTTTAGCATCTTTTTTTATTATCTCTTCATAATAAAGTTTTTGGTGTGGTATATATAAATCAGCTAATCTATCACTAATGCCAGAATAGTAGACGAAAATATGCTTAGGTAAATAATGATCTATATTTTTAGTAAATTCTGTAGTAACAGGTTTTCCATTTAGAATAAAATTATATTTTTCATTTTCAAAAGTTACTTCAATGGAATTATTTCTACACTCATACTTGATATAATAATCAAAAGGGTTTTTAACCTTTTTGTTGTAATTATAGAATAAATCTAAATCTCTAAATATAATTACGATTGCTTCAAGAAAGTTGGATTTACCTGTGGCATTGAGACCAAGTAATACTGTTTCCCATGCATTTTCATCGATATCAATAGTGAAATCCTCAAGATTCTTGAAACGTGATTTTATATATACTTTGTCGATTCTCATTTTACTAGTGATAATAATGATTGATTATCCTTTTTAACTTCTTTAATTTTAAATTGGATGTTTTTTAACTCTTTATAAAAGTCTTCAATATTGTTTTTATGCTTACTTTGTTGCCAAACATCGCTTGAAAGCATAGGCTTTTCAGAAGTCTCAAGAACCTCTTCAATAGTTAGTCCCTTGTTCATCTTCACTGGTTTTTTTTTAATTATTTTTTCTTTCTTTTTTTGACTCTCTAAATATTTTTTCTTTTCAATAGTGTTTCGCTTTATCAATTCTATTGCTTGTTCATCATTTAAATCTTGTTCAACTAATCTCCCTTCAAATGCATTTTTAAGTATTGAACTTCTTATTATATCTGATTTCATTATACTCTTAGAGATAGTTTCTTCAAGATTCTCAATTATTGAAAATTGGGAATCTAATTCATTAGTAATTAAATTGATTTCATAATTAGAAGAAGGAATTGGTATAAGAATATTTTCAATTATTCCTAAGTTTAAATTAGGTTGAGCACCGCCAACTGCTTGATCTCTTAGTTCTGCGTAATTTTTAACAAAATAAAATTTTAAATATTTTCGTAGTTTTTCCTCGCTTTCTTTTTGGACAATTGCTGCAATCGCCTGATTAATTGTACAATCGAAAGCAAGCTCAGAGCATTTTCCACGTGTTTTTCCTTCCCCATATAATGCAACTAATAAAGTGTTTTGAGGATATAGCCTTAGATTAGTTTCTTTAATTGCCTTTTCAGAAACATAAGTAGACGGTTTATTAATCATCCAATTATTTAAAGCTCCACTTGTAACCCACGGAATATTTCCATTCTTATAATAATCTGTTCTACTTTTTAATGGAGTTGTTCCAGTGCCAACTGTAGATATATTTGCTATTTTAGTTAACCCCCAATTATTTGGAATATTTGAGAAAGAAATATAATCACTTTTATTAATATTTAGTTGTTTATCTAGTTTAGGTTTTATTGGCTTCTTTTCTCCATTTTTCAAGTTTTCTATTATTGTCTTCCATTTTTCTAATTCATTATCATAACGTTTCTGACGCTCATTTTCAATTAGCTTCAATAAATTATCTGATGATTCTGATCTATTTCCCTCTCTCCAAGACTCTGTTAATTTACCTTCAAATGCATTTTTTAATAAAGTTTGCCTATATATTTTAAGTTGATTATTTATTTTTTTAAGGCTTAATACAGCTTGCTCTAACTCACTGAAAAGTTCATCAATTCTAAATGCAATTTTAATTTGCTCATTTAATGGTGGTACAGGAATTTTTATCGTTGACAAGTTTCCCCTAGATATTCTTTTTCGAGTTGTACCTGTTTGCAATTCTTCGATTTGCTTTCTTATCACTGGTGAATTAATAAAATGTGTAAGGTAACTACTGTCAACACCATTTTGTTCAGTTCTAATTATTGCAACATCAACTACTGTAACATACTTTTCTTCTTCTGAATACGGAAAAACACAAGCTCTTCCTAATGGATCTGGCATCCTAGCTACAAGAATATCTCCTTTTTTTAAGAAAGTACAATTTAGTTCTACAGCTCTCTCTTTAGTCATGTATCTATCAGAACGATTTCTAAAGAAACCATCACCAATGTCGGCTAATTGAATTAATCTAACTTCTCCATTTGGATTTTGGTCTTTGGTTTCAATCCAATCACCATCTTTGAATATCCCTTTCTTACCATCAATCAATTCCTCGATTATAGCAACTGACCATCCTTTAGGTAGATTATATTTTTTTTGTTGTTCTTTCATTTTTAAATCTTCCAAATGATTTTATAATCATTATATGCTCTTATACCAGTAGTAAAAAGCTTCTGGGTTGTTCTTTTTTAACTTGTTTAATTTATTGTATTGCTGGTCTTCAATTAGCCAATCTTTTATTTCTAATGGGTTTCTGAATCTTTCGATTTTTGTTTCTTTTTGGGATTGTATTTGCTTGGTTAGATAAGCGACTTTAGCAGCTGCGGTTATTGCTTCATCAATGCTAAATCTGTCAATAGTGAAATTGGTAAAGTTTCGGATGCCTAGTTGTAAATGATTGTATTCGTCGGACTTCGTATCTCTTTCTGCTAGTGTAAAGCAAGCTTGCCAAGTGTCGTCTAAAACATCGTTTGTAGTTATGTTTAATTTTCGGAAACCGATTTCTTCTTGTACAACTTTATTGTAACTTCCTCTAACTATTTCTAAATTAGTTATACTATCAAACAGAAAAGCAATGTCATATAATTGTTTTATAATTTCTACCGGTCGATTTTTGGCATACAATATTCCTGTTGTTTTTGGTGCAAATGCGGTTAATTTATCGCCAAGAATTGCATCAAAAGAAGGCATTGTAATTGTAGTTTCTTCAGTTGAAGTTGATAACCATAAATGTTTTATTGGTAGTTTGCGAACTTCGGGATATGGGTTTGGTGTATAGAGTAGGTCAAGTAGAATTGGTTCAATATTTCCATCTACAACGCTTTTATAATAGGTTTTGAAATGTCCTATTGGTGCATCTGGTGTGTGTTTACGGTTGTTGTCATCTTCCCAACTTAGAAATATTTTTTCGTCAACTATCTTTTGTAATACATCAATTATTTCGCTTTCGGTGTGTTCTGTAATAATGTCAATATCGATTGAGAACCGTTTTGGTTTTTGTGTTGCCAGCAATAATGCAGTTCCTCCTTTAAATGTAAAGCTTAGCCCTTTTAATTGTAGTTGTTCCAATAGTGTCAGTGCCCAAATTACCTTTTCGATTAATTTGGGATCGACACGTTTTCCTAACTTGCTTTTTAAGTTAAGAATCCAATCTATTGTATGGGTTTCGCTGTTAATCATATTGCTGTTTTATCAGTAAAACAATTTATTTTATTATGCTTCGGTTAATCATTTGCTCTAATTCTTGTTCTTTGTTTCTTCTTATTGCGTAACGTTTCATTTTTGCTTTATTGACATCGTATTTACTGAATGCGGCTTTGTAGATAAAATCTAATTCTCCTTGTTGTGCTGCAAAAAGTTCTTTGTCGATGATGATGTCTACTAATAACTTTTCTAGTGTTGGTATTGCAATTTTATTATTTCTTGTTGTTGGAGATTCGGTTACTAAATTTTTAATTATGGTTACTTCTTCTGTATTTGAGCTGATGTATCTTTCCAAAATTTCTTCATTTGGATTGAAGTACACGTTTTTTGTTGATTCACTTAGCATATTAAATACTTGTTCTTCTGCTTCTTTATCGACTTCAATGATGGTGAAATTTTTGAAAGGTTGGTGTCGCATTAAGTCACTGAGCCACTTCGTATTCCAAACACATATTTCGATAAATGGAAATTCCTTATGAATTTTATTGTATATCTTTTTTAAGTTTTGGTTTATTTCCGGATTGAAGATTTGTTTATCGCTTATTGAATAAAACCCTCTAGCTGGATTGTTTATTTTACCTACTTTTTTGAGTTTAGATAAGTAAACAGTTATCGTCCCCTCCGAAAGTTCTGGAAAGTCTCTATTGATTAAATTTCCTAATTCTTTTCTGGAAAGTTGGGTGTTGGATTTGAAGTAACTCTCTATTGTATTTTCAATCGATTTTGCCACTTTATTCTGATTTATGGCGTGAATGTACAACTTTTAATTTTAAAATTAAGTTTTGGCAGTAAAATTGTTTTATTGCCGAAAGTTAACTTTGGGATTTGGATTGCGATATACTACACATTGTGTAGTATATCGCAAATGGAATCTATTCAATAAACTGGATTTGTTTATTATACAAAATTGATTTATCGTTATGACTATCATACGTTTAATTCTAAAAATTTATGTTGCATAATTTAAATGTCAGGTTAAACCTGATACAAATGATACAAAACATAACTTTTTGATTTATAAATTAAGCTTTGGCAATAATGTGGTTTTATTGCCAAAACTTAATTCCTACTTCCTCTTATCCTCAATACCTCTCTCAAAACTTATCAAATTAATCATTTCCCTCAATCTACTTCTAACCCGATTTCCATAAACATTCTCAATTTCACTTGCCGAAAGATTAGTTGTAATATGCGTTTGAAGTTTTCTACTTGTAAATAAATCATACCTGCTTAATAGAATTTCTGCCATTACGTTGCATTCGTTTCCATAATATTTTAGATTGTTTTCTGTTCCTAAATCGTCAAAGCATATTGTTTTGGGTTGTGATTCATAGAGTTTGTCTTTGCTGTATTTGTGGATTATTTCGTAACCATCTTGGATAAATTCAAAGCTAATGTCACGACAGGGTTTTACTAAAAATTTATGTTCGGTTGGTGTTAAGTACTTCATCAAATTCATTAATGATGTTTTTCCGCAGCCAACTGGTCCAGAAAGTAGAATTCCTTTGTTGCTATCTATGCCAAGTTGGTAACAAGTTGTTTCGTCTTTTAGAAAATACGCAACGAGTTTGTAAATTATGGGATAATCGCTTTCAAGTATTTTGAAATGATTTCCGTATAATTCAACGCCTTTTTTCTCTAGCCAAATGATTACTTCGGAATAACTATAATGGCTCTGAATAGTCTTTATCGTTTCCTGTGTTGAGGTGTTTTGCTCTGTTGGATTGTTGCTCATTTGAAATGAATTTAGGTGCGTTTAATATCCAATTTTGTGCTGCGGCTTGCCAATCGACCATTGGTGTTTTGCCACCAACTAACCAACCGTTGCTGGAAAAGTAATTGAAAAATTTTATGGCTTCAAGTTCTGGAAAGTTATTTTCTTGAAAATAAGCTTTGACTTCTTCATTTTTTGGAACTGTCACTTTTTCTTTTTTGGCGGAACTTTTTTCTTTTTGTTCAATACCAACATTTTTTAAAAAACTATTATCAAATTGAAAATTTTTTGCTTGCTCGTCCAAGTTTACAATCTTTAAATCGTTTGAATTGTTTGGTATGTTTGTATTGTTTATATAAGATACTAGAGCTTGTTCAGTACCTGTCTCATTACTTGTACCACTACTAGTATAAAGCTTGTTCACTACTTGTTCATTAACCAGTTCAAAAACAGGTTCATTTTTTGGTATTGTTGTTTTTTCGCTTTTGGGAATTGGTTTTAAATCGTCTGAAAAATTGAATAGGTACACGTGGCTTCCTTTGAATGGATTGTATGATGGCTCGTAGTTGATGTAACCTAGAGAATGTAAGTTTTTAAGGCATTTATGGTAAGTTGCTTTGGAACTGATTTTGCTAATTCTCATTACCTCATCACGAGAAATACTGATTGGATTTTTGAACCGATTGCAGTTCCAGAACTGGAACAATGCCACATACAAACTTACGTGTGTTGGATTGAGTGTTTTGTCGATAGCTACTTTTTCGAAAAACCCTGTTAGATGTTTTATGTAATTCATCTTTTGAGTTATTTGCGATTGAATAAATTGGGCGTAGCTTCGACTTTGTTTGTTTCCAGCACTTTGTCTAAATCGGAACTGGCATAATAAAGAATACCGCCGATTTTGGTGTATGTAATAGTTCCGTTTACACGAAGGTTTTGTAAAGTTCCAGAAGAAATATTCAACAGCTTTCTGACTTCATTAGATTTGAGCCACTGTTTTGTTTGTTGGGGTTTTGAATTAAACATTGTGTTTAAGTCGGAAAGCAGGAGTGTGCGGAATTCGTTTAAATCTTCACGAGTGATAACTTCGATTGCCATAATGTGCCGTTTTAAATTGTTATGGCACAAAATTGTGTATTTTGAATTGTTTTGTTTGCCAAGTTGGTATCAACTTGGCAATGATTTTTGAGAAAACAACCTAAATTATTTATTTTCTTCTTGGTCGATTTTCTTTTGAAGTATTGTTTTAAGACTGTCTAGGAATAGTGTTGTTTCTGTTTTTCTACCTCTGATGGAATACCAGCTTCTATACACATCGCCTAAATCGATATTGAATACCGTTTCAAGATAATTTGCTATATCTTTTATATCAGCAGTACCATTATTAAAACTACCTTGATAATAAAGTGCATAAAGTATTTCAATTAATGCCGATTTATTATCTGTCCAAGTGAGTTTTACTTTTGGAATATTTTGGTTCTTTGCTGTCATTATTTCTTTTCTATCTAATGAGGCGAGTTGCTCTTTGAGATAAATTTCTAATAAATCATTTGCAAGTATTTTTGAAACTTTAAAATCATGACTTGTACTAAAATCATGGTCTGACATATAAAAAAATGTATCCAAAGATAGTCTGATATCAAACTTCCCTCTTAAAAAATATTTGTCATCTAAATAAATTGCACCAGTTCTGTAATATTGGTAAAAGTCTAAATTGTTATCAAAGAAGCGATGTAAATTGTCTAATTCGTTCAACAAATATTTTCTTTGAGTTCTATCCGTTCCTTTTGGTCTTTTTGTTTCAATATTTAGGACTTTTGTTTGGTAAATCAATTTTGAGAAAAGTAAAGGCTTTACTTCTTTAAAGAATTTAATTTCCTCATGTTCACTTTTAAAATTTGTTTTGATTACTAAAACTTTAAGTTGCTCTAAAGATTTTAAAAGTATATTGATTGCAAACTCTGAAAATTTGATTGTATCTTCATACTCGAATACTAGTGCTTGAAGCTTTTCCTCTGTTTTTGATAAGATTTTTGATATGGCATTGTTCATTAAAATAAGTTAAAATTGAAGTTGTATAAAAAATTTCCGTTTAATTAATAATTAAAAATTGTTTTTTGCTTGTACATTAAGAATAAGTAAAATTAACAACCGTTTTTTTAATAATTTGTCACCTGTTTTACATTTCCAATTGAAAAAAGAAAATATTTTTTTTATTACGCTTGCTTTTACTAATCAAATAATTTTTAAATCAAACAAGGTGCTTTTCATCTTAGATAAGATAAATTATGAACTCATAACCAAGAAAATATATAGTGATGAAATAATAAGCGTCAAGAGGTTTGTAAAGTAAAAAATATAAAATGACAACATAATTTTAAAAAGGCATTTGGGTATAAAACATATCTAAGTGCCTTTTTTTGTTAGTAATATAATTCATAATTTATTAATAAACAGAATCTTATGTTAATAAATAGTAAAAATAATTGCAATATGTAAAGTACTTTACATTTTGAATTTAAAACCACCAATACATTTGTCAAAAATTTAAACAACATGAAAACAAAATCAATTTTAGCAGTACTAATGCTATTTACAGGATTAGTATCATTTGCCCAAACGGCAGAAAAACAGTTTAACAACCTTAATGACAAAGGTGTAATTATTGACGGTTACGATACTGTAGCTTTTTTTACAGATAGTAAACCAGTCAAAGGAGATGAAAAATTTAATTATTCGTACAATGGCGCAAAGTACTTTTTTGCTTCGCAAGAACATTTAGATTTATTCAAGTCAAATCCGACAAAATATGCTCCGCAGTTTGGCGGTTGGTGTGCTTATGCAGTATCACTCGGTAGAGTTGCACCGGTTAATGTTGAATTTTGGTCGATTGTTGATGACCGATTGCTTTTGCAACACAATAAAAGAGCTAATGATGGTTGGAATAAAGATGTAAAAGGAAACTTAACATTAGCCGATCAATATTGGCCAGCAGTTTCTTCTAAAAACGGGGAACAAATTGTAACCGAAGCAGAAAAATCTTTTTACAATAACGTAGACAAAAAAGGAGTTTCTATTGGTGGATATGATCCTGTTGCTTACTTTACAATGAACAAACCTGTAAAAGGCGACAAAGACTTTTTTGCCCGATTTGAAGGTGCAACTTATTGGTTTTCTTCACAAGCCAATGCCGATATGTTTAAAAACAATCCTAAAATGTTTGCTCCGAAATATGGTGGTTTCTGTGGTTATGCTATGAGTGATGGCGGCAGAAGAAGACCTGTAAATCCAAAATTATTTTCGATTGTGGATGGACAATTAATCCTGCAACATTCAAAAGGGGCCGTAGATTTATGGAATAAAGATATTGCTGGTCAAAAAATAAAAGCGGATGGTTTTTGGCCAAATGTGGTTACTAAATTTCATGGTCAAAAAACGGAGTTTGATTAATAACACAAAACTAATTTTAAATTAATCCTAATGACTAAATATATTTATAGTTTTATTTTCACATTTACAATTTCGTTATTCTCTTTCTCACAAGTTACTGATGTGAAAAGTGTCGCTTTTACTGTAGCCAATTTAAACAAAGAAGTGCAATTTTTTGAAACCGTTTTACAATTTAAAAAAGTTAATGAGTTTGCTTTAGACACCAAAACATCGTTAGCTCTTTTTGGAGTAAAAACCAAGCAAACCAAAATTGCCGTTTTGCAACTCGGAGACGAAACCATTCAGTTAATGCAATTTGAAGGAATTCAAAACAACCCTTTTCCTATTGATAGTAAAAGTAATGATTTATGGTTTCAACACATTGCTATTGTGGTGAATGATATGGAAAAAGCGTACCAAATTATTAAAGACAATGATTTGCAATTTGTTTCTTCATCACCGCAAACGTTACCCAATTATTTACCAAATGCGGCTGGAATTGCTGCTTTTTATTTTCAAGACCCCGAAGGCCATGTTTTAGAATTAATTCATTTTCCAAAAGACAAAGGCAATCCAAAATGGCAAAAAGCTACCGAAAAATTGTTTTTAGGAATCGATCATTCCGCCATCGGGATTGACAAAACAACAAAATCGTTATCCTTTTATACTCAAATCTTAGGATTACAAGTTGGCGGTAATTCTGAAAATTATGGCACCGAACAAGAACATTTAAATCAAGTTTTTGGTGCTCATTTATTAATTACTGGTTTACATGCCAATACAGGTTTTGGTGTTGAATTTTTGGATTATCTGGCACCTCAAGGCGGAAAATTATATCCGAAAGAAAGTTCTCCAACCGATTTATGGCATTGGAACTATATTTTGAAAGCAAATAACCTCGAAAAGATACATAACGATTTAAAAACCAAAGAGTACAAATTAATTTCAAATGGAATTGTCAATCTAAAAATACCTGAAACAGAAATTTCAGGAAAAGCATTACTCGTTAGAGACCCAGATGGTCACGCATTATTAATTTATCAAAACTAAAAAAAAATGAAAAAATCAATTTTATTATTTGTTGCAATTGTAACATTATTTGCAACAAACAGTATTCAAGCGCAAGTAAAAATAACGTATCAATTAACTATTGAATCGTCACAAAAAATAATGACCAATGCATTAGAATATGCAAAATCGGTGAAATCACCTGGAGGTTCAATCGCCATTGTTGACGCTGGTGGCAATTTACTATTATTTCAAAGAATTGACGGTACGTTTCCAGCATCGGCGGGTGTTGCCATAGAAAAAGCAAGAACAGCTGCTCTTTTTAAATTTCCTTCTCAAAAATTTGAAGATGCCGTAAATGGGGGAAGAGTTGCCTTGGTTACCAATGGATATAATTATCTAAAAGGAGGATTACCAATTGTATATAAAGGCGAAGTTATTGGAGCTATCGGATTAAGCGGTTCTGCAAGTGCCGATCAAGATGTAGAAATTGCTAAAGCTGGAGCTGAAACTAAAATCGACTAAACATGAAAACTAAAATTTTACTAGTACTAGTTTTATTTACATTTAGTAAGTTGGTAATTGCTCAAGATATACGTGAGCTTTCGTTTGGAAAACCTTTTTCAATAGTAAATTTAAAATCATCCGAAGGAACAAAAGCAGTTAACGGACAATGGAAATTCTCCAATGCAACTATTGTAGAACAATCTTTTAACGAACCTGGAAGTAGCAAAACCGATAATTTAAAATTGTATCCAACAGGAAAATCTATCGTTACTCACAATATTGCTCCTAAAGCTGGCGCAAAAGATTTTGATGACAAATCGTGGGAAAATTTATTACCAGAAAGTTTAGAAGACAGAAAAGGAACTGGCTTATTATCCTATGTTTGGTACAGAATCAATGTTACTATTCCACCAACTTTAGCAGGAAATTCGGTTGAAGGTTCGACTGTTTATTTTGAAATTGTAATGGATGATTATGCAGAAGTATTTGTTAACGGGAAACTAAATAAAACTTTTGGTGATGCAAACGGACAAAGTATTTCTGGTTATAATTCAAGAAACCGAATTGTACTTACTAACAATGCAAAAGCTGGGGATAAATATCAAATCGCTATTTTAGGAATTAATGGACCAATTGCCGATTTACCCGATAATTATATTTGGATTCGTTCGGCAACACTCGATTTTTACAAACAAAAGCCTGCCAATGCCGATTGGGATTCTATTGGAAAAATTGAAAAAGAGGACACGGCTTTAAATAATATTTTGTCAAGTGATGCAAAAGTAACCAAACTTGCCGATGGATTTTCTTTTACCGAAGGACCCGTTTGGCACAATGACGGCTTTCTACTTTTTAGCGATCCGAATCAAAATATAATTTATAAATACGATCCAATTACTTCAAATGTGTCCGTTTATATAACTAAATCGGGTTACACCGGAATGGATATTGGAGAAAGAAAACAACCCGGTTCTAATGGTTTAGCTTTTGATAAAGAAGGACGGTTATTGGTTTGCCAACACGGCAACAGAAGAATTATTCGCCACGAAAAGAAAGGGCCAATTACTATTCTGTCCGACAAATGGGAAGGCAAAAAATTGAATTCCCCAAATGATATTGTGCTGCGTTCAGATGGAACAGTTTATTTCACAGATCCACCTTACGGTTTACCTAATTTTTACAATGATAAAACCAAAGAGACCCCAGATCAAGGTGTTTATGCCATCATAGATGGTAAAACAATTCTTGTTGCAAAAGACTTAGGCGGTCCAAATGGAATAGCGTTTTCACCTGACGAAAAATATTTATATGTAAGCAATTGGGACATTCGTGATATCCATAAAACCAAAGTCATTTGGAAATATGAAGTTCAAAAAGACGGCACTCTAAAAAACGGAAAGGAATTTTTTAATATGAATAGCAGTCCCGATGAAGAAGCTTTAGATGGATTAAAAGTAGACAATCGAGGAAATATTTTTTCTTCTGCTCCTGGAGGCGTTTGGATTATTTCTCAAGAAGGAAAACTACTCGGAAAAATAACTGCTCCAGAACGTCCTGCTAACATGGCTTGGGGTGGAAAAGACGGTAAAACACTATATCTCACGGCGCATTCTAGCTTGTATAAAATAGAAACACTTACAGGAAAATAAACCCGATTTTATTTTTAGTAAAAACTTTACTTCAAATGTAAGATACTTGACAAAGCATACAATAGATGACCCTTAAATTTGTTAAAAAAATAAAAACAATGTACGATATTATTATTATAGGAACAGGCTCAGGCGGAGGAACAATTGCTCAAAAATTAGCGCCATCTGGAAAAAAAATTCTAATTATAGAACGAGGGGATTTTATTCCTCGTGAAAAAGAAAATTGGGATATGGAAGCGGTATCTAAAGGTCGTTATCGCACCACAGAAAAATGGTATGATTCAGCTGGAAACACTTTTGAACCCTATACACATTATGTTGTAGGCGGTAACAGTAAAATGTATGGTGCTGCGAGTTTTAGATTGAGAGATGAAGATTTTAATGAAGTAAAACATTATGCAGGAATTTCTCCTGAATGGCCTTTAACTACAAATGATTATTTGCCTTATTATAAAGAAGCAGAAGCCTTATTTTCTGTTCATGGACAAAAAGGATTAGATCCATTTGAGCCGAAAAATCAAAGTGACTTCCCTTTTGAACCCATTCCTGTAGAACCTTTTACAAAAGAGTTGTATGCTAATATGCATAAAATTGGAGTAAAAGCTTTTCCAATTCCAATGGCAGTTAAGCTTGCGCAAGATGAAAGCACTCCAGATGCTCCTCATATTTTAGGAAACTTTGATGGTTATCCTGACCCTTCAGAAGCTAAAGTCGATGCACATACTTCTGGTATTCGAAGTGCTTTAAAACACAATAACGTAACACTTTTAACCAATGCAAAAGCAACTAAATTAAATACCGATGAATCGGGTAAAAAAGTAGTTTCTGTTGAAGTTGAAATTAATGGCGAAATGAGTACGATTGCTACAAATTTAGTAGTCCTAGCTGCTGGGGCAATTAATTCTGCTGCTTTATTATTAAAATCTTCAAATGAAAAACATCCGAATGGTTTAGCCAATAGCAGTGATCAAGTGGGTCGAAATTACATGACACATATTAACGGCTGTCAAATCGCTTTCACTCCTAACAAATTAAATATTAGTGCATTTCAAAAATATTTTTGTATTGGCGATTATTATTATGCTAGTGCCGATAATGAATTACCATTAGGGGAAATTCAACTCATGGGTAAAAACGATAATGATACTTATTTAGGTATCGGAGGTGATTTTTTCCCGGGTAAAGATGCTAACTATATAGCACATCATGCTATCGATTTTTGGTTGACTTCCGAAGATTTACCAGATCCAAATAATCGGGTAAAGTTAACCGATAACGGTGATATACAATTGTTCTACAATCGCGAAAAAAATAATGTGGAGGCGTTTGAAAACTTAAAAGTAAAACTACATCAAATTTTTGAAAAATTAGCTGACGTTGACCCCGATTTAAAAGAAGTGCATTGGGGTGGCTATGATTTAGGAATTAGCGGTGTTAGTCATCAATGTGGTACGTTGCGATTCGGAAATGACTCAAGTACTTCTGTTTTAGATTTGAATTGCAAAGCACATGATTTAGATAATTTATTTGTTGCAGATGCGAGTTTTTTTCCAGCATCAGGAGCTTACAATCCGTCATTAACTATAGCTGCTAATGCTTTGAGAGTTGGAGATTTTATAAACACAAATTTTTAATATTATGGAAACAACTATGGAACTAAATGCTATTGAAGTTGAAATTGATAAATGCCCATTATGTGGAAGTTGTTCATTGCCTTTAAACAAGCATTTTCATTCAAAAGCAGAAGCCGATCTTTTATTTGCTATTCAAAAAGTACTACCAGGTTGGTCTCAAGAAGACGGAATTTGTTCTCGTTGTACCGATGAATGTCGATTTGAAGTGGAAGCAATGCACAAATCAATGGACAAGCTAAAAATGAAGCATTTATTTAATTTTGATTTGGACTTTTTAGTCTTGCCAATACCCGTAAGAGTTGATGCAAATACTGATTACACAGGAAAAGGTGTTACTATTTGTTTTATAGATAGTGGATTTTATCCGCATCCCGATTTGGTATCCAATAAAAATAGAATAAAGAAAATTATTGATATTACTAATACAAAAAACACCCTTGATAATTATTTTTCTAAACCACATAATGAAAGTTGGCATGGCACAATGACGAGTGTAGTTTGTGCTGGTGACGGATTTTTATCGGGTGGATTGTACAAAGGTATTGCTTCTGATGCAGAATTAGTTTTATTAAAAGTTCAAGACAGTGAAGGGAAAATTACTGGAGAAAATATTATAAAAGCATTAGAGTGGGTCAATAAAAATCATAAAAAATACGGAATTAAAATTGTAAATCTATCCATTAGTGATGATTTTGCCGAATCGTTTAAAACCAATTTAGTAAGTAAAAAAGCAGAAGAATTAGTTCGAAAAAACATTCTACTTGTAGCTGCAGTTGGTAATGATGAACATGCTGAAATTTTACCTCCAGCAAGTTCTCCAAATATAATTGCTGTTGGTGGAGTTGATGATCACAACAAATTAGATGATTTTGTTGAACCTTACCATTCAAGCTATGGATTGACTATTGATCACATTAAAAAGCCAGAATTGGTTACCAATGCTATTTGGATTCCAACGCCTATTTTACCAGATTCATTTGAAATGAAAAACGCAGCAATCTTATTTGAATTATTACACGAAAAAAATAATTTCCACCAACTTTTGGAAGATAATTATAAAAAACTAGGTTGGTCAAATTATATTCAAATGATGTCTGAAGACGCCGTTAAGAATGAAATAAAAAAAATAATTTGGGATAAAAAATATTTAACAAAACACTATCAACATTCTGATGGAACTTCATTTGCTGCACCAATAGTTTGCTCTGTAGCGGCTCAGTTGTTAGAAATTAATCCGAAATTAACTGTTGCTCAATTGCGAGCCATTCTTTTTAATACGGCTAAAAAATTACCAGCATTTCCTGAAGAAAAACAAGGATTTGGTGCCGTTAATCCAAAAAAAGCCATTTATGAAGTCTTAGAAAAAGAGCTTATAGATATTCCCTTAGAAATTCCAGCAATCAATTTAAAAGAAGAAAAAATTGTCTTTTTCACTTTCATTCCAAATGCAAAAACAGTTTCATTGGCTGGCGATTTCAATAACTGGAAAGCCGATGAAGTAATTCTACAACCTTTCAAAGATGACGTTTGGAAAGTAGAATTACCCTTATTGCCAAAAGGTGAATATGTATATAAATTTTGTATTGACAATCAATGGTGGAAAGAAGATAGTTCAAATCCGTATAAAGTAGAAGATAATTATGGAGGTTGGAATAGTGTTTTTAAAATTAATTAAAATATAAAAATTGAATAAACATACATCATGAAAAAAAATCAAATTTATTTAGATGGACAAACAGCATTAGTAACTGGTGCAAGTTCAGGAATTGGTAAAGCAACTGCCATCGAGCTAGGACAAGCTAGAGCAAATGTTGCTGTAAATTACGCAGGCAATGCTGTTGGTGCAGAGGAAGCTGCAGATATTATTATTAAAAATGGTGGAAAAGCCATCACTGTAAAAGGAGATGTAAGCAAACAAGACCAAGTTAAAAGCATGTTCGCTACAACAATTAAAGAGTTTGGAACTCTTGATATTTTAATAAATAATGCCGGATTACAAAAAGATGCTCCTTTTTTAGAAATGACTTTAGAAGATTGGAATTTTGTGCTTGATGTAAACTTAACTGGACAATTCTTATGTTCACAAGAAGCCGTAAGAGAATTTAAACGTCGTGGACCAAGACCTGAAATATCGGCTTCTTTGGGTAAAATTATTTGTATGAGTTCGGTACATGAAATTATTCCTTGGGCAGGACATATCAATTACGCGGCTTCTAAAGGCGGTGTCATGCTATTCATGAAATCATTAGCACAAGAACTCGGACCATCAAAAATTAGAGTGAACAGCATTGCACCTGGAGCCATTAAAACACCAATTAATACTTCAGCTTGGCATACTCCTGAAGCAGAAGAAAAGTTACTAAAATTAATTCCGTACAAAAGAGTTGGTTTGACGTCTGACGTTGGAAATGTAGCCGTGTTTTTAGCTTCTGATTTATCTGATTATATTCATGGAGAAACGATTTTTGTTGATGGCGGAATGAGCTTGTATCCCGGTTTTGAAGACGGAAACGGTTAAAATTGAAAAGTAAATCTAAAAAGTAAAAACATAAAACATCATGGAAAACGAAAGACTATCCGATCATTACAATAAAAAAACAAATTGGCTAAAATTTGGACCGTATCTCAGCGAAAGACAATGGGGAACGGTTAGAGAAGATTATAGCGAAAACGGTACCGCTTGGGATTATTTTCCTCACGATCATGCACGTTCTAGAACCTATCGTTGGGGAGAAGATGGTATAGCCGGTATTTCTGATGAGTTGCAACGTATTTGCTTTTCAGTCACTTTATGGAATGGTAAAGATCCTATTCTAAAAGAACGAATTTTTGGTTTGGCTGGACCGGAAGGTAATCATGGTGAAGATGTGAAAGAGTTGTATTATTATTTAGATAGTACGCCTACGCATTCTTATATGAAACATTTGTATAAGTATCCACAAGCTGAATTTCCGTACCAACAATTGGTTGAGGTAAATAGAAATCGTTCTAAAAGCGAAGCTGAATTTGAGCTTTTAGATTCGGGTATATTTAATGACAACAAGTATTTTGATGTATTTACAGAATATGCTAAAAATAATGAAGAAGATATTTTAATACGAATCACCGTTGCCAATCGTGGTAGTGAAGCAGCACCAATTTGTATTTTACCAACACTTTGGTTGCGAAATCTGTGGACGCCAAATGTTTTAAAAGAGAAACCTAGTTTAAAATTATCAAAATCAGGAACTACAAAATTTGTAGCCGTAAATCATTCTGAATTAGGAGACTACAATTTTTATTTTCAAACCGCAGATGAATTGCTTTTTACAGAAAATGAAAGTAATAAAGAACGGTTGTGGAACCAACCCAACGAAACTCCTTTTGTAAAAGATGCTTTTCATAATGCTGTAATCAATAATGATTTTTCATTATTTAAAAATAATACCGAAGGAACAAAGTTTTCTCCTTTATATCAAAGGATAGTTCCATCAAATGGAGAAACAGTGGTGTATGTTCGACTTTCAAAAGAGGCGATTAAAAGTCCATTTGATTCAAAATCACTGCAATTATTCGATCAAAGAATTAGTGAAGCCGATGCTTTTTACGATAAAATAATCACAAAAGATACAGCATTAGCCAACATTCAACGCCAAGCTTTTGCTGGAATGCTGTGGTCAAAACAATACTATAATATAGATATTCCTATTTGGCTTAATGGTGATGAAGGACAAATTCCGCCTCCAGCCAATCGAAAAACCGGACGAAATAGCAATTGGAAAACCTTGAATAATGAAGATATTATTTCAATGCCTGACAAATGGGAATATCCATGGTATGCCGCTTGGGATTTGGCTTTTCATTGTGTGCCACTTTCTATGGTGGATACTCAATTTGCAAAAGACCAATTAATATTGTTTTTAAGAGAATGGTACATGCACCCAAATGGTCAAATTCCGGCTTATGAATGGGCTTTTGGAGACGTAAATCCTCCTGTTCACGCTTGGTCGGCAATGAAAGTGTATCGAATGGAAAAAGAAAAAACAGGTAACGGCGATATTGATTTCTTAAAGCGCGTTTTCCATAAACTAATGCTCAACTTTACTTGGTGGGTAAACCGAAAAGATGCAAAAGGGAATAATGTTTTTGAAGGTGGATTTTTAGGATTAGACAATATCGGAATTTTCGACAGAAGTTCGGCTATTCCTGGCGGAGGTCATTTAGAACAAGCTGATGGTACTTCTTGGATGGCAATGTATAGTTTGAATTTGCTTGATATGGCTTTAGAAATTAATGCTTATGATAAATCCTTTGAAGATGTAACCACCAAATTTTTTGAACATTTTGCCTATATCGCCGAAAGTTTAAATCGCATTGGACACGATTGGTCTGGCGCATGGGACGAAGATCAAGGTTTTTTCTATGATATTTTAGCATTGCCCAACAATGAATATGTGCCTTTAAAAGTAAGATCTTTAGTAGGTTTAACTACTCTTTTTGCTGTTTTACCTTTAGATAAAGAACGATTGGATAAAGCTCCGGATTTTTTAAGAAGATTAAAATGGTTTTCTAATTATCAAGAAAAAACACATGATTATCAAGTCATTGCAGACTCCAAAAAAGAGGAGATGCTATTGTCATTAATTCCAAAAGATCGTTTGAAACGATTATTAGAAGCGATGTTGAGTGAAGCCGAATTTCTTTCTCCAAATGGAATCAGATCATTGTCTAAAATTCATGAAAACGGCTACAGTGAATGGATTGCTGGAGAACAATTTGGTTTAAGTTATGATCCAGCCGAAAGTAATTCTGGATTGTTTGGAGGAAACTCCAATTGGCGTGGACCCGTTTGGATGCCAATGAATTATCTGTTAATTGAATCATTAAGAAGTTATTATGACTACTATGGAACTAGTTTTAAAGTTGAGTTTCCCACAGGTTCTAGCAATTTATTAAACTTAAATCAAGTAGCTGATGAATTATCTAAACGATTAATTGGAATTTTTCAAGAAGATGCCTCCGGAAATCGACCAGTAAACAACTACGATAGTTTCTACACCAAAGAACATTCAAAAGATCTTATTCTGTTTTACGAATATTTCCATGGCGATAATGGAAGAGGTGTTGGAGCCACACATCAAACAGGTTGGACTGGAGTAGTTGCTGAACTAATTGATAAAGTTTACACGAAATAATAATAAAATAACAACCCATTATGGAAAGAAATTTATTAGAAAAAGAATGGATTCATACCAACGGAATTGGTGGTTATGCTTCTTCAACGATTTCAGGAGCCAACTCTCGTCGCTATCATGGCTTATTGGTAGCTTCCTTAAATCCTCCAACTGATAGACGTGTTTTGGTTAGTAAAATTGATGAACAAATCAAACTGCCTAATCAGGAAATTATTCAATTAGGTTCAAATCAATATCCAAACGCGGTGTATCCTCAAGGGCATTTCTATATAAAAGAATATCAAATTTTTCCATATCCCGTTTTTACATTTGAAAGTGACAATTTTAAAATTCAAAAATCTATTTTTCACAAACGAGGTTCAAATTCTGTTTTTATTGAATATGTAAATCTTGGGAATGAAGCTATCGAAATTTCGTTAAACACCACTTTTGTCAATAGAGATTACCACAGCATGTCGCACGAAAGTGAAAACTGCAATTTTTATAAAGCGGAGGTTGAAAATGGTCAACAAATCATTTATGCTTACTATGAATCGATACCCGTTTACGAAAAAATTTCTAAAGGAAAATTCGAAGAAAACAGGCAATGGATAAAAAATGTAGAGTACGATGAAGAACGAAAAAGAGGATTGGATTTTAATGAAGACACCTACTCTATTGGTTCATGGGTAGTTAATTTAAAACCCAAAGAAAAAGTAGTTTTATCCTATTCTACCGATGCCAATTTACATTCATTTGATCCAGAAAAAGTAAAAAAAGAGATTGTTTCTTATCAAAAAACAATCACTTCAAATAACAACAATACCTTTTTTAATGATTTGTTGCTTTCGGGTGATCAGTTTGTTGTAGATAGAAATTCAACACAAAGCAAAACCATAATTGCAGGCTACCATTGGTTTACCGATTGGGGAAGAGACACTATGATTGCCATGCGTGGATTAAGCATTGCCGCTGGAAGACAAGATGAGTCCAAACTAATTTTAGAAACATTCTTGAAAAGTTTGAACCAAGGGATGTTGCCAAATCGCTTTCCTGATAACCCGAATGATGAACCAGAATTTAATACTGTTGATGCCACACTCTGGTTATTTATAGTTTTGTATGAGTATTATGAAAAGTTCAAAGATTTAGAATTGATTCAAAATAATTTTAAGCAATTAACCGAAGTAATAGAGTATCATTTAAACGGAACTCGATACAACATTCATTGCACACCCGAAGGTTTTATTTATGCCGGAGAAGGCATCGCTCAACTAACTTGGATGGATGCAAGAATTGGTGATTATGTTGTAACTCCAAGGCATGGCTGCCCAGTTGAAATTAATGTTTTATGGTACAATGCTTTAAAAATTTATCAACGTTTTTCAACTTTAACGCATGAACCAATTAATGAAAAAATAAATCCAATTATTAATCATTTTCCCGGAAATTTTAAAATGCATTTTTTTAATAGTAAAGGGTTTTTAAATGATATAGTATTACCAACTATTTCGGTTGATCAATCTATACGACCAAATCAAATTTACGCTTTGAGTTTGCCTTTTAGTCTTCTAACTATTGAAGACGAGAAATCAGTTTTTACAACTGTAGAAAAGTACTTGTATACTGATTTAGGATTACGCACTTTAGCAGACAATCATCCTGATTTTAAACCTTTTTATGGAGGTGATATTTGGAGTAGAGATAACGCGTATCATCAAGGAACCGTTTGGCCTTTTATTTTCGGAGAGTTTTGGACTGCAAAATATAGTATCAGTAGTGATAAAGATAAGGAAAAGGTAAAAAAAGAGTTTATAAAAGCAGTGCAAACAATAAAAAATCACTTTTATAATGAGAATGGATTGTATTCCATCTCTGAAATATTTGATGGTAAAGACCCAAAACCAAATCTTGGAAGAGGTACAATGCAACAAGCCTGGTCAGTTTCAAATATCATCAAAGTTATGATTGATTTTGGATTGACTGGAAATGAAATAGAAATTTAAAATCTAAAAATGATTACAACCTTTAAATCCAATTGGAAAATATACAGTTATGAAGCATTAGCATTAGGCCTTTTCATGGTTTCTGCTTGTGGTTTTGCAATTATTATTGAGCACCCCGATTTTTGGATAAAAAACAATGTTGAAAGTGCCATTTTTAGACGATTCTTAATGGGTTGCGCTATGGGATTAACTGCCGTTTTATTAATTTATTCCAACTTTGGGAAAGCCTCAGGGGCTCATATGAATCCGGCAGTCACTATTGCCACTTGGCAAATGGATCGAATGAGAAGTTCGGACGCTTTTTTTTATATTATTTTTCAATTTATTGGAGGTATTTTGGGAGTACTATTATTTAAAATTTTCTTTTTTGAATATATTAGCAATCCCGAAATTAACTATGTTGTAACAATTCCTTCCACTTCTTCGAGTTCTGTTCTAAAACCTTTTTTATTTGAATTCTTGATTTCATTTGTAATGCTTTTATCGGTCTTAATTTTGAGTAATATACCAAAATTAGCCAATTATACCGGTTATTTTGTTGGTGTTTTGTTAGTAATTTATATCACATTTGAAGCCCCGGTATCGGGCATGAGTTTAAATCCAGCAAGAACAGTAGCATCTGCATTTTCTTCAGGAAATTATTCCAATTTATGGCTTTATTTTGTTGCTCCCATATTCGGAATGTTATTAGCAAGTCTGATTTTCAGAAGAGCATACAAAACAATAAATTGCGAATGCCAAACTATGCAATGTTTTATGTCTGGAAACAAACACACTAACAAAGTTTACGAAATTCTAAAATATTACTTTAACTAAATAACAATTAAAAAAAATATATATGAAAAAATCGATTATCATTAGTGGTGCTTCTGGAAATTTAGGGAAAGAAGTGGTGAAAAAATTAGCTGAAAATGATTATCACTTATCTTTAGTAGTAAGTAGTAGAACACCTGATGAGTATAATTATATAGAAAACACCTTTAGCAAAGTTGTTGATTTAAACAATGAAACCGAAGCTGAAAATTTCATAAATGATTCTTTTGAAAGAGAAAAAACTATTGATGCTGCCGTTCTTTTAGTTGGAGGATTTACCTCTGGTGATATAAAAAACACCACCAACGAAGAGGTTATGAAAATGATAAATATCAATTTCTTTACAGCTTATAGTTTGGTTCGACCATTATTAAACCATTTTGAAAAACAAGGTTTTGGACAAATCATTTTAGTAAGTTCAAAGGCTGCTGTAGAACCCGGAAAAGGAGCCACTTGTTTTGCTTATACAATATCGAAACAAATGTTGAACAGTTTGGCACAATTCATAAATACGTCTAACGAGAAAACAGTTGTAAATATAATTGTTCCAAGTATCATAGACACGCCTGCCACAAGACCATCAGCTCCAAATTCTGATTATTCGCAATGGGTTTCTACGGAAACATTGGCTGAAAGTATTGCTTTTTTAGTCTCCGATACTGGAAAACAATTAAGAGATACGGTTTTAAAAGTATATAATAATTCCTAATGGAAACGAATATCGAAAAAATAATATCTTGTATTGCATTTGTTGTTCAACTGTGTAGTGCTTCTATTTTACTATTTGGATTTGTGAAAATATTCATCAAGTTTTGGCTTTTTGAATTGAAGAGTTTCCGATTAGAGAACAAAGAAGTACCTTCAAATTTTAAACAATTAAAACTTGATATTGGTGCTTATATTTTGTTAGGATTAGATTTTTACATCATTGCTGACATATTAGAATCAATGGTGGCGCAAGACGAAAAGAGCTTAATTAGATTGGCATTAGTAATAGTAATCAGAACCGTAATCGGCTACTTTTTAGGAAAAGAATTAGAGCATGATAATCATGAAAATAAATTAAATTTACAAAAACAAAATTAAAATGATAGTCATCTATTTACTTTATTTATATATCCTTTTAGGAATTTTAATTGCTTTATGGTTTGCTTTTTTTAAAGTTCAGCATCTGGATCATAATGCCGAGGAAACCTCGTTATTATTCCGACTTTTAATTCTTCCTGGAAGTATCATCTTATGGCCTTATGTCATTTATAAAATTTTAAAACATGATCGCAAAGTATAGAAAAACACACTTTTTTTTATGGATAGTTTTGACAATCGTATTGATTTCATTAGCTATTTTAGGTTATTTATGGATTCCAAAATATTAAAAATCAATTAGATGTCAGTAAAATATATTCCAATAATTTGGAACCCTTTCAAAACAAAATACGATGTTATTTTTGCTTTATTCGTTGTTTTATACTTAACCGGATTTATTTCTATAAGTATGTTGCTATATCCAAAACTCATTATCGACACAATAATTATTCGCTCCTTTGGAACTTTAGCCATATTAATTTTACATATTATTTTGTCGATTGGTCCACTCGCTAGAATAAATAAAAGTTTTTTACCAATCTTATACAATAGAAGACATTTAGGTGTAAGTATGTTTCTCATTGCAAGTGTTCATGCAGTATATTCTATTATTTTCTTTCATGGTTTTGGGATAAATAATCCATTGTACAGCCTATTTACAGCCAATACGCATTACGAATCATTGACATTTTTTCCATTTCAGGTTCTTGGATTTTTCGCCTATCTAATTTTAATGGTTATGGCATTTACGAGTCATGATTTTTGGCTCAATTTTCTTTCTCCAAAAATTTGGAAAGCCATGCACATGCTCGTTTATGTTGCCTACGGGTTGGTCATAATGCATGTAGTCTTAGGAATTATTCAATATGAAAATAGTCCAATTTTATTCGCTTTATTGTTTTTTGGATTGTTAACCATTTTGACTTTGCATTGTGTAGCAGGTTATAAAGAATATCGATTCGATAAAATAAAAAATAAAACAGATAATGACGGTTGGATTTATGTTTGTACTCCAAATGAAATTGATGAGAATTGTGCCAAAATGGTCAACATTGAAGGTGAACGAATTGCAATTTTTAAATACCAAAACAAATTAAGTGCCGTTCATAATGTTTGCAAACACCAAAACGGACCATTAGGCGAAGGCAAAATTGTTGATGGTTGCATTACCTGTCCATGGCATGGATATCAATATTTGCCAGATAAAGGTAGAGCTCCAGAACCATTTACGGAATTATTGGCTACTTATGAATTGAAGTTAATTGGAGATAAAATTTATGTAAATCCTAAAGCATTTCCCGAAGGAACAGCTATTGAACCAACAATAATTCCAAAGGAAGAAACAAAAGTCGACACTGAATTTTTTATTGGTTGGTTAGGAATTATCCCAAAATCTTATCAAAAAACATTACGTTTTTTTGTACCGTCTTTGTTTATAGTAAGCATTTTAGTTGTTGTTATAATTAGTAATTCAACCAATAAAATTAGATTTAGTTCTTATGATTATTATAAAACACTTTCATTTGAAGGAGAGCTTTTATTAAAACCATTTCCAATGTTACGAGTTTTAGAAATGGATAAAAATAGAAATCCTAAAGTAGTGCTGTATCCACTAGTAAATGAAGGGAAGTTTGGTTCTGACGAATCGGTTCAAGCATTTTTATCTCAATATCCAAATGAAAAAAGGGTATTTGTACAAATTCAAGCTAAAATTATCGAACGCGATGGTCAAGTTGCAATGGAGTTAATGAATAAAAAGAATAATATTAAAAAGATTAAATTCAATGCTTCTATAACACCTTTAGTGTTTGGAAAACCAAAAGACACTATAATGAAAGGGCAAATTATTGATCCAAAATGCTATTTAGGCGTTATGAATCCTGGCGAAGGAAAACCACATCGATCTTGCGCTATTAATTGTATCAAAGGAGGAATTATGCCTGCTTTTATTACTGAAAATAGCAAAGCAAAAAGCTATTATATTTTAATTGGAAATGATGGAAAAAAAGTAAATAATGCTATTTTATTTGCAGTAGCAGAACCTATTGAAATAAGAGGAAAAGTACAAAAAATTGATAATTGGAATTTACTGTATATTAATCCTAAAGCCAGTATTAAAAGATTATCCTATTCAGTAGAATCAAATTATGAATGCGGTATTTTACATTAAAATATGCTGTTATAGTACTGAAATATCATCAAATATAATTTTTTTTCTGTCGTAATAAATAGTCCCCTCCTCTTCCAATTCTTTCAATAAAACCGTAGTAGTTTGCCTAGAAGTGCATATAATTTGGGCGATGTCATTTTGGGTTAAATAATTTTCAATAATCATTTTTTTACCCTCTAATTTTCCGTCTTTTAATGCCCAATTTTTGAGAAAGTTTACAAGTCTTGTTTTGGCATCTTTTGAAACCAAATTAGAGTAATTATTTTTTATGTTTTTTAATTTTAATCCTACAAATTTTGTATAAGACAATGCTAAATTTGGGTATTGTAACAACAAATTTTCAAAATCCGACATTAGAAAACTACAAATACTAACATCCTCAGTTAAAGCTTTTGCATATTCATTTGAATTAATATCATTCTCTAATGACAATTCACCAAACAAATCTCCTTTTTGAATAATGTCTTTAATAGTTTCGTTCCCATCTTCATCAATTGCCACAATTTTTATTTGTCCTTTTTTTAGCAAAAATATCCTTGGTAATTCAGATGAGGAAAAATAAATAACATCCCCTTTTTTTGCATTTTTATATTTGACAATAATGCACAACTGTTTAATTTGTGTAAATGTTAAAGCTCTAAACAATTTATGATCACGTAAGTACCAATATTTTAATTCTTCAGACATACTTTTTTATGTAAAAATAGCAATTTTAATGAAATAAGTGCATTATTACATTGTATTCATTTATTTATTAATTTGAAGTATTTATTGTCCTATTATTCAATTGGTTATAAATGGAAAGGCTTTCTATTGTTTTGACAATAGTTTCCGGATTCAGATAGCGTTCTTTTTTATTATTATAGTTTACATTATCAGCTCCACGCCAATAATCAATTTTTAAATTTTGCCTAACCGATTTACTCCAATCTAATAACTGATAACCTAAACCATGATTAATGCATATATAATCTATCCTAGTTTCAAATTTATCTACTTGTTTTTTAGAAAAAATTTCAATCAACAACAGGTTACTCATTTTAGCAAAACCTTTTGTCATATAATCAGAAACATGAGAAAGTTCGTGCCCTAAAACTCCAACTTGAGCATTAAAATTTAAGTTTTTGAACAATATGGGTTTCAATCTAGAATTTGTTGCTTCACTAATGGTTACAATGTATTTTCGGTTTTTTGCCGATTGCAATAATCCAAAAAGTTTTGGTTTAGAAGAAAGCGGTGTATTGGTTTTTTTTAATCGAAATTCAATTGAAGTATTTTTAAGTTCCGGAAAATAAGACAGCGCTATTAGAATTTGTTTTTCATAAACTTTAGGTATAATTTTGTTAGTGCCAAATTCATTCTTGATTTCTTTTAGTTGTTCTATTTTGAAATTAGTAGAAGAAAACTCTTTTACAATGTTTTGTGCTGATAAAATGAAAGGAACTAAAACTATGCAGTTCATAAAGAATTTTAAAGTAATTTCTACTCTCATAAGGTTTCAATTTATTAAGTAAATAGGAAAGAACATCTGCATTCACAAGCAAATGTGCTTTCTAAAGACCAATCAAGCTAAATTATTTACCAAAAAATTTCGCTCTTTTTTTTCTGCTTTGTAACTACTTTTGATGAAATCTATAATATCTAACGCAACTTCTTTCTTATCTTTCAATTGAAAAGCATACAATTCTAAATCTTTATCGACAATCGAAATTTTATTAGTATCATAACCAAAACCTTCATTTACATTTGGTGAATTCATTACAACCAAATCAAAATTTTTCTTTTTGAGTTTGCCAATTGCGTTTTCATGAATGTTATTGGTTTCTAATGCAAAACCAATTGATTTTTGATTGTGGCGTTTTATTTTTCCAAATTCATAAGCGATATCGACATTCTTTTGAAGTTCTAAAGTGGTTTCATTTTCAATTTTTTTAATTTTAATATCAGATGTTACTTTTGGGGTATAATCGGCAACTGCTGCGCAAAAAATAGCAATGTCAATGGTTTTAAAATATTTTTGACAAGTATCATACATTTCTTTTCCGCTGATCACATTTATGATTTTATGCTTTGGAAAAGTGGTGGTAATTGAAACCGGACCACTCACTAAAATTACATCGACTCCCATTTGATTTAAAGCTTCTGCGATAGCATAACCCATTTTACCACTACTTTCATTTGAGATAAAGCGAACGGGATCTAAATATTCTCTAGTTGGGCCAGCAGTAACAAGAATTTTTTTATTTCTAAATTGATTTTCCATAATACTATTTTATTTCAGATTTTGAAGCAGCTAAAACTTTACCTGTTTTGTTGTTTTGAAGATACACAACTACAATATAATCAGAAGATTGCCATTCTTTTTTGAATTCAAAACTTTCACCATTGCTTGCACTAGATACTGTTTTAAAATCGAAAACAATGTTGTAGCTGGTTTGTCTTAATCCCTTGTTTTCTCCTCTTTTGATACTGGTAAATTCCTCTTTCTTCACTAATGCTAGATTAATGACTGTGTTTTGCGCTGCGCCATCAAAATCATACTCAACATTAACTTGATTATTATTTAATGTTGCCTTCTTTATTGAAATAGTATTTTGCTTTTTAATGGCTAATTCCTCCGCAACAATATCTTTAATTTCACTTTCTCTACTTCCAACCAACTCATGTTTTCCGTTAATGATCAATTGTGGCGTATAATTTCCTTGTGCGTTCATCATATTGGCGTAATTTTGTTGTCTTTCGGAAAATTGAGCTTTACTAAACGGATCCTTCCAACCAAGTCGATTCCAATAATCTACATGAAATGCTAACGGAATTATATTTGGATTGTTTTGTAAAGCATATTTGGCAAGCACAGCATCTGCAGGTGGACAACTGCTGCAGCCTTGTGAAGTAAATAATTCAAGAACTACAAAACCTGAAGTAATAGGTTTTGCCTCTTTTGCCTGAATTACTTGTTTTACCGTAAAGCTCGAAATTAAAAGTACTACAATAATTCCGGCAGCATAAACTACGGTGTTTTGAAGGGTATTTTTCATTTTTATTACATTTTTATAAAGCAAATGTATCGTGATGAATAGAAGGGAAATGTCGTGTAATTTACAAAACGAGTTTTATTTTATAAATTATAACAAAGTGGTTTAGTTTAATTTCGAAATATCATTAAAAATAATTTTTTTACGCCCAAACTACATAACAACTTTTTCTTCTAATTCATTAATTAAAAATAATGAGTACCCAAAAAATATTGATATAATAGAAAGTCAATAGCTTTATTTGTTTAACTTAAATTTCTTTAAAATATTAAATAAAAAAATCCCACCGAAATGGGATTTTAAAAACAAAACAACATGAACAAAAAACTAAAGCGTTTCTAAAAGTTGAGATTGACCGATATTGGCTTGTCTTACATTTAAAACAGCATTAGTAGTAGCATCAATTAAAAAGGCAACTATTTTAGCATTAGTTGAATTTGAAACATTTGATGGCATATTTACACTATAATTTCTAGTGACTTGATTGCCATTTACTGAAATCGCTTCTCCAGTTGTTGAAGTGATTACTGATCTCAAGACGCCATCATATTCAAAATTTGGAATAGAACTCAAACCTCCATATAAGTTAGAAGAATAATTAGCTTGTGTATGAAACAAATTGTCTTCAACTATATAAACTATTAATTTGGTTTGTAAAGCAGTATTAGCATATCCTAAAAGTACATTTACGTTGATAGTACCTGCGTTTAACGTTGAATTGATTGCTAATCCAACGGATGAACTAGAGTCAATTTCATTAATAACTTGATTCACATTTTGATACTGTGGTCCATCCCAATTGATTGTTCTGTTTATTCTTCCAGTTGGTACACCGCTAACTCCTTGCTCAGTAGCTATTGTATTTCCAACAGCGGCAATAAAAGGATCATTGCCAAATAAATGAATTTGTACCGAAACAGCATTACTTGTTTGTTGTTTTAATAATTCTGTCCCGTAGAGTATTCTCGGACAATTTCCGCACCAAGTCCCTGAATATTCTTCAACTAAAACACGATTTACAAACTGACTAGTCGCTACATTAGGATTTTCTACAGTGATTAGAATGGTATTACTAGTTATATTTTGATACACCGCTTTTACCGAATAACTTCCCGCTTGTTGAAAAGTATGGGTGTTTGAAGTAATGGCAACATCATTAACATAAATGACAGTTTGTGCCGTTAGATTCGTCAACAGGTTTGAAGTTGCGGTAAAACTAACATCACCTCCAGCAATTAGGTTTGTTCGATTTGCTGTTAAAGTAATCGATGTTACTGTTTGTTCATCTTCAAAATCGCTTTCGGTTTTTGTGCATCCTACAAATACTATCGATAGTATCAATAATAGGAATGACGATTTTAATTTTAAATTTTTTTTCATAAGATTTTTTTTGAGATTAATAGTTTATTTTTTTTGATGGTGTAAAAGTAAATGACATATTTTCAAGCAATTGTCATCTAATTGACATTTGAATCAAAATTTTGAAAATACTTTTGAAAAAATATAAAACACCACTTATTATGAAAAAAATACTGTTTATCTTATTACTCTTTTCTATAAAAAATTATGGACAAGAAATTCCAATTACAACACTAGAAACTGTTGATGGCGAAAGCATATCGTCTGAAATTATTACACAACAAACGGATAAACCTATAGTGCTAGCGTTTTGGGCTACGTGGTGTATTCCTTGTTTAACAGAACTAGCTGCACTAAATGACCAAATAGATATTTGGAAAGAAAAATACCAATTTGATATGTACGCCATTTCCATTGATGATGATCGTACTGCTAAAAAGGTACCCACATTAGTTGCTGGAAAAGGTTGGTCGTTTTCTGTTTTATTAGATAGTAATCAAGACCTTAAAAGAAAACTGAATATTAATTCTATTCCGTATCTCATTGTCGTGAAAAACGGGAAAATAATTTACAAAAAAACTGGTTTTGTAAAAGGAGACGAATTGAAAATTGAAAACGTAATAGCAGAAAATCAAAAATAAATGAAAAACTCTATCTTCCTTATTTGTTTCTTCTTGTTTACAATTTCAAGTTATTCTCAACTTTCGGGAAGTTTTGAAACTTATGGTGCTTGGTACATAGATGATGAAAAGATTAAACTAGAACCAATAGAAACTGATGCGCGACTTCGTGCCAATAGTTATTTGAAATTAGATTACAGGTACCATAATTTTAGCACAGGCATTCAAGTGGAAAGTTATGAAAGTGAAGCGTTACTGAATTATTCGCCAAAATTCAAAGGAACGCAACTTGGAACGTATTATTTGAATTATTCCAATACTAAAAATACACTCGATATTACCGTTGGACATTTTTATGAAAAATTTGGTAATGGTCTTGTTTTGAGAACTTGGGAAGACAAACCACTTGGCATTGAAAGTTCGTTAGTGGGTGGAAAAATTAAATACAAACCGTGGAAAGCTTTAGAATTGACAACACTATTCGGGAAACAACGAAATGGTTTTGCCACTGATTTGACAGACAGCAATATTTTTGGGGTAAATACAGATTTGAAAATTTCTACTGTTTTAAAAAGCAAATCTTCTAATTATGGTGTTGGCTTTAGCTATGTTAACAAACATGAAAAGGCTATTGATGTGCCATCAGATGTCTATTTAATTTCTAGCAGGGCTTATTTTAAAAGAAAAGGTTTCAATGTTGATTTTGAATATGTTTTCAAATCGAAAGATGCTTTGATAGAATTTGAATCCGTTCGACCTGAATATCAGTTTGATGGTGACGCACTATTAGTTAATTTGAGTTATGCGAAAAAAGGATTGGGTATCAATGCCAATTTGCGACGAACAGAAAACTTCGGATTCTATTCGGAAAGAAAATTAACCCGAAATAGTTTCAATCAAGGATTGTTAAATTACATCCCCTCAATTACAAAACAGTTCGATTATAGTTTAACCAATATTTATGTCTATCAATCGCAACCCAACATCCGATTTGAACCTGGCGGAAATAAGGCTGGAGAAATTGGTGGCCAAATTGATGTTTTTTATAATTTCAAAAAAGGTAGTGGTATTGGTGGTAAAAATGGACTAAACCTAGCACTGAATACTTCGTTGTGGCAAGGTTTAAAAGGCAGATATAATGCAGACGAAAGAAAATATCAAGCCGATTTTTTAGGATTTGGACAAAAATTTTATAATGATTATAGTATTGAAATCAGAAAGAATGTCACCAAAAAATGGACTTCAATTGTCACTTACTTACAGCAATATTATAACTCAAAATATGTTGAAGAAACTTTTGGAGAAGTAAACAGCAATACTTTAGTTTGGGATAATCTTTATAACTTCTCGGGAAGTAAAACAGTAAAGGTAGAACTGCAACACCAATGGGCAGATGCCAGTTTTAAAAACTGGGCTGCTGCACTAATTGAATACAACTTTAATAGCCAATGGTCTGTTTTTAGTAACAATTTATACAATTATGGAAATCCGGACAGCAGTAAAAAAATAAATTATTACAGTTTAGGAACCACTTATTCGAAAAGTGCTACACGAGTGCAATTGAGTTATGGTAGACAACGTGGCGGATTGGTTTGTATTGGCGGTGTTTGTCGATTTGTTCCTGAAAGTTCTGGATTAACATTAAATGTTAATTACTCATTTTAACTAAATTCTATTTTGATTTTCTCTGAAAATAAATTTAATAAACAATTAGAAATCTATTTTTTTAACAAAAAGGTATCTTAGATATATATTTACGGTGAAATTTATACATTGTAACTAGCGCTAATAATATGGCGTCGATTATTTTGGACTTGTCATCATTTTTTGAAATATCACATAGATTTCCAATTCTCCAGAATATAAAGAGAAGTATAATAAGGACAGTGAAATTATGTTAGGGTATCTATCAACTTTGTAAGTTAACTATTTAGCGTTTAATAACTTTGTATTTATTGCAAACTTATCCCTCAAAATCATCATATCATCGCTTACTTTTTTATCCAAAACTTTTGCATAATGTTGAGTGGTTCTTAAATTTTTATGACCAAGCATTTTACTTACACTTTCAATCGGAACTCCATTAGTAAGTGTAACAGTAGTTGCAAATGTATGTCTAGCAATGTGAAAGGTTAATTCTTTTTCAATTTCGCAAACGCCAGCTATTTCTTTGAGATAGGCGTTCATCTTTTGATTAGTTAAAATAGGAAGCAGCGTATCTTGATTTATGCTTTGCGGATGTTCAGCATATTTATCAATAATCATTTGCGTTACCGGAAGGATTGGAATTTTAGAAGCGGTTTCGGTTTTCTGTCTGTGGGTAAATATCCACTTCTCTCCATCAATGCCGATGCTTATATGCGACTTTGTTAGGTTTTTGACATCGATGTAAGCCAAGCCTGTAAAACAGCTAAAAAGGAATATATCACGCACTAGAGACAATCGTTCTGTTTTGAAATCTTTGTTGATGATGTTCTGAATTTCTTCTTCAGATAAATAAACTCTCTCAACTTCTTTAACTTTAGATTTATAATTAGCAAACGGATTTTTGTCTAGCCAATCATTGGCCAGACAAAGCTTGATTATTTTGCTAAAGTTCTTGATGTACTTTACTGCGGTATTATTGGCACAGTTTCGAACGCTTCTTAACCAAAATTCATAATCGGTTACAAAAGCGTGATCTATTTTGTTTATCTCGATATCCGAAACTTTGTATTTCCATTGCAGGAACTCAATTGTATGGCTCAAAGATGTTTTGTAGCGTTCTAACGTTCCTGGAGCATATTCTTTGCCAACCAGTTCTTTGATTTTATTATTGTGGTCTTGGAATATTGGGATTAGCATTCGTTTAGTTTCAGTAGCCCCAAACAATTCATTCTTCAAATTTTCGGAAGTAACTTTGATGTCTTTTTTGAACAATCTTTTTTCTGCTTCCAAAACTTGATTTTTTAAATAATCCAGATGGCTATTTATTGTTCTAGCTTCTTCATTAGTACCCTTAACTTTAGTGCCTTCTGATGACCATTTCTCTGGATTTACATACTTATTAGCACTAAACTCAAATCGTTTGGCTTGAATTGTTACTCTAGCATAAATAGGGCAAATGCCCTCAGTGTTGGTTTTTGATCTCTTGATGTAAAAGAGAACGGATACAGTAGTGTTCATAAGTGGTAACCTTTTAGTTATTATTAAATTTAAAATTTCTAATAATTACAAACAAGATGTACATATTTTGAATATGTTGTTGAACACCTTGCTGTACTGGTGATTTTCTTTAAGAGGTGTCACTTAAATTTTTATAATTTAGTGACACCTCGAAAGACACCAAAACTTTGAGATTAAATGAATAATTTGATAATCCTAGAAACGAAAAAACCCACTAAATCGTTGAATTTAGTGGGTTTTGTAACCATTTGTATTTCTACTGGCGGAGAAAGAGGGATTCGAACCCCCGGACCTGTTACAGTCAACAGTTTTCAAGACTGCCGCATTCGACCGCTCTGCCATTTCTCCAATAAATACATTCATTTTGTGAATGCGAGTGCAAATATAGAAACCTTTTTTTGTTTTACAAACACTATTGGTGTAAAAAAGTTATTAATTTTATTATAATGCAGTAAATGATTCATTATCTATACTTTTAAAAAAAATACTTAATCCAACTTTGTATTAAAATTAAACTAAATAAAAAAAGTGTTCAAATAATTGAACACTTTTTTTATAACTTAGTCTATTAATTACACTTTACTCTCTTCTGTTTTTTTAGCTGAACAACATCCACCTTTTTTTTCACCTGCTGTACACGATTTTTTTTCCGTTGTAGCAGATGCTTTTTCAGTTTTCGCTTTATTCTTTTTTTGTTTTGGTTCTTGTGCATTTACATTCATAGAAAATAAAAATGCTACTACAGCTAACATTGACGCTACTTTTTTCATTTTTTTTATATTTAAATTAATAATAGTTATTTATTTATAATTTCAAAAATATATATTTAATTCTTTGCTTGTCAAAATTTAACACAATGTTTTTAATTAAAACTATTTTAACGTGGTTGGACAAACATAATTGGTGGTTTTAATTCCGGTATTCTTTATTGCGTTAAATCCACCTTCAACATTAATTACATTATGATAACCACGAGCTTTTAAAATAGAAGCGGCTATAACTGAACGATATCCACCAGCACAATGCAAATAAAAATTTTCTTCTTTTGGAAATTCTGCTAAATGATTATTTATAAAATCTAAAGGAGCTGAAGGAACATCTATAATATGTTCTGAAATGTATTCTCCTGGTTTTCTGACATCAAAAACTATAGACTTTTCTGCTATTTTTTTCTCGAGCTCATCAGCAGAAACAGAACTAACGGTATCAATTTCAAAACCCGCATTTTTCCACGTTTCAAATCCTCCAGATAAGTATCCTAATGTGGCATCATAACCAACCCGAGCTAAACGTTTTATAGTTTCTTCTTCTTTGCCAATTGGAGTTACAAGCAAAATGGATTGTTTGTTATCTAAAATTAAAGCACCAACCCAAGGAGCAAATCCGCCATGAATTCCAATAAAAATTGATCTAGGAATATGACCTTTAACAAAATCATCTTCATGACGCACATCCAAAATTAAAGCATCGGTTTCATTGGCAACGAATTCAAAAGTTTTTGCATCATAGGCTTTGGCTTGTGTGATAATATCTTCTACGTTTCCGTAACCTTCTTTATTCATTTTTACATTGATAGGAAAATAGGCTGGTGGCGGCAATAAACCATCGGTAACTTCTTTTACAAATTCTTCTTTCGTCATATCAACACGAAGCGCGTAATTGGTTGCTTTTTGATCTCCAATACTACCAACAGTTTCTTTACTTAAATTTTTCCCACACGCACTTCCTGCACCATGAGCTGGATAAACTATTACATCATCAGCTAAAGGCATGACTTTGGTTCGTAAACTTTCAAATAATAAACCTGCTAGTTCCTCTTGAGTCATGTGAGCAGCTTTTTGAGCTAAATCGGGTCTTCCAACATCACCTAAAAACAAGGTATCACCACTAAAAATGGCATGGTCTTTTCCGTTTTTATCTTTTAATAAATAACACGAACTTTCCATAGTATGTCCTGGAGTATATAAAACAGTAATCGTAATTTCACCTAGATGAAATACTTCACCATCTTTGGCAATATGTGATTTAAAACTCGGATTTGCATTGGGTCCAAAAATAATTGGAGCACCAGTTTTTTCAGCTAAAGTTACATGTCCACTCACAAAATCGGCATGAAAATGAGTTTCAAAAATGTATTTTATTTTTGAATTATTTTGTTTGGCTTCCTCTATGTAAGGTTGTACTTCACGAAGTGGATCAACAATAGCGACTTCTCCGTTACTCTCAATATAATAAGCACCTTGTGCCAAACATCCTGTATAAATTTGCTGTATTTTCATTTTAAATTATTTGTAATACAAAAATAATCAATTCTAAAAACTAATTGCGCTGTAAATGCTATTTCTTTAAACTTTTTATAGTAATTCTTTCAAAATAATATATATTCCCAGCGCTAAAACAAACCATCCAAAACCTGTTTTAAGTTTATCACTAGAAACGACTTTTGAAAGTTTATTACCAATAAAAATTCCAATAATAGAAAAACTTGTGAACACAAATAAAAATTGCCAATCGATTGTTTGATCGGATCGAATATCGCCTAAAAAGCCAATTAAAGATTGTATTGCGACAATAAAAAGTGAGGTTCCAACTGCAATTTTCATTGGTGTTTTTGCTAAAAATAGTAAAGCCGGAATAATAAGAAACCCACCTCCTGCTCCAACAAAACCTGCAATTAATCCGATAAATAATCCATTTACTATTATTTTCAAATAGTTTATTGGTTGATGATTATTTAAATCTGATTCTTGAATTGGCTTAATCATTCGGATGGAAGCAAAAATCATTGCAAAAGCAAAAACAAGCATAATTAAAATCGACTTATATAAAGTGATGTTTTCGAATGAAAAAATAATATCTGGAATGACTGGAACTAGAAACCTTCTAGTAACAAAAACAGCTATCAAAGTTGGAATCCCAAATAAAACCACTTTCTTAAAATCAACTAATTTTTGCTTAGCTTTTTGTATTCCACCAACTAAAGCAGTCATTCCAACAATAAACAATGAATACGCTGTTGCTAAAACTGGTTCAATATTAATTACATAAACCAAAATTGGTACAGAAAGTATAGATCCACCACTACCTATTAAACCGAGTGTAATTCCGACTAAAACAGCTAAAATATATCCTATGATTTGTGTGAACTCCATTATTTTTTAAAAGCATTTTCATACATTGATATCCAATCCTCGACTGTTACTTTTGAAAGCAATTTGCCAATTAAATCATACGGAATATCATCTAGTTTTTTAAATCTGACGCAGCTTTTTCCCATATCTAATCTCGCTTTACTGTGTTTTGGAAACTCTGAAACAAACCAATCATTCAATTTTTTATCTGCATAAACGGCCATGTGGTATATATTTACAGAGTTTTTTTGAGAGGCAAATCCGTAAAAAGGCAATGGTTGTTTTGGGTCACAATGATAACCATTTGGATATAGTTCATGTGGCACAACATAACCCATCATTCCATAACCCATTACTTCTTTAAAACCCTCAGGTAAATTATCTCGTGAAACTTTTCGAAGCCTTTCGATGACTTTCCTTCTGTCATTTGGCAGTTCTGCTATATATTGATCTGGTGTTCTAGCATCTGATTGCATATCTCCTAAACTTTTTGATAGTAATTAACTCAAACAAAAGTAATAATAAAAAAATTTAATTAGCTTTACCACTGAAATACTATTTGATTATTTATGTCAAAAAATCCAATTCGGGAAGATAAAACTTGTTTAAACTGCAATTATGTTGTTGATCAGCGTTTTTGTCCGAATTGTGGTCAAGAAAACACTAATACTCGAAAAACATTTCATCATTTGTTTGTCCATTTTTTTGAAGATTTAACGCACTATGAAAATGCCTTTTGGAAAACCATCCGAAATTTAATATTCAAACCTGCTTCGCTGACCAAAGAATACCTTTCGGGAAAACGATTGTCGTATTTAGCTCCCGTGCGGTTGTATATTTTTATCAGTATAGTGACTTTCTTTTTGATTGCTGTAATTCCAACAAATAAAGAATCTGATTTCGTAAAAATAGATACCGGAGATAAAAAAGAAGCGAAAAAAGGATTTTATAATCATGAAGAAGAAGTTGAAAAAGAAAGAAAAATTGATTCGCTAAAAAATGATTCTATTGCCAAACAAACCATCAGCAAAGAAGAATTAAAAATTGATGAGCTCAAAAAACAAGGTGTTCTAGGTTCTAGAGAAGCTGATTCTATTAAAAAATTCATCGAGATTGCTAAAAAAAATAAAAATAATGACAATTCATTAAACTTTGGATATGATTCTGTAGAAAAAATGGATTCGATTAGAAAAGTAAATCCCGATGAAATAAATGATCTTGAATATTGGTTGAATAAAAAAACAATTCCTTTAAATGAAAAATTTACATCAGAAGAAATAAAAGAAAAATTTTTAGAATCTTTTATCAATAATCTTCCAAAAGCATTATTCATATATATGCCACTTTTTGCACTAGTTTTATGGCTTTTTCACAATAAAAAAAGATGGTATTATTTTGATCATGGCATTTTTACATTACATTATTTTTCTTTCATTTTGCTTATTTTTTTAATTCAACATCTATTCAATGGTCTAATAAATTTAATTGATAATGGAAGTATCAATATTGTTTCAAAAATATTTACTGTCATTTCCTCTATTTGGATGTTTTACTATTTCTTTCCTGCACATCATCGATTTTATGGTGAAACCCGATTTATATCTTTTCTAAAAAGCGCAACTATGTTTTTTATTAACATGCTATTAATTTTTATTGTATTATTATGTTTTTCTTTTTACACCTTTATTAATCTTCATTAATTTAAATTATGAAAAAATTTATTCCTGTTTTATTATTTGCTTTATTATTAAACAGTTGCACAACCACCAAAAGTGTATCATCAACAGTTGATATTAAAAAATACATTAGTTCTATTACATCTGATGAATTAAAAACCCATCTAACCATTGTCGCTTCTGATGAAATGGAAGGTCGAGAAACTGGTAGTCAAGGTCAGAAAAAAGCAGGTCAATATATGATAAGACAATATCAAAAAAATAATATTTCTTTCCCAAAAGGAGCCACTAACTATTATCAAGCTGTACCTGCGGCTTATTTAAATGCACAAGACAATGAAAACTTACCTGATTCTGAAAATATATGGGCGTTCATTGAAGGCAGTGAACATCCTGAAGAAATTGTAGTTCTTTCGGCTCATTATGATCATATCGGAATCAGTAAAGGTGAAATTTATAATGGTGCTGATGACGATGGTTCTGGAACAGTTGGATTACTGGAAATAGCTCAGGCATTTCAAATTGCTAAAAACGAAGGAAATGGCCCAAAAAGATCCATTTTAATTCTTCATGTAACTGGAGAAGAACATGGTTTGCATGGTTCAAGATTTTATTCTGAAAACCCATTATTTCCACTAAAAAATACAGTTGCAGATGTTAATATAGATATGATTGGACGTAGAGATGATTTACATAAAAACACCAATGATTATATCTATTTAATTGGTTCTGATTATCTTTCAACCGACTTATATAAAATTTGTGAAGAGGTGAATAAAAAATACATCAACACCAATTTGGATTATAAATTTAACGACCGAAAAGATCCAAATCGATTTTACTATCGCTCTGATCATTACAATTTTGCTAAAAACGGAATTCCTTCTGTATTTTTATTTAGTGGCGTTCACGAAGATTATCATCAAGCTACTGATGAAGTTGATAAAATTGAATTTGATGCTTTAACAAAACGAACGCAATTGGCATTTGCTATTACGTGGGAAATTGCCAATAGAGAAAAACGAATTGTGGTAGATAAAGATGGAAAATAATTTAACATCATAAACCTGTAAAGCCTTTTAAAATCTGTAACTTTGATTAAATTTAAATATCATGAAAAAAATAATCGCTATTTCGTTTTTGGCTATCGGATTTATTTTAAGCTGTAAATCCAATTCTTCATCCAAAGTAAATGCATTAACAATTTCTTTAGAACCAAAAAGTAATACTACTGTTACTGGAACTGCCACGTTTTCTGAAAAGAATGAAATGGTCACTTTTGAAGCAAAAATATCTGGATTAAAACCTGGAATTCACGCAATCCACATTCATGAAAAAGCCGATTGTTCTGCTGGTGATGCAACATCTGCTGGTGGACATTGGAATCCTACATTTAAAAAACACGGAAAATGGAATGTTGGCGAATACCATAAAGGCGATATTGGTAATTTTACTGCTGATGAAAAAGGAAATGGAACTATTTCTTTTAAAACAAACGAATGGTGCATTGGTTGCGGCGATGAAACTAAAGACATTTTAGGAAAAGGATTAATTGTACACGACAAACCCGACGATTTTACGACACAACCAACAGGAAATGCTGGTGCTAGAGTTGCGTGTTCGGCAATTATAAAATAAAATTTTAGTTGGAAGATAAAGCAACATCATTATTTTAACTTCTATAATTATACTTAGCTTTGCAATTCAAAATTGAGCTATGATAAACCCATCTACTTCTGGTTGGATTGATAAGTTTTTTACTGTTGAAAATAATTCGGAATCACGAGTTTTTACCAGTAGCTTATCATTCTATAAAAAAATTAGAGAAACTGGTTTTATTTATGGACATGTTGTTTTAAAATTTGAAAATTCTGAGGAACTAAAACCTGATGAAATTTCAAAAATAGCTCTTTTAGACAATTTATATTCTACCTTTCAATATGTTACTAAAGAAACTGATTCTAAAATATTTGTAGCCAAAACATTAGAATTTTACAAACAAATAAATCCTAAAGGGTCTGATTTTTTGAGAACTCTAATAAGTTCATCAAAAAACATCAAATTAGAGCGTTTACTTGATGATCGAGTACAAACAAATAAAGATATTATCAGTAAGAACTTTTCAAATATTGTTACAAATGCTTTGTTGTTTGTTGATATTTTAGCCTTTAAACTTTTTTTAGCTGAAGGTGAAATTCCAGAAAAATATGTAAAACGCATTGAAGAAATGATAATGAGTATTGTTTCTTTATCACTTCAAGTCAAAATTAATAAATCGTCTAATGATGATTTGCTTATCAAATTATTTGAGGCTTCGGTACGTTATACCAAATTTTCTAAAATAAATATTAAACAATTAGAAAATTTACCATTAGATAATTTTAAAGATGACTTAGAAAAATTTTATTTTCTTGATTTAGCGGTTCTTACTATGTATAACGATGCTATTGTTGAAAACGATGAAGTATATTTTTTGAATAAACTCGGTAAACACTTAAAAATTTCTGAAAAATTTGTATCTGAAAGTATTACTGCAACGAATCAATTTATTAAAAATCACAAAAAAAATATCCAGTATTTTAATTACTCCAATCCGGTAAAACATTTTTATGATCAAACTTCAAGTGGAGTTCAAGTCTTAATTAAAAGAAATAAAAAACGTTTGACAAAAGAAATTTCTCAAAGTAAAGAATTAATGCACCTTTTAGCCAAGTCAACAAACAAAGATTTGAGTCCTGAGGAAAAAAAGAAAGTAAAAAAACAATTGCTAGATATTTGCAAAACTATTCCGTCTTTAACCATCTTTTTAATTCCGGGTGGCGGATTGTTATTGCCAATTTTAATAAAATTTATTCCGCAATTATTACCTTCTTCTTTTAATGAAAATTTAGAAGATTAATTTCATTCCCAAAATCGGTTACAATACTCTTATTCCAACAATTTTTATTAATTAAATTTCAAATTAATCTGAAAATTTAGCAATTAATATAGGATATAATTCATAAAATTTATTTATATATATTATTAAAAATATAAATAAAAATTTATGAATAATAAAACAGAAATTTGCCTTGATAATATTAAACATTTAATCATGACTAGAATAACAGTTGCAAAAGGTGACGGGATTGGTCCAGAAATAATGGATGCTACGCTTGAAATAATTAAAGCTGCAGGAGCAAAAATTGAAATTGATGAAATAGAAGTTGGTGAAAAAGTATATCTTTCAGGAAATACTTCTGGAATTGCTTCTGAGTCCTGGGATATAATCCGAAGAAATAAAATTTTTCTAAAGGCACCTATAACTACACCTCAAGGTGGTGGTTATAAAAGTTTAAATGTTACAACACGAAAATTTCTTGGATTGTATTCAAACGTTCGTCCTTGCATGAGTTTGCATCCTTTTGTGGAAACCAAACATCCTAAAATGGATATTGTAATTGTAAGAGAAAATGAAGAAGATTTGTATGCTGGAATTGAACACCAACAAACAGATGAAGTAGTACAATGTATAAAAATTATTAGTCGTCCTGGATGTGAAAAAATTGTGCGATATGCTTTTGAATATGCTAAAGTATATGGCAGAAAAAAAGTAACTTGTTTTACAAAAGACAACATCATGAAACAATCGGATGGTTTATTCCACCAAGTGTTTGATGAAATTGCAGTCGAATATCCTGAAATTGAAAACGAACACTGGATTATTGATATCGGTGCAGCAAAGATGGCTGATACACCAGAAATTTTTGATGTTATTGTAACACTTAATTTATATGGTGATGTATTATCTGATATAGCGGCTCAAATTGCAGGTTCTGTTGGTTTGGCAGGTTCGGCAAATATTGGAGAAGAATGTGCTATGTTTGAAGCGATTCATGGTTCAGCTCCTCGTAGAGCAGGTCAAAATTTAGCCAATCCTTCAGGCTTATTAGAAGGTGCTGTTATGATGTTAAACCACATTGGTCAAACAGAAATAGCTGAGAAAGTTCAGAATGCTTGGCTAAAAACTATCGAAGACGGAATTCATACTTATGATATTTTTAAAGAAGGAATAAGCAAACAAAAAGTTGGAACAAAAGAATTTGCTGAAGCAGTAATTTCAAACTTAGGCCAGAAGCCTTCTTTATTAAGAGAGGTTTCTTATGCAAAAGAAGTAGCACTAAACTTACCTAAATACATTAAAAAACCAGCAGCTAAAAAAGAATTAGTAGGTGTAGATATTTTTGTTCATTGGAATGGAACTAATCCAAATGAATTGGCAGAAAAAATTCAGAAATTGAATAATGATAATGTAAAGTTATCAATGATTACCAATAGAGGAATAAAAGTTTGGCCTGATGGATTTAGCGAAACTTTTTGTACGGATCACTGGCGTTGTCGATTTAAGCCTGCAAATGGTAATGGAATTGATAAAAAAAATATTATCGGACTCTTATCTAACGCAATAGAAAATGAAATTGACACCATCAAAACAGAAAACTTATACGAATTTAATGGTAAACCAGGCTTTTCATTAGGTCAAGGACAATAACAATATGGAGATACAATTAATTAATGGACAGTTTAATGCACTAGAAGCTATAGGCATAATTACAGAAATGGTACAGGTAAAAATTAAGTATCATGAAAATAAAATTAAGGAAAGTCATAACGAAGAAGATATAAAAATGAGAGAACGAAAAATAAAAGCATTACAAAATGATCTCTCAATATCAAGAGATTATATCAATAAAAATTCGGAAAACATAATTATTAATAGCACTATAAATCTTTAAAAATGGAAAATACTACAAATTTTAAATTAATTGATGGAGAATTCACAGCAGAAGAAACTCAAAAAGTATTAATGTCTTTAATTAATAATAAGATTGATTTTCATAATTTATTTGCCTTTAGCAATCATATTCGATTTAATCAAGACAGTAATGCTTCAAAAAGGAGAATTGAAGAGTTAACATCAACACGTGATGAAATAGCTGAATTAACCAAATTAGCGCAATCTGAAGGATTTAGTTTTAGAATAAAAAGTAATGTAAGTCTAGAATTAATTAAAGAACCAACTTTAGTTAAATAGTTTATTTAAAAACATCATTCTATTGTGAATTTATTCCAAGACAGAAAACTTGTGATTGCCACAAAACATAAAAAAGAAGCTGTTATTTATCCTATTTTAGAAGAAAAGCTAAAAGTGCAATGTTGCATTCCTTTAGAATTAGATACTGATTTATTGGGTACTTTTACTGGTGAAATAGAACGAAAAAAAGATGTGCTAACGACTCTTCGAGAAAAATGTTTTCTTGCTATGAAAGAGATGAATTGCGATTTAGCAATTGCTAGCGAAGGATCGTTTGGTGCACATCCAACTATTTTTTTTGGTCATGCAGATGATGAAGTTTTAATTTTTATGGATACTAAAAACGATATTGAAATCATTGCCAGAGAGCTTAGTACCGACACTAATTTTAATGGAAGTGAAATTACAAACGAAATCGAATTACTTGAATTTGCAAAGAAAGTTAATTTTCCATCTCATGCATTAATTTTAAAATCATCCGAAAATAATTTTTCTAAAGTAATAAAAGGAATAACTGATGAAAACCAATTGTTAGAAAATTTTAGGTCAATAGTAAACGAATATGGAACTGCATATGTAGAAACTGATATGCGTGCTTTATTCAATCCAACACGCATGCAGGTCATAAAAATAGCAACCGAAAAACTAGTTGATACCATTTTGTCTTTATGTCCAGAATGCCAAGCACCAGGATTTACAGTATCCGAAGTTAAACAAGGTTTGCCTTGTGAATGGTGTAATTATCCAACACGCTCCACATTAAGTTTTATATATACATGTAAAAAGTGTAATCACTCTTCAGAAAAAATACATCCACACAATAAAACAAAAGAAGATCCGATGTATTGTGACTTCTGTAATCCATAATCAATGATTCAAATCTCAAAAGATATTTCAAAAGCAGTTGCGTTATTAAATCAAAATCAGCTTATTGCTATTCCAACAGAAACTGTTTATGGATTAGCTGGAAATATTTATAATGAAGAAGCTATAAAAAGCATTTTTAAAGTTAAAAACAGACCCTTTTTTAATCCATTGATAGTTCACATCAAATCGATAAAACAATTAGATGAATTAGCCAAGGATATTCCAAAAAAAGCAATTTTACTAGCGGAAGCATTTTGGCCAGGTTCTTTAACGTTAGTTTTAAAAAAACAAGATATAGTTCCTGATTTGGTAACTGCTGGAAAAGATTCTGTTGCCATTCGAATACCAAATCACCCAACAACACTAGCTCTTTTAGAAAGTTTAGATTTTCCGTTAGCTGCGCCAAGTGCTAATCCATTTGGTTCAATAAGTCCTACAAAAGCTTCTCATGTGGCAGATTATTTTACTGATACTTTAGCAATGGTTTTGGATGGAGGTGAATGTGAAAATGGAATTGAATCTACAATAATTGGATTTGAAAATAATGAGCCAGTAGTATTTCGTTTAGGTTCAATAGCTGTTGAAGAAATAGAAAAAGTTATTGGAAAAGTTCAAATAAAAAATAAAAAAGACAATACTCCAGATGCACCAGGAATGTTATCTCGACATTATGCGCCAAAAACAACTACTTATTTAAAGGAAGATGTAGCGCATTTTGTAAAAGAATTTCCTAATAAAAAAATTGGGGTGCTTCTTTTTGATAAAAAGATACAAAATGTTCCTGATTTATATCAAGAAATTCTATCTGAAAACAGTAATTTAAAAGAAGCTACATCCAATTTATATGCTGCAATGCACCGATTAGACAAATTAAACTTAGATGTAATAATTGCACAACGATTTCCGGATGTTGACTTAGGAAAATCTATTAACGATCGATTAGAACGAGCTACTAAAAAATAATTATGAATATAAATTTACTCTTAGATAATTTAACCAATCCAGCACTATTATTTTTTCTCCTAGGAATTATAGCTACGCGATTAAAAAGTGATTTAGAAATTCCGCCAAACTCTTCTAAATTTATTTCGCTTTATTTATTGTTTTCAATTGGATTTAAAGGAGGTCAAGAATTAGCTCATAGTCACTTTAGTTTTGAAATAATATGGTCTGTTTTATTCGGTGTTTTTATTGCCATTGTTATTCCAATATATTGCTTTTTTATATTAAAAAGAAAATTTAGCATAGAAAATTCGGGAGCTATAGCAGCAGCATATGGTTCTGTAAGTGCTGTTACTTTTGTAACGGCTGCAGCTTTTTTAGAAATACAGAAATATACTTTTAGTGGCCATATGGTAGCAATTATGGCTTTAATGGAAGCTCCAGCTATTATTATTGGTGTTATTTTAATGCGCTTATACGCAAAAAAAGAGTCAAATGCTACTAAAATAAATTCGGTTATTAAACATTCGTTTACAAATGGAAGTGTTCTATTAATTCTAGGTAGTTTGGTTATTGGTTACCTTGCAAGTGATCAACAAGCAATGGGTATTAAACCATTTACAACCGATTTATTTAAAGGATTTCTTGCTATTTTCTTATTGGATATGGGAATTATAAGTGGTAAAAAATTAGATGTCTTTTTCAAAAGTGGTTGGTTTCCAATAATTTTTGCTGTTTTAATTCCATTAATGAATGGTACGATAGTCGCGTTTTTAAGTCAATTCGTTACTAATGAAATTGGAAATAGATTTATTTTTGCAACACTAGCTGCTAGTGCGTCTTATATCGCTGTTCCCGCAGCCATGAAAATTGTAGCACCAAAAGCGAATCCGGGTTTATTTTTACCAATGGCTTTAGCTGTTACTTTTCCTTTTAATATAACACTTGGAATGCCAATTTACCTATCAATAATAATATCATCATAAAAATAAACCAATTTAAATAAGCTTTGATATAATTAGGCTTTGAATTAGTACTCTTAAATTTGGTTTTAGAAAAGACTGTAAATGAGAAATCTTTACAGTTTTTTTGTTAAATTAAAAAACAGTAATAAAAAGGAAATTATTTAACTCGAAAACTTTAAACGATAAACTTCATCAAGTTCAGAATTTGAACTCATATTTACACCCAAATCTGTTACATAACCCGAGTTTAATCCATAAGTCCATCCGTGCAATGTTAAATCTTGACCACTTCTCCATGCTCCTTGTACAATAGATGTTTTAGCCAAATCAAATACTTGTTCTTGTGCATTAACTTCAACAAATTTATTAAACCGTTCGTCTTCATCTTGAAAAGAGTTTAAATAATCTTCGTGTAGACGATAAACATCTTTAATATGACGAATCCAATTATCGATTAATCCGATAGACTGATTTCCCATAGCTGCTTTAACTCCACCACATCCATAATGACCGCAAACAATAACATGTTTTACTTTTAAAACATTTACAGCATAATCAAGAACACTTAACATATTCATATCGCTATGAATTACCATATTAGCAATATTTCTGTGTACAAAAACCTCACCTGGTTTGGCACCAATAATTTCATTTGCAGGCACACGACTGTCGGAACATCCTATCCATAATAATGGTGGTTGTTGCCCTTTTGCTAAATCTTTAAAATATTCATTATCTAAAGCTAATTGTGATTCTACCCATTTTTTATTATTTTCCAATATTTTTTTGTAAAATTCTGCACTCATAGTTTCTATTTTATAATTAATTATTCAAAGTGTATGTCTTTCTTTTCTAAAACTTCCATTTTACGTTTCATGACATTATATTTATGTTCAATTGTAACTGTGTTGCGATAACCATCGCTATTCTCTAATTGATATGACTCTTTAAAACCTACTAATTTAACATTGATCTTTAAATCTTTTGATTTAATCTTTTTAAATTCATTTATTAAATCTAAAATATCATGAGCTATATAAACGGTATCTTTTGCATTAATTACAACTTTAGAGTTTGCAGGTAAGTCATTTAACGTTTTCTTTAATGCTGCTTTATTTAAAAATGATACTTCTTGTGCTAAATCAATATGAATAATATCGCCATCTTTATAATCTTCTTTTCTAAAAATGTAGGCTCTTTTTGAATTTCCTATTAAAATAAAAATGACATTTATTATCATACCCAAGAATACTCCTCTCAGTAAATCAGTGAAAACAACAGCTAAAAATGTTATAATAAATGGAATAAATTGAAATATTTTATCTTTTATCCAAAAGTGTTTAACTAATTTAGGATTAGCTAATTTATATCCAACTAATAATAAAATGGCTGCCAATGTGGCTAAAGGAATTTTATTTAATAGTGTTGGAATTAACATAACGCTAATTAATAATAGAAATCCGTGGAGTATGCTAGACATTTTTGATTTAGCACCTGCAGCACTATTTGCAGAAGTTCTTACAACAACTGATGTCATAGGCAATCCACCAATAAGTGAACTTAAAATATTGCCAAATCCTTGCGCTTTTAATTCAACATTAGTATCAGTATATCGTTTTTGCTTGTCCATTCTATCAGCAGCTTCAATGCAAAGTAAAGTTTCAATAGAAGCTACAACAGCTATAGTTCCAGCTACAATCCAAACTTTAGAATTGGATATGGCAGAGAAATTTGGTGTTATAATAATGTTACTAAATTCTTCGAAATTTTTAGGGACTGGTAAACTGACCAAATGATTTTTTGAAATCATCAATGAGCTTTCTGTAAGTATAAAATATTCATTTAAAACAATACTTATTATAACTGCTATTAATGCAGAAGGAACTAATTTTATTTTCTTTAAAAAATCAAATTTTGTCCACGAAATCATAATAACTAAGGAAATGAATGTGATAAATATAGACCCTAATTGTATGTGATTTAAAACTTGAAATAATTCAGAAAAAGTATTTTGACCATCAATTTGAAGAAATGATTCATCACCTTCGAAATCTTTGTCATAACCAAATGCATGAGGAATTTGTTTCAAGATTATTATAACTCCAATACCCGCTAACATTCCCTCAATAACATTAGTAGGAAAAAAATTTGAAATAGATCCAGCCTTTAAAAAACCTAGAATCAACTGAATTAATCCAGCAATAAAAACAGCTAATAAAAAACTATCAAAAGCTCCCAAATCAGTAATTGCAGTTAAAACTATTGCGGTTAAACCAGCGGCTGGACCTGAAACACTTAGATGAGAATTACTTAAAAACCCAACAACAATACCTCCAATTACACCCGAAATAATTCCAGAAAAAAGTGGTGCACCTGAGGCTAAAGCGATTCCTAAACACAAAGGTAGTGCAACTAAAAAAACTACTAAACCTGAGGCGAAATCAGATTTAAAAGTTGACATTAAATTAATTTTATTAATCACTTATTTTAATTTTAATGAACCAAATATATAGTAAATAAAATGGAAATAAAATTAAATTCAAAAATATAAATTTATTTAACTTTTCAAAATTTTATTAACTACAATTAAAAAAATGACAAAAAACATCATAACTTAAATTGATTTATTTTTATATTTACATCAGAAATTACTATACAATGACAATTACACAATTACATTATGTTTTGGCTGTTGCCGAATATAAAAACTTCACTTTAGCAGCCGAAAAATGTTTTGTTACACAACCTACTTTAAGCATGCAAATTCAAAAAGTAGAAGAAGAATTGGGAATTCAAATTTTTGATCGCACCAAAAAGCCAATTCAATTAACTGAAATTGGACAAAAAATAGTCAATCAAGCAAAGAATATTGTTATTGAAGCTGATCGGATTCAGGATATTGTAGATCAACAAAAAGGATTTATTGGAGGAGAATTTAGATTGGGAATTATTCCAACAGTAACTCCAACTCTTTTACCAATGTTTTTGAATAATTTTATTAAAAAATATCCAAAAGTTAAATTACTAATTGAAGAGTTAAATACAGAAGACATCATCTTTAAATTAAAAAATGGTCATTTAGATGCTGCAATTGCATCAACTCCTTTATCAGATGATAAGATAAAAGAAATTGTTTTGTATTATGAACCTTTTGTTGCTTACATTTCTGAAAATCACAGTAATTTTAATAAAAAAGAAATTGAAATAGAAGACTTAAATCTAGATGAAATTTTATTATTAAAAGATGGACATTGTTTTAGAGATAGTATCTTAAATTTGTGTAAAAACAATTCAAATTTAGAACACAATCATTTTCAATTGGAAAGTGGTAGTTTTGAAACTTTAATAAAATTAGCTGATGAAGGACTTGGGACAACTCTTTTACCGTATTTACATACTTTAAATTTAAGCGAAAAAGATCAAACAAAACTTCGTCACTTTAAAGAACCAAAACCTGCTAGAGAAGTTAGCTTAATTTATCCCAAAAATGAACTAAAAATTCATATTATTGATGCTTTGCGAAATACAATTGCAGGAGTTATTAAAGGAGCAATCGTTTTTAATAATGTGCAAATAATAAGTCCAAAATCAATTAAATAGAAATGGAGTTAACAAACTCCATTTCTATTATCTTCAATATTAAAATCCGATAAGCAATTTTTTAGTTCTGGTTTATTTACCGTATAATACGATAACCAGTTACTTAAGTGTTCAACTTCATAAGGCAATAAATTTCGTATTCCTTTTTTTAATTCTTTTTTAAAAAGCGCTGGGTCAAAACTCACACTTTCTAACATAGATTTAGTGTAATCGTAAATCATTCTAGACATAGTTTTAAGATTTAGGGGTTATCTTATTTTTAAGAACGTTTGATAAAACTACATATAATTTTATTAGCTAACAAATAAAAAATGTATAAATTATCGATAAATGACATAAAATAGCGATATACAGCATTAATTTACGTAAAATATAATATTTAACTTACATATATTAAAATCATTATTAGTTCTATTAAATTAAAAGTAAAAAGTATTTTAGATGTAATTAAAACAATTAATAAAATGAAAACCCTACTAAAATAAAAAAGGAACCGTTTAAGTTCCTTTTAGTTTTATTTATTGATAATCAGTAAACATTGTCGTAATTCTGGCTTTTCTTTTGTGAAATTTAAAAGCCAATCAGTGAGTTGTTCAATTTCATAGGGTAAAAGCATTTTTAGTGCTTTTTCTAATTCTTTACAAAAAAGCGTAGTATCAAAACTAACTCTTTCTAACACCGATTTTGTATAATCAAAAATTTTTCTTGACATTAAAAATTGATTATTTGGTTAATTAATATGATAATAACAGTTATTTATAAACGCAAAAAAAACACGTTTATTGTAGCAAATTTATAAAAGATTTAAAATAGTAGTATTAATTATAAGTTAAACTTTTCGAGCTCTCAACATTTCTCTTTTTCCAGGTGCGCCAGGCAATTTTTCAACACTAAAACCTGCTTCAATCATGGCATTTTTAATTAAAGTTCGGCAAGCATACGTAACCAAAACACCATTATTTTTTAAAGCAGAAAACATTTTTTGAAATAGCTCCAACGACCATAATTCGGGTTGGACCCTAAATCCAAATGCATCAAAATATATTATATCAAAAACATTTTTATCTGCAATATCTTGGAACATTTGTTTTCGTTTTAGCAAAGAAAAAGTACTTGAAATTTGATTCTTTTGTTCCCAATCACAATTATGTATACTATCAAATAACTTTTTTTCAGCATCTAATTCATTTGCATAATTCATTTGCATTGCTTCTTCATAAGAAACTGGATATGCTTCTACTCCAACATAATCAATAATTTGATTTTTCTTATGGGATTCTAAATTAGTAATAAAAGCATTTAATCCGGTTCCGAAACCTATTTCTAAAACCGAAACAGACTTGTCATTAAATAATGAAAGTCCGTTTTTAATAAATACATGATATGCTTCTTGAATGGCTCCGTGTTTAGAATGATAACTTTCATTCCATTCGGGTAAATAAATAGTAGTAGAACCATCGAGAGTTTGAATAATTTCTCTTTTCATATTTTTGCCGCAAAGGCACTCGTATTCTATATTTGTATTCTAAAAAAATTTAAATTTACTTAATGTATAATTTTTTTATTTTAGGAATTGGTCCGCCACATTTACTTTCATGACAAGTTATACAAGCATTTATACCCTCATTAAAATGCTTTTTGGCGTTTTTAGGGTCATTATAAATAAGTTTTTGTGCATTTATAAATAAAGTTGCATTTTCTTTAAAAAAATCATCATTGTCAGACTCATCAGTAAATTTTGCTGAATGTATTTTTAAAAAATAATCAGGAAATTTACCAACAGCCTCTCCTTTTTCAATACGTTCTTTTAATCGTTGATTGTCGACATACATTTGCTCCATTAATGCAGCCATTTCAGACATTGAATACATTTCAAAATCCTTTCCTTTTTCAGATTTTTTGGAAGTACAAGAATCTTTTTTTTCTTCTTTATTATTTATTTTACCTTCTTTATTTTGACAAGAAATAACAACTAAAAAAATGACAAAAAGTATACTAATTTTTTTCATTTATATAGTTCTACTTTTTAATATAAACACCAGTTGCAGTAAAGGAATACGTTATTTCTGGTTTGGTAATTTTATTTATTTCAGCTTGTGATTTTCCGCCATCTTTAGCATAATGTTGCAGTTCTTTGACCGAAACAACATCGATAAATGCATAACCACTTATAATTGCTTCCGAATTATCTGCATTTAAAGGAACAAAAAATCCATAATCTTTAAAACGAACAAAAGATTGACTATCATTTGTTAAATCCATTTGCATCCAACATCCTTTTTTCTTGCAAACTTCTTTAATATTTGATCTGAATTTTACTGCTATAGAATCTCCTTTCTTGAGTGTTTTGTATTTTTTTAGCATTTGTTTATTAGACATTACATTATTCAAAGCAAATTTTTCGCCAAATAATGCGTAATCGTTAGTATTTAGAGTTAAAACTTTAAAATTCGATTTTTTTGCTTTTGTAGCAGTTTCTTGAGCTTTAACATTATAAATAAATAACATCAAAAATGTAGCAATAATTATTTTTTTCATTTTTTTTATTTTAGATTAGAAAACAAAAATAATCAGATAATAAGAACAAACATCTAAAAATATAAGTTTTTTTTATTTTTATTAAGAATTATCTATTTTTTTTAGATAAGAATAGAATATAAGAAAAAAAACAGAATTAATTTAAAATTGTTAAAATAAACATTCATTTTTTTATTAATTTAGCAAAAAAATATTTTACATCAAATTCATTTTAACTAATGTTTTATAAAGCATTGATTTTTAGTTTTTTATAAAATATTAATCCAATTAATTACTCCATTTATGAATTTAAAAAATACCATCGAAATCGATATAGTTAAAGCTTCTTCTTCAAAAATTGAAAGTGTTGATTTTGAAAACTTAGCTTTCGGAAATATATTCACAGATCATATGCTTATCTGTGATTTTAAAGATGGAGCTTGGCAAAAACCTATCATAAAACCCTATGAACCTTTTTTAATAGATCCATCAGCTAAAGTTTTCCATTATGGTCAAGCCATTTTTGAAGGAATGAAAGCCTATAAAGATGAAAATAATGATGTTTGGTTATTTAGGCCCGATGAAAACTTTCAGCGTTTTAATAAATCGGCAGTTCGGATGGCAATGCCCGAAATTTCTGAAGAAATTTTTATTGAAGGACTTAAATCAATATTAGAAATTGAAAAAGCGTGGGTAAAAAAAGGCTTAGGAAACACCTTATATATTAGACCTTTTATGATTGCAATTGGATCTGGTGTTATTGCACAACCATCAACACAATATCGATTTATGATTATTCTTTCACCAGCGCGATCGTATTATTCAGGTGAAGTAAAAGTTATTATTGCAGAACATTATAGTCGGGCTGCAAATGGTGGAATTGGTGCTGCAAAAGCTGCTGGAAATTATTCAGCACAATTTTATCCAACAAAATTAGCTAACGATAAAGGATATCAACAGATTATTTGGACTGATGATGCTACTCATACCAAACTAGAAGAAGCTGGAACCATGAATGTGTTTTTTAGAATTAATGATACATTATATACTGCTCCAACTAGTGAAAGAATTTTAGATGGTGTTACTAGAAAAAGTCTAATTGATATAGCCAAACGTGATGGTTTAGCTGTAGAAGTTCGGTCTATACTTGTTGAAGAACTTATTGAAGCTGCTAAAAATGGCAGTTTAAAAGAAATATTTGGAGCAGGAACTGCAGCAGTTGTGAGTCCGATTGTAGCATTTTCTTATAAAAATATTGAATATCAATTACCTAAAATAGAGAATTCGTTTGCTGTTCAATTAAAAGAAAAATTGACAAAAATTCAATATAAATTAGCGGAAGACACTTTTGGTTGGACAGTGAAGGTTTAGTGTTCAGTGGGCAGTGCTCAGTGTTCAGTTTGCATTTTTGAAAAGAGAAAATATAGTGTTCAGTGGGCAGTGTTCCGTTTCACATTTTAAATATTAGCTCCGAGAAAAACTTGGAGCTTTTTTTATAAATTATAAATAGACATCAGAATATGTTTCAGTTCTGTTAGATTTAGATTTATGAAAATCAGACCCTCAATTATCTTAATTATAAAATAAATTGTTTGCAAATGATTTTTTTTAGGTGGTTCAGTTGGCTGTTTTATTGCTTTCATTTTGTATCTATATTTGATGTTAGAGTACAAAGATTGTTTATTGAAAGCAGGAGGTGTGTTTTATAATATTCGATTTTGTTTTAGAAATGTTCGATTTTGTTTAATCGTTATTCTGCTTGGGTTTATCATAAGGTAATTCAGATAAATAACCTTGGAAATTAATAACTAATGGATTTTTTTCTCCCAGAGTTTCAGGCTTCATTCTAGATACAACATTGTTTATTTTTATACTGTGTTTTTTGCAGAAAGTAATATATCTTGCTACTGAACAATTGATTAAATTAATATTCTTCAAAGCATAATATAAAAAACTAAAATTTGATTGTTGACCTGTTGTTTCATTCTTATAGATAGCAAAAAACTTATGAAATATAACTTGACCTTTAACTGATATAAATATAGAATCTTCTGTATCTTTCAAGTTAAATCCAATGTCATTTTCAGTTGGTTCTATTGAAATAGCACCAACTCTTAATAAAAAATTTAACTTATCTAAATCAATTGCTTCTTTTAATTGTTTTGCTACTTTATCAAAATCTTTCTTAAATGGACTCATCTCAATCTTAATAAACAATTGAGTACTTAAAATTCCTATAATATCATCGAACATCAATGAAAAATAATGTTGCATTTCTAACGCAATTTTATAATGACCTGTATTGATGTTATGATTGATGTTTTGAGAAAACCTCCCAATGTTTTCTAATAATTGTAGGATTTTAAACTTGTCCATATTATATGAATTCATATAAGCAATTTCTTTTCCATTGTATTTGTCTACAACAGAAAAAAACTTTACAGTTTCATCCATTAACATTTTTAGTATAGCATTATAGTGTAATAGTAATTTTAAGCGTGGTTGCAAATTTTTATTTTCCTTTAATAATTTATCACGTTGATCACGCCAATTTATAGTTGATTTAGTATAATAAAAATCATTTGTTGAACCATCTTCATTTTTTCCGATTGTAAACATCTTTGAAGTAACCTGACCAAATTGCTTTTTTATATTCTGGTAGTTTACTTTTTTTTAAAGCATAAAATCCATTTCTATTTTTGATATGATTCCATTCTGGAAAATCTATTTTAAACTGAACATATTCTCTATAACTCTTTAGCTTGGTCAATTGCCCATAATTTAATTTGGATTCATCTATTGAATTAAGTGAAACAAGTTCAACTATCTTGAAATCATTTTCTTCAATATGAAATTTATCATAAACATTGGATGCAATAGGTCTCTGGTTTTGAATGATACCATTTACAACCTGCAATTCATCAGGTTTAATAAATTTTTTATCACTATTATAATATTGATACAGATAGAAGTTATTACGAAAAATCAATTCTATATTTCCTTCTCCATATTCAATGTATTCAAACTTATCTATAACTTTTTTATCATTCATTACTATTAGTTTTAACAATTGAATACCTAGTTGTTATTTAATGTAAACTGAACACTGCCAACTGAACACTGAACACTCTAAAAACTATCTCAATATATCCTCAAAATTTGGTTTAAAGTAATTCGGACCTTTTAATACTTTTCCGTCTTCGCGATAAATTGGTTTTCCATTTTCTCCTAATTTACTCATATTGCTGCGCTGGATTTCGTCGAAAACAGCTTCTATTTTGTGTTGTAAACCATGTTCTATAATGGTTCCGCACAAAATATAAAGCATATCGCCTAAAGCATCGGCGATTTCTATTTCATCATTATTTTGTACCGCTTCGAGATATTCTTCGTTTTCTTCTTTCATTAAATTGAAGCGTAAAAGGTTTTTTTGCTCTCCTAAATGACCTTTTATTGTTTCACTAAATCCTAATCCGAAGGCTGTATGAAATTCTTTTACAGCGTTGATTTGTTTTTGCATAATTTTTATTTTTATTTTGATATTACGATTTTTTTTAGCTTATAATTAAAGTATAAAAATAATAGCATTTCTTTATCAATTTACTACAAGCTTCAAAAACAATTAACTATTTTTGTTGAAAAATAAATCACACTATGTTTTCTACTGGACAATGGATTTTTGCTGGATTATTTCTTATAACCTTTATTATTGCTGCCATATATGCCTACAAAGGTGATAAAACACTTCATTCTAAATTTTACAAAGGAAGTTATAAAGTTTTAATTGTTTTTTTACTTTTTATTGGTATGTTATTTTTGATTAAATTGTTTTTTAAAAATTGATTTATCAATATAAATTTTAATTAAAAAACTTCTACTTTAGGAATCGTTCAACGGAAAGATAATTTTATTACTTTTACTGCAACAAACCTACTATCCGTCATGAGGATTTTAAAATATATCTTTTTATTACTGCTTTTATTCCTCACAGGACTTACAGTTTTTGTTACTACACAAAAGGGAGAATACAACATTACTCTAAGTAGAGTTATAAAAACACCTAAAACAACTGTTTATAATTTTGTTAACGATTTTAGAAATTGGGAGACCTTTACCTCTTGGGCGCAAGAAGATTTGACTATGCAATTTATTTATCCACAATTAACTTCAGGTAAAGGAGCTTTTTATTCATGGAAAGGCAATGATAGTAAGGGAAACATTCAAACAATTGCTTGTAAAGAAAATAAAAGTATTACTCAAAAAATGATTTATAACGATTTACCATCTGAAGTATTTTGGACATTTAAAGATTCGCTTGGAGCAACTAAAGTTTCCTTTAGAAGTAAAGGTAAAATGAGTATTGTGATGAAGATTAAAGCTTTTATAAATGGTGGCGCTGAAAATGTTGTTGGTTCAATGTTTGATAAAAGTTTAGCCAATTTGGATCGAACTTTAGATTATGAGTTGAATACTTTCTCTGTTAAAGTAAACGGAATTGTGTTCCGACAAAAAAGCTATTATATTGATCAAACAATTAATAGCTATGAGAACAAAGTAGTAAAGAACATAAAAATTTTGATTCCGAAAATGCAATCTTTTTTCGAAAAAAATAAGATGGTTATGCATGGAAACCCTTTTGTAATTTATAATACTACTGATATTGCTAATAAAATTGTGAATTTTTCAGTTTGTATACCTATTAAAGATTCTATTAGTATTATGTCTGGTAGCGATGTTTCGTCAGGAAAAATTGAAGCAATGACAGCTGTAAAAACTACACTTACTGGCGACTATACTCATTTAAAAGCTGCTAAAAATAAATCAATTGACTATATTTTGAAAAACAATTTAAAGCAAAATTATGCTATAAAAGAGGTTGAAGTTTATGTAAAAACTATTCAAGATATTAAAAACCCTTCGAAATGGATTACCGAATTGTATTTGCCTATTTATCCAAAAGTTGTAGTTAATCAACTTAAAGTTTATAAACCCAAAGATTCGACTTCAACAACAACAGCTACAAAACCTATTGTTCCTACTGAAAATAATTAAAAAAAGGAAAAGACAATAGCTGTTTAGCCCTGATAGTAGAGGAAACCAATTTTTTATTGGTTGAAACGAATAGCAGGAATACGGTTTACAGATAAATCCCAAACCATTCGCTCAAAAAAATAATTAAATTTAAACCTTTTCTAGTATCTTTATTCCAATAGATAAATTTTCACTTTGCAAGAGGAAAAAGATTTCATACTAGAATTACTGAATCCGAAAACGCAAAATGTAGCGTTTCAAAAACTCTTGCGTGAGTATCAAAAACCATTGTACAATCACATACGAAATATTGTTTTGAATCATGATGATACTGACGATGTTTTGCAAAATACTTTTGTAAAAGTGTTTCAGTATTTAAATGGATTTAAAGGAGATAGCAAACTTTTTTCGTGGATGTATCGCATTGCAACCAATGAAGCTATTACTTTTATTAATCAAAAAGCCAAACGAAATGGAACTACAAGTGAAGCAATGCAAACTCGAATTGTAGAAAATTTACAAGCTGATGTGTATTTTGATGGAAATGAAATTCAACTAAAATTACAAAAAGCTATTTTATTGTTACCAGAAAAACAACAATTGGTCTTTAAAATGAAATATTTTGAAGAGTTGAAATATGAGGAAATATCAGAAATTGTAGGAACTTCTGTTGGTGCGTTGAAAGCATCGTATCATCATGCAGTAAAAAAAATTGAAGATTTTATGAAAACAAATTAAACCATTTACAAAAAAAAATGTCTTATGTATATGAATAATTTTAAATTAGATAACGAACCAAAAATTACAACCGGTTTTACCCTTCCAAATAACTATTTTGATAGTTTTTCTGAAAAAGTAATGTCTGAATTACCTTCCAAAGAAACAAAAGTAATTTCGCTTTGGGAAAAGAATAAAAGCTGGTTTTATGCAACTGCTGCTGTTGTAGTTTTATCATTAAGTATTCCGATAATGAATGTTGTTAAAACTGATTCTGATGCAATTAATGCAACTGAAGTTGAAAATTATTTATCGTATCAAACAACACTTACGGATGACGATATTGTCGAATTATTAGAATCTGAAGACTTAGACAAATTAACTATTGATAGCACTATTGAAGATAAAGAATTAGAAGATTTGCTTTTCGATAATTCAAATTTAGAACAGTACATCACAAACTAAAAAACTAAAAAATTAAAAAATGAAATTAATAAAATTACTTAGCGTTTTTCTTTTCGTGTTATCAATAACAGCATTTGCGCAACCTGGAGGAAGATTTAAAGAAAAAATGCAACAGAAAAAAGACCAATTAAAGTCGATGAAAATTGCTTTTATAACAACTGAATTAAATTTATCGCCCGAAGAAGCAACTAAATTTTGGCCTTTATTTAATACATTCGAAGACAAACAACGCGAATTAAAACAAGAAAAAATCAAAAATTATTTGGATAGAATTGATAATTCTGATAAACTTTCTGAAAAAGAAGCCACCACATTATTAAATCAGATGGAAAATACAGAAGAAGAATTATACCAATTAAAAAAGAAATTTGTCTCCAGTTTAAAAGGCGTACTTCCAACTGTGAAAATTTTGAAACTCAAAAAAGCTGAAGAAGAGTTTAGTAAAAAATTATTGCAACAATACCGTGATAAGAAAATGGGGAAATAGTTCAGTGTTCAGTGTTCAGTGTTCAGTGTTCAGTGTTCAGTGTTCAAAATTAAATTATTACGAATAGTTATTACAAAAATTTTATTTTAATAATTTTATCTTTTCCTGCTGCAATAGCATTGTTTTGATCGATGAATCGAATTGTATATAAGGAACTATCTTGGCTTAATTGTTTCCAAGTGGTTCCTTTATCATTTGAATAAAACAAACCAGAAGTTCCAACACAAACCAATTCGTTTCCGTCACTATTTGGCACAAATTGAATGCATGATGCGTAACCAAATCCGTTATTTTCCCCAACTAATTTCCATGTTTTTCCTCCATTTTTAGTAATTGCTTTGTTTTTAAAATTTTGAGTTGGTTTTTCATAATTTCCTCCTGCTATAAAACCAATTTTATCGTTGTAAAAATCGGCCGTAAAAATTCCAGTCATCGCTTCACCTTGATCCATTGGAGTTTCATAACTTTTCCAAGAATTTCCCTTATCTTTTGAATAAAAAACTCTTGCTTTTTTTCCACCTGAAACAATCCAAGTAGTAGTTCCTTTAATAATAATGTTTGTATTACTTGCTGCAAAAGCAGCTTCGCCATCAATCATTTTTGGCAAACCTTTGCAATTGGGTTTGGTCCACGATTTTCCTCCATCTTTTGTCAATAAAATAGCCAAACAGTCTGTTGTTGGATCGCTTAAAGCAATTCCATCATTATCATTCCAAAACTGCATGCTATCGTAAAAAACTTTCTCGTGCTTTTCTTCATAAACTATCTGCTTTAGCATTAAATCTTTAGAGAACTTATACAAAACTGCCGGATTTCCGACATTCACAATAAAAACAGCTTCGTTGGTTACAGCAATACTGCGGAATTCCATTTTCAAACTGTCTTTATTTATTTTTCTTTCAAATTTACCTTTATTGCTCAGATTGAGATAACCTACTCTATTTTCATTAGCTGCATAATATACTTTATCATCATTTATAGCAATGGCTCTAATGTTTATTTTATCATTTAATAAAGTATCTATAACTATGGAAGTAAAAGTAGTTTTGTTCGTTTTTACTTTTGCTTTACATCCAACAAACAAGATGGCAAATACGCTTAATACGATAGCTTTTTTCATAATTTTTTTAATAACCTTGCTAAAATACAATTAATAATTGTTAATGATTTGTAAATAATTGTTCTTGGCACAAATATTGGATTGTTGACCACAATTACTATTATAAACTAAAACTATTTATATTATGAAAACAAAAATTCTTTTCACAACGCTAATGAGTTTGCTTCTTGCAAGTTCTTATGCACAAGACAGAACTACTGTAAATGCAATGAGTTCTGAAATAAGTGACAACCTTGATTTGCGTGCAGTTGCTTCTATTTTTGGAGATTCAAATAATTTAGAAGATTTTGAAAATCGTTTAAACGATCCGATAAATCAAATTTCTAATTTAGATTTGAATAATGATGACCAAGTTGACTATTTACGTGTAATAGAATCGGTTGAAGGCAGAACCCACATAATTGTTATTCAATCCGTTTTAGGAAGAGATACCTTTCAAGACGTTGCAACTTTAGAAATTGAAAAAGACAGAAACAATCATGTTCAAGTTCAAGTTGTTGGAGATGTATTTATGTATGGAAACAATTATATTTATGAACCTGTTTATGTTCAAACTCCAATAATTTACAATTATTTTTGGACACCTAATTACATACCTTATTGCTCATTATGGTATTGGAATTATTATCCTTCTTATTATTATGCTTGGAATCCTTGTCCGATTTTTAGATACAGAAATCATATCGGTTTGTATATTAATTATAATCATCACTATAACTATGTAAATTACAGAAGATGTCAAGTAGCATATACAAATTATTATGCAAGAAGAGGAAATGGTTATGAAAGACAATATCCAAATCGATCATTTGCTAACCGAAATTCAAACTATTCAAATAGATATGAATTGGATAAAACTAGAAACATAAAAACTATAGGAGTAACTAGAAATGAAATTGCATATAATGGTTCTCGAAATGAAAATTCAAAAAATATTAAAAACGGTAATTCTCGTTCTAAAACTACATCAAGAGATAATTTGGTAAGAGATGTAAAATATAACACTTCTAGAAACAATACAACTTCTCGTGATGTAAAAAACAGCGAAACAACATCTAGAAATAACACATCTAGAGACGTGAAATATAATCAAGCAACATCTAAAGATAATTCTTCTTCACGAGATGTAAAATATAATCCATCAACATCTAGAAATAATTCATTTTCTGGAGATGTGAAAAATAATCAAGCAATATCCAGAGATAATTCGCAAAGAAAAATAAAAAACGAAACATCACGTTCTAACCCTTCCTCAAATAATTCACCACGTTCTAGTGAATCAAGAAATTATTCAAATGAAAATTCGAGAAGTTCATCTACAAAAAGCTCACAAGATTCATCACCTAGAGTAAAAGAACAACGAAATAATTCTTCGAAAAGCACATCAAAAGAAGGTGAACAATCAAGATCATCTGTAAGAAGATAAAATTATAAAAGCTTAAAATTACAATTAAAAGCACCGAAAAATAATCGGTGCTTTTTTTATTTAAAACACTAAAATTAAATATCTTTGTAGTCTTTTTTATAAAATACATATGAGTTCACACAATCATCAACAACTTCATAGCAAATTATCTGCAGCTGGTTTATTAATTACATTAGGAATAATTTATGGTGATATTGGAACTTCGCCATTGTATGTTATGAAGGCCATTATAGGCGACAGCATAATTAGTAAAGACTTAATTTTAGGTGGATTATCTTGTATTTTTTGGACCTTAACACTTCAAACTACTTTAAAATATGTGATTTTAACGTTAAGCGCAGACAATCATGGAGAAGGTGGGATTTTTGCTTTGTATGCCTTAGTTAAACGAACAAAAATTCAATGGTTAATTGTTCCTGCTATTATTGGAGGAAGTGCGCTTTTAGCAGATGGAATTATCACACCTCCAATTTCGGTTGCTTCTGCTGTTGAAGGTTTACGAATATTCAAACCAGACATTCCAACAGTTCCCATTGTAATCTCAATATTGTTTGTGCTTTTTACTATTCAGCAATTCGGAACTAAATTAGTTGGAAAGTTTTTTGCACCTATGATGCTTATATGGTTTTCGATGTTAGGCGTTTTGGGTATCATACAAATAGTAACAAATTTTGAGGTTTTCAATGCTTTAAATCCTTATTATGCCTATAATTTATTAACATCTGATATTAGCGAGCAAGGATTTTTTATACTAGGAGCAGTATTTTTATGTACAACTGGAGCCGAAGCATTGTATTCTGATATGGGACATTGTGGTCGGAAAAACATCAGAATTAGTTGGATTTTTGTAAAAATAGCTTTGATATTAAACTATTTTGGTCAAGGAGCTTACTTAATCTCTCACGAAGGATTGACGTTAAAACAATTAGGAAATTCTAATCCAAATCCGTTTTATTTAATCATGGCCGATTGGTTTCAACCTATTGGAATTGTCATCGCAACTTTAGCAGCAGTAATTGCATCACAAGCTTTAATAAGTGGTTCTTTCACTTTAATAAATGAAGCCATGCGATTAAATTTTTGGCCAAAAGTAAAAATTAATTTCCCAACCGATGTTAAAGGACAATTGTATATTCCTTCTATAAATTGGTTGTTATTTTTAGGATGTGTTGGAATTGTATTGCACTTTGAAGAATCAAGTAACATGGAACATGCTTATGGTTTAGCAATCGTTTTGTGCATGATAATGACAACCATTTTACTTAATTATTATTTAATAATGAAAAGAGTAAAATGGTATTTTATTGCGCCAATAATTTTAGTGTATTTAACCATCGAATTTAGCTTTTTATCAGCAAATATTGTTAAATTTATGGATGGTGGTTATGTAACCTTATTCATTGCAATTGTTTTAATCGGAATAATGACAACATGGTATTTGGCTAAAAAAATTAGTAAAAACTATACAAAAATTGTTAAGATTGATAGTTACAAAAAAGTACTTGCCGAATTAAGCGTTGATTTATCGATACCAAAATATGCAACGCATTTGGTTTATATGACTAACTCTACTCGTGTTGACGAAATTGAAGAAAAAGTTATGTATTCTATACTTCAGAAACGTCCAAAACGTGCCGATTTATATTGGTTTATTCATGTTAATATCTTAAACGAACCTTATAAAAAAGAATTTAAAGTATCCGAAATCATAAAAGATGACATATACAGAATTGATTTTTACCTAGGTTTTAGAGAGCCAACCAAAATTAATTTAATGTTTAAAGAAGTTATTCGAGATATGGTAAGCAAAGGCGAAGTTGATGTAACAAGTCGTTATGAATCGCTCAACAAAAATAATATTATTGGCGATTTTAAATTTGTATTATCTGAAAAGTTCTTATCGAATGATAGTGATTTAACTTTCTTTGAGAAAATTGTAATGAATACCTATTTCTTAATGAAAAAACTAAGTTTATCCGAAGAAAAAGGCTTTGGTTTAGATAGTAGTTCAGTTAAAGTAGAACAATTTCCATTAGTATTGCATCCACCAGAAAAAATCATTATGAAACGAATTGATAAAAATTCTAATTAATAATTTATTCTTATAAATATCATAAGTATTCTTAACAACAAAAAAGGTTTTTAAGAATACTTATTTGTTTCTTATAAAAAGCAATACCTTTGCACGCTGATTTTTTATACAATGAGATTACACCGAAATTTAGTTTATACCACAATAGATTCTTTAAATGCTATTTTCAACGAAGGAGAATATGCCGATAAAGTAGTTGCTCGTGCCTTAAAAAAAGACAAACGTTGGGGAAGTTCTGATCGAAAATTTGTTGCCGAAACCATCTATGAAGTAGTGCGATGGAAGAGATTATATGCAGAAATAGCTGAAGTAAAAGAACCTTTTAATCGTGAAGATTTGTGGCGAATGTTCGCTGTTTGGGCTGTTTTACGTGGTTATCCAATTCCCGATTGGAGGCAATTAGAAGGAACTCCAGAACGTAAAATTAAAGGTCGTTTCAATGAATTATCAAAAATCAGAAAAATGCGGGAATCGATTCCGGATTGGATGGATGAATTAGGTGTAAAAGAATTAGGCGAAGAACTTTGGACCAAAGAACTTGCCGCTCAAAACCAACAAGCAAAAGTTATTCTTAGAGTCAATACTTTAAATACAACTAAAGAAAAACTTCGCGCTATCTTAATGGATTTAAATATCGAAACAGACTATTTAAAAGACCAACCCGATGCTTTAGTTTTGAACGAAAGAGCTAACGTTTTCTTGACAGATGCTTTCAAACAAGGATTATTTGAAGTGCAAGATGCTTCTTCGCAATTAGTAGCTGCATTTTTGGATGTCCAACCCGGAATGAGAGTAGTTGACACTTGTGCTGGAGCTGGTGGAAAAACTTTACACATGGCTTCGTTAATGCAAAACAAAGGACAATTAATTGCAATGGATTTATATGAAAGCAAACTCAAGCAATTAAAACTACGAGCTAAAAGAAACGGTGCTTTTAATATTGAATACCGAATTATAGAATCGACAAAAGTAATTAAAAAATTACACGAAAAAGCCGATAGAGTATTAATTGACGCTCCTTGTAGCGGCTTAGGCGTTTTAAAAAGAAATCCTGATGCCAAATGGAAATTGCAACCTGAATTCATCGATAATATTAAAAAAATACAAGCCGAGGTATTAGAAAACTATTCCAAAATCGTAAAACCTGGTGGAAAACTAGTTTATGCCACATGTTCGGTTTTACCCTCTGAAAATCAAGAACAAATTAAGCATTTCTTAACTACTGAAATAGGAAAAAGTTTTATCTTTGTCAAAGATTCTAAAATTTTAGCTTCTCAATCAGGTTTTGATGGATTTTACATGGCTTTACTAGAAAGAAAATTATAAAAATTATTATGAAGAATATATACTCTCTTATTACTTTATTAATTGTAACAATTGCAATGTCACAAAATGGTGCTCCAGCTGTTCCATACTATAATGGTTTCAATTTTACATTAACTGGAACCGCATTAAAAAATGCATTAGCTACAAAAATAACAACAACACATACCAATTTTCTTACTTATAGTCAAGCAGAAAATGCATTGCGGTTTACTGATTTAGATCCATCAGATGCAACAAATACAAACGTTTTGCTAGTTTATGGATATAGCGATAATCTTTGTGTTTATGTAAATGAATCGGATTTTGGGACCTCAACTGACGGAACTTTTCATCGCAGAAGAAATAAAAATGCAGACGTTTCTTCTTCCAATCAATGCGCTTGGAATAGAGAACATATTTTTGCACAATCACTTGGAAATCCAGATTTAGGTCAAACTGGTCCTGGCGCTGATGCTCACATGCTTCGAACTTGTGATGTAGATAGAAATAGTCTTAGAGGAAATAAATTATATGGTGCTGGAAGTGGAACTTCAGCAGTAGTTGGACCAAATTGGTATCCTGGTGACGAATGGAAAGGCGATTGTGCAAGAATAGTAATGTATATGTATTTACGTTATGGAGATCAATGTTTACCAACTTTCGTATCTACTGGGACAACAGTAACTTCTGACGCCAATATGTTGGATTTATTGCTGCAATGGAATGCTGAAGATCCTGTTTCACAATATGAAGACAATAGAAATTCCTACTTATCATCAACTTCAACCTCTTTCAGACAAGGAAATAGAAATCCATTTATAGATAATCCTTATTTAGCAACTGTAATTTGGGGCGGACCAATTGCTCAAAACAGATGGTCGTCTGTATTCAGTACAACCGATTTTAATTCAATTGTTTCCGCTAATGTTTATCCAAATCCATCTAATGGAACTATAACTATTGAAAGTAATTCTATTATTGAAAATATTGAATTGATTTCTATAAATGGCCAATTAATGATGGAAATTAAAAAACCTGCTTTTGAAAACAATTCGTTTTCTATAGATAATTTACCTCATGGGTTTTACTTCTTGAAATTAAATTCAGAAAATCAATCCATAACAAAAAAAGTGATTGTTAATTAACATTCCTACTCCATAAAACAAAAAGCTCCAAAATTTGGAGCTTTTTGTTTTGCTATTCCTCTTCTACTTCATTTGATTTAGAATAATTGCGCCACTTTGCAATGCAATCTTGCATGTCTTTTGGCAACTCGGTATCAAATTGGATGAATTTTTTAGTAACAGGATGAGTAAATCCCAACGTTTTAGCGTGTAATGCCTGACGAGGTAGTGTTTTAAAACAATTATCTATAAATTGTTTGTATTTTGTGAATGTGGTTCCTTTCAAAATTAAATCACCACCATAACGCTCATCATTAAAAAGTGTGTGACCAATATATTTCATATGCACTCTAATTTGATGCGTTCTTCCTGTTTCCAATTTACAAGAAACTAAAGTAACGTAACCAAATCGTTCCAAAACCTTATAATGAGTAACAGCGTGTTTTCCTTGATCTCCTTCTGGGAAAACTGCCATTTGCATTCTGTCTTTTACATGTCGAGCAATATTTCCTTCAATGGTTCCTTCTTCTTCTTTAACATTTCCCCATACTAAAGCAATATACTCTCTTTCAGAAGTTTTATCTTCGAACTGTTTAGCCAAATGTGTCATGGCTTCTTCTGTTTTTGCAATAACTAATAAACCTGATGTGTTTTTATCAATTCGATGAACTAAGCCCGGACGATCACTACTGTTTAAAGGTAAATTTTGAAAATGAAAAGCCAAAGCATTAACTAAAGTTCCAGTATAATTTCCGTGACCTGGATGAACAACTAAGCCTGGCGGTTTATTAATTAAAAGTAATGAATCGTCTTCATAAACAATATCTAATGGAATATCTTCAGGATCTATTCTATTCTCAAAAGGTGGATGTGATAATAAAATTCGAACTATATCTAATGGTTTAACCTTGTAATTCGACTTTACAGGAATATCATTAACGTAAATATCGCCAGCAGTAGCCGCATTTTGAATTTTATTTCGAGTAGCATTTGGAACTAATAACATTAAATATTTATCTATTCTTAACAGTGCTTGTCCTTTTGGAACATCAAACCGATAGTGCTCGAAAAGTTCTTCTTCAGGTTCTTGAAAATCGATATTATTGTCCATTTGCAAGAGTATCGATTTGTTGCTCAACTGGTGGTAATTCGTTTTGTAAACTATCTATTTCTGTTTCGTCAAAAACTACTTTTCCATCACCTAAAACCAAATCTACTTTAGTAGATTTTAATACTCTTTGACCTGGTTTTACTTTTTTTCCATTAATTGTCATCTCCAAAACCATATCTTTTCCCATGTGTGGAACATAAGTTATTGTACCTTCTTGCAAACCTATTGATTTTAAAGTTGGAACAGCTTGACGATACGTTTTATCAATTAAATCCGGGATAGCAACCATTTTATAAGTTGCCGAATTTATCTTCAAATAAATTTGTCTTCCTCTTTTTACTCTAGAGCCTGATGTTGGTTCTTGTTCTATTACTGATAATTTTGGAAATTTTGGATTATAATCAAGAGTATCGATAATTAGATAATCTAAATCCAATTCGTCTAATTTTTCTTCTACTTTTTCTTCTGACAATTTGCTTAAATTAGGTACAATTATTTCGTCACCATGATGCGTTACAAACGTTATCCAATGAAAAAATAAATAGCCTAAAACAGCTACAATTCCTACCGTAGTTAGTATTTGAGCAAAAAAAACACGACTTTTTAGATAACTACCTAAACTCATAAAATAGTTTTTAACTTGATTCCGTTCGACCTTCTGGCATCGAGTTCCGCAAATATATAAATTCCTTAAGGTAATTCGTTTGAAAAAAAATGATAATTTTGTATTAAATTATAAATTAAAAATAAAACTTTCAATGAACGTAGCAGTAGTTATGGGTGGATATTCTGATGAATCGTTAATTTCATTACGAAGTGGACAATTGATTTTAAATAATCTTGATAAATCAAAATATACAGTTTATGAAATCCATATTTTAATAAATGAATGGTATTGTTTATTTGAAGAAGTAAAATATCCTATTAGTAAAGAAAATTTTTCGGTTACCATTGATAATCAAAATATAAAATTTGATGTTGCTATAAACACTATTCACGGAACTCCGGGTGAAGATGGTCATTTACAAGCTTATTGGGAATTAGTAAACATTCCATATTCGGGTTGCAACTTTTATCAATCGGCTTTGACTTTCAATAAAAGAGACACTTTATCAGTATTATCAAAATTTCATGTTCCGAAAGCCAATTCTATTTACGTATCAAAAGGGGATTCTATAGATGGTAAAAAAATTGCAGCTGAATTAGGTTTTCCGTTTTTTGTAAAACCAAATCAATCAGGAAGCAGTCTTGGTGTTTCAAAAGTAGATTCGATTGATCAATTTGAAAAAGCTTTAGAATTTGCATTTGCAGAAGACAATGATATTCTAATCGAATCGTATTTAAACGGAAGAGAAGTCTCGGTTGGAGTCATCAAATATAAAGGTGAAACACTAGTTTTAGGAATAACCGAAATACTATCTCAAAATGCATTTTTTGATTATGAAGCTAAATATTTAGGTAAGTCGGAAGAAATTACTCCAGCACAAATTTCAAAAGAAGAAGAGAATTTAGTAATTGAAACCGCAAAGAAAATATATGAATCACTTGGAATGACAGGCTTTTCAAGAACCGATTTTATTATCATGAATGGAATTCCACATTTTATAGAAATCAATACAAATCCGGGTCTATCGCCACAAAGTATTTTTCCGCAACAAGCGACTTATGCTAAAATGCAGATGAGTGATTTGCTCGATAACGAAATTAGTTTAGCTTTTCAACGAAAACCTATCTGGATTAAATAAGAATTTTCATTCGCAGTTGCAGTTTTCAGTCAAACTGTAAACAATTAACCGACAACCAATAACTAAAATTTATGAAAAAAGCAATTTTCCCAGGTTCCTTTGATCCAATAACTAACGGACATTACGATATTATCAAAAGAGGAATCTCTTTATTTGATGAAGTAATAGTTGCAATTGGAATAAATGCCGAAAAAAAATACATGTTTTCTCTTGAAAATCGAAAACGGTTTATTGAAGATGCATTTTTAAACGAACCCAAAGTGAGAGTGATTACCTATGAAGGATTAACTATCGAATTATGCAAAAAAGAAAAAGCGGAGTTCATACTACGTGGTCTAAGAAATCCTGCCGATTTTGAATTCGAAAAAGCCATTGCTCACACCAACAGACGTTTGTCTAAAATTGAAACTGTCTTTTTATTAACCGCTTCAAAAACATCGTATATCAGCTCTAGTATTGTGCGAGATGTCATTCGAAATGGCGGTGATTATACGGTTTTAGTTCCGGATTCGGTTATTGTTAAATAGACTACTTAATTTTTAGCCCTTTTAGACTTTTCAAATTGATTTTACAATTTATAAATATGAAATTTAAACAATCTTTTTTTTAATCTAAGAAGTCTAAGAAATCTAAAGATCTTTTTTAATTACTTTTCTAGCGACTTCAATTTTATACTTTTTCCCTTTCATTTTTTCATCACGAATATTATTCAAAAAATCTTTTACTTTCTTAGATTTTACTGCTGCGAACGAAATAAAATCTTTCACTTCAATCAGTCCCAAATCACTGTTTTCTAATTTTCCTTTTTGGGAAAAGAAACCTACAATATCAATTTTGTTCAACTTATTTTTCTTTCCACCGCTAATATAAATCGTTTGAAATTCGGGTGCTTTTGGTAATGTATTCGAATTCTCAACATTTAAAACGGGTAACGAATAATTAATATAATCCATTTTTTTTTCACTTTCGTGGATGATAATATAAGCGGTTCCAGATGCTAACATTCGAGCAGTTCGTCCATTTCTATGAGTAAACTCGTCTTGTTTAGAAGGCAAATGGTAATGAATTACATTTTTCATTTCTGGAATATCTAACCCTCTCGACGCTAAATCAGTGGTAACTAAATAACTCACACTTCCATTTCTAAATTGAATTAAAGCTCGCTCTCTTTCATCTTGATCCATTCCGCCATGATAATATGTAGCAAATATTCCTTTTTCAACTAATGTATCACTTATTCGCTCTGCAGCGTCACGATGATTGCAAAAAATTAATGCCGATTGCGATTTTAAAGAACATATTAAATTAAAGAGGCTATTAATTTTATCTTTTTCTTTAGACAAAACCATCTTTAAAGTAAGCATTTTGGCTACTTCTTCAGTTGGAATAAAATCTAAAACGGTTGGATTTACAACTCGTGTGTATTTTGGAATTTCAATATCTGATGTTGCCGAAACCAAAACTCGTTTATTCAGCTTGTTTAATTTACCAATGATAAATGACATTTGCTCATGAAAACCCAATTGCAACGATTTGTCAAACTCATCCAAAATTAAAGTTTGAATCGATTCGGTTGCAAAAGTGCCTCTATCAATATGATCAGCAATTCGTCCGGGAGTTCCAATTAATAATGCAGGAGGATTACTTAAATTTTTAATCTCTGTTTCTATCGAATGTCCACCGTAACAAACATTGACTTTGTAATCGGTTCCCATTTTTTTCCAAACTTGTTCAATTTGCAAACCTAATTCTCTTGACGGAACTAAAATTAAACATTGTACTTTTTTTATTTCAGCTTCCAATAATTCGAAAATCGGCAATAAAAAAGCCAAAGTTTTACCAGAACCCGTTGGCGATAATAATAAAACATTAGTATCATTTAAAATGCTTTCTTGAGCTGCAATTTGCATTTCATTTAATTCGTCAATACCTAAATTGAGGAGTAAATTTGTAGAATGTGGATTGGTATACATTTGGCAAAGATAGTTTAAAGTTATTGGTTTACAGTTTTGGGCTTAAATTTTTAGCTATATTTGAAAGTCAAAAAATCAACATTTATGTACTTTTTAAAATTCGTTTTTCTGTTCATTACAGCAACAATTTTTGCACAAAACAAATCCAAATACAGTACTTTTTTTGAAAACGGTAACGGAAATCAAAGCGCCGATTATCAAGAAATACTTCGGTTTTACAAATTACTAGATTCCGATTTTGAAACCATTCAAATACAAACAATGGGAATTACTGATAGTGGCGAACCATTGCAAGTGGTGCTTTTTGATTCTGATAAAAAATTCAATACCGATATAACAAATATAAAAGCAATTGTATTAATTAATAACGGAATTCATCCTGGTGAACCCGATGGAATTGATGCTACAATGCAATTGTATCGCGATTTAGCATTAGGAAAAGTGAATGTGCCAAAAAATGTACTTCTTGTTGCTATTCCTATTTATAATATTGGTGGCTGCTTGAATAGAAATTCTACAACCAGAGCAAATCAAGAAGGTCCAGAGGAATATGGCTTTCGTGGTAACGCACGAAATTACGATTTAAACAGAGATTTAATAAAATCGGATACTAAAAATACCAAAAGTTTTGTTGCTGTTTTTCATAAATACAATCCCGATATTTTTATTGACAATCACGTAAGTAATGGAGCCGATTATCAATATACATTAACTTATATAATGACAGAGCCAAAGAAATTAGGAACCGTTTTAGGTGATTATATGAAAAACGAATTAACAACAGCAATTGTATACGATTTACAACAACAAAATATAGCCACAACTCCTTATGTAAATGTTTGGGATGGAACGCCAGACAAAGGATTTGATCAATTTTTTGATAGTCCAAGATACACAACAGGCTACAGTTCATTATTTAATACTATCGGATTTGTTGTTGAAACACACATGCTAAAAAAATACGCTAGTCGTGTAAAAGCAACCTACAATTTTATGCTTTCCACTATAAATTATACAAGTACTAATGTTAAAAAAATAAAAGAAAAAAGAATTGAGAATGAAAAGCAATTCCAACCTAATAAAAAGTATGTTTTAAAGTGGGAAATCGACAAAACAAAAAGTAGTACGATTCAATTTCAAGGTTTTGAAGGAACTATTAAAAAAAGTGATGTTACTAATGGAAATCGATTGTATTATGACAGAAAAAAACCATACACCAAAGAAATTTTGTTTTTTGATGACTACAAATCGGTTGCAGAAATTACAATTCCAAAAGCTTATATTATTCCGCAAGGCTATTGGACAATAATCGATTTACTAAAAGAGAATAATTTAGCATTTTCTCAACTAAAAAATGACACTCTAATTGAAGTTGAAAGTTATAAAATTACTGATTTCAAAACTGCTAAAAATCCTTATGAAGGTCATTATCCTCATAATAACACAAAAATTAGTACAACAAAAGTAAAAATTCAATTTCGCAAAGGTGATTACCTTTTTAAAACACAACAAAAAGGAGTGAAATTTTTATTAGAAACATTAGAACCCGAAGCTATTGATAGTTATTTTAACTGGAATTTTTTCGATACCATTTTACAACAAAAAGAAGGTTATTCCGATTATGTTTTTGAAGATTTAGCAAATGATTATTTGAATTTACATCCCGAATTAAGAAACCAATTGAAAGAAAAAATAATAAATGACAAGGCATTTGCTGAAAATCCAGAAGCACAATTAGAATGGGTTTACAAAAACTCAATTTATTATGAAAAAGCACATTTGCAATATCCTATATTTCGGATTGTTGATTAATGAAATTCTTTTTCTTCATCAAATAATAATTTAATATTCTCAAAAGAGTTTTTTAATGCCTCTTTCACTTGAACTGGATTAAGCCAAACTGCTTTTTCAATTCCTTCATCAGCTTGAGCAATTGGAATTCCGTCAAAACTAGTTTTCATTTCAAACCAGTGTGTTATTTTAAGTTTATAACGTCCATTTCGTTTGAATATATGATAGGTTTTTTGAAGTTTTCGGACAATCTCTAATTGATTTACGCCGGTTTCTTCTTCTACTTCTCTCATGGCGGTAAAATCAATTTCTTCTCCTTTTTCGATTCCACCTTTTGGCAAATCCCATTTTCCATTCCGAAAAATAAATAAAACTTCTCCTTTGCTATTATACACCAATCCTCCACCTGCTTTATTAACAGGTATTTTTTCTTTAACTTTTTTTAAAATCTCTTTTTCATCAGGATAATACAAAGTAGCCTTTTGAATTTTATTATTGAACATTTTTACGATAAGCTGTTCTATATCAACACTTTCTAATAAAAATACTTGAAAATCGGTTTCTTTGGCGATTTCATTTGTTAAAAAAAGTGGCTTGTCGTTCACAAAAACTTTATACATTTGTACTATGATTTTTAATAAAGATACAGCCGAAAAAACAGCCGAATTGCTTTTACAAATAAATGCAATTAAATTGAATCCATCAACACCTTTTTTATGGGCTTCAGGATGGCAATCACCAATTTATTGTGACAATCGTTTAACACTCTCATTTCCAGCAATTAGAAATTATCTAAGAGATGAATTTTCCAAACAAATTGAAGCGCTTTACGGTAAACCTGATGTAATTGCTGGTGTTGCAACTGGTGCAATTGGCATTGGCATACTTGTTGCTGAAGAGCTCGGATTGCCATTTGTATATGTTAGACCAGAGCCAAAAAAACACGGAAGACAAAATCAAGTAGAAGGCTTTTTGCAAAAAGGACAAAATGTTGTCGTAGTTGAAGATTTAATTAGTACTGGAAACAGTAGTCTTTTGGCGGTTGAAGCCTTAAAAGAAGCCGGTGCTAATGTAAAAGGTATGGTTGCTATTTTTTCTTATGGATTTGATATTGCAACTCAAAACTTTGCCAATGCCAATGTCAACTTATCTACATTAAGCAATTATGAAAATTTACTCACTTTGGCAGTTGAAAAAAAATACATTACTGAAGAAGAACAAATTACATTACAAGAATGGAGAAAAAGTCCGTCAACATGGAATGTATTAGAAAATAAATAAAAAATATAATTTGAGTGACGATATTGATCCGTTTCTCGCAATAATGTAATAATGAATTTAGAAAGTCCTAAAGTTACTGTTGATAAATCGGCAGAATACATTTTTAACGCTTTATCAGATGTGAAAAATTTCGAGAAACTAATGCCAGATAACATTGCGAAATTTGAAGTTTTAGGTGATGATATATTTAATTTCGGACTAAAAGGAATGCCCGAAATTAAATTAAAAATGAAAGAAAAAACAGCGAATAGCAAAGTGATATTAGCAGCTGCAAGCGATAAACTTCCATTTACACTCATTGCAAATATTGAGTCCATTTCTGAGAATCAAAGTGCTATAAAATTAGATTTTGATGGCGATTTTAATCCTATGATGGCAATGATGATTAAAGGACCAATTGGCAAATTTATTGAAACTTTAGCTGAAAACATGTTCAAGTTGTAATCAATACAATAACTGTATTTCTTTAATTCCAAATAACTTAATCGAATTGTCCTGAAGTATCACTTCTAGTTTTCCTGTTTTCGACACACCCATAATTTTTCCTGAAAAAATATTTCTATTCCCATCTTCAAAAGATATTAATTCGTCTTTTTTGAATAAATAACTAAGATAAATAGTCCAAATTTTATCTGTTGAAATAGTATTAATTAATTTACAATTCGCTTTAATTTTTGAAATAATTTTTTTTAAAAGTAAATCAAGATCGAATTCTTTATTCATTAAAATAGTTAATGAAGATGCACTAGGCAAAGAATAAAATTCTTTTTGATTTACATTCAAACCAATTCCGATTATTGATTCAATATTTGTATCTGATTTAAATCTGTTTTCAATTAAAATTCCAGCTATTTTCTTTGTATCTGACATTATGTCGTTTGGCCATTTTATAGCTAAATTTGGTATGTTAATTTCTTCTAATACTTCAATAATAGAAATAGAAATTAGTACATTCAATTGAAATACTTGTTCTGTGTTTTTTAAAATATTTTTAATCAAAGTACTCATTATTATATTTTTACCACTTTCTGAAATCCAAACAGCACCCATTTGACCTTTACCATTTGTTTGATTTGTTGCCGTAACAGTTGTGAAATTTTCAAGGGTTTCTGTTTTGGACAATTCTTTCAAAAAATCATTAGTAGATTCTATGGCACTGAGTTTGATGAGTTTCATTTAAATAATTTAGGTGAACTTTGTTTAAACTTATGTTAAGCAACAAAAATAAAGACAAAAAATGATACCTTTGCAAAATCACAGAAAATATAATAAATGACTAAAAATAGCGCAAGCACTGATGTTTTACTTACAAGCATCATAAAAGGAATAGAAGAAGTTAAAGGAAATGATATTGATATCCTAGATTTAAGAGAAATTGACACAGCAGTTTGTGATTATTTTGTTATTTGCAACGGAAGTTCTAATACCCAAGTTAATGCCATTGTTAATTCAGTTCAAAAATTAGTTTCAAAAGAATTAAAAGATAAACCATGGCATGTTGAAGGTTCCGAAAATGCCGAATGGATATTAATGGATTATGTTAGTATTGTAGTTCATGTTTTTCAAAAACAAATTCGTGAATATTACAACATTGAAGGACTTTGGGGTGATGCGAAAATTACAACATTAGTAAACAAATATTAAAAAGCAGAGTAAAAAATAATGTCTACAGAAAAAAAACCAACAAATGTAAAAATAAATCCATGGTGGATTTATGGAGGATTAATTGCAGTATTCTTAATTCTAAGTTTTCTAAACGGTGGAAATTTCAATGATCCTATGAAAATTTCTTCATCAAAATCAGATGAGCTTTTAAATAAAGGTCAAGTTGAGAAAGTTATAATTTTTAATAAAATTCAAGCAGAAATATATTTAACTGATCTTGCAATAAAAGATAAAGCTAATATTAAAGTAGCGAAAGATGTTTTAGGAAATCCAAACAAAGGACCGCATTACATATTTGATATTGGTGACACTCAAAACTATGAAAAGAAATTAGAAAAAGCCATTTCAGATGGCAAGTTAAAAGTATATGATTTCAAACAAAAAGACGATTGGACTGGTTTCTTATTTCAAATATTACCCTTTGTTTTAATTATTGGAGTATGGATTTATATTATGAAAAGAATGTCAGGTGGTGCTGGTGGCGGTGGTGCTGGTGGACAACTATTTAATATTGGTAAATCAAAAGCCAAATTGTTTGATGAAAAAACAGATACCAAAATAACCTTTAAAGATGTTGCTGGTTTAGAAGGTGCTAAAGAAGAAGTACAAGAAATTGTTGAATTCCTTAGAAATCCTGAAAAATATACGGCACTAGGAGGTAAAATTCCGAAAGGAGCATTACTTGTTGGGCCTCCAGGAACCGGAAAAACCTTATTAGCTAAAGCCGTTGCTGGTGAAGCTAAAGTGCCTTTCTTCTCCCTTTCAGGTTCCGATTTTGTGGAAATGTTTGTCGGAGTTGGTGCATCAAGAGTACGGGATTTATTCAAACAAGCCAAAGACAAGTCGCCAGCCATTATTTTTATAGATGAAATTGATGCTGTTGGTCGTGCTCGTGGAAAAAATAACTTTTCTGGATCGAATGACGAACGTGAAAATACCTTGAATCAATTACTTACAGAAATGGATGGTTTCGGAACGGATACCAACGTAATTGTATTGGCTGCAACCAACAGAGCCGATGTTTTAGATAAAGCTTTGATGCGTGCGGGTCGTTTTGACCGACAAATTTATGTTGATTTGCCAGACATTAGAGAGCGTAAAGAAATTTTTCAAGTCCATTTAACGCCTTTGAAAAAAGTTGACGGTTTGGATGTCGATTTTCTTGCCAAACAAACGCCTGGTTTTTCAGGAGCCGATATTGCTAATGTGTGTAACGAAGCGGCTTTAATTGCTGCTCGTAACAATAAAACTGCCGTTGATAAACAAGACTTTTTAGATGCTGTTGATCGAATTGTTGGTGGTTTGGAAAAGAAAAATAAAATTGTAACTCCAGAAGAGAAAAAAGCAATTGCTATACACGAAGCCGGACATGCTACTGTAAGCTGGATGTTGGAGCATGCAGCGCCACTAGTAAAAGTAACTATTGTTCCAAGAGGACAAAGTTTAGGAGCAGCTTGGTATTTACCTGAAGAAAGATTAATTGTTCGTCCTGACCAAATGCTTGACGAAATGTGTGCAACAATGGGCGGAAGAGCTGCCGAAAAAGTAACATTCGATACCATTTCAACAGGAGCATTAAGTGATCTTGAAAAAGTAACCAAGCAAGCTCGTGCCATGGTAACAATTTATGGATTAAATGAAAAATTAGGAAATGTAACTTATTACGATTCATCGGGTCAAAGTGAGTACAATTTTTCTAAACCCTATTCAGAGGAAACAGCACATATAATAGATAAAGAGATTTCTATTTTAATAGAAAGTCAATACCAAAGAGCTATTGCAATTCTTGAAGAAAATAAAGACAAATTAAATCAACTTGCTAGCATATTAATTGAAAAAGAGGTTATTTTTAAAGATGATCTTGAAGCCATCTTCGGAAAAAGATTATACGATAAAGAAGAAGCTAATTTAATAGTTGAGTAACTATTTTTTAAAAATAAAATAAAATCTTAATTCAAAAAATGCTTTTGAATTAAGATTTTTTTATCTTTGGATGTTTTCAAATTGTAAAATAAGCCTTTATAAAAAAATATGAGTCTTTTTAGAAAAATATTTGGTTCAGGCAATGATGCCTCAGAAGAAGATAACCAAAGCGAATACAATACTCCTAAAAAATCATCAATGCCTGTTGATGAGCTTTTTACCTATAATTTTAAAAAAAATGGAGGTAAATTTTTATATTGTGAAAACTTGAATGAAGTTAGAGAACAGTTTGAAAATATCTTAGAAGAAAACGATTGGTTTGAAAGTGAAGTGATGTGTTATGAACCAAAATTATATAATTTATTAGATGAAAATAAATTAAATTACACAAATCCTACAAATCCAAAGTTTTTCCTTGCTAGTTGTGAAAATTTAATTTCTGATGAAGGTTCTGTATTGTTTTCTTCCAATCAAATTAAACATCATAAACCCAATGAACTGCCAGATAACATAGTGATTCTTGCCACTACCAGTCAAATTTTAGAATCTAAAAGTGATGGATTAAGAGTCATTAAGAAAAAATATGTTAAAGATTACCCCTCTAATATAACTACTATAAAATATTTCGAGAAAGTACAAGAAGAAGATTTTTTAACTTACGGTAGTTGCGCAAAAAATCTTTACTTATTACTGCTTGAAGATTTATAAAATGAACGAGACTATAACGAGAACTCTTTCGGGATTAGTATATGTAACTTTATTACTTATTGCAACTTCTTACTCATTGCATAGTTTTTACCTAGTCTTTGGTCTTTTTATGTTACTTTCAATTTACGAATTTTGTCAATTAATCAAACTTAACAAGATAATTGCATTACTGATAGGAATTATATTATTCTCATTTGGAACCTATTACACAACAAATAAAACAAATGATATTCTGCTATTAATTGCCACACTATTTGTTTCTATCAAATGTATATTCTTCCTTTTCAGTACGAAAAAAAATGTATTAGATTCTTATTCAAAATATATTTATCTCATTGGTTATATTATTCTTCCATTGATTATTATTACAAAAATTCCATTTGGCAGTCGAGGATATAACCCAAAAATTATTATCAGTGTTTTTATTTTAATTTGGACGAATGATACTTTTGCCTATATCGTTGGAAAATCAATTGGAAAACACAAACTTCTGGAAAAAATTTCTCCTAAAAAAACAATTGAAGGCTTTATCGGTGGTATTATTTTTTCGATAATAGCCGGATTTTTAATTTCTAAATATTTTTTTAATCCAAGTAACGATTACTCTGAAAAATCAATTTTTATCTGGACAGTTAGTGCTTTAATTATCAGTATTTTTAGCACATTAGGCGACTTAATTGAATCTAAATTTAAACGAATTGCTGGTGTAAAAGATAGTGGAATTATTATGCCAGGACATGGAGGTATGTTAGATCGGTTAGATAGTGTTATATTTGTAGCACCATTTGTTTATTTATTCTATCAAATTTTATATTATGTTTCATAAAGAAGGCGCTAAAATCATTCTCATTTCAACTACACTATTTGTAATTATTTTATTATGTAGTACTTATTTATTTGAAAATTTATGGATACTAAAAACAGTCCAATTATCATTATTGTTTTTATTATTAATGATTTTACAGTTTTTTAGAAATCCAGATAGAAGTTTAAATCCAAATGATTCAATAGTTATAGCTCCAGTTGACGGAAAAGTTGTAGTTATTGAAGAGGTTTTTGAATCGGAATATTTTAAAGACAAACGATTACAAGTTTCTATTTTCATGTCGCCTGTAAACGTGCATGTTACGCGTTATTGCGTAAGTGGAAAAGTAAACTACAGCAAGTACCATCCAGGAAAATACCTCGTTGCTTGGGATCCAAAATCAAGTACAGAAAACGAACGTACAACTATTGTCATCGAAAATACAGTTTTTGGAGAAGTTTTATACCGACAAGTTGCAGGTGCTTTAGCAAAACGTATCGTAAATTATGCCGAAGCAGGTACGCAAGTTGTTCAAGGCGATGATGCCGGATTTATTAAATTTGGTTCACGGGTTGATATTTATTTACCAATTGGAACTAAATTAAATGTAAAATTAAACCAAAAAGCTACAGGAAATAGAACCATTATTGCAACAAAATAAATGGAAGAAAATGATTTAGACTCTCGTTTTGAAGCAGCTGTAATAATTGCCAATACGATGCTTCAATCTGATTTACCTCAAGATATTCAATTGCGATTGTATGCTTACTACAAGCAAGCTACTTATGGAACTATTGATACCAGAATGTCGCCAATTTATGATATTCGAAATGCTTTTAAAACAAATGCTTGGATGCAAATAAGTCATCTAACACAAAACGAAGCTAAAGAAATGTACATTGAGTTGATTCATTCTTTACTAAATAAAAAAAAATAAATACCTACTTATGAAAAAGATGCTATCAATTAGTGTTTGCATTTCAATCTTACTATTAATTGAATCTTGCCATAAAAAAAAATTTACCGAAGTTGTTGAAGTCCCTTTACCTTCAAAAGAAGATAAAATTATTATTGGATTACCTGAAGATGTAAAAGCAATCGAAGGTGCTTTTGATGTTATAAAACTTCCTTATAAGTTTGATGATTTAGCACCAAATATAGATGCTATGACTATGCAAATACATTATTCTAATCACTATTTAAACTATATTAATAATCTCAACAAACTTGTTAAAGGAACTGAAAATGAGAATTTAACTATTGAAGAAATTCTTAAAAAATTAGATTTAAATGATCTAGAATTAAAAAGAAATGCAGGTGGATATTACAATCACAATCTGTATTGGGAAATTATTGGTCCAAAAGGTGGCGGAAATCCAAAAGATTCGTTAGCAAGTGCCATAAATAGAGATTTTGGCTCTTATGGTCTGTTCAAATCGCAATTCATTGATTCAGCATCAAAACAAATTGGTTCTGGTTGGACTTGGTTAGTGGTTGATAAAACCGGAAAATTGCAAGTAACAAGCTCATCAAATGAAGACAATCCATTAATGCCAAAACAAACCATTTCCGGAATTCCAATTCTGGCTATCGATGTTTGGGAACACGCTTACTACTTGACTTATCAAAACAAAAGAAAAAAATACATCGATGCTTTTTTTAATGTAATCAACTGGAAAAAAGTATCCGAAAAATACAACAATGCTATTAAAAAAGAATAATTGCTGAAATAATTTGGGCGTTACCAGTTTGCTTCGTTTCCCGAAATGTCGGGATAACTCTCGCAATGACTGGTCGGGCTTTTCGTTTCAATCTGTCATTGCGAAGAATGAAGCAATCTGATAGTACTTTTTGACTTTCGCAATGACAGGATTTCCTCTTCAATCCCTAACGCAAAATTACGTTATCAAGAAATTTAGAATAAAAAAAGACGCTCTTTCGAAGCGTCTTTCCTTTTTTATGGAATTGGTATTAAAAAACAAAAATTGGTCGTTCACTCATCATTTCATTTACTGCATCAGCCACTTCTTCAATTACTTCTTCATTAGTGTGATTCATTAGAACCTTATCAATTAAAGCAACTATAGTTTCCATATCGCTTTCTATTAATCCTCTTGTCGTAATTGCTGGAGTTCCAATTCGAATTCCAGAAGTTATAAAAGGTGATTTATCATCAAAAGGAACCATATTTTTATTGACTGTAATCTCAGCTTTAACTAAAGCATTTTCGGCTTCTTTACCAGTAATGTTTTTATTTCGCAAATCAATTAACATCATATGATTATCCGTTCCTCCCGAAATTAAATTATAACCTCGTTTTACAAAAGCGGCTGCCATTGCTTTTGCATTTTTTTGGACTTGCATCGAATAAGTAAAAAATTCATCTGATAAACATTCGCCAAAAGCAACTGCTTTAGCTGCAATAATATGCATTAACGGTCCGCCTTGATTACCAGGAAAAACTGCTAAATCTAATAACGACGACATCATTCTAACTTCTCCTTTTGGAGTTGTTAATCCCCAAGGATTGGCAAAATCTTTTCCCATCAAAATTAATCCTCCTCTTGGTCCGCGTAATGTTTTATGTGTAGTAGTGGTTACAATATGGCAATGCGGAATCGGATCATTCATCAATCCTTTTGCAATTAAACCCGACGGATGAGAAATATCGGCTAATAAAAGTGCTCCTACACTATCTGCAATGACTCTAAAACGAGCAAAATCCATATCACGACAATAAGCAGAAGCACCAGCAATAATCATTTTCGGTTGTTCTTTTGTTGCAATTGCTTGAATTTTATCATAATCAAACTGACCCGTTTCTGGTTCAACGCCATAAAAACTTGGAGTATATAATCGTCCCGAAAAATTAACTGGTGAACCATGAGTTAAGTGGCCACCATGAGACAAATCAAAACCTAAAATTTTATCACCTGGCTTTAAACAAGCAGCAAAAACTGCTGTATTTGCTTGAGATCCTGAATGTGGTTGTACATTTGCATATTCAGCTCCAAATAATTCTTTAGCTCTATCAATTGCTATTTGTTCTACAACATCAACCACTTCACATCCTCCATAATATCGTTTACCTGGATATCCTTCAGCATATTTATTGGTCAAACAAGAACCAGCAGCTTCCATAACTTGATCACTAACAAAATTCTCTGATGCTATTAATTCAATTCCGTGAATTTGTCTGTCTTGTTCTTCTAAAATTAATTCAAAAATGGTTGTATCGTGTTGCATTTTATAGTATTTAGTTAAATTCATGCAAAATTACAAAATTCGTTTGTGATATAAATTCTAAATGATATATTTGATTATATTTTTTTCAACAACAAATCAACATTTTAATATGCCAAATAGTACCAATAACCCAACTAGAGAATCATGGATTACAGTTCCAAAAAATAGTGATTTTCCAATACAAAATATTCCTTTTGGAGTCTTCATAACCAAAGAAGATGTAATCACTATTGGAACTAGAATTGGTGATTGCGCAATAGACATGGGCGCTTTACAACAGTTAGGATACTTTGACGGAATTGAATTAACCGATGATATGTTCATGCAAGATACCTTAAATGATTTTATTTCTGATGGTAAAAAAACATGGCGATTGGTTAGAAACCGATTGGGTGTTATTTTTGAAAATACGAATCCAAAACTTAGAGATAATATAGAACATAGAGAAATTATTATTTTTAAAATACAAGATGTAGAAATGCAACTTCCAGTTCTTATTGGAGATTACACCGATTTTTATTCCAGTAAAGAACATGCAACAAATGTTGGAAAAATGTTTCGCGATCCAGAAAATGCATTATTACCAAACTGGCTGCATATTCCAGTTGCTTATCACGGTAGAAGTTCTACAATTGTACCTTCTGGAATTTCAATTCATCGTCCAATGGGACAAACTTTGCCTGTCGGTGAAAACACTCCTGTTTTCGGACCTTCAAGATTCGTGGATTTTGAATTGGAAACTGCTTTTATTACAACTGATGTTAATATTATGGGCGAAAACATTCCAATTAATGAAGCAGAAGATTATATTTTCGGAATGGTTTTACTAAACGATTGGAGTGCTAGAGATATTCAAAAATGGGAATATGTTCCACTTGGACCTTTCTTAGCTAAGAATTTTGCCTCTTCAATTTCTCCTTGGATAGTTACAATGGATGCTTTAGAACCTTTCAGAACTAAAGGTCCAAAGCAAGAACCAACACCACTTCCCTATTTGCAACAAAAAGGGAAACATACTTTTGACATTAATTTAGAAGTTTACATCACACCCGAAAAATCAGAACCAACTTTGGTCTCTAAATCTAATTTTAAATATTTATATTGGTCAATGTCACAACAATTAGCGCACCATACCTCTAATGGCTGTAGAATAAATTCGGGAGACATGATGGGTTCTGGAACCATTTCTGGTCCAACAGAAGATAGTTTTGGATCAATGCTTGAATTAACTTGGAGTGGAAAAAATCCAATCATATTAAATGACGGAACTGAACGTAAATTTGTAAATGATAATGATACCGTAACAATGAAAGGTTATTGCCAAAATAGTTCGGTAAGAATTGGTTTTGGTGAAGTAAATACTAAATTATTACCTCCATTTGTGAGAAAATAATAATATGAAAAAACAGCTAATTATTATATTTTTTATTTTTAGTCAATTTGTTTTGGCTCAAAAGCCATGTGAGACAAACCCAAAACACAATGAATTTGATTTTTGGATTGGCGAATGGGAAGTATATGATTTAAAACAAAACATCGCTGGTTACAGTAAAATAACTAAGATTTTAGATAACTGCGTTGTACTTGAAGAGTGGACTTCAGCCAGTAATCAACAAGGATTAGTATTTTCTGGAAAAAGTTATAATTCTTATAATGCTTCTTCCAAACAATGGCAACAAAATTGGGTTGATAATACTGGAGGAAGTAATGAATACCTAATCGGTTTTTTTGAAAACGATGCGATGTATTTTAAAAGTCGTTCTTTCTTTAATGGAAAAATTTCAAGCGTTAGAAAACTTACTTTTTACAAACTAACAAATGGAAAAGTCCGCCAACATGGTGAAATTTCTGACGATGAAGAAAAAACTTGGTCTACTGAATACGATTTAGAATACCGACCAAAAAAATAAATTAAATTAAATTCTTCAATTCAGTTGCGTCAATACTCGCATGTGATGCATTATAAAAAACATTTCCTTCTTTAATCACAATGATTTGAGGCGATTGATGAACAACATCAAAACGAGTAGAAATTTCATTTGAAATATCACGATATTCTAATAAATCTAAAAAATAAAGTTCTATTTTATCCTTTAAATTGTATTCTCTTTCAAAGTTTTTTAAAACCATTCTACTCACGCTACAACGCGGGCTGTGGTTAAAAATCACAACAGGTTTTTTTGTAGACTCATTTACAATTTCATCTAGTTGACCTAAATCAGAAAGTGCAATCCAATTGAATTTTGATGCTATTCTTGACTTTTCAGAACTTCCAAAGCTATTTTTAAATAAACTCCTATTTTTTGTCATTTAACACGACTTTTTGACGTGTTAATAATCTGAATTAACCTATAAATCGGTCATTTTGTCTCCTATATACTATTGGAACACATATTGACCATTTATTACAAAGTTATACAACTTTATACAATTCAAACAACACAAAATAAAAAAATATGAATTTTAAAAATTTAACCATTAAATCGCAAGAAGCTTTGCAACAAGCTCAGCAAATTGCACAAAGTTTTGGTCAACAACAAATTGAAAACGAGCATGTTTTTAAAGGAATTTTAGAAGTCGACGAAAACGTTACTCCTTTCTTGTTAAAAAAATTTAACGTTACTATTGACTTGTTTAAAAAAATATTAGATAGTACTATTCAAAGTTTTTCGAAAGTTTCTGGTGGCGAAATTATGTTTTCACGGGAAGCTAATCATACGTTAAACGAATCGGAAATCATTGCAAAAAAAATGAATGATGAATTTGTTTCTATAGAACATTTGGTATTGGCAATTTTCAAGTCGAAAAGTAAAATTGCACAAATTTTAAAAGACCAAGGTGTTACCGAAAAAGGATTGGAATCGGCAATTGTAGAAATGCGAAAAGGAGAAAGAGTTACCTCTGCTTCTGCCGAAGAAACTTATAATTCACTAAATAAATACGCGAAAAATCTGAACGAATTAGCTAAAAACGGCAAACTCGATCCTGTTATTGGTCGTGATGAAGAAATCCGTAGAGTATTACAAATATTAACTCGTAGAACAAAAAATAATCCAATGCTTGTTGGTGAACCTGGAGTTGGTAAAACGGCAATTGCTGAAGGTTTAGCACACCGAATTGTAGATGGTGATGTTCCTGAAAATCTAAAAGATAAAATTGTGTATTCTCTAGATATGGGTGCTTTAATTGCAGGAGCAAAATACAAAGGTGAATTTGAAGAACGACTAAAAGCAGTGGTAAAAGAAGTAACTTCTGCTGAAGGTGATATTGTACTTTTTATTGACGAAATTCATACTTTAGTTGGAGCTGGTGGTGGCGAAGGAGCAATGGATGCAGCTAATATTTTAAAACCTGCTCTTGCACGTGGAGAACTTCGTGCTATTGGTGCCACAACATTAGATGAATACCAAAAATATTTTGAAAAAGATAAAGCACTCGAACGTCGTTTTCAAAAAATTATGGTGGATGAACCCGATACCGAAAGTGCAATTTCCATCTTACGCGGAATTAAAGACAAATACGAAACTCACCATAAAGTGCGTATCAAAGACGACGCTATTATTGCTGCAGTCGAATTATCGCAACGCTATATTACCAATCGTTTTTTACCTGATAAAGCTATCGATTTAATGGATGAAGCAGCTTCTAAATTGCGAATGGAAATCAATTCTAAACCCGAAGAACTCGACGTTTTAGATCGAAAAATCATGCAGTTGGAAATCGAAATGGAAGCGATTAAGAGGGAGAATGATGAAACCAAATTAAAAGGTCTCGGAATGGATTTGGCAAACCTCAAAGAAGAACGCAATGAGATTTTCACCAAATGGAAATCAGAGAAAGATGTAGTAGATAACATCCAATCTGTAAAGCAAGAAATTGAAGATTTCAAACTCGAAGCCGAACGTGCCGAACGCGATGGCGATTACGGAAAAGTAGCTGAAATCCGTTACGGAAAAATCAAAGATGCTCAAAGTCGTTTGGATGTTTTTCAACAACAATTAATCGAAAATCAATCGGGAACTTCACTAATTAAAGAAGAAGTTACTCGCGAAGATATTGCCGAAGTTGTAGCAAAATGGACCGGAATTCCTGTTATGAAAATGCTTCAAGGTGAACGCGAAAAACTCTTAAAATTAGAAGATGAATTGCACCACAGAGTCGTTGGTCAAGAAGAAGCTATCGAAGCTGTTAGTGATGCCGTTCGTAGAAGTCGAGCTGGATTACAAGATATGAAAAAACCTGTAGGAAGTTTTCTTTTTTTGGGAACAACTGGAGTTGGAAAAACAGAATTGGCAAAAGCATTAGCAGAATATTTATTCGACGATGAAAATGCGATGACACGAATAGATATGAGCGAATACCAAGAACGCCATAGCGTAAGCCGTTTAGTTGGAGCTCCTCCTGGATATGTGGGTTATGATGAAGGCGGACAATTAACAGAAGCTGTAAGAAGAAAACCATATTCTGTTATCTTATTAGATGAAATTGAAAAAGCACATCCTGATACGTTTAACATCTTATTACAAGTTTTGGATGAAGGCAGATTGACTGATAATAAAGGTCGTGTAGCCGATTTCAAGAATACCATCATTATCATGACCTCCAATATGGGAAGTCAAATTATACAAGAAAAGTTTGATAATCATAAAGGGAATCTTGAAGCTGTGACTGAAAGTGCAAAAATAGAAGTTTTAAGTTTACTCAAACAAACTGTACGCCCAGAATTTATTAATCGAATTGACGAAATAGTAATGTTCACGCCGTTGACCAAAGCCAATATCAAACAAATTGTGGGTTTACAATTAAAAAATGTAACAAAAATGTTAGCTCTTCAAAACATCACGATGGATGCAACGCCTGAAGCAATTGACTATTTAGCATTAAAAGGTTACGATCCGCAATATGGAGCACGACCTGTTAAAAGAGTAATTCAAAGAGAAGTGTTGAACCAGTTATCGAAAGAAATTCTAGCCGGGAAAGTAACCACAGATAGTATTATTTTACTGGATAGTTTTGATGGTCAATTGGTTTTTAGAAATCAGAGTTAAAATATATTATAATAATTGGTTGGTTTTTAGTTGAAAAACATCAATTCAGTAATGGATTGGTGTTTTTTTTGAAGCGAATGGTTTGCCCTTTCTTGGTTTCCTTTTTCCCGCTTTTCGTCATGCGTGGCATTTCCTGCAATCGGGGCTAAATAGTAATTGTCTTTTATAAAACAAACGTTCTTAAAATAAAAATTAATTAATATTTAACATATTTTTATTGTTTATCAATAAATATTTATTATATTTGCACTGTATAACTTTAAAACATAAATCATGGAAATTAAAATTAGTGAAAAACAAATACTTATTGTATTACAAGCTATTTCTTGGATACTTTTTGTTGGCGTCAGTATCAATGCTGGTGGTTTCATTACAAATACTATTTATTGTATTGGATTTAATTCAAATGTAGCCAGTCATTTTTGGAATAAACTGGATTTGTCTAATTTGTATCAATACGATTCCGGTTATTTCTTGGTACTAACTTCTTTAATGTGTATTGTAGCTATAATGAAAGCACTATTATTTTATCTAATAATAAAAATTTTACTTTACAAAAAGTTTGATTTTTCTCAGCCTTTCAATCCAGTATTGAGACGTTTTATTTCTAACATAGCTTATTTAGCATTAGGAATTGGATTGTTTTCCTATTGGGGAGCTAAACATACCGAATGGTTTATTAGCAAAGGAATAACAATACCAAATTTAGAATCGTTACATTTAAGCGGAGCCGATGTATGGTTGTTTATGAGTGTAATACTTGTTGTAATTAATCAAATTATAAAAAAAGGTATCGAAATTCAAACAGAAAACGAACTAACTATATAATTATGCCAATAATCGTAAATCTTGATGTAATGATGGCTAAAAGAAAGATGTCGTTAAATGAACTTTCTGAAAAGGTCGATTTAACCTTATCCAACTTATCCATCTTAAAAACCGGTAAAGCAAAAGCGGTTCGTTTTAATACGCTCGAAGCAATATGCAAAGCGTTGAACTGTCAACCTGGTGATATTTTAGAGTACAAAGAATAATTTTGATATTGCATTTACAGCACAATTAAAATTTATAGCATATTTTAAATAAAATTTATATATTTGATATCTAAATATTTACGTCTATGAAAAAAATATATTTTACTCTATTTCTTGTTACTTCTATCGGATTCAATAGCTTTTCTCAAGAACAAAGATTGGTCTCTTCTAATCCTACTAATTTGCTTGTAAGTAATGTTTCAAAAACTTATTCTTCAGTTAAAAAAGTAGTGAATGGTTCATTATATGAAGATTTTAATTCCGTTTCTAAAATACTTATGATGCAGAAAGACGCTCCTGCACTACCTGTTTATTCAAAATCGGTACAATTACCAAATACAGGAAAAGTTTCAATAGAAATTTCATTTGATAGTTATGAAGAATTTGATAATATAAATGTTTTACCTTCAAAAGGAAGTTTGAAACGAAATTTAAATCCAAATGATATTCCGTTTCAATTTGGAAGTGAGTTTTCTGAAAATTCTTTTTTCCCCGGTAAATTAGCTGAAATTAGTAAAACATTTATTTTAAGAAACACTAGAGGAACAACTATAAGCTTTTATCCTTTTCAATACAATCCAGTTACAAAAAAACTTCGAGTTTATAAAAATATTTCAATTCGAGTGATTACCAACCAAAATGAGGCTGGCACCAATGAGAAAAACAATTCAATTATAGAAAAAAACGGGATTTTTCCTTCAATTTATAGAAACTTATACCTCAATAACTCAACAAATTATGTTCCATTACAAGAGGAAGGAGAAATGTTGATTATTGCTCCAGTAGAATATGTTTCAACACTTCAACCATTCATTAATTGGAAATCCGAAAAAGGAATTAAAACTACTTTAGCAACATTATCTCAAACGGGAACTTCACCACAATCTATAAAATCTTATATCCAAAATTTTTATCAAGCCAATCCCAATCTAGTATATATTCAACTTGTAGGCGATCATGAGCAATTACAATCCTATTCCTATGGTTTAGTTGGTAATGAACAATTGTGGAGTGATAGTTACTACGGACAGTTGGAAGGAGCTGATTTTTTTCCTGAATTACTAGTAGGCCGTTTTTCTGGTTCTATAGTAAATGTTGAAACTATGATCTCGCGAACTTTAGAATATGAAACCAATCCACTTGATGGAAATTGGATGTCAAATGCGATTGGAATTGGATCCGACGAAGGTAATGGTTATGGTGATGATGGTGAGGCCGATTGGCAACATTTAAGAAATATTGGAACTAAATTAACAACTTATGGATATGCTACAATTCATGAGTTTTATGATGGTACTCATGGTTTCAATGACTTGCCAAATAGCCCAACACCCGCTATGATTTCAACTGCAATTAATCAAGGTTCTGGATTGTTGAATTATACGGGACATGGTTGGACAGAAGGTGTTTCTACAGGAGATTTTACTTCTAATAATGTGAATGCATTAACCAATTCAGGAAAATATCCTTTTGTTGTTTCTGTAGCATGTAACAACGGTACATTTGTTGGTCAAACCTCAATTTGTGAATCTTTTACTAGAATAAAATATAACGGAACACCAGCTGGAGCAATTGCTTCTTGTGGTTCTTCTATTTTAATGGCTTGGGCTGAACCTATGCAAACTCAAGATGAAATGACAGAATTGATTGTAAAAAGTAATCTTCAGAACATTAAAACAACTCTTGGTGGTTTATTTTATAATGGACAAATAAGTATGCTCGAAGACTATAATCAAAGTAATACATCAGAAGAAGTGATGCAAACTTGGGTGTTTTTTGGCGATATATCAACATCCTTTAGAAGTCAAAATACATCAATAATCACAGCAAATCACGCACAAACAATTTCAATAAATGGTGCGAATTTATCGATCGAATCCAATACAAACGGAGCTTTGGTAACCATAACTCAAAACAATCAAATCATTGCAACCTCTAGTATTATTGGTGGATTTGCTAATGTAGAAATTCCGACTTTAAGCAATACAAATAATTTAAAAGTAACATTAACTAAAGAAAATACAAAACCTTACAGAGGTTCAATTAATGTCACAACACTTGGACTTAACGAGTTTGAAAATCAATTGGTGGTTTATCCAAATCCGAGTTCAGATTTCATTAACATTAAAAATAATGGAAATAACCTATTTGAAGTTAATGTTAAAATTTATGATATAAATGGAAGAATGGTTTACTCAGAAAGTCAAATAAATTTAAATTCAAATTATCAAATTCCCGTTTCCGCCTTATCATCTGGATTGTATTTGCTTGAAATTAATGATGGTAACTTTAAAAAAGTTCAAAAGATTGAAATTCGATAATAAAGAAAGTGCAATTCATTTATCAAATTATTTGAAATTGTATTGAAATATATCTAAAATCATCCTCAACTCTTCTTGAGGATTTTTTTGTGGATTCTAAAAATAAGATTCTATTTAGTTAAATAAATTAATTATTTCTAGAAGCAATTTCTTTTTTTAACTTTTTAAGATTACTAATACTAATCATCAAAATCGGAATAAAAGCAACTGGCATTACAGTAAAAACACTAAATCCGTTGGTGAAAGTCAAAAAAACTCCAATGATTAATTGAACAATGATTAATCCGCCAAGCAAACTTGCTGATAATTGAGTTGATTTTTCCTTCTTTTTTAGTTCTTCAAGGCTTGTTTTTGAGTAGTCTTCTGTTTTCATAAATTTCTTTTTTATTTGTTCAACCAAATTTAGTTTAAAAATCAAAGCTACATAAAAACACAATGTAATTATAATTTTTAGTATTTTTGATTAAGAAGTAAATGCTATGCTACTCAAAAAAATAAAAGAAAATAAAGAAACAATTGGATTTGGAGTAACACTTTCGACACTGCTCCTTTTACTTCGTTTTTTGGAATTTAAATTACTTATTATAAATCACCAATTTGAAATATACAATGGTATTATAGCGATACTATTTACTTTTTTAGGAATTTGGATTGCTCAAAAAATTACAATACAAGAAACTAAAACGATAGTTGTTGAAAAAGAGATTTACATCTCTAAACAACTATTTAGCATCAATCAACAAGAAATTGATAAACGAAAAATTAGCAAACGCGAATTAGAAGTATTAGAATTAATTGCTCAAGGATTTAGCAATCAAGAAATAGCCAATCGATTATTTGTTTCTATCAACACAATTAAAACTCACTCCTCAAATCTTTTTGAAAAGTTAGATGTTAAAAGAAGAACTCAAGCGATAGAAATAGGTAAAAAATTATACTTAATAAACTAATGTTTTTGTGTGATTTTTAAAATATCACTCAAAAGTATGAGACATTTTAGCGAATTTATTCAAACATTTGCAATCTAAACTAAATAGTACATTATGAAAAAAGTTATTATTACTTACGGACTTATTGCGGGATTAATTTCAATGTTATTTATGATTATTGGAACTGTTTTATGGAAAACTAACAATCATTCCAATCAAAGTATGATTATTGGCTTTGCCGGAATGTTTATCGCTTTTATTTTTGTTTTTGTTGGGATAAAAAATTTTAGAGACAACCAAAATGGCGGAACTATATCGTTTGGAAAAGCATTTACAATTGGATTCTTTATTGCATTGATAGCTTCTTGCATTTACACCCTAGTTTGGCTAATTGAATTTCATTTTTTTATGCCCGATTTTATGGAAAAATTTGCAGCATTTGAAATAGAAAAAATTAAATCTAGTGGATTAAACACTACTGAAATGCAAACTAAAATTACTGAAATGGAAACGATGAAGGAAAACTATAAAAATCCAATAATTAGAATTGCGTATACGTTAATGGAAATTCTTCCCATTGGAATAATTGTAGCATTACTTAGTGCTTTAATCTTAAAACGGAAACCAGTAGTAATTTCATAAAACAAAAAAAGGTACGCAAAACGTACCTTTTTTAATTTAAAATTTGAATTAATCTTTGGTATAACCAAAACTTTGTTCTCCAATTTTTAATACAAATCCTTTTCTATCACTAGAGAATTCTATTATGAGTCCAGCTTCTTTTAATGAAAATTTACCGTTTCCATCATTATTTAATGGAACTGAAGGCTGACCTTCAGCGTTGATTACTAAATTACCATCATCTTCAGAAAAATTAATTTTAAGCGGAATTTGTTTACTTGAATAATTACCAAAGTAAGCATCAAGACTCTCCGTTTTGAGAACGCCATTTTTAGTATCTGTCCATTCATTATTTTCTTCATTACTATCTGGCAAAACATGATCTGGATCTAAAACAACGCTTTGTAATTCTTCAGTAGAATTGTATTTAAATGACCAAGATATATTACGTTGCCAAATTTCGACTGGCAAGTTCATTCTCGATACGGTTCCACTTTTTGTTTTAATTTCAATAATCACTGGCATTGGCATTTTTTGAAGATTTTCAATTGTGATTATAGCACCATTTTTAGGGTCATTCTTTTCGTATCTAACTTTAGTGATTGCCTGATCTAGCTTCCAATTGTTAACAAACCAAGAGCGCCAAAACCAACTTAAATCTTCACCAGAAACATTTTCAATAGTTCTAAAAAAATCATCTGGCATTGGATGCTTAAATGCCCAACGTTCTGTATATGCTCTAAATGCTTTATCAAAACGATCTTTTCCTAAAACTACTTCTCTTAACATTATTAATCCGGTTCCAGGTTTATAATATGCTAATAAGCCTAAATTTGATTCTTTTAAATTATCTGGAGCTGCCATCATTGGTTCAATGCTAGCATCTGTTAAAGAAAAGGATGCTTGATGCATATCCGTTTTTGGTTGTTTGTATTCCCCATTATTAAAATCTTCCGAACTTAACGAATTGATAAAAGTATTAAACCCTTCATCCATCCAAGCAAATAATCTTTCGTTAGAACCAACAATCATTGGAAACCATGCATGACCAAATTCATGATCAGTAACTCCCCATAAATCAGCTCCTTTTGAAGTATATTGACAGAAAACAATACCAGGATATTCCATTCCACCTTCATTACCAGCTACATTTATTGCTGCTGGATAGGGATACTCAAACCATCTTTTTGAATAATTTTCAATAGATGTTTTTGTATATTCGGTTGATCTACTCCAAGCATCAGTTCCATCACTTTCTATTGGATAAGCGGAAATAGCTAACGCTTTTTTTCCACTTGGCAGATTAATTTTTGCTGCATCAATAATAAATGAAGAAGAAGATGCCCACGAAACATCTCGTGAATTTTTCATTGCAAATTTCCATGTTAGAGTATTTTTACCGGCTGGTCTTGATGCACTATTAGTAACTTCATCAGCTGAACGTATAATAACCGTTTTATCACTATTTTTAGCTGTTACCCAACGTTTTTGTTGCTCTAATGTGTATACTTCAGCAGGATTTTGTAATTCACCTGAACAAACTACAATATGATTTGCTGGAGCAGTAATTGCAATATCAAAATCGCCATATTCTAAATAAAATTCACCCGCTCCAAGATACGGTTTTGTATTCCAACCCATTGCATCATCATAAACACACATACGCGGATACCATTGTGCAATAGTAAAAACCTTACCATTTTTGGTCTCTAATACTCCCGTTCTATCTGAACCATAAATTGGAGAAATATATGAAAACTCTATTTTAAATTTTATATTACCTCCATTTCCTTTTAAATCTTGTGGTAAATCGATTTGCATTCTTGTATCAATGATAGTAAATTTAGCGTCTTTTTCACTTGTCTTTCCGTTTACAGTCGAAATAATTTTTACAGACTTAACGTTGTGTCCGCCTTCTAAATCCTGACCTTTTGCACCATTTCTACTTCCTCGTAAAGGAATTATAGCATTCCCACGAGAATCTTTTTTGAATAAATTTTGATCAAGATGCATCCAAAGAAAAGACATTCTATCTGGACTATTATTAGTGTACGATACAACAGCCGATCCAATTATTTCATTCGAAGTTTCATTTAAAGAAGCTGTTAAATTATAATCGGCTTTGTTTTGCCAATATTTTGCTCCTGGTTGTCCGCTTGACGAACGTGTTTCTGTTGCATTTTTGGAATAAAAATTCGGGCCAAAAGCATCATAATAATTATAACTCGATGCGATTGGTTGAATTTCTTGTGCAAATACATCTGCAAATCCAGAAATAAATAAACATAATAAAGCAATTTTAATAACGTAGTTTTTCATAAATAGTTCAATTTTTATATCTGGCAAATAAAAGAAAAAAAGTACATAAATAAATCATAAATTATTATATTCACATTTTAATTTTTCAATATGTTAACTATTAATTTTCACCCATTTAAAAATCTAGAAACAGAACGCCTTTTATTGAGAAGAATTTCATCTGATGATGTAAATGAAATACTTGAATTACGTGGAAATCCTATAACGATGAAATTCATTCCAAAACCATTGGTAACAAATTCAGCAGAAGCTTTAGAACATTTTAAATTAATTGATAATAAAATTGTAAATAACGAAGGAATTAATTGGGCAATTACGTTAAAAGGAAATTCTAAATTAATTGGAATTATTGGTCACTACAGAATAAAACCAGAAAATTACCGCTGTGAAATTGGGTACATGATTTTACCAAAATATAACGGACAAGGAATTACAACAGAAGCAATAAAAGTAGTTTTAGAATATGGTTTTGATAACTTACAAATGCATTCAATTGAAGCGATAATTGATCCTGAAAATTATGCATCTGAACGTGTTTTACAAAAAAATGGTTTTCTTAAAGAAGCACATTTCTTAGAAAATGAATTTTACAACGGGACATTTAGAGACACTGTTATATATTCATTATTAAAAAGAAATTTTAAAAGATAAAATTAAACTACTTAAATTTTGGTAAAGTAGTTATATACAAATCTTCTACTTTTTTTCGAGCCCAATCGGTTTTTCTTAAAAAAGTCAAACTCGATTTTACACTCGGATTTTCTTTAAAACATTTAATAGTAATTAATTCTGCTAAAGTATCAAATCCATAAAAATTAACTAATTTTTCTATTATTATTTTAAGTGTTATGCCGTGAAGAGGATCTTTTGATTTTTCCATATGCAAAAGTAATACAATCAAATTAAAGCATAAAAAAACCACCAAAATAATTTTTTGATGGTTTATTAAATTATATTTTTAAAATTACTGAACTGCCAATAAAGCATTTACGTTTCCGTAACCATAATTGGCATTTTTAGTAGGATAATATGTTGCTGATTGTTTCATTTTAGTATACACTTGATCACGTGTCCATGTTGGGTTTTTTGCCCAAACTAAAGCTGCAATTCCAGCAGTTGTTGCAGTAGCAACAGATGAACCGCCAACATAATCGGTTTGACCATTGTAATAACTAACAACAGGAACTGAATTTCCAGAAGAGGTTCTTTGCATTTGAACTGTAAAATCAATTTCACTACCTGAATGACAATCGTCACATTTTTGATTAGAAGTTCCTTCTTTCACACCAGTTACAGCAACAGTTTCTGGCATCCAAGCTGGAAAAATAACACCTACAAAATTGGTAAAACTAGTTGAAGTTCCTCCAGCACAAAATATTAGTTTACCTTTAGAATAAGCAAATTTTACTCCGTCAGAAATTTTACCAACAGAAAATATATGTCCCATCGACATTGAAATTATTTTTACATTTGTATTATTTCCTAAAGCTGTAAACGCATTTTTAACACCATTTTGTTCATGATAACCATCGAGTACTACGTTAGAAGCAGCACGATAGGTAATTAAATTTGAATTGTAAGCTACACCAACTGGCAAACCTGAATTGTTTCGCGGTGAGGCAGCAGCCGATGCCATACTCGTTCCGTGACCGCATTGATCATTAGGACCGTCGGTTCCTGAACTCCATGGCCAAATAGAATCTACATAAACTCCAAATTTGGTAATTGTTCTTCCAGTTGACAATCCACTATTAAAACTAGTGCCGAATAACGTTTGATTGGGAGAAATTCCAGTATCAATTACTCCAATAGTAATTCCAGATCCAGTACTAACATTCCATGCACTCGGAATATTATGTTGATAAAAAGCCCAAGGCACTTTTGCATTTGGAGTTACAGTTGTATAATCGGATGCGCTTAAAGTAGTTGATTCAAATCCGCAACCTGAAGAACTACTGGATTGTGTTGAAATAGGATTTCCGCTTTGATTACCAGATTCAATAGCAAAATATTTATAATCTGCTGGTTCAAAATACCTAATAAAATTAACTCTTTTCAAAGCAATCACCGTCTCTTGTTTTTCGATAATCACATCAATTTGATTTAAAAATTGATCAGAAGAAATTAAAATAGTATTTAGTTCTTTGCCCTCATATTGTTTAATAATTGTGAGTATCTCATTTTGCATTTGATTACTATTTGATGATTTACTTCTGTCAAAATCGGCTGTAGAACTTCCAAAACCAATCGAAGCAATTTTATTTCCTTGGTAAATAGCACTCCATAATAAATGATTGGAAGCTGTATTCCAATTAAAAGAACTATTTGAATTTAATGATTCATTTATTTTAGTATTAATTTGTTTTGAAGTTAGTGGATCTTTTAATGCAGGATCAATATCAATAGAATTATCAAAGGTTTCTTCTTTAGTACAAGATGAAAAAAATAGTACAGAAACGAACAGAAAAGATAGAATTTTTTTAGTCATTTTTTGATTTTTTATTGGTTTGCTTTACGAATATAGTAATTATTAAAATAAATAGTACCTCTTTTTAAAAAATAGTACTAACACCTAATTGTTACCTATCGTTATTTTTTATTTTTATAGTACCTTTGCCATACTATGATTAAAACGGTTAACATCCAGAACAAAAAAGCCAAATTCGACTTTGAAATTATCGATACCTATACTGCTGGAATTGTTTTAACTGGTACCGAAATTAAATCCATTCGATTAGGAAAAGCCCAAATTGCGGAAAGTTTTTGCGAATTCAATAACAACGAACTTTTCGCAATCAATACCTATATTGAAGAATATGCATTTGGCAATCAATTCAATCACAAATCGAGAAGTGAAAGAAAATTATTGCTAAATAGAAGGGAATTAAAAAAACTAGAACGCGATGTTCAAGTCAAAGGATTAACAATTATTCCTTTAAAATTATTTACCAATGAAAAAGGAATGGCGAAATTAGAAATTGGATTATGTCGTGGTAAAAAAACCTATGACAAACGCGAATCATTAAAAGAACAGGATACTAAAAGAGATATTGATAGGATAAAAAAATCGTATTAGATTTTTGCTAATTTTATTATTAATGAAAGATTTGTTAAAAAATGCTAGAGAACAAAAAGGATATAAAACTAGAGAGTTAGCGAAGCTTTTAGGCATCGATCAAGCATTAATCTGTAAATTTGAAAATGGTTCTCGAATACCTACTCGAATTCAAATCCTAAGATTTGCTGAAGTATTAGAAATTGATAATCAAACTGCTCTCACTTCCTGGATAAAAATTAAAGTAATGAGAAATTTTGAAAATGAACCTTTATTTTTAAAAGCAATTTCAGAATTATTAAATGAAAGTGATTATAAAAACACAATCTCGAATGAACCAAAAATTGATTCTATTTTAGAAGAAATGGAAATTCTAAAGAAAAAATTGCAACAATTGAGGTAATTTTAATTAAACATTTTATTAATTTTTATTTTCTAATAAAGGAACAAATTTAAAATCGCCAAACTCATGTTTCTCGAATTGAGTTTCATTTTTACGAATGAGCATCGTCATTATTTGGTCTTTGTCTCCAACAGGAATTATAAGTTTTCCTCCTATTTTTAATTGCGCCATCAATGGTTTCGGAATAATGGGCGCACCAGCAGTGACAATAATACTATCAAATGGAGCATGATTTGGTAATCCTTTATAACCATCACCAAACGATAGATGTTTAGCACGAATTCCTAATTTAGGTAATAAAAGTGATGTTATTTTAAACAACTCATTTTGTCGTTCTACCGAATATACTTTGGCACCTAACATACATAAAACTGCTGTTTGATAACCGCTTCCAGTCCCGATTTCTAAAATTTTATCTCCTTTTTTCACTTGTAACAACTGACTCTGAAAGGCAACCGTAAAAGGTTGTGAAATAGTTTGACCTGCAGCAATTGGAAATGCTTTATCTTGATATGCAAAATCTTCAAAACTAGAATTCAAAAATAAATGTCTAGGAATTTTTTGTATCGCTTCTAAAACATTTTTATCCGTAATTCCTTTATCTTCCAATAGTTTGACTAATTGATTGCGAAGACCTTGGTGCTTATTTGTATCTTTCAATTTGGGTGAAAATTTATTTAGTAAAAATAACCTTAAAATATCAAAAAGCAAATTCAAAATAAACTTTTAAAGTTTTAAACTTTTAAACTTCCAAGTTATTAAACTTTAAACTAAAATTGTACTTTTGATAAAATTTAATTTTATGCTAAAAGTTGGTGTTTTAGGTGCTGGTCATCTCGGAAAAATACATTTACGATTATTACAACAATCTAATAAATTTGAATTGATAGGTTTTTACGATGAAAATCAAGAAAGTGGTGCTAAAATTGCAGCGGAATTCGGTTACAAACAATTCGATACAATCGCACGGTTAATTCACGCAGTTGATGTAATTGATATAGTCACTCCAACTTTATCTCATTACAAATGTGCTAAAGTCGCAATTAAATCGGGTAAACATGTTTTTATTGAAAAACCCATCGCTACAACCATTGAAGAAGCCGAAGAAATAATTGCTTTAGCTAAAGAATACAATGTAAAAGGTCAGGTTGGTCACGTAGAAAGATTCAATCCTGCTTTTATTGCTGTAAAAGAGATGATTGAAAGTCCGATGTTTATTGAAACACATCGTTTAGCCGAATTCAACCCACGCGGTACAGATGTGCCAGTGGTTTTAGATTTAATGATTCATGATATTGATGCAATTTTAAGTGTTGTAAAATCGAAAGTAAAAGAGGTTTATGCAAGTGGCGTCTCTGTTTTAAGTCAGTCTCCTGATATTGCTAATGCTCGAATTGAGTTTGAAAATGGTTGCGTAGCAAATATTACATCAAGCAGAATATCAATGAAAAACATGCGTAAATCACGATTCTTTCAAAAAGACGCCTATATTTCTGTTGACTATTTAGATAAAGTTTGTGAAGTCGTAAAAATGAAGGAAGCACCTGAAGTTCCCGGAGATTTTGATATGATTTTGCAAAATGCCGAAGGCAAAAAAAAACAAATCTATTTTGCCAATCCAGAGGTTTTACCTAATAATGCTATTTTAGATGAATTGGAATCTTTTGCAGATGCAATTCAAAATAATACAACTCCAATTGTAACTTTAGAAGATGGTACAGAAGCATTACGCGTGGCGTACATGATTATTGATTCTATGAATAATAAATGATTTGATTCAAGTTTCAGGTTTCAAGTTTATAAGATAACACGAAACTTGAAACCTGAAACATTAAACTTAAAACTTGAAACAAAAATAATAAATGAAAACAATTGCTGTAATAGGCGCAGGAACTATGGGTAACGGAATTGCTCATACTTTTGCACAAAGCGGTTTTACCGTAAAATTAATTGATATTTCTGAAAAATCATTAGAAAAAGGAATGACAACCATTGCTTCAAACCTTGATAGAATGGTTGCAAAAGGAACTATTTCTGAAGATGACAAACACAAAACCATTTCTAATATCATTACGTACACCGACATCAAAGATGGTGTAGTTGGAACCGATTTAGTTATTGAAGCTGCAACAGAAAACGTGACATTAAAGCTAAATATCTTTAAACAATTAAGTGAAGTTTGTGATCATAATGTGATTTTAGCAACCAATACTTCATCTATTTCAATAACACAAATTGCAGCGCAAGTGGTTCATCCAGAACGAGTAATTGGAATGCATTTTATGAATCCAGTTCCAATTATGAAATTAGTTGAAATCATACGTGGTTATTCTACTTCAAATGAAGTAACAAAAATCATCATGGATTTATCGGTAAAATTAGGAAAAACACCAACAGAAGTTAATGATTATCCCGGATTTGTAGCCAATCGAATTTTAATGCCAATGATTAATGAATCTATCGAAACATTATACAATGGTGTTGCTGGAGTTGAAGAAATAGATACGGTTATGAAACTCGGAATGGCGCATCCAATGGGACCATTACAATTAGCTGACTTTATTGGATTGGACGTTTGTTTATCAATTTTAAATGTCATGTACGACGGATTCAAAAATCCAAAATATGCACCTTGTCCACTATTAGTAAATATGGTAATGGCAGGAAAACTCGGAATAAAATCAGGTGAAGGTTTTTACAATTATTCTGAAAGTAAAAAAGCAGAAAAAGTTTCGAAACAGTTTATTAAATAGTTGTCTGTTATCTGTTAAAACTGATAACTGATAACTGACAACCGACAACAAAAAATGAGCAAAATAATCCCTTTCAAAGCGGTTCGTCCAACACCAGACAAAGTAGCATTAGTAACTTGTCGAAATTACGATGATTATTCGCCAGCTGAATTAGCAGCATGGTTGAATTTTAATCCGTATTCGTTTTTGCACGTAATAAATCCTGCTTATATTCATGCTCAAAAAATAACTTTAGACAAACGTTTTAAAGGTGTTGCTCATAAATACCAAGATTTCAAAAACGAAGGCGTTTTTATGGAAGAAGAAAAACCCGTTTTTTTCTTGTATCAAATTCAAAACAAAACTCAATTGTTTACCGGAATTGTAGCAGGTACTTCTATTGAAGATTATAAAAATAATATCATCAAGAAACACGAAGATACTTTACAATATCGAGTAGAGTTATTTAAAGATTATTTGCATCAAACCGGATTTAATACAGAACCCGTTTTAATAACCTATCCCGATAGTGAAGAATTGAATAATTGGATTTTTGAAAAGAAAAAAGAGCAACCAATCTACAATTATTCAACAACAAATAAAGAAAAACATACACTTTGGAAAATTGATTCTGATAACGAAATCAAATGGTTACAATCGAAATTCGAAACTATTCCAGAATTGTATATTGCTGATGGACATCATCGATCTGCATCGGCAGAATTACTTTATGAACAAGACAAACATCTTGGTAACACCAATTTGAATTATTTTATGAGTTTTTTAATTGCTGAAAGTAATGTGAAAATTTATGAATTTAATAGAATTATTCGTGATTTAAATGGTTTCACTAAAGATGATTTTATTTTGAAACTATCCGAACATTTCATTATCAAATCAAAAGAACAAGAATTATGGAAACCACAAAGTAAGTTTGAATTTGGAATGTATCTTGATGGAAGTTTTTATGCTCTTTTCTATAAACAAGGCTCGAGCGTTAGCAAACAGGCGAAGCAAACCAAAAATCCTTCTATTTTAGAAAATCTCGATGCACAAATTTTATACAATCATGTACTAAAACCTATTTTAGGAATTGAAGATTTACGAAACGACGAACGCATCGAATACATTCCCGGAAAACAATCAATCGCTGTAATAAAAGAATTGGTAGATGAAGGAGAATTCGAAGTCGGATTTATGCTATTCCCTTCTGATATTTCTGAAATAAAAGCTTTAGCAGACAACAATTTAATAATGCCTCCAAAATCTACATACATAGAACCAAAGTTTAGAAGTGGTTTGATGGTGTATGAGTTGTGATTTTTAAAAAAAATGGATAAAGAGGAAAGAAAATAGTTGTGAAATTTTCATTTTCAACAAAGAACAATACTAATGTCGATATCATCAAATCTTAATAAAATACAATCATCACTTCCATCAAAAGTAACTTTGGTAGCTGTCTCAAAAACCAAAGCTGTTGACGATTTAATGGAAGCATACAATGCTGGTCAGCGTATTTTTGGAGAAAATAAAATCCAAGAAATGACGGAAAAGTGGGAACAAATGCCCAAAGACATTCAATGGCATATGATTGGACACGTTCAGACCAATAAAGTCAAATTTATGGCAGAATATGTCAGTTTAATTCACGGTGTTGATAGTCTAAAATTACTTGAAGAAATTAACAAACAAGCTCGAAAAAACAATAGAATTATTGACTGTTTATTGCAAATTCATATTGCTGATGAAGAAACAAAATTTGGTTTGGATGAAAAGGAATTGAAGGAGATTCTTCACTACGTTCAGACTCGAGGCAAAGCCGAACAGAGCGAAGATAATGACAAAAATGGAATGAAAAACATCAAAATAGTCGGATTAATGGGAATGGCTACATTTACTAATAATCAAAATCAAATAAAAAAGGAATTTCAAAATTTAAAATCAATATTTGATAAAGTACAAGAATTGAATTCTGAATACTTCCAACTGAACACTATTTCCATGGGAATGTCTGGCGATTATCAACTTGCAATTGAATGCGGAAGCACGATGGTTCGAATTGGAAGTAGTATCTTTGGGAATAGAAAATAGAGAAAAGAGTAAAGAGAAAAAAGCAAAAACTTAAATCTCCATAAAAACTGAACACCAATAACTGAACACTGAATACTAACAACTGAAGACTGAATACTAAATTTGTACGCAATACTCGACATAGAAACCACTGGTGGTCAATTTAATGAAGAAGGAATTACCGAAATTGCCATTTATAAATTTGATGGTCATGATGTAATTGATCAATTTATTAGTCTGGTTAATCCCGAAAAACCCATTCAGCCTTTTGTGGTAAAACTAACCGGAATTAATAATGCCATGTTGCGTTCGGCTCCTAAATTTTTTGAAGTAGCCAAACGAATCATCGAAATTACAGAAGGTTGCATCCTTGTTGCTCACAATACTTCATTTGATTATCGAATTTTACGAACCGAATTCAGTCGATTGGGTTATGATTATATAAAACCAACCCTTTGTACTGTCGAATTGTCAAAAAAACTAATTCCAGATCAACTTTCGTATAGCTTAGGAAAACTAGTTCGCGCACTCGGAATTCCAGTAACAGATAGACATCGCGCAAGTGGAGACGCACTTGCAACCGTAAAATTGTTTAAAATGCTTTTGGCAAAAGACACCGAAAAAGAAATTTTAATAAGCTTAATAAAAGCTGAAATCAAAAGTGGTTTGTCTCCAAAATTATTAGACATAGTGGAAAGTTTACCTAACAAAACAGGTATCTATTACATTCACAACGAAAAAGGTGATTTAATTTATATTGGCAAAAGTAAGAACATTAAAAAGCGTGTCAATCAACATTTTACTGGGAAAACAACTAAATGCAAAAAAATACAAATCGAAGTTTTTGCTGTAACTTATGAAGAAACCGGAAGCGAATTAATTGCACTTTTAAAAGAAAGTGAAGAAATTAAAATCAACAAACCTATTTACAACAGAGCACAACGTAAAAGCATTTTTCAATATGCTTTATATGATGAAATAGACGAAAATGGCTATCTTAATTTAAAATTGTTAAAAGCTGATGGTCGCAAAAAAGAAATCACTGCTTTTACATCTGTTCAAGAAGGAAAAAACGCTTTATTTCGCATCACTGATACCTATCATTTGTGTCAAAAATTAAACGGATTGTACGAAACTCAAAACGGTTGTTTTCAATATAAAATTAAAGAATGTAATGGCGCTTGTTTGGGAATTGAAAGTCCAGATATTTACAACCAAAGAGTGGAAGATTTTATCAACAAAATGAAATTTGAAAATAATAATATGATTGTTATTGATCGTGGTAGGAAAGTTGATGAACGAAGTGCTGTTTTAATTGAAAATGGCATATACAAAGGCTATTGTTTTTATGATTTGAATTATCAAGTTACCAATATTGAAGTCATGAAAAACATATTAATTCCGATGCAAAACAACCGCGATACTCGTACCATTATTCAAAGTTATTTGAGAAGAAATAAGGTGATGAAGGTTATTAAGTTTTAGAAGCTGGCATTGCGAGCTTTTTAGCGAAGCAATCTGAAGCAATTTCCCGCTATTCGTTGCAATCTTTTTTTCGTTCTTCTAAAAAGGATTTCCACTTCTATCGGGGCTAGGGTTGAAACTTCAACATTCAATATTCGTTATTGAATATTCAAAATTGAATGTTGAATAGAAGAACAAGGAATTTTGAATTTTGAAATATCACATAACCGCAAAAATGAATTATTTAATCACCATAATCGGACCAACAGCAATAGGAAAAACTTCCTTAAGTATTGCTTTGGCAAAACATTTTGGTTGTGAAATTGTTTCATGCGATAGTCGGCAATTTTACAAAGAAATGCAAATTGGAACCGCAGTTCCTAATGAAACGGAATTAGCCTCAGCGAAACATCATTTTATTCAAAATAAATCGATATTTGAGAATTACACCGTTGGCGATTTTGAAAAAGAAGTCATTTCAAAATTAGACGAGCTATTTTTAAAAAACAAAATTCAAATTCTGGTTGGCGGTTCTGGTTTATATGTTGACGCTGTTTTAAAAGGATTTGATGATTTTCCAGAAATAGATTCAACAATTCGCGACAAAGTTCGAAGGAATTTTGAAGAAACAGGAATTGCTTATTTACAAAAGCAATTACAACATCTTGATTCCAACTATTTCCAAAAATTAAGTATTGAAAATCCGCAAACACTGCAAAATCCGCAACGCATGGTGCGATTTGTAGAAGTTTGTATCGCAACCAAAAAACCATATTCTTCTTTTTTAAATTTAAAAAAAAACAGTCGCAACTTTACTCCTATTGTGATTGGCTTAGAAGCTGAAAGAAACATTATTTACAACCGAATTAACCAACGTGTTGATCAAATGATGAACAATGGTTTACTTTTAGAAGCTGAAAAAGTATATCCAAATAAAAGTTTAAATGCATTACAAACCGTAGGTTATAGCGAATTATTTGATTTTTTTGATGGTAAAAAATCACTCGATTTTGCCGTTGAAGAAATTAAAAAAAACACTCGCCGTTTTTCTAAAAGGCAGTTAACATGGTTCAAACGAACTGAAGGTGCAATTTGGTTTGATTATTCGGTAAACATAACAGCTGTAATTAATCACATCAAACTTGTAACTCCTAATTATTAATTATTTTCATGCCAATTTCTAACTCCTTCACTTCTATTCTACAACAAAATTGGGAAATTAATTTTTTACAATGCTATCCAAATGGTTATTTAAAATACACCGAATTATGTAATTTATTTCAATTAACAGCAGCTAAACATTCGGAACTTGGCGGTATTAGTTTTAGTGATATGCAAGCGTTTCATCAGGCTTGGGTTTTAAGTAAAATGCGTGTCGAAATTTCTCGTTTGCCCAGGTGGAAAGACATTGTGACTATAAAAACTTGGGTGAAATCGCTTGAAAATTCGCGTTCCACACGTTGTTTGGAATTGTATGTTGATGGCGAAAAATTAGTTGGCTGCGAAACATTCTGGGCTGTTTTTAATACGCAAACACGCCGACCCGAAGCATTGGCATTACCGCATGAACATTTTGAAAAATTTCCTGAAGATAGTGCTACTGAAAAGTCACACATGAGAATTACAATTCCTGAAAAAATACAAGTCATTTCTGAACAATGTGTAAAATTATCCGATTTGGATATTGTGAATCATGCCAATAGTGTGAAATATTTAGAATGGTGTTTGGATATTTTAGATTCGGAAGTTGTTTTGAGTCCAAACATCAAAAGTTTTGAGATGAATTATTTGAAAGAAGTTTCACTTAATGATGTGATCACTATTGCTAAAAATAATTCTGTTTTTACAATTGAGAGCTCTGGAAAAACCTGCTTTGTTTTGGAACTTGAATGGTAAAAAAAGTTTTAAATTAGTAGTAAACCTAGCCCAGATAAAGCCGATATCCTTTGAGAGGAACGAACAAAGATAAAGGCGAAAGCTGGAAATTGCTACAAATAAAAAAAGCACCGATTTCTCAGTGCTTTTTGCTGTTATTTGTGAACTACCAAACGGAATCCTTCGCCATGAATATTAAGTACTTCTACTTTTTCATCAAGTTTGAGGTATTTTCTAATTTTGGCAATATAAACGTCCATACTTCGTGAGGTAAAATAATTATCATCTCTCCATATTTTAGTCAGTGCTAATTCTCTTGGCATTAAATCATCTTCATACAGCGCCAACATTTTCAATAATTCGTTTTCTTTAGGAGACAATTTTATTGGATCAGCTCCAGGAAAGTTTAAAAACCGAAGCTTAGAATTTAGCTGGAATTTACCAATTTCAAATTCAAATTTTAAATTTTCAGGTTTAGTTTCTATAGCTTTACGTTGAATAATAGTTCTGATTTTGGCTAACAATACATCAGAATCAAAAGGTTTGTTGAGGTAATCGTCTGCTCCTACTTTATAGCCTTTTAAAACATCTTCTTTCATAGTTTTAGCAGTTAAGAAAATAATTGGAACGTCTTTATTTTTTTCTCTAATCTCTTTTGCTAAAGTATAGCCATCTTTATATGGCATCATCACATCGAGAATGCACATATCATAGGTTTCTTTTTTAAATTTTTCAAAACCTTCCATTCCATTTTTTGCTAAAATAACGTCAAAGTCATTTAACATTAGGTAATCTTTTAAAATGGCTCCAAAGTTTTGATCGTCTTCAACGAGTAGAATTTTTTTGTTTTCTTTTTCCATGTTTTTATTAATTTATCAATGGTAATTTTATTGTAAATGTACTTCCTTTTCCTTTTTCGCTTTCGACGAAAATTTGACCGTTATGGTCTTCTATAATTCTTTTTACATAGGCTAAACCTAGTCCGTGACCTTTAACGTTATGTATATCGCCAGTATGTTCTCTATAAAATTTTTCAAAAACTCTCTTTTGAGCTGTTTTACTCATTCCACTGCCTTGATCTTTAATTTTAATAATAATAAATTCATTAATATTCTCTGTGCTAATATCTATAACGGGTTGATTTGGAGAATATTTTATAGCATTGTCTAATATGTTAACAAATACATTGGTTAAGTGCACATCATTTAATAAAACCGAGGTTCTATTTGCTTGAAAATGAGTTGTAATTGAACCTTGTCTGTCGTCAATAATTAAATGAACATGTTCAATAGCGTCTTCAATAATTTCGTTTAAATTATTAGGATCTTTACTTATGTCAAGTTCTTTTTTATCTAATTTTGAAATTCGCAATACATTTTCAACTTGAGCATGCATTCGTTTATTTTCATCTTTTATCATCTGCAAATACCTAAATACCTTCTCTTTATCATCAATAACTTTCGGATTTTTAATGGCATCTAAAGCTAAATTTATAGTTGCAATAGGTGTTTTAAACTCATGTGTCATGTTATTTATAAAATCGGTTTTTATTTCGGAAATCTGACGTTGTTTAAAAAGCTGATTTAAAGCATTTGTATAGGCAATAATAATAATTAGTGTAAATATGATGGAAAGCAATGTTATCCCGATTATTTCTTTAAATAAAAACTTTTTCTTCTGAGGAAACGATGTCAATAATTGAAATTTATTAGTTCCTTCATTATCAATAAAAATAGGAATAGAATAGGTTTCGTATTTATCAAATTTAAAATGTTCCGATTTAATTTTTGTGGCTAAACCATTGCTATAAACGTTAAATTCAAAAGGAGTATTAATTCCATTTGTTTTTAATTCATTTGACAATAATTTATTAATTTGATCTTTTGAGACTCTATCTTGTATAGGCTTTAAGGCTGCTATATCTTTAAAAAAGATTTCAAATTGAGCATTTTTAAGTAATTTAATTGTACCTTTTTTTTCTATAGTTACATCGGGAGTTAACTTATCTTGAATTCCTTGATTATCAAAAGAATTGCTGTTATAAACCGAAGTCTTTCTATTAGTTGTGAAAGAATTAATTTTAACACTATCAGCATTTTTATCAATGAACGTAGAAAATATATCTTGATTTTCAGCTAAAATACTATTCGAATAAATTATAGTTTCGTTCGTTTTTGTGTTTCGCTGGTAATATCTGTATTCTAATAAATCTTCTTTTTCGGGATCTTTACCAATACTATCCTTTACTTTTTGATATTTATTATAAAAAGTATATTCCTCTTGTGATTGTAATTGTTGAGCTACTTTTCCTAAAACCAATTTAACATGAAAAACAAACTGTTCTTCGTTGTTTTCCTGCGATTTTTTAAACCAATATACTTGAACTAGAATAATTCCAATTAAGGATAAACTCATTAGAAAAACTAAGAAGCGAAAAACAAACTTATTCATCGATACAAATTTAGAATTTTAACATATATAGTGTTAATATATTAACCAAACATTAACATAGCGCATACTATTTATATATTCTTCAATAAATTAAGAATACTATCAACTTGTTTTTTAGTGTCATCTAGCGTTATATTTGTAATAACATGTTGACTTCTGATTATTCTATCTTCGTCAGTTAGCTGATTATTAATTCGTTGAAAAATCTTTTCGCGAGAAATTCCGTCTCTTTTAATTACTCTATCTATTCTGGTTTCTAATGGAGCAACAACAGAAATAATAGTATCACAATCTTTATAACTACCGCTTTCAAATAAAATAGCTGCTTCTTTAATTACAATTGGATAATTTTTGTGTTGTTTTACCCAATTCTCGAAATGAATCTTAACCGCAGGATGAACAATTGCATTTAATTCTTTTAGTTTTTCTGGTTGATTAAAAACTATTGCAGCCAATTTTTCTCTATCTAACTTATTATCTGAAAAAATATCATCATTAAAAGTCTTTTTTATTTTAGAAATAATCTCTGGAAATTCCATTACTTTTTTTGCTTCCGCATCAGAAATATAAACGGGAATTCCCAACGACTGTATATAATGAGCTACTGTTGTTTTTCCGCTACCAATTCCGCCTGTTAATCCAACAATTTTTGTTTTTTTTATTGTTGGTTCTACTATTTGTTGAATAGAATCTGTAACTCTATCTATCCCTTTTTTGTACGGTTTTTGAATTGAATTTTCTGTTTTTTCTTTAGTGATACTTATTTCCTGTGTTAAATTTTCGATAGTATTTAGCTTAAAAAATAAATTAGGAAAAGCAACTTCTGGTTTTTGTTTTAAGATTACGATTTTAAAAAAGGAATTTAAAAACCCTATTCCGTAACCAACAAATTGTTTCCAAACTGCAATTATAGATAAAAATCCAATAATTGGGTTTTTATTTTGGATACTTGAAACAACAAAAATTATAGTAAAGTATAAAAAATATAGCTTTAAAGGCCAATCGTTAAAAGCCCAATCAAATGCTACAAATAAAATTAAAACAGAAGCAATTAATCCTAAAATAAATAAGCTTGGAAACCAATATGTAATTTTACTGTATTCTGGATATCTTTTATTTAGTATTGGACGAGCAATACCAAATTTAGTGACTTGTAAACTAAATTTATTCCAATCTATTCTTCTTTTATGATATACAAATGCTGTTGGAAATAAACGTGTTTTAAAACCCAATTTCCACAATCGAATACTAAGATCGGGATCTTCTCCAGGATGAATATTTCCAAATCCATTAGATGCTTCAAAAGCTTTTTTAGAAATTCCCATATTAAAACTACGAGGTTGGAATTTATCTATTTTTTCAGATCCACCACGAATTCCGCCTGTGGTTAAAAAAGAAGTCATAGCAAAATTAATTGCCTTTTGAATGTTTGAAAATGATTTTAAAGCTTTATCGGGTCCACCAAAACAATCAACAAAATTTTTAGATAATTCATTTTCAACTTCAGACAAATAATTGTTTGGAATAATACAATCGGAATCAAAAATGATAAAATAATTTCCTTTTGCCTTTTGCATTCCGAAATTTCTAGAATCGCCCGGACCTGTATTTTCTTTGAAGTAGTAGGATATGTCAAGTTGATCAGTATATTTTTCTATTACGTCTTTTGAAGAAATTGTAGAGCCATCTTCAATAATTACTATTTCAAAAATACTTTTGTAGGTTGATAAAAGCAAACTATTTAAAAGTTCTTTTATTTCTTCAGGACGATTGTAAACTGGAATAATTATAGAAAAATACATTGATATACCATTTGACGTTTAAATTTATCAAATATACTATTTCTAAAAAATAAAAGTCCTGCCGAAGCAGGACTTTTTAAATATACTAAACTAATTTAAACTTATTCTTTAATCACTTTAATTGTTTTAACTTGATTGTTAGAAGTAACTCTAACTAAATAAGCACCTTGAGATAAATTAGACATATCAATTTGTGCTTCAGTAGCATTCATTGATCTAGTAATAACTTCTTGTCCTAAAAGGTTAATTACTTGAACTTTATCGATATTTTGAGTATTTGATAAAGTCAAAATATCTTTAACTGGATTTGGATACCCTACTAAATTATTACTAGTTTCAAAAGTTGTTGTTGCTAATGTACCCCCAAATGCCAATGTAGCACTAATTAAAGTTCCAATATCACCAGCTGCATCATCACAAACTCTTAAAGTCCATGCTCCATTTGCTGTTACACCTGCATAAGCAGTAAATGGTTGTTCAGGTAAAAAAGAACCTGTAAAAGGCGCAACACCTGTTGTGATTGAAGCTGTAGCCGTTGGGCTAAATACTGTATTAGTGAAGTTATCTCCTCCACCACCATTATCAGAAGACAAGTCAACAGTAACACCAGTTGGCGAAATTAAACTAATATCTAAATCAGCACAAAAAGTGTGTGTAAGGTTAATTGTACATGCAGTAAGACTGTTTGGAGCACCCATAGTACCAACACCAGCTACTGTAATTGGAAAATTAGTACATACTAAATCTGGAATTGGTCCTGCTGTAGCGCTAAAATTAAATGATATTGATGCACTAATTAAAGCTCCAATATCACCAGCAGCGTCATCACAAACTCTTAAAGTCCATGCTCCATTTGCTGTTACACCTGCAAAAGTATTAAAAGGTTGCTCAGGTGTAAAAGAACCTGTAAAAGGTGCAACACCTGTTGTGATTGAAGCAGCAGCCGTTGGACTGAATATTGTATTAGTGTAGTTGTCTCCACCACCACCATTATCAGAAGTCAAGTCAATAGTAACTCCAGTTGGCGATATTAAACTAATATCTAAATCAGCACAAAAAGTATGCGTAAGGTTAATTGAAACTTGTCTTATGCTAACTGATGACATAACACCAATACCAGATACTGTAATTGGAAAATTAGTACAAACTACATCCGGAATTGGTCCTGCTGTTGCGTTAAAAGTTTGTGCGTTAGAATTAAAGGTTAATCCTACAAGCAGAAAAGAAAATAAGGTAATTTTTTTCATAATTAAAAAGTTTATTTGTTAATATTAACGCAATATTATGAAAATTTTATCTTAAATCATTCAATTTGTTAATTAATATTAAAAAAAAAGCTCTTTAAAGAGTTAAAGAGCTTTTTTTTATATTTTAACACTATTATTCTTTCATTATTTTTATTATTCTCATTAAATTTTCAGAAGTTACTTTAATCAAATAAACTCCTTTTGATAAATTAGACATATCTATTTGTCCTTCATTAGTATTTATTGATTTGGTAATAACTTCTTGACCTAAAAGATTAATTACTTGAACTTTATCAATATTTTGAGTGTAGGAAATGTTTACTATATCTTTCACTGGATTTGGATATACTTCAAAATTAGAGTTATCAAAAGTAGCAGTAGCCAAATTTGGATTTGTTAGTCTTAAAGTAAAAGTACCCTGCTCAGTAAAACTACTCCAAACTTGAATATAATAAGTAGCATTTGGCGTTAATCCTGTTAAAGATTCGGTTGTAGGAGTTGTTAAGTTAAAATTACATGTATTTGCTATAGCATTTAAGTTCGTACAAATACCTGAATAAATATTAAAATTTGCCGATGTCATTGACCCTCTGGTTATCAAACAATCAACAGTGCCTGATGTTGGTGCAACAAAAGAAAACCAAACATCTTGAATAGTACCAAAAGCATCGCAAGATGGTTGTTGCGAAGTTACATTTCCAAAAGAATTATCAGAACTTACATCAATTCCATCTACCAAAACTGGTAATGACAAAGCACACGTTTGATTGGCAACTGCTGGAGGATTTGATGCAGCACAAGTAACATTCATAGTAAATGGTCCAAAATTATCATCATTATAACCTTCGATAGCAATATAATACGTTGTTGTTCCGTTTGAAGTAAAAACTACTTTAGAATTTACACCACTAGATGCACAACTAGTATCATCATCATTAGCTGCAATTATGGATAAATTTCCAGCAGCTCCTGTATATACTAATACTGAAGTATCATAACTAGAACCACAAAGGTCTAAAGTAACTGTTTGTGCAGTTCCTGTACCAGTAAATTTATACCAAACATTTCTAGAATCCATATCACATCCAAAACCACTAGGAGCATTGCTTTGATCAAGATCTGCTAGAGTAGTATCGCCAGTATATATATTTCCGCATGAAACAGCTATTGCATTAGCAAATAAATCGTTAGGTACAGCAGATAATACAGTTATAACACCACTTTGATTTGTTGTTGCATTCCAAAAATTACCCAAACCACCATAAACAAATAATCCGCTATTTAATCTGAAACGAGTTGCATAATAATAAGTTCCTAAAGCTAAAGTGGAACCTAACCCAGCTTCATATTCATCATAATCGCTAACATGAGCCGAATTCCATGTAGCTGGAATCCAATTGGTCCAAGTATTAGGGTTTGAGTTTGTTGTACTATAACCAACCCAAGCTGATATACCCGGAGCTTGACCAATAATATTAGGAACAACATCTGTTAAACCTGCTTTATTAACTCGCCCATAAATAGTTACGTTTGTTCCTGCTGTTGTTGTAGTTGTGGCTGGAGATTGTAAATTAGCATTATCGGGTACTTCTGATGAAGGTATGCCACAAATTAGACTTCTAGTTCTACATGTATCATCAACACCACATCCGACAACGTGAGTATAAAAACGAATATTACCCGAAATAGTTGCCACCCAAGTAACAGAACCTGTCCCAAAAGTTATAGCTGTAACGCCATTGTCGATGCTAATTGTTACAATATCTGTAGCTATAGAACTTAAAAAAGTATAGGTTTGTCCGCTAACTACTGTAACAAGTGAATATTCTCTAGTAAAACCACAGGGAACTATTTCTTGTATTGTTGTTCCGTTGCAATTTACGCCATTAGGAACAAAAGTTGTTGTTGGCCATTGCCCATTTGTAGCAGTTAAACATTGTGAATAACCAAAATTGAATGCAAATAAAAAAATCGATACTAATGTAATTTTTTTCATGTTTTTTATGTGTAAATTAAATAAATATTATAAAGTTTATGATTGGATACTAGGTACTGAAACTATTTCATTGGTTTCTTCTTGGTAATTAATCTCTTTAAATCCAAATCCGAAAAGATGGTGAAATTCACTTCTATACCCTTCAAGATCACCAATATTTGGCAAGTTTTCTGTATTGGCTTTTTTCCATAGGATGTCAATTTTTTCTTGAACATCATCACGCATTTCCAAATCATCAATTCTAATTCTTCCTTTATCATCAACCGGAATTATTCCTGATTTAGTATAAAGTCTTTCACTGTATAATCGTTGCATTTGTTCGATACATCCTTCATGAATCCCGTCTTCTTTCATAATTTTATACAAAAGTGATATGTATAAAGGAATAACCGGAATTGCAGAACTGGCTTGAGTTACAAGTGCTTTATTTACTGAGACAAATGCTTTTCCGTTTAAAGATTCTAAACTTTTAGTTATTGTAAAAGCGGTTGCCTCAAGATGGTCTTTTGCTTTACCAATAGTTCCTTTTCTATAAACTGGTTCTGTTAAAGCAGGACCGATATAAGAATAAGCTAAGGTCATAGCATCTTTTGCTAATAAGTTTTCTTTTTTTAAAGCTTCCATCCACATTTCCCAATCTTCTCCTCCCATAACTGCAACAGTATTTTCAATATCATCTCCACTACAAGGTTCAATAGAAATTTCGGTTACATTTCCGTTATGAAAATCTACCGTTTTATTGGTGTATTTTTGCCCGATAGGTTTTAAAACCGAACGATGTAAAACACCAGTTATTGGATGCAATCGAACAGGTGAAGCTAAACTATAAATTACTAAATCTACTTGACCTAAATCCTTTTTAATTAAATCGATAGTTTGTTTTTTTATTTCATAAGAAAATGCGTCGCCATTTATACTTTTTGCATACAAACCTGCTTTATGAGCTTCTTGTTCAAAAGCAGCCGAATTATACCAACCTGGAGAAGCTGTTTTACCTTCTGAAGCTGGTTTTTCAAAAAAAACACCAATAGTTGCAGCATCACATCCAAACGCACTAGTTATTCTGGATGATAATCCAAAACCTGTAGAAGCACCAATAACAAGAACTTTTTTAGCTCCGTTAATAGCGCCTTTAGATTTTATATAAGAAATCTGATTTTTTACATTTTGTTCACATCCTTTAGGTTGAGCAGTTAAGCAAATAAATCCTCTCATTCTAGGCTCTATAATCATAAATAAAAATTTGTAGTTAGTAGTTTACTAATTAATATATTGCAATTGTTACAAAAACAAATGTAATTGATTTTTTTAGTTTAGCAATGCTTGTGCATGATTTAACGCAGATTCAGAAATAGTCGCTCCAGAAAGCATTTGGGCAATCTCTGTAATCCTCTCTTCGTTAGTTAAAAGTTTTAATTCTGATTGTGTTTGATTTTCTTTAATGTATTTAAAAACCTTAAATTGTGAATTTCCTTTAGCTGCAATTTGAGGCAAGTGTGTTATGGCAAAAACCTGCATGTTTTTACTCATATTTTTCATTATTTCACCCATTTTATGTGCAATTTCTCCAGAAACTCCTGTATCAATTTCATCAAAAATAATTGTTGGAAGATTGGAGTATTCGGATAAAATTGATTTAATAGCGAGCATAATTCGCGACATTTCACCACCAGACGCCACTTTTTTTAACAATCCAAAATCGGAACCTTTATTAGCTGAAAATAGAAATTGAATTTCATCTTTTCCATTAGACAAGTAATTATCTTTAGCAATTAAATCAACAGAAAAACGAGCATTTGACATTCCTAATTGCTCTAAAATAAATGATAGCTTATGGATTAAAATCGGAATTGCTTCTTCTCTATTTTTATGAATATTTAATGCTAAAAAATCTAAATCTTTTTCAATATCAATAATTGATTTTTCTAACAAAATAATTTCCGATTCTAAAATGGTAACCGAAACAACTTTCTTTTCTATTGCATTTTTTAGTTCTAATAGTTCATCGATAGTAGTAACTTGATGTTTTTTTTGAAGCGTAAAAATAAGTTGTAATTTTTGATTAATCAATTCTAATTCTTGAGGATCAGAATACAAATTTTCTGACAATTGATTTAACTCTTTTTCAATATCATCGGATTCAATAATTATACTTGAAATACGATTGTAGAGTTCTCTAAATTCATCAGAATACATAGCGATTTTTTGTAAAGACAATTTAACTTCTTTCAAACCATTTAGAATTCCGAATTGTTCTTCGTTAAGTAATGCCAGAGATTTCGAACTATTTTCTTTAATTAATTCTACATTATTAAGCTTTTCAAATTGAGATTCCAGTAATTCTTGTTCCCCTAATTTTAAGTTAGCCATTTGTAATTCTTCTGCTAAAAAAGCATTGTAATCTTTTTCTTTTTGTGCTATTTGAAGTAACTCTTTTTTTTCATTTAAAGTAGATTTAACCTTTTTATATTCTTTTAATTTAGATGCGTACTTTGAAATTAAATCCAAATTAGAAGTAACCGAATCAATAATCTGAAATTGCACACCATCATCAGAAAGTTCTTGTGTTTGATGTTGCGAATGAATATCAATTAAAAATGCACTTAATTCTTGTAATTCCTGAAGATTAACTGGTGTATCATTTATAAAAGCTCTAGATTTTCCAGATGGTAAAATTTCACGACGAATTATTGTATCGTCTTCATAATCTAAATCATTACTTTCAAAAAAAGACTTGAGGTTATAATTTTTTATAATAAAATGAGCTTCAATAATGCACTTTTCTTCTTTGTTTTTTAGAGATGTTAAGTCAGCTCGTTTTCCTAAAACCAATCCTAAAGCACCTAAAAGTATGGATTTTCCTGCTCCTGTTTCGCCAGTAATTGTAGAAAATCCATCAGAAAATTGGACTGATAGTTTTTCAATCAATGCAAAGTTTTCGATGGATAAAGATGTAATCATGAATTTTAATAAAAGTTTTAATTAAAAAAATTAAAGCTTTATTTTTGACCATTTATCTGAATTTAATGGCGATATTCTATTTAACTTATCAACTAAATCAGAGACTGGAACTGATGGTCCACCTGAAAAAATAGAAACAATTTCATCGGCTTTAGCATCAAAAAAAACTCTTGTTAAAAATGCATTTGGTCGATTTGAATTTAATTCTGATAATGTAAAAATAGAGGCTATTATAGCTTGCTTTGATTTTTTTAAATCTTTATGCATTTCATCTAAACCAATAAAATGATAGCTATGCATTGCATCTTTATAAGGTTTAAAAGTAGGAGAAAGAATATCATTTACTAAATAAAATCTGTTTTGCTTTTTTTCAGTTTGTGACCATCCTTTTGAACCATTTGGTAAAGCTAAACTAACAATGTCTTGAGCAATAAGAAAATAAGGATTTCCACTATCTTGAACAAATGTTTCAGCATCAGCTCCTAAAATCATATACGCATAAAAAGCCATAACCGAAATCAAATTTGAATCAAAACTATTTGGATTGTAGGTAATATTCTCAAATTCAATATAAGAAAAGTTAAAATCTTTATCATTAATATTTAAAACTGGAGATGAATAGGTTGAATTGAATATTGTTCTTGAGGATTGAACTTGAATACTGGCTTCAAATTGATTGTTCTCACCACCAGAATTTATTACAACAAACATGGAACAAAGAATTCTTTCGTTTGGTTGAAAATTATTTTCTGTCCAAGTAGTTTTATTCATAAAATCGTTTAGAGAATTTTCTAAATTTCTGAATATTTGATTATTGGTTGATGCTACTTTATCAGAATTGACAACAACTTTACAGTTTAACTCTTGACTTTGTACAAAAGTGATGTAAAGCAATGAAATAAGTATTAAAAATTTACGCATGATAATGTTGTATTACTTTGTTTATAATGTCGTTTGCTACTTCTTCTTTCGATTTAAGTTCCATTGGTTCAATTATAAAATCCTTGTTAATAAAAGTTATCTTATTAGTCGGTTTACCAAAACCAGCACCTAAATCATTTAATGAATTTAAAACTATCAAATCTAAGTTTTTTTTCTGAATTTTCAACTTTGCATTTTCAATTTCATTTTCGGTCTCTAAAGCAAAGCCAATTAAAAATTGATTTTTTTTAATTTCTCCTAATGATGCGAGTATATCTTTTGTTTTTTCCAATTCAATATAAAAATCATTTTCATGTTTTTTAATTTTTTGTGTAGCAACAATTTTAGGTTTATAATCAGCGACTGCCGCTGCTGCAATTGCTACATCAACATCTTTAAACCATTTATGACATTCTAAATACATCTCTTCTGCCGAAATTACATTAATCAGATTAATATTAGAATGCGCAGCTGATAAATGTGACGGACCAGAAATTAAAATAACGTTTGCGCCAAGATGAGCAGCAGCTAGAGCAATATCGTATCCCATTTTACCCGAAGAATGATTTCCAATAAAACGCACTGGATCTATAGATTCGTATGTTGGACCAGCTGTAATAAGTATTTTTTTTCCTTGTAAAGGTAGTTTACTTTCTAAATCAGCTTCTAAAAAGGAAATAATATTTTCAGGTTCAGCCATTCGTCCTTCGCCAGAAAGTCCGCTAGCTAATTCACCAGATTCAGCTGGAATTATAGTGTTTCCGAACTTTTTTAGCGCCGAAAAGCTAGCCATAGTTGAAGGATGTTGGTACATATCCAAATCCATTGCTGGAGCAAAATAAACTGGACATTTTGCAGATAAATAAGTTGCAATTAATAAATTATCACAATTCCCATTTGCCATTTTAGACAACGTATTTGCAGTTGCGGGAGCGATAATCATTATATCAGCCCAAAGTCCAAATTCAACATGATTATTCCATTGCGCATTTTGCTTCGACTGTTCGCCATTTTGGCTCTGGTCATCAATTTCATTGTAAAATGTAGAATAAACTGGATTTTTTGAGAGAGTAGAAAGTGTTAACGGTGTTACAAAATCCTTAGAAGCAGGTGTCATTATCACTTGGACATGTGCACCTGCTTTTATAAAAAGTCTTACTAAAGTTGCTGTTTTATATGCGGCAATTCCACCAGAAACTCCTAGTACTATTTTTTTTCCGCTTAAAACTGACATTTTAGTTATTATTGATCTGAATTTCTGTAATAAATTTTACCATCTAACCATTCTTGAACGGCTAGCGCGTGAGGCTTTGGTAATTTTTCATAAAATTTAGAAACTTCAATTTGTTCTTTATTTTCAAAAACTTCTTCTAAACTATCATTGTATGTAGCGAATTCTTCCAATTTGTCAATCAATTCTTTTTTGATTTCGGCATTGATTTGATTGGCTCTTTTAGACATAATAGTGATAGCTTCATACACATTACCTGTTGGCTCTTCTATAACATTTTTGTTGTAGGTAATGGTGTTAACTGGCGCATTTGTTTTCTTTAAATCCATTGATTATTATTTTGAAAATTGTTGTAAATCTTTATCTATAACTGTCAACATTTGGTCGACTTTGCTTTTATATTTAGTTTCGTTATTAAATTTCAATAAATTCGAATACGCACTTTTTGCATTAATTAAACGCTCTTCCATTTTACTTGGAATACTATTTATTGCTAAATTGTAGGTAGAATCAAATTTAAAATAAAGTGCATCTTCTTTAAATGAAGTACCCGGAAAATCAGAAATAAAATTATCAAAAGCAACTATTGCTGATTTGTAATCAGAAGTACTATTGTATTGCTTAGCCGTTTCGAAATTCTTTCTTTCTAATTTAGTTTTTAATTCTTTCATGATAAGATTCGATTCAGCCAAATAATTTGAATCTGGATATCTATCTATAAAAGTTTGTAATTTATCAATAGCTTTATCTGTATCACCTTGATCTAAACTATAAATAGGCGACAACATAGAATAACATTTAGCACCTAAAAAAGAGGCTTCTTCACGTTTTTCACTTTTAGGATAACTGGAAGCGAAATTTTCATATTGATAACCAGCTAAATAATACTGATTGGATTTATAATAGGATTCAGAAAACATATAAAACAATTGCTCTGCTTCTGGTTTTCCTTTAAAGGCTGGAGCAACTTGTTCAAATATTCTGATTGCTTTATTGTATTTACCTTTATCAAATTGTTTTGTAGCTGCTGCAAATTTAAAAGCAATATCATCCGACTTTAATGCTTGTTGGTATTCACTACAAGAGTAAGTTAAAATAATTAAGGCAAATAGTGTTATAAATTTCTTCATTTTTATTTGTATGTGCGTTATTTTAAAACGAATAAATGGTCATAAAAAAGCAACTGCAAAATTAGTTAATAATTAGATACGATAAACATTTTTTGATGATTTTTATTTCTTTCCAACAAATCAAAATTAATTCATTTTTTTGGTAAAATTTTGAATTCTTAATGCTAAATCCTGGTCAGCTTTCACCAATGGCAATCGCACACTATTTTCAGATAATCCTAATGATTTAAAGACTTCTTTGATTCCGGCAGGATTTCCTTGTTCAAAAATCAAATCAATTCCTTCGGCAAAAAGATAATGTATCGCATACGCTTTATCAACTTCACGATTGAGACCTAAACGCACCATTTCTGAAATTTGCTTTGGAAATCCTTCAGCAATAACCGAAATAACGCCACTTCCTCCAGCTAAAACCATTGGTAAAGTTAACATATCATCGCCAGAAATAACTAAAAATCCAGTTGGTTTTTCCTGAATAATTTTCATTGCTTGAATAATATCTCCTGCAGCTTCTTTAATTGCAATAATATTTTTAAATTCCTTCGCTAATCTAACAATTGTTGAAGGCAACATATTACTTCCGGTTCTTGAAGGAACATTGTACAAAATAATTGGTACAGGAGAAGCTTCTGAAATAGCTTTAAAATGTTGATAAATTCCCTCTTGAGTTGGTTTATTGTAATAAGGAGAGACAGATAAAATAGCTACGAAATCTCTAAAATCACGTGTTTTTAATTCGGCTATTAACTCATTCGTATTATTTCCGCCAACACCTAATACTAGTGGCAATCTACCATTATTTGCAGTAATAATAGTTGTAATTACAAGTTCTTTTTCATCTTGACTTAGTGTAGCGTTTTCGGCTGTAGTTCCTAGAATAACTAGATAATCTATACCATTATCAACTTGAAAATTCACAATGTTTTTTAAAGACTCTGTATCCACAGAAAAATCTTTTTTAAATGGCGTTACTAATGCAACTCCAGTTCCTATTAATGATTGCATATTTATAGTTTGTTTAATATTTTTAAATATTTAAAAAGTTCATCGACAAAAACTTTATAATTTTCGGCATTTGTAGTAATCATAAAATGATTCAATCTAGAATCTATATTAGAGAAACCTACTTTAAATGATGCTTTTGAAAGATGTGTTAAAAGTAAAAGTGCTGCTTTTTCGGTATCATAATAATTAATTAGCAAATCGAAATTTTCAGCAATAAATTCATTTAATTCTTTGTTTTCAAATGTTGCATTCCAATTGATATCTTTATGACTAAAAATTGGATAATCAAAAATTTCATTTTTTTTGATATTATTTTTAAATACAAAAAAACGAATATTTTCTTCTTTAATACCGTTAGCAATTAATTCATTTATCAGTGATTCTTTTTCATAAAAATAACTTTCATCAAAAATAACACCTACCTTTTTAATGTAGTTATTTGTATCAATATGTTTTACGTTAGATAAACTTTTCTTAACAATCTTTTTAATAAAAAAATCCTTTATTTTATTTAAAAACATACTACTTTTACTTGAATTACAAATTTAATTAAATATAGTTAGATAACAGATGGTAAAACTAAAAAACTATAAGGTTGTATTAAAACATTTTGGTTTATTATTAACATTTGCATTTATTTTTTCATGTGGAAAACCCAATTATTTTGTCGCAAAAATAGAAGGTAAAAAAATTGAAATATCAGACAAACAAAATATTTCAAATGAAAAAACCAAGCTAATTGAAACATTTATTAAACCTTATAGAGAAAATATTGATAACGATTTGAGTGAAGTTTTAGCTTATTGTCCTGAAACTTTAGACAAATCTAAAGGCGATTGGCAAACCAATATTGGTTCATTTTTGGCAGATATTACAATAGAAAAATCAAATTTTTTATTCAAAAAACGTGAGAATAAACTTGTTTCCATTTGTTTATTAAATCATGGCGGAATTCGAACAATTATACCAAAAGGCAATGTAACCAAACGTAACGCATACGAAGTGATGCCATTTGAAAATAGTGCTGTAATAATAGGATTAAAAGAGGAACAAATTTTTGAATTAATTAATTACATAATTTCTGAAAAAAAACCACATCCTTTGGCAGGTTTAACTTTCACAATTGATAAAAACAATTCCCCAAAAACTATATTAATTCAAGGAAAACCAATAGATGGTTCTACACTTTATTATGTTGTAACTAATGATTATTTGGCAAATGGTGGTGACAAAATGGATTTTTTCAAAAAAGGAGTTGAACGTTTTGATCTTGATTATAAATTGAGAAATATTATGATTGATTATTTTAAAGAAGTTGATACATTGAAAATCAATAAAACGATTCGAATTACTAAAGAATAGTTACAATGAAAAGAAGAGATTTTATTAAAAACACTGCTGCAAGTTCAGCTTTTTTAACACTTAGTGGATTAAGTTTAAGTAGTTTTAATTCAATAGAAACAAAACACATTACCATTTTACATACTAACGATGTTCATAGTTATATTGATCCTTTTCCAGCAGATCATCCTAAAAATCCGAATATGGGCGGCGTAGTTCGAAGAGCAACATTAATCGAAACTATTCGTAAAGAAAATCCAAATGTAGTGTTACTTGACGCTGGCGATATTTTTCAAGGAACTCCTTATTTTAATTATTATGGTGGCGAATTGGAATTCAAATTAATGAGCATGATGAATTATGATGTTGCTACTATTGGCAATCATGATTTTGATAATGGAATAGACGGATTATTAGCACAAATGCCTCATGCAAAATTCGACTTTGTATCTGCTAATTATGATTTTAAAAATACTGTTTTAGACGGACTCGTTAATCCTTTTAAAATTATGATTGTTGATGGTGTTACTATCGGAATTTTTGGTTTAGGTATTGTTTTAGATGGTTTAGTTGACAAAAAAAACTGCAAAGAAACAATTTACAATGATCCAATAGAAATTGCTACAGACATGGCTCGAATACTAAAACAAGAGAAAAAATGTGATTTAGTAATTTGCTTATCGCACATTGGTTTTTCTTACAAAGAAGATCCAAATAGAGTTAGCGATATTATTTTAGCTACTAAAACAAAAGATATCGATTTAATTTTAGGTGGTCATACACATACTTTTCTTGATAAACCTGTAATTAAAAAAAACCTAGAAGGTAAAGATGTAGTTATAAATCAAGTTGGTTGCTATGGTTTAAATTTAGGAAGAATAGATTTTTATGTTACTAATAATAAACAAATAGCATCACAAGGAAAGACGATTGTTATTTGATTCTGCCATAATTACATATTTGTAAAAAGCATAAAATGCAAGCACATTAAGAATCATAGCCAAAGGACGAATATGTTCGAGAGAAAAATTATACAAATAATAACGTTCCACATAAATTACCAATTGCAATCCGATAAATAATAAAACTGTAATTAAAAGTAATGAGTTTTGTTTACTATCATTAACAATATAATTTGCAATTCCTAAACCTCCTAATATTGCGCCCATTATATTGTGAGCTATTAAAAGTGTATAGCTATTTTGTGGTACATCTGAAGAGGCAAAAAACAAATAAAAGAAAATAAATAATAGAGGAATAGTTACAAAAACAAAAGCACTTATGTTTTTAATTTTAGAAGTAATAAAAATATAATATATCAATAAAATCCTGTGAAATGTAAAAGCAATTACACCATAAAAAAGGGCTGTTGGCGATTTAGGAATAAATAAAATATTAGTAATAATAGAAAAAAACATGATTAAAAAGAAAAGATAATTCTTTTTAATAGACGAAAACCAATACAAAGTAATAAGTAAAAACGGTATTAATGGTTTTGTAATTAAAATTAATGTTTTAATCGAAAAGTATTCAGCACAAATCTCAATAAAAGCATTAACAAAATATACAATTGTAAGAATTTTAACCGAATTTTTATGATTAATACTAAGCATTTAGTAAAAATACTAATAATAAATGAGAAAATACATCAAAAATTGATATTTACTACAATTGCAGTTGTTTAGCCATAAGAAAAACGCGCTAAACTATTTGCTATTGAACCATTAAACTAAAGTCGATCTCAGAAATAATTTTTATTTTTAATTGATTTGCTTTTTCTAATTTGGCCGGACCCATATTTTCGCCAGCAATAACAAAATCGGTTTTTGCAGAAATGGAACTTCCCACTTTCCCACCATTTTCTTCAATTATTTTTTTCAAATCATCTCTTGAATAGTTAGAAAAAACTCCAGATACTACAAATATTTTACCCGCTAGTTTGTTTGTTGCGTTCGGATTAAATTTTTCAATAATTTCAAATTGTACACCAAAACTTTTTAATCTTTCGATGATGATTTTATTATTTTCGTTTTCAAAAAATTCAATAACACTTTGTGCAATTCGTTCACCAATCTCATCTACTAAAATTAAATCCATTAAAGAGGCATTACTTAAAGCATCAATAGTGGCATAATGTTTGGCTAATTTTTTCGCAACAGTTTCACCAACATAACGAATTCCTAATGCAAATAAAACTCTTTCAAACGAAACTTCTTTCGATTTTTGAATTCCGTTAACCAAGTTTTCAGCGCTTTTTTGAGCCATTCGCTCTAATGGAATTACTTGTTCAACAGTTAACTCATACAAATCGGAATAATCTTTTAACAATCCGTTAGTATACAATAAAGAAACAGTTTCACCTCCAAGTCCTTCAATATCCATCGCTTTTCTAGAAATATAATGCTGAATTCTTCCTATTATTTGCGGAGGACAACCGTAAAAATTGGGACAAAAGTGATTGGCTTCTCCATCTTTTCTGACTAATTGAGTTGCACATTCTGGACAATTCGTAATGTATTTTGTTGGTTCAGATTGATTTCCTCTTTTAGAAATACCAATTATTTTCGGAATAATTTCGCCTCCTTTTTCAACAAAAACTTCATCACCAATTCGGATGTCTAATTTTTCTATTTGATCTGCATTATGCAATGATGCTCTTTTTACAATTGTACCAGCAAGTTGCACAGGTTCTAAATTAGCTACTGGCGTAATGGCTCCAGTTCTTCCAACTTGATAAGAAATAGAATTTAAAATAGTTGTTACTTGTTCCGATTTAAATTTATAAGCTATTGCCCAACGTGGCGATTTTGCAGTATATCCTAATTCTTGTTGGTGATCAAAATTATTGACTTTAATAACTACGCCATCTGTTTCATAAGGTAATTCGTGTCGGTGTTCATCCCAATAATTAATAAAATCAAAAACCTCCTCTAAATTATTGGCTAATTTGGATTGAGTTGGGACTTTTAATCCCCATTTTCTAGCTGTTTCTAATCCTTCAAATTGCGAATTAAAAGGCAAATCGTTTCCAATAATATAATATAATAAACAATCTAAAGGTCGTTTAGCTACTTCAGAACTGTCTTGTAATTTTAAACTTCCAGAAGCTGTATTTCTCGGATTAGAATAAGGTGTTTCGCCAATATCAATTAAATCTTGGTTCATTTTTTCAAATCCATCAAAAGGCAAAATAATTTCTCCTCTAATATCAAATTTAGAAGCAAAATTTCCTTTTAATTGCAGTGGAATTGATTTAATAGTTTTGATATTATTAGTTACTTCATCACCTTGAACACCGTCACCGCGTGTTACTGCACGTTTTAATTTTCCGTTTTCGTAAGTAATGCTTATAGAAGCACCGTCGTATTTTAATTCGCAAGTATAGTCTACAGCAACATTTCCTAAAACTTTTTGAATTCGGTTTTCCCATTCTATCAAATCCTCCTTCGAATACGAATTATCTAACGAATACATTCTGTTTTCATGAACAATAGTTGCGAAATTTTTGGTAATCATTCCGCCAACTCGTTGTGTAGGAGAAGTAGAATCAAAATATTCTGGATGCAAAGCTTCTAAATCTTGAAGTTGTTTTAATTTTTGATCAAATTCAAAATCAGAAATAGTTGCATTATCAAGTACATAGTAATTGTGATTGTGCACGTTAAGTTCTTCACGTAAATCGATAATGACTTTTTGAATGTCCATAAAATTATGATTCCTATTTAATTTATTTGGTGTACTAAAATAGGCAATTAATTTGAAACTTAAAATTTTTATGATTGCAGAATACTATTTATTTGGATATACAATTGACCATCACTTAAAATAGCTCCTTCTGTAATTAAATTAAAAATAGTTTCGTTGCGATTCGCATCATACTCCTTTTTACCAACATGCATTTCTACAGTTTCGGTAAATAAATTATCGCTCAGCCATTGTAAACCCTCTTTTTTCATAAAATCGACTTCGTAGACTAACGACTTTATAACCATTGATTGAATAAATTTTTCTTGACAATGAAATAAGAAAATATGGTTTTTAGAAAAGTGCTCTAAAAATTGTGCATTGGTTAAAACGCCTTCCCAAATTAAATCGGAAAAAACGTCTAATTCTTGTTCTGCAACCAGGGGTTTGTTGACTTTAATTTCATCCCATTCTATTTTATTAATAGATTGAGTTGCCAAAAAATTAGCAAATTCGGGATGTAATGCTTCAAATTGTTCTTTAGTTAATCTTTTGTATTTCATTCCTAATAATATCAGTTTTGGAGTCATGCTTTCGCAAGCTCAAGTCATGTCATTGCGAGGAACGAAGCAATCCGTTCCTTATAATAATTAGTAAAAAAATGATGAGATTGCGTCGTTCCTCGCAATGACTTCAAAAAAAAATCCCGACTTACATCGGGATTTTATAATAAATGTGTAAGAACTATTGCTCAGCAATAATTTCGTATGGTAATTCAATTACAACATCTCTATGAAGTCTCACGTTTGCAGTATATTTACCTGTTCGTTTAACAACTCCACTTGTGATGAATTTTCTATCGATAGATTGACCTGCTTTTTCTAGTGCAGCAGCTATATCAATATTGGTAACTGAGCCAAATAACTTTTCTCCACCTGCTTTTGAAGTAATTTTAATTTCTAATGCTTTTAATGCATCAGCAATTTTTTTAGCATCATCAACAATTTTAGCTTCTTTGTGAGCTTTTTGCTTTAAATTTTCAGCTAATACTTTTTTAGCAGAAGGCGTTGCTAATGAAGCAAATCCTTGTGGTATTAAGAAATTACGTCCGTATCCGTTTTTAACTGATACTACGTCATCTTTAAATCCTAAATTTTGAACGTCTTGTTTTAATATAAGTTCCATGTTGTTGTCCTTATTATAGAAGTTAGTCCCGATTATATCGGGACAACAACTTTAATTAATAAATTATTTTAATAAATCGGCCACGTATGGCATTAATGCTAAGTGACGAGCTCTTTTAACAGCAACTGAAACTTTTCTTTGGTACTTTAATGAAGTTCCTGTTAAACGACGAGGAAGGATTTTTCCTTGCTCATTAACAAATTTCAATAAGAAATCGGCATCTTTGTAATCAATATATTTGATTCCAGATTTTTTGAAACGACAATACTTTTTAGTTTTGTTGATTTCAATGTTCAAAGGCGTTAAATATCTAATATCTCCGTCTTTTTTTCCTGAGGCTGATTGTTGTAGTGTTGCCATAATTACGCTTTTGCTGCTTTAAGTTTTGATCTTCTTCTTTCTGCCCAAGAAATTGCATGTTTATCTAGGCTTACAGTCAAGAAACGCATAATTCTTTCGTCTCTTCTAAATTCAGTTTCAAAAGCAATAAGTACTTCTGGAGTAACTTTGAATTCGAATAAATGGTAAAAACCACTTTTTTTGTTTTGGATTTCGTAAGCTAATTTTTTTAAGCCCCAATCCTCTTTGGATACCATTTCTGCACCTTTGGAAGTAAGAAAATCTTCGAATTTGCTTACTGTTTCCTTTACCTGAACATCAGATAAAACGGGATTTAAAATGAAAACAGTTTCATAATGATTCATATAATATAATTTGATTAAATAAAATTGGGTGCAAAAGTAATTAATAATTTTAAATACACAAGCTTAAAATAAATTTAATCGCCAAAATGCAAAAAAATCCGATTAAAATTAGTTTTTATAAAAAAAACAATTTATGTTTGTATCACCAAATCTATAATATAAATAAATTATGAAACTAAATTGTGTAGTTGTAGATGACAGTTCGTTACAACGAATGGTCATTGCAAAGTTAGTAAATAATCATCCAAATCTGCATTTAGTGGGTGATTTTTCTAATGCAATTGAAGCGAAAAATTGTATGACGGTTCATACCGTTGATTTAATTTTTCTTGATGTAGAAATGCCCGTAATTAGTGGCTTTGATTTTATCGATGGTTTAAAAGCTAAACCGCAAGTAATTTTCATTACTTCAAAAGCAGAATACGCCTTAAAAGCTTTTGATTACGACGCAACAGATTACCTACAAAAACCCATTGTATTAGAGCGTTTTAACGCATCTGTAAAACGTGCACTTGACTTACATATGTTAAGACAAGAAAATCACGATGAAGACGGAGATCACATCTTTATTAAGAGTAACTTGAAAAAACTAAAAGTTTTCACCAACAAAATCAAATGGATTGAAGCCTATGGTGATTATGTAAAAGTGGTTACAGAAGAAGATACAAATCTGGTACTTTCTACTATGAAATCTTTTGAAAATGACTTATCGAAAGATAAATTCATAAGAGTTCACAAATCCTATATCATCAACATAGACAAAGTAGAACGATTTAATAGTAAATTTGCTGAAATTGGAGTTACAAAAATTCCGTTAAGTAGAAATAAAAAAGAAGATTTAGTAAGAGCTTTGGCTATTGCTTAATTAGCATCAACATTTAATGCTATTTTAATGGCTTTGTATTGCGGAATAACATCAAAACTATTCAGAATTTTTTGAATAGTTTTTTTTGTTCCTGTAATCGATTGGTTTTGAGGAATCTTAATCAATATTGTTCTGATATATTCATTTCGAATCCTGTTAATTGCAGGTTCTTCTGGTCCGAGGACAGGAGTAGTTAAATTTTGTTGCATTACCTGAAACAACCAAAAAGAACCTTCTTTTAATTTATCAAAATCTCGATGTTTTAACGTGATTTTTATCAAACGGAAAAAAGGAGGATATTTATAAATTTGTCTTTCATATAATTGTTCTTTGTACATTCCGTTATAATCATTATTGGTTACTTGCTGAATAATAGCATGCAATGTATTATACGTTTGAATAATCACTTTCCCTCTTTTTTCAGATCTTCCAGCTCTTCCAGCAACTTGTGTCATCATTTGAAAACTTCTTTCAAAAGCTCTAAAATCGGGTTGATACAACATAGTATCAGCATTCATAATTCCAACTAACGAGACATTATCAAAATCCAAACCTTTAGCCAACATTTGTGTTCCTACTAAAATATCAATTTCTCTGTTCTTAAAACTATCAATTAAATTTTCAAAACTGTATTTTCCACGAGTTGTATCTTGATCCATGCGTTTTATATTTTTTGATGGAAATAATGTTGCTAATTCTAATTCTATTTGTTCTGTTCCAAACCCTTTTGTTGTGAGATTAGAACTCGTACAACTATGACAATTAGTAGGTTTTGCAATAAAATGACTGCAATAATGACATCGCAATTGGTTTTTAAACTTATGATAGGTTAAACTCACATCACAATTCGGGCATTGCGGAACATGACCACAAGTTAAACATTCCAATACTGGAGAAAAACCTCTGCGATTTTGAAATAAAATAATTTGTTCACCTAAAGAAAGTGCTTCGGTAATAGCTTCAATTAAAATGGAACTAAAATGACCGTTCATACGTTTACGAAAATAACTATCTTTCAAATCAACCAATTCCATTTCGGGCATTTGAACTTTTCCAAATCGTTCATTAAGAGATACCAATCCAAATTTTCCAGATTGTGCATTATAAAAAGTTTCAATACTTGGTGTAGCCGAACCTAAAAGCACTTTTGCATGATGCGATTGCGCTAAAACAATTGCAGCATCACGAGCGTGATAACGAGGTGATGGATCTTGTTGTTTAAAGGTCGACTCGTGTTCTTCGTCTATAATTAGCAATCCTAAATTAGAAAATGGCAGAAACAACGCCGATCTTGCTCCTATTACAATTTTAGCTTTATCGGAATTTTGAACCACTTGATTCCAAACCTCAACTCTTTCATTGTTAGAATATTTGGAATGAAAAACAGCTACTTGATTTCCGAAGTATTGCGTTAATCGCGACACCAATTGAGTTGTTAAAGCGATTTCGGGCAATAAATATAAAATTTGCTTATTCTCTTTAAGATGTTCTTCTATTAATTTAATGTACACTTCGGTTTTTCCGCTTGATGTTACGCCGTGTAATAAACAAACATCTTTATGGCTAAATGACAGTTCAATTTCTTTAAAAGCAGTTTGCTGAGCGATGCTAAGTTGCAGATTATTATCAATTTTATTTTTATCAAAATTAACACGGTCTTCTTGAATAAAATAAGCTGTAAAAATTTGTTTATCAATTAACGCTTTAATAGTTGCAGAAGTTGTTTGTGCTTTTTCGATTAATTGTTTAACAGAAATTGATTTTTTTTGATTCGCTTGTAATTGAAAATAATGTAACAATAATTCTTTTTGTTTTGCACCTTTTAAACTATCTAGTAAAGCCTTTAAACTTTCATCAGTAGTATAATTTTCGTGCAAACGAATGTAACGTGTTAACTTTGGTTTGTATTCGTGTTGAATTTCTTCTTGAAGAGTCAAAATATTTTTACTTATCATTTTTTGAATGATTGGAAATATATTTTTTTTATTCAAAATTGCCATTACATCCTGCACTTTTAGAGAACTTTGATGTTGCAAAGCTTCATAAAGCATAAACTCGTCGTCGTTTAACTGCGTTTCATCCACGAAAGTGTCGCCATTTCTAGAAATCAAGGTTTCACTTTCTAATAAAAAGGCAGAAGGTAATGCCATTCGGTACACATCGCCAATTGCACACATATAATAAGAAGAAATCCATTGCCAATGATTTATTTGCAATTCATTAACGATTGGTTTTTCATCTAAAATTTCGTGAATTTCTTTTGCTTCGTATAAAGTTGGTTGATTTTGATGTAATGCGATTGCTAAAGCCGAGTACATTTTATTCTTCCCAAACGGAACTGCTATTCGCATTCCTTTTTTTATGAAATGATATTCTGCCTCAGAAACCTTATAAGTAAAGGTTTTGTGGAGTGATAAAGGTAAGACTACTTCTACGAAATGCATTGGATTACAGATTCATTATTTCACTCGATACCAAAACTGAGTTCTTCCTATAAATTTTAATCCTAAATAACCATGAACTTTAATTTGGTCTTTATTTTCAAAAGTGATGGAACAATCATAAATTTTTCCTTTTTTTGGATCTAAAATTTTACCAGAATATTCTTCCACTTCTTTAGTTAATCCCTTTAAAACTATCATACCAAGAATTGGCTTATCTTTATCAGTTCCAGAACATTTTGTACATAAACTATTTTTATTCACAACCTCCAAAATTTCTTGCACTTTTCCGTAAATTTTACCGTTAATTTCGTAGATAGAAACAATAGATTTTTCTTTTCCTGTTACATCATCAATGGTTTTCCATTTACCAAGAATTGAATACTGTGAAAAAAGTGGTGTTGCTGAAAATAATAAAATAAAAAATAAAAATTTTGACATAAAACACTTATTTAAATTGCTCTAATTCTTTTAATTTTTCTCGTTTAAGTTTTTGAATAATAGCATTTAGTTCGAATCCTAACAATAAGATCATACAGTTTATCCAAATGTAAAACATAATAATTAATAGTGTTCCAATTGAGCCATATAATTCGTTGTATTTTGAAAATCGCACCACCCAAATTCCGAAAAAATACGACGATAAAACTATTAAAATAGTTGTAAAAACGGAGCCGATTGAAATGAACGCCCTTTTGCCATCTCGTTTAATTCCGAATTTAAATAATAGCGATATGGTGATTAATATCATTAAAATTAAGAACAAATAACGTCCTAATACGATTAATGGAATTGTATCAGAAAGAACATCTTGTATTTTTGTTTTTTGAATAAAAACTTCAAAAACTATAATAGCAGCTACAGTTATTAATAATAGTACTGCTAATAGAATTGACATTCCTAAAGACACGAAATATTGACGAAAAAACCTGCGTTTTAAGGTAATATGTTGCGAATTTTCAAATCCGCCCAAAATGGCATTTACACCATTTGTCATTAAAAAAATCGACATAATAAAACCTGTAGAAATCAAACTATCATAACTATTATGCAGAATATCGTTAATTATTTTAGAAATAGCATCGTAAGTATTTGGCGGCACTCCTTCTTGTACAAAATTCAGAAAATCTTCTTGAAATCCAGCTATAGGAATATACGGAATTAGGTTTAAAATGAATAATGTAAACGGAAAAAGAGCCATAAAAAAACTAAAAGCAATTGCAGCCGCTCGATACGATAAAGCACCTTCGATGATTCCTGAAATGTAAAGCACCAATAATTCGTATAACGACAAACCATGCAACCAAGGCAACTTAATACTGTTTCCTATAGTGATAAGTTGTTTTATTACTGGGAAATTCTTTATTTTTTCTTCTATTGTCATTTTTGAGTGACTGAGTTGCTGAGTGACTGTGCTACTGAGTTTTTTTTCTAGATTATTAATTTTTAAATGGCTTTCAAACTCAAATCCATATTATAAACCGAATGGGTTAATGCTCCAGATGAGATATAATTTACACCACATTCTGCATAATTTCGTATTGTTTTCTCGTTGATATTTCCTGATGATTCTGTTAAGCATTTTGAACCAATCATAGCAACTGCTTTCCGAGTATCTTCAAAATTAAAATTATCAATTAAGATACGAAAAACACCTTCATTTTGAAGAATTTCTTCAATTTCAGTTAAGTTTCTAGCTTCAACAATTATTTTTAAGTCGAGGGTATTTTCTTTTAAAAAAGCTTTGGTTTTGGTTATAGCTTGAGTAATTCCTCCGGCAAAATCGTTGTGATTGTCTTTTAGCATAATCATATCGTACAAAGCAAACCGATGATTTTCGCCACCACCAATTTTTACTGCCCACTTTTCACAAGCTCTAAAACCAGGAGTTGTTTTGCGAGTATCGAGTATTTTGGCTCCCGTTCCAGTAATTATATCGACGAATTTTTTCGTTTTTGTTGCAATGGCACTCATACGCTGCATAGAGTTCAAAACCAATCTTTCAGCCTTTAGAATAGATTGCGAACTTCCCAAGACATGAAAAACTACATCGCCGTATTTTACAGTTGAACCATCATTTATAAATGTTTCTACTTTTAAATTTGCATCTACATAGTTAAAAACCATTTTGGCAAATTCAACACCAGCAATAATTCCTTGATCTTTAACCAAAAGTTTTGCTTTTCCATTAGCAATTGCTGGAATACATGCTAAAGAAGAATAATCGCCTGGACCAACATCTTCACGAATGGCATTTTGAATGATTAATTGGAGTTCGTATTGAAATTGTGCTTCTGAAATCATGTTATTAAAATGATTGGCTAAATTAAAAAAATTATATTATAGTTATCTCTTATTATTATTTTAAATAAATGCTTTCGATATAATGTATTTATATATTTTGAAAACAAATAAAATAATAAAAATTCTATATTTGTTAAAAAAAAAATAATGTTAGAATACTTAAAAAATTTTAAAGTTCAAATTGCGTTAGTGGCAATTATTTGTTTTATCCTAAATTACAATACACTAAATAATGAATATGCTTTAGATGATGGAATAATAATACACCAAAATTTAAATGTTCAAGCGGGAATAAAAGGGATTGGGGAAATTATAACTACAGATGCTTTTCAGGGTTATTTAGATATGGTTAATTCCAAATCACCTGTAAGTGGTGGACGTTTCAGACCATTATCGATTATTACATTTGCTTTAGAACAATCATTTTTTGGAGAAACTCACGGATTAGAATATCGTGAACATCAAAAAATACTTGCCGATTTAGAAAGTAATGGCGGTTCTGATAAAGATATAAAAGCTGAAATAAATAAACTCCAAGAGATAAAAACCAAAATAGATAAAAGTACTTTAGCCATTGCTCCTATTCGACATTTTTTTCAATTGATTTATTTTATTCTTTCAATGTTAGTTTTGTTATATTTCTTAAGAAAACACATCTTTAGTCAGAGTCCGATATTGGCTTTAATTACAGTATTACTTTTTGTTACGCATCCGGTTCACACAGAAGTTATTGCTAATATAAAAAGTAGAGATGAAATTCTATCTTTTTTATTCATTATAACAACCTTACATTTTAGCTTTAATTATATACAAAATAAAACACAGCGTAATTTACTTTTAATGATAGTTAGTTTTATTCTGGCACTTTTATCAAAAGAATATGCTATGATTTTACCAATACTTATTGTTATTGGTTGGTATACTATTGCTAGAAAAGAAAAGAAAGAGATTATGAATACTGGATTGTTTTGTTTGGTTTCAACAGCAGTTCTTTTTATATATATTCGTTTTACAGTATTTGGAAATGCTGAAACTACAAACAAAATAACTGATGTATTAAATGATCCTTATTTATATGCATCGCCAATAGAAACTTTGGCTTCAAAAGTTGCAATTGTTCTTGAATATTTACGCATTTTGTTTTTTCCGAAAGATTTATCATCCGATTATTCTTATTCGCATTTTGCTTATATCAAATTTGGAAATTGGAAATTTATAGTATCATTGCTACTTTATATTGGCATGGGATTTGGGTTTTATTATACCTTAAAAAAGAGATTAAAAATTGCTTTTCCAATTGCAATATTTCTCGGATTTTTCTTTTTGGTAAACAACTTACTCTTTAATATTGGTGCTACAATGGGCGAACGATTAGTATATCATTCCTCTTTTGGATTATGCTTACTTATTGTTATGTATGGCGATTCTATTTATCAAAAATTTACTGCATCCAATTCAATTAAACAATTAGCAACAGCACTATTACTTTTACCTATTTTAACTCTTTTTTCGTTCAAAACAATTGAAAGAAATAAAGAATGGCAATCGGATGCAACCTTGTTTTTAGCTGATGTAAAAACAGTTCCAAATAGCGCACTTGCTAACAGTAATGCTGGCACAAACATTTACAATACCATTTTTAAAAAATATTACGATAAGAAAAATCATACTGATGCCGAAACTAAAGAGTTTCAAAATCAATTAAAAATTGCCATTCGTTATTTTGATAAAGCCTTAAGTATTCATGAAAATTATGTCGTTGCTTATATGAATCGTGGTTTATGTTATTATTATTTAAGAGACAAAAAAAGTGCTGGGACTGATTGGTCAAGAGCTGCTGAACTTTTTAATGGTCCGAATAATTTCCTAAAGCAAAATTCGTATATCTTTTTACAAGATGGAATTTTCTTTGGCTCAAAAAAAATGTACAAAGAAGCCTTAGAATCGCTATTAGTTGCATCTAAAATGAATCCAACAGAAGCAACTATTTTTCAAAATCTTGGCGGTTCTTATTTTATGACTGGACAATTTAAATTATCGGCTGATGCATTTGACAGAGCATTAACTTTAAATCCGGCGTTGACCGATGCTCAAAACGGCAAAAAAACAGCTGAAAGTATTTCTAATTTAGAGCAAAATGCATTATCTAATCCTAATGATGAAAATGCTAAACAAGAATTAAAGAATGCCTACAGAAGTTGTGGTGTTTCATTAGAATATTTACAACTAAAATAAACAACTATGATTAATGGTAAAAAAATTATAGTTGTAATGCCTGCTTACAATGCATCACAAACTTTGGAACGAACTTATAATGAAATTCCGCATAACATAGTAGATCAAATAATTTTAGTAGACGATTTTTCATCGGATGATACAGCTACAATTGCCAAGAAAATCGGAATCGAAATTGTGATACAACACGATAAAAATAAAGGATATGGTGGCAATCAAAAAACATGTTATACAATTGCTTTAGAACAAAAAGCAGATATAATTGTAATGCTTCATCCCGATTATCAATACACACCACTGTTATTAGAAGCGATGGTTTTTCCTATTGCTAATGAATTATTTGATGTCATGCTTGGTTCCCGAATTTTAGGAAAAGGCGCGCGTTCTGGTGGAATGCCAACATATAAATACATTGCAAATCGTTTTCTTACGTTGTTTCAAAATATAATGATGAATCAAAAATTAAGCGAATACCATTCGGGTTACCGAGCTTACAGTAAAGAAGTTTTAGAAAAAATATCCTTTCAAACCAATTCAGATGATTTTGTTTTTGATAATGAATTGTTGGGACAAATTACTTATGCTAATTTCTTAATTGGTGAAGTAACTTGTCCGACAAAATATTTTGCAGAAGCCAGCAGCATCAACTTTAGCAGAAGTGTAAAATACGGACTAGGAGTTTTACGAGTTTCTTGTTCGTATCGCCTTCATAAATGGGGATTTTGGAAATTTAAATTATTCAACTAAGCAATGAACATCAAATTACTCGCCATTGGCAAAACCGATAATAAAGCATTGCAGCTGTTAATTGATGATTTTTCGAAACGATTGTCATTTTACATCAAATTCGATTTGGAAATTATTCCTGACATTAAAAACGTAAAAAATCTTTCCGAAAATCAACAAAAGGAAAAAGAAGGCGAATTAATTTTAGGTAAACTAACTCCAACTGATCAATTGATCTTATTAGATGAAAATGGAACTGCATTTTCGAGTATTGGATTTTCAGATTATTTACAAAAAAAAATGAATTCTGGAATAAAAACACTTGTATTTGTAATTGGCGGACCTTATGGCTTTAGTGAAGAAGTGTATAAAAAAGGACAAGGAAAAATTTCATTATCCCAAATGACTTTTTCACATCAAATGGTGCGTTTGTTTGTAATTGAACAAATTTATAGAGGATTTACTATATTGAAAAATGAGCCTTATCATCATGAGTAAAGTGGCTGAGTCACTGAGTTATTTTAAATATATTAAATAAGTTTTCACTATTTCATTCAAAATAATACTATTCGCAAATAAACTTAGATACTAAGGCACTTAGAAACTCAGCAACTCTTTGTACAATTTTACACATTCAACTGCTTCTTTAACATCGTGAACACGTAGAATTTTTGCTCCTTTAATTAAAGCAATTGTATTTAAGGAAGTTGTTCCGTTTAAGGCAAATTCTGTAGTAGTCTCTAATGTTCTATACACCATCGATTTTCTTGAAAGACCAACCAATAAAGGTAATTCTAACATTTTGAACAAATCTAATTTACTCAAAACTTCAAAATTCTGCTTTATTGTTTTGGCAAATCCAAATCCGGGATCGATAATTAAATCATTAATTCCGAAACTTCTAGCTTGTGCAACTTTTTCTGAAAAATAAAACAACATCTCTTTTACAATATTTTCATAATTTGCTAATGATTGCATGGTTTGCGGATTGCCTTTCATGTGCATCATTATATAAGGAACTTGTAAATCAGCTACTGTTTTCATCATATTTTCATCTAAATCTCCTGCCGATATATCATTAATTAGAGCAATTCCATTTTCAACACTTTCTTTAGCAACAGTACTTCTAAAAGTATCAATCGAAAGTAGCGCATTTGGAAATTCTTTTACAATGTTTTGTATTACTGGAACAACACGATTTAACTCTTCGTTTTCCGAAACTAATTCGGCATTGGGTTTGCTCGAGTAACCTCCAATATCAATAAAATCTACACCATCGAAAAGCATTTTCTCAACTTGATTTAAAATCGCTTTTTCATTTGTAAACTTTCCGCCATCATAAAAAGAATTCGGAGTTACATTGAGTATTCCCATCACTTTAGGTAAAGTCAAATCAATAAGTTTTCCGTGGCAATTAATGGTCATTTTTTATTTGTATTTGTCATCTGAAATTTAATGTTGTCTAACATTATTTTCATTTTCTGTAAAGATAAATTATTTCCTAAATAATTCATTAATTGATTTATTTCTAAATGAAGTCGTTTAAACTTTTTTGATTGAAGCGAAAAATAAGAGTTTTTGTTACAAATTTTAGCTTTTACGAACTGCATAGCATCGCTACGGAGTAAAGAAAAGATGAAATTTGGGAGAAAAAGACAATTTTACAGCCAATTATAAAAAGTTTAAACGACTTCAATCAAACCGAAGTGTTTTTGTACATTTGAAAATCATTTTATTATAACTAAATAAACATTTAATGCATAAGATAACATTATTACTAGTTACAATTTTTGCAATGAAATCAACCATTTCAGCACAAAATAATATTCCAACTCCAACCAATATTGCAGCAACTTATGCAAAAAAAACACGCTCTTTGAGTGGAAGTCCCGGAATTAACTATTGGCAAAACACTGCTGATTATACAATCAATATTGATTTTGATCCAAGCAGTAGATTATTAAAAGGTAGTGTAGAAATAAAATATTTCAATAATAGTAATGATATTTTAAATGAAATCGTATTTAAATTGTATCCTAATTTCTATAAAAAAGGCTCTCCAAGATTGATGAGAATTGACGATGAAGATGCAAATGACGGAATAAATATTGAAAACATGTCGATTAATTCTAGCAATGTGGAAGCTAAAAACTGGTATATTAATGCTACAAATATGATGGTAAAAATTAATCCGCTTTTACCTAAACAAAGTATTAATTTTAGTATTAATTTCTCTTATATTCTAAACAAAGGTTCGCACATGAGAACAGGTCAAGTAGACGATGGCGCATTTTTTATAGCTTATTTTTTTCCTAGAATTGCAGTTTATGATGATATTGACGGTTGGAACAGAAACCAGTATTTGGGAACACAAGAATTTTATAATGATTTTTGTAACTTCAAAACAGCAATTACACTACCAAACAATTACATGGCATGGGCTACAGGCGATTTACAAAATTGCAACGAAGTTTATAATGAAAAATATTGTACTCGAATTCAACAAGCCGAAACCAATGATGAACTCAACTACATTATTGATGGCAACGATATAAAAAATGGCGGTATTACTAAATCCAATAACGCTACAAATACATGGAAATTTGATGCAAACAATGTAACCGACATTGCAATCGCTTTCAGTAATCATTATGTTTGGCAATCATCAAGTTTGGTTGTTGATAAAAAAACAAACCGACGAACTCGAGCAGATGCTGTTTTTAACGAAATTCATAAAGATTACCTTTTAGTTGCTTCTGATGCCAGAAAAACAGTCGAAGCAATGAGTTATAGTTTTCCAAAATGGTCTTATCCCTACAATCATATAACAGTTTTTGATGGTTTAGACCAAATGGAATATCCCATGATGGTAAATGATAATCCTGTTGAAAATAGAGAAGAAAGTATTGAACTTACCGATCATGAAATTTTTCATACTATGTTTCCATTTTATATGGGAATTAACGAAACTAAATATGGTTGGATGGATGAAGGTTGGGCAACTCTTGGTGAATGGCTTATTAGTCCGATGATAGATCCAACTATAGTAGACAAATACGGAATTGATGCTACTACAAAAACTGCTGGAACCGAAATTGATTTGCCAATTACTACATTAACTACTCAGTTATATGGCGAAGCAATGTTCATCAATTCGTATCCTAAACCAGCTTTCGGATATTTATATGTAAAAGATATGTTAGGTGATGAATTATTTTATAAAGGATTACATCATTATTTTGAAACATGGAACGGGAAACATCCAATGCCAAACGACTTTTTTTATTGTATGAATGTTGGTAGTGGTGTAAACTTAAATTGGTTTTGGAAAAAGTGGTTTTATGAAGGAGGAATTCTCGATTTAGCAATAATCAAAGTAAATGGAAATGAAATAACTATCGAAAATAAAGGCGAAAAACCTTTACCAATTGATATTGAAATTTTATTTGCAGATGGAAGTATCGAAAAAATTCACAATACTATTAATGCATGGAAAAACGGGAATAAAACAGTTCTACTAACTACTAAAAGTAATAAAAAAATTAAAAAAGTTACTTTAGGAAGTACTTACATACCCGATTCCAATATAAAAGATAATGTATTTGAGTTAAAATAAACTTTTTTAGAAAATGGATTTAGCATGTAAGAGATATATTAAATAGAGTTGTAATTTTAAAATCTTATTCTTTACTTTTGAATCCAGATTTAAAGTCGAACTTTAGGAAATAAAAAATTAATCAATATAGAATTAATGAAGAATACTTCACTAGAATATGATAAAGTAATTGGCATTTGCCGTGATTTATTTATCAAAAAAATGACCGATTACGGAAGCGCGTGGCGGATTTTGCGTTTGCCTTCTTTAACCGATCAAATATTTATAAAAGCACAACGAATTCGGAGTTTACAAGAAAATGAAGTCCGTAAAATTGACGAAGATGAAACGGGAGAGTTTATCGGAATTATCAATTATTGTATTATGGCTTTAATTCAATTGGAATTAGGTGTTGTGGATCAACCCGATTTAAATGTGAATGAAGCAACACAACTTTACGATAAAAAAATTGGCATTACCAAGTCGTTAATGGAAGATAAAAATCATGATTATGGTGAAGCTTGGCGAGAAATGCGTGTAAATTCGTTAACCGATTTAATTCTCCAAAAATTACTTCGTGTAAAGCAAATTGAAGATAATAAAGGAAAAACTTTGGTTTCAGAAGGTATTGATGCCAATTATCAAGACATGATAAATTATGCTGTTTTCGCTTTGATTTTGATGGGAAAATTTTAGCGCAAAGTTGTCATTTCGACAAAAAGAACAATAACAACTCATTAACAATTTATAACAAAAAGCCTTTTTACATTTGTGATCCCAGACATTTAGGTCGGACTGAACCACCTTAAAATTATTATTTATGACAACTACAACTAAAAAATACATCGCTTGGAGCATTCGAATATTGGTTGCCTTTTTATTTATAGTTTCTGCCTTTGCCAAAATGTATCCTTCGCCTTATTTTGCAATTTCTACATTTGAAGTAAAACAATTATATACTTTAGGTTTTTCAGAAACTATTGCTCCTTATTTCTCTCGAACGCTTATCGGGATTGAATTGGCAATGGGTTTCTTATTACTTCAAAATAATTATCTAAAACGATTTATTATTCCAATTACAATATTGCTATTAGCAGTTTTTGTCGGACATTTAACCTATGTAACTTTTTTAAGTGGTGGAAATTCTGGGAATTGTGGTTGCTTTGGCGAATTGATTCCGATGACTCCAATTGAAGCAATTATTAAAAATATAATCGCTATTGTACTTTTATGTTTTTTATATTATTTGTTACCAAAAGAAACTGCCAAACACAACTTTTGGATATTGACAACCGTTCTTTTTGCAACTATTTTAGGAATTTATATGGTTGCTCCAATTCAGCCTATTGCTTCTAATTTTTCGGTTAGCACAAAGGAAATCCCTACCGATTCTATAACTGAAATTATTACTCCTATCGATTCTGTTTCAACAGCTATTCCTATTGCTGAAGTTAAAAAAGATTCTGTCAAAAAAATAGTTACAGAAAATCTAGATGAGCCTAAAAAGATAAAATCAGGTAATGCAAAATTTTTTCCTAACATTGATACTGGTAAAAAATTACTTTGCTACTTTGTTCCAGGATGCGATCATTGTAGAGATGCAGCAAAAGAATTAACCGAAATGCGAAAAAAAGATGCGAGTTTACCACCAGTTTCAATTATTTTCATGAATGAAGAAGCCGATTTAATTCCAGCCTTTTTCAAAGAAGTAGGTACAACATATCCTTATAGTATTATAGAAATCATTCCGTTTTGGAACATTTTAGGAAGTGGAAAAGATACTCCTGGTGTAAAATATTTGTGGAATGGAAACGAAATTAAATACTATTGGGGAACTACAGATAATAAATTCGACGGAAATGATTTGAATGTATATCTGAAAAAAACATATTCTGAATTAAAAAAATAGTTATAAATTAATACCAATTTGTGACGCAAATAAAATCACTTTATATAAATTTGTTAAAAATAAATTATGAAAAATATACTATTATTATTAATTGTAGCAATTACTAACATGTCGTGTGCACAAAATAAAGAATTTTCGAATGAAAGTTTATCTTATGAATTAACCACTTTAAAACAAGAAAAAGCTACTTTTCAAAGTGTTATCGAAAAGCATAAAGGAAAGAAAGTTTTAATTGAAATTTGGGCTGGTTGGTGTAGCGATTGTGTAAAAGCAATGCCAAAAGTGAAAGAATTACAAAATGTGCATCCAAATGTAGATTATGTTTTTATTTCTATGGATAAATCTTTTGATAAATGGAAAGAAGCTGTTGCAAAACATCAATTAGAAGGTGATTTGTATTGGGTTAACGACGAAAAAATGATGAAAGGAACTTTCGGAAAATCAATTGAATTAGACTGGATTCCGCGTTATATTGTATTAAATGAGAAAGGAGAGATTGAACTATTCAGAGCAATTGAAACCGATTTTGAAAAAATTAGCACTGCATTAAACAAAAAATCTAAAAAATAAGATGAGAAGAAAAATTGTTGCAGGCAATTGGAAAATGAACAAAAATGCCGAAGAAACAGAAGATTTATTAAACGAACTTATCGAAAAATTACCAGATGATATTGAGGCACAAATTATTGTAGCACCCACTTTTATTAATTTAGCTTCTGCGGTTGATCATGTCGAATTTACAAATATTACTATAGCTGCTCAAAACATGCATCAAGCTGAAAGCGGCGCTTATACAGGTGAAATTTCTGCAAATATGTTAAAAAGTATTGGAGTAGAAACGGTTATTATTGGTCATTCGGAACGTCGCGCCTATTTTCATGAAACCAATTCAATGCTAGCATTTAAAGTCGATACAGCTTTAACTCACAATATGACAGTTATTTTTTGCTTTGGCGAAGAATTAAAAGACCGACAAGAAAAGCAACATTTTAATGTTGTAGAGAATCAATTGCGTGACGGCTTGTTTCATATTAAAAACGAATCTTGGGAGCACATTATTTTAGCTTACGAACCTGTTTGGGCAATTGGAACTGGCGAAACAGCAACTCCAGAACAAGCTCAGGAAATGCACCGATTTGTTAGAGAAACCGTTCGTCATACTTTTGGAAGTACCATTGCTGAAGATGTTTCGATTTTATATGGTGGAAGTGTTAAACCCGATAATGCTAAAGAAATTTTTTCAAAACCTGATGTTGATGGCGGATTAATTGGCGGAGCTGCATTAAAAGCGGACGATTTTGTGGCGATTGTAAATGGAATGAGATAGTTAGCAATAATTACAGAATATGGAACCTAAAACTTACGAAAAATTAAAAGACGGCGATCAATGTAAAGTTGTTGGTGGAACTCATATTGGAAAAACTGGAACAGTAAGCGATATAAATACTAGCAAAACTGGTCATATAACAATTACTGTTAAACAAAAAAACGGAGTTCGATTTAAAACTTTAAGCAAAAATGTGATTGTTTAATGAAATGCTTAAAAAAATAACAGCAAAACTATTTATAAATTTTAAAAATAAATCCTCAATTACAAAACAATTGGGTTTTTTTTTGACATACTAATTTTGTTTAAATCCCGAGTTACTTAAAAATAAAAAAAAATATAATCATAACAGTTTCCATATAAAAAAATTGTTTCTGTATAGTTTATTTTTCAGGTAATAATTTATTTAATAATTTTTCGAATGTTGGAATTGTCCATACAAAAATTAATACACCTGAAATATTGAATATCATATGTGCATTTGCAACAGCTCTTTCGATTGGTGCATTTTGGCTTATCCATTTAATTAAATCTAAAAAAGGATAGAATAAAAATAAACCAATAATTATCGATAATAAATTAAATATTAAATGAAAAAGACCTGTTTTTACAGCGGATCTACTTCCATTTATTGTAGCAAGCAAAGTATCACTACAAGTACCAAGTTCTGCTCCTAACATTACAGCAATTCCACCCGCCAAACTAAGAAGTCCTTTTTTTGAGAGTATAATAGCCATTCCAACAGTTGCAGAAGAAGATTGAATAATTAAAGTAATTAATGCACCAATTAAAGCTCCTAAAATTGGATGTTCTGTTTTCTTTAACCATTCTAAAAAGTAAGCCTCATCTTTTAATGGCTCAACCGCATTTTCCATTGTGAATAATCCAAAAAAGAGTACTCCAAAATATAAAATTATTTTTCCCGTATTACTAACTCGTTCTGACTTTGAAACAAGTAACAATATAAAACCAATTACCAAAAGTAATGGAGAATATTTGCCTATATCCATGGCAATTATTTGACTGCTTATTGTGGTTCCAATGTTAGCTCCAAGCACTATTCCCATAGCTTGCTTAAAAGAAAGTATTTTTGAATTAACAAAAACTATAGTAATGATTATTACAGCTGATGAAGAATCAAGTAACGTAGTAACAACTAATCCAACTAAAATGCTACTAAATGTATTAGAAGTAAATTTTATTATCCATTTATTTGCTTTTTCTCCAACAACAGTTTTAATAGTATCCGAAAGACTATTAACCGCAAACAAAAAAAGCACTAATCCACCAATTATTGATAATATTATTTCTTTCATACTTTTTTTTGAAAAATAATATTATTTAAATAATGTAATATATCCGTAATGTTAAATAATAAACATTTTTTAGTTATTTACTTAATTTCCATCTATTTCTTTTTTTGTTTATGATTTAAAAAAAAGTTGTAATTCTTTTAAATTTGGATTTTTTAAAAAATTACTCTTTCCTATTCAAAAACAAATAATAAACCGGAATTCCTAAAGCCACAATTACCAAACCTAATCCAGTACTTTTAGTATCGTAAATTAATAAAGTAATACAAATTAAGGTCGTTACTACAATATATAACAACGGAATTAAAGGATAACCAAATGCTTTATAAGGTCGTTCGGCATTTGGTTCTTTTTTCCGTAAGATAAAAATTCCGTAAATCGTTAATATGTAAAATAGCAATGACGCAAAAGTTGCATACGTTAATAAATCGCCATATCTTCCTGAAATACAAAGTACACAAGCCCAAATTGCTTGAAACCAAAGTGCTTTTGCTGGAACATCATGAGTATTTAAATCGCCCGCTTTTTTGAAGAATAAATTATCTTTAGCCATTGCATAAAACAATCTTCCACCTGAAAGAATCAATCCGCTATTACATCCAAAAGTAGAAACCATAATTAAACCAGCCATTACGAAAACACCAATATTTCCCATGATAACATTCGCAGCAGCAGCTCCTACTCTATCGTCGGGTGGAAACATGATTCCGTTTCCTAATACATCAGTCGCACCCGGAGTTCCTTGCATTGGCAATAAAGCCAAATACGCCACATTGGCTAAAATGTAAATAATGGTTACGATTAGAGTTCCGAGAAATAAACTTCGTGGAATGTTCTTTTTTGGATCTTTAATTTCGCCTGCTATAAAAGTCACGTTGTTCCATGCATCGCTAGAAAAAAGTGAATTAATTATGGTTGCTCCCATAGCACCAAGTAATGCAACTCCAGCAATTTTTGTAACTGTAATTGTTCCATCTGGATTTAAAACCGTTTTAGAAGCATCCCACATATTGGCAAAATTATTGGATAAAACATCGGTTTGTAATCCGACATATAATCCCAAAATAATAATTGCAAATAACGCGATGAGTTTAGCAGAAGTGAAAATTAACTGTATCGTTTTACCCGTTTTTACGCCTTTTGTATTGATGTACGTCAATAAAAAGATACTTAACATAGCTACGATTTGTTTATTCGTAAAAGCATAATTTTCGCCAATAGTAAAAATTTTATTATCTAAAATCGGAAAAAAAACAGCAGCATATTTAGCAAAAGCTACTGCTACTGCTGCAATTACTCCAGTTTGTATTACAGTAAAAACGGTCCAGCCATATAAAAAAGAAATTAATTTTCCGTAAGCACGTTGAATGTACACAAATTGACCGCCTGCATTAGGCATCATTCCAGCTAATTCGCCATAACTTAATGCGGCAGACATGGTCAACAAACCAGTGACAATCCATATAATGATTAGCCAAGCTGCCGAACCAACATCGCGTGCCATAGCAGCTGTTACGATAAAAATTCCGGAACCAATCATAGAGCCAGCAACTAAACTTGTTGCGTCTATTAATCCCAATGAGCGTTTTAATTCGTGTTTTGTATCTGACATAAAAAATATAATTTTGGTTGGTTTTTTTTGTTGCGCATCAAACAGTCGGTTACGCCTCGAGTCAAATATAGGAAAATTAGAAGTAAGAGAAAAGAAAATAGATACGTTGGAAGCTAATAACTGAGCACTGAATACTTTACTACAACTTCTTCGCTTCGTTCCAAAATACATCCATTTCAGCTAAAGTCATATCCATTAATGGTTTTCCTAATTCTCCCGCCTTGCTTTCAAGGTATTGAAATCGTTTGATAAATTTTTTATTAGTTCGTTCTAAAGCATCTTCGGGATTTACATTTAAAAATCGAGCGTAATTAATCATAGAGAATAAAACATCACCAAATTCAGCTTCTATTTTTTCTTGATTTCCAGCTTCAACCTCAACTTGTAATTCTTGTAATTCTTCTTGTACTTTATCCCAAACCTGATGTGGTTCTTCCCAATCAAATCCGACACCTTTGACTTTATCTTGAATTCTACTTGCTTTTACTAACGCAGGTAATCCATTTGGAACTCCTTCTAATACTGATTTTTTACCTTCTTTAAGTTTGAGTTTTTCCCAATTTTGTTTGACTTCTTCCTCATCGGCGACAACAACATCGCTATAAATATGTGGGTGACGATGAATTAATTTATCACAAATTTCGTTACAAACATCTGCCATATCAAAATCGTTAGTTTCACTTCCAATCTTAGCATAAAAAACTATGTGAAGCAACAAATCGCCTAATTCTTTTTTGATTTCTTGCAAATCATTATTTAAAATAGCATCACCTAATTCGTATGTTTCTTCTATCGTTAAATGGCGTAACGATTGCAAGGTTTGCTTTTTATCCCAAGGACATTTTTGACGCAAATCTTCCATTATATCTAATAATCTGTTGAAAGCATCGAGTTGTTGTTGGCGTGAATTCATTTTTTTCTGAGTTTCTGAGTTTCTGAGTTTCTGAGTTTCTGAGTTTCTGAGTTTCTGAGTTTCTGAGTTTCTGAGTTTCTGAGTTTCTGAGTTTCTGAGTTTCTGAGTTTCTGAGTTTCTGAGTTTCTGAGTTTCTGAGTAAAAATAGAAAATCCTATTACTAAATTAAGTAATAGGATTTAAATTTATAAAAAAGAAATGAACTATTTTTTTGCTTTGGTTTTAGTTTCGCTCTTTTTGGCTTCACCTTTAGTCTTTTCTTTTACTTCTTCAACAATTTTTTCTTTAATTTCTTCAGCATTTTTAACTTTAGGTTCTTCTTTAGAAATCATTCCTTTTGATTGCAAAATATTGTACCAATTTAATACTTTTTTTATATCGGATACATACACTCGGTCTTCGTCATAATTTGGAATCACTTGTTTAAAATAAGCAATTAATTTGGTGTTATCTTCTTTGTGAGAAATAGTTGGACCTTCATTTTCTTTAACTGCAATTGCGCGCATAATTTCTGCTAATGGCTTTTCATCTTCATAAGTATACATAGAAATTTCGGTGAGTAAACTTACATTACTTCTTAAACTCACAGTAATTTTTTTTCCATCTGTTAATGATTCGGCCACAAATCCTGAACGTGTTTGAATTTGCAATTCGTATAAACCTGGAGTTCCTGAAATGGCTAATATTTTTTCTAAATTCATTTTTTGTATATTAATTTGGTAATGTTTTAATCTGTTTATTTGTTTGGGTAGTTATTTGACGTAACGTATAAACGAATTACCAAATAACCAAATGTCCTAATTTATCTTCCTTTTTTGTTAGCAAACTTCATTCTATAATCTGGAAACGTTTTTCCATCCATTATATTTTGCAATTTCTTTTTTATTAATGTCTTTTTTAAATTTGATATTTTATCGGTAAATAAAACTCCTTCAATATGATCGTATTCGTGTTGAATTACTCGTGCTATAATTCCGTCAAAGACTTCTGTTTTTTTAATAAAATTCTCGTCATAAAATTCAATTGTAATTTTTTCATTTCTGTAAACATCTTCACGAACATCGGGAATACTTAAACATCCTTCATTAAAAGACCATTCTTCTCCTTCTTCTTTTAGCATTTTAGCATTTATAAAAACCTGCTTGAACGTTTTTAATCGTTCTTCTTCTTCTTCAGATAATCCATCGCTATCGCTTAGTGGTTCTGTATCAACTACAAATAAACGAATAGCCAATCCAACTTGTGGCGATGCAATACCTAAGCCATACGCATTATACATGGTTTCATACATATTGGAAATAATTTCCTTTAAATTAGGATATTCTGCTGTAATTTCTTCGCAAACTTTTCGTAATACTGGTTCACCATAACCATAAATTGGTAGTATCATTTTATTCTGATTTCAATAATTGTATATTTAAATATTTTCTTGTAATTTTTTGGCAAAAGTAATCAAAAAAATAATTTGAGTGTGTATTTTTAATTCATTTGAAGATGGAAATATATAAAACTCTTAAAACATTTTTCTTGTTAAATAATCTTGCAACATAATAGTAGCTGCGATCTCATCAATTAACGATTTATTTTGACGTTGCTTTTTTTTTAATCCACTATCAATCATTGTTTGAAAAGCTATTTTGGAAGTAAATCGTTCGTCAACACGTTCAATTAAAATATCTGGAAAATTATTTTTAAATGTTGATACAAATTTTTCAACAATGACTGCGCTTTCAGAAGGCTGACCATTCATTTGTTTTGGTTCTCCAATAAGTACTTTAATAACATTTTCTTTAGAAAAATAAGCTTCAAGAAAAGAAATTACAGTTGCTGAAGGAAGTGTTGTTAAACCCGAAGCAATAATTTGAAATTCATCTGTAATAGCAATTCCGGTTCGTTTTATTCCGTAATCTATAGCTAAAATTCTTGGCATTATATTTGTTTTTGACAAAGATAATGAAAGTCTAAAACATTAATTTATTTAATTGCAGAATCATTGTTAACCTATTTATGTATTAAAATTTTTAATACCTAAAATTTAAAACCATAACCACAATTAAATCGTATATTAACATTAGTATCAATTTTAATTAAAATCCTGATTTTTTTTGTATGATTGCTCCTTTTTGTCAAAAACATACTACAGAATTAATAGTTATTTTGTTATTAATCTTACTTAACCGTTTTATTTTGAATAAAAAATGAATCAAGAAATAGAAATTATACACTCCGACAAAAAATTTGGATTTATAACCCAAAGTAAATTGATGCTTACAAAAGACAAAGCGTCCATTTTGTTTGAATCAATAGAAAAAGTGAATTTAATAAAATACCGTGTTTTATATACCAATTTACTATTGATGTTTTTGAGCAGCGCTATTTTATTCAGTTCATTTTTTTGGCTTCGATTTGAAAAGATTATCATTTATTCCTTTATATTTATAGGTCTTTCCATTTTGATTTTCTCGATACAACATAAATTCTATTTTTACAGATTAGTCATTAAAGAAAAAAACGAGACTACACATATAATTAAAACAAGTCAATTTAATAGGAAATGTATCAAAGAATTTTATTTTTTAGTAGTCAGTAAAGTACGAGAAAAAAATAAAAAAAAATAGATCATTAAGGTATTTGCACTTCACCCTCCCAATTCATAAATCCTCCAATTAAATTGTATGTTTTTTCAAAACCCATTTGATTCATTATACTACAAGCTTGAGCACTTCTTCCTCCTGCTTTACAATAAACATAATAGTTTTTTGATTTGTCTAGTTCTTCTAATCGATAAATAAAACCTTGTCCTTTATATATATCGTTTTGTATAGCGCCAGGAATAATTCCTTCGTTCCATTCGTCATCAGTACGAACATCAAGAATGATAGTATTGTTATCCGATTTTAATTGTGAAATCCAATCTTGTTGTGATAAATCCATTACTTTTTTTTTCAAAAATAATAAATTTCAATGGCAATGACAATTTAAAAAATCAATAATTAAGGATGACAATTATTTTGAATATTGACTGTCAATTCATTTCTTTTCAACTCACAAAAATAAATTAACAAATAAATAACATCACATTTGTATATACAACTAAAAAACAATATACATTTGTACCTACAAATATTGTAATTACAATTATGGAAATTGAAGAAGAAATAAAAAGTACTGTTGCATTAGAAATTGCAAAAAAAGTACTTCTAAATTTAATGTATACCCGAAATATCGTTAGTGATAAATTTAATGAAGTTTTAAAACCTTATGATATATCAGGAGAGCAATACAATGTGTTAAGAATTCTACGAGGTCAAAAGGGTTGTCCAGCAAATATGTTCGTTATTCAAGAACGTATGATAGCTAAAAGCAGCAATACAACACGACTAATTGACAAACTTCTCCTTAAAGATTTAGTTACACGAAAAGTTTGTCCCGAAAATCGCAGAAAAATTGAAATAATGATTACACTAAAAGGAAGCGAATTACTAGACGAATTAGATCCAAAAGTTATAGAACATGAAAATTTTTTTGCTTCCAATTTAAATCCAACCGATTTAATACAACTAAACGAATTATTAGAAAAATATAGAACATTAAACCCTTAAAAATGAGCAATTTTATTAAAGATGCGAATTGGCGTTATGCCACAAAAAAATTCGATACTTCAAAAAAGGTATCAAATAAAGATATAACTACTTTAAAAGAAGCTATTCGGCTAGCTGCATCTTCTTATGGATTACAACCTTATCAAGTTTTAATTATTGAAAATCAAGAAATTAAAACCCAATTACAACCCGCATCGTGGGGACAATCGCAAATAGTAGATGCATCGCATGTGTTTGTTTTTGCAACCGAATTAAACTTTGGAAATGACAATATCGACAAATACATAACAACTTTAACTGAAACAAGAGGAATTCCAATCGAAAGTGTGCAAGGCTATGCCGATTTTATGAAAATGAAAATCAACGCCTTAAGCGAAGAACAAAAAAATGTTTGGACTGCAAAACAAGCTTATTTAGCATTAGGAAACTTAATGAATGCAGCAGCAGAATTAAAAATAGACACAACTCCAATGGAAGGGTTTGAAGCAGCAAAATATGATGAAATATTAGAACTAGAAAAACAAGGACTACATGCAGTAGTTGTGGCAACAATTGGTTATCGCCATAAAGAAGATGCAACACAACATTATGTAAAAGTACGTAAATCAAATCAAGAATTATTTATCAATTTATAAACATTAACTTTAAAATTTAAAAACAATGAAAAATTTAAAAACAATCGCAATCGCATTAATAGTAGTACTCGGAACAACTACTTCAATTGCACAAAACAAAAAAATCAACCTTGAAAAAAGTAAAATTAATTGGGTTGGAAAAAAAGTAACTGGCCAACATGAAGGAACAATAAAACTAAGTAGTGGAACTTTAGTATTTATTAAAGATGCACTAAAAGGTGGAAATTTTACTGTAGATATGACGTCAATTATAGTTACTGATATTCCAGCTGGACAAGGAAAAGAAAAATTAGAAGGTCATTTAAAAGCAGACGATTTTTTTGGAACTTCTAAATATGCAAACGCAAAACTCGATTTCGAATTGATTTCTAACAATGGTGACAATACATATAATGTTACTGCAAATTTAACTATTAAAGAGGTAACTGCTCCAATTACTTTCAAAATTGCTGTAAAAGGAAACACGGCTACAACAACATTAAAAGTTGATAGAACTAAATACGGAATCAAATATGGTTCTGGGAGTTTCTTCGACGGCTTAGGCGACAAAGCTATTTCTGACGAATTTGATTTAAACGTCAACTTACAGTTCTAAAAGGGAATTATTGCTATAAAAAGGAAAACCTTAGAGAGAAATCTTTAAGGTTTTTTTATGGCAAAACCCTATTGCTTCGTGCCTAGCAACTTCGGGTCAGGCTTTCCGTTCCAAGTCCTCGCTCATTCGTACCTCATTCGCTGTGGGCTTTCCACTGTAATCCTTTTTGCAATCCTATTTTCATCAGAACTAATAAACAAATCATAAAAATTAAAAATAAATCAATATCAATTTGGAAATCTAATTTCAATTGCTACATTTGTAATTCAAATTTTCAAAATGAACAACATTTTAAATAATACTTGGTGGTGGAACAGTTTACGTCAAACGTCGTGAAATAGTCTCCAATAAGTATATTTTAAATCTAAATATCATAAAAGGCTTGTCAATCACGACAAGCCTTTTTTTTATGCTGAACTTTTTTCAGCATGTCAAATAAAAAACTAACTATGAAAAAATACCATTTACATACAAATCACAAACAAATCCTTGCAGATACAATTACTCCTGTAAGTATTTATTTAAAAATTAGAGACAAATTTCCCAATAGTTTGTTACTAGAAAGTAGCGATTATCATACTGCCGACAATAGTTTCTCTTACATTTGTTGCAATCCAATTGCTTCAATAAAAATTGAAAACGGAAGTATAACATCACATTATCCCGATGGAAATTCTGAGGAAACTATAATTACTGCTTCTACAAATATTCCAAAATATATCGAAGAATTTGCATCGCAATTCCAACAAGAGAAATCACCATTTAAATTCATAACAAACGGACTTTTTGGTTACATGAGTTACGACTCTGTTCAATATTTTGAAAAAATAACAATTGCAAAAAAAGAAAATGATTTAGAAATTCCCGAATTGTATTATGCTGTTTATCAAAATATAATTGCTATCAATCACTTTAAAAACGAAGCGTATTTATTTTGTCATAGTATCGATAATAAAAATAATATATCCGAAATAGAACAAATTTTACAAATTAAATCGTTTGCTAGTTATACTTTTTCTAAAATTGGAAATTGTTTGTCAAATTTATCAGATGATGAATTCAAAACGAATGTTACTCTAGCAAAAAAACATTGTCATCGTGGCGACGTGTTTCAATTGGTATTATCCAAACGATTTTCTCAAGCATTTAAAGGCGACGAATTCAATGTATACAGAGCTCTACGAAACATTAATCCTTCTCCCTATTTGTTCTTTTTTGATTATGGAAATTTTAAAATATTTGGCTCTTCGCCAGAAGCTCAATTAATAATTAAAGATAAATTAGCCGAAATACATCCAATAGCTGGAACTTTTAAACGTACTGGAAATGATGAAAACGATGCCGAATCAGCAAAAAAATTAGCAGAAGATGCTAAAGAAAATAGTGAACATGTAATGCTTGTCGACCTAGCGCGAAACGATTTAAGTAGAAATTGCTCTAATGTAAAAGTAGAAAAATACAAAGAAATCCAATTTTTCTCTCATGTTATTCATTTGGTATCTAAAGTAACCGGAAAATTAAAAGGAAGTTCGATGCAATTGGTTGCGAATACTTTTCCGGCTGGAACTTTATCGGGTGCTCCAAAACACAAAGCCATGCAACTTATCGAAAAAATTGAAAATACCAATCGTACATTTTATGGTGGAGCAATAGGTTTTATGGACTTTGATGGTAATTTTAATCATGCTATTTTGATTCGGACTTTTCTATCAAAAAACCATCAATTGCATTTCCAAGCTGGAGCGGGAATTGTAGAAAGCTCTACCGAAGAAAATGAATTACAAGAAGTTTACAATAAATTAGGTGCATTAAATAAAGCATTAGAGCTTGCTGAAAAAATATAAATGATAAACATGAAAAATATAGTAGTAATAGATAATTACGATAGTTTCACCTACAACTTGGTGCATTATTTAGAAGATTTAAATACAAAAGTAAGCGTTTTTAGAAACGACGAATTTGAATTGGATGAATTACAAAAATTCGATAAAATTCTCCTTTCTCCAGGACCAGGAATTCCAGATGAAGCAGGTTTATTAAAAGCCGTTATTCAAAAATACGCAAAAAGTAAAAGTATACTCGGCGTTTGCCTCGGCCAACAAGCGATTGGCGAAGTTTTTGGCGGCAACCTAATCAATCTTGAAAAAGTATATCATGGTGTAGCAACAAAAATAAATATTTTGGTTACAGATGAAACTCTTTTTGATGGTTTACCAAATCAAATTGAAGTTGGCAGATACCATTCATGGGTTGTAAATACTGAAGGTTTTCCTGATAATTTAGAAATCACTTCGGTGGATGAAAACGGACAAATAATGTCGCTACGCCACAAAATTTACGATGTAAAAGGAGTTCAGTTTCATCCAGAAAGCGTCCTCACTGAACACGGAAAGCAACTATTAGAAAATTGGGTAAACTCTTAATTGGCATGAAAACAATTCTAAACAGACTAATAAATCACGAAACATTATCCAAAGAAGAAGCTAAAACCGTTTTAGTCAACATTTCGTCGGGACATTACAATCCGAGTCAAATCGCCTCTTTTTTGACCATATTTATGATGCGAAATATAACCATACAAGAGCTTTCAGGATTTAGAGAAGCACTTTTAGAACTTTGTATTTCTATTGATTTTTCAGATTATAACACCATCGATTTATGTGGAACAGGTGGTGATGGAAAAGATACTTTCAATATTTCAACTTTGGCTTCATTTGTAGTTGCTGGTTATGGAATTCAGGTAGCAAAACATGGAAATTATGGTGTTTCATCCGTTTCAGGATCAAGTAATGTTATGGAAACTTTGGGTGTGAAATTCAGTAATGATAAAGACTATTTAAAACGTTGTCTCGAAGAAGCAAATATTGCAATTCTCCATGCGCCATTATTTCATCCTGCAATGAAAAATGTTGGTCCTATTCGAAAAGAATTAGGCGTAAAAACCTTTTTTAATATGTTGGGACCAATGGTTAATCCATCTTTTCCAAAAAATCAGTTGGTTGGAGTTTTTAGTTTGGAATTGGCTCGAATGTATGCCTATTTATATCAAAACACCAATATTAATTATTCTATACTTCATGCTTTAGATGGTTATGATGAAATATCGCTTACAGCAGATACTAAAATCATAACAAAAACATCTGAAAGTATTATAAATGCTAACGATTTTAATGTTTCTAAAATTTATTTCGATGACATTAAAGGTGGCGATTCTATTGAACAATCTGCAAAAATTTTTATGAATATCATTTCCGGAAATGGAACTGAAGCACAACAAAATGTGGTATGTGCCAATGCAGCTTTAGCAATTACAACTATCGAAAATTGTTCGTTTACTGATGCAATTACAAAAGCTAAAGAAGCATTACAATCTGGAAAAGCATTACAAAAATTACAAAAATTACAACAACTAAGCCAAGCCTAATGACAATTTTAAATACCATAATCGCACATAAAAAAAGAGAAGTTTCTTTAAAAAAAAGCATCGTTTCTTTAACACAGTTGGAAAATTCTGACTTGTTTGATTCAAAAACAAATTCATTATGTAAATCCATAGTAAATTCCCAATTCGGAATCATAGCAGAACACAAGCGTCGTTCACCTTCTAAACCTACTATTAACAATAGTTTTTCAGTGGAAGAAGTAGTAAAAGGATATGAAAATGCTGGTGCTAGCGGAATATCTGTACTTACTGATAGTACTTTTTTTGGTGGCTCTTTGGATGATTTACTTTTTGCACGAGCAGCTGTTCAAACTCCGTTATTACGAAAAGAATTTATAATTGATGAGTATCAAATTTTAGAAGCCAAATCATTTGGTGCTGATGTCATATTACTAATTGCTGCTGTTTTAACAAAAGAGCAAATTAAACAACTATCAGAGTTTGCTCATTCATTAGCATTAGAAGTTATTTTAGAAGTTCATAGTTTAAAAGAATTAGAAAAAAGTGTAATGCCAAGTATAGATATCATAGGCGTTAACAACCGAAATTTAAAAACATTTGAAGTGAGTTTACAGAATAGCATCGAATTAATAACTGCCATTCCAAATGATTTTCTAAAAATTTCGGAAAGCGGAATAAGTAACCCTGAAGACATAATTTTATTAAAGAAACAGGGATTTAACGGATTCTTAATTGGTGAAAACTTTATGAAAACCGATAATCCTGGAAAAAGTTTGGAACAATTTATAACTTCTATTAAATGAAAATTAAAATCAAAATTTGCGGAATGAAATTTCCGAGTAACATAATTGAAATAGCAGCGTTGCATCCTGATTATTTAGGATTTATTTTTTATGACAAATCACCTCGATATGTTACTGATAAACTGCCAGAAATAAATTCTAAAATACAAAAAGTAGGTGTTTTTGTTAATGCAGATTATTCAGAAATTATCCTAAAGGCAAACGAATATCAACTCGATTTTATTCAACTTCATGGTGAAGAATCTCCAGAGTTTTGTCAAAAAATTGAATCCAATTCGCTTAAAGTAATTAAGTCGTTTAATATTGATAATACATTTAATTTTAATACTTTAAATGACTATAATGAAAGTTGTAGTTATTTTTTATTTGACACAAAAGGAGACAATTACGGAGGAAATGGAAAACTGTTTAATTGGCAATTATTAGAGAATTATCATCTGTCAAAAACCTACTTTTTAAGTGGCGGAATTGGTGTTGAAAATAGCAATGAGATACAAGAATTTTTCAAAAATAACTATTCTAAAAACTGTATTGCAATTGACTGCAATAGCAAATTAGAAGTATCTCCAGGATTTAAATCAAAAGAAAAAGTAGAGAAACTATTAAAAATATTAATAACTAAATCATGAAAACAACCTACAATGTAGCTGAAAATGGGTTTTACGGAGAATTTGGTGGCGCATTTATCCCAGAAATGCTTTATCCAAACGTAGAACAACTGCGACAAAATTACTTATCAATAAGTGCCGAATCCTCTTTTAAAACAGAATTTAATTCGCTTTTGAAAGAATATGTTGGACGACCAACGCCTTTGTACTTTGCAAAACGATTATCAAAACAATTTAATACTAAAATTTATCTAAAGAGAGAAGATTTATGCCACACTGGTGCTCATAAAATAAACAATACCATTGGTCAGATTTTAGTAGCAAAAAGACTAGGTAAAACTAGAATTATTGCCGAAACTGGAGCCGGACAACATGGAGTCGCAACTGCAACAGTATGCGCTTTAATGGGATTGCAATGCATAGTTTATATGGGCGAAGTAGATATTGAACGCCAAGCTCCAAATGTAGCTCGAATGAAAATGCTTGGCGCTGAAGTTCGTCCAGCTTTATCTGGGTCAAAAACATTAAAAGACGCTACAAATGAAGCTATTCGTGACTGGATTAACAATCCTGACGACACCTTTTACATTATTGGTTCTGTTGTTGGTCCGCATCCTTATCCCGATATGGTAGCACGATTTCAAAGTGTGATTTCAGAAGAAATTAAAAAACAACTTTTAGAAATAGAAGGTAATGAAAATCCAGATTACGTTATTGCTTGTGTTGGCGGCGGAAGCAATGCCGCTGGCGCTTTTTATCATTTTTTAGACAACGAAACGGTAAACTTAATTGCAGTTGAAGCAGCTGGAAAAGGAATTTACTCTGGCGAAAGTGCTGCGACTTCTTTATTAGGAAAAACGGGAGTAATTCACGGAAGTAAAACGTTACTTATGCAAACTAAAGATGGACAAATAACCGAACCATATTCGATTTCAGCTGGATTGGATTACCCTGGAATTGGACCAATGCACGCAAATTTATTTCAAACCAATAGAGCTGAATTTATTGCTATTACTGATGAAGACGCTATGAAAGCCGGAATTGCTTTAGCGAAAACAGAAGGCATCATTCCAGCCATAGAAACCGCACATGCTTTTGCAGTTTTAGAACAAAAAAAATTCCTACCAACTGATATTATTGTCATCAATTTATCGGGTCGAGGCGATAAAGATTTGAACACTTATATTAATTATTTTAACTTATAACTGCTACAAAATGAATCGAATAAAAAATAAATTATCATCAACAAAAAAAATACTATCTATCTATTTTTCAGCAGGTTTTCCTAATCTAAACGATACTAAAACTTTAATAGAGAGTTTAGAGAAAAATAACGTTGATATGATTGAAATTGGTTTGCCTTTTAGTGATCCTTTAGCAGACGGACCAACTATTCAAGCCAGTTCAACTCAAGCCTTAAAAAACGGAATGACGACTGAACTATTGTTTAATCAAATTGCAACAATTAGAAAATCAGTGGCAATTCCATTAATCATCATGGGATATTTCAATCCAATTTTACAGTATGGTGTTGAAAAATTTTGTAAAAAATGCTCAGAAACTGGTATTGACGGCTTAATAATTCCGGATTTACCATTAGAAATTTATCTCTCTGAATATAAAGAACTGTTTGTGAGCAATGGTATTGAAATGATTTTTTTAATAACACCACAAACATCTGATAATAGAATTCGACTAATTGACAAACATTCCAATGCTTTTATATACATGGTAAGTAGTTCAAGTGTAACTGGTAGCAAAGATATTTTTGATGAAAGCCAAATGAATTATTTTAAAAGAATTGCATCTATGAATTTGAAAAATCATCAAATAGTTGGTTTTGGAATTAGCAATAAAACTACTTTTAAACAAGCTACAAAATATCAAAAAGGAGCAATAATTGGTAGTGATTTTATACAATTTATTGCAAAAAACGGAATTTTAAACACGAATGAATATGTCGAAAAATTACTTTAGATAATCTATTTTATATAATTGATAAATAATATTATAACTTATCATTATAGATATTATCTATGATGCTTTTTAATGGTTTTTTTTCTGCTATAATCAATCTTTTATTTTTTGTATAAAAGCAAAGTTAATTTTAAAATAAAATTATCTGTTGTGTCTAATTATTTTTTGATTTTAATTTTATATCAATTGTCACATTGAGCCTGTCGAAATGTATATTTTTTGAGGTCTTCGACAATCTCAGACTGACATTTGAAATTCTAATTGACTGTAAATTAGTATTAAAAACTATTTTTATCACATTTATATTAATTACACCCAACGAGTTAAAGTTATAAGTTATTAACAATTATTATGTTTTATCAATTTTTTATTTAAATTTGATTGAAAATGAATGAGTTAGCAACTAAATACTATTTGATATGGGGTTTTTTGGAAAAAATGAAAAAAAAATCATTACCGATCTTTGTAAAAAGAGTGAGGCAATAGGAAATGAATTTTCTAGTGATATTGACGAATTGTTAGAAGATTTAAAATCAGAATACTACGAAAACAACAAAGTAGTAAACGAATTTAGCGATTTTGTAAATGAAATTAAAGAAAAACTTACTCCTGAAGATGCTTCTAAATTAATTGAATTTACTTTTAAGTTATCAAAAATAAAGCGATGTGCTAAAAAAGGAGTTGAAGCAATGCGCGAATTATCAAGAGAACAACGCAAAGCAACTCGTGAAACCATTCGAGAATACCAAGAATATTTGTATGTGTAAACTATCGTGTAAAAACTAATTTACTTGTTGTACTTAAATTAGCATCAAAAGAATAACCTTCATAATTGAATCCTTTTAAATCATCTATTGTTTCTGCATTAGTATCAATAATGTAACGAACCATTAATCCTCTCGCCTTTTTAGCAAAAAAACTAATCATCTTTAAATTGCCATCTTTATAATCTTTAAACTCTGGCGTGATGACTGGAACTTTCAACGATTTAACATCAACAGCACTAAAATATTCGTTACTCGCTAAATTGATAAATAATTCTCCTTTTTGCAATTCATAATTTAAAGCTTTTGTTATCGTTTTTTTCCAAAATTCATATAAGTTTTTATTTTTTCCAATTGGCAAATTTGTTCCCATTTCTAAACGATACGCTTGCATCAAATCGAGTGGTTTTAATAATCCGTATAAACCCGACAGAATTCGGAGTTTGTTCTGTAAAACGACTAATTTCTCTTCAGTTAAAGAGTAAGCGTCCAATCCAGAATAAACTTCTCCATCAAAAGCATAAATAGCAGGACGAGCGTTTTCAATTGTAAAAGGAGTTTGCCAATTTTGATTGCGTTGCCAATTCAAATCGGCTAATTTTTCAGAAATATCCATCAAATTTGCTAAGACTTTTGGTTTTTTCTTTTTTAAAGTGCGTTGAATAGTAGTTGCTTCTTTTAAAAATTGAGATTCAGAAAACAAATTTGTAGGAAGCTCTTTTTCAAAATTCAAGGATTTGGCTGGCGATAGTACAATTTTCATAGTTAATTTTTGTAGATTCAAAAATACAAATTCAATTTCTAAAACCATATACGAAAAAATGATTTGTTTCGATTTATGTATTGAAGAAATCAATTACACTTGATGAACCATTTGAATTCCTTACCTTTGCAGCACCCGAGACCTTTAGGTAGTTCGGCGCAAAGCTAAAACATCCACAAAATGAGCACATTCGATCAGTTTAATCTTCCAAAATCATTACAAAAAGCAATCGATGAATTGGGTTTGACAACTCCTACTCCAATTCAGGAAAAATCGTTTTCTGTAATTATGTCAGGACGCGATGTAATGGGAATTGCGCAAACTGGAACCGGAAAAACATTTGCTTATTTATTGCCTTTATTAAAACAATGGAAATTTGTAAATACCGATTCTGCTCGTATTGTAATTTTAGTTCCAACTCGGGAACTTGTAGTTCAAATTGTAGATGTAATTGATAGTTTAACCAAACACATGTCGGTTAGAACACTCGGAATATATGGTGGTGTAAACATCAATACACAAAAAACGGCTGTCCGTCAAGGAATTGATATATTAGTTGGAACTCCAGGTCGAACCATGGATTTAGCTTTGGATAATGTAGTTCGTTTCGATTCTATTCAGAAATTAGTTATTGATGAATTTGATGAAATATTAAATCTAGGATTTCGTACTCAAGTCACAGCTATATTAGCAATGCTTAAAAATAAACGCCAAAATATTTTATTTTCAGCAACCATGACAGATGATGTTGACGATATGCTCGAAGATTATTTTGATTTTCCGGTTGAAGTTTCGTTAGCAGCATCGGGAACACCATTAGAAAAAATTCAACAATTAGCTTATTTTACTCCAAATTTTCTAACCAAAATCAATCTTTTAAAAGACCTTTTACAAAATGAAACCGTTTTTGAACGTGTTTTGATTTTTGCTAACAATAAAAAATCCGTCGATTTGATTGCCAATCATTTGGAAGAACTTTTTGCAGAACAATTTGGCGTGATTCATTCTAATAAATCACAAAATTATCGTTTAAATACGATGGCTTCGTTTCAAGCTGGTGAAATTCGCGGCATTGTAACTACTGATGTTATGGCTCGTGGATTGGATATTTCGGATATTTCTCATGTTATCAATTTTGAGTTTACAGAAATTCCAGAGCAATACATACATCGGATTGGTCGAACTGGAAGAGCTGACAAAAGCGGAATCGCAATTAGTTTTATTGCTCCACACGAAGAAGAAATCCAAATTGAAGCCGAATTGTTAATGGGAAAAGAAATCGAAATTCTGAATTTACCAGAAACCGTAGAAGTTGCTACTCGTCTATTGGAATTTGAAAAAGACAGAAAGAAAGTTAAACAATTGCTTAAACGTCCGAAACAAGAAGGTGGCGACGCTTTTCATGAAAAATCAGCAAAAAATAAAAAAGTCAATTTGGGTGGACCTTCAAAAACTAAAAAGAAAACTTCTACTTCTGTAAACAGGAATATCTTGAAAACCCGTGCAGCTAAGAGAAAAAAATAGTGTTAAGTAAATTATTTGTTAGTAGTTTTTTTTAATCAAATTTTAAATTCAATAAAATAATGAAACTATTTCTATTAATTTTCACTACTTCTATAACATCACTATTTGGTCAGAAGTTGAAATTTGATGTTATGGCTAAATATTCTATTTCTTCCGAAAAAACAAATTCTGAGAGAAGTGTTTATGCAATTTCTTCCAACGAAAATTATATTATGGCTGTTTTAAATCAATATGATGGTCAACAACTTGCTAATGTATATGATTTAAAATCTTTAAAAATTCACCAATTTACGATAAAGGAATCAAAATCAGAAAATGATGTAATAAACTATAAATTCATATACTCTAAAACTAGTTCATTTGACAGAACACAAAAAGAAAATATCTATTTCGATTTTCAAAATGTTTCAATTGAAGGTGATATTGAAACGGTAAAATTGATTTTTTATAAGAACAAATCAAAAACCAAGATTTTAAATACTTTGGAATTAAAAATCATGAAATCTGAAGTTAATTTCTTTACATTATTCCGCTTTACATGCTTACATCTAAGAGAATCAATAATGGATCTCAATTATGATAATGGAGGATTAGTAATAAACAGCACCTCAGAAAATGGCTTTTCAAAATCTATTCTCACAGCTTTTGTAGATGTAAACATAGAAATAACAATTCCTAATTAAAACTAGAGCTCACAAAGGTTATTTGTAATTGCTAGGTTGGAAATTTATTTGTAAGCTTTATTGAATTTCTTTATTTCTTTTTGTGCGTGATTTTCTTTCAAAATTTTCGATATATTTTTTAATGTCTGTTTTTATATTATTTCACAATTGAAAACCAGAAAACCTAACATAATTATAGTTGTCTAAAACATTTAAACTCTTAAACTTTCCCAAACTAACAAACTTTTAAACTCCTAAACTTTTAAAATTCTAAACTTTTTTCTTACTTTTGAAACATCGTAGATGCACCGAGCTCCGAAATAAATTAAAGCCTCGTGAGGTAAATCTTTGTAAAAATGCAATTTAAACATCCTGAAATTCTTTACTTTCTTTTTTTATTGGTTATTCCGATATTGGTGCATCTCTTTCAATTACGGAAATTTAAAAAAGAACTTTTTACCAATGTCAAATTTCTAAAAGAGCTTTCCATTCAAACCCGAAAAAGTTCTAAACTCAAAAAATATTTACTACTTGCCACCAGAATGTTGTTGCTAACTGCTTTAATAGTAGCTTTTGCGCAACCTTTTTTTAAAGCTAAAGACAGTAAAAATGCAACGAATGAAATGTATATTGTACTCGACAATTCATTTAGTATGCAAGCCAAAGGCAAAAATGGTGAGTTATTAAAACGTGCTGTTCAAGATTTATTAGAACATAGTCCAGACAATATCAATTTTTCTTTAATTACTTGTTCAGATAATTATTGGAATACCGATATCAAATCCATCCAAAAAGAGTTACAAGATTTAAAATACAGTGCAACTCCTTTTCGTTTGGATAATCTTTTGGCAAAAATAAAGGCTCATAAAACGGCTTTTAATAAAGATATAGTAGTGATTACTGATGCTGTTGGATTAGAAAAAAATCAATTAAAAAGCATCAAAGAAGATGATAACTTATATTTTATTGTATCTGAAGCTGAACAAACCAATAACATTGCAATTGATAGCGTTTTTATCAATCAAACCTTAGATAATTTTTATGAAATCGGCGTAAAATTGGATTCATATGGTGACGATACTGCCGACATTCCAATTGCATTGTACAATCAAAATAAATTGGTTGCAAAAACTTTAGTGAATTTTGAAAGCAAAACAAAAAACATCAACTTTACCATTCCAAAAGAAAATTTTCATGGTTATGTTGCTATAACAGATAATGGTTTGGAATATGATAACAACTATTATTTTAGTATTTCAAAACCAGAAAAAAGTAATGTAGTTAGTATTGGTGATGCTGAAAAAAGTGGATTCCTTTCTCGAATTTACACTTCTGATGAATTTAATTATGCTAATTTTCCGCTTTCTGCTTTAGATTATAATAGTATTGACAAACAAGATGCAATCGTTTTAAACGAATTAAATGATATTCCGCAAGCTTTGCAAACCACTTTAAAATCTTTTGTAGAAAAAGGTGGTAATTTGGTTGTAATTCCTTCGCAAGAAAGTTTGATTTCCAATTTAAATGAATTGATGTCAAATTTCGGTAACATTCAATTCAATTCTCTAGTAACAACTGAAAAAATAGTAACTAAGATTAATTTTAGTCATCCACTTTTTAGTAGTGTTTTTGATAAAAAAGTAGATAACTTTCAATATCCAAATACAAAATCATCTTATGAGTTGAATAGCTCATCTCCTTTAGTTTTGGGTTATAATGATCAATCTCCTTTTTTAACTGCAATTCAAAACGGCATTTCATCAGTCTACGTTTTTGCTGCTCCAATTAACAAATTGAATAGTAATTTTCAAAATTCACCATTAATTGTCCCAACATTTTATAATATGGCACAAAGCACTCAAAAAACGGGTGTAAATGCATTGGTAATTGGTGAAAATCAACCAATTATTATTGAAACATTACTTTCTAAAGATGAAATTGTGAGTATTAAAAAAACCAATGTCAATGCTAAAGAGAGTTTTATTCCGATACAGCAAATTTTGAATAATAAAGTCAAATTAACCTTTAGTGACAATCCGAAGTTAGATGGAAATTATGGTGTATTCAATTCAAATGAGAAGATTGAAAACATCAGTTTTAATTATGATCGAACCGAAAGTAATTTGAAAGAATCAAATACTAACGCAATCGGAGATTTCAAAGAAATTAGCGATATTGAATCTGTTTTCACAACATTACAAGCAGATCGAACTAATAATCAAATTTGGAAATGGTTTGTTTTCTTAACTTTGCTTTTTATATCACTTGAAATACTAATTCAAAAATTTGTCAAATGAATGTAATCATCCGAAATGCACGAATTATTGATTCTAAAAGTCCTTTTCACAATCAGATTATTGATGTAAAAATCACTAATGGAATTATTGAAAAGATTAGTAAAGGTATATCAAAAACAGCTCATTATCAGGAAATAGAGTTCGATAATTTACACCTTTCAAAAGGTTGGTTTGATACAAGTGTTTCATTTGGCGAACCTGGTTTTGAAGATCGCGAAACAATAACAAACGGTTTAGAAGTAGCTGCTAAAAGTGGTTTTACGGGTATTGCACTTCAACCCAATACAAATCCTGTTCTTGATAATCAATCTCAAATACAATTCGTAAAACAAAAAGCTATAAGTTCAGCAACCCAATTATATCCAATTGGTGCGTTAACAAAAAACAGTGAAGGAAAAGATTTAGCCGAATTATTTGATATGAAAAACGCAGGAGCAATTGCTTTTGGCGATTACAATGCAACTATTGAAAATGCTAATTTGCTAAAAATAGGCTTACAATATGTACAAGATTTTGATGGTTTAGTTATCGCTTTTTGTCAAGATGAAAAAATTAAAGGAAATGGAGTTGCCAACGAAGGAATTGTTTCGACACGACTAGGTCTAAAAGGAATTCCGAATTTAGCCGAAGAAATAATAGTCGCCAGAAATTTATTTTTACTAGAATATACAGGAGGAAAATTACATATTCCAACCATTTCAACAGCAAAATCAGTTGCGTTAATTAAAGAAGCGAAAGCAAAAGGATTAAAAGTATCGTGTAGTGTTGCCGTTCATCATTTGGTTTTAACAGATGAAAAATTAGAAGGATTTGATACACGTTATAAGGTTTCTCCACCTTTACGAACTGAAGAAGATATAAAAGTTTTGCTAAATGGCGTTTTAGACAATACAATTGATTGCATTACTTCTGACCATAATCCGATTGATATCGAAAATAAAAAAATGGAATTTGATTTTGCTAAATACGGAACCATTGGATTAGAAAGTGCTTTTGGAGCTTTATCAACAGTATTGCCTTTTGAAAAAATAATCGAAAAATTAACTTTTGGAAGAGAATTATTTGGTTTAGAAAGCAATTCTATTCAAGAAGGAAATGTAGCCAACGTAACACTTTTTTCTGATGATTCTGAATGGATTTTCTCTAAAGTAAACATAAAATCCAAATCAAAAAATTCTGCTTTTCTTAACCAAAAAATGAAAGGCAAAGTATACGGAATATACAACAACAGTAAACTAATTTTAGCTTAATACCGATTATGTGTTCAATATAGTCCAATAAAAATTGAACTATTTTCATACTATATCGGCATTATACAAATAATTTCAGTATTAATTTATATTTATAAATGGTATAAAATGGATAATCAAACTATAAAAGCGGGAAAATCTATCGCAATAATTAGTTATATATTAATTATTGGACCGCTAATTGCGCTTTCGATGAATAGTGAAAATAAAAATCAATTTGCTTCTTTTCACATCCGACAAGGATTAGGATTAAGTCTAACATTTATTATTCTTGGTGTTTCGATAAGTCATTTTAACAACATTATGATTGCCGCTCCAATGTGGATTTTTATTTCTGTATTAACAATCTATGGAATATTTAGTGCTGCAAAAGGTGAAACAACTTCATTACCTTTATTGGGGAAATTATTTCAAAAATGGTTGCACTTCTTGTAACATAAATCGTTTTTATTCTACTTACAGTAAAATCATTTGAAAATGAATAAAATTTTACTGTTATTTCTTATAATTCTTGGTTCCTCGGCACAATCACAATCGTATACAATATCTGGAAAAATCAATTCTGATAAAGCTGAAAAATTAGCTGGTATTTCAGTAATGCTTTATTCTGAAAACAAATTAGTTAAAGCAGAAATTACCAATAACGAAGGTAGATTCATTTTTCAAAATGTAACTTCAGGTAATTACAACTTAAAAACTTCTTTTATTGGATTTGAAGAGTATGTTGTTTCTTCTATTGTCATCAATTCTGAAAACATCGAATTACCATTAATAACGCTCAAAGAAATTGCAACACAACTATCAGAAGTAGTAATCAAAAAAGAAAAACCGATGATTCAAGTGTTGGCTGATAAAACCGTTTTTAATATCGAAAACACAATTAATGCAACAGGTTCGTCTGGTTTTGAATTACTAAGAAAAGCGCCTGGAGTGATCATCGATAATAATGATAATCTGATTGTAGAAGGAAAAAGTGGTGTTTTAATTTATATCGATGGAAAGCAATCCTTTTTAAGTGGTTCTGATTTGACTAATTATTTAAAAACAATTCAAGCAAACGATATTGAAGCTATTGAAATTATCACCCAACCATCCTCTAAATATGATGCTGCAGGAACAGCCGGAATTATAAATATTAAGCTAAAAAAGAATAAAAATTTTGGCACTAACGGAACTGTATCATCAGGTTTAAATGTCGGGAAATTTGGTACTTCTGTCAATTCGATTTCATTTAATAACCGAAATAAAAAAAATAATATTTTCGGGAACTATAGCAATCGTTTTGGAAGAAACTACAACTTTATCAATTTATACAGAATTCAAAGTGACACCATTTACGATTCTAGATCAAAATCCATAAATGAAAACAATGCGAATAATATAAAAGTTGGTTATGATTATTATCACAATGCAAAGAGCACTTTTGGAATCGTTTTAACTGGTAATTTTAATAATGGTTACGGAAATGGATCAACTAGAACACCAATTCGTCCGGTAAACTCGAATGTAAACACTTCGGTCTTAAATTCTCAAAACGATGTTCAAAATAAAACCTACAATTTGTATTCTAATCTTAATTACAAGTATCAAGGAACAAATGAGAATTCTTTTAATGTCGATTTAGATTTTGGTAAATTTAACAGTGATAGAAAAAATTATCAGCCTAATTTCTTTTATAATGGAACAGAAACTATAATTGTTGGACAAGTTATTAATGCGCAAGAAACACCAATAGATATTTCTATTTCGTCGTTAAAAAGTGATTACGAACAAAAATGGTTAGAAGGAAAAGTTGGTGTTGGATTTAAATCGTCAATTGTAGCAACAAAAAATATTTTTGATGTGTACAATTATTTTGGAAACACTCCTATATTTAATGCAACTTCGAGCAATCGATTCAATTACACCGAAAATATTAATGCGGTTTATTTAAATTACAACAAAAATTTTAAGAAAATTAATTTTCAATTAGGTGTTAGAGTTGAAAATACAATTTCTGACGGAAAATTATTAACTACCCAAAACAATGAAAATGAAAGAGTAAAACGAAACTACACCGATTTTTTTCCAAGTGGCGGAATAACCTATGTTCATAATGATAATAATTCTTATGCGTTAATTTATAGTAAACGAATAGAAAGACCTAATTATCAGTCGTTAAATCCTTTTGAAAATCAATTGGATTTGTTATCCTTTAGTAAAGGAAATCCTTTTTTAAAGCCACAATATACCGACAATATTAAAGTATCTCATACCTACAAATACAAACTAACTACAACATTAAGTTACAGTTACATTTCTGACTTTTTCGCTCAAATTACAGAAGCTGTTGGTACTGATAGAAACTTCTTAACTACAAAAAACGTTGCCAATAATGAAATTATCAATTTAAGTGTTTCGTATCCTTTTAAAGTAAATAATTGGTGGAATGTTTACTTCAGTGCAAGTGGTTTTTATAGCCGATACATTGCAACCGATCCTTCATTTATTCCTTTAGATCAAGAAACTTTTAATTTATATGCTCAAAACACTATTAATTTACCAAAAGAAATTGTGATGGAAATTTCTGGCTGGTTCAATTCACCTTCAGTTTGGGGCGGAACATATCAAACCGAAAGTTTAGGTTCGTTGGATATTGCTTTTCAAAAGAAATTTTTGAGTAAAAAATTGAATGTTCGAATAGCATTTTCAGATATTTTGTTTACATCGCCATGGAGAGGAAATACAGAGTTTGGAAATCTAATTATTAACGGTGATGGAGGAAATGATAGTCGTCAATTACGATTTAATTTGAGTTATAATTTTGGTAATGATCAAGTTAAAAAAGCCAGGAACAGGAATACTGGTTTAGAAGATGAAAAAAATAGAATTGGTGGATAAAATAAAATACATTTGAAAAAAAATTATGTCTTTATATTATTTAATTCGCGAACCTAAAATACTTCTTGATAAAAATCCGTTACTCCTTCTCCTTCATGGTTATGGAAGTAATGAGGAAGATTTATTTTCGTTTGCTTCTGAACTTCCAGATAACTATTATATCGTTTCTGCAAGAGCTCCATTTGATATGATGTATGGAAGTTATGCTTGGTATGCGATTAATTTTGATGAAGATGAAAACAAGTTCTCTGATTTAGTACAAGCACGTCAATCTAGAGATTTGATTGTTGACTTTATAGATGAATTAATCGCAAAATATCCGATTGATGCTAACAAAGTAACTTTAATTGGGTTTAGTCAAGGAAGTATTTTAAGTTATGCTGTGGCATTATCATATCCTGAAAAAGCACAAAAATTAGTTGCTATGAGTGGTTATTTGAATACTGAAATTGCTATTGAAAATTATACAAAAAATGATTTTTCAAACCTCTCGGTATTTGCATCTCACGGAACAGTTGATCAAGTAATTCCGGTAGATTGGGCTAGAAAAACCGAACCAATTTTAAAAGAATTAGGAATTTCAATTGTTTATAAAGAATACCCAATTGGACATGGTGTTTCACCACAAAATTTTTATGATTTTAAAAACTGGTTAGAACAATAAAATAATTTAAATAGTATATTTTATTCTGTTGGTGTAACCTTTTCGCTATCATCACTTCCGGTGACTTTATTCCCGATTTCACCATCACCTTCATATACTAGTTTTCCGGCTTTTTTTAATTGGAATCCTTTATTTTGAATTAATTCCCAATCGCCATTTCTCCATGGTTTCCCTTTTGAGTCTCTTTTAACAATAACAGAATCATCTTGATTTGGCAAAAAGAGTTCAGCATTATCTCCAGATTCATCAAAAAGAAGATACGTTGCAAAAACAGCATCCTCTTGATTTTCAGATTTTTCAACCGGAAGTAACTGTATTCCAGTAAAAACTCGCACACATTCTTTATTTAGTTTAGACCAAGTATAACCTGCAGAAGCTAAACATCCATCATCATCCTTATCGCCACCAACTACAACATCCTTTGCATTAAGTTCGTTTTCTTTGTTACTCTTTTCGCTATCATCTTGACTAATCCAGTTACATGACATTATTGTTGTTAAGATGAAAAGGCTAACTGTTATATTTTTTAACATATTTCGGATTGTTTTTTTAATTTGTTTTTTTGCTATTCCATTTTTTGAGGTGGATAAAGAAATGTCTCCATCGATTCAAATCGTATTGTTTTATCATCTTTAACAAAGTATTTTAAAAGTACTTCTCCCCATAATTCGCCATTATTAAAATCGGCTATAATCCAACGATGATTCAATATTTTTATTTTATTAATAATAAATTTTATTTCACCCATTTTTGGTTGATCAATAAATTTATTTCCTTCAGGACTATCATTATAGTTCAATAATTCGTTTTTTATCAAAGGCATTAATTCATTGATGTCAAAATTTTCTAGATAGTTTTGAGCATTATCATTATGTTCTAGCGAAAAATAATTAGCATCATACATTTGATCTGACATTCGAGTTATACTATCTTTTAATTTTTTAGAGACATCTTGTTGTTTTTTTACAATAGATGCATCTTTTTTAGAATAATACATATAGGTAAAAATATTCATCAAAACAGCTAAAATGAATAAGTACAATAGCAATTGTTTTTTCATAATTTCAGAATTAAATTTTTATAACGAGATTATCATAAGCGAGAAAAACGTTTTTTGGAAGTTTTTTTTCAACTTCTTCGTGAAAACCTAAAAGATGACTTATATGAGTTAAATAGGCTTTTTCTGGTTGTACCAAAGTTATAAAATCTATTGCATCTTGCAAACTAAAATGTGAATGATGTGGCTCTTCTCTTAAAGCATTAATAACCAATACTTTCAAGCTTTTTAACTTTGTGATTTCTTTGTCTTCAATTGTTTTTACATCTGTTAAATAAGCAAAATCTTCTATTCTATAACCAAAAACTTGCAAATCGCCATGCATTGCATTTATAGGAATAATTGTTTTATTTTTTACTTTAAAAGCAACTTCATTTGTAACTTCAATACTATCAACCGTTGGAGCTCCTGGATATTTATTTTCGGATTCTAAAATATAATCGAATCGTTTTTTTAAATTTTGTAGTACTCTACTATGAGCATATATTGGAATATTACCTTGTGTAAAATAAAAAGGTCGAATATCATCTAATCCAGATGTATGATCCGAATGTTCATGAGTAAATAAAATTGCATCAACTTTTTGACATTTAGAAGTTAGCATTTGTTGCCTAAAATCAGGACCACAGTCAATAACAACTGAAAAATTATCGTCGTGAATCCAAACAGAAACTCGTAATCGTTTGTCTTTATAATCATCGCTTTTACATACAGAATGATTGCTTCCAATTACAGGAATACCTTGAGAAGTTCCAGTTCCTAAAAAATAAACATTCATTTAGCACGGTTTTTGATAAAATTACAGATATTAATTCAAATGAGTAACTATATTTCTACAAAAATAGAATTATTTATCTTTTGAAACTGTTTCTAATTTATTAACTTTGTAGTGAATTAAAATCATTATGGCAGATTCTGAAATAAACTTTAAATTAAAAGGTGACAAGATTATTGAGCATGTTCCGTCTTTAAAAGATAAAGCATTGCGTATCAATCTTAATGATAACATATATGGAACCTTTGCTGAGATTGGAGCTGGACAAGAAACTGTTCGACATTTTTTTAGATCTGGAGGTTCTTCGGGAACTATTGCAAAAGCAATGTCGGCTTACGATAAAGATTTTAGTGATGCTATTTATGGCATTGAGGAAGATGGGCGTTATGTTACTGAAAGCAGACTTAAAAAAATGCTTACTCATGAAACGGATCTTATTGAAAAACGTTTGAATAGAGAAAAACATCCCAATAAGATGTTTTTTAGTTATGCCAATACTGTTGCTACAATCGATTTTGCTAAGCAATTTAAAGGTCATGGTTGGGTTGGAATAAAATACCAAGTTGAACCTGAAGAAGATTACAATGAAATTACACTTCACATTCGTTTTAAAGAAACGGATCCGCGTTTGCAACAAGAAACTTTAGGAATTTTGGGTGTAAACTTAATTTATGGTGCATATTACAAATACAACGATCCAAAAAAATTGTTGCGTTATTTATACGATCACTTAGATAAAGACCAATTAGAAATTGATACTATTAATTTTTCTGGACCTCGTTTTGCTAATGTAGACAACCGTTTAATGAGTTTGCAATTGGTTAAAAACGGAATGACAGATGCTGTAATGTTTGGACCAGATGGAAAAAATATATTGCCAGCAGCTATTTTATATAAGAAAAACATTTTGACTTTAAGAGGAAGTTTTCGTCCGGTTACAAATGTAAATATGGACATGTATGAAAAGTCGTTGAAGATGTTTTTGGAAGAAACTAAAGTTGAAAAAGAAAATACTTTAGTAATATTTGAAATAACGCTTTCGAATTTACGTTCAGAAGGAGAAATTGATGAACTTGATTTTATGGACAGAGCCGAATTGCTTTGTTCATTAGGTCAGACTGTTATGATTTCTAATTTTCAAGAGTATTATAAAGTAGTAGAATATTTTTCTGATTACACTAAAGCTAGAATGGGATTGGCAATGGGAGTGAATAATTTGGTTGATATTTTTGATGAAAAATACTATCGCCATTTAAGTGGCGGAATTTTAGAGGCTTTTGGAAAATTATTTTATCGAGATATTAAAGTGTTTTTATATCCTATGGAAGATGAAAATGGCGAAATTATTAATTCTCAAAATCTGAAAGTGCATCCTAGGATGAAAGAGTTGTACAAATTTTTTGCTTACAACGGAAAAGTGGTTGATATAACCGATTTCAATAAAGACAACCTTAAAATTTTCTCAAGAGAAGTACTTAAGCTTATTAGTAACGACACTGATGGTTGGGAAAAAATGCTTCCAGAAGGCATTTCCGATTTGATAAAAGCTCATCATTTGTTTGGTTTTGAACAAAAGAAAGAGTTGACGAAAGCATGAAATTAGTATTCAGTGTTCAGTAATCAGTTTACAGAAATAGTAAATCCTCAATTAATTAGTTGGGGATTTTTTAAATAGTTGAAGATAGAATTATTGTTATATACAAGTTATAGCCAATTTTAATTTACTGCACAAATCAAATAGTTGTAATCACCATTAATTAGTACCAACTAATAACTTCATTTAAATGATAAACAGCCAAAAATTAAAAACAGTAACCATAATATCATTTTTGATTATTATTTTTCCCGGTCCACATGTAACATTTTTTAATTTTATGTTGTTAATTATCATATTGCTTCAACCTTTCTTTTCCATAGGTGTAGACTCTATAAATTTATATGCAATACAATCATTACTTTTATCGGGTGCATCTATTTTATCTCTGATTTTAATTTTCAAAAAATCAAGATTACTTACTTTAGCATGTATTCTTATCCAATATTTATGGTTGTTTCATATTCTTAACAAAAAGAATTTGAATGATGTATATTATTTATCGACCTTAGGATTGTATCTCTTATTAAGTTTAGGCTTGATAATGTATTTGGTAAAAAGAAATTCTTATCTTCCAAAACAATAAGAAAAAAAACTAGCTTTATCAGCAGTTAGATTCAATTGCTGCGATTTATAGATATGGGAAATAAGTTTTCTATAACATCCTATTTTCCTGACGGAAAATACGCGTGTCTATAAGTCACAACTGAAATGTAGTCGCGAAAAGAACTTATATGGTTGCCTTGAGCTAGACAAACTGCAAAAGTTCCTGTAAAAAAATTAACAAAATTTTTCAGAATAAAGCCTTACATTTGCCAAATGAAAAATCGGTTACACATAATAATCATAATGCTAATGCTTGGCTTCTTCTTGCCAACTTCGACTTATGCGTGTGGAACTAAAACCGAAAAATCCTGTTGCAAAAAAGAAACTTCATCAAAAACAGAAAAAAAAGACTGTTGTAACGGCAAACATTCAAAAGACAAAGACAAGAGTTGTGGTGGCAAATGTGGACATTCAAACTGTACCTCTTCATCGGTAAACTTTAGTATAATTTCATTTTACGAAATCGAATTTAAAAATAATAATTTTGATTATTCTAGAGAAAAATCAAAATTTTATCATTCAGAAACCTTTATTTCCTCAGGTTTTATTTCCGTTTGGCTTCCGCCTAAAATAAAATAATTTCAAACTATGACAGCCATAAATCTGTCTTGTCGAAAACTTATACATTGTTTTCAAAATTATTTATTTAACAAAAATTAAAATTTTATTAGAATGAAATCAATATCAAAAATATTGGTAGCAATCACAGTATTGTTATCATTTACATTTTGCAATGCACAAATTAAAAATTCAGTTACCGAAACAGTTAAAGTTTATGGAAACTGCGGAATGTGCGAAAAAAGAATTGAAAAAGTTGGAAGTATTAAAAAGATATCCAAAGTAGATTGGAACGTAGATACAAAAATAGCTACTATAACTTACAATGCTAAACTAACAAATCAAGATGCTATTTTAAAACGAATTGCATTAAGTGGTCACGACAGCGACAAATTTCTTGCACCAGACGACGTGTATAACAATCTTCATGGTTGTTGTCAATACGACAGAGAAGCAAAAGTTGCTGTAAAAACAGTACCTAAAACCGAAATTATTGTAAAAGACAGTGCTAAAGTGGTAAAAACTATTAAATAATCTAAAATGAGAAGACTAGTTTTTGCGTTTTTTTTAATTAATAGTATAGCTACTGCACAGATTAAAGTTGGTGATACAATACCAGCAATTATATTAAAAAGTAGCAATAATAAAGAGATAAACATTATATTTTTTAAAGGAAAATATGTTCTTATTGATTTTTGGGCATCTTGGTGTGCACCATGCCGTTTAGGCAATAAAAAATTATCGAAATTACATAAGGAAATTAGTCAAGATAAAATTGAAATCATAGGTATTTCAATTGATACAGATGCAAGTAAATGGCTTAAAGCAATCGAAAAAGATAAAATTAAATTTACGCAATTGATAGATGCTAAAGGTTTTGATGCTAAAACAGCAATACAATTTGGTGTTGATGAGTTACCATCAAAATTCTTGTTCAATCCAGAAGGTCTTCTAATTGCAAAAAACCCAACAGAAGAAGAAATAATTAAATTAATAGAAAAGTAAAAGAAAATGAAAAAATTAAATAAAGTATATATAATGGCTGCATCAATGGTTTTGATGTTTTCAATAAAAAGTAATGCGCAAATTGTAAAAGCAGAAATTAGAGCTACTGGATTAACTTGCTCTATGTGCTCAAATGCGATTAATAAACAACTTAAAACATTACCTGAGGTTAGTAATGTTGAAATAGATTTAAATACAAATACCTTCACGGTTACGCTTATTGAAGCAAATAAATTAAGTCCAAAAATATTCAAAGATAAAGTAGAAAAAGCAGGTTTTTTTATCGGTTCGTTAATTATAACTGCCAAATCAGAGACCATTAGTAAAAGTTCTTACATTTTAGTCAATGACAAAAAAAGTAAAGCAACTGAAGTTCAATTCCAAGTAGTTGACAAAGGTTATGTTACAGAAAAGGAGTTTAAAAAAATATATAAATCATACAAAAACATTGCAACTTATATTGCTAATAACGAAGATGATTTTCACATTAAAATTTTAAACTAATGAAAAAGATATTTCTACTTTTTATTGTGTTTATTTATCAAACTGTTTTTAGCCAAGAATTATTTGTAGTAACCGATCCTGCTAGCAATGTTCCGGCAAATTCTCTTTCAGTTAATATAATGCAATCTGCTTTTAATGAAAAATTTGAAACGGGTTATAATTATCATTTTATGCCTGAAGTAACTTATGGTTTAAGTAAAAATATTATGTTTCGAGGATCGGCTTTTGTTAGTAATAGAAATAATCAACTTATTACTGAAGGTGGTAGTTTTATGGTTAAATATCGTTTTTACTCAACTGATGATTTAAATAGCCATTTCAGATTAGCGACTTATGGAAGATATAGTTTTAATAATTCTGATATTCATCAAGAACAAATTGAGATACTTGGTCATAATTCTGGTTTTGAAACAGGATTTATAGCCACCAAATTGATTAAAAAAATTGCTATCAGTTCAACAATCAGTTTTGAAAAAGCGTTAGATAATAAACCAAATTATCCTTTTCCAGACAATATTGGTAATAACGCAACGAATTACACCTTGTCATTTGGCAAATTAATGTATCCAAAAAAATACACTAATTTTAAACAAACCAATATTAACTTGATGGTAGAATTTGTTGGACAAACCATAAACGAAAACGGTAAATCATTTTTAGATGTTGTACCTGCTATTCAATTTATTTTCAATAGTCAAGCAAGGTTAGATTTAGCATACAGACAAGAGCTTATGAGTTCAATGTTTCGTTCAGCTCCAAATGGAATTTATTTAAACCTTTATTATACTTTTTTTGATTTAAAAAAATGAAATTCAAAATATCAATTATAACATTATTTCTTTTAGAACCACTTTAAGTACAACATTGTCTGTTACCTCATTATTTGTATTTACAAATCCTGCTAGAGATTGGATTTACATAAAGAATAATCACGATATACTAAAGAATGAAGACCTTGATATTATGGATTTTACTTGAAAAATTGTTCTTTCGAATAAACTAGATAATGATGGCAAAATTTCAATTAAAGAATTAAATGAAGGTTTTTGTTTAGTGAATTCGAAATTTAGAATATTGAAATTAATAGTTAGAAATAAATAAATATTTATATATTGAAAATAATTGTGACAAAGTCTCACGACTTTTGGCAACCTCTTATCCTTGAATACGTTTATATTTTCTTAGCGTTTTTAAACTAATATTTGTGATGCGTGTTCTTTTGTTTTTACGGCAGAAATAACTTCGTCGATGATTCCGTTTTCATTGATAATAAAAGTCGTTCGGTGAATTCCGTCGTACTCTTTTCCCATGAATTTTTTTGGTCCCCAAACGCCAAAGGCTTCGATAACCGATTTGTCTTCGTCGGCTAATAAAGGAAAAGGCAAATGGAATTTATTTTTGAATTTGCTTTGTGCTTTGGCACTATCGGCACTTACGCCCAAAAGTTCGTAATTATTAGCTTGAAACCGTTCGAAATTGTCACGTAAATCGCATGCTTCGGCAGTGCAACCAGGTGTGTCGGCTTTTGGATAAAAGAAAACTACGAGTTTTTTTCCGTTGTAATCGGATAAATTGTGTGTGTTTCCGTCTTGGTCTTTTGCAGAAAAATTAGGTGCGGTATCGCCTTTTTTGAGTGTTGTCATTTTTTAGATTTTTAGACTTCTTAGAATATTTGATAGTTAAATTTTACAAATAAAATAATTCATAATTTATAATTTTTTGCCCCAGATTATCTCACTACGTATTTATTTTTATTGGTGTTCGATGAACATAAATGTTTGCAGTGAAAAGCTTTTTTGAAAAGAAAGTTAGTTTTTTTTTAGGATAAAAAGCGACTGTTAGAAACTCTTTTTATACTTTACAAAAAACAACTTTGTGACAAAAAACTTGTAACAGAAAGCTGGATTAGGCACATCAAAATAATTACTATAAATTTACGATTATAAAAATACAAAAATGACCAAGAAAGAACGTGCGACATTTGTTATAAATACGTTAAAAGAATTATATCCGACGATTCCGATTCCACTTGACCATAAAGATCCGTATACCTTATTAATTGCCGTTTTATTATCGGCGCAATGTACAGATGTTCGGGTGAATCAAATTACACCTTTGTTGTTTGCCAAAGCGGATAATCCGTATGATATGATTAAGATGAGTGTTTCAGCAATTCAGGATATTATTCGTCCGTGTGGATTATCGCCTATGAAATCAAAGGGAATTTATGGTTTGTCGCATATTTTAATTGATAAACACGATGGTAAAGTACCGCAAAGTTTTGAGGATTTAGAAGAACTACCAGCAGTTGGACATAAAACGGCAAGTGTAGTAATGAGTCAGGCTTTTGGTGTTCCTGCATTTCCAGTTGACACCCACATTCATCGATTGATGTACCGATGGAATTTGTCATCTGGTAAAAATGTGGTACAAACCGAAAAAGATGCTAAGGCGATTTTTCCGAAAGCATTATGGAATGAATTGCATTTGCAAATTATATGGTACGGTCGCGAGTATTCGCCTGCTCGTGGTTGGAATATCGAAAAAGACCTCATTACCAAAACTATTGGAAGAAAAGAAGTATTGAAAAATTTTAAATAAAAAAATATCCCGTCTCTTTATAGGAGACAGGATATGTTAATTAGCAAGAATTTCGAAGTTCAGATTACCAACCTTAATAATTTTTAGCACTTTAGAATAATTAAGAAGAAAATTAATAGTTTCTTTTTTGGGTAACATTTTTGTTTTTGCTAATTCTTTTTGAGTGTAAAGTTTTGCCATAGAATGATTTAAATTATATATCTATAACGCAACTTATTTTATAATATTGTTAGTTTGTTAAAATAATTTGATTTTTTTCAATAATTTTTCTCAAGTTCAAAATGGCATATCGCATTCTGCCTAATGCTGTATTGATACTAACATTTGTTAATTCGGCGATTTCATTAAAACTTAAATCTTGGTACAAACGCATCATTAACACTTCTTTTTGATCCGCAGGCAATTCTTGAACAATTCGCTGTAAATCTTTTTCGATTATATCTGTTATTATTCTACCTTCTACATTAAGAGATGTATCGGATATTACAGAAAAAATAGAAAATTCTTCTGTTTCACGAAGCATTGGCATTTTTTTATTTCTTCTGTAGTGATCTACAATAAGATTATGAGCAATTCTCATCACCCATGGTAAAAATTTCCCTTCTTCGTTATAGGAATTAGATTTTAACGTTTTAATCACTTTCATGAAAGTATCTTGAAATACATCGTCGGCAATATCTCTGTCAGACAATTTTGAGTAAATAAATCCGTAAATTTTGGATTGATGCCTTTTGATTAATATAGCTAACGCATTTTCATCGCCATCCATATAATTCTTTACCAATAAAGCATCTGGGAGTTGAGTAGTAGCCATAAAAAAACCTTTTAGTTAGGATTGAAATTTTTGAGATTTTCTCTAAAAAGTAGTTTTATTGTATAGGCGACTGTTAAATTAATAATAATAAAAACCAAATGTAACATAATTATTTGTTAAGAAACAAATAAAATATGAAATTTTAACAAATTTATTTTAAAAATAAATAAAAATACTATTTATTTATATCATTTGAATTTATTTAAAATACAGAAAATCAGCTTCAATAGTAGCTTCTGAATTTCCGCCAACAAAAACTTTAAACTCCCCTGATTCGGCTTCCCATATTGAATTTACAGTATAAAATTCAATGACTTTTTCATTAATTAAAAACGTTATTGTTTTTTTTTCAAAGGGTTTTAATTCGACCATTTCAAAACCCTTTAGTTCTATAATAGGTCTAGCAAAGCTTCCAACTAAATCACGAATGTACCATTGAACTACCTCTTTTCCTTTGATTTCACTATTGTTTTTCAAATCAACTGAAACTATTATTTTACCGTTTACGGAAAATGATGTTTTGTCCAATTGTATATTAGAATATTCAAATTTTGAATAACTCAATCCGTATCCAAAAGGATATAAAGGAGTATTTGTTTCATCGCCATAATGTGACCAAAAAACAATACTAGGATCTTTCTCTTGAAGTGGACGACCTGTACTTTTATAATTGTAATAGATGGGTAATTGCCCTATATTTCTTGGGAATGTCATTGGTAATTTTCCACTAGGATTGTAATCACCATATAAAACCTGAGCAATCGCATTACCACTTTGAGTTCCTAATTGCCATGCTTCAACAATTGCCGGAATGTAATTAGCAGCCCAGGGAAAAGCTAATGGTCTTCCATTATTCAAGACTAAAACAATATTTTTATTTACAGCATAAACAGCTTCTAATAATTCTTGTTGAACACCAGGCAATCCAATATCGGTTCTACTCCTACCTTCGCCAGATTGATACGCATTTTCTCCTAAAACCATAATAACAATATCTGCCATCTTTGCTATTGCAATTGCTTCTTCAAATCCTGATTTATCGGTTGTATTCACTTTTACTTCTTTAGAGAAACGCGTTTCTCCAATTACTACATCTGCACCTTTTGCATAAGTTATTTTATTTTCGTTATATTTTTGTAATCCTTCTAAAACAGAAATTGCAGTATTATCATCGGCAGCTAATCTCCAATTTCCTAGAGGACTATTTTTATCATTTGCTAGAGCTCCAATAAGTGCTATTTTTTGGCCCGTCTTTTTTAAAGGCAACAAATTATATTCATTTTTTAATAATACAATAGATTTTTTTGCAATATCCAAAACGCCTTCATGAAACTCTTTTTTTCCAACAGTTTCATTTTCATAAACTTCATCGCAATATTTATATGGATTATCAAATAAACCCAATTCGAATTTTACTTTTAAAATTCGTCTAACAGCATCATCAATAGTTGTCTCCTTTATTTTACCATTTTTCACCAAATCGTTTAAATATTTTATATAAACATTTGATTCCATATCCATATCAGAACCTGCATTTATAGCTATTCCAGCTGCATCAATATTATCTTTTGCATAACCATGAGTTACTAATTCTTTTATAGAACCCCAGTCGGAAACTACAAATCCTTTAAAATTCCATGCCCCTTTTAGAACATCTCTTTGCAAGAATTTATTCCCAGTTGCAGGAATACCGTTCAATTGGTTAAAAGAGTTCATAAAGGTTCTTACTCCAGCATCTACAGAAGCTTTAAATGGAGGAAAAATTACATTATTGAGTGTTTCATCACTTACATCAACCGTATTGTACTCTTTACCAGCTTCTGCAAATCCATAGCCCGCAAAGTGTTTTGCACAGGCAATAATATTTTTGTTAGATGAAAGATCTCCTTGAAAACCCTTGATTCGAGCTTCGGCAATTTTGCTCCCTAAAAAGGGATCTTCACCTGCTCCTTCCATAACTCTACCCCAACGAGCATCACGAGTAATATCGACCATTGGAGCAAATGTCCAATTAATTCCTGCTGAAGCAGCTTCTTCTGCAGCAATTTCTGCCGATTTTTGTATGGCTTGTAAATCCCAACTCGCCGATTCAGCTAACGGAATTGGACTAATGGTTTTGTAGCCATGGATAACATCAAATCCAAATAAAAGTGGAATTCCCAATCGTGATTCTTCGACTGCAATTTTTTGCAATTTATAGGTATTTTTAACTCCTTTAACATTAAGTATAGCGCCTACAAGTCCGTCTTTAACATCCTTATATTTCTTAACTGCATCACCTTCTTTAGGAATTGGACCCGTAAAATCCCAAAAATCACTATATTGATTAAGCTGCCCTATTTTTTCATTTAGAGTCATTTTTTTTAAAAGATTATCAACCTTTTTGTCCATATTTTTTTCTTGGGAATAACCGTATAATGAAAAACAAAAAAATAATATAAAAGCAATTTTCTTCATATAAATTGATGCTATGGAATCATGGCAAATAGTAGTTAAGTATAGAAAAATAAGTTATTTAATTAACTATTAATTTCTTAACACTTTTCTGAGAACCTGAATAAACAGTTAATAAATAAACACCTTTAGACAAACTTGATATATCTATATTATTAGTATTGGCATCACAATTAATTACCCTATTGCCAAACAAATTGAAAATTTCTACTTTATCTATTGTCAAATTTGAGGAAATAATAACAAAATTATTGGTTGGATTAGGAAAGGTAAATTGCATCAACTCTGAGGATGAGTCAACACTCAAAGAGCAAGAACTTCCAACAACATGAGAAACATATCTTGTAACAGCCAACCCACCAGCAAAAGCAAATTTTACTGCATAATTAATTGTTGCACCAGGAGTTTGTCCAGTAATAGTATATGTGAAAGTCTGACCAGATACATTAGTCATTTGAATTTCATTGGAAGGAGATTGTCTTAAAAAGGCAACTAATCCCACTTTGATGTCTAGCAACTCAAATGTGATTTGAACGTCTGTTCCTATGGTTTGGAAAGAATAATTATAACCTAATATAAAAGTACCTTCAGTTGCTTGGGTATCACTTCCAGAACATTGCGGATTTGTGATTGTTGTAGCATTGAGAACAATAGGGTTATTTGAAACCGGATTTCCTGACATATCTGCGGCAGTAATTGTAAAAACATAATTAGTGTTGGATGCTAAATTTGGAATAACTACTGATTTTTGAACTCCAGAAGGATTATACACTGTAGTTGTTACTCCGCCAGGATAGGAAATAGTATAGGCAATAGTACCAGAATTGTCATTTGCGTTCATTAATAATTGAACTGAAGTACCAGTAACTGTCCCAACTGATGCTGTGAAATTTGTAGGTGCTTGATTATCGATAGTCGTATTTTGATAAACTCTTATATAATCTATAATCATAGATGCTTGAGTGAAATTTGACGGAATTACTCCAGCAAAACCAACCATTGCAACATTAAGAATAAAATACTGATCAGCATCAAAAGGCCAAGTATTTGCGTTTTTAACTAAAGGGTTGTATGTATAAAAAACAACATCATCTAGAAGAAATGTAATTTGATTTGGTGACCAATTCATAGAATAAACATGATAATTTTGAGCTATATCTGAAGCTTGAATACCACCTATGTTTATTGTATTTCCAAAAGAAGAAGGTGTATGAATAGCAGCTCCAATATAATTTATTGGTTGCCCAGGAAAAATACCATGTTCCATAATATCAATCTCACCACAAGCAGGCCAGCTAGTCGTTCCGAAATTTGGATCAAAAAAACCACCATCTTCATTCACGTTTTTACCTAATAACCACAAAGCAGGCCAAGTACCTTGACCATTTGGGACTTTAGCTCGTATATCAACACGACCATAAGTAAAAGCAAACTTTGAGTTTAATCTTGCAGATGTATATTGCTTTGTTATTCCTTGATCGGTATAAGGTTCTTTTATGGCCACTATATTTAATGCTCCATTATTTACAAAGGAATTAGACAATTGATTTGTATAATGTTGTACTTCATTATTAAACCAGCTACCACCTGAAGGTAATTGTGTTTGTTGAAACCATTTGTTTGAGTCTATAGGGCCGTTTGTAGTGAACTCGTCTGACCAAACTAAATTATTATAAACCACATCAATTTGAGAATAACCATATTGTGAAACTAATAATAAGATTAAAAGCGTTTTAAAGAATAATGTTTTTTTCATAATATTTTTTTAATAATCATTGGGATTTAAAAAAGCATTACTCTTTTAACACCTGTTTTTTAAATTAATTCAAAATTTATAATTGGATTTGTTTAGAATTTTAATATTTCATTTTTATCCCACAATCCCCAGTAAGCTCCAACTGCGCCTTCAGGACCTACTTTCCATGATTCATCAAAAGATGAAAAATAAAAAGTCTCAATATTATTTTGTGTTGCCCATAATTGAGTTTCAATAAAATATCGCATTGCATTCTCATTAGATGCAATAGATGCTTTAAGTGATCCACCTTCGCTAGGCCAACCTGTTTCTGTAATAATAACACGCTTTCCTTTTCCGGCATCGCTGGCCGACCAAAACATACTTTGCATATGAGGTAAAGAGTACTCAATTGGGCAACCTTCCCAATACGGATAGCAATTTGTAAGAATAACATCGCAAGCTTCGGTAATGTTTGGACGATGAGAAAACTCATAGTAAGCATCTACATATCCAACGGGAATATTGGGTAATGCTTCTTTAACACGATTGATATATTCAATTAATTGTTCTTCTGTTAAATCACCACGGTACATCACTTCGTTACCTATAGCAGCAATATCAACACAACCTTCGTTAGCTAACGTAATAAGACTCTGTATTTCTTTTTCATTGAGTTCTAAATCATCTCCAAGCCATGCACCTACTAAGGTTTTCATTCCGTTTTGGTGTGCAATTCTAGGAATATGCTCATTTCCTTCTATACAAGAAAATGAGCGAACCCATTTCGTAAAAGGTTTAAGAATTTGAATACGTCTATTAACTTGTTCTGCTGTTATAATATCTCCTGGTTTTTGACCATCTTTATAGAGACTGAAACAAATACCATGCATACCTTTCTGTAAAGTTTCGTTCCACAAATCAGCTAATTTCTTTGATGAGATTTCAGAAAAATTTATTCTAGGAGTATCGCTTTCATTTGTGTTTTGAAATTGATTTTCTTTAGAATAATTCTTAATTGAAAAATCATGACCTTCTCTATATGACATACTACTTATTTTAAAATTTTAACTTTTCATTTTTATCCCAAATTCCCCATGCTGTTCCTACAGTTCCTTCTTGAACAACCTTCCATGATTCATCAAAAGAAGAAAAATGGAATAGTTCAATAGCATTGTTTTTTGCCCATTCTTGAGAAGAAACAAAATATTTCATGGCACTAATTTCTGATGGAATTGCTTCTTCAACGCTTTCTCCTTTGCTTGGCCAACCTGTTTCTGAAATAATAATTTTCTTTCCTTGAGCGACATTTTGTGTAATTTCCATCATATTTTGCAAAAAGGAAACTGCATAATCAATATTGGCTCCTTCCCAAAATGGATAGAAGTTTACCAAAAGTACATCGCAATTTGAAATCAAATTTGGTCTGTTAATAAATTGATAATACGCATCAACGTATCCAACAGGAATAGTAGGCAAGGCTACTTTTACTCTTTTTATAAATGAAATAAGTTCTTCTTCAGAAATTTCATTTCGGTGTAATACTTCGTTTCCAACCGCTGCAATATCAACTAAACCTGAATTTGCTAATTTTATTAGGTTTTCAATTTCTTTTTCATTTCTAGCTTTATCATTACTAATCCATGCACCAACAATAGTTTTTAATCCTTTTTGGTGCGCAATTTCTGGAATTAACTCATTGCCTTCGGTACATGAAAATGAACGAATCCATTTAGTATGAGGAGCAATAATGTCTAATCTTCTTTTTATTTGATCTACCGACAAAATGTCTCCTTGATTTTGACCTTCAATATACGGACTAAAACAAATACCATGTATGCCATTTTCTAATACTTTAGAAAATTCGACTTTCATCTCGGCTTCACTTTTTGAACTTACATCTTTACCTATAATAGTGTTTAATGATTTACTTTTTAACAGAGAAAGTAATTTTCCTGAAAGATAAGCAGAAGATTGAACTTTTATTTTGCTTTTTCTGTCATCTAATTCTTTTTTAATCTCTTTGGCTTTTTCTTCCGTTAAATCATAATTCCACATCACCCACATAGCGGTCAAAGTTCCCAAAATTGGAACGCCAGAAAAGAACAATCTTAAACCTGTAACCGCACCTTCGGGTTGTGTTGGCGCACCTGCTTTAAAAGCAACAACAGACATAATAACTCCGGTCAATAATCCTGCAATAGCAAAACCAAACTTAACCATCCACCAATAAATAGCGCCAAAAACACCTTCTCTTCGTTTTCCCGAGGTCAACTCATCCATATCACAAACATCGGCAGTCATCGACATCATTAATGTAAACAAACTTCCAATCCCAAAAGAAAAGAAAGGCAAGGCAAACAAAAACATATACGGTTTACCTGGAATGAAAAGAAACCACAACAGTATGTAACCAAAAATAGATATACCTTGACAAATCAAAAAAGCACTCTTTTTCTCCATTTTTTTTGCTATCCAAGCTACAATAGGAATCACTATAAAAGTTGTTGCTAATGCACCTCCACATCCAAAAAGTGTTGGCCAAATACCTGCTGCTGCTGTATCACCATTAAATAAATAATAAACAACTATAAAAAAAGTAAAACCTGCAACGGTATTAAAGGCATTAAAAATAAAAAACGTAGCAATACATAGTTTTCTAAAAGGTTTATTAGAAAACGCTTCTTTAAAACTAATTAAAATTTCTTTTAAACTTCCACCTATAGTTTTATAGGTAAGAGGTTCTAGAGTATTATCAAACTTAGTTGATTTACTTTTAATAAAAATTGCAGGAACCATTGCTAGTAACATAAATACTGTACCAACCCAAATAGCTAATGTTCTAGTTGCGGTATCTGCGTTTGGAAACCAAGATGGATCATACATAACAACCCAAAACCAAGGAGCAATCACCCATGCAAATTGTCCAATCCATTGAGAAATTGCCATAATGCTAGTGCGTTCATGAAAATCATCACTCATTTCATAACCCATTGCTACATAAGGCACACTAAATATTGAAAGTCCAATATGGAATATAAGCGACCAAATTAGAAAAAAAGTAAAATTATACATTACACTATCTTCTCTATATAATTGCCACATAATTATAAATGCAATTCCCATAATTATTGAACCAATAAAAACATACTGCCTTCTTCTTCCCCAAACCGATTTAGTATTATCAGAAATAAATCCCATAATTGGATCAAAAAAGGCATCAACTATTCTAGGCACAAAAAATAAAACACCCCACATCCATGAAGGCATACCTAAATTTTCTACTAATACTACCATAAAAATACCTAAAGCAGCAGGAAACATTTGATTGGCCAACATACCCAAGCCAAATGCTATTTTTTGACTCATAGGAACTATAGTCGTTGAATTTGAAATACTATTTGACATATAAGGTATTTTTTGATTTTTAATTATTAGGTTTTATCAGTATGGTTTGCAACGCTTTTTTATCAATAGAAACAATTGCATTTTTATTTTCTAATTTAATTTCTAATGTTTGACTATTTTCTGTTGGATTAAAAATTACTACAGCAATAGTTTTGTCTGGATTTTTTACAGCTGTAACTAACAGGTCGTTATTATCAATTAAACAACCGATTTTTACAGCTCCAGGTCGTATGAACTTACTAAAATGAGCCATAGTATAATACAATGGGGTAAAATACACTTCATCTTTTTCAGGATCAACAATTACAGGAGCTACGCACCAATTTTTAAACCAATTAGGTCCACCCTGCATGTCCAAAACCATATTCCAATCGATCCAACCATCTACCCAATTGTTCAAGCATCCAATTATATCAACTGCATAACGATTAACTGGCGCGTATTTTGGATGCAGGTATTTTTCTTTTTCACTTGCCCAATCCCAACCCCAATCGGTGGCTTCTTTTTTCCAATACCATTCATCATCATTCCAATGTGGGATTTCGGAATCGACACAAGCTTCGGTTTGAATTAAATATTTATTTGGTGCTTTTTTGTTTGCATATTGAAGGTCTTCGGGAAATACTTCATAGGTGCTTTCATACCAATGAATTGCCAATCCGTCATAATATTTAGATGCTTTTTCATCTTGATACATTACGTCAACCCATTCTTTTATACCCGCTCTATTTTGATCGTAACCCAATATTTTTGTATTTCCCCATCCGTCATTTTCCAATTTTGGACCTAAATGATTTTGTACAAAATCAGTCATTTCAGTTGGAGAAAAATTCGTGCTTTCCCAGTTGTTTCCATTACCATGAGGTTCATTTATTACCGTAACTCCCCAAATAGCAATTCCCTCTTTTTTATAAGCATCAAGATATTTTGAAAAATACAAAGCAAAAGCATCATAAAATTCAGGTAATAATTTTCCGCCTACATACTTCTTGTTGTCTTTCATCCATGGTGGAGCTGTCCATGGTGAAGCTATGATATTAAAACCATCTTTAGAAATAGACTTTGCCTCTAGTATCATAGGAATGATATCATCTTTATCATCTTCAATAGTAAAATGTTTTAAATCTGAATCATTTTCGACTTTAGCATAAGTATAATTGCTTAATGAAAAATCGCAAGAAGCAATGTGAGTTCTTGTCAATGAATAATTGGCTCCTTCATCACTAAAATAAGCATCGAGTATTTTCTTGCGATTTTTTTTACTCAATCGATTGAGTAATGAGGCCGAAGCTTCGGTAAAAGATCCTCCAAAACCTGTAATTGTTTGAAATTTTTCATCAGGATTTAAAGTAATTACAACAGGGTTTTTATTTAAAGAAAATTCAGAAATCTTCTTTAATAAATTTCCATTAACCGAAGTTTCAAACACTTCAAATTGTAAGCTTTTTGTGGTACCACAACTTTGCAACATTACTGTCATGATAAACGTTATTATCAAAAATTTAAAGCGATATTTTCTACTTTTAAATTTTGTCATTATTAATTATTTCTTACTAATAAAGCAGGCATTTTAACATCCATCCACAATGCCTTTTCATTACCATTATATGTTTTTGTAATGGGTTTTCCATTTCGAGTTAAACCCTTAAAAATACCTTTGTCAATAGCATCCCAAAGCACATATTTAGCTTGAGATTGTAAATTGATTAATCCGAAATGATTTTCTGAACCCAACTCGCTAGAACTATCTTTCCAATTTTCATCAAAAGCCTCGAAATAGAAACAGGAGATTTTTTCTTTATTGGTCCATTCCCGCATCAATTTATAGTATAAAGCCGCTTTGAATTCGTCAGTAGCTTTAGAACCTTCGTTGCCGTAAAGTTTAACATCATTTGATGCCCAACCTGTTTCACCAATGTGAACTGGTTTATTAACGCCAATCGATTTCATATAACTAACCACACTATTGTATTGTGAAATAGCATAATCTCTAGCTCTAAGCATTACTGCTTCTATTTTTTTCTTCTCAGATAAATCCTCTTCATTAGCCAAAGTTCCCCAAAAAACGGGATGGTAATGTGTATCATGCATTGGATACGTATGTAAAGAAATATAATCGACTGCTTTTATTAACTGACTCAAATCTTCTACATGGTACTCTGAAGAACCGCCGCCCCATGAGGCAAAATTATCGGATGTGGTTATCCATAAATTTTTTGGTAATTTCTTTAGCTTTTTTAAATCTTGTAAATGATTTACCCATTTTAAAATCACAGATGGTTGCACATAATAATTGGTTGCCCATTTTACCATAGCTTCGTTTCCGACAGCGATAATCTTAACTATATCTGGATATTGATTGGTTAATTTCACTGCTTCCTTAATTTCTTTTGCATTTCGATCGCTTTCTTCATTATGATTGGTTGGAAATTCTGTCCATGCGTTTTTACAATCTATCCAAGCTCCTAACATCACATACATTTCGAAATTGGAATTTTCTTTTTTCAATTCAGTTATCGCTTTTAGTAAATTAGAAGCTTCTACTAAATGCACATTATAGGTTCTGAGCAATTTTATGTTCATAGCCGATAATAGTCTCATATCTTCTTTTATTTCAGAAATTGTAGGAGACATTTCTCTTGTATTGGTTCGGTATCCTCCATAACAAATGGCTTGATAATTAGGGTTGCCTAATAGTTCTTCGGCATATATTTCATTTGAATTCACAGCATAAATATTTTGGCTATTATAGGATAGTATTAGTAGTAATGTTATGTGTAAAATTCTTCTCAATGGATTAAAGTATCTTCGTTGATAGTAACAATTACTTGAACAATTTCACCTGTTCTTTGGAATATTTTTTTACTTTTCTCTAGATCTAATTCTAATGATTCGATTACTTCTTTATTACCTTTAGAATAATGCAATTCTACATGATTGGTAGACGCAATTTTATAAATTACTGGCACTTGACAAACCGTAAAAGCTAGACTTCCTTTTTCTAATGTTATTGTTTTTTGAGAGCCATCAACCAAACTAAAAGTTACTTCATGGTTTTGACTTAAAAATTCATTTTTAGAAAGAATTGCGGGTTGAAAAAGTAACTTTCCATTATTCATTTTTACGCCCAATTCTCCAATTCGAGTAAGAATATCTTCTTTCACTTGACCAGTCATTCCGGGTTGTTGCGCACCTCTATGTAAAGGTGTGTGTGAATAAGGATCGGTTGGAAATGCTCCATAAACATCGGGAGTTTTATGCACACCAATACCTTCTCCAATTTCTTTATAATGGGAAATCAATGCAAAAACAACTTCTTGTGAATCATTGTTTTGAATAGATTTAAGACATACTTCTTGAGTTGCTAAATGCAATTTAGAAACCATGTGCCAATAAATGGAACCTAATCCTTCAAAAGCGAAAAATGTTCCTGACCTACCTGTAAACGATTTATGATTGAAAACGTCTTCAAAAATTTGAAGAATTGTTTCTGTTTCTTTGGCAACCAAATCTTTGTACTCTTGATATTTTTCAAGATGCACTAATGCGTCTTTTAAATCGTTGGCATTGTGAAAATTACCGTTGAAATGATATCCACCTTTGCAATCTTGATTGATGAGTTGAAAATGATTATTTTGAATAAGTTTTAAAAGTAAAGATGATTGTTCAACTCTATTTTTTGGTATTGTATTTTTTACTAAAAACTTAGGAAGTTCTTTATTTGGATATAAAATATAGCTTTGTTGATCGGGTCTGTACAATGCACTATTTCGCAATGCATTTAAAATTTGTAATGATTCATTACCATTCAAGAAACCAGAACTTAAAACAGCAACTTGACCTTCTAACATTTCGGGTAAATACGAAATTGATACTTCATTATCTTTAACAGACATCAAATTATATGCATGGAATAATTTATCCTCTCGTTGATTGGCTTTAATCGAATGTTCAATAAAATCGATAGACACTTGTGTAAAGTTTTTTAAACCTGACATTGAATGGGTACGTTTTTTACCCCAAAATCCACTATTATATACTTGAAAACGATATTCAGAAGCGGCTTGCCCTAAAGCATCCACAATCTTTTTTCTATTTTGATTATTTACAGGACCATTCAGAAGTGGTTTAAATTCAAGAAGATTTTCTCTAATAGCATGATAAAACTCAACCATTTCATTAGAGATTTTGATGTTTTCTTGTGTAGAATTTTCAAGTAATTTTTGAAAAAATTTCAAAAAGCGTCTTAGGTAATAAAGTGTAACCATAGAAACACCATTTCCAACTAAAGCATTATTAGCATCGTTCCATTCGGGGCGTTGCGTATTCATCCATATTCCAGCTTCAGGAATAAAATTGGACATTTTTGATAGAACAGTAGCAAGAATTTTTTCAATTAAATTTACATGGTAAATTTCGTCGTTATTATCTCGTAATAATGCACCATCGGCACCATTTAAACTTTTACGTTTATTAATTTTTTCATCCCATTCGTGGTTATAGGAAATGGTGTCTTTTGGATTTTTAAGGATTTCTTTATAGGATTTTATAGTATACGGAACGGCTGCATAAACAAAACATTCATTATCAAAGTAGGATTGTAATTTTCCTGGTTGGTATTTTTCTATAAATTCTAAGAATTTTAATAAATAAATTATTTGATGATCACCCCAATAGCCAATGTAGGACCAAGGATTATCGGGCTCAATAGTTTCCCAATCAAAACCACTTTTTGTAACGCGATACGGATTGTAACCATCAAATGTGGAAGCATTCAAAAACTTGTGAATCATTCCGTCAATAAATTCTGGATAGGCATAAGCCAAAGCTTCCCAATTCTGAAAAATATCCCGCCAGTTACCTTCGTAATCTAATATTTTTGAGCCATCTATTTCACTTCGAGTATTGATTGAAAATTTATTCCAAGGTCGACTTGGATCTCCGTGTCTACGACTAAATTTAAGTGGTAAATATTCGGTGCAAAGGCGAATTAAATCGGCATTATCATGATTTAATATTAATTGCTCTAAATTAGAATAAGTGAAAGTATCTGGTAGGTTATTTAAAAAAGTTGCATTGTTTTCTGAGACAATTTTATTGGCATGACTGATATACGTAACGAAATCTTTTTTCTCAATTTGATAGTTATGATCAAAAATGCCACCACGCATGATGTTGAACAAAACGTTTGAAAAATGTCGTGTATCTTTGCGTTTATCGGCAGTAAATTGCAATCCATCTGCAGTTGCATTTAATGCAATTAGGTTTTGTTTACCCAATTCGACATCAGCAATTAATTTATTATCTAATGATTTATCGTTAATTATAGCATCACAAAGTTGAATAACTTGCGATTGATTTTGATTAACATTAGCAATAATCTTCCAAAATTTTGAAGTGTTTTTTTCTAAAAATATATCTGTTGAAACAAAGTAAGCTCCCTTTTCTCCTTTAACATCTGTTTCAGGTTGCAATTTTTGTTGTTTCCTAAATGCAGGAAGTTGCAATGATGAAAGCAAATAAGTTGGTTTTTCCAATCCTAACGACCAAGCAATATTGGCTTTCAATGCTTCACTAGGTTCAGCTTTATCAACAATAATGGCACTAAGTGCAAAAATTCCTAAACCACTTTCTGCATGAAGTTCGTTTCTTTTATAAGCATCTACTAAATTACTGGTTGTGGTTTGTAGATCACTACTTACACCTTGAGGCATAATATTTTGAATTCCATCTAATAAAGTAATCGAATAATCATTATCAGAATGATTGATGATTTCTGATTTTTTTATAAATCCAAATTCATTACTCGAATTCCAATGATACCTGTAAGTAATATTAAAATCGTGATGAATCTCTTCGAAAATGATTTTATTCCCGAAGTTGTTTTTATATAAATTTCTTCTAATAGAGTACTTATCATTAAATCGTTCTGAAAACGGTTCCCAAATATGAGTTTGATTATCGCCATGAATTTGAAAAATAGATTTACTTCCTGTAATATCTGCAAATTCGGTAATTTTATCATCAGTATAATAAGGGAAAAGGGAATATTCGGCATTCTTTCTTCCAGCTGAAAGACCGCCATTACTAGAAATAAACATCCAATGATTAGAATCACTTACAATGCTCATAAAAAAAGGTCGCATTTTATCGTGATTGGAAATTTTATAATAACTTTCACCATTTAGAATAACCATTTCCATAGCAACAGATTCATTCATTATATTGCTTTTAACTGTATTTGATACTGCAGGATTTTGGTACATAATTATTATTTCATTCATTATTAATACTACTAAATATTTTAATAGACTCTTAAAATAAGAGTCTATTAAAATAATAATTTAATTAAGTGATAATTGTATTTATTGATACACTCTAATGTAATCTACTAACATTTCTTGTGGAAAAGGTGTTTCGGTATTTGGAGCTCCTGGCAAATTTCCTCCAACAGCTATATTCAATATCATATAAAAGGATTGATTAAAAACCCATTCACCTGGAACATCTTCAGGTGTAACGGAATGATATAAGAAATTATCAACGTAAAAATTTACTCTGTTTTCATCCCATTCTATTCCAAAAACATGAAAATCAGTATCAAATCTACTATTGGGAAGGAAAAAGTTTTTTGAAATTGATTCACCACCAGAATAACCTGGTCCATGAACTGTTCCAAATATTTTTGTTGGACTATTTCCAAGGTATTCCATAATATCAATTTCTCCACATTGTGGCCAAATTACAGTATCTGAATTGGCTCCTAACATCCAAAATGCAGGCCATAAACCTTGACCTCTTGGCAATTTAATTCGAGCTTCTATTCTCCCATATTTCGCTTCAAATTTTCCTTTTGTTAAAATTCGAGCAGAAGTATATGATGATCCTAAATATTGTTCTCTAACAGCTGTTATTTTTAAAACTCCATTTTCAACTTTAATGTTTTGTGTTCTGTTAGTATAATATTGCAATTCATTATTACCCCAACCATTACTTCCTGTTCCTATATTATAGGACCATAAATTTGAATCTGGTGCTCCATTTACATTAAATTCTTCACTCATTACCAATTGTGTTTTAGTCACAACAGTTTGTTTTTCATCGGTATCACAACCTAAAACTAAAAAGCCAATACCTATTAAAAGTAATTTATATATTTTTATTTTTTTCATCATTATTTATTTGAAATGTTATTTAGTATTTATTTTAATTATAGAAATAGATATTATCCATATAAAAATTTGACAATGATGAACCATTAATATTCTCCATTATTATTAAACCAATTCTATTTCTGTTTACTAAAGTCAATGGAGCTTGAATGGTAACCCAACTATTAGCCTGAACTTGAGAAGCTGTTACAAATATTTGTTGTCTTGTATCATCACCACCATTATCTATCCCATTTGGTCCCCAATCTTCTATTGAAATTAAAAAACTAAAATTTGGTGGGACATTATTAGGAATGTACATATTAAAATGCACATTAGTCATAGCTGTAGCATTTAAAGTTGGATTAGTAAATGCAATTCCTACATAATTAAAGGTAGTGTAGTTTAAAACATTATTTCCGTTTACTGAAAAATCTGCCGAACCAGTTGTTGAACCTGGAGTCCAAAAACCATTATAATAGGTAACTGGAACATTTGTATAAGTATCACTAAAAACGGAAAGTACATTGGCGGGATTTCTTGTCGGTATTGGAGCTCCTACAAAGACACCAGTACAATTAATTGTCAAACTACCAATAGTAGGTTGACCACCATAAGTAGCAGTTATTACAGCAGTTCCTACTGTTAACGGAGTTACAACTCCTACATTACTTACCGTTGCAACAGCAGGGTTTGAAGAGACGAAATTTAAATAAGCAGGAGTTATGGAAACCGATTGATTAGTACCGTTTGGCATATTAAAGTTAGCCATTAATCCATTAACTGATGATGCAACGCCAACAAACGTTGATCTTACCACATTGCTTCCATTCATAATTGAAGCTTGTAGTGGCAAAATAGTTCCTAACCTTTCAAACTTTAAATCATCAATCCAAAAAGTATAACCAAAACCATTTGTCCCATCACTACCCGCAGAATATCTAAACATACCTCTTTCTTTAACAAGTAATGATGCATCTGGAATAGGAATAATAACTTTTGTCCAATTTGTTCCAACACTAACATTTCTAATAGTTGCTATGTATTTATTAGGGAAAAAATCTTCCCCAAAACCAAACTCGCCAATGTTTACTCCTTGACTAGCTTTGACATAAAAAGTTAAAGCGTCAAAACCACTTAAATCGCGACCTGCTCCTTCAGTTCTGAAAATTGCACCAGCGTAGTTTCCTAGAGGATTATTACTATTTGGAACATCAAAACGCATAGAAACATTACTATTGTATCCTACTTGTCTATCAACAGACCAAGCTGTAGGCAAAGAGCCTACGGGATTAGCAGCATCTGGCCCATAAGGAAAATAAAAAGAAGTTCCCATTCCAATAACATCTTCTATGAAGATTTCTGCTGTTTTCGGATAAGTGGCTAATGTAGCGTCATCCGAAATGTCTCTTTCACAACTCACATTGGTGATTAAAACCAATACTAAAAGAAAACTGTTTCTAAAATAATTCATTTTTCTATTTTTCATTTTTTTCAATTTTTTAATTTATTTTCCAATATTGATATGTATGTAGGTTCTAATTTCCCATTCGGAACCGTTTCCAAATCCAACTGGATTTAGAACAGGTTCAGCAGGGAATGTGTTTTCTGGAATAAAGGTTGGAGAGTATCTTGGAGAGTATTGGTCAAGTGAACGCCAAGTTCCCATTATACCTATTCTTGTATCTGGTAAAATAAACCAACTTGGTTTTCCAACAGATGTTGATATGTCTAATACGGTTTGTAGAGGGTAAGTTAAATTAAAATCTCTGTGATAATCAAATGGACCCCAATCGTTATATTTAACAGAATAAACGGCTTTAACTTTTCTATAAATCATTCTTATATCTCCACCTACTCTATTTATTGTTCTTTCAGAATCACCATTAGCTTGACCATTACCAAAGTAAATGTTAGCAATCATACCTAGATCAGGACTTAGTTTTGAAACAATTCTGGTGTTTGACTCCCATAAATTTTGAGCTGGAGCCGATCTAGCGAAAGCAAATGCTGTTCTATTAGCTAAGAATCCAATTGCAGCATCTTGAGTAGTTGGTAAATTTCTGTACACAAAACCTGTACTGAAAGCAAATTTTGCATCTTCAACCATATCATTATTCCATTCGTACATCCAAGTACCTGGTGTTGGATCAAATGTAATTAATAATTCTCCACCAACAGTTTCTCTGTTTGCTCTTACAAAAAATGGATCATCTAATACATTTCTTAATCTACCAGGAGCATCAACTCCATTAGGCATTGCTTCAACTAAAGGTTTTTGCCATAAGAAATTTGGTGCAATCTGCAAATTAGAATTAACATTAAAAGTTAAACCAGCTAAAAAATTCATTTGGTTACCACTACCCGAATCTTTTAATCTCCATCCGGTAAAAGTTTGAACATTATCTGCACCACCATTAGCAACAAGACCTTGAATTGCTCCCTGAGTATATATATTAAATCTACCTTTAGAAAAAGTGAATTTTGCTTTTCCTCCCCAGTTGTCTTTGTTATTAATTTTATCAACTTTTACGACATCACCATCCATGATTTGAAATTCTCTTCCGTTTAAAGGTTTTCCTCCCCAAATTCCTCCAAACTCGACACCTAAAGAACCTAGTTTTGTTTTTAAATGAATAGTAGCTCTTTGGGTTTTTGGAACTGGAAAAGCAATAGATGTTAAGGCTGCTGAAGCCTCAGAAACATCTTCATGATAAACTGCAGTAGCATCGAAAATTCCAATTTTTCTACTGTATTTTAAAAAATAAGCAGGGTTTGCGCCCCACCATAATTGTGGTCCGAAAGCAGCTTTTAATCCCTTTAAACTTCTTTTTCCATCAATTTCAAAACCTAATGTTTCTCCATTATAAATATCTAAATTGGGACCGTAATTAGCCTCTGAGTATAAAGCAAAGAAATCTCCTTCGTAACCCCAATGGTAATGACCTGTTCTGTAAAAACCTCTTAATTCAAAATCTTTTGCATTCCACGAATAGGAAGCATTATATACTTGTACTCTATTCAAATCATTAACTACAGTGGGTCCTTCTGGTGTTTCAAAAGATTGCGCTCTACCTCTATTTTCATAAAAAATTTCATTTATTGGATTTTCAGCCACTCTACCCAATATATTTACATTAACGTTTGCCTTCATGTTTGAAGTTGGATTTCCCTCTACTCCAATAAAATAAGATTGCATATGATCAAAACCCGTTTTATTAGGATATGCATTAGTATCTGGATTATCAGTTTCGGGTGTAGTTAATAAACTTCCACCTGTATTAAAAGTTGTAAATTCTGCTCTCAAATTACTAATTTTTAAAATCCCGCCTTCGTTGCTTGCTAATGCAGCTTTATCTCCTCTTGCACGTAAAGTCGCATCCATAAGTTGCGCTTTATCGAAATGATTATTTATTAAAGTTTTAGAAGATACATCAGCATAAGGATTAAATTGATGTAATTCTTTTAACACATAATATGCAGCACGAGGATATAATTGATAAAACCCTTTATCGTTAGTAGGACCTTTAGCACAAATTCCAAACCATTCTTCATTCATATTATTCTCACCTTCGGTAAAATCTTTTTGATAACCACCGTTTGACCAAGAAGCATTATCATCATGAACATCTAAATTTTTTGTTTGACCATATTTCCACCAACCATCACTAAATTGAAAAGTAAAACCTCCCAAACAGTTCCCCGCTTTTCCCATCCCAGATGCATTCTCATAAATTTCTTTCCAATTTCCTTTAAGATAAAAAGCTTGAGAATTTTGATCTTCTTGATTAGTAAGAACGTTAAATGCATCAGAACCAAATTCTGTAAATAATACTGGCTTTCCATATTCTTTTTTTACACGATCAAATAAATCACCAAAAGAAACTCCTCTATAAACATTTGTCCCTAATATGTCTACATCTTTACATTCTTGAGCAATAATGTCAAGAAAAAGTAAATCACCGTTACAAATAGCAATAGGATGAGAATTATCTTGAGATTTCATTGAAATCGAAGCTTCATTAAATAATTTGTACATATCACGAGCTCTCTTTGTAGATTTTCGGTCTTGAATTGGAATATTTTCTGTTTCTGCGCCATCCCAAAAAAGTCCGTAATTATTTTCATTCCCGAGCAAAAACAATAATAACCCTTTAGTGTCTTTATATTCAGAAGCCATTTGGTTAACTTCTTTAAGTAATAATTCTTTCGTTTTAGGATTCGAATATTCAGTAATTGGTGTCCATACTCCATCAATTGATAGTCCATAACGACCAAATGCATGATTAAGCATTGTATAAATACCATAATTAGTATGTATGTATTCAATCCATTTTTTTGGCATACCAGAATAAACTCTAATAGTATTTACTCCCATATTTTTTAGCAAGCCCATTTCTTCATCTAAAGCTTGTTGAATAAATGCGTCTTTTTGATTCCATAAACTATATGAATAGTTAGTACCAATTGGAAAGTAATCCCAATTCATGCCATTTACAATAAAATCTTGACCATTTACTTTTAGTTTTAATCCATTACTGCTTTCTTCAACCTGCACTTTGTTTGCTTGCGCAAACATTGACAAAGAGCAACTCAAAAGTGTTAATAAAATAATAATTTTTTTCATACGAAATATTTGATTAGGTGTTTAAAAAAATTTAAAAGAGATTGTAAAGTAATTGTCACAAAAATCTTTTTATGAATTATAAAAATAATGCTATTGATTACATATTATTTAATAATTACCTCAACAAAAAACATACAATTTAAAAAATAATACTTTATTTTTATGTATTGTCAAAAAATTAGAGCAAATTATGTGAATTTACTAATAAATATTAATGCCAAATTTCGATAAATAGATTTATAAAAAAAAATATGTAGAGGCAATGTATAGTTATTTATACTAAATTTGTAGAGTTTATATTGATAAAATATACTCAACAAGTCCTTTTTCGTGAGATAAATCCATTTTCTTGCGCAAACGATATCTTTTTATCTCAACACTACGAACAGAAATATTTAAAAATGGAGCTATTTCTTTTGAAGATAAATTTAATCTTAGATATGCGCAAAGTCTTAAATCATTAGGAGTAAGTGATTGATGTGCATTTTTCACTTTCTTTAAGAAATCTTTATCAGCATTATCAAAAGCTTCTTTAAATACATTCCAAGTATTGTCTTCTGAAATATTTTTATTAATGGTAGAAATGACCGATTTAATACTTCTTGATCCTCCTTCATCTGTTGTTTTCTTTAAATCTTCTTTAATTAAAGCTAACAATTCATCTTTTTTAATTAAACTCATGGTAGAAACAGCTAACTCACGACTTTTGCTATCTACATCTTGTGAAAGCTTTTCATTGCGTAACTTCATTAATTGCTGTTCATTTTCCAACTCTTTTATTTCAAGTAATAAATTATTTTCTTCAATAAGTTTTTGTTCTTGTGTTTTGTAAAATTTTTGGTACGATTTATTAATAAAATAGGCCATTCCTAAAATTAATAATACATAAACAAATAAGGCGGAATTAGTTGCATACCATGGTTTTTTAATCGTAAAAGTATACACTGCAATATTATCTGGAGTAGAATTAGCGATTCGAGATTTTACTTTAAATACATAATCTCCAGGTGATAGGTTTTTGAAATTTGTTATTGATTTAGAACTCCATTCACTCCATTGATTTTGTTGTCCTTCTAATAAAAATTGATATTCAGCATTAATATATTTATTGTATTCTGGTACAGTATAACTAATCGAAACATTGTTTTCATCGTATCTAAAATTACCTTCTTTAACTATTGAATAACTATTATCTTTTTCATTAAATTTATTGGCAGATACATTAGAGATTATAATTTTATGGTTTTTAAAACTTAAATCATTAATATTAATGGTATAATAACCATCCGTAGTGCCAATTAAATAATCTGAATTTGATAATTGGGTTATGTTTTCATATCCTAACATTGAATTTGTTAGAGAAGACGGAATTGGAATTGAATTTTGTTTCAATTCATAACTCAACTTACTTAAGGTAAAATAATGCAAATAATTTTTAGAAAAAAGCCAAATTTTATTGGATTTATCTACTATTAATTTACCTGAAGTATACTCATCTTTCACAAAAATATCACTCAATAATTTATCTTTTTTAAATTGTTTCGTTTTACTATTTAATTTAAAAATTCCATCTTTATAAGCATAATAAATTTCATTATTAAACTTTGTTAAACTAGCATTCTTTCCTTTTAAGGGCATTTTAAAAGCAGTGACGTTTTTAGCTGTGAGCGTATTTAAATCCATATTAAATCGAAAAACTCCTTTGTATTCATGGCTTATGTATACTTCATTCGATTTTAAGATTTCAAAATATTTAGAAGAATAATTAAACCCTGATATTTTCTTTTTATAAACCCATTGATTACCTATTTTTTCTAAAACTGAAATTCCGTAGTAATTTCCTTGTAAAATAATATTCTTATTTGAAGGAAGAACTTCAAACTTCCAAGTTCCAGATTGACTAAAGATAAATTTTGCTGTCCCATTTTCAACTATTAATGTTCCTAAATCGTGTCCGCAAAACAATGTTTCATCTTTTTCAAATAATGACCAAACTTGACCTTTTGATGCACTAATAAATTGAAATTGATCATCACTCCCGAACTTTTTATAAAACAATCCTTGATTCGTTCCAATATATAAATTCCCTTTATGCACTATTGAAGTGTATACAGTTCCCAAAACACCAGTATTATCAGAAAAACTTTTAACAGGCGATTTCAAATTGACACAACTTATGCCGTTATCTAATCCGACCCATAAATTTTTATCAAAATCTTCAAATAATGACAAAACTGTATTATTATTTAATCCTTTATTTTGATTGATATTATATTTTACTTTTCCCTCTTTGTCTAGTATAAAAATACCCGCAGAAATTGTCCCTAAAGCCAAATTTCCATCAGACAACATTTGGCTACTATAAACACTGCTTGAATCCAATTCTGAATTAAATTCTGTTGGAAATTTTGATATTATGCCATTTACCAATTTGTAAAAACCATTAAATTGGGTTTGAATTAATAAACCTTCATCAATAGAAAAAATATTTACAATTCTATTAGTTTGTAATATTGTTGCACTCGAAACCAATTTGCTTTTGCCATTTTCAATTTCAAAAAGCCCTTCATTAAAACTCTGAAAATAAATTGCACTAGTTGTTCTATACGATTTAAAAATGTTGTTTTTTGGTGAAATTATATTGAAATTTTTCGATTTTGTATCATAAATATAAATCCGACTTAAAGATTGAAAAATTACCCAATGATCATAATTTAATATATTCCAGAATTGCTCATCATCAAGAATTTTATTTTTTATAGATTGACTTAAAGATGTATACATTAATTTTCCATTGGAATGTCTTGTCCAATAACCAAATTCCATGTAACATCCTGTGTAAATTTTATTTTCAATTACATTAACAGAGCGAACAATGGTTTCATTTGGGGAATTGTACAATGACCAATTGGAGCCATTAAATTCTAGAAGCCCTTCATTATTAGCAAAATAAATAAAATGATTTTTATCCTGGGAAATCATCCAATTTTGATTTCCAGCACCATAATTAGTTGAATTGTATTTGACAATAGGTGGTAATTCTTGCCCAATACAAAAAGTAGTAATGAGATAAAAACAAGATATAAAGACAAAATTTAATTCAATTTTTTTCATTAAAATAATTGATTATCATATTATGGCTAAATATAAAAAAAGTATACTAAATACTCACTATTTACTTAAATAAATTACTATTGAATACAAAAAAAAAGACTGCCTTTACAGACAGTCTATATTTTGAAAGAAATAAAATTATTCTTTTATAAATCTTGTTGAAGAAATAGTCCCGTCGATAGTAGCTTTAACTACGTAAACACCAACTTGTAAACTTGAAACATCAATTGTTACCAACTCATTATTAGGTGTTTGAGTAAGTACTTGTTGCCCTAATAGATTGTAAACCGCTACTTTCTCAATAGTTGTTGCTCCCTCAATATTTAAAACATTAGTAGCAGGATTTGGATACAATTTAACATTCGAAACTTCAAATAGATTTGTACTTAACACCGTATTCTTATGTAAATAAAGATTATCATAATATACTGTTCCCAAATCGGAAGTGATAACAAATTGAGTGAAATCTGCAAGACTAGGACAAGCGTTACCTGGAGGTGTATTAATACAATTGAAAGCAGTAAATGGAATATCTAAAGAAATCCATGTTCCTTGTGATCCAGCTGGCAAAGTATTTGCGTTAGTTGCAGTATATTCCCATGCATTTGTTTCACCTGCTGTATTATTCCAGTTTGAAAATTTAAAACTAAAAACTCTATTTAAAGTTGCTGTAGGTGTCCAAATATCGATGTGAAAATTAGTAAACCCAGTAGCACTAAATCTTCCAGCAAAAAAGGCAATACCTTCGCAACCTAAACCAGTTATTCTATTTGTATTGTTACCAGCTACTTGAATTAATGTAGTAGTACCTGGACACCATGAAGTATTAAAAGTATTATCATTAGAAGGTTGACCATCAACACCCGCATAATTTAATACAGCAATTGGTGTATAACCAACCTGTGCATCACTAAATATAGATTTAACATCTGCAGCAGGTCTGTTTGGTGGTGTTGGAGCAGCAACAAGTGGCACAGCAACACATGGAGGACAAGAACCGCCACAATCAACTCCAGTTTCACTACCATCCTGAACTCCATTATTACAAGTATTCACAACTTGCAGAACAGATACATTATCAATAAACACAAATCCTGTAGCAGCACCCATGTCAAAAATAACTCTATCATTAACTGCTTCGCCATAGTTAATAGTGAATTGGTAAGTGAATGTTTGAGATGTGGCTGTTAAAACCGGAGTGGCAGTAAGAGCAAGAAATGGTGCGGCAGTTTGACCTAACCCTACTATCATTGTTCGTGTTGTTGTAACTGCATCTGTAAATGCATCAAATTTTAATTCATAGGTTTGACCATTTGTTAAAGAAACTATTTGACTTAAGTTAACATTAAATGCCGGACCAGCAACTCCAATCTCTGCTTGGTTAACCCAATTCAAACCACCTAAATCGACAACATTTGCAGCATTACCATACCATGGTGCCTCATCCCCAGTTTGAAAATTACCATTAGTTACAATCTGAGAAAAAGACAGCGTTGATAACATTAATGCTAATAAGAAAGTAATTTTTTTCATAATAATAATTTTTAAGTTAAAATACAAAGTTAAAGTGTTGTTGTAGTAATAATTTTTTATTTGACTATATAAAAACTATACATTTTAAAATCTTTTTGAATACTAATAAATTCAATCCAATACAAGGGTTTTCAGAGAATTAAAGCCTTTACTTACGCAATACTAAAAAGCAATAATGTTAAGCTAATGTTGTGTTATAATTAAATAATTCTACGATTCTGGTTTATTACAAATAGAAGAAGACTAATAAATTCTGCCGAAAAAAACACATAATTAAATTAATAGCATACTTTATTATTTAATCACTAAAATAAAAAATAATATTTTAATAAATCCATAAAGCAGTTATACCATTTCTAATTTTAGAATTGATTATCTTTGCAAAAATGAATTTATAAATGATTACTAAAGATATTTCTAAACTCGAAACAAAGAAAAATATACTTATAAAAGGTGCACAAATTCATAATTTGAAGAACCTAGATGTTGCTATTCCAAGAAATAAATTAGTAGTAATTACTGGACTATCAGGTTCAGGAAAATCGAGTCTTGCTTTTGATACTTTGTATGCTGAAGGACAACGTCGTTATGTTGAAAGTCTATCCAGTTATGCACGTCAATTTCTTGGCAGATTAGATAAGCCAAAAGTCGATTACATCAAAGGAATTGCTCCTGCTATTGCAATTGAACAAAAAGTAAATACAACCAATGCGCGTTCTACTGTTGGTACGTCTACTGAAATTTACGATTACCTAAAGTTACTTTTTGCACGAATTGGAAAAACAATTTCACCAATTTCAGGAAAAGAAGTTAAAAAAGATACTGTTTCCGATGTAATTACTGATGTTAAAACCTTTTCTAAAGATAGTAAATGGCTCCTCCTTGCTCCTATTCAATTGGAAAAAGGACGAAAATTAGAAGACAAATTAAAAGCCCTTTTGCAACAAGGTTTTGCACGTATTTTGGTTGGTAATGAAATGATACGATTAGACAATCTTGAACAACATACTCTAAACAAACAAGATGTCTTACTTATTATTGACAGAATTATCATTAATCACGAATCATCTGATGAAGAAGAATTTTACAATAGATTAGCAGATGCTATTCAAACTGCTTTTTTTGAAGGTAAAGGTGAGTGTTTCTTACAAGAATTAGAGACTAACAAAAGAATAAATTTCAACACTAATTTCACATTAGACGGATTGACTTTTTTAGAACCAAATATTCATTTATTTAGTTTTAACAATCCTTATGGAGCTTGTCCAACTTGCGAAGGTTATGGAAATATTATAGGAATTGATTCCGAATTAGTGATTCCGAATACCTCGCTTTCTGTTTACGAAAATGCAATTTATCCTTGGCGTGGCGAAAGTATGAGTTGGTATAATGATCAATTGATTACTAATGCTTATAAGTTTGACTTTCCAATTCATAAACCTTATTACGAATTAAGTGAGGAACAAAAAGACTTAATTTGGAAAGGAAATAATTTTTTTACAGGATTAATTGATTTCTTTAAAGAATTAGAAGAAAAAAACTATAAAATACAAAATCGTGTAATGTTATCCCGATATCGTGGCAAAACAAAATGTTCATCATGTAAAGGAAAACGCCTACGACAAGAAACCAATAACATCAAAATTGGAGAGAAAACAATATCAGAATTAGTTGATTTACCTATTAAAAATTTAATAGCTTTTTTTAACAACATACAATTATCTGAATATGATTCTAAAGTGGCTAAACGATTGCTTATTGAAATAAATAATCGATTAGCATTTTTAAGTGATGTTGGTTTGGATTATCTGACCTTAAATCGTACTTCGGCTTCACTTTCTGGTGGCGAATCACAGCGAATTAATCTTGCAACATCACTTGGAAGCAGCTTAGTAGGATCGTTATATATTTTAGATGAACCAAGTATAGGTTTGCATCCTAAAGACACTGAAAGATTGATTAAAGTACTGATAGATTTACGCAATTTGGGTAATACCGTTATTGTTGTAGAACATGATGAGGATATTATGAAAGCTGCCGATATGATTATTGATATTGGTCCAGAAGCTGGAACATTTGGTGGCGAATTAGTTGCTCAAGGTACTTTTGAAGAAATTTTAAAAAGTGATTCTCTTACTTCTTTATATTTAAATGGAAAATTAGAAATTGCTGTTCCAAAAAAGAGACGTATTTCTAAAAATAACATTGAAATTGTCGGAGCTCGAGAAAACAACTTGCAAAATATTGATGTTTCTTTTCCGTTGGAATGTTTAACTGTTATTACTGGCGTTTCAGGAAGTGGGAAAAGCACATTAGTGAAAAAAATATTATTTCCAGCACTTCAAAAAAAATTAGTTGGCATTGGTGAAAAAGCAGGTCAGTTTTCTGATTTATCGGGAAGTTTTTCCCATATAAAACACATTGAATATGTTGATCAAAATCCGATTGGAAGAAGTTCGCGTTCTAATCCTGTAACTTATATCAAAGCATATGATGATATTCGGGATGTATATGCAAAAGAAAAACTGTCTAAAATACGTGGTTATTTACCAAAACACTTTTCTTTTAATGTTGATGGTGGAAGATGTGAAACCTGCAAAGGTGATGGTTCAATTAACGTAGAAATGGTTTTTATGGCTGATGTTGAATTACTCTGTGAAACGTGTAACGGAAAACGGTTTAAAAAAGAAATACTAGAAGTAAATTTTGAAGGCAAAAACATTGATAACATTCTCACAATGACTATTGATGATGCAATTGCATTTTTTACTTTACACAAGCAAACTAAAATTATGCAAAAACTACAACCTTTACATGATGTTGGTTTGGGTTATGTGCAACTAGGACAGTCATCATCTACACTATCTGGTGGCGAAGCACAACGTATAAAATTGGCATCGTTTTTAGTTAAAGGAACTACAAAAGAAAAAGCTTTGTTTGTTTTTGATGAACCAACAACAGGTTTACATTTTCACGATATTAAAAAATTATTAGCTTCATTTGATGCTTTATTGGAAAAAGGACATTCGATTATTGTAATTGAACACAATTTAGATTTAATAAAGTGTGCCGATTGGATTATTGATTTAGGTCCGGAAGGCGGAGAAAATGGCGGAAAATTATTGGCTTTTGGAACGCCTGAAGAAATAGTGAAAAATAAAAATTCGGTTACAGGAAAGTATTTAAAAGAGAAGTTGTAATAGAGTACTGAACTTTACAAAAGACAAAACCTATTTAGCCCCGATTGAAAGAGAAATAAAAAAAGTCCCGATGGTTTCGAGACTTTTTTTATTGGAATGGAAAGCGGGAAAAAGGAAAGCAAGAATTCCAGAACCATTAGCTTCAATTTATTCAATAATTATTTTTTTAGTAATACGATCACTCGTAGTTTCTATAACTCCAAGATAAATTCCGCTACTCAATTCGCTTACATTTATACTTTCAAGTAATGTTGCATTAGTAAACTGTTGTTTTAAAACTGTTTTCCCATTGATATCAATCATTGAAAAAGTATAATTACTTTCGGTCAAATTTCCTTTGTTGATACTTAAAAAATCTTTTGAAGGATTAGGAAAAAAACTAATTTGATTGTCTTCATTAAAAAGCTGATTATTTAATACCGAAGTGCTTGCTACAGCATAATGCATTGTGGCTCCAATAGCAGCTTTTGCGACATTAAAATTAAAAACAACATCCATATTAGCTAAATTGTCTGTTGGTGTATGTGGATGAGGAGAAATATTGGTTTCATAAAAACCTGTTATTACTTCATTATTGTTTTCAAAAGGAATATAATCAGTTGCAGCAGCAAAATTGATAAAAGTATTTAAAGGAGAATACAATCCAACACAGGTTGCTAATTCATCAGTAATAATAGCAGAAGCAGCATTATTTGTTGTAGGATTTGATTGATCAACATCACAAGTTATCGTGTTATTTATTTCTCCAGCAACACCGCCAACTTGATCTAAATTAAAAACTAGTTTAATATCCATTTTAGGTGTTGTTGCATTTACAACATTATTTACGTAATGTTGGCTTCCTCTAAGTCCATCTTCTTCGCCACTAAAATTAATAAAACGAATTGAATACTCGGTTGGAATATTTTGCAACAAACGTGCAATTTCAAGTATAATTGAGGTTCCACTTCCGTTATCATTAGTTCCTGTACCAGAGATTGTATCATAATGTCCACAAACAATTACATAGGTATTTGGATAAACAGTTCCAACTTTAGTAAGAATTAAATTTTTACAAACAGCAGTTGAACCTGAATAAGTATACGAATCTTCAACCATTTGTGAAGCTGCATAACCATAACTTACATATTCAGCTTTCAACCAGTTTAAAGTGTTTTGCAAAGCAGCAGTTCCACGACGTTTTACTCCTAAAGCTTGAAACTGAGTCAAATTTTCTGTAATATTTGCTTGTGTACACTGGTTTACAACATTGGCATAACCTTGAATAAAAACTTGCGAATAAGCAGAAGAGACAGAAAATAATAGGATAAGAGTTGTTGGTATAAATTTCATTTTCATTTTTTATATTTTGAATTAAATGTAGTATTATTTTATTACAATTTTCTTAGTAATTCGATTAGTAGAAGTTTCAATTACTCCAAGATAAATTCCGCTACTCAATTCGCTTACATTTATTCTTTCAAGTAAAGAGGCATTTGTAAATTGTTGATTTAAAACTATTTTTCCGTTAATATCAACAATAGAAAACGTAAAATCGCTTTCGGACAAAATTCCTTTATTAATTGTCAAATAATCTTTAGCCGGATTTGGAAATATACTAACCTGATTATTTTCATTAAAAATTTCATTATTCAAAACCGAAGTACTTGCTCTTGCAAAATGCATTGTTGCTCCAATGGCCGCTTTTGCAACATTAAAATTGTATTCAGCATCCATATTCACCAATAAATCGGTAGCGGTATGACGGTGTGTTGTTTGATTAGTCTCGAAAAAACCTGTAATTACTTCATTATTATCTTCAAAAGACATGTAATCTGAAGCATAAGCATAACTTAATAATGTATTTAATGGAGAATACAATTCGGTACATGCTATTAACTCTAATGTTTTAACGTTAGATGCCGCATTGTTTGTAGTTGGACTACCTGTATCTCTTTCACAAGTTATTGTATCATTAATATCGCCAGCAACACCACCAACTTCATCTAAATTAAACACCAAACGAATATCCATTTTTGGATTAGTACTATTAACAACTGAATTTACATAGTTTTGACTTCCTCGTAAACCATCTTCTTCACCACTAAAATTAATAAACTTTATAGAATATTCAGTTGGAATATTTTTGAGTAATCGTGCAATTTCTAATATGGATACAGTTCCACTCCCATTATCGTTTGTTCCAGTTCCGTTAATCGAATCGTAATGCCCACAAACAATTACAAAAGTATTCGGATATAATGTTCCGACTTTAGTAACCACTAAATTTTTACAAACAGCTGTTGAACCACTGTAAGTATAAGAAAACTCTTGAAGCTGACTCGCAGTATATCCATAACTGGTGTATTCTGTCCGCAACCAATTTAAAGTATTTTGTAAAGCTGTAGTTCCTCTTCTTTTAACACCAAGAGCTTCATATTCTTGTAAATTTGAAGTAACATTTGTTTGCGAACATTGATTCACAACATCAGCATATGCCTGAACAAATGTTTGACTGTAACTTTGATTTATAACTAAAATATTGATTAAAAAGAATAATAGGTTTTTTATTGAAGTATTCATATTAATAATTTGGGGTTTTTGTCATTATGGCAACAAAAATAATAAAATAAATTAATAATTTAAAATAAACGTATGTTAATGTTTGCCAATAAATTAAATTATAACATTGCTTCTCAACTAGTTAAAATTCATTAACAAATCGTTGACAACTAGTTTACTATCGTTTGGCATGCATCTTGAAATACACAAAATATCAGAAATATTTCTGATCGAAGAAACGGAATCCCGAAGTATCGGGAGAAAGAGAATCGTTAACCTTTAATTCTAAAGATTATGAGAAAAATTACCCTTTTAGTAGCTAGTATTTTCCTTATTGGAAATACAACGAAAGCATCAGAAATCAATTTTTCTGATAAAACAAACAGAACACAATATAGCTTTGAAGAACCAATCTCGTTTAATGAAAGAGGAATCGAGTTCTTTGTTTTTCCAAATGGCGACTTCGATTTTAACACACATTCAGAACATAGTCAGGGTGATTATTTTTATAAAGGAGCCGGGAAAAGAGGCAACAATAAAATTGAAAATAGAGGTCCAATAAATCAAGGAACTCTTATTGAACACGATAGTTTTGGAAGAGTTCGTAGAGTTGGCAACACGTTTATCAATTACGATAGTAGTGATAGAGTAAACAGAATTGGTTCGGTTTACATGCGATACAATCGTTTTGCTCTCACACAAATTGGTGGATTACATATTATTTATAACCGTTTTGGAGAAATTACAGATAAAATTGGAGATGTAAAAGGACGTAGAAATCAAGGATTTATTTATCCGCATTATGCACCAACTTCTAATTGCAACACAAATTTTGATTACAATACTAGTTACTCTTATAACAATAATAACGATTCTTACTACTATAAAACCGATGGTACAAGAGCTAAAATTGAAGATAAAAAGAAAGAATAAAAATAAAGATTGTTTAGTTGGTTAATTTGTTTGTTTGTTTGAAATCCTGCGGATTCTGGGAAGAAGAAGCAGGATTTTTTATACCAGAGAGTGACTGAATAACACCTTATCAAAGTCAGCAACTTTGCAAAGCTAGATTGGATTATTTTGGATATAATTGCAAATTTTTTGAAGCAATTTCCAGCTTTTCTTTCCAAGTTTTTCAAAATTGTTGGTTTTTCTATATCTTTAAAAAGCTTCTTTCATTCGCTTTTTAAAAATAACAAAAACTCAACTCTTTTATCAAAAGCTTTCCATTGCAATCTGGGCTAGTTCAGACGCATTTTTTTAAGTACAACATCAACTACTTTATTGAACTCATCCGAAATTTTCAATTTATAATTTACAAACACATAAATTACAGCAACTAAAACCGATTTCAACACAATATTTACTATTGGATGAAAAGGAAAATCCCAATAATAGAAAACAAAAAAGAAAGCCGCAAAAATCACAAAAGAAACAACAGTTTGCTTTGAAAACGGATATAATTTCATCTTAAATACTACAAAAAGTAATTTTGCAATACTGTACAATGTAATTGAAATAAGTGTTGCAATTGCTGCACCATTTATGCCATATAACGGAATTAAAATCATGTTGAGAGAAATGGCTAAAGCAGCCAAAAACAGACCCAAAAACAAAACCGCTTTATAGTATTTAGAGTTAAAAATAATAGCGTTGTTATTACCTAAAAGTAAATCAAAATACTTTGATAATCCAATAACAAAAACTACAAAAATGCCGCCTTTATAATTTTCCGGCAATAATAAATACAGCTGATTTATATTGACTAATATTCCAACAAAAACCAAACCACCAATAATTTGTAAAGTTATTGACGTTTTTTTATACAATTCATTCAATTCGTAATACTTGCCTTCGGTCATAAGTTTTGCAGTAATTGGATACGTAATTTGATGCATAGCGCGACTTGGAACAGAAATTACTGTTGCTATAAAAATTGCCACCGAATAATACGCAATATTATCAATGTTAATGTATTTAGAAATCATATTTTTATCGATATCTAATAGCATATTCGCAATACTTCCTGACAAAATTATGAATATCGAATAGATAAAAATAGATTTGCTATTTGCTGGAAATTGCATCGAAAATTGTATTCTTTTAACTTTCATAGCATAAAAAAACATCACCATCATTGAAACAAAATAAATCAATACTAATGAATAAATAAATGTTTCTGGTGAAATCCATCCAAAATACACAGCAAAAAGAAAAATAGTTATAAAAACACGTAGTAAAACTTCTTTTATAAAACTTCCAAAAACGGATTGTAAATGGACTTTAACCCAAGCATAAAAAATTTCAAAATATCCCATACAAAGACCAATTATCGGAATTTGCCACACATAATCATAAATAATCGGGTTTTTTTTTGATTCGAAAGCAGCAATACTATCATATCCAAAAAAAATAACAAAAGCCATCGGAATCAAAATCAATATTGGTAATAACAACACAAAAGTCAAAAACACTCCTTTTTCTTTTTCTGTTTTATAGTGTGAAAAAAACTTTATTAAAGTATTATGAACGCCAAATGCCATTAAGGGAAAAATAATATTAGCTGAAGATAATATATAACCTGTTAATCCAAAATACGTTTTTCCTAAAAAATAAGGATACATAAACAACGTATTCGCCGCACCAATCACAAAACCAATATAGGTAATGATGGTGTTTTTTATCGATTGGTTGATTACGATTCCCATGAATTAATTATGAATTAAAAATTATGAATTACGAAATTTAAAATAATAGTTTTGCCAAACGTTCGGTCAAATTCTTTCTTGAATATTGTTGCAAACCTACAGGAAAAACTTGTAATTTTTGAAGTAAATACAATTCGAAATAATTTATAATAGTCTTTTTTAATCGCTCTTTTTCATCATATAAAAAGAAAACACCAGTATTGGTAGTTGTAATTATTTCTTCAAAATCGGAACTTTTTGGACCAAAAGCAATAATTGGTCTTTCGGCAACCAAATATTCAAATATTTTGCCAGGAATAATACTTTTAGTTTCTGGCGAATCGATTTCGATTAACAATAAAACTTGTGATTTTCGTTGATGTTGTAAGGCTTCTTGATGTGAAACGTAGCCTAAATTATTGACATACTTTTCCAACTGAAACGATTTTATAGAATCTAATATTTCCTGACTTACTTTACCAATAAGTTTTAATTGAAAATGAGTGGCAAAATCGGAATTTTCAGCAATTAATTCTTGCAAAGATTGCCAAAGTATCTTGGGATTTCTATCCGATAAAAATGAACCAATATGAGCCATTGTGAACTTTTCATCTAAGGTTTGTTTGTTAACATTTTCCAAATCGTAACCATTTGTTATTACTTCAATTGGTTTGTTCGTTATTGATTTGAATTCGTCTTTGGTAGTTTTACTAGTTACAATAATTGTGTCGGCAGAGTTTAAGACTTGATGTTCTAACTTCTTATGTTCTTTTTTTGCGTATGATGATAATTTTAGTGATTTATGATAACCAATAGTTGTCCACGGATCTCTAAAATCTGCAAACCATTTTATGCCTAATTCCTTTTTTAACTGCATTCCGATTAAATGCAAACTATGCGGCGGACCTGAAGTTACAATTGTATCAATTTGGTTTTCTCGAAGGTATTTTTTCAAAAATCGTACTGATGGTTTCACCCATAAATAACGAGCATCTGGAATAAAAATGTTTCCTCTAATCCAAAGCAAATAACGTTGCAACAATGTTTGTTTTTTTTCAGATGGAATGATTCCGGAACTGATTTTTTGAGTCGCTTTTTTAGAAAAAAAAGAAGCTAATTGATACGGTTCGAAAATTTTATTTTTAAGAATATTGGCTTTATCAGAAACCTCATACACTAACCCTTCATCAATAATTGGATAAGTAGGATTTTCGGGCACATAAACAATCGGTTGGATATCAAAATCGGGTAAATATTTTACAAATTTTAACCAACGTTGTACTCCTGGACCGCCTGCTGGTGGCCAATAATAGGTGATGATGAGGAGTTTTTTTTGAGTCAATTTATTAAATTAAATCTGGGTTATTTAATTTTTCAAGTTCTTCAATATCTAATTGATCTTTTGGTCGATTACTTGCTTTTTTAGCAATAATTAAATTTTCGTAATCAATAAAATAAACAGGTATGCCTTCAATTTCAATAATATTTGCTTTCTCTAAAAGTGCTGCAAAAGATATATCTTCTAAACCTTTTACCGAAGTCATTATGTCTAATCTAAATTTAAAATTTAATGTAAAATCTGTCCATCCAGGAATAAATTGCATTGTAGTAATACTTTCAAAATCACCTAAACCCATTTGTTTAATAGCTTTCCTTAAATTTTCACGGTTAATTGCAGTATCTTCAATAAAAATATCAATATCGCCAGTATTTCTTCCGTATCCATAAATATTTACAGCAAAACCACCAATCGTTAAATAATTAACTTTGTTTAATGATAAATATTTCCAAACATTGATTATTTCATCATTCATTTCAAATTATTTTATTTTGAATATTTTTTAGCGTTTTTCAACAGGAATGAAACTTCAATTAAAGAAATCAATTTTTCAAAACGCTGTTGATAAGTTAATTGTCTTGCTTCCGCTAAATGTCTTGCTTCCATTAATTTGGGATGAGCATGATTTAATTTGACTTTTTCCATTTTTAAAAAATAAGTTCCTCAAATTTACAAATAATTATAATATGCTATTTTTTACTTTCTTATTCTGAAAATAAATTCCAACAACTAAAAGTAATATCATTCCAATTGAACTAATCAATGCAATAGTACTTCCTGTTTTTACAACTTGAGGTTCAAATTTGAATTCGATGTTGTGTTTTCCTGCTGGAATTGACAAACCTCTTAAAGTATAGTTTACTTTTAAAATGTTGGCTTCTTTTCCATCAATAGTAGCTTTCCAACCGTTTTTATAGTACATTTCAGAGAAAACTGCAAAACCATTTTTGGTATTATTAGAAATGTATTTTAGATGATTTGGTTTAAAAACCGTTAATTTAATTGTAGCTAAACTGTCTTTTTCAAATTTTTGTGCTGAAATAGATTTGTCAGATGGATCATTTTGATGAACAGCCACATTTTTGGTTTCCAATTTATCTAAAGCTTTCATTTCATTATCAGCAGAATTTACCATTCTCAATTCTTTAACAAACCATGCATTTCCATTCGCTTCTGGATTTGCCATTGGAAATTCTTCTCCTTTTTCATTGGTTTGAATTAAGTATTTCACATTCAGCATATTCAATACTTCTACATTATTATTAACGATTTGATAATCGAATAATTCTTGCATTCGCATTGGTCGAACAGCACTATATCCTCCTAGTGATTTATGAAAATAGGACGCTCTAGCATTTAAAAAACCGCCTACATCTAGAACACGAAAAATGGTAGAATCTTTACGAATTTGATTATCAATGGTAGTAGCTTCAAACGGAATATCTACTTCTCTAGCACTCACAAAATCTTTTTTACTTACATAACTTTTATCAACCATAAACAAATCGGTAACCATCAATAATCCAACAATAATAACCGTTGTTATTGAAGCCAATTTATTTTTTACATATAAATATAATGCAAATGCAACTAAAAGAATAAAAAAACCGGAACGTAATAAATCGGCTTTATAAAGTGAAACTCTGTCTTCTTTTAAAGCATCTAAGAAATTTATTCCGAAGGATTTATCTTGACCTTCACTAAAAATTTTCAGTAATTGTCCGTCCATTGATCCTGCAAAATCAAAAGAACTTCTGAACAAAAACAATACAATAATTAATCCTAAAGAAGTTGCAGCAGCCTTCCACAAACTTGTCCATTGTTTTTCTTTATCAGTAGTAAAAAACGATTGAAATCCCATAATTGCTATAACTGGAACACACAATTCTAATAGAACTTGGATGGATGAAACGGCTCTAAACTTGTCATACATCGGAACAAAATCGATAAAGAAATCGGTAATCACCGAAAAGTTTTTTCCCCATGATAAAACTAACGAAAATAGAGCACCAACAAGAAAAACATATTTTATTTTGCGTTTATCGTGATACAAACCGAGTACACAAAGAAAGAAAACAATTGCGCCAATATATGCTGGTGCAGCAACAATTGGTTGATTTCCCCAATAAGTTAATCCATAACTTTCGGTAAATTGTTGTGCTTCTTCTGGTGATGCACCATAGTTTAACATAAAGCTGTAAACACTCGAATCTTCATTTAATTTTTCGCTATTTCCTCCACCAAAAAGACGTGGAGCAATTAAATTAAAACTTTCGGCAATTCCGTAACTGTATTCAGTAATGTATTCTTTTGATAATGCTGTGTTTTCGGTTTTCTTTTTTCCATCGGCATTAAAAGTAAGTTGGCTTTTTCCACGAATACTAAAATTAGCAAACTCTTTTGTTGCTAAAAGGCTTGAGGCATTTGTACCAATAGCAAAAATTAATGCAATTGAAAAAACACCAACAACTTTCATTAATTCATTTATTTCTTTATTTTTAATAAATTGGTAAGCATAATAAACTCCAATAAATAATAATAAAAACAATAAATAATAAGTCATTTGAAAATGATTCGCATTGATTTCTAAAGCAACCGCAATCATTGTAAGTAAACCACCGATAACATACTTCTTTTTAAAAACCAAAAGTACACCAGCAACTACCAAAGGCATATAAGCAATGGCGTGAGCTTTGGCATTATGACCAACACCTAAAATAACAATTAAATAAGTAGATAATCCAAATGCTAATGCTCCAAAAAAGGCTTTTAGAGGATCTGTTTTTAATACTAAAAGTAAAATGTAAAATCCTATGAAATAGAGAAATAAATAATCGGCTGGTCGAGGTAAAAACCTCAAAACATCATCGAAATGACCAATATAATCATTAGGATATTTTGCTCCTAATTGGTAGGTTGGCATTCCTCCAAAAGCTGAATTGGTCCAAAAAGGTTCACTTTTTTCTTCGGCTCTAAAATCATTTTGTTCTTTTGCCATTGCAGTATACTGAACAATATCTGATTGGTAGATTTTTTTACCTTGAAGAACAGGATAAAAATAAATTAAAGCAATTACAACAAAACCGCTTACGGCTAAAAAATGAGGATATAACTTTTGAATTTGCTTCATGTAATTAAAATTTTTGGTTTTAGATTCTCGATTCAATTAATAATTAACTTGAATCTGAAAGTTAATTAATATCTTCATAATCGATGTACTCGCCTACTTTTTTGCATTCACGAGGTTTATCTCCTCTCTGCTTGGATGCGTCTCGGGTTTCTGAGTTGGAAATTGGTGAGGAATTAGCTGTAGTTTGTTGATTTTGATATTGTTGTTTGAATTGTTCTTCTGCCTTGCGAGCTACTTTTTTCACAATTACTGGTAAAAACAATCGTGCTAAAAATTTGAAAATGAAATAAAAAGCGAATATCCAAAGTATCGCTCTAAAAAGTCCATTAAATGATGCTTCTTGCATAGTACTATTATTAATTAACAAAAATACTAAATTCTGATATTTAAAAAATAGAATCCTTCTTAAATAAATAATAAAAATAGTACTTTTGAAGAACTTTCAAATTCTGGAACTATAAATAGCTACAAATGAAACAAAGAAAAGTCAGTATAATCATTTTCATATTCGTTTTTCAAATTATTTTTTCACAACATACCGACATAATAAATTCTAATAGACCTAGCGAATCGATGTCGGCATTTGCAGTCGGAAAAAGTGTAATACAATTAGAAAGTGGTTTAAATTATTTTAATGAAAAACATAGTGTATTAGACTACAAAGCAAGCGGACCAATTATTGATTTTGCTTTACGTTATGGGATTTTTAAAGAACAATTAGAGTTTATTACCGATTTTAGTTTTCAAATTGACAAATATACAATTGGGGATAATACTGTAAAAAGATCTGGTTTACGAACAACTACTTTAGGTTTTAAATATTTAATCTACGATCCGTTTAAAAATGCAAAAGAAAAAATAAACATTTACAGTTGGAAAGCAAATCATAAATTTAATTGGAAACAATTTATTCCAGCGGTTTCTGTTTATGCTGGAACGAATTTAAATTTTACAAATGCATACAATGAAAATTTAGATAGTGGTAGTATAATTAGTCCAAAAGTTATGCTAATTACACAAAATATTTTTGGCAAAAGTTATGTATTAACTTCTAATATTTTTATGGATAAAATATCTACTCCAAGAGTATCCTATGGATATATTCTTACAATGACAAAAGGAATCAATGAAAAATGGTCAGTATTTTTAGAAAATAAAGCCATTCAAGGTGATTTTTATGCCGATGGTATTTTTTCAGGTGGAGCTGCTTTTTTACTTTCTGATGATATGCAAATTGATGCATCAATAAGTAAAAATATCAAAAATACACCTGCCCTTTTTTTTGGTGGTATTGGAATATCATGGCGTTCAGATACCAAATATAAAGATGTTGTATTGAGAGATAAAAAAGAAGATAAAAAGAAAGGCAAAACAAAGAAAGAAAAAGAGAAAGAAAAAATGAAAAAACGTTTAGATGAAGTTGAAGTTGTAAAACCTTAAATAATGATTACAATACAAGAAGCCAATTCAAAAAAGTTAATTTCTGACTATGTGAAATTTCCGTTTTCATTATATAAAAACCATCCTTATTGGGTTCCTCCTTTAATTCAAGAAGAAATAGAATCCTTCGATAAAACTAAAAATCCCGCATTTGAAACGGCAGAAGCTTATTTTTATTTAGCATACAAAAACGATACTTTAGTTGGCAGAATAGCAGCTATTATTAATTGGGATGAAGTCAATAATCAAAAAAAGAGAAAAGTTCGTTTTGGTTGGTGGGATGTTATTGATGATGTTAGTGTTACAAAAGCGTTGTTGGAAAAAGTATACGAACTCGGTTATAAAAATAATTTAGATCATGTTGAAGGTCCAATGGGATTTTCTAACTTAGATAAAGTTGGGGTTTTAACCGAAGGATTTAACGAAATTGGTTCTATGATTACTTGGTACAATTACCCATATTATTCAAAACATTTAGAACAATTGGGTTATTTTAAAGAAAAAGAATACATCGAAAGCAAATTTCCGTTCAAAAATGTTAAACCCGAATTTTTTTATAGGATTCAAGAGTTAATTAAAAAACGCTACCAACTTACACCGTTAAATTTTACCAAAACGGAAGCCATTATGCCTTATGTTGACAAGATGTTTGATTTGTTTAACAATTCGTATGCTAATCTTTCTTCTTTTGTCGCAATTACGGATACTCAAAAAGAATATTTCAAAAAAAAGTACATTAGTTTTATAAATCCTGAATATATTAAATTTGTCATGGATAAAGACAATAATATGGTTGCTTTTAGTATTGTGATGCCAAGTTTTTCAGAAGCGTTACAAAAAGCGAAAGGCAAATTATTTCCATTTGGGTTTTATCATTTATTAAAAGCAAAAAAAGAAAGTAAAGAAGTTTTATTTTATTTAATTGGTGTTGATCCACATTACCAAAATAAAGGTGTTACCGCCATTATTTTTAATGAATGTTATAATTCATTTATCGAAAAAGGAATATTAAATTGTATTCGCACACCCGAATTAGAAGACAATCTAGCTATTCAAAATTTATGGAAACACTTTGAACCTGTTATTTTTAGAAGAAGAAGAACGTATAGAAAAGAGCTTTGATAGTTTTCAGTCTCGGTTTTCAGTTTAAAACCGAAACAAAAAACCCACTCAAATTAATGAATGGATTCTTTTATATTCTATTCCATTGAAACTGAAAACTGGACTGCGACTACAACCTATTTAAGCATCTAAATCAACTGTTGTTCTACTCGCAATTTCCTTGTACGTTCCATTAACTAATTTCTCACGTATCGCTTCAAAAGCAGTTAATGTTTCATCAATTTCTGCTAAAGTATGTGAAGTAGTTGGAATCATTCGCAATAAAATAATCCCTTTAGGAATAACCGGATATATTACAATCGATAAAAAAATACCATAATTCTCTCTTAAATCATTTACCATAACCATAGCTTCTGGCACACTTCCTTCCAAATAAACTGGAGTTACACAAGTATTGGTATCGCCAATATTAAAATTTCTAGCACGCAAACCTGCTTGTAATGCATTTACATTTTCCCATAGTTTGTCTTTCAGTTCTGGATGATTTCGCAATAACTCTAAACGTTTCAAAGCACCAACAGTTTGAATCATTGGCAATGCTTTAGCAAACATTTGTGAACGTAAATTGTACTTCAAATAATCAATAATATCCTTATCCGCAGCAATAAATGCACCAATACTTGCCATCGATTTTGCAAAAGTCGAAAAATAAACGTCAATTTCATCTTGGCAACCTTGCTCTTCTCCCGCTCCCGCTCCCGTTTTTCCTAGAGTTCCAAATCCGTGTGCATCGTCAACTAATAATCTGAAATTGTATTTTTTCTTAAATTCAACTATTTCTTTTAATTTACCTTGTTGTCCTCGCATTCCGAAAACACCTTCGGTAATAAATAAAATTCCACCACCAGTTTCTTCAGCTAATTTGGTTGCACGTTGCAGGTTTTTTTCCATACTTTCCAAATCATTATGACGGTAAGTAAAACGTTTTCCCATATGCAAACGAACGCCATCAATAATACAAGCATGTGCATCAACATCGTAAACAATTACATCATTTTTAGTAACTAATGCGTCAATTGTTGATAAAATTCCTTGGTATCCAAAATTCAATAAATAAGCCGATTCTTTCATCACAAAAGCAGCTAATTCTTTCTCTAATTGTTCGTGAGCTTCGGTATGTCCACTCATCATTCGCGCGCCCATTGGATACGCTGCACCATATTGAATCGCAGCATCTGTATCGGCTTTTCTTACTTCTGGATGATTGGCTAAACCCAAATAATCATTCAAACTCCAATTCAAAATATTTTTACCTTGGAACTGCATTCTCGGACCTAATTCGCCTTCTAGTTTCGGAAAAACAAAATATCCTTCGGCTTGCGATGCCCATTTTCCAAGTGGTCCTTTATTGTTTTGAATTCTTTCGAATAAATCTTTTACCATAAGTACAAGTTGTAAAATTGTATTTTTTTCAAGTTGCAAAATTAATTATTTATACTTTAAAATCTTATCTAAATCAAAATTATTTTTTGAAGCCGTCATTGCGAATTTGTCATTGCGAGGAACGAAGCAATTTGTAGCCAACTCCAGCTGTTCTTTACAACCTTTTTCTATAGCTTCTTTTTTTGTAAAACCTTGCCGTAACTCCTGCTGTCGTTCTGCAAGGTTAACAAAAAATAGTCGCTTTTTCAAAAAGGGTTTCCATTTCCATCTGGGCTAGAAAATCGTAGTATCGAGAAAGTTTGTATCTTTGGGTTTCAATTTCAATATTCAATATTCAATATTCAGCAAAGAACTTTGAACAAAGAACAAACAACCATGTCACAAAATACAAAAGAATTAAAACTCGCCGTACTCATAGATGCCGACAACGTTCCTTATAGTAATGTAAAAGGAATGATGGAAGAAATCGCAAAATACGGAACACCAACAACCAAAAGAATTTACGCCGATTGGACCAAACCAAACGCCAATGGTTGGAAATCGGTTTTGTTAGAACATGCCATTACACCAATTCAACAATACAGTTACACCGTTGGGAAAAATTCCTCCGATTCGGCTTTAATCATCGATGCAATGGATTTGTTGTATTCTGATAAAGTAGACGGATTTTGTATTGTGTCGAGCGATTCCGATTTTACACGTCTCGCTATTAGATTGCGTGAATCTGGAATGAAAGTCATTGGAATTGGCGAAAAGAAAACACCAAGTGCTTTTATTGTAGCCTGTGATCGATTTATTTATATTGAAGTTTTAGAAGGTGCTATTAAAAAAACACGAGGAAGAGTTGAACAAAGCGGTGCTAAAGTACCAAAACCAGCTACAAAAACAGATTCTAAAAAACCTTTTGCAATAGAAATCGAAAAAGAAATAGTTAACAAAATTGACAACAAAACTATTGAACTTATCGAAGACACTCTTGATGCTATTGGCGACGACGATGGTTGGGCGTTTCTTGGTGATGTAGGAAATCTCATCGTAAAGAAAAAACCCGAATTCGATCCCAGAAATTATGGTTTTACAAAGTTAACGCCTTTGTTAAAATCACTATCTGATATTCTAGAAATTGACGAACGCGAATCGGACAAAAAAGGAATTAAACATGTATTTGTGAGATTGCGGCTGAGTTAAAAAAAAAGCAACCTTACACAAGTTGCTTTTATAACGTTTATTGTAACAAAGTTATTCTTTAGATAAAATATAAATAAACTCAAACAAATTTATAAAACCTACAATTAAGTAATGAAGTAGTAAAGAATGCCTTGTATTACGTTTTTAGTCACTCCAAATTTAATTCACTTTTTTCACATCCAACTACGTAGTTTTACGTGTTTTTAAAAAGTGTTAATAAGTATTTAATTGAAATACAAATTTCATATTTTTGTTGGCAATACTAAAATTTATGAAACTCGTCTTCGCATCCAATAACTACAATAAAATTAAAGAAATCCAACAATTGCTCCCCGCAACCATTCAAATTATTAGTTTACAAGACATTGGTTGCTTTGAAGAAATACCAGAAACGGAAAACACTATTGAAGGGAATGCTATCTTAAAAGCCAATTATGTAACTCAAAAATTCGGACTCAATTGCTTTGCAGATGATTCGGGTTTGGAAGTCGATGTCCTAAATGGTGAACCAGGTGTTTTTTCAGCTCGATATGCTGGCGAACCAAAAAACGATGCTAACAATATGTCTAAACTGTTATTAAATTTAAAAGATAAAGTTAATAAAAAAGCGAATTTCAAAACAGTTATTTGTTTAAATATAGATGGAGAACAACATTTATTTAAAGGAATCATAAATGGCAAAATTACCGACGAAAAAAAAGGCACAAATGGTTTCGGTTACGATCCTATTTTCATAGCGGATGGTTACTCCGAGACATTTGCTGAATTAACTTTGATAGAAAAATCAATTATTAGCCATAGAGGAATTGCAGTTAGAAAATTAGTTAATTTTTTATCTATTTAAGCATTCAAGCTCAACAACTCAGTCACTCACTAACTCAGTCAGTTCGTGATAAAAAGTTAACTTATTAATTATCAGCAGATAACAAATTAGTTTAAACCGTTTTTATAACCTACCTTTGCACCGAATTTAAAAATAAATAATGAACAAATTTGAACAATTAGGTCTGAATGAATCGTTACTGCTGGCGATCAAAGATCTAGGATTTGAGAATCCGTCAGAAGTGCAAGAAAAAGCGATTCCAGTACTATTGGAACAAAACACAGACTTAGTAGCTTTAGCACAAACAGGTACAGGGAAAACGGCAGCTTTTGGTTTTCCACTAATTCAAAAAATTGATGCTGAAGACAGAAGTACACAAGCGTTAATTTTATCACCAACGCGTGAGCTATGCTTACAAATCACCAACGAGATTAAACAATACTCAAAATATGTAAAGGGTTTACATACAGTGGCAGTTTATGGTGGTGCAAGCATTACAGAACAAGCCCGAGATATTAAACGTGGAGCACAAATTATTGTGGCAACTCCTGGTAGAATGCAAGACATGATCAATCGTGGATTGGTAAACATTAAAAACATTAACTTTTGTATTCTTGATGAAGCCGATGAAATGTTGAATATGGGTTTTTATGAAGATATTGTATCCATTTTATCTGATACTCCAGACGAGAAAAATACTTGGTTATTCTCAGCAACTATGCCTGCAGAAGTAGCTCGTATTGCTAAAAAATTCATGCATGAACCAGCTGAAATTACAGTTGGTAGTAAAAATTCTGGAACTGCAACCGTTTCTCACGAATTTTATTGTGTGAATGCTCGTGATCGTTATGAAGCTTTAAAGCGTTTAGCAGATGCTAATCCAGATATTTTTTCTGTAGTTTTTTGTAGAACTAAACGTGATACACAAGCAGTTGCCGAAAAACTAATTGAAGACGGTTATAGTGCTGCTGCCTTACACGGCGATTTATCGCAAGCACAACGTGATGGCGTTATGAAATCGTTCCGAGGTCGTCAAATTCAAATGCTAGTTGCAACTGATGTTGCTGCACGTGGAATTGATGTTGATAGTATTACACACGTTGTAAATTATCAATTGCCTGATGAAATCGAAACTTATACACACCGTTCTGGTCGTACAGGTCGAGCTGGAAAATTAGGAACTTCTATCGTAATTATCACTAAAAGTGAATTGCGTAAAATTTCATCTATCGAAAGAATTATCCAACAAAAATTTCAAGAAAAAACAATTCCATCTGGAATAGAAATTTGTGAAATTCAATTGTTACATTTAGCTAATAAAATTAAAGACACCGAAGTAGATCATGAAATTGACAACTATCTTCCTGCAATCAACGAAGTTCTCGATGGTTTATCCAAAGAAGAGTTGATTAAAAAAATGGTCTCTGTAGAGTTCAACCGATTTATTGCTTATTATAAAAAGAAACGTGATTTATCAGGTGAAAAAAGTAGTGAAAGAAGCGAAAGAAGTTCTGAGCCAAGAGAAATTAGAGCTGGAGATCCTGTTCGTTATTTTATCAACATTGGCTCTAGAGACGATTTTGATTGGATGCAATTGAAAGATTTCTTAAAAGATACATTAGATTTAGGTCGTGATGATGTATTTAAAGTTGACGTAAAAGAAGGTTTCTCTTTCTTCAATACAGATGGAGAACATACTGATAAAGTAATGTCAATTCTTAATGGTTTTGACATGAACGGAAGAAGAATTAATATTGAAATTTCTAAAAATGATGGTGGAAGCCGCGAAAGACGTGATCATAACGGAAGAAGTTCTAGTGGTTTTGGTGGCGGAAGAAGTTCTGGCGGATTCAGAGGCGAAAGAAATGCTGCTCCAAGAAGCGGAGGTTTCGGTCCAAAAATCGAAAGAGGTTCAGCACCAAGAGAAGGCGGTTTTGGTGGAGGAAGAAACGAATCTAGAAGTTCAACTCCAAGAACTAGTGGAACTGGCGGATTTTCATCTGAAAGACCAGCACGTCGCTCAGAAGGAACTTCTGATAGAGCACCAAGACGCTCAGAAGGTTCATCAGAAACTCCAAGAGAAAGAAGACCTAGAAGAAGTTAATTAACTATATTATTTTGTTAATTTTCTTATAATTATTTACGGAAGCTACAATATATTTTAAAAGGTTTATTACTTTTAAACCATCAAATTTAATTATGAAATATAGTGTAGCTTTTTTGTTTTTATTATTTTCTCTCGCTTTGTCAGCTCAAGAAAACTCGACTTTAAAAAAAGTTTCTGGCATAATAGTAAACGACAATACACTTTTTCCTTTGTCTAATGTTAACGTTATCAACATAAATAAAGTCAAAGGAACTATTTCAAATACAACTGGATATTTTGAAATTGAGGCTTCACCAACAGATACTTTACACATAACTTGTATTGGATTTCAATCGATAAAAGTTAAAGTGACTAATGATTGGGTAAAAAATGGTACTTCTAAAATTCAATTAACCGAGAAAGCAATTGCGCTAGAAGAAGTTATTATTAAACGATACACACTAACTGGTTACCTTGAAGTTGATACTAAATTAATTCCAGAGCAAGAAAATTTCCGTTACAGTATTTCAGGTTTACCAAGTGCTTATGAAATGGGTGAAAATTCTCCTAAAGCTTTTTCACGAGTAATGAATTCCATTTTTAATCCCGCCGACATGCTTTATAATTTCTTTGGGAAAAAACCAAAAGAACTAAAAAAGTTAAAAGAAATGCGGAAAGACGACACTGTTCGACGATTGTTAGAATCTAAATTTGATAGAGAAACCATAGCTGTTTTACTCGGAATTGATAAAAATGATATTCCTGAAATTTTGCAACATTGTAGCTATTCCCAATCATTTATTGAAACCGCAAACGATTTACAGATTATGGATGCGATTAGTCAATGTTATGAAGAATATAAGGTGTTGAAGAAGAAGTAGTTTGCAGTGCTCAGTGTTCAGTTGGCAGTAAAAGTTCGTAAAAAACACAAAATCCTTAATTAGTCATTAGTTAAGGATTTTTTTATATTCGGGATACTAAAATATTGAACTGAACACTGAACACTGAACACTGAACACAGATTACTGATTACTATAATACCGTTCCTCAATCCGCTTTATATCCTTTATAGTATTTTTCGCCCAAAGCAATCTTTTTACCAAAATTTCTTCTTCTGACAATTGCCAATTCACATTCGATTGACGTAATCTATTAGTCAAATCTTGGATAATAATTGCAGCCGAAACCGAAATATTCAAACTTTCGGTAAATCCTACCATCGGAATTTTTAAAAATCCATCAGCTCGACTCATAACATCATCCGACAAACCTTCTTTTTCAGTTCCAAAAAAGAACGCGCTTTTTTTAGTGACATCAAATTCGTGCAACAAACACGAATTATTGTGTGGCGTTGTAGCAATAATTTGATATCCTTTTAATTTCAAATCATCAATACAATTTGTGATGGTTTCATGTTTATTAATATCAACCCATTTTTGAGCTCCCATGGCGATTTCTTTATCAATATTTTTTCCAAATCGCTGTTCTACAATATTCAATTCTTGTATTCCAAAAACCTCGCAACTACGCATAACTGCACTTGTATTGTGAAACTGAAAGATGTCTTCAACAGCAATGGTAAAATGATTTGTTCTGTTTTTTAACACTTCTAAAAAACGTTGCTTTCTATTTTCGGTGAGCATTTCTTCTAAATAGGCTAAGTACTCTAAATCGATCATTTGATAAAATCTTTTAGCAAAAATAGTAAAACAAGATTTAATTAAAGTAATCATTTCTTTAATGTAAATTCATTAATTTTATAGTATTAAATTAATAAACAAAAATCCGTGAAAATCAGTCTAATCTGCGTCATCCGCGTTCCAATTTTATGAAAAAGAAATTAGTAATTCTAACAGGCGCAGGAATTTCTGCAGAAAGTGGCGTAAAAACCTTTCGTGATGCTGGCGGACTATGGGAAGGTCACAATGTTATGGATGTTGCAACGCCAGAAGGTTGGCACAAAAACAAGGCATTGGTTTTAGATTTTTACAACCAAAGGCGAAAACAATTGTTTGAAGTTGTTCCAAATCATGGTCATGAAGTTCTTGCCGAATTAGAAATCGATTTTGATGTTCAAATTATAACACAAAATGTAGATGATTTACACGAAAGAGCAGGAAGTTCAAAAATTTTACATCTTCATGGTGAATTATTAAAAGTACGAAGTGATAAAAATCCACCAATACAAATTTTAGATTGGAAAACCGATTTAAATTTAAACGATTTTGACTCAAACGGAAATCAATTGCGTCCGCATATCGTTTGGTTTGGCGAAGAGGTTCCTGCCTTAAATGAAGCCATTGAAATTGTTCAACAAGCAGATTATTTAGTCATAATTGGTACATCAATGCAAGTTTATCCTGCCGCAGGATTACTGCATTATGCAAATCCTTCAATTCCAGTTTTTTATATCGATCCAAATCCTGCTACCATTTATGATTTGGTAAATCCGTTAGAAATTATTCCGATGAATGCTTCTGAAGGTGTTCCCTATTTGAGAGATAAATTAACTAAAAAAGAATAGATAAGAGAATATAAAACAAAGATTTTCTATTTAGAATTTTAATCTATTTTCTATGTTCTATATTCTGTATTCTGAATTGTATTGCCTAAATTTGCACTTTTAAACAACAACACAACATCATGCAATTATCTGAATTAAATGCAATTTCTCCAATTGATGGAAGGTATCGAAACAAAACTGTTTCCTTATCGCCTTATTTTTCCGAAGAAGCATTAATAAAATATAGAGTTTTAATTGAAGTGGAATATTTTATTGCTTTATGTGAAGCCAATTTACCTCAACTTTCAGGCGTAAATAAATCGGTTTTTGATGCACTACGTAAAATTTATACTCACTTTTCTACTGCTGATGCCCATTGGATAAAAGAAAGTGAAAAAACCACCAACCACGATGTTAAAGCCGTAGAATATTTTATCAAAACTAAATTTGATAGTTTAGGTTTAGAAAATTATAAAGAGTTTATTCACTTCGGATTGACTTCACAAGATATAAATAATACTGCCATTCCTTTATCGACAAAAGAAGCCTTTGAAAACGTTTATTTACCATCTTTAATAGCATTAATTGCCAAATTAAAGGAGTTAAGTATCGAATGGAAAGACATTCCAATGTTAGCTAGAACCCACGGACAACCTGCTTCTCCTACTCGATTAGGAAAAGAAATCCTGGTTTTTGTAGAACGCTTGGAAGAACAAATGCGTTTGTTATTCAACATTCCGTTTGCTGCAAAATTTGGTGGTGCCACTGGGAATTACAACGCGCATCATGTGGCGTATCCAAATGTAGATTGGAAAAAATTCGGAACTGATTTTGTGGAAGACATTTTAGGATTACATCACTCCTTTCCTACCACACAAATTGAACATTACGACCATTTCGCAGCGTTTTTTGATGCTTTAAAACGTATTAACAACATTGTAATGGATTTAGATAGAGATATTTGGACCTATGTTTCAATGGATTATTTCAAACAAAAAATCAAAGCAGGAGAAATTGGTTCGTCGGCAATGCCACATAAAGTAAATCCGATTGACTTTGAAAACTCGGAAGGAAATTTAGGAATTGCCAATGCTATTTTCGAACACCTTTCAGCCAAACTTCCTATTTCAAGATTGCAACGCGATTTAACCGATAGTACCGTTTTACGGAATATTGGCGTGCCAATTGGACATACATTAATTGCATTTGAAGCCACTTTAAAAGGTTTGAATAAATTAGTTTTAAACGAACCCAAATTCGCTGAAGATTTAGAAAAAAACTGGGCGGTTGTTGCCGAAGCGATTCAAACCATTTTGCGAAGAGAAGGTTATCCGAATCCGTATGAAGCTTTGAAAGATTTAACGAGAACAAATACTATTATTAATAAAGAAGCGATTCATAATTTTATACAAACGCTAAATGTTTCGGATGAAATTAAAGCCGAATTGATGCAGATTACTCCGAGTAATTATCTTGGGATTTAATTATTAGGATATGAGTCAAAATAGTTTTTTAAAAATCGTATTTCTTTTCATTTTCTCAACTAATAATTTTGTTGCGCAAAACAAGTCTGTTGATTTAAAAGCTATTTGGGAAAATGTTAAAAATGCTGATTCTACGAGATTTAATGCCCTAAACGAGTTTTATATAAAAAACACATACTCTCAACCAGATTATGTAATTAAACTTACCGATTTTCATTTTGAATTAGCCAAAAACAAGAATAATAAAATAGAAATAGTAAATGCTTTAGAAGAAAAAAGCATTGCCTATAGTTATAAAAGTAATGCAAAAAATGCAATTGAAAGTATAAAAAAAGCGATACAAATTCAAACTACTTTAAACGATAAAGTAAAACTTGCAACTTTATATTCTATACTAGGTAATATTTATAACATGCAAAATAAATATGTTGAAACTTTAAGATACAACAATTATGCCTTACAAATATTCAAATCCTCAGGAGAAGAACTAAGAAAAGCTACTGTTTTAGTAAATATAGGAATAACATATTTGAATTTGAAAAATTACGATTTAGCTCTATTTTATTTTGAAAGTGGATTATTAGTATTTAAAAAACAAAAAAAAATAATCAATATTGCTAGTATTAATTTTCGTATTGCACTTGTTTACTTTGAAAAAAAGAAATACAAAAAAGCTATTGAACTAACAGAAAATTCATTAAAAACATTTCAAGTAAATAATGATGTAATTGGTTCTTCAATTTGTTATGCTTTACTGGCAAAAATATACCAAAAAACAAATAAAAAAGATAATTCTTTTATTAACATAAAAAAGAGTCTAGCATTAAATCAAAAATTAGGCAATACTGTTCTTGTTATGGAAAACAAGATTTTTTTAGCCGAACTGTATTTAGAAACAGACATAATAAAAGCTACTCAAATAGCCGAAGAAGCATTAGCTATGCTAGGTTCAGATTCAACTATCAATTCAAAAGCTAATCTTTATAATTTATTGTATAAATGCTATAAAAAAACTAATAAAATTGATCTTTCACACCAAATGTATGAAAAATACGTTGTTTATAATGACAGTGTCGTAATAGAGCAAAGCAATTTAGAGTTAATAAAAGAAGCGGTTAATCAGGAATATAAAATAGCACTTTCTAAAACCAAACAATCGTTTCAAAAATCAGAAAAAGAGTTAAAAAGAGGGCAATTAATTAAACTAGTACTTGTAATTTTAATAGGCTTGCTTTTAGTTTTTATCATTTACTTCTTTGCAAGGAAAAAAAGTATTGCTAACAGAAAGGAAAGAGAAGCATTGGTTGAAGAAATTGAAAAACTTAAAAAAAGCGGCGCAATAATTACTGCTGATGCTTCTGAAATTTTTGAATTGAATCGAACAAATATAGAAACATCTGTAAACCGAAAACTCAATGAAACCGATTGGAGTGTTTTAAACGTTTTATTACAAAATCCAGTTAGTTCAAACAAAGAAATTGCTTCCCAAATTTTTTTGAGTATTGACGGAATTGGTTCATCATTACGAAGAATGTATGAGTATTTTGAAATTGGCGAATCCAAATACAAAAAAACCGATTTGATTAGAAAAGCGATTCAATTTTCTAATAATTCATAGAAAAACATATATAAAATGGCTTTTCACGGCTAGACGTGAATTAATATTCACTGTAAATTTTGATATTTGATCTTTAAATAATCCTATAATATTAAAGGTATGAAAAAAATAATCTCAATTTTAACTTTATTTCCAATTATTTGTTTCGGTCAATGGAGCCAATTAGGTAATTCTATCAATGGACAAGCGGCTGGAGATCAATTCGGTTATTCAACTGCAATATCTGCTGATGGTTTAATTGTGGCAGTGGGGGCGAATGCTAATGACAGTAATGGAAATGGGTCTGGACAAGTAAGAGTATTTGGATATGTAAATGGTGTTTGGTCACAAATTGGTGCCGATCTAAATGGAGAATCAGGTGGCGATCAAACTGGGCAATCTGTGAGTTTATCATCAGATGGTTCTTTAGTCGCAATTGGCGAACCTCTTAACAATGATTTAGGTTACACTTCAGGACAAGTTAGGGTTTTTAGAAACATAAATAATACTTGGTCACAAGTAGGTCAAGATTTATATGGAAATAATGCATCAGCTTTTGCTGGAAGAACTGTCGATTTATCAGCTGACGGTTCTGTTGTAGCCTTTGGTGCGCCAAACTCACCTGTAAATGGTGTGCAACAATTTATTGGAATTGTTAGAGTGTTTGAACAACAAAATAACAGTTGGGTTCAAAAAGGAGGAGATATTAATGGTGATGGTTCGATAATAAAGTTTGGAGAAAGTGTAAGCCTGTCTGACGATGGAAATATAATTGCAATAGGCCAAACGGGCAACCCTGGTATTGTACCTCCAACCAATATAGGAAGAGTAAAAATATATCAATTTATTGGCAATCAATGGGTACAACTTGGAAGTACTATCTTCGGTTCATTTGTAAATGATGAATTTGGAACTAAAGTGAGTTTATCAAGCTCTGGAACTATTTTAGCTATAGGCTCATATAGTGCCAATCAAGTAAAAGTTTATCAATTGGTTAATGGAACTTGGACACAATTGGGTAATACACTCTTAAGTCAAAATCTAGGAGATGATTTTGGTGCGTCAGTTAGTTTATCAGGTAGTGGTTCGTTTTTAGCAGTTGGAGCTAGATTTAATAGTGTAGATGGTTTTAACAAAGGACGTACTTATATATTTGAAAACCAAAATGGCACATGGACACTTGTAAATAGCCCAATTTCGGGAGTTGCCAACGGAGATTTAAGTGGTGTTTCAGTAGCAATTTCCCAAAATGGTTCTAGAGTATTAATTGGTGCAACTTCTAATGATGGTAGTGGAGTTGATTCTGGTCATGCTCGTGTATTTGAAAATACTTCACTTTCAACCTCCGATTTCGATAGTAATTCATTCTCATTTTACCCAAATCCTACAATAGATGTAGTTAATTTTTCTTCTAAAGATAGAATTGAAAATATAACAATATACAATATTTTAGGTCAAGAAGTTCTATTTCAGGAAGTTAATTCCTCTGAATTTGTTTTAGATATTAAAAATCTGTCAAATGGAACTTATGTTGGAAAACTAAATAATAATAATAAATCGCAATCTTTTAAAATGATAAAAATGTAAATATTAACCTCAAAATTAAAACGCTATGAAAAAAATCCTACTACTAAATTTTGTCCTTCTAACTACTATTCTTGGATATTCGCAAACATTAGACTTTACTTTAGCTAGTCCGCAACCTAACTTAGTTGAAGTTTATGAAGGTTCATTTGCCAGTGGTGACGTAGATGGCGATGGTGACAAAGATTTATTGATGACTGGTCAAAGCCCTATAAGAGTAACAAAATTGTATATCAATAACGGAACCGGAAATTTTACCGAAACACCAACCATTTTTCCCAATGCATCCTCAACTGTTGCTATTTTAAAGGATTTAGATAATGATAATGATTTAGATTTTTTTTTGTCTGGCATTAGCAATGTTGGTGCTATTTTTACAAATATTTATAGAAATAATGGAACTGGTGTTTTTACCCAAGTTGCTAATACTGCGCTACCTATATTTGTAGGTGGCGGAGCAGCAATTGATGATGTAGATAATGATGGTGACCAAGATATTATCATTTCTGCACAAACCAGTACCAACTCTTTTGTTGCCGATGTGTATTTAAATAATGGTAATGCTGTTTTTTCTGCTCAAGGTAGTACCGCTTTTACTGCGGTAAAATTTAGTGCACTAGCATTTATTGATATTGAAAATGATGGCGATAAAGATGTAATTATTTCGGGTACAGATGTAAATAATGTTTCATCAATTAAATTGTATCAAAATAATGGTTTAGGGAATTTTACACTAAATACCAATTCAATATTAGCGCCTGTTGCTTCTAACGATGTTGACGTAGCTGACACAGACAACGATGGCGATCTTGACTTTCTTGTATCTGGTTCACAAGCTGGTAGTATTGCTAATACTATTTTATATACAAACAATGGATCGGGTCTTTTTACACAAACTACTACTAATCTTCAAAATACTTTTGGAGGAAAAAATGCTTTTGCTGATTTAGATAATGATGGTGACCAAGATTTACTAATAGTTGGCAGTCAAGCAGGCGGATTGCCTAATATTTTTAATATTGTATATCAAAATACAGGTAATAATGTATTTGTTCAAACTGAAGTTTTGGGTGGAGAATATATTGCCGATTGTGTCATAGATGATTTTACTGGCGATGGATTAAAAGATATTATTATTCAAGGATTTGTAAATAAAACCAACGTATATTGGAATACTTCTACTACTTTAAGTGCTGCTGAAACAGCTTTTAATCAAGAAGTAACTTTTTATCCTAATCCAGCAATTAATATTGTAAATTTCAGCTTGAATGAAACAATCGAAAGCGTAACATTGTATAATATATTAGGTCAAGAAGTGGTAACGAAACAAGTGAATTCAAATGAATTCTCTTTAGATATTAGTAATTTATCAAGCGGTACTTATCTAGCTAAACTAAATAATAATAAATCACAAACTGTTAAGTTGGTTAAACTGTAAATATATTTATGATTATTACATTAAAAATCCATTTCAGACGAAATGGATTTTTTATTCTGAAAACTCAAAACTGAGTACTAAACACTAAATCATTACCTCGAATAATTCGGTGCTTCCTTCGTAATCGTTACATTATGAGGATGACTTTCACCTATTCCGCTTGTAGTAATTCTCACAAATCGTCCTGTTTCTTGTAAAGTTGGAATATCTTTCGCTCCACAATAACCCATTCCGGCTCTTAAACCACCTACAAATTGCTGCATGCTTTCGTTTAATTCTCCTTTGTATGGAACGCGACCAACAATTCCTTCGGGAACTAATTTTTTTATATCGTCTTCTACATCTTGAAAATAACGGTCTTTAGAACCGTCTTCCATCGCTTCAATAGAACCCATTCCGCGGTAGGATTTGAATTTTCTTCCTTCAAAAATAATGGTTTCGCCAGGTGATTCTTTGGTTCCTGCTAAAAGCGAACCAAGCATTACACAATCGGCTCCAGCTGCAATAGCTTTTGGAATGTCTCCTGTGTAGCGAATTCCACCATCTGCAATAACGGGAATTCCAGTACCTTTTAAAGCAGCTGCGACTTCTAGAACAGCAGAAAATTGTGGAAAACCAACTCCGGCAATCACTCTTGTGGTACAAATAGAACCTGGTCCAATTCCGACTTTTACACCATCGGCACCATTTTCTGCTAAATATAATGCCGCTTCTGCAGTAGCAATATTACCAACAATTATATCCAAGTTTGGGAATTTTGACTTTACTAATTTCAATACATCAACAACACCTTTTGTGTGTCCGTGAGCTGTATCGATAATAACCGCATCAACACCAGCATTTACTAAAGCTGTTGCTCTTTCTAATGCATCTGCTGTAACGCCAATGGCTGCAGCAACACGTAAACGTCCAAATTTATCTTTATTGGCATTTGGTTTTTGCGTGAGTTTGGTAATATCTCTAAAAGTAATTAATCCGACAAGTTTATAATTACTATCGACAACGGGAAGTTTTTCGATTTTGTTTTCTTGTAAGATACCTTCTGCTTCTTGCAATGTTGTACCAACTGCTGCAGTAACTAAATTTTTAGAAGTCATGACTTCTAAAATAGAACGCGAATTTATTTTTTCGAAACGCAAATCTCTGTTGGTAGCAATACCTTTTAATATTCCGTTTTCATCAACAACAGGAATTCCGCCAATACCATGTTCTTTCATCAACATTTTTGCATCGCCAACGGTTGCGGATAAAGGCAACGTAACTGGATCGATAATCATTCCGCTTTCAGCTCTTTTTACTCTGCGAACTTTGGCTGCCTGTTGCTCAATAGTCATGTTTTTGTGCAATACACCAATTCCGCCTTCTTGTGCCATTGCAATTGCCATTGCACTTTCGGTCACAGTGTCCATTGCAGCAGAAACCACAGGAACATTTAACGAAATATTTCTCGATATTTTGGATTGGATGTTAACTTCGCGTGGTAAAACTTCAGAGTAATTTGGTATGAGCAGAACATCGTCGTAAGTAAGACCTTCGCCAACGATTTTTGAAGTGTGTGCTTTCATTGCAATTGTAGTTGTAGTTAAATTGCGTGCAAATATAGTGAAAAAGTGTTCAGTGTTCAGTATATAGTGTTCAGTTTTTTTATTAGAAGCAGAAATGTATTGCTTTCAATAACTTATCGTCCCGCTTTCCGTTGCACGCGGTGCTTCCTCCAATCGGGGCTAGTTTAGACGTTTTAAATTTCAATAGAACTATTAATACTGCTTTCTGACCTCTGAACACTGAACTCTGAACACTGAACACTACCCTAGCCCAGATAGAAATGGAAAGCTTTTTGAAAGAGAAAATTAATTTTTGTTGCTGTAAAAAAGCGACCAAAGGAAGCTGTTTTTAGAGCTTACAAAAATAGTTGGAACTGAAAAAACTTGAAATGTATAGCTGGAGATTGCTTCGAACCTCGCAATGAAAATTAATGAAACTCACCAAACAAACGAGAAGCAACATTATACGCACTTTCAAAACTCATTGGACTTGTACCTGTATCTTCTTTTGTAGATGTAAAATACGACAACATTTTTTCGGTTGGCATATTGCCTGTTAAATCATCTTTTGCCATCGGACAACCACCAAAACCTTGAATTGCACCGTCGTATCTTCGACAACCTGCGAGGTAAGCAGCATCAATTTTTTCGTGCCATTTATTGGGCGTAGTATGAAGATGAGCTCCGAATTCGATATGAGGATATTTCGGAATTAAATTAGAAAACAAATAGCTTATCACCTCTGGTGTTGAACTTCCAACAGTATCGGAAAGCGAAAGAATTTTTACACCCATTTTGGATAATTTTTCGGTCCACTCACCTACTATTTCTACATTCCATGGATCGCCATACGGATTTCCGAAACCCATAGATATATAGGTTACAACTTCTTTATTGGAACGATCTGCGATTTCTAAAATTTCTTTTAGTGTTACCAAACTTTCGGCAATCGTTTTGTGTGTATTACGCATTTGAAAGTTTTCGGAAATCGAAAAAGGAAAGCCTAAATAATTGATTTCTTTATATTGCGATGTAGCTTGTGCGCCCTGAGTATTGGCGATAATTGCTAGTAATTTGCTGGTAGTTTGTGACAAATCTAACTGTGCTAAAACTTCGGCTGTATCTTGCATTTGCGGAATCGCTTTTGCAGATACAAAACTTCCAAAATCAATTGTATCAAAGCCTACACGAAGTAATGACTGAATGTAATCGACTTTTCGTTCGGTAGGAATAAAAAGTTTGATACCTTGCATTGCATCACGTGGACATTCGATAATTTTGATTTTTTCCATTGGAAGTCAAAGATAATGAAAAGTGTTTTGCCAGAAAGACACTAAGACACAAAGTTTTATTTATGTCCTTTAAGTATTGCTTTATTAATGTCTCGAACCAATTTTGGACCCTCATAAATAAATCCGGTGTAGAGCTGAATTAAACTAGCTCCAGCTTCGAGTTTTTCGAGTGCATCTTGAGCAGAGTGAATTCCTCCAACACCAATAATAGGAAATGACTTGTTGCTTTTTTCAGAAAGAAAACGGATAACTTCAGTAGCTCTTTTTGTCAATGGTTTTCCAGATAATCCGCCCATTTCTTGTGAAACTTCGGGATTGCTTTCTGGTTGCAATCCATCACGAGAAATAGTTGTATTGGTTGCAATTACTCCAGCAATTTTGGTTTCGTTTACGATATCGATAATGTCTAACAATTGCTCATTGGTTAAATCGGGTGCGATTTTTAAGAGAATTGGTTTAGCTCCGCTCGGTTCGGCTCCGCCTTTGGTTGGTTTTAGTTTGGATAGGTTTTTATTTTGTAATGTTTGCAATAATTCGGTTAACGGTTTTTTTTCTTGAAGTTCGCGTAAATTTGGAGTATTAGGTGAGCTTACATTGACTACAAAATAATCGACGTAATCAAAAAGAGCATCAAAGCAAATTTCATAATCGTGAGTTGCATTTTCGTTTGGTGTGTTTTTATTTTTACCAATATTACCTCCAATTAGTACATTTTTATTCTTTTTTAATCGTTGTACAGCTTCTTGTACACCGTCATTATTAAATCCCATTCGGTTAATAATTGCATTATTTTTTTTTAAACGAAACAAACGTCTTTTCGGATTTCCTTTTTGTGCAATTGGCGTTAGTGTTCCGATTTCTATAAATCCGAAACCAAAATTGGATAATTCGTGATACAGTTTAGCATCTTTATCAAAACCCGCACCGAGTCCAACAGGATTTTTAAATTTTAATCCAAAAACTTCCTTTTCCAAACGTTTATCTTCAACTAAATACAATGCTTTAAATATCCTAGTAAAACCAGGTATTTTAGAAAAAAAACGAATTAAAGAAAAAGTAAAATAATGCACTTCCTCAGGATCAAAAAGAAAAAGCAACGGTCGAATAAATAGTTTATACATTTTAGTTAGATGTGTTATGCAAAAATAACAAAAATGTTTGTAGTGCAAAGCTAGTTTGATGAAGAAATAAAACCAATTGCTTACATTAGTTTGTTTTGTTTGAAGATGTTTTCTTTTTAATATATTTACCATTCGAAATACAAAATGTTGTAATGAAGAAAGAACTTTACCAAAAAGAAGAAGCGATTGATTTTTATGAAAATCGGTATGAAAAAGGCTATATGGATGAATGGCCTACTGAAAAAAAACAACGTGTTTTTGAAATTCTTAGAAGTTTGCCTTTACCCGAAACTGGTGAAGCGTTAGATTACGGATGTGGCAATGGTGTTTTTACCGATTTATTGCGTCAAGCTTTACCAAATTGGAAAATTTACGGAAGTGACATCAGTCAAAATGCTGTTAAAAATGCTAAAATTCGTTTTCCAGAATGCACTTTTTTTGTTTCGGATAATGATCAAAAATCGGAAATGAAATTTGATTTTTTATTTTCACATCATGTTTTGGAACATGTTTTTGATATTGAAAAAGCAATGTCTGAAATAAACGATTATCTAAAACCACAAGCATCTATACTGCATATTTTACCTTGTGGAAATGAAAATAGTTTTGAATATAATTTATGTAAATTAAGAGTTGATGGCTTTAATGCATCAATGGAAAATAGATTTTTCTTTGAAGATGAAGGTCATGTTCGACGATTGACTTCACAAAGAGCATCCGATTTAATTAAAATACACGGATTTACATTAGAAAAAGATTTTTATAGCAATCAGTATCATGGAGCGATAAAATGGATCACACAGTCATCGGCCACATTTATAAAAGAATTTGCAAATCCTGAAAAAGGAATTGACCAAGATGCAAAAAATGAATTAGCAAAATTGCGTTCTAAATTTTTATTTTTATCCAACTTACAAAGACCTTTTGCTTTTTATAAAGATATAAAGGCAATTAAAAACAAAAAACCAAAACATTATATAGCTTTGATTGCTTATATGATTCCGTCTTTAATTTCCTATCCAATTACTGCAACTATAAATGCAAAAGCTAAAAGAGAATGGGATGAAAATAAAGAAGCTAAAAACGGAAGCGAAATGTATATTTTTTACAGTCGAAATTAGTAAAAACTAACTCATGCAAAACATTACACCAATAAAAAATAATGAAAGAGAAGTATTTTTAGACGCACTTCGTGGCTTTGCCATTCTTGGAATTTTTATCGCCAATTTAGGCGGATTTAGTCTATTTAATGGTGACGCAAAAATTGTAAGTCCCTATATTTTAAAAGGTTGGGATGATGTAGTGGAGTTTTTACACGCTATGTTTATTGAAGGAAAATTTTATTCTATTTTCAGTTTATTGTTTGGTTGGGGAATTGCATTGCAGTTAAAAAGAGGCACCGAAATGGGCGTTAATTCGATAGCAACCATTAGAAGACGATTACTTTTTATGCTTTTACTTGGTGCCTTTCATTTGCTCATTTGGATTGGTGATATTGTTTTTTTTTATGCTTTAGTTGGATTTGTATTATTGGCTTTTCGGAAATTCTCTAACAAAACTTTACTCATAACAGCAACAGTACTCGTTCTGTTACCCATTTTACTGTATTGGTTAAAAATGACTTATCCAGTTTTGAATGCTCCTGCCGAGTTTTTATTTCATACTGGAAACCAATTGGAAGGAAAATTTTTAGGAATCAACAGTGAAGCTACTTATCAAAATTATATCAAAGAGGCCAATTGGTTTGAAGTTGCCAAATTGAATGCCTGTGATGTTTTCTATCGCTATGGACATTTGATTTTTGTAAGTCGGATACCAAAAGTTTTAGGAATGTTTTTGATTGGATATCTAATTGGACGTACTGATTTTTATAAAAATATAAAGCATAATAGGAAAACAATATATTGGATTATTGGTCTTGGATTACTAATTGGAATACCCGCAAATTATATATTAGCACACTATATGTTTGCATCTGATACTGGCTATTATAGATTAAAAATAAATGGTTGGTACCAAACCATTGCGTATGCTTTTGGTGTTGTACCACTGGCTTTGGCTTATGTTGGATTGTTTATGTTGAGTTTTCAAACTTCCATTGGAAACAAAATATTAGTAAAGATAAGTCCGGTTGGTAAAATGGCTTTTAGCAATTATATTTCCCACTCGCTCATTGGTAATTTGGTTTTTCTAAGTATCGGATTAAATTATGGCGGAAAAGTGGGTCCGGTTTATTATACACTTTTCGCAATTATAGTATGGATACTTCAAATTATTGGCAGTACAATTTGGCTCAAGTACTTCAATTTTGGTCCGATTGAATGGGTTTGGCGAAGTTTGACTTATGGTAAAAGACAGGCGATGTTAAAATAAAACATTTTATTTTATTTTATTTTAAACTAAATTCATTTAAAAAAAGAGTGCCTAGCCCTGATAGAAGAGGAAATCCTTTTTTGAGGTACGAAAAAAAGATTGCAACGAATAGCAGGAGAATGCTTCAAAAAATTTCGCAATGACTGCTGCTTAAAAAAAATTATATTTGTAAAAAAAACCTCATGCAACATATTATTGACCGTTTTATCAGTTACGTTAAAATTGATACTGAATCGGATGCGAATTCGCCAACTACACCAAGTACAAAAAAACAACTCGTTTTAGCCAAAATGTTAGTCAAAGAACTGAAAGAAATTGGGCTTTCTGAAGTTACTATTGATAAAAACGGCTACGTTATGGCGACTTTACCAAGTAATGTAAAACATGATGTTCCGACAATTGGTTTTGTTTCGCATTACGACACAACTCCTGATTTTACTGGTTTAAATGTTAATCCTCAAATTGTAAAAAATTACGACGGTGGTGATATTGTATTAAATAAGGAACAGAATATTGTTCTTTCGCCGAGTTATTTTTCGGATTTACTTTTATACAAAAGACAAACATTAATTACAACTGATGGCTTGACTTTATTAGGAGCCGATGATAAAGCTGGAATTACTGAAATTGTTTCGGCAATGGAATTTATGATTCAAAATCCTTCTATAAAACACGGAAAAATAAGAGTTTGTTTCACACCTGATGAAGAAATTGGTCGTGGAGCCGATTTATTTGATGTTGAAAAATTTGGAGCGCAATGGGCGTATACGATGGACGGAAGTCAGATTGGCGAATTGGAATATGAAAATTTTAATGCTGCTGGAGCCAAAATAACTTTTAAAGGAAAAAGTGTTCATCCTGGTTATGCCAAAGGGAAAATGATTAATTCGATGTTGATTGCCAATGATTTTATAAGTGCATTACCAAAAGGAGAAACGCCACAAGAAACAAAAAATTACGAAGGATTTTTTCATGTAACACAACTTTCTGGAAGTATTGAAGAAACTAAATTAGAATTGATTGTTCGTGATCACGATGCGAAAAAATTCAAAAAACGTAAGGAATTAATTCACGATATTACAAAAAAAATAAATAAAAAATTTGCTAAACAATTCGGCGAAGACATTGTAATTACTGAAATTAAAGATCAATATTACAATATGAAAGAGAAAGTAGTTCCGGTGATGTTTATTGTTGATTTGGCAGAAAAAGCAATGAAAAGCCTAGGAATCAAACCTTTAATAAAACCCATTCGTGGCGGAACTGATGGTTGTCGTTTATCATATATGGGATTACCTTGTCCGAATATTTTTGCTGGCGGACATAATTTTCATGGAAAATACGAATATGTTCCGGTTGAAAGCATGCAAAAGGCAATTGAAGTAATTGTTAAAATTGCAGAACTGACTGCTACAACTGATTTTGGTAAAATGAGGAAAAAAGCTAAGAAGAAATAATAATTTTACAAATGCAAGATTCTCGATTAGCTTCGCTCTGTTCGGCTGAAGCCTCGGGTCATTTTTTGTTCTGCGTCACATCGAGTTTTTCAAAATTATAAATTTTGAAAAGTATCGAGAAGCTAGACAAAAAACACTCGAACTGACGTACAAATAATTGGTTTGTTTTTTATGGAAGAAAAAAAAGTTTGGAATAAAAACAATGAATGGTCATCAGAATTAGAAATTCTGAAATTAATTATTGATAAAACCGAATTAGTTGAAACTACAAAGTGGGGAGGAATTGTTTATACCATCAATAATAAAAACGTATTGGGAATTGGAGGTTTTAAAAATTTTTTTACGATTTGGTTTTTTAATGGTGTTTTTCTTAAAGACGAATTAAACATTTTAGTTAATGCGAATGAAGGTATTACCAAAGGATTGCGTCAATGGCGTTTTACATCCAAATCGGAGATAAATGAAAAGCAAATTCTGATTTACATTAAAGAAGCAATAGCAAACGAAAAACTAGGAAAGTCAATTAAACCAGAACGTAAAGAAGTTGTAATTTCAGATTTTTTTACCAATGAATTAAAATCTGATAAAAAATTTGTTACTGCTTTTGAAGCGTTTTCATCATTCAAACAAAAAGAATTTATAGAATATGTTGATTCGGCGAAACAAGACAAAACTAAAATCCAACGAATGGAGAAAATTAAACCAATGATTTTAGGAAATATTGGTTTGAACGATAAATACAGAAAAGAGTAATGAAAATACGTAACGCTCTTCTAATTATAAAAAAAAATAAATTAAAAATCGGGAGTATCCTATTTATTCTCTCTTACATTATTATTTGTCAGTCGTGTGTTATGATGCGAAGTAGTTCTAAAGAAACTAAACTTTTTTTTGCGACTTCTAAGACAAATTTTAAAGATTCAACTATTGTAATTAATCAGATTCCTATTCATTATGTAGAGACTGGAAATCCGTTAAATCCAACATTATTTTTTATTCATGGTTCACCTGGGAGTTGGGATGCTTATCAAAATTATTTGAAAGATTCTTTATTGCTGAATAAGTTCCGAATGATTGCAATTGATAGACCTGGTTTTGGTTTTAGTAATTTTGGAAAAGCAGAAAACTTAGGAACACAATCTTATTTAATAGAAGAATTAATTAATAAAATTAAAAATCATAACAGCATTTTTTTAGTTGGTCATTCGTTGGGCGGTCCAATTATAGTTAAAATGGCAACTAATAAACCTGATAAATACAAAGGACTGGTTATTTTAGCTGGAGCAATTGATCCTGATGCTGAAAAACCTGAAAATTGGAGATTACTTTTAAAAGCTAAACCTATTAGATATTTGATTCCTGGAGCATTACGACCTTCAAATGATGAATTATGGTGGCTTAAAAAGGATTTAATTCAGATGAAATCAAATTTACATAAAATTGTTTCAGACGTTCTGATTATTCATGGCACAGAAGATCAATTGGTTCCTTATAGTAATGTAGCTTTTATGAGAAGAGAATTTATCAATGCAAAAACAACGGAAATTCTGAGTATAAAAAAAGCTAATCATTTTATTCCGTGGGAACATTATGAAACTATAAGAGCCAAATTATTGGAATTAAATAAATAAAAAAACGACTTAAGTGCTTTACTTTATAATTACTTTTATTTACTATTTTTTATTCAACGCAGCACTCATCTCTAAAGAAATAGCCGATTTTTCAATCTTTAATTTTCCAGACATGGTTTCGATAACCACAGTTGTTTCTGATAATTCCGCAACTTTTCCGTGAAAACCACTTTTAGTTACAATTTTATCACCTACTTTTAAATTGGTTTCAAACTCTTTTTCTTTCTTAACTCTTTTTTGTTGTGGAAGTATCATAAAAAAATACATCACTACAAAAATTAAAATAAACGGTAAAAACGTTCCTATTTGATCCATAATAATTATTTAATTGGGTTTAGTGTTTTAGTTATTTCTTGGTTTTGTCAACTTTTACATTCGCTTTAATAGTTAACACTTGAGCACCATTTGGCACATTTGCGCTAACTGTGACTGTTTTTTGCTGTGGACCAGATTTTCCAGTTGAACTGAAAGATACTTTCATTGTACCTGTTTTTCCTGGTGGAATTGGATCTTTCGTAAACTCTGGAACTGTGCAACCACAAGAACCATTAGCTCTTGAAATTATTAAATCGTTGCTTCCTGTGTTTTTAAAAGTAAATACATGCATTACTTTATCGCCTTGATTAATAGTTCCGAAATCAAATTTATTTTCTGTGAAAACGATTTCAGTTAGTTTTTCATTTTTAGGTTTTGAAGCTGCTGTAGAATCAGAATTTAAAACAGGTTGCGTGACAGAGGCTTCCTTTTTAACTTGAATAGAATTATTTTCTGGTTGCTGAATTGTATCTTGCTTTTTACAAGAAACCATAAAAAGAACTCCTGATATTAAAAAAAATCTAACTATTGTATTACTCATTTGTCAATTGATTATTATTAAATTCTATAATTAAATTAAACCTCTGCCAATTTTTTTAATTCTATCATTAGCTTGAAATTCCTTAACTAAATTGTCTAAAATTCCATTAATAAAAATACTGCTTTTTGGAGTCGAATATTCTTTGGCAATTTCTAAATATTCATTAATTGTAACTTTCACCGGAATCGATGGAAATTTCAAAAACTCACAAATTGCCATTTTGATGATAATTGTGTCCATTTCGGCAATACGATCAATATCCCAATTATGGGTCTTATCAAAAAAATCTTTTGTGAATTCGGTTTCATTTAAAACCGTTTTTCTAAAAAGTAAATTCACAAACTCTTTGTCTTCTTCATCTTTAAACAATTTCGAAACTTTAAATCCATCATCTTTCTCAGAAATTTGATTTAATTGTTTTAAAATTTTTGTGTTTACCAGCGGAATATCATCCACCCAAGTTAATTTAAAATCTTCTAAATAATTATACAACTTTTCATTTGGAGCTATTACTTCTGTAAACAAGTCGATAATAAATTGTTTATCTTTTTCGAAGTTGGTTGCTTTTTCCTTCATGTAATTGAGATAAACTCTGCTTTGTTTTACATCTTGAAGCAACAACAAAATAGCATCATCATTAGAGGACCAATTGGTAATTTTTTTACTATCAAGAGCAATTTCAATTGCATTACTTTCTTTTAAAAGTTGCAAAATTGCGTTATTGATAAATTTAGTATTGGGTTTACGCTCTTCAGGTGTAGCCAAGTGTTTTTTACTTGAAAGTTCTATAAAAGCGGATTCTTTTCGTTGTAATTCGATTAATGAAGAAATCATTATTAAATATAAATCCATTACACTTTCTACACTATAGGACAAGAATTTCTCTTCTTTTTCAATATCATCAGAACCATTTTGATGCATTGCATAAATAGATTGCATCACTTTAACTCGAATATGTCTTCTATTTAGCACGTGAAAGAACTTTATAAATTAAAAAGAGCGATAGAACAATTTCTTTCGCTCTGCAAAAATAAAACTATTTTTTAAAACACTTCTCTATTTAGCGTTTTCTTTTTTTCTTTCTTCGATTCTAATTTCAGCAATTGCCATAGCGGCTTTTTGAGGAGTTAACTTATTTTTTTGTGCATACTTAAATATCTCTAATGTTGTATTATAGATATTTTCTGTTCTTCTCATGGCTTCCTCTTTACCATAATTTGCGATTTCGCCATAAACATTAATTATTCCTCCAGCATTTATAAGAAAATCGGGAGCATAAACTATTCCTCTTTCTTGTAAAATTGGTCCATGAACATTTTCATTTGCCAATTGATTGTTTGCTGCTCCTGCAATAACTTTTGCTTTAATTTTATATACTGTATCGTCATTGATTGTAGCACCAAGAGCGCAAGGAGCATAAATATCAACATCGGCACTGTATAAATCATTGCCATTAAAAATAGTGGCGTTGTATTTTTTACTTATTTCAATTAGTCGATCTAAGTTTATATCTGTAATTTGAACTAACGCACCTTCTTTTGTTAAATAATCAACTAAAGTCTCACCAACATGACCGATTCCTTGTACCAAAACTTTTTTTCCTTCCAATTTATCAGAGCCAAATTGGTAGTTGGAAGCCGCTTTCATTCCCATAAAAACACCATAAGCTGTAACTGGAGATGGATTTCCTGATCCTCCACGAGATTCCGAAATTCCAGTAACATAAGGTGTTACATCGCGAACTGTATCCATATCAGCGGTAACCATACCAACATCTTCTGCTGTTATATATCGTCCTGATAATGAATGAACAAATTCGCCAAACTTACGCATCATTTCTGGTGTTTTTTGAGTTTTTGCATCTCCAATAATAACCGCTTTTCCGCCACCAAGATTTATGCCTGTAATTGCAGACTTATAAGTCATTCCGCGAGAAAGTCTTAAAACATCATTTAAAGCTTCCCATTCGTTGGTGTAATTCCACATTCTAGTTCCGCCTAAAGCTGGACCTAAAACTGAATTGTGTATACCAATTATTGCTTTTAAACCAGTATCTTTGTCGTTGCAAAAAACAATTTGTTCGTGATTATCAAATGAGAGTTGTCCAAAAACAGGATCCATCTTTTGAAGTTCTTTTGGAGTAGTAATTTCTGTAGTCATAAATAGTGTTTAAATTGTGACATTATCAAAAAGATATGGCAAAATTATAATTAAATTTAAAATAACTATTAATTTTTAATTTTTATTAGCATATTGTTAATAAATTGGTTTAATATTGATTATATCAAATTTTTATTATATACATAAAATTAACATAAAACAAGAATTATATTTTAAGATTTTAATAAAAAAATGAAAGAACTTAGTTATTTAAATAAATATTTTATCAAATATAAATACCGATTTTTATTTGGAATACTTATCACAATTATTGCACAAATATTTTCGCTTTTTATACCTAAATTAGTTAGTCATTCGATTACCATTATCGAAAAATGGCAAAACCATCAAGTAATAGCAACTAAGGCAAAAACAGATTTAATAAATAACATTCTTTTATTAATTGCAGCGACAATAATTGCTGGTGTTTTAACTTTTTTGATGCGACAAACATTAATAGTAATGTCGCGACACATTGAATTTGATTTAAAGAATGAAGTGTTTCAGCATTATGAAGTATTGGATCAAAATTTTTACAAACAAAATCGAACAGGCGATTTAATGAGTCGGATAAGTGAAGATGTTGGTAAAGTAAGAATGTATGTTGGTCCGGCTGTTATGTATACCATTAACACTTTTATTCGTTTTGCTATTGTTATCATATATATGATTAATGTTTCGCCAAAACTGACTTTATATACTTTACTTCCGTTACCAATTTTGGCATTTATCATTTTTAAATTAAGTACTGAGATCAATAAAAGAAGTACTGTTTTTCAGCAATATTTATCTAAAATTTCGACATTTACTCAAGAGATTTTTTCCGGAGTTCGTGTTATAAAAGCCTATGCTTTAGAAGATAAACAACTTACTAATTTAAAAAATCTAGCTCAAGAAAGCAAAGAGAAAAGTATGAATTTGGCTCGTGTTCAATCACTTTTCGGTCCTTTGATGATTGCTTTAATTGGCATTAGTAATTTGGTTGTTATTTTTTTTGGCGGAATGATGTACATCAATCAAGAACCTGGAATGGATAAAATAGGAACCATTGCTGAGTTTATTCTATATGTCAATATGCTAACATGGCCAGTTGCCTCTATTGGTTGGGTTTCGTCGTTAGTTCAAGAAGCAGAAGCATCACAAAAAAGAATTAATGAGTTTTTAAAAATTGAACCAGAAATTAAAAATACTTCTGAAGAAAGAACCGTAATTAAAGGTCAAATCGAATTCAAAAATGTAATTTTTACGTATGAAGATACCAATATTACTGCACTTCAAAATGTTTCATTTTCAATAAATAAAGGCGAAACATTAGCGATTTTAGGTAAAACTGGATCAGGAAAATCAAGTATTTTATCCTTATTAAGTCGGATGTATGATATAAAAGAAGGTGCAATTTTAATAGATGGCAAACCAATATCAACTTTAAATTTATTTGATTTAAGAAATAGTATCGGAATTGTTCCTCAAGATGCTTTTTTGTTTTCTGATACTATCATAAATAATATCAAATTCGGCAATGCATCAGCAACAGACGATGATGTATATGATGCTGCAAAAACAGCAGTTGTTCATGATAACATCATCCAATTTAAAAATCAATATGAAACTACACTTGGTGAACGAGGTATAACTCTTTCTGGTGGACAAAAGCAACGTGTTTCAATAGCAAGAGCTATTATTAAAGATCCCGAAATTTTACTTTTTGATGATTGTTTATCAGCAGTAGATACAGAAACAGAAGAGAAAATATTAAATAATCTAATGGATATTTCAAAATATAAAACCACCATTATTGTCAGTCATCGAGTATCGTCGGCGAAAAATGCTGATAAAATCATTATATTAGAAGACGGGAAAATAATTCAACAAGGTTCTCATAATCAACTACTAAACCATGAAGGTTATTACAAAGAATTATATTACAAACAACTTTCTGAAAAAGAAGTGAAATAATTCTTGCATCATAACTTTTTTTTTATGATTTTTGATTTAATAAAACGATAAACTGAACGATTGATTATGAGAGAAAATGACATGTTAGAAAAAGACGAGATTTTTTCTAAAGTATTAAGAGCTGGAAGAAGAACTTATTTTTTTGATGTAAGAGCAACAAAAGCTGATGATTACTACATTACCATTACCGAAAGTAAAAAATTTACCGAAGAAGATGGTTCTTTTCATTTTAAAAAACATAAAATTTATTTATACAAAGAAGATTTTACCGCTTTTAAAGAAATTTTAGAGGAAATGACATCCTTTGTTTTAAACAACAAAGGTGAAGAAGTAATTTCTGAAAGACATCAAAAAGATTTTAAGAAAGAATATGTTGCTGATGAAACTAGAACAGAGGAAATTTCTACTTCTGAAAAAAGTTACACCGATATTGATTTCGATGATATTTAATAAACTATGAATTTTTTCGTAAAATATAGATTGCAAATAAATGTTCTCTTTTTATTTTTTTGGATTTTTATAATTTATAATAATTACACTTCTGGAGAATTTAAACTTATAAAAATAACACCTGCAATCTTGTTTATTATTTTAGCAATATATAATATCTATAAAAGTTTAAATACAGAAAAACCTAAATCCGAAGATTAGTTCTTCGGATTTTTTATCCTATTCGTAATCCGTTTGCTACTTTAAAATTAGAAGTTAAAAGCACAATATCATCTTCATTTACCGATCCTAAAACTAAACATTCACTCATAAATTTACCAATTTGTTTTTTTGGAAAATTGACAACTGCTATAATTTGTTTACCAACTAAATCTTCTTTTAAATAGCGTTTTGTAATTTGAGCAGACGATTTTTTAATGCCAATTTCGTTTCCAAAATCAATTGTTAGTTTAAAAGCTGGTTGTATTGCCTCTGGAAAATCATTCACTTCAAGAACAGTTCCTATTCGCATTTCTACTTTTTCAAAGTCATTCCATGAAATTATATCCATTCAACAATTATTAAATTATATATTTATACTTTTTAATTCAAAATAAATAAAATAAATTTATACTTTTAAATTTTATTATCTTTTTCTGAATACAAACTATAAGTAACATCAAATTTAAACTAATTATTAGTATATAAATTCAATAATGGAAATTTATCATATAAGTGCCGAATGTTATCCAGTTGCAAAAGTAGGAGGATTAGCAGATGTAGTTGGAGCTTTACCAAAATATTTGAACCAATTAGGTCACACAGCAAAAGTAGTAGTTCCTGGTTATGATAATAAATTCAATAATGAAAATGTATTTGAAACAATTCATCAAGGAAAACTTAAGTTAGGAAGTTTCCTATTTCCGTATACGATTTTAAAGGAGGAAAGTAATAAACTCGGGTTTGAATTATATGTAATTGCAATTCCAGAATTATTAGACAGACCCAATGTGTATTCTTATAATGATGATACGGAGCGGTTTCTGGCTTTCCAAATTGCTTTTTTAAATTGGCTTATTGAAAGTAATCAGTTTCCAGATGTGATTCATTGTCATGATCATCATTCCGGATTAATTCCGTTTATGGTTCAAAAATGTTATAATTATGCTCCATTAAAAAATACACCAACAGTTTTAACCATTCATAACGGACAATATCAAGGTTGGTTTGGATTTGATAAAATTCATTATTTACCGGATTTTGATAAAATAAATAGTGGTTTTTTAGAATGGAATGGAATTATTAATCCGTTAGCCTCTGCTATTAAATGTGCTTGGAAAATAACAACTGTTTCTCCGAGTTATTTAGATGAAATTAGTTATTCGGCTAATGGATTGGAAAGCCTGTTGAATTTTGAGAGACACAAATCAATTGGTATTTTAAATGGAATTGACACTCAAGTTTGGAATACAAAAACAGATGAAATGTTAGTTACAAATTTTAGTATCAAAGATTTCAAAAAAGGAAAGCAAAAAAACAAAGCATTTCTATGTGAACAGTTTAATTTAGATAGTAATAAACCACTTTTTACGTTTATTGGACGATTGGTTCATGAAAAAGGAGCCGATTTATTAATCGAAATCTGTAGTACTGCTTTAAGTAGAAATCCAGGTGAAATAAATATTCTGATTTTAGGTTCAGGAGATACCAATGTTGAAAATGGATTAAATAGTTTAAAACACTTTTATTCAGGCAATTACAACGCTTATATTGGTTATAACGAAAAACTCGCTCATATTATTTATGCTGGCGCCGATTATTTACTAATGCCATCAAGAGTAGAACCTTGTGGTTTAAACCAAATGTATGCATTGCGTTATGGAACTATTCCAATTGTGCGAAGAACAGGCGGATTGAAAGACACCGTTTTAGATTTTGGCGATGGTGGTTTTGGAATTTGCCATGATAACACTAGCGTTTATGACGTAAATTATTCTATTACACGTGGAATTGATTTATTTAATAATAAAGTAAAATTTGATGAATTCAGAAAAACTTCTATGCAAATTGACCATTCTTGGGATAAAGTAGCAGAAGAATATATTGAAATATACCAATCATTAACAAAATAAAATTATGAAAAAAAGCTCACTAGCTATAATTCTTGGTGGCGGTCAAGGATCTCGATTATCACCATTAACTGAAAGCCGGTCAAAACCTGCTGTTCCTATTGCTGGAAAGTACCGATTAGTTGATATTCCAATTTCCAATTGTATAAATTCGGATATTAAAAGAATGTTTGTCTTGACACAGTTTAATTCGGCTTCTTTAAATCAGCACATTAAAAATACCTATCATTTTAGTCACTTTAGTACTGCATTTGTTGATATTCTTGCAGCAGAGCAAACTCCAGATAATCCAACATGGTTCCAAGGAACAGCCGATGCAGTTCGACAATGTATGCAACATTTCATGAATCACGACTTTGATTATGCATTAATTTTATCAGGTGATCAATTGTATCAAATGAATTTTAACGACATGATTGAAGCTCACGAAAAAAGTGGCGCTACCATATCAATTGCAACGCTCCCAGTCAATGCTAAAGAAGCATCAGAATTTGGTATTTTAAAAACTGATTCCGAAAACTTCATTACTTCATTTATAGAAAAACCAGCTGCCGAATTATTACCTCAATGGGAATCTGAAGTTAGCGATGAAATGAAAGAAGAAGGCAAACATTATTTAGCTTCAATGGGAATTTACATTTTTAATCGAGAATTACTGGTTGAATTAATGTCGGATAAAGACACTAAAGATTTTGGCAAAGAAATTATTCCACAAGCTATTGGAAAACAAAAAATACTAAGTTACCAATACGAAGGATATTGGACAGATATTGGTAATATTGATTCCTTTTTTGAAGCGAATTTAGGTTTAACCGATGATATTCCAAAATTTAATCTTTTTGATAATTCGAGTAAAATTTATACAAGAGCCAGAGTATTACCTCCATCTAAAATTACTGGTTCGTCAACAATAGACAAATCGGTTATTGCAGAAGGTTGTATCATTAATGGTACTTCTATCGTACATTCCGTTGTTGGAATTAGAAGTCGAATTGGAAAAGAATCAACTATTACAAACTCTTATTTAATGGGTAACGATTATTATCAAAATATTGATGAAATTAATACCAATAATAAACACAATATTATTAATGTAGGCATTGGTGAACGATGCCAAATAAATAATACTATTGTAGATAAAAATTGCAAAATTGGTAATGATGTTTCTTTAAATGGCGGCTCACATTTAGAAGATACAAATACCGAGTTATTAACTATTAAAGATGGAATTATTGTTGTCAAAAAAGGTGCTACATTACCTAACGGTTTTTCCATATAATGAAAACGTTGTAAAAAAAAATCTGCTTTAAAGCGGATTTATTTTATCTGTATGTTACGTAATTGTATATTGCTTCTCTCTCAGCATCAGTAATCTTAGCTTTCTTTTGCATTCTAAGCAAAATCGGGGTCCATTCTTCTTTCGTATAATTATTTGGATTTTTTAAATTATGACATTTGGCACAATTATTTACAAAAAGAGACTTCCCTTCAGCAAGTTCAGGAGTTAAACCTTTCTTTTCTTCTCCACTTGGCATAACCAATTTTTTGGAACAGGAACAGATTACCATTCCCACTATAACGATTGCTAAAATTCTTGTTTTCATAGTTACCTTAATTGATTAATAAAAGTAAAGATAAAAAGAAAAAAATAAATTTATTTGTATAATTCCATTATTAATTTACATTATTTCATTGTCAAATAATTGTATATTTTTTCTCTTTCACTATCTTGAATTTTTGCTTGTTTCTGCATTCGTAAAACTATTGGCGTCCATTCTTCGGCACTAAAATCACTTGGATTATATAATTTATGACATTTTGCACAATTATTTTCAAAAAGATTTTTACCTTCTTCAAGTTCAGGTGAAAGTGGCGGTTTTACTTCATTTACGGTTGGTGCTAACTTTGGCGAACAAGAATAAAAAACCATCCCAAAAAATAGTATCGCTATAAATTTTATTTTCATAATAATTAACTTGATGATTTTGATATGTAAAAATAAAAAAAAGTAGCTTTAAACAATTTCTAAAACCGATTTTGTTTATTTAAAATTCCAAACTTTAAAGTATTTTTATTAGGCTTATCAATATAATATCAATAAATTAAGTTATTTACTTTTAGTTTTATTTTATAAAAAAAATTAGGATAGTTAAAGACAAAAAAAAATCTCGCCAAAGGCGAGATTTAAATAGCAAATAATAAATATTAAGATTTAGGCATAATAACAGTATCAATAACATGTATAACTCCATTTGAAGACATAATATCAACTGCAGTTATTTTTGATTTATTTCCTTTTTCGTCAGTTAAAATAACGTTACTACCATCTAGTGTAGCAGTCAATTTACCTCCTTGTACTGTGGTTAAAGTAACTGTTCCTTTACCCTTTTTAATAGCTTCAACTACTGCCTTACTATCTAAATTTCCAGCAACAACGTGATAGGTTAAAATAGATTGTAATGTAGCCTTATTGTTGGGCTCTAACAAAGTTGCTACTGTTCCTTTTGGTAATTTAGCAAAGGCATCATTAGTAGGCGCAAAAACTGTAAATGGACCTTTACCAGATAAGGTTTCGACTAAACCAGCAGCTTTTACCGCAGCTACCAAAGTAGTGTGATCTTTTGAACCAATTGCATTCTCAACAACTGTTTTTGAATTTTGTGCGTAAGTACTAAAACCCAATAATGAAACAGTTACAGTAAATAAAAATAATTTAATTTTTTTCATGATTTCTTTTGTTTAATGTTTTAAATAAAATGTTAAACAAATGTAAGGCGAAATATTATAAGAAAATCAAGTTTAACAAATATTTGTGTACTGTTTCGAAATACGAAGTAATAAAAATTATTTTTATAATTTATTTGGTGTTTATTGTAAAAAATAGTTTAATTTGAATTAGGCTAGTAATTCAAATTAAACTAAAATAATTTTTGAAGTTTAAAACTGATTCTATATTTATTTTACTTCCATTAATTCTACATCAAAAACTAAAGTAGCGTTTGGTGGAATAACACCTCCAGCGCCGCTTGATCCATATCCTAAATAAGACGGAATCACAAAACGTGCTTTATCTCCAACCTGAAGTAATGCAATTCCTTCGTCCCAACCTTCAATAACGTTACCTTGACCTAATGGAAATTCAATTGGTTTTTTTCTTGTATACGAATTGTCAAAAACTTTTCCGTTTTCTAAAGCTCCAGAGTAATGTACAGCAACTGTTTTACCTTTTTCGGCTTTTATACCATTTCCTTTTTGGATGATTTTGTAACGCAATCCGCTTTCCGTTTTTTCAAATCCTGCTGCTAATTTTTCCATTTCAGCTTCGGTTTGCTTTTTGGTTTCTTCGATTCTTTTTAAACGTGAACCTTCGAATGTTCTAAAAGCTTCAATAGCATTCCATTTTTCTGCGTCTTCACCTACTCTAATTATTTCAATAGAATCTAATAAATCGCCTTGAGCAATTTCATCAACAAGATCCTGACCATCAACAACATTTCCAAAAACGGTGTGTTTTCCATCCAACCAATTGGTAGGAACATGAGTAATAAAAAATTGCGAACCGTTTGATCCTGGACCTGAGTTTGCCATTGACAAAACGCCTGGTTTATCATGTTTTAAAGTAGGATGAAATTCATCATCAAAATTATAACCTGGACCACCAGTTCCTGTTCCTTGTGGACAACCACCTTGCACCATAAAATCGGGAATTACTCTGTGAAATTTTAATCCATCATAAAATGGTTTTCCCATTGGTTTGACATTATTTTCTAATTGTCCTTCTGCTAATCCTACAAAATTTCCAACCGTTCCTGGCGTTAAATCGTGTGTTAATTTTACTAAAATTGCACCTTTTGAAGTGTTAAATTTTGCATATATTCCGTTTTCCATAATCTTGTTTTTTTTAATTTGATGCAAATTTACTATTTTAATGCACATTAAACCAAAAATTGTAAATTTGAATAATCAAAAAACTAAAAATTATGAATTCTATTTATGATCAATCATCGAATAAAGCAATTATTAACCGAATAAACACTTTAACTTCTGAAAGTAAAGCACTTTGGGGAAAAATGTCTGTCGATCAAATGCTAAAACATACCATTGCTGCTATGGATGTTGCTTTTGGAACCAAACCTTTAAAAATTAATTTTTTAATGAAACTTCTTGGGAGAATGTTGAAGAATAAAGTTTTTAATAACGATTTTAAAAAGAATAGTCCCACTGCGCCTGAATTTATTTTTACTGGTAACTATAATTTTGAAGAAGTACGCAACGAATTAATTGAAAAATTTAGTCGTTTTTCAAATGAAGGTAAAGATGTAATTAGAACTTTAGATCATCCTTTTTGGGGAAAAATGACTTATGAAGATTGGGATAAATTGATGTGGAGACATGTTGACCATCATTTGAGACAGTTTGGAGTATAGAAAATAGAACTAAGATGAAAGAAAAATTGGATTACATCAATATTAACAAGCAAACTTGGAACAATAAAACTGATGTGCATATTAATTCCGAATTTTATGACAATGAAAGTTTCTTGAATGGAAAATCTACTTTAAATTCGATTGAATTGGAATTATTAGGTGATTTGAAAGATAAAAAGATCTTGCATTTACAATGTCATTTTGGTCAAGATACCATGACTTTTTCGAGAATGGGAGCAATAGCAACAGGAATCGATTTTTCGGATAAAGCAATTGAAAAAGCAAAAGAATTTGCTGGCAAGTTAAACTTAAACACCAAATTTATTTGTTGTGATGTTTATGAAACACCCAAATACCTTGACGAAAAATTTGATATTGTTTTTACCAGTTACGGCACCATTGGTTGGTTGCCCGATATAGAAAAATGGGCAACTGTTATTTCTCATTTTTTAAAACCAAATGGTCAATTTATTGTAGCTGATTTTCATCCTGTTGTTTGGATGTACGATGATAATTTTAAAGAAGTATTTTACAATTATTTCAATGTTGAACCTATTATTGAAGATACTTCGGGAACGTATGCCGAAAAAAATGCAGCCTTAGAAGACAAATCGGTTGGTTGGAATCATCCCATAAGTGAAATTTTAAATTCGTTATTACTGTCGGGTTTACAATTGAAGCAGTTTAATGAGTACGATTATTCGCCTTATAATTGCTTTAATGAAATGGAAGAATTTGAAACCGGAAAGTTTAGAATAAAGACTTTTGGCAATAAAATTCCGTTGGTGTATTCAATTTTGGCTACTAAAAATTAGTGTCCTAGCCCCGATTAAAGAGTAAATCCTTTTTATACCGATTTTTTTTGGGATAAAAAGATTGGAACGAAAAGCGGGAAACTGCTTCAAATTACTTCGTGACTCACAATAAACATCTATTTTTATATCTTTGCCAAATGCGAATAGATATTATCACCATTTTACCCGAATTACTTCGGAGTCCGTTTGAAGCATCGATTATGAAACGCGCTATCGAAAAAGGTTTGGTGGAAGTACATTTTCATAATTTACGTGATTATACAACCAATAAGCAGAAAAGTGTAGACGATTATCCTTTTGGTGGTGGCGCAGGAATGGTCATGAATATTCAACCAATTGACGATTGTATTTCGCATTTAAAATCGCAAAGAAACTACAATGAAATTATTTATATGTCGCCTGATGGAGAGACGTTGAATCAGAAAATGGCAAATACTGCGTCGATGTATGAAAACATTATTATTTTATGTGGACATTATAAAGGTGTTGATCAACGTGTTCGAGATCATTTTATCACTAAAGAAATTTCGATTGGCGACTATGTTTTAAGTGGTGGAGAAATTGGAGCGATTGTTTTTTGTGATGCTATAATTCGATTAATTCCGGGTGTTTTAAGTGATGAAACTTCGGCATTAACTGATAGTTTTCAAGATGGATTATTGTCTGGTCCAATATATACTCGTCCCGCAGATTATAAAGGTTGGAAAGTTCCCGATGTTTTAACTAGCGGACATTTTGCCAAAATTGATAAATGGCGTGACGATAAAGCATACGAACACACCAAAAATAGACGACCAGATTTGCTTGATGAGTAGAGAAAAGAAACAAGAAGCAAGAAAAAAGATGTTTTATTGCACATGTTTTTCTTAACCTATTGATTTCTTGACTCTTGCTTCTTTCATCTTTTTTCTAAAATAGACTTGCAGCTTTAAACTTTTTGCTTATCTTTGCATTCACATTTAATTAACCTCTGGCGAAAACCGTGAATGTTGCTTAGATTTAAACCATAATTAGCATTTAAAATGGCAAATTTAGTTGATTTCGTTAATAACGAAATATCAGTAAAAAAAGATTTCCCTGCGTTTGGAGCTGGTGATACTATCACAGTGTACTACGAAATTAAAGAGGGAGAAAAAACAAGAACTCAGTTTTATAAAGGAGTTGTAATACAAAGAAAAGGTTCAGGTATGACTGAAACTTTTACAATACGTAAAATGTCTGGTGCAATTGGAGTAGAGCGTATCTTTCCGGTAAATATGCCAGCTTTACAAAAAGTAGAAGTGAATCAAAGAGGTAAAGTACGTAGAGCTCGTATTTACTATTTCAGAGAACTTACTGGTAAAAAAGCAAAAATTAAAGAAAGAAGATACAAAAACTAAATCTTTTATAAAACTATAAAAACATCCTTTCAGTCAAATGAGAGGATTTTTTTTGTTAAAAAATTAAACTTCAAATTGTCAAATTCACAATTAATTATCCTTATAATAACAATTTCGTAATTAAATCGATTTCGTAGTTCTTGATAAAAGAAATTCCTATCTAATTAATTATATTTGCAATCGCGAATTTTATTTAACAACAACAACCTTAAAATATGTTAAAAATTAAAGTAGCCAATCCAGTGGTAGAATTGGACGGCGATGAAATGACTCGAATAATTTGGAGTTTTATAAAAGAACAACTTATACTTCCTTACCTAGAATTGGATATTAAATATTATGATTTAGGAATTGAAAGTAGAGAAGCTACAAAAGATCAAATTACAATTGATTCTGCAGAAGCAATAAAAAAATATAACGTTGGAATAAAATGTGCTACCATTACTCCCGATGAAGAACGTGTGAAAGAATTCAACCTTTCTGAAATGTGGAAATCTCCCAACGGAACCGTCCGAAATATTGTTGGCGGAACCGTTTTTCGTGAGCCAATTATTATGAAAAATGTTCCTCGTTATGTTCAAGGTTGGACTAAACCAATTGTTATTGGTCGACACGCTTTTGGAGATCAATACAAAGCAACTGATAAAGTAATTAAAGGAAAAGGAACATTAACCATGGCTTTTACTAATGAAGCTGGCGAAACTACAACTTGGACTGTTTATGATTTTAAAGGTGATGGAGTAGCAATGTCGATGTACAATACTGATGAAAGTATTTACGGATTTGCACATTCGTCTTTTCAAATGGCATTGACAAAAAAATGGCCTTTGTACCTTTCTACAAAAAATACCATTTTAAAAGCGTATGACGGACGTTTCAAAGATATTTTTGAAGAAGTGTATCAAAGCACCTATAAAACAGATTTTGATAAAAACGGGATGACATACGAACACCGTTTGATTGATGATATGGTTGCATCTGCAATGAAATGGAATGGTGGTTTTGTTTGGGCGTGTAAAAATTATGATGGCGATGTACAATCGGATACTGTGGCACAAGGATTTGGTTCGTTAGGATTAATGACTTCTGTTTTAGTAACTCCAGATGGAAAAACGGTGGAAGCAGAAGCTGCTCATGGAACTGTAACGCGACATTATCGTCAACATCAACAAGGTAAAAAAACTTCAACCAATCCGATTGCTTCTATTTTTGCTTGGACTCGTGGTTTAGAACACCGTGGTAAATTAGATAACAATCAAGCTTTAATTGATTTTTGTTTAAAACTTGAACAAGTTTGTATCGAGACTGTTGAAAGTGGGAAAATGACTAAAGACTTAGCAAGTTTAGTAAAACCAGAAGGTTTAACAGATGCAGATTATTTATCTACTGAAGACTTTTTACAAGCTTTGAAAGTTAACTTGGATAAGAAACTGGCTTAGAAAAAACTTATTTTTTGCCACGAATTACACTATTTTTCACGACCCGAGCAATGCGAACAGGCGGAGCAATTAATTTGTGAAAATTAGTGTAATTCGTGGTTCTTCATTTTCTTTTTTTTAACGGAAGACAATAAACATATCCTAAAGTCAATTCACTAAAATCGGCTTGACCAAAATTAGCATTTATAAAAGCACCTAAAAACACATTGTGTTGTGGTGAATTATTTGTGTTGATAGCATATAATTTTGCTCCTAATCGTGACGAAATTGTTTTCTTAACTTTATAATACCAATTCAATTCACCTAATTGGTAAACATCATTAACATATTTTTCTTGATTTATTTGCCAATCAAATTTATAAGCAGGTTTGTATAAATTAATCCCTATCTGAAATGCAACGCCTACATGACTTAAAAGCAATTCTCCATCAGCAAAAATTCCGATATTGGAGGCATATAAAACCGGATTTTCTTTAAACTCAGGATATAATTCGTTTACTAATTTTTCGTCATCCTTAATGTAATCATGATAATCTTCATAAAATCGGTAATAAAATCCAAAACCATATTTAAATGTTTTATTGATGATTTTACCTGTTGATGCTTCAAAGGCATAAACATCTTTTCTATCTGTACTGTATTTTGACAATACTTTTTTTCCGAGTCCAATTCTAGTTGAATAAAAGCGCTGCGAAGTTCTATTGCCACTATTAATGGTGTCTGTTTTTAAATCGCTTTTAAAATTTTTATTGTATTTAAATTCTGAATAAACACTTACCAAAAAAGTATTTAAACCTATATTTGGCAATCGAGTATGACCATTTGAATTGTGAAAATAACCCAATCCTAATTTCAAATTATAATCCTTCTTATCTAACAAATTATAATACAAATTAGAACGAAAAGCCCATGTAAAGTGGGTAGAAATAGCTTTATTATTTATATTATCAACTTCATCGTAAATAACATTAAAGTAAGAAGCACCCAAACCAATTTTTAAATTTGTTCTATTGCTCCATTTTTTGAAAACTTTAAATTCTAGGAAAGGAACAACAGTAATTGCCTGCCCAAGTTGTTCCGAATTTCCGAAATCAACATACGAAAAAGTTACACCAGTTTTAGGATAATTTAATTGTTTTGCCCATTCTAGATTAGTATTGCGATTTGTTTTTCCTAAGCTAAATAATATTCCTTGTTGTGGATTTAATTTTGGAAAATTAACATTCGCAGATGATGTTTTTCCAACCGAATATTCAATTGCTGCAAAAGAGTAATTATTGTATTTTAATGTATCTCCTTTTTGACCAAAAGAAAAAGTAAAAATAAAAAATAGTACTAAATTAATTTTAGGATAACCAATAGATGAGTTCATAAATGCTATTGTTAAAAAGTCTCAGAAGCAAATATAATTGGATAATATTAAATAAATACTTTTATTTTTCTGTGATTGGAATTCCTTCTTTTTTAAGTATTCGTATAATTGCAAAATATCCTGCATTTAAACCCCAATTTTGATTGGTAACTAATTTCCCATTTCCATCAAAAAAAATAAATTGTCCAGTATTTGGAAACGATTCACCAATATTTAAAGCTTGAATTTTGATGATATTTAATCCTTCTTTAAGGTTTAAAGTATACGTTTTAAAAGTTGATTCTAAATAAACACTAGTCACTATTATTTCATCATTCAACCAAATTCTGACATTATCACCATCAATAGCGCTGTAATCTCTGCACTTAGTAGTCAATTCGGTAGTATATACAGTAAACTCTCCAAGAAAAGTATCACTGTTAACAATTTCTTGAGAAATTCCTTCCGATTTTAATTTGTCATTTTGTTTTTTGGTATGAACTTCTGCAATACTTCGTATAGGTTCTTTTTCCATTATTCCTTTTTCTTCTTTTTTAGGAAGTAACGTAAATCCTTTTAACAATTTATCATCAACACTTTTTTCTATAGAACTTTCATATTTAATAATTGCTGGTGTTGCAATTTCGGGTGTTGGTTTTGGAGGAGCATCTGGCTTTTTAATTGGACTTATCTTTAGCGTACGAGTGGGTAATTCAATTTGGGAAAACCCGTTAATTGAAAAACAAAATGTCGCTAAAAAGCAAAAAAATAATCTCATTCAAGTTTTATTATAATCTAAAGATGTAAAAGTATCTAAAATAGATTTAAATTCTTATTAGACTTAATAATACATTAACATTTGTTTTGTAACAAAAACTAATTAAATTCGTCAAATTTGCACTTAAATAAAAAATATGCTTTTAAAAAAAATAACGTTTATTCTTTTCCTTTTATTATCTAGTTTTTCGGCCGTTTTTTCTCAAAACACAACCAATAGCCAGCTGGAAAAGCAAAAATTTACACTATCTGGAACTATTTCCGATTCAAAAAACAACGAAACTCTTATTGGTGTCAACATTATTGTTAAAGGAACTACTTTATTTGCTACTACAAATGAGTATGGTTTTTATTCGTTGACTTTGCCAAAAGGTGACTATGAAATTGCCGTTAGTTATGTTAGTTATCAAACCATTGATGAAATGATTTCTTTAACTCAAAATATTAAAAAGAATTTTTTGATTTCAGAAATTAACGAACAACTTGAAGAAGTGGTTATTACCGAAAAAACAAAAACTAATATTCGTAAACCTGAAATGAGTGTTAACAAACTTAGTATCTCACAAATAAAGCAAATGCCAGTAGTTTTAGGAGAAGTTGATATTATCAAATCGCTTTTATTTCTCCCCGGAGTAACCAATGCTGGTGAAGGACAATCTGGTTTTAATGTTCGTGGTGGTGGTGCCGATCAAAACTTAATCTTACTAGATGAAGCAACTATTTATAATTCCTCCCATTTATTCGGATTTTTCTCTGTCTTTAATCCAGATGCAATAAAAGATTTAAAATTATATAAAGGAGGAATTCCTGCTCGCTTTGGAGGAAGAGCTTCTTCTGTTTTGGATATTTATCAAAAAGATGGAAACAGTAAAAAATTTAGTGTCAATGGAGGAATTGGTTTAATTTCGAGTCGATTACTTGCCGAAGGTCCAATTGTGAAAGATAAAGGTTCTTTTCTAATAGGTGCTCGTGGTTCTTATGCTCATTTATTTTTAAAATTATCAGGCAATGAGAATTCGGCTTATTTCTATGATTTAAATACCAAACTAAATTACAAACTCAACAAAAACAATAATTTATATCTTTCAGGTTATTTTGGTCGTGACGTTTTTGAAATTGCACAAAGTTTTATCAACACTTATGGAAATTCAACACTAAATCTTCGTTGGAATCATTTGTATTCTGATAAATTATTTTCTAATTTATCTGTAATTTATAGCGATTATTACTATGGCTTAAATCTTGATTTTGTTGGATTCAAATGGGATTCCGGAATTAAAAACTATAACATAAAATACGATTTCAAACACTACTTAGGTGATAAATTCAAGATCAATTACGGAGCCAATGCTATTTATTACGATTTTAATCCTGGTGAAATTACTCCATCTCGAGACGATTCGGGAATTAACTACAAACAATTAGAACAAAAATATGCGTTTGAACCTGCGCTATACATCGATGCCGAACACAAATTAACCGATAAATTAAGTGTTCAATATGGTTTACGTTATAGTATGTTCTATCGATTGGGAAGTTCTACTGTAAATTATTACGAAAATGATTTACCCGTTTTTTATGATGATGAATTAAAAATTTACGAAAAAGCAACCCCAATTTCATCTGAATATTTTGGAAGAAACAAAACCATTGCTAGTTACGATAATTTAGAACCTCGTTTTGCTTTAGCTTATGAAATCAACAATAATAAATCAATAAAAATTGGTTATAACAGAATGGTACAATATTTACAGCTTATTTCCAATACGGCTTCTCCTACTCCACTCGATGTTTGGACGCCAAGCGACAAGTACATCAAACCTCAAATTGCCGATCAAATTGCAATAGGCTATTTTGCCAATTTAAAAGACGATGTATTTTCACTCGAAATTGAAAGTTTTTATAAAACGGTTAAAAACAGAATGGATTACATTGATGGTGCCGACTTAATCGCAAACGAAGCCATTGAACAAGTTATTTTAAACGGTGAAATGCGTTCGTATGGATTAGAAATTTTATTCCGAAAAAACACCGGAAAACTCAATGGTTGGATTGCTTATACTTTATCGCGTTCTGAGCAAAGAACTCCAGGTCGTTTTGCCAATGAAATTGGAATCAACAACGGTAATTGGTACAAAAACGGTTACGATAAAACTCATAATTTAGCAGTAACTGGTTCGTATAAATTAAATACTAAATGGATGTTTGGAGCCAATTTTTCATTGCAAACAGGTCAACCTGTAACTTTTCCTAACGGACAATACGTTTATCAAGGAATTAACATTCCAAGCTATGGTTTACGTAATGAAAGTAACTTGCCAACTTACCATCATTTAGATATTTCAGCTACTTTAATTCCGAAGAAAAACCTAAAACGTAAATGGCAAGCCGAATGGGTTTTTAGCGTTTATAATTTGTATGGTAGAAAAAATGCGGCTTCCATCAGCTTTTCACAAAATGAAGAAACGGGTCAAAACCAAGCCACACGGTTATCAATATTCGGAATTGTTCCTGCTGTTTCTTATAATTTCAAATTCTAAAACCAATAAAAAATGAAAAATATACTTTATCTTTTAGCTCTAGTTTTTTTCGTAAGTTGTGAAGATGTAATAAATGTTGATTTAGATACTTCATCTCCAAGACTAGTTATTGATGCCAATATTTTATGGCAAAAAGGAACTTCAGGCAACGAACAAGTGATAAAACTAACCAAAACCACTGATTACTATAACAGTACAGTTCCTAATGTTACTGGAGCAACAGTATTTGTTACCAATAATAGCAGTACGATTTTTAATTTTATAGATGTCGCAAATAATGGCCAATATGTTTGCACCAACTTCGTTCCAATAATCAACGAAACTTACACTTTAACGGTTCAATACAACGGAATAACATACAACGCAACCGAAAAACTATTAGCAACGCCAACTATCGATTATGTTGAACAAACCACTGTGCAAGGTATTGGTGGCGATTTAATTCAGGTTAAATTTTTCTTCCAAGATAATGGACTAGAAGACAACAACTACCTAGTTACAGTTAAAAAAGAGCCTGAATTGGTTCCAGAATTAGGTGTAATTGAAGATCGATTCTTTCAAGGAAATCAAATGTTTGGTTTTTATACCGACCAAGAATTAGAAGCTGGCAATCAACTTGATTTTAAACTACTTGGTATTTCTAGACGTTATTACAATTATATGAACAAGCTCATCAACATCACAAGTAGTGGAGGAAATCCGTTTGCAACACCACCAGCAACTTTACGTGGCAATATTATTAACCAAAACGACTCTAGTGATTTTCCTTTTGGCTATTTCCATTTATCCGAAATTGATTCTAGAGAGTATACAATAGAATAGTAGCTTTCTCCAGCAATACATTACAAAAAAAGCACGAAAGTTGAAGTTAGAACTACGAAGTATTTATGTATTTTTGTACTTTTAACTTTAACTTTCTTACTACTAATTTCATATATAAATGTCTTCTCATCACATTGTTCGCGACGATCAAGAACCAGCTTTAATTATTGCTAACGGTGCTTCATGTAGTCAAGAACTTTTAGGGCAATTATTGGAATGGTCGCCATTAGTTATCGTTTTAGATAGTGCTATTGAGCGTGTTTTTGATTTGGGAATTAAAGTCGATGTTTTATTAGGCGATTTCGACCGAGGATTTGACGCAACTTTTTACGCAACAAAACAATATCCTTTAGAAATAATCCATAAACCCAATCAAGATAAAACCGATTTAGAAAAAGCATTTGATTTTCTTATCGAAAAAGGTCATCAAGCAGCCAATGTTGTTTGGGCAACCGGAAAACGTGCCGATCATACTATTACCAATGTAACATCGATTGTTAATTACAGAGATAAATTAAAAATTGTACTGCTAGATGATCATTCAAAAGTACATCTTTTACCTGCTAAATTTGAAAAATGGTACACTGCCAATACTTCAATTTCATTGATTCCTGTTGGAGAAGTTAACGAAGTTACAACTGATAATTTGTATTATTCATTACAAAATGAATCCTTAAAAATGGGTTATCGAACCGGAAGTAGTAATCATGTGATTCGAGATGGAATTGTTAAAATTGAACATTCAAATGGAGATTTACTATTGATGGAATGTTGGGATTGAAAAATAGAAATAAATGAAATCATCAAAAATAAAAATAGTAAAGTCAGAAGTGCTTTCTGATAACTGGTACACATTAAGAAAAATTACTTATAATTATCTTAAAAAAGATGGAAACTGGGAAATGCAAATGCGAGAAACTTATGATAGAGGAAACGGTGCAACTGTTTTGCTTTATAATGCAACAAATAAAAAGGTAATTCTTACACGACAGTTTCGAATGCCAACCTATTTAAATGGTAATCAAGATGGAATGATGATTGAAGCTTGTGCCGGACTTTTAGATAAAGATAATGCGGAAGAATGTATTATTCGAGAAACCGAAGAAGAAACTGGTTATAAAATTTCAGCAGTAAAAAAAGTGTTTGAAGTATACATGTCCCCTGGTGCTGTTACCGAAATTATACATTTTTTTGTCGCCGAATATGCTAAAGAAATGAAAATAAATGAAGGTGGTGGAATTGCGGAAGAGCAAGAAAATATTGAAGTGTTAGAAATTCCTTTTGATGTTGCAATTCAGATGATAAATTCTGGCGAAATAAAAGATGCAAAAACCATCATGTTGTTGCAATATGCACAAATTAATAATCTACTAAATTAAATTCTATTTCATTAATATTCCTTATATTTGAAATACAGATTTTATAAAATGAATACCAAAATAAGTACTGAAAAGGTTACACTTCACCCAAGAAATCAGCATCGTTTTCGATATGATTTTGAAAAATTAATCAAAGGATATCCCGAATTAAAAAAATTTATTTTTACTAACGAGCATGCTATTGAAACTATTGATTTTAGTAATCCAAATGCTGTAAAAGCACTCAATAAAGCCATTTTAATTTCGGATTATGATATTCTAAATTGGGATATTCCTAAAAATTATCTATGTCCTCCAATTCCAGGAAGAGCTGATTACATTCATTATTTAGCCGATTTATTAGCCAATTCTAACAACGGAATTATTCCAGAAGGTGAGCAAATTATTGGTTTAGATATTGGTATTGGAGCCAATTGCATTTATCCAATTATTGGAAATTGCAGTTATGGTTGGAGTTTTGTTGGAACAGACACAGATGAAAATGCCATTCAAAATTGCAAACAAATTATAAGTCAAAATCCAAAATTGATTGATGTAGTTAGTTTACAATTACAAACCAATTCGAGATTTATTTTCAAAAATATAATGCTTCCTGAGGATAAGTTTTCGTTCACCATTTGTAATCCTCCTTTTCATGCATCTGAAGAAGAAGCAACAAAAGCATCATTGCGAAAAGTAAATAATTTAGAATCCCGAAGCGAAGGAACTAAATCGACTAAACCTATTTTAAACTTTGGTGGTCAAAATACTGAACTTTGGTGCGAAGGTGGCGAAATTGGATTCATCACTCAAATGATATACGAAAGTGTGAAATTTCCATTACACTGTTTTTGGTTTACTACTTTAGTTTCCAAAAAAGAGAATCTTCCAAGTATTTATAAAACGCTAAATAAAGTTGGCACTGTTGAAATTAAAACGATTGATATGGCACAAGGTCAAAAAATTAGTCGAATAGTTGCTTGGACATTTTTAAGTGAAAAACAGCAAAAGGATTGGAAGTTTTCTGAAGAAAGTAACTAAGTTGCTGAGTGCCTTAGCTGCTGAGAAAAATTCTTTACTTTAATGACAAAACTATTTAGTGCTAAAATGTATAACTTTGTACCTTAAGAAAACATAGACACTCAGTAACTAAGCAACTCAGCCACTTAAAAAAATGAAATTCCAAGTTATCTCCGAATACCAACCAACTGGTGATCAACCGCAAGCAATTGAAAAATTAGCTAACGGAATTATCAATGGCGATAAATACCAAACTTTACTTGGTGTAACTGGATCTGGAAAAACATTTACTGTTGCTAATGTAATTGAAGAAGTGCAAAAACCTACTTTAGTTTTAGCGCATAATAAAACATTGGCAGCTCAATTGTACTCCGAATTCAAACAATTTTTTCCAAATAATTCAGTGCAGTATTTTGTTTCGTATTACGATTATTACCAACCTGAAGCCTATATTCCGGTGACTGGAACTTTTATCGAAAAAGATTTATCCATAAATGAAGAATTAGAAAAATTGCGATTAAGTACAACCTCAGCTTTACTTTCAGGTCGAAGAGATGTTTTGGTAGTTGCCTCCGTTTCGTGTTTGTACGGAATTGGAAATCCAGTTGAGTTTCAAAAGAATGTCATTTCAGTTGAAAAAAATGAAATCATTTCGCGTACTAAATTATTACACCGATTAGTGCAAAGTTTGTATTCGAGAACAGAAGCAGAATTTACACCAGGAACTTTCCGAATCAAAGGCGATACAGTAGAAATTTTTCCGAGTTATGCTGACGAACCATTTCGCATTCACTTTTTTGGTGATGAAATTGAAGAAATTGAAGCGTTTGATGCCAGAACTTCAAAAGTGGTTGAAAAATATGAAAAACTAACTATTTATCCAGCCAATATGTTTGTGACTTCGCAAGATGTTTTGCAAGTAGCCATTTGGGATATACAACAAGATTTACAAAAGCAAGTCGATTATTTTAAAGAAATTGGAAAGCATTTAGAAGCAAAACGTTTGGAAGAACGAACCAATTTTGATTTGGAAATGATAAAAGAATTAGGCTATTGTTCTGGAATAGAAAATTATTCGCGCTATTTGGATAGACGACTTCCAGGAACTCGACCGTTTTGTTTGCTCGATTATTTTCCGAATGATTTTTTAATGGTTGTGGATGAAAGTCATGTTACCATTTCGCAAGTACATGCTATGTATGGCGGCGATAGAAGTCGGAAAGAAAACTTAGTTGAATACGGATTTCGATTGCCCGCGGCAATGGACAATCGTCCACTAAAGTTTGAAGAATTTGAAGGCATGCAAAACCAAGTCATTTATGTTTCGGCTACTCCAGCTGATTACGAATTACAAAAAAGTGAAGGGATTTTTGTCGAACAAGTCATTCGTCCAACAGGATTATTGGATCCAATTATAGAAGTGCGTCCGAGTTTGAATCAAATTGACGATTTAATCGAAGAAATTCAGGTGCGATGCGAATTGGACGAACGTGTTTTAGTAACGACATTAACCAAACGAATGGCAGAAGAATTGACAAAATATTTAACCAAAGTTGCGATTCGTTGTCGCTACATTCATTCGGATGTGGATACTTTAGAACGTGTTGAAATTATGCAAGATTTACGAAAAGGTTTGTTCGATGTTTTGATTGGAGTGAACTTACTTCGTGAAGGTTTGGATTTACCCGAAGTTTCGTTGGTTGCGATTTTGGATGCTGATAAAGAAGGTTTTTTACGAAGTCATCGTTCACTAACACAAACTGTTGGTCGTGCCGCTCGAAATGTAAACGGAAAAGCCATTTTGTATGCCGATAAAATTACCAACAGCATGCAAAAAACGATGGATGAAACTACTTATCGTCGCGAAAAGCAAATTGCTTACAATACATTACATGGTTTACAACCAAAAGCCTTGAACAAAAGTTTAGGAAATGCATTAAGCAACAATTCGGTTTCTACTCAATATTATGAAAATCAAGTTTTGAAAGCTGCCGAACCAGAAAGTTTGTATTTATCAAAACCTGAAATTGAAAAGAAAATCCGTGACGCCAGAAAAGCAATGGAAAAAGCGGCAAAAGACTTAGACTTTCTGCAAGCTGCAAGACTGAGAGATGAGATAAAAGCTTGGCAAGAAAAAATATAAAAATACTTTTGTAAAGTTACTTCCCAAAAAAAATAGTTACTTTTTTTTTTGATTAAAATTACACCGTAATTTTCCTGTATCATCCTTATTTTTATCATTTTATCGATTTTTACATCCTTTTATCGATTAAAAGTACATAAACAATAAATTAGATTTATTTTTAAAAGATAAAGTGAGAATTTTAGTTTGAAAATTAGTCTATCTATCATGAAAAAAATTTTTCTTTTTATCTTTTTTATTTCGGAAACTTTAATTGCACAAGTTGGAGTTAATACTACCGATCCAAAATCGCAATTAGAAATAAAAGCTTCTAGCACTACTTCACCTATTAATACTGATGGAATTCTTATTCCAAGGATGAGTGCTTTTCCAACAGGAGTTGGAGCTAACCAAAACGGTATGCTAATTTATTTAACCGCAGCAGTCGGAAGTAAATCTATTGGTTTTTATTATTGGGATAACTCTACTACAAGTTGGTTGGGATTGTATTCAAGTACATCCACAGTAAATGATGTAGCTGTTACCAATTTTGAGGATTTTATTTTTGATGAATATGATGGTGCTGGTGGACCAAACACAAATGGTAAAAATGATAATCAGTACTCATTCACTCCAGTATCAAATAATGTTGGTGGTCCAATATCTGATGTAGATGGAACATCTGCTTTTTTTAATACTTATGCACCAGGTGGTGTTGGTGGAAATGATTATACTGGATTACATTATATGAGTACAGGAACATCAGCAGTAACAAATTCGCCAACTGCAGGCGGAAGAGCTGGATTGGGAGCTTCAGATTGGTCTAATAGAATACGTATTGGTGGTAAAGAAGTAATTTATGAAATTAGAGTAAAATTTGCCGCTTTATCAACTGCATCACAAACTTATATTTCTTATTTAGGATTGAGTGATTTAGTAGGTTTTACTGCTGTTAACATAACTTCTTTACAAGCAGGTAATTCGATTCAAAATGGATTGTATTTTAAATACACTACAGCTGGTTTGGTTGGTTCAAAAACCATTGGTGGTGTAACAACAAGTACTGCAGCAACAGCAATTAGTGCTGGTGTTTGGTATAAATTAAAAGCAATCATAGGTACTTCAGGTACAGCTGATTTTTATCTAAACGATGTTAATATTGGCTCATTAACAACAATGACTACTAATCCAATGAAATTTAATTTCTTAATAGAAAAAACAAATGGAACGTCAAACAATCCATCCATAATGTATATTGATTATGTTTCATGGAGAATGGTTAGATGATAAACTAATTCAACTGCACTTTAAAAAACTTTTAATAAATATTCATGAAAAAACTACTCTTTTTACTATTAATTGTTCCTTTTTTATGTAATTCACAAATAGGAGTTAATACAACTACGCCAAATGCTATGTTGGATGTTGAATCTACTAATAATGGTGTTTTAATTTCAAGGGTTGCTTTAACATCTATTACTGACGCAATTACAGTTATTAATCCAGCTGGTGGAGCCTTATCAACCTCTACTTTAGTTTACAATACTGCAACGGCTGGAGTTATTCCTGATAATGTAATTCCGGGTTTTTATTATTGGAATAATACTATATCTCGTTGGATTCCTATTGCTGGAAATACAACGAGCGATCACGATTGGTATGAAGAAGGAACAACAATTGCTCCTGATGCTATTACAGACAATATGTTTCATACAGGAAAAGTAGCAATTGGCACAGCAACACCGGCTTCAAATGCAGTTTTTCAGGTAGACTTGGGCACAAATGCTACTAATGGTGTACTATTCACCGGAACCTATAATGCGGCAGCAACTGTACCCAATTTAGGATCTGGAACAAGAATGATGTTTTTTCCTGGTAAAAGCGCATTTAGAGTGGGTCATGTTGATGGAAACGAATGGGACAATAGTAATGTTGGAGAATATTCAGTTGCAACGGGAAGAAATTCAATAGCATCAGGTTTAGGTTCGAGTGCTTTTGGTTATTCTTATGCAACAGGTTTATATTCAACAGCTTTAGGTTCATCTATTTCTAATGGAAGTCATGCTTTATCATCTGGAATTGGAACTGCAAATGGGAGTTACTCATTAGCAACTGGATTTACTACTGCAAATGGAAATTATTCTATTTCAGGTGGGAATTTGAGTATTGCAAATGGAAATAGTTCATTTGCAATGGGTGAATCTACCCAAGCTAATGGCGACTATTCTGTAGCGATAGGTAGAAATTCTATTGCAACTGGATTAGGTTCGAGTGCTTTTGGATATTCATCTTCAACAGGTTTGTATTCAACAGCTTTAAGTTCATCTCTTTCTACAGGAAATTATTCTTTATCATCTGGAATTGGAACAGCCAATGGGGATTACTCATTCGCAACTGGATTTACTACTGCAAACGGAAATTATTCTATTTCAGGTGGAAATTTGAGTGTTGCAAATGGAAATAGTTCATTTGCAATGGGTGAATCTACCCAAGCTAATGGCGATTATTCTGTAGCGATAGGTAGAAATTCTATTGCAACTGGATTAGGTTCGAGTGCTTTAGGATATTCATCTTCAACAGGTTTGTATTCGACAGCTTTAAATTCATCTTTTTCTAATGGAAATCATTCTTTATCATCTGGAATTGGAACAGCCAATGGGGATTACTCATTCGCAACTGGATTTACTAATGCAAACGGGAATTATTCTATTTCAGGTGGTAATTTAAGTGTTGCAAATGGAAATAATTCATTTGCAATGGGTCAAGATGTCACCGCACAATCCTACGGAGAAATTTCTTTGGGGTTAGCAAACAGACCATATACTATGTCAGCTTCTGGAGCAACTACTTTTAATTCAAATGACCATTTATTCAACTTAGGAAATGGAAATGGCTCACCACATAATGCTTTAACTGTTTTTAAAGATGGTCGAATAAATGTTAATGAAGAATACACACTGCCAAACATAGATGGAACTGCTAACCAAGTTTTACAAACTGATGGTGCTGGAAATGTTACTTGGCAAAATGCAACAAGCGGTGGATGGTCGTTAAATGGTAACGCATCAATAACTTCGCCAGCTGCACCTGGAACTTATGGCACATCAACAATTGGAGCAACAGAAAATTTTATCGGAACTACCGATAATAATGATTTTACTATTGGCACTGACAACATTGAACGGATGCGAATCGAAAGAACAACAGGAGATGTTGGCATCGGAATAGCAAATCCTACTGAAAAACTTCATGTAAGAACTAATTCTGATTTAACAAAAAGCTCCATTCTAGGGGAATCGATTCAAACTAATGCAATTGGAGATTTTCAAAATAGAGGGATTTTAGGTTATGGGAGCGGAACAGCTGCTAGTGGCGGATTTGGATTTGGAATTGGTGTTATGGGAATTGGAGATAGAGCCAATAGTTACTATGCAACTGGCGTATATGCTCATTTAGGAACAGTAGCACCAGATGCTCCTTTCACAAATCAAGCGTTATATGCAAATGGTAATGGATTGGGAAGATCTGCTGTATTTACTGGCGGCAATGTTGTTATTCAAGATGGAACACAAGCAAATGGTAGAGTATTAACTTCTAATGCAACTGGTGTGGCGACTTGGCAATCACCTGGAATTGAAAATGTTGTCGGTACTTTGAGTGCTACTGGTGTTAGTATACCTTACACTCTTGCAAATTTTGTTCAAACTGGTTCTTCAATAACTTTACCACCAGGAAGATATGCCGTAAATGTTACCATGCTTCTCGCAAGAAGTACGACAACTGCAAATTCACCGAACAATTCGTTTTTTTGGGTACGCTCTTCTTTTTCCGATAGCGCTGGGATTAATCCTTTATCATCACCTGACATAATAGGATCGTCATTAGCAAGTGGCAATTTTACAAGCACAAGTGTTTATGCCATGCTAATTGGAACTATTGTTATAAATAACACTACACCAGGAAACAAAACCTATTATTATGTAGCAGGAAGATGTGTTGCCACTAATACAACTGAAACACTAACAGAATTTGGAAGTACCTATTGGGCTGAAGATAATATTATTGCTTATCGTTTAAATTAGTTAGTTACCTTTTTATTTTTTTAGCAAGGTCTAACAATTATGTTAGGCCTTTTTAATTCAACTGCTCCTGAAAAACTTCTACTAAATAATCGGGAGAAACCATTCTGGTTGGCGATTCTTCCATAGCTTTTAAAACTCGTTTTATTGCATGTGGATTTAAACCCATGTTGATTCCAATTTCATGAATTTTTACGTTTTCTCTTTGATGTAAAACACCATCACAATGCATTAACAAAGCCAAACGATAAAACTGCTGAATACGTTCGAATTCATTCTTAATAATTTCGCTACGGTGTTCTTCATGAAAAAGTTGTTTCAATTCAACATTTGAAATTCCTAGTTCTTCTGCAATTATTGAAAGAAATAAGTACTCTCTTTCGTGCAATTCTCCATCCACAATGGCAAACGCAATCATGTCGGATAATAAACTTATTTTTTCTGTTTTAGTATTCATCGAATTGTTTATTTTTAGCTAAAATATTCTTTTTTTTAAGATTAAAAAAATAATTAATTTTTTAAAGGATTGTAAATTGTATTTTTGCATACTGTTTACTGAAAAAATTTGTAAAAAAATTTAATCTTATACACTTTAAAATATACAAAAATACATTATACAATAAAAAATGAACAACAACGATATCTTCAAAAAACTACGTGTAGCACTACAACTCCGTGACGATCAAATAGTAGAAATTTTAGAATTAGTAGATTTCAGAATGTCGAAAGGCGAAATCGGTAATCTCTTTAGAAATGAAGATCATCCTAATTTTATGGAATGTGGCGATCAAGTGTTGCGTAATTTCTTAAACGGATTAGTCATTCACTTTCGTGGAACTAAGGAAAATCCTAAAAATGCAATGGATGTGATTAAGAAAAATCAAAGTGAAGTTAGACAGAATATTGCTAGCAAAAAAGCAAGTATTTCTAGTACATCTGACAAACCTTTTGTTGCGAAAAAACCAGTCACTTCAACTGCATCTAGCTTTAAGAAAAAGCCAAATTTCAAGGATAAAAAACCTGCCAAAAAAATTGAAATTGTCGAGAAAGTACAATTCAAAAATGGAAAGAAAAACAGCTAACGATTTATGACTAAAATTACCGATTTACTTATAGATATTGAATCTAAAATTGAACACGCGACACTAATTAATGAGCGTGTTTCTAAAAGTAATGTTGGTTGGCATTTAGATCATTCATTAAAAGTTATCAATAGTGTTATTACTGTTTTACAAAAATCGGAAGCCAACTATAAATGGGATTTCAACTTAAAACGAACCTATTTTTTTATTCGAAAAGCAATTCCGAGAGGAAAAGCAAAAGCACCAAATGCAGTTCAATCCTATGAAGAAATTACCAATAAAGACATTGAGAGGCAACTTAAGACAGCACGGTTCTTAATTCGGGAATTGGAAACGATGGATAAGAAAACGAATTTTATACATCCCTTTATTGGAAAACTCAATTTAAAACAAGCTATTCTATTTTTAGAAATTCACACCGATCATCATTTAAAAATAATTGATGATATATTAAAAAAATGATTTTTAGAGAAGCCAAAATTGACGACATTAAGCAAATTCAAATCGTTAGAAATTCAGTTACCGAAAATACCTTGTCAAATCCTAATTTAGTATCTGATGAAGATTGTCATGAATTTTTATTTCAAAGAGGAAAAGGTTGGGTTTGCGAAATAAATAACGAAATTATAGGTTTTTCAATTGTTGATCTCAAAGAAAATAACATTTGGGCTTTATTCATACATCCTATTTTTGAGAAAAAAGGAATCGGGAAACAACTTCATAAACTAATGCTCGATTGGTATTTCTCACAAACAAATAAAACTGTTTGGCTCGGAACCGCACCAGAAACAAGAGCGGAAGTTTTTTACAGAAAACAAGGTTGGGCAGTAATCGGAATGCACGGTAGTGAAATCAAATTTGAAATGACTTTTGAAAATTGGAAGTACTAAAAAATCCCAAGCTTTCACTTAGGATTTTTACTATTTTTAAAGAACTGAAGTTTGTTTCAATAAATTAAGAAAGTGCTTTTTGAACCTGATCTGCAGCTTCTTGAAATTGCGTAGCTGATAAAATTGGCATTCCCGAATTGTCAATTAATTCTTTTGCAATTTCAGCATTGGTTCCTTGCAAGCGAACAATAATTGGCACATTAATCGCATCACCCATATTTTTGTAGGCATCTACAACTCCTTGTGCTACTCTATCGCAACGTACAATACCACCAAAAATATTAATTAAAATTGCTTTAACGTTTGGATCTTTTAAAATAATTCTAAAAGCCAATTCCACACGTTTTGCATCGGCAGTTCCACCAACATCTAAGAAATTTGCAGGTTCAAAACCAGCATATTTAATCAAATCCATTGTTGCCATTGCCAAACCAGCACCATTAACCATACAACCTACAGTTCCGTCAAGATCCACATAATTCAATCCTGCTTCTTTGGCTTCCACTTCAATTGGGTTTTCTTCTCTTATATCGCGCATTTCTGCATATTTTGGCTGACGGTACAACGAATTATCGTCAATATTTACTTTGGCATCAACTGCCATAATTTTATTATCCGAAGTTTTTAAAACTGGATTAATTTCGAACATCGAAGCATCTGAACCTATATATGCATTGTATAGCGAATCAATAAACTTCACCATTTCTTTAAAAGCATTCCCTGTAACTCCTAAATTAAAAGCTATTCTTCTGGCTTGAAATCCCTGTAAACCAACCGCAGGATCAATTTCTTCATTAAAAATTAAATGCGGTGTATGTTCAGCCACTTCTTCAATATCCATTCCGCCTTCAGTAGAATAAACAATCATATTTTTACCAGTCGCTCTATTTAATAAAACCGACATATAAAACTCTTCTGTTGCTGCTTCACCCGGATAATAAACATCCTCAGCAATTAAAATTTTATGCACTTTTTTCCCTTGTGGTGGAGTTTGTGGAGTGATTAACATCATTCCAATAATTTGTTCCGAAAGCTCCGTTACCTGATCTAAGTTTTTAGCTAATTTAACTCCGCCACCTTTACCTCTTCCGCCAGCATGAATTTGAGCTTTTATTACGTGCCATTGTGTACCAGTTTCAGTAGTTAATTGTTTGGCAGCAGCTACCGCCTCTACTGGATTGTTTGCTACAATTCCACGTTGCACTCGCACACCATAACTTGCTAAAATTTCTTTTCCTTGATATTCGTGTATATTCATAATAAAGAGTTTGACTTTTAAAGTGCCACAAAAGTAATTAAATAGAATGAATCCTAAAAGAAATGTATCTCAATTTAGTAGATTTATTTCATAATTTTTAGTAGCGAATGGTTAGTATTTTTTTGGTTTCCTTTTTCCTGCTGCTTTTCCAAAACTTTTTTTGATAAAAAAGGTTTTTCCCTTGCATCAGGGCTAGTTAGTTAGCAAATTGAAAAAAAATAAAAACATCTTTCAAAAAGCTGGAATTCTGTTAAATGATTTTTTGGAATTCATAATTTGTAATGATAGCTTTGCAAAAAAAATATGCTTCCTAAAGAATTACTTACACTTGCTGAAGAATTCGGAAATCCATTATATGTATATGATGCCGAAAAAATCGAATTTCAATACAACCGATTAATCAATGCCTTTTCAAAAGTAGAGCAACTTCGCATAAATTATGCTATGAAAGCCTTGCCAAATATTTCCATATTAAATTTACTGAAAAATTTTGGCTCTGGTTTGGATACGGTTTCCATACAAGAAGTACAATTGGGATTATACGCTGGTTTTTCTCCAGATAAAATTATATTCACGCCTAATGGTGTTTCCTTTGAAGAGATCGAAGAAGTGGCAAAATTAGGCGTTCAAATAAATATTGATAATCTTTCGGTATTAGAACATTTTGGCGCAAAATATCCGAAAGTTCCTGTTTGTATTCGAATCAATCCTCATGTTATGGCTGGCGGAAATGAAAATATCTCAGTTGGACATATTGATAGTAAATTTGGAATCTCCATTTATCAAATTCCACATATTTTACGCATTGTAGAAAATACAAAAATGCACATCAACGGAATTCACATGCATACTGGTTCTGATATTTTAGATATTGAAGTATTTTTATATGCCTCTGAAATATTATTTGATGCAGCCAAACAATTTAAAAACTTAGATTTCTTAGATTTTGGTTCCGGATTTAAAGTCCCTTATAAAAAAGGAGACATTGAAACCAATATCGAAGAATTAGGTAAAAAATTAACCAAACGCTTTTTAGCTTTCGAAAAAGAATACGGTCGCGAATTAACATTAGCATTCGAACCTGGGAAGTTTTTGGTGAGTGAAGCAGGTTATTTTTTAGCCAAAGTAAATGTGGTAAAACAAACTACATCAACCGTTTTTGCTGGAGTTGATAGCGGTTTTAATCATTTAATTCGTCCGATGTTATATGGTTCGCAACACAGCATCGAAAACATTTCTAATCCAAAAGGAAAAGATCGTTACTATACAGTTGTAGGTTATATTTGTGAAACCGATACTTTTGCTAACAACCGACGAATTGCCGAAATTCACGAAGGCGATGTTTTGTGTTTTAGAAATGCTGGTGCGTATTGCTTTTCAATGGCATCTAATTACAACTCCCGCTTTAAACCTGCCGAAGTTTTATGGAAAGACGGTAAAGGTCATTTAATAACTAAAAGAGAAACCTTTGACGATTTATTGCAGAATCAGATTTTGATTGAGGTATAAATTTAAACTATTTAGGCAAAATCTCAGTCAAAACCTCACATTCGCTTCCGTTTGGAAAAGTAATTTTTAGCAATTGTGAAACTGTTGGTGCAATTTGAGTAATGACTTTTTTGTCATGCGACTCACCATTTTTGATATTCCAACCATAAAAAATTAGCGGAACGTGTGTGTCGTAGCTGTAAATGGTTCCGTGTGAAGTTCCTGTTGCACCATATTCTATAAAACCGGGTTTGTCAAGAATTACTAAATCGCCGTTTTGAGTTACATCGTAACCTTTGGCAATATAATCTAAGTAATAATCGCTTCCTGTTGATGCCAAAATTTCTTCTTCGCTATATACTCTTTTTACTTGGTCTTGAGTGTGTAAAAAATCTTTGAACAATTGCTTTACTTTTCCTAAATCCAATGATTTTGTTTTAATGATTTCATGATTAAAAAAAATATTAAAATTCGAATAATCCAAAATTAAATCTTGACCAAAAGTATCAGTAGAAAATTTCTTTAATGCCGTTCGAATAGCTTTTGGTTCTACATTGGTTACTTCGTATTTATTGTCTTTTAAATACTTTGCATTTTCTGCACCAGCATGATCGGCAGTTAAAAAAACAAGGTAATTTCCTTTTCCAACTGTTTGATCTAAATAAGCCAAAAAATCAGTAATAGTTTGATCCAAACGCAAATAAGTATCTTGCAATTCAATAGAACGTGGACCCAAAATATGACCAACATAATCGGTAGAAGAAAAACTGATGGCTAGAAAATCAGTCTCTACATCTTTACCAAGCGATTCGTTTTCGATAGTTGTTTTTGCAAAATCTACCAATAAATCATTCCCAAATGGAGTTGAGCGAATAATTCCTGCATCTTTTTTATCAAACATTGCTTTTAAATTGTATGGAAAAACAGGTTTTTCGCCATTTACTTTTCCCTCATAAGAATTGTCATCTGCTAAACTTTCGTTATAGGTTGCAATTGGTTTTAATAAATTCCAACCTTTATTGATGTACGATAAATATTTTTTTTCAGCATTAAAACTGGTTACCCAATTTGGTAATTGTTCTCCATAAAATGTACTCGAAATAAAATCGCCAGTGCTACTGAACCAAAATGCCCAATTCGCAAAATGTCCAGCAGGAATAATCGCACCACGATCTTTTAAACTTATTCCAATAACTTTCCCTTTAAAGTTGGTTGCTAATCGCAATTCATCTGTTACAGTAGTTGCTTGCAATAATTTAGGAGACATTTCACCTTCTTCTTTTGTACCGTTTCCAATTGTTTTTACCGAAGCATCATCGGTACAATAAATATCTTTATTTAATTTTCTTGAAAACCAATCGTTTCCTACAATTCCGTTTACTGACGGAGTTGCACCAGTATAAATTGCAGCATGTCCAGGACCAGTGTAGGTTGGCAAATAATTAAAATGCATGTTGTGAAACGTATAGCCATCGTTCATTAGTCGTTTGAAACCATTGGCAGAAAAATCATTTTGAAAACGGTATAAATACTCCATTTTCATTTGGTCGACTACTATTCCGACAACCAATTTTGGTCGTTCCTGAGCCTGATTATTGATTGCTATAGTGATGAATAGAATCGCGAGTAACTTTTTCATTAGAAAAATTTATTTATACAAAAATAGTATTTCAAGAGTAATTTGATGTAAAGAAAAGGATAAGAATTTTTCCAAAGATTGACAAAGATTGACAAAGATTTAATCTAGTTTAAAAATTGAAACTTTCTAAATCGATTTTAGCCATTTCAAATTCGGCTATAATGTCTTTAATTATTAAATCGACAGGTTTAATATCATGAATTAATCCAGCTATTTGTCCAATTTCCAATTCGCCTTCCACTAAATCGCCTTCAAACATGCCACGTTTGGCTCTACGTTTTCCGAGTAAATTTTCTAATTCTTCTTTGGATGGACATGTAGCATACAATTCTTGAATATCATTATAAAATTTATTTTTTATTAGTCGAACTGGCGCCAATTCTTTCAAAGTTAATTGCGTATCGCCTTCACCGGTTTCAATAATTGTTTTTTTGAAATTATCATGTGAAGAACTTTCTGTAGAAGCAGCAAAACGACTTCCCATTTGAACGCCGTCGGCGCCTAAAACCATTGCAGCTAACATACCACGACCAGATGCAATTCCACCTGCTGCAATTAATGGAATCGATATATTTTCTTTCACCATTGGAATTAAAGTAAGCGTTGTAGTTTCTTCACGACCGTTGTGTCCACCAGCTTCAAAACCTTCGGCAACAACTGCATCAACACCAGCTTCTTGGGCTTTTAAAGCAAATTTTGAACTGCTTACAACATGAACTATGGTAATTCCATTTTGTTTTAAATAACTTGTCCAAGTTTTTGGATTTCCAGCAGAGGTAAAAACGATTTTTACGCCTTCATCCACAATAATATTAATTATTTCTTCAATATTTGGATACAACATCGGAACATTAACACCAAAAGGTTTATCGGTTGCTTTTTTACATTTTTGAATGTGTTCTCGCAAAACTTCTGGATACATAGAACCAGCACCAATCAATCCTAAACCACCCGAATTACTGACAGCACTTGCTAATTTGTATCCACTATTCCAAATCATTCCACCTTGAATAATAGGATATTTTATTTTGAAAAGTTGGGTGATTTTATTCATTTATGAAAAACTAGTTTCAATATTACTTCTTAATAATTTTTCCTGATTGAGAAAAAGTTGGGTTTTCAATTTTATAGAAATAAACGCCTGAATGCAATTCCTCCAATGAAATAGTTGGAGAAGCAACAGAAATAGATAACTCTTTCACAAACTGACCTAAAGTATTAAAAATGGTAAGTTTTGAAGTATCAAAACCATTAGGAAAAGTAACAGAAATTAAATCGCTCGTTGGGTTTGGAAACAATAGAAAATTTGCATTTGAAGGTGTATTTGTATTCAACAATCCATTTGTCAAAGCCAATTGAAAATCGGGAATTCCATACCCAAATTGAGCATCAGGATTTGTAAATTTATCTGACGATTGTTTTATTAAATCAATTATTTGTTGATTAGTTAAATTTGGAACAGCTTGCCAAAAACTAGCTATCATTCCAGCAATTATTGGACAAGAAAAAGATGTTCCGCTTGCTGTTTGAATCGTTCCAGAAGTATTTGCAACAACTGCAGCTGAACCTTTAGCCATAACATCGGGCTTTATTCTTCCATCAAAACTTGGTCCGATAGAACTAAAAGTAGCATAGGTTTCATCAAATCTGACAGCGCCAACAGCCAAAACATTTGTTGCTTCAGCAGGAACACCAACACGATTTAATGGTTCTAGACTATTTCCTGAATTTCCAGCACTTGCTACAACGATCATTCCTTTACTAAAAGCAATGTTTGCTCCTCTAGAAGCAAAAGCTGTGTTTCCGTTAAGATCAGAAAATTGATGACTATAATTTGGATTATCATATCCATAATAACCTAAAGACGAAGAAATAATATCAGCTCCCAAACGATCTGCTTCTTCGGCAGCTTCAACCCAATAACTTTCTTCAACAGGATTTTCTTCTGCTACATCTTCTGTAACAAATAAATAATAGCTAGAATCTGGTGCTGTTCCAACCAATTCATTATCAACAAAACCGCCCATGCAAGAAAGTGTAAGTGTTCCGTGATTGTGTAAATCATAAACATTAGTACTTTGATTGACATAATTATATCCGCCAAGAATTAAATTATTATCGAATAATCGTTGAAAAGGAGAAGTAGAATTAACATTGATAAATCCAGAATCCAATACCGCAATAATTTTGCCTGTTCCAGTAAAATTTGCTTGATGTAATAAATGTCCGTTTAACATTTCAATTTGATTGTTGGAATCACCATAATTGAAAGTAGTTTGAACAGCCATTTGTTTGTTGACCGGTTTTATTGTTTTTGGTGTTGACAAACGCAAATTCAAAGAAGCATCGGCAAAATCGACATAATCAACAAAAGATAAAGAAGTTAGAGAATTAATATTGGCAACACTTCCACGAATATGAAGGCAATTTAACCATTTTGACTTTGCTTTGATGGTTATTCCGGTTGCAGCGATAATTTGATTAATGTATGGTTGATGAATTGGAACATCATTTACATTTAGCACAATACCTTGATTTATTCTTCTATCGATAGCACGTTGCGAAAGAAAATTTAATGGCGTATTTAATTGATTTACGGCATTAGGTTTATCAATAAAGTAAACCCAAGCATCTTCTTCTTGAGAATAAACAGAAAAAGACAAAAATAAAAGTAGTAAGTAAGTAATTCTTTTCATAGCATTGAAAATTTAGTTCTTCAAAAATACAAAAAAAAATTAAAGAAAAAATAAATTACGAAATTACACCTGAACCAACTAATTCATTATTAGTATACCAAGCAACAAACTGACCTTCTGTTACAGCAGATTGAGGTTTTTCGAAAGCTATGAATAAACCACTTTCAAATTGATGTAAAATTGCTTTTTGATGTTCTTGACGGTAGCGAATTTGGGCTACTACTTGCATAGTTTCACCATTTTTTAATGCGAGATCTTTGCGTATCCAATGAATTTCAGAAGATTGAACTCGTAATGCTTTTTTAAATAAACCTGTATGTGAATGACCTTGTCCAGTATAAATAATATTATTTTTTACATCTGTTGCAATAATAAATAATGCCTCTTTTGTTCCTCCTACATTTAAACCTTTGCGTTGTCCGATAGTAAAAAAATGAGCGCCTTGATGATTGCCAACTATTTTTCCCATTGCTGGGGTATAAACAATAGAAGTCGATTCGTAAGAAAGTTGTTCTTCTACCGAATTAAATTTTGGTTTTTCTTGCGAGTATATTAAATTGTTGGCATCAATTTCGATGATTATTCCTTCTTTTGATTGTAATTGTTGTTGTAAAAATTCGGGTAAGCGTACTTTTCCAATGAAACATAAACCTTGAGAATCTTTCTTTTCGGCTGTAACTAAATCTAAATTCATTGCAATTTCACGAACTTGTGGTTTGGTTAATTCGCCAATTGGAAATAAAGCTTTACTTAATTGTTCTTGTGACAATTGGCATAAAAAATAAGATTGATCTTTATTGCTGTCAGCACCCGTTAGTAATTGATAAATTTCTTTTCCCTCTTTTTGAATAATCCCCTTTCTACAATAATGACCAGTTGCTACAAAATCGGCTCCGAGAGAAAGTGCAATTTTCATAAAAACATCAAACTTAATTTCGCGATTACAAAGTATATCTGGATTTGGAGTTCGTCCTTTTTCATATTCGCTAAACATATAATTCACAATTCTGTCTTTATATTGTTCGCTTAAATCGACAGTTTGAAATGGAATTTGGAGTTTTTCGGCAACTAAAAGTGCATCATTGCTATCTTCGAGCCAAGGACATTCATTAGAAATAGTAACCGAATCATCGTGCCAATTCTTCATAAAAAGACCAATAACTTCATAACCTTGTTCTTTTAAAAGATAAGCTGCAACACTCGAATCAACACCACCTGAAAGTCCAACTACTACGCGTTTCATTACAAAATATATTATTTTTGAAATGCAAAGTTACATCAAATATTAAAAAAAAGCACCTGCTTTAATTGTTAAAACAGATGCTCTGGTAGAAAAAATTGATAAAATATATTATTCCTGAGGAGCTCTTTTAATTTTGACAAACTTCTTACCTTGAGGTATATCCATATTTTGTTTGGATGTTTTTCCATTTGTAGTAAATTCCCAAATGCCCGCTTTTTTTCCGTTTTTAAATAATCCTTTTGCAACAATACCATTTTCTGCATTTTTAAAAACAGCTAAACCGTCATACTCCCCGTTTTTATATATGGTTTCTTCTAAGATGATTCCGTTTTCTGCATATTTTTTGTAACTACCGACTTTAATTCCGTTTTTATAAGTAGTTTCTTCTGCCATTTTTTGACTTTTATAGAAAACTTTCCTTACACCATTTAATTTGCCATTTACATAGAATTCGGTAGTCATAATTAATGGAGAATCTTCATGATAATATTTCCATTCGCCTTCTAACAATTTATTGACCAACTTACCTTCACTTACTTTATTCTTTTTTTGATTGTAGAAAATGGTATAACATGAATTGTCAATTGAATTAAATTCCCTAGTCGCTATTACTGTTCCGGCTTTTGTGTCATCAAAAAATTTAAATATCCCAATTTCTTTACCGTGATCAAAAGTTCCTTCATATCGTGGTCGTTTTGATTCTTCATAAATACCTTTCCAAAAACCATTCTTCAACCCTTTTTCATCTAATTTGTTAACTTCTTGAGCGAAAATATTTTGTATTGATAGTAGTAAAATAAATATGTATTTCATTGTTTTGATTTTGATTTCAACTATAACTAAAAAACATCGATTTTAGTACTCAAAAATAGTTCCATTTTTATTACTATCAAATAATGAAAGAATTTTCATCTATTATTAAAGTTAATGTAATTTTATTTTGTTTAATCAATATTAATTTTAATTAAACGTAAAAACATTATAAATAGTTAAAAATAATTATTAATAGTGTGTTTTATAGTTAAACAAAAAGGTTAAATATTTATTAACTACACAATTTTGTTTGATAATTATTGTTCATAGTTAAACAAAAAATATAATTTTGTATAATCAAATTTAAAAAAAAGTATCATGAAAACAAACAAAATCAAATTCTTATCAGCAATTGCTATTTTTACAATGTTATTTTCATCGTGTAGTGACGATGATGTTCAAATTGTAACTCCAGACACAACAATTACTGGTTTGGCAGTAAGCACACCCGATTTATCTATTTTAGTTCAAGCACTTACGAGAGCAAATTTAGCAACTACTTTACAAGGTTCAGGTCCATTTACGGTATTTGCTCCAACTAATGCGGCTTTTACATCATTTTTAGCAGCTAACGGATTTTCAAATTTAGAAGCTGTACCAGTCCCACTTTTAAGAGAAATATTATTAAACCATGTAGTAAGTGGAGCAGTACAATCGACAGCATTAGTAGATAATAGCTACATCAAAACTTTAGGTAAAGGATCGGCATCTACAACAAATACACTTAGTATGTATGTTAAAAAAACAACTCAAGTTACACTTAATGGTGTATCTACAGTTACAACAGCAAATATTATTGCATCAAATGGTGTGATTCATATTGTAAATGGTGTAATTGGATTACCAACTGTTGTAACTCATGCAACTGCAAATCCTAATTTTAGTACACTTGCTTCTTTATTAACTGCACAAAGTTTAATTCCAACTTTAAACGGTACAGCAAGTTCTCCATTTACGGTTTTTGCGCCAGTCAATACTGCATTTGATCCAGCAACATTAACTCTTTATAGCGGATTAACATCTGTTCAAAAAACAGATGTTTTAAAATATCATGTTGTTACAGGAGTAAATGTTTTGTCAACTGGTATACCTACAGGACCAATAACTACTTTCTTAGGTCAAACATTTACTATTACTGGTACTGCCATAAATGATGCAGGATCAACAGTTGATAAAAATATAATTTTAACCGATGTACAATGTTCTAATGGTATAGTACATGCAATCGATAAAGTGTTATTACCTGTTCTATAATAATATAATAAAGTATATAAAAGGCTTCCTAAATAGGAAGCCTTTTTTTATGAACCTAATTCTACAGCTCTATCATTTGCCGATTTAACAGCTTTAGCAATAATTTTGTCAAGACCATTTTGATTAAAAACTTTCAAAGCACTTTCGGTTGTTCCTCCTTTTGAGGCTACTTTAGCAATCCATTCTTCGTTAGAGATAGAATAACTATTTTGAATGGCTACAGAACCCATAAATGTTTGATTAACTAATAATTCGGCTTCTGATTCGTTGAAACCTAATTCAACCGCAGCTTTTATCATTGCATTCATAAAGTAAAAAACATAAGCTGGTCCACTTCCTGATACTGCTGTTGCTGCATTTAATAATTTTTCGTCTTCTACATAAACTGATTTTCCAGTAGTGTTTATTAAGTTCTGAATAATAAACAATTCTTTTCTATCAACAGTTGAAGAAGCAGAAAAAACCGTCATTCCTAGTCCAATTTGAGTTGGAATATTTGGCATCGAACGAACTACTTTTTCACAATTTAATTCGGTTTGAATAGCAGCAATAGTTACTCCTGCCATTACAGAAAGTAGCAATTGATTTTTATTGACGTATGGTTTAATGGATGCTGCTAAATTCTTAAAATCTTGTGGTTTGACAGCTAAAATAATAATATCGTAATCGTTTATTTTAACTGATGGAGTAGCAGTGAAATTAGCATTAGGAATTGTATTTTCAGATTGCGTTTTTGTTTCATCACGGACCAATACATGAATATCATCGGGTTTTATAAACCGTGAACTAATAAAACTATTGGCATAGGTTTTTCCCATATTACCAAAACCCATAATCATTACTTTCATAACTTTATTATTTAATTAAAAAGAGTTCTGAAAAAGATTAACTTTAACAGAACTCCTAAATTATACTAAAAAGGAATTACTTTTTCTTTTGTTGAATCTTTTTTTGTTCTTCAGCTTGTTGCATTACTTCTTGCAACTTTTGTTGAAATCTACCTTGTTTTTTTGGTTCTTTTAATTTATTTTCTTGAATTTGAGCATGAATTTTATCGCTATTAATAAAATATCGTTTAATCACTATCATAATTCCGATAGTAATTAAATTAGAAATTAAATTATATAAACTCAATCCAGAACCATAATTATTAAAGAAAATTAACATCATAATTGGAGAAAGGTAAATCATTATTTTCATTATTTTTCCCATATCTGGCATTCCTTCTTGTTGCGGAGCTTGCATTTGTTGATCGCCAGAAGTCATTTTCATATAAAAGAAAATCGCAATCGCTGCTAATAAAGCAAATAAACTTACGTGATTTCCATACAAAGGAATATTAAAAGGTAATTTTAAAACCGAATCGAAAGAAGACAAATCGTCTGCCCAAAGAAATCCTTTTTGCCTCAATTCTACTGCAGAAGGAAAAAATTGAAACGAAGCATACATAAAAGGAAGCTGAATTAAAGCTGGAATACAACCAGCCATTGGATTTACACCCGCTTTGCTATATAACTTCATAGTTTCTTGTTGTTTTTTCATTGGATCTTTTTTGAATTTTTCTCCCAATTCAGTAATTTCTGGTCGCAAGACTTTCATTTTTGCTTGTGATAAAAACGACTTAAATGTAATTGGCGACATGGCGATTTTTATCAAAATAGTAAAGATGATAATAGCAATTCCCAATCCCATAAAAGAGCTTAAAAATCCAAAAAGCGGAATAAAAATGAATTTATTAATCCAGCCAAAAATTCCCCAACCTAACGCAATTATATCTTCTAAATTCTTATCGTATTTATTTAATATTTTATAATCGGCCGGTCCATAATACCAATTCATTTTATAATCTAATTCGCCATTTTTAAAAGCTAAAGGTAAAGTCGATTTAAATTGTTTGGTATAAATTGTATCTTTTTTATCGTCATTAACTAAATCTGTTGAGCTAACTTTAACATCATCAATTGGTGTTTCTGTTAAAAGTATAGACGCAAATAAGTGTTGTTTGTATGCTACAAAAGTGGCTTTTTCAAGAGTTTCATCATCTTGTTTATTAGTTCCTGCATAATCCACTTTTCCATCTTTATGTTCATAATAGATTTCTGTGTAGCGATTTTCATAGGAAATGCTTTTCTCATTTCTGAATGTTTTTACATCCCACAACAAATCGGCTGGTTTGGAAGTATTTAAAACCTTGTTCAAACCTTGTGAATGAATATCAAAATCGAGCATGTATTCTTTAGGTTTTAGAACGTATTTGTATTCTAAAAACTCATTTGGACCAGCTTTTAATTTCATTGAAAGAATTTGATTCTCTCCAACTTTAGTTAAAGTAGGTTCGAAAAACAGATCTTTTGTATTTAAAACGCGATTGTCATTGGTTTGTAATTCGAGGTTTAAATTAGCATTATTACTTTTGATTAAAGCAACTAATTCTCCTGAATTCTTTTTGATTTTATCGAAGTTTTTCAATGAAACCTCAGCAATTTGACCACCTTTATTGGAAATCTTCACTATCATTACATCATTAGAAATTTCTGTAACGCTATTTTTTGCAGAGGGCAAGGTTGACGAATAAGCAAAACTTCCTAAAGCACCTTGCAGTTTTTGAAGTTTAACCGTATCACTAACAGTAGAATCGATTGCAGTAGCAACAATTTGTTTGGTAGTTACTTCATTAGCTTTTTGAGTTTTTTCAATTTTTGCTTGTTTTGCTTTTTCTGCTTGTTCTTTTTGAGCCGTTTGTTGACTGTTGTACATCATCCACATAACGATTACGAATATTAATCCGAATCCGATTATTGAATTTTTGTCAAATTTCTTTTCTTCCATAGTATGTTTCCCTTTTTTGGGATTTTAAATCAATTTATGTTTGTCGCTTTAGTGACTAATTTGTTTCAAGTTTTAGGTTTCAAGTCTTAGGTTTTAAGTTTCAAAACTACTAATTTAAAAACCATTTGCTTATTGTCTAGCCCTGATGCAAGGGAAAAACCTTTTTGCTAAAAAAGTTTTGGAAAAGCAGCAGGAATTACGATTCCAAAAATGCCTGAGCCATTCGCTTCAAATTTTATTTTTTATTTTTTACAATTGCGGCTACAAAGCTAACAAAAATTGGATGCGGATTGGCAACTGTGCTTTTGTATTCAGGATGGTATTGAACGCCAATAAAAAATGGATGATTTTTTAATTCAATAATTTCGACCAAACCTGTATCTGGATTGACTCCAGAGCTAATTAAACCTGATTTTTCAAGAACTTCTTTATATTTATTATTGTATTCGTAACGATGTCGATGACGCTCATTAATTTGAGTTGTACCATAAATTTGTTGTGCTAAGGTAGCCTCTTTGAGGTTGCATTTCCATGAACCTAAGCGCATAGTTCCGCCTTTATCGGTGATTGATTTTTGTGTTTCCATTAAATCGATCACTGGATTTTTGGTTTTGGGATTCATTTCGGTAGAATTAGCATCTGTTAAACCTACTACATTTCTGGCATATTCGATAACAGCCATTTGCATTCCGAGACAAATTCCAAAAAAAGGCAAATTATTTTCACGTGCGTAGCGAACGGTTTCGATTTTACCTTCTATTCCGCGTTCGCCAAAGCCAGGTGCGACTAGAATTCCGTCAATTCCTTTTAGCTTTTCGGTTATATTAGTAGCATCAATAAACTCAGAATGAATACTGATTATATTGACTTTGGTTTGATTGGTAGCACCAGCATGAATAAACGACTCTAAAATAGATTTATACGAATCTTGTAATTCAACGTATTTGCCAATTAATCCAATATTTATGGTATGTTTTGGATGTTCTAAACGATAAAGAAAAGTATTCCAATTTTTTAAATCGGGTGCGGCTTTTTTTGGTAGGTTTAATTTTTTTAAGGCAACAACATCTAAACCTTCTTCGAGCATTAAATTTGGAACTTGATAAATTGTTTTAGCATCGATAGATTGAATAACCGCTTCTCGTTTTACATTACAAAACAAGGCTAATTTTTGACGTAATTCATCCGAAATTTCATGTTCTGTTCGGCAAACTAAAATATCGGCTTTGATTCCGCTTTCCATTAATGTTTTTACCGAGTGTTGCGTAGGTTTTGTTTTTAATTCGCCTGCTGCGGCTAAATAGGGAACTAAAGTAAGATGAATTACAATTCCGTTATTTTCACCTAATTCCCATACCAATTGACGCACCGATTCGATGTAAGGCAACGATTCGATATCGCCAACAGTACCACCAATTTCGGTAATTACAATATCGAAATCACCTGAATTACCAAGCAATTGCATTCGTTCTTTAATTTCGTTGGTAATATGCGGAACTACTTGAACTGTTTTACCTAGAAATTCGCCACGACGTTCTTTTTCGATAACTGAAAGATATACTCTTCCTGTGGTAACATTATTGGCTTGTGATGTTGGAACATTTAAAAATCGTTCGTAATGACCAAGATCTAAATCGGTTTCGGCTCCATCATCAGTAACAAAACATTCGCCATGTTCGTAGGGATTTAAAGTTCCAGGATCAACATTAATGTAAGGATCAAACTTTTGGATTGTGGTTCGATAACCTCTTGCTTGTAATAATTTTGCTAAAGAAGCTGCGATGATACCTTTTCCTAAAGAAGAAGTTACACCGCCAGTAACAAAAATATATTTTGTTTGATTCATTGTAGTTTAGTTGTTGTTGTTTTTTAAAAACGAGGCAAAAATAGTGAAATTAATTAGAAAATTAGCGAATTAGCAAATTAGAAAATTAACGAATTTTCTAATTTAGTGGATTAACCAATAATTGGGAATGATGATACAAACAATAAAATCCTAACTAGGCAAATAATCTCGTTTTACAATTTACTAATTTGCTAATTTGCAAATTCGCTAATTTCCATTTTTAGGATATTGCTTTTTAATGTTGCGAACTAATTCTTCTAAACCATTTAACTTCAGTTCGTAAATAAGTTGCAGTTGTTCGCCAAGTTCTCCTTTAGGGAAACCTTTATTACTATACCAAACTACATAATATTCAGGCAAATCGATTAGGTAACGACCTTCGTATTTTCCGAAAGGCATTTTGGTATGAGCGAGTTTGATAAGAAGTTTTTGTTGGGAATCCATTTAAAAAGAGAAAAGAAAATAGCGAATAGATGAAAGAGTATAAAATATAGGTTCTTTAGAACATCATTATTCTATGTTCTATTTTTTTTTTACTTCCAATTAAAAGTTACTGCTTTTTCAATATCTGGATGTAAACTTAAGAAAACCGGGCACGTCATGGCACTTCTTTCTAAGATTATTTTATTTTTTTCAAAAGTTGAAATTGACATGTTAAGAACGACTTCAATTTTAGCGATCTTTCGCGGTTCGGCTTGCATTATTTTTGTTATTGAAACAGTAGAATCATTTAAATCGACCTCTAAATCTTTCGATTTTATTGCCATAATTGAAACCATACAACTTCCTAAGGCTGTTGCGACTAAATCGGTTGGTGAAAACGCTTCTCCTTTTCCATGATTGTCTGTTGGAGCATCAGTTAAAATTTCGGTTCCCGATTGTAAATGGATGCAAACTGTTCTTAAATCGCCAACATATTGTATACTTGAAGTTGCCATTATTGTGCTTGTTTTATTGTTAAATCGGAATTGTAATACAAGATGTAAATTCCGTTATTGATATAACCACCAGCTACTTTTTTCGAATAATCAAATTTATTTTCGACTTGCTCGGTTACTGTTGTTGAAATTGATTCTTCGAATGATTTATCTTGCGAAATACGAAGTAAAGTGTCAAAAGTTAAATCAAAACCTCTAATAGCATACTGATTTGGCAATACTCTGTTTTTCTTTTTATACGATTTTTCAAAAAGTAATGCTTCAATAGTTTCATTTTCTCTTGTTAACGAAGGATACATTAATTTGAGTTTTGTTAATTTTGATAAGGCAATTTCTTCATAATCTAACATTTCATTAGACTCTAAAATAACCAATTGCATTTGATAATCCTTCATTGAATTTATCATAGTATTCAGTGTAGTTGTAATTGTGTAATAATTTACTGACTCCAATACAACAAAATTCAACTTATCTTTTACAAAATGTTTTTTGATACTATCACCAACAAAAGTTGCTTTTTCGGTTAATCCAACAAATTTTATTTCTTTTTGATTGTCTATAATATAGCTTTTGATTTCTGGCTTTTTGGGATCAATAACAGCGATAATATTTCCGTTTTTAACTTTCATAAAATCGAACATCGCTTCTTTTAATAGTTCGTTTTTAGGAGTAGATTGATACAAATTCTTATACGATTTATCATAGTCTTTAGACAAAGGAGAAATCACAGGAATATTTTTACTTTCTAAAGCTTCGGCTACTTTTTCAATATTAGTTTGGTAAAACGGCCCAATTACTGCATCAGCATTTTGAGCATTATCTTGAACAATAGCAACGGCATTTGAAGACGATTTTGTTTCTTGTGAATCAAATATTTTTACATCTATATTCATTCCTAAAGTTTTGGCTGAATCGATTGCCATCAAAGCACCTGAATAAAAATCGAGCGTCATGTTTAAAAATTTATCCTTTTTTAATCGAGCAGGAATTGATACTAACGAATCACTTTCTATTTTTGAAATATTAAAAGGCAATAGTAAAACCAACTCTTTTCTTTCTTTAGTAATCGATTTTGCTAAATCAACAAACGGACTATTTATTTCTTTAGTAAACGATAGTAAAGTTGGTAATTTGAGCGTCATTCCTTCTTTAACTCCGTCTGATAAACTCGGATTCAAAGTCATTAACTTGTCAGAAGAAATGGCAAATTGTTTGGTTAAACTGTAAATAGTTTCACCTGATTTAACGGTATATTCAAATACACTTTCAGGTTTAACTTTAGGTTTTTCTTCTGTAATTGACGATTTTGGAATTACTTCTTTTGAAACTTCTTGTTTAGAAATAATAGCATTGATTTTCAAAACAAAACCAATAGGAAGATTTTCAACTATTACTGGATTTTGCTTTTCTAGTTCTTCAATAGTAATTCCATATTTAGTCGCTATACCGAATTTAGTTTCTTTAGGAAGTACTTTGTGAGTGATTGTTTTATTAGAAATAGGAGTCGGTTTTGGTACATCAACAATCTTTTTTACGAGTAATTCTTGTCCGGGTTGCAAACCATCTGTTTTTAAAAACGGATTGTTTTTTTCTAACTCATCTAGCGTTAGATTGTATGTTTTTAATATTCCATACAAAGTTTCTTTCGACTTTACAATATGAAATCGATTGGAAGAAGAAACAGTTTTAGAAACTTCTGGTTTAGTTTCTATTGGTTTAGCAATTGAATTTTCTATGCTCTTCGGAATTAATATTACCGAATTTGGTTGAATTCCGTTTTGAGAATCCGGATTTAATTTATAAATATCATACGGAGTTACTTTATATATTTGAGCAATTTTAGAAACCGTTTCTCCTTGAATAACAGTATGTTCAATATAATTTTGTCCAAAAACAGAATTAGTAATCAAAAATAAAATAACATAAATTATTCTTTTAAACATATATTTTTATTTAATGTAAACGTATACTGTAAACTGAATACCGAACGATGCCAACTAGCTTATTCCCACTCAATTGTAGCTGGTGGTTTTGAACTTATGTCGTAAACTACTCTATTCACACCTTTTACTTTATTAATAATCTCATTGGATATTTTCATCAAAAATTCATAAGGTAAATGTACCCAATCGGCAGTCATTCCATCTGTCGATTCAACTGCTCGTAGTGCAATTACTTTTTCATAGGTTCTTTCATCTCCCATAACTCCTACACTATTCACAGGGAGTAAAATGGCTCCTGCTTGCCAAACTTTATCGTATAATCCATGCGATTTTAATCCTTCTATAAAAATGAAATCAACTTCTTGCAAGATACGGACTTTTTCTGGTGTAATATCTCCTAAAATACGTATTGATAATCCCGGACCTGGAAATGGATGACGACCTAATAACTCCGCATCAATCCCTAATGTTTTTCCTACTCTTCGCACTTCATCTTTAAACAACATTCGAAGTGGCTCAACAATTTGTAATTTCATAAAATCGGGTAAACCGCCCACATTATGATGTGATTTTATAGTTGCAGAAGGACCTTTTACAGAAACTGATTCGATCACATCTGGATAAATAGTTCCTTGAGCCAAGAATTTTACATTCTTCAATTGATTCGCTTCATCATCAAAAACTTCAATAAAAACCTTTCCAATAATTTTTCGTTTTGTTTCAGGATCATCAATTCCTGCCAATTCAGTCAAAAAACGTGCCGAAGCATCAACTCCTTTCACGTTTAATCCCATGTCTTTATATTGATGAAGAACGTTTTCAAACTCGTTTTTACGAAGCAATCCGTTATTAACGAAAATACAATATAAGTTTTTCCCAATTGCTTTATGCAATAATACTGCGGCAACTGTTGAATCAACTCCGCCCGAAAGTCCTAAAACAACTTTATCATTTTGTACTTTGTCTTGCAAATCTTTAACACAATCTTCAACAAAAGCATTTGGCGTAAAATTTTGAGGAACTTGAGCAATTTTTACTAAAAAATTTTCTAGTATTTGCTTTCCATCTGTCGAATGATAAACTTCAGGGTGAAATTGAATTGCATAAGTTGTTTCTCCTTCAATTTTGTAAGCTGCATTTTCAACATCGTAAGTACTTGCTAATTTTACTCCATTGGTTGGTAAATGCTTAATTGTATCACTGTGCGACATCCAAACTTGCGAATTCAAAAATACATCTTCAAAGAAAGGTTCATCATCTTTAATGTATGTCAAATTTGCTCTTCCATATTCTCTGGTGTTGGATGCTGCTACTTCACCGCCTGAAAAATGCGCCAAATATTGCGCACCATAACAAACAGCGAGTAAAGGCAAATGACCTCGAATATTTGACAAATCGATTTGTAGCGCATCTTCTGAGCGAACTGAAAACGGACTACCGCCGAGTATAACAGCTTTATACGATGATAAATCAGTTGGATAATGATTGTAAGGAAAAATTTCGCAGAATATATTTAATTCGCGAACGCGACGAGCAATAAGTTGTGTGTATTGCGATCCGAAATCTAAAATAAGTACGTTGTGTTGCATGTGCAAAAGTACTATTCTTGGTGGAAAATAAAAATTAATCAAATGAAATAATATAGTTTATTTCAATAAAAATTAGTTATTATTTTTACTTTTGAAAAATAATGAATAGAAAATCAATAGTTTATGAATTGGTATTTAAATGCTTTTAAAAATTATGCCAACTTTTACGGCAGAGCAAGTCGGACAGAATATTGGATGTTTTTAGTATTTAATGTAACATTTGCGATTATTACTTATTCTATCGATTTAACATTTGATCTTGGCAATGAAAAATATGGTTTTGGCATACTTTATACTTTGTATGCTTTAATTTGTTTTATTCCAGGTTTGGCTTTAGCAGTAAGACGTTTACATGATGTGAACAAAAGTGGTTGGTATTTTCTTATGGCTTTAGTTCCACTTTTAAATATTTATCTAATCGTATTATTTTGTACCAAAAGCGATGAAGAAAACAATGACTATGGTGATAAACCAGTAAATAGTGATATTGGAGAGTTTATTCCAAATAACAAAACAATAAATAGCACCATAATAATTGTTACACTTTGGTTTCTACTTAACCATTTAGTATGGTCAATAATTAGAAGATATGGAGATGAATTATACACAAATGAGTATTTTAAATACTTCAGAATCACTTTAGATTTATGTTGGGTAGTAATTCCATTATTTCTATCTTTTGCTGTAAAGAATAAAATTTGGAAAATAGTTTTAATAATTGGCTCTTTACTTTATTTATTTCATAATTTTTATACTATGCTGGAAGCACACTTATCTTCAAACAACTTATTTCAATTTTGATGCTAAAAACAATTTTATATATTGCCTTTGGTGGTGCAATTGGAAGTGTTTTACGTTATCTAACTTCTGTTTTAGTAGCTAAATATTGGTCGAATCATTTTCCGTTAGCTACATTCATTGCTAATGTTTTAGGTTGCTTTTTAATCGGCTTTTTGATTGGAATCTTAGAAAAAAACAATTTGGCTACTAGCAATTTAAAATGGTTTTTAATTACATGATTTTGTGGTGGATATACTACTTTTTCAACTTTTGGTTACGAAAATTATACACTTTTTCAGAATAACAATTCTTTTTTAGCATTTACGTATATTGGATTGAGTATTTTTGCAGGTCTTTTAGCAATTTGGTTTGGCCTTTTTGTTTCGAAATAAAACACAAAAATCTGTGTTAATCTATATTCTTTTTGAAATTATTTTTACTATTTTCGCACACTATGAACGAAAAAAACATTCAAAGTTTACAAAAACTATTAGCGTCGCCTAAGAAAATAGCTATTGTTCCACATCGAAGTCCAGATGGAGATGCAATGGGTTCAACACTTGGATTGTATCATTTTTTATTAAAATTAAATCATAATGTTGTTGTAATTGCTCCGAATGATTTTCCGAATTTTTTAGCTTGGATGCCCGGATCTAATAAAGTTTTAATATTTGAAAATGATAAAGTAACAACTACAAAAATCCTACAAGAAGCTGAATTGGTTTTTACTTTAGATTTTAATGCTTTGCACCGAACTGGCGAAATGGAACACGTTTTAAATAAGCTGACTGCTCCTATGATAATGGTTGATCACCATCAATCGCCAGATAATTATTCAATAATTACATATTCTGATACCGCTTTTGGCTCCACTTGCGAGATGATTTACAATTTAATTGGATTTTTAAATCAAAAATCGCTTATCGATAAAACAATCGCTACTTGTCTTTATACTGGAATTATGACAGATTCTGGGCAATTTCGTTATCCAAAAACTACTGGAACAACACATAGAATTGTAGCAGAATTTATAGATTTAGGCATCGATAATTCTGAAATTCCAAATTTAATTTTTGATAATAATTCTTTCCACAGATTGCAATTGCTTGGAAGAGCTTTGCAAAACATGAAAGTTTTTCCCGAACTTAAAACTGCTTACACCTTTCTTTCTCAAAAGGAATTGGACGAATTTCACTATGTTAAAGGCGACACTGAAGGAATTGTAAATTATGGATTAACTATAAAAGGTATTCATTTTGCAGTTATTTTAATTGAACACAGAGATGAGAATATAATTAAAATTTCTTTCCGATCACAAGGTGATTTTGATGTAAATCAGTTTGCAAGAGATCATTTTAATGGTGGAGGACATAGTAATGCTGCAGGCGGAAAATCGTACGATTCATTAGAAAATACTATTAAAAAACTAGACCATTTAATCACAAAAATTACAATATAAAATGCTAAAATTAAAACCAGTTTCTTTTATTTTACTTTTAACGATATTATTTATTAGTTGCAAACAACAACAAGCTAGAAGACCTATTTCGCAATCATCAGGTTCATTTTTAAAAGAATCAGCCGAAAGAAATATAAAACTAATAAAAGGAGAAGAAGGAAAAATCGACTCTATTATCAAAAGCAATCCAAAAATAAAATATATTGCTTCTCAAAAAGGGTATTGGTATCATTATGAAATAAAAAATGAGAACGATACTTTACGACCAAAAAAAGGTGACATTGCCAATTTTGATTACGAAATTAAAGATTTAAGAGGAAATGTAATTTATTCAGAAGTTGATTTAAAAACTCAAACCTATGTCGTAGATAAACAAAACATTATGATGGGTTTGCGAAACGGAATAAAATTAATGCGTAAATCCGAAAAAGTAACTTTTCTCTTTCCTTCCCATATGGCATTTGGTTATCATGGCGATAATAACAAGATTGGAACAAATGAACCAATAATTTGTACTGTAACCTTAAATGATTTTAAACCCGAAATTAAATTAAAGACTGAATAAAATGACAAAAAAAGTTCTCTTAGTTATCCTAATTATTACTTCTTTTATTTCTTGTAAAAATGAGGAACATACTGATTTATCCGATGGATTATATGCAGATATTACTACTTCAAAAGGCACAATACTTGTCCAGCTTGAATATTTAAAAGCACCAATAACAGTTGCCAATTTTATTACTTTAGCAGAAGGTAAAAATACTTTTGTTAATGAAAAATTTAAAAACAAACCTTTTTTTGATGGTTTAAAATTTCATAGAGTTGAAGATGGATTCGTAATTCAAGGTGGTGATCCTGATGGTAATGGTTCTGGTGGTCCAGGATATAATTTTAAAGATGAATTTTCTGATTTAAAACATGATACAGAAGGAACATTATCAATGGCAAATGGTGGTCCAGGAACAAATGGAAGTCAGTTTTTTATTACTCATGTTCCAACACCACATCTTGACGGAAGACATACTGTTTTTGGTTATGTTATCAATGAAGGAATGAAAGTGGTGAACACAATTGCTGTAAATGACGACATCGTATCCATAAAAATTATCAGAAAAGGTGATGATGCTAAAAAGTTTAATGCTGTAAAAGTATTTACTGATTATTTTAATGACGATACAGAAAGTCAAAAAAAACAAGCAATAATTGATGCTGAATTAAAACAAAAAAACGAAGCTCAAAACAAAGTTTTAATGGCTGAAAAAGTTTCTTATTTTAAAGAAATTAAATCAAGTACTATTAAATCAACAACTGGTTTACTGTATAAGATTATTAAAAATGGAAGTGGAAAAAAACCGGTAAATGGTTCTACAGTTTTTATAAATTATGCTGGTTTTTTTGAAAATGGTATGTTATTTGACAGTAGCGTAAAATCGATTGAAGAGAGTTATGGTAAATACAATCAACAAAAAGAAGCACAAAAAGGTTACCAACCTTTTCCTTTTGTAGTTGGCTCAAAAACGGGACTGATTCTTGGTTTTATTGAAGGAATAGAAAAACTAAATATTGATGATAAAATTTTACTTTTTATTCCATCAAATTTAGGATACGGTGAAAAAGGATATGGAGCAATTCCGCCAAACACCAATTTAATATTTGAAATTGAAATGCTTGAAAAACTAAAATAAAATTAATATTATAAACTTTAAAAAAATGAAACTAAATTTTAAAATCCTTTGTTTGTTCTTTTTAGGAATAACATTAAGTTTTGCTCAAACAGCAAAAAAGCCAGTTAAAAAAGCTACAAAACCAGTTGCAACAAAAACACAAGTTAAAACAAATCCAGCAACTGAAATTACAAAGCAAAATGCTAATGATGCAATTTTTGCTGAATTTGAAACTACAAAAGGTAAAATTGTAGTTCAATTAGAATACAAAAAAGTACCAATTACTGTTGCTAACTTCATCTCTTTAGTTGAAGGAAAAAATACATTTGTTACAGATGAAAAATTTAAAGGTAAACCCTTTTATGATGGATTGAAATTCCACCGAGTTATTAAAGACTTTATGATTCAAGGTGGTGATCCACAAGGAAACGGTTCTGGTGGTCCTGGTTATGCTTTTAAAGATGAATTTACCGATTTAAAACACGATAAAGGCGGAATTTTATCAATGGCAAATTCAGGTCCGAAAACTAATGGATCGCAATTTTTCATTACACACAAAGCAACACCTTGGTTGGACGGAAAGCATACTGTTTTTGGAACAGTAGTAACTGGAATGGATGTTGTTAATGCAATAGTTCAAGATGATGTTATCAACAAAGTAACTATTACTAGAAAAGGAACTGAAGCAACAAAATTTGATGCAGCAAAAATATTTTCAGGTTATTTTGCCAATAAAGGTGAAGATGATAAAAAACAAGCAGCAATTGACGCTGAAAATAAAGCAAAACAATCCATTATAGATGAAGAGAATAAAAAGAAACAAGTTTTAATTGACGCTGAAAAAAAGAAAGAATTATTAGCAAAATGTGGTCCTGCAATAGCTTCAAAATTAGCTTCTTTGAATGCACTTAAAGCAACTTCAACTAAAACAGCATCTGGATTAGAATATAAAATCACACAAACAGGTTCTGGTAAAAAACCAGTTGATGGTAGTACAATTTATGTTCATTATGCTGGTTTTTTAGAAGATGGAAGTTTGTTTCAAAGTAGTCATGAAGATGTAAGCAAAACATTTGGCACCTACGATGCAAACGCAGCTGCACAAAATGGTTACCAACCGTTTCCCTTTCAAGCAGGAAAAAAAGACGGATTAATTCCTGGTTTTCTTGAAGCTTTGAATTTATTGAGTTTTGGCGACAAAATAACTGCATTTATTCCTTCTAGTTTAGGATATGGTGATAGAGCTATGGGAAATATTATTCCAGCAAATTCGAATCTTATTTTTGAATTAGAAATACTAGAAACAGCTCCAACTCCTGTTGCTAAAAAAGAATAATCTAAAAATAATATTTCATTAAAAAGCACAAATTTCTATTTGAAATTTGTGCTTTTTTATTTTATTAATGATTTAATAAAGATTAGAATTTCCAATCAAATTCATCTTTATCATTGATAATGGCTCCGATTTCAATACGGATAATAACTTCAAATTCCGATTGTAAAATCAACCAATTGCTTTCATTAAAATGATTTTCGGTCGAATCAAAATCTTCTTGTTCCCAAGTTTTAAATGGTAATTCATTTTTAACTTCTTCTACATTTCTTCCAATCACTTTTTTATCAAGTAAAATTGTATTTATATTCGATGTAATTATATATCCCAAACGAAAATCTTCATCTTCATAAAATGTTAGTCGGAGTTTTTCATTATTATAAAGATAAATTACATTATCATCTTCGTCATCAAATTGCTTATCTGGATTTCCATAAATAGCAATTACGTCTTTTTGCTTCATTCCGAAAAGCAATTGACCGATGCCGATTTTTGGGTTGAGTTTCATTTCCTTATTTATTAATATTCAAAAATGCCGTATTCCGAACTAATTGTCAACTTCTTATTTTCACTCACTTCTACTCTACCAACAATTTGAGCTTCAACACCAAAAGATTTTGAAATTTCAATAATATCATTAGCAATTGTGGCTGGAACGTATAATTCCATTCGGTGACCACAATTAAAAACTTGGTACATTTCTTTCCAATTGGTATTGGATTGTTCTTGAATTAATTTAAAAAGTGGTGGAATTGGGAACAAATTATCTTTTATCACATGAACATTATCTACAAAATGCAACACTTTAGTTTGAGCGCCACCAGAACAATGTACCATTCCGTGAATGTCTTTTGGAGTATATTTGTCTAAAATCGCCTTGATAATTGGTGCATACGTTCGTGTTGGTGATAACACTAATTTTCCAGCGTTAATTGGTGCGTTTTGCACTTCATCGGTCAATTTCATTTTTCCAGAATAAATTAATTCTTTTGGAACAGAACTATCAAAACTTTCCGGAAATTTTTCGGATAAATAGTTAGCAAAAACGTCGTGACGTGCCGATGTTAATCCGTTGCTTCCCATTCCGCCATTGTATTCTTTTTCGTAATTGGCTTGACCAAAAGACGCTAACCCAACAATTACATCACCTGCTTTTATGTTTGTATTATCAATAACATCGGAACGCTTCATTCTTGCTGTTACAGTAGAATCGACAATTATAGTTCGAACCAAATCACCAACATCGGCAGTTTCGCCTCCAGTTGAATGAATCGTAACTCCGTAATTTTTCAGTTCAGCAATTAATTCTTCTGTTCCATTAATAATAGCCGAAATAACTTCGGCTGGAATTAAATTTTTATTTCTTCCAATTGTTGAAGAAAGTAAAATGTTATCGGTTGCACCCACACACAATAAATCGTCGATGTTCATGATTAGCGCATCTTGAGCAATGCCTTTCCATACCGAAATATCGCCAGTTTCTTTCCAATAGATGTAGGCCAAAGACGATTTTGTTCCAGCGCCATCTGCGTGCATAATTATACAATAATCGTCATCGTTGGTTAAATAATCGGGAACAATTTTGCAAAATGCTTTTGGAAACAATCCTTTGTCGATGTTTTTTATAGCGTTGTGAACGTCTTCTTTAGAAGCAGAAACTCCGCGCATGGCGTAACGTTGACTGTTATCAGAACTCATTTTTGTTGTGGTTAAATCTAAATTCAATTCAGATTTTGTTGTGTTTTGCAAATATAAAGATATGGATTGGGATTTGGAATTATTTACAAAAAGAAAAATGGAAATTTTACTAGCCCTGATGCAAGGGAAAAACCTTTTTGTAAAAAAGTTTTGGAAAAGCAGCAGGAATATGGAAACCCGATAAAGCCCGAGCCATTCGCTACTAATTTTCTAAAATTAATATCTCAACACGTCGATTATCATCTTCTTCCTGTACATTTTTTTCAGGAATTGGATGAACAGGACGCGTAACGCCATACCCTTTGAAAGTCATTCGTTTTCTATCGATTTTCTTGCGAATCAAATAATTATAGACTGCTTTTGCTCTGGCAACAGAAATTCCTTCCGGTTGATTTGGGCGTTTGCAACAAATATGACCTTGAATTTCGATTTTTAATTTGGGATTATCAACCATAATGCACAAAAGTTCGTACAATAATGGTTCTGATTTTGGAACTGTTTTAGCAGAATTATTGAAAAAATAAATATTTTCTAGCTTTATTAAGTCGCCCTTTTTTGCTAATTTTATTTTTTCTTTTAAAAGCTCCTTTGGTATTTCGGTTGATTTTTCAGTAGTATTTTCTGATTTTTCCTGATAAATAATAGTCACTCTTCTGTTTTCGCCTTGTACTTTTGATTGTTCAAAATCTTCTCCAAAACCACGAATTTCGATATCTTTTTTAACTTCAATATCGCTTTGTTTTAGGAACTGATAGACTTCATTTACTCGTTTAATTGCTAAAGAATCATTGTAAATATTAGTTCCTTTCCAGTCGCAAAAACCGTATAATTTTGTGACCTGATAGTCTTTTCCTTCAGCAATCCAACTGTTTATTTTTTTGACAGCATCCTCGTTTATATTGGATTTATCAAAATCGAAATACACATTAAATTTTTGTTGCGCATTGCAAAAAAATGAAAATAAAAGCACTAAGTAAATACTGTTTTTCATTGGTAAATTATCTTTCAAGAATCATAATTTCAACTCTTCGATTTCGTGCAGCTTCGTAATCGCTTTTTTCGGGAATTTGATATTTAGGTTTGGATACACCAAAACCTTTGACTTTGATTCTTTTTTCGCCAATTCCTTCAAAAACTAAAATCCTTTTAACTTGCTTTGCTCTATCAGTCGAGAGATTTTTAATGTCTTTATTTACACAACAAATATGACCTTGAATTTCGATTTTTAATTTAGGATATTTGTTCAACACATAAATCAACTCATCGATTCCTCGTTTCGATGTCGGTAAAATGGCAAACGAATTTAAGTAAAAATTAATATCGTTCAATCGAATTAAAGTTCCCTTTTGAGAAAGACCAATTTTATCTTCCAACGTAGCATTTTCAGGGAAATTCATTGTTTCCTCTTCAATTGGAATGATTTCCTCAACTTCTTTAGGTTTTTCTACTTTAGGTTTTATTCCTAAAATTTCGTTTTCGCGAGCTAAATCTTTTTTTAAAATATAAAATAGGGTTGCTTTCCTATTTAGTGCTTTGCTGCTTAATTGCTGAAAATTTTCACCGAAACTTATCGTTTTAAAATCCTCACGAATTTTTATTTTATCTTTTATTTGATTGAATATGAAATCGACTCGTTTTTTAGCTAACGTATCATTAAAACTAGTACTTCCATCTTCATCAGTATAACCATTTATAGCGATAATTTTAACTTCTTTGTTGGCTAAAATCCAATTTTGAAGTTTTATGTTCTCACTTTTTGTTAAATCGAATTTATTGCTGTCGAAAAAAACAGCAAATTGTTCTTGAGCTTTAGCCAAATTGGAAGCACAAAAAAGAAATACTAAAACAACTATTTTTTTCATAATCATAAAACGAAATTACATAAAAATACTTTTAGGATTGCAAAAGTAGTACCAATAAAAAACCTGCTAACAATTGCAAGCAGGTTTTATCTATTATAACTCTGTCAAAGTTTAAAACTTTGACAGAGTTTTTTATTTAAAAAAAATTATCTAGTAAACAATAACTCTCTATATTTAGTTAATGTCCAGATTTCGTCGTCCACTAAAAGTTCTAATTTATCGCAATGTTCGCGGATAACTTCAAAATAAGGTTTTACCTTATCGCAATACATTTCTGCCATTTTTTGAGCATCTGTTAAAACGTTTGCTTTTTTACGAGCTTCTGTCATCGCTTCTACTTTAGTGATAATTCCTTCAATATGCACCGAAATTTCTTTAATAAGTACGATTTGTTCTTTTGCAATTTTTTCAAAATCCTTGCCAAAGATTTCTTTCAAACCACGTACATTTTCAATCAACGTATTTTGATAACGAATTGCAGTTGGAATGACATGATTGCTTGCAATATCGCCTAAAACTCTACCTTCAATTTGTATTTTTTTAGTGTATTCTTCTAGTTCAATTTCGTAACGAGCTTCTACTTCAATATGATTCATTACTTTTAAATCGCTAAATAAATCCAATGCTTTTTTAGATATTTTTGCTTTTAAAGCAGTTGGCGTTGTTTTGTGATTACTCAAACCACGTTTTTTAGCTTCTTTTTCCCAAGCATCGCTATAACCATCACCTTCAAAAAGTATATTTTTAGTTACTTTAATGTACTCTCTCAAGACATTGAATATGGCTTCGTCTTTCTTTAAATCTTTTTTCTCAATTAAATTATCGACTTCTTTTTTGAAATCTTTTAATTGTTTTGCGACAATTGAATTTAAAGTAGTCATTGCATTGGCGCAATTTGCAGAAGAACCAACAGCTCTAAACTCAAATTTATTTCCTGTGAATGCAAATGGAGAAGTTCTATTTCTATCGGTATTATCCAACATTACATCTGGAATTTTACCAACTACATTTAATTTTAAATCGGTTTTTTCTTCAGGTGATAATTTTCCGTTAGAAACACCTTCTAATTCGGCTAATACTTTGGTTAATTGTTCACCAATAAAAACAGAAATAATTGCTGGAGGCGCTTCATTGGCTCCTAAACGATGATCATTACTAGCTGTTGCAATGGCTGCACGTAATAATTCTTCGTAATCATTTACAGCCTTAATAGTATTGATAAAGAACGATAGAAATTGCAGGTTGCTCATTGGCGTTTTTCCTGGACTTAGTAAATTCACTCCCGTATCTGTTGCCAACGACCAGTTATTGTGTTTTCCTGAACCGTTTACACCTTGAAACGGTTTTTCGTGAAAAAGAACTTTAAAATCATGACGCTCACCCACTTTCGACATCACATCCATTAAAAGTGAGTTATGATCGACAGCCAAATTAGTTTCTTCAAAAATTGGCGCTAATTCGAATTGATTTGGAGCTACTTCATTATGACGTGTTTTTACTGGAATTCCGAGTAACATACATTCTTCTTCCAATTCTCTCATATAATTTAAAGCACGAGAAGGAATAGAACCAAAATAATGATCGTCTAATTGTTGTCCTTTTGCAGAAGTATGACCTAATAAAGTTCTTCCTGTCATTACAATATCGGGACGCGAATTAGCCAAAGAAGCATCTATTAAAAAGTATTCTTGCTCCCAACCTAAAGTTGCGGTAACTTTTTTTACATTTTTATCAAAATATTTACAAATATCTGTTGCTGCTTCATCAACTGAATTTAATGCTCTTAACAATGGCGTTTTATAATCTAAAGCTTCTCCAGTATAGGAAATAAAAACCGTTGGAATGCATAAAGTTGTTCCAAAAATAAAAGCAGGAGAAGTTGGATCCCAAGCAGTATAACCACGAGCTTCAAATGTATTTCTGATTCCACCATTTGGAAAAGAAGATGCATCAGGTTCTTGTTGCACTAATTGTCCGCCACCAAATTTCTCAACAGCATCAGAACCATCATACGACGTTTCAAAAAAAGCATCGTGTTTCTCAGCAGTTGTTCCTGTTAACGGTTGAAACCAGTGTGTATAATGAGTAACCCCTTTTGTTAAAGCCCATTCTTTCATTCCCATTGCTATATAATCGGCTAATTTTCTGTCGATTTTTATTCCGTGTTGAACAGCGTCTTTAACGCCTTTATAAGCATCCGAAGTTAAAAACTGCTTCATTGCTTTATCATTGAACACATTAGAACCAAAAAGTGCTGATTTTTTACCAGCTTCTTCAAACTTAACAGGCTTTCTACCTGATGCATCTTTTAATGCTTGAAAACGTAAAGTTGACATAAAAATTGATTTTAAAAAGTTATACCCTATTATTTTGATGCAAATATAACAATTATTCAATATTAAAATAAATATACCCTATTTTTTTTAGGGGATAATTATTAAATTTTGAATTACGAATTATGAATTATGAATTTTAATTACTATTCAAAAAGATTATATTTGCATTGAATTCCTAGTTTTTAAAAGCACAAAAAGTACTTTAGAAATTGTTAATTCATAATTTTTAATTCGTAATTGATTATGATTGTTTGGATTTTATTCTTTGTATTGGTATTTGCAATTTTGGCATTGGATTTAGGTGTATTCAATAAAACTCCTCATATAATTAGTACCAAAGAAGCTAGTAAATGGACTGCTATTTGGGTAACATTTTCTTTTTTGTTCTCAGGAGTTATTTATTGGCTTTATGGAACGGATTATATTGGAAATCCGAATCAACTGACTCAGACTGGAGCTGCCCTAAAGTTTATAACTGGTTATCTGATTGAACTGTCTTTGAGTGTTGACAATATTTTTGTGATTGCTATCATTTTTGCTTCGTTTAAGATTCCGCAGAAATACCAACATCGTGTATTATTTTGGGGGATTTTAGGTGCTATTGTTTTTAGAGGTTTAATGATTTCGTTTGGAGTTGCTTTGATTAATAAATTTAGTTGGACTACTTATTTATTTGGCGCTTTCTTATTATTTACTGCTTTAAAAATGCTTTTCACAAAAGAGGATGACGCTTTTGAACCTAAAGATTCTTTTGTTTATAAAACATTAGGAAAGATTATGCCTATTACTTCTGAGCACGATAAAGAGCGGTTTTTTATTCAAACAAAGAAAGGAAAAGCTGCAACACCTTTATTTGTAGCATTAATTGTAATCGAAGTTATGGATGTTCTTTTTGCTGTTGATAGTGTTCCGGCGATATTAGCCATAACTTCGGATCCGTTTTTAGTATTTAGTTCTAATATATTTGCAATACTTGGCTTGCGATCGATGTATTTTTTCTTGTCAAACATGCTAGAAAAATTCAGCTATTTGGAGTACAGTTTGATTGCAATATTGAGTTTTGTTGGTGTTAAAATGCTTGCTCACAGCTATATTGAAATTCCGGAATGGGCATCACTCGGTTTTATAGCACTTTCGCTACTTGTTGGTATTTTAGTTTCGTTACACAAAACCAAATCTGATATAGAACACAAACCTTCTCGAGATGATGAATAAAAAAAGGTTGCTTTTAAACAACCTTTCCTAAATCAAATACACTAACTATTATTTAACCCAATTAATTAATTTTTAGCACTTTTGATTCCTCTATTTTAAATTCTTTCACAACCTCTTTATAATTGGAAAAGTCGATTGGATTTTTAGCGTCTTTTCCGTTATTTGCTATTCTACCAAAATAACCTGGAACAATTACTACTCTAAAAACTTGATTTAATCTAAACTGACTTGGAACAGATTGCAAATCGTTTCCAATCATTTCTAATTTTACATCAAATCGGGTAAAATCAAAATTATAACCAAAATCTAAAGTTCCATCAGGAAAATAAAAAGTTTCTGGCTGTATTTTCCATACATCTTGACCTCCTGAAACTGCCGATAATCTGTATACTAATACCATATCAGAAGCAAATATTGCATGAGGGTAATCTAAAAAAACTTCGTAATTATTTGGTAAAAAATCAACATTTGTATATTCAAATACTTCACTTATCGTATCATTGTCTACATTATTATTTTGATTAGTATCATTCACAGTGCAACTTTGTAGCGTTATCATTCCGATAAAAGCTAATACTAAAGTAATTTTTCTCATGATTTCTGGTTTTTAAATTAATTGATTAATGATAAATAGCATTATTCAATTGTCATGCCAAAGTTTACTTTACAAAATTTGTATCTTTGGAAAATGGGAAGAAATAACGAACGAAACATCAAAAAACACAACGATAAGCTTCATAAAGAACAAGATAAAGCCAAAGCGAAAAAAGAGGCGAGAGAGGAAAAGTTGAAGGCAATTATAAAAAAGTTCAATGATCCTAAAGAATAAAACCTTTCGATGATGAAAGGTTTTATTCTTTAGGATAAAATCTCGAAAAATCGGAATAAGCGATTCATACAAAAATAGCCTATACCTATTTTGGTTCTCTGTGATCCCGATAAAAATCGGGATAAGCGATTCATACATTTTTTGCAAAAGCCAAAAATGGTTCTCTGCTTACATATTTCGTCTATACTGTCCACCAACTTCAAACAATCCACTTGTAATTTGTCCTAACGAGCAAACTTTAGTCGCTTCCATTAATAACTCAAAAAGGTTTTCATTTTTGATGGCAGCAGTTTGTAATAGTTCTATTTGTTCAGCAACTTTGCTAGCACTCGATTTTTGTAAATTGGTTAACATATCAATTTGATATTGCTTTTCTTCTTCTGTAGCACGAATCACTTCTGCTGGAATTACTGTTGGTGAACCTTTAGAACTCAAGAATGTATTTACTCCAATAATTGGAAATTCACCTGTATGTTTCAAGGTTTCATAATACAATGATTCTTCTTGTATTTTAGAACGTTGGTACATCGTTTCCATTGCGCCTAAAACTCCGCCACGTTCGGTAATTCGGTCGAATTCTTGTAAAACGGCATCTTCTACTAAATCAGTCAATTCTTCAATAATAAATGAACCTTGAATTGGATTTTCGTTTTTCGCTAATCCTAATTCTTTATTAATAATCAACTGAATTGCCATCGCTCGTCGCACCGATTCTTCGGTTGGAGTTGTAATAGCTTCATCGTAGGCGTTTGTATGCAACGAATTACAGTTGTCATAAATAGCATACAAAGCTTGTAACGTAGTTCGAATATCATTAAAATCAATTTCTTGTGCATGTAACGAACGTCCTGAGGTTTGAATATGGTATTTCAACATTTGTGCTCTTTCGTTTGCACCGTACTTATACTTCATGGTTTTTGCCCATATTTTACGTGCTACTCGACCAATTACAGCATATTCTGGATCGATTCCGTTAGAGAAAAAGAACGATAAATTGGGTCCGAAATCATTAATATTCATGCCACGACTCAGGTAGTATTCCACGTAAGTGAAACCATTAGAAAGCGTGAAAGCCAATTGCGTTATTGGATTTGCTCCTGCTTCGGCAATATGATATCCCGAAATAGAAACCGAATAAAAATTACGAACGTTCTCTTTAATGAAATATTCTTGCACGTCGCCCATTAATCGTAAGGCAAATTCTGTCGAAAAAATACAAGTGTTTTGAGCTTGATCTTCTTTCAAAATATCAGCTTGAACTGTACCACGAACTTGAGATAAAGTTTTGATTTTAATATCATTATAAATATCCATAGGTAAAACTTTATCGCCAGTAACACCTAAAAGCAATAAACCCAAACCATTGTTTTCTTCTGGTAAATCGCCTTGGTATTTTGGACGACTAGTTCCTTTTTTCTTATAAATTTCGTTGATTTTTTCTTCTACTTCTACTTGAAGATTATTTTCAACGATGTATTTTTCACAATTTTGATCGATAGCAGCATTCATAAAAAATCCGAGTAGCATTGGTGCTGGACCATTAATTGTCATCGAAACTGATGTCATTGGATGACTCAAATCGAAACCAGAATATAATTTTTTCGCATCGTCTAAACAACAAATGGAAACGCCAGCATTACCAATTTTTCCGTAAATATCAGGACGAATGTGCGGATCGTTTCCGTATAAAGTTACACTATCAAAAGCTGTAGAAAGCCGTTTTGCTGGCAATCCTGCACTGACGTAATGGAAACGTTTGTTGGTACGCTCTGGTCCGCCTTCTCCAGCAAACATTCGGCTTGGATCTTCACCTTCTCTTTTAAAAGGATACAATCCAGAGGCAAAAGGAAATTCACCAGGTACATTTTCTTGTAAATTCCATTTTAAAATATCGCCCCAAGCTTGGTATTTTGGCAACGAAATTTTCGGAATTTGAGAATGCGATAAACTTTCGGTGTGCGTTGCGATTTTGATTTCTTTATCGCGGACTTTAAAACTGTAAAATGGATTTTTGTATTTAGCTAGTTTTTCGTCCCAAGTTAAAATTACTTCCCAGTTGTATGGATCGAAATTCATTTTTACGCGATCGAATTCTTTTAAAAGCAATGTTAAAAGTAGATGAGATTGCTTCGCCTGTTCGCTAACGCTCGGGTCATCCTTTGTCGGAATGCCAATTTCTTCGATTCCAGATTTCGTTAAAGTAGGCTTACTTCCAAAAACACTTTCAATTGTTTTGTAAATTCCGTATAGTTTTTGAGCGACTTCTACTTGCGAAAGTGCCGTTTCATCGTATTTCCTATTGTTTTCAGCAATCTCCGATAAATAACGTGTTCGATGTGGTGGAATTACATAAATCTTCTCGCTCATTTCACGAGTGATTTGGAAAGTCGATTTTAAATCGGCTCCTGTTTTTTCTACAATTTTATCCATAATAGATTTGTAGAGCGTATTCATTCCGGGGTCATTAAATTGCGAGGCAATCGTTCCGAAAACAGGCATTTTATCAGGGTCAACATCCCACAAATTATGGTTACGTTGGTATTGTTTTTTAACGTCTCGAATGGCGTCTAAAGCACCACGTTTATCAAATTTATTTAATGCAACTAAATCGGCAAAATCCAACATATCGATTTTTTCAAGTTGCGTTGCGGCTCCAAATTCGGGTGTCATTACATATAATGAAACATCAGAATGATCCATAATTTCGGTATCGCTTTGACCAATTCCAGACGTTTCTAAAATGATTATATCGTATTTTGCTGCTTTCAAAACTTCAATAGCTTCATTCACATATTTTGACAACGCCAAATTGGATTGACGAGTTGCTAACGAACGCATATAAACTCTAGAATTGTTAATGGCGTTCATTCTAATTCTATCTCCAAGTAAGGCTCCGCCAGTTTTTCTTTTGGATGGATCGACAGAAATTAATCCGATGGTTTTGGTTGGAAAATCGATTAAAAAACGACGAACTAATTCGTCTACTAAAGATGATTTTCCAGAACCACCAGTTCCTGTAATTCCGAGTACTGGGATTTTAGAAGTTTCGTTGCTTTTATGAATTTTATCAAAAGTTGGCTTGGCAATTTCGGGGAAATTCTCTGCTGCCGAAATCAATCGAGCAATGGCAGTTGGTATTTTATCTTCTATATGAGATAATTCTCCGTTTAATTTATCCCCAATTGGATAATCTGAACGTTGTACTAAATCATTTATCATTCCTTGTAAACCCATGGCGCGACCATCGTCTGGAGAATATATTCTTTCGATTCCATAGTCTTCTAATTCAGTAATTTCAGAAGGAAGAATTACGCCTCCTCCTCCGCCAAATATTTTGATATGACTTGCTCCTTTTTCTTTCAGCAAATCGTACATGTACTTAAAATATTCATTATGACCACCTTGATACGATGTCATTGCTATCGCGTTAGCATCTTCTTGAATAGCAGTATTTACTACTTCTTCTACACTTCTATCGTGACCCAAATGAATCACTTCCACACCTGTAGATTGAATTATTCGGCGCATAATATTGATGGCTGCATCGTGTCCATCAAAAAGTGAAGCAGCAGTGACAATTCGAACTTTATTTTTAGGAATATAAGGCGTTTGTAGTTCCATTTTATTGATATGGTATTTTTGCGATTGCAATTTACGAATTTAATAATTTTTATACGATTTATATTTTATAAAATTTAAGGCATTATATTTGTTAAAAGAGAATAGATAATAGAAACATAGATACTAGACCTTTATGAAAAAAATCACATTACTTGCCTTATTGGCTTATTCGTTTTCAGGCTGTGCTGAAATGCAGCAAGTTGTTAATCAATTACCTGGAATTTTAGAACAAGGCAATGTGGATATTGCTGGAGGATTAAAAGAAGCCTTAAATAACGGAATTAGCAAACAAGTAGTAAAACTTACAGCTACTGATGGATTTTTTAAAAACGAAGCTGTGAAAATTTTACTTCCAGAAGAATTAAAAAAAGTAGATAAAGGTTTGCGTGATATTGGTTTATCAAAATTAGCAGACGAAGGTTTAAAAGTATTGAATCGTGCTGCAGAAGATGCCGTAAAAGAAGCAACTCCAATATTTATAGACGCAATAACTGGAATGACTTTTACAGATGCAAAAAATATTTTAATGGGAAATGAAAGTTCAGCAACGTCTTATTTAAAAAGTTCAACTTCAACTGCTTTGTACGGAAAATTTAATCCTGTGATTAAAAGTTCGTTTGCTAAAGTTGGCGCAGATAAAGTTTGGACTACTATTATTACTAAATATAACAGTATTCCGTTAGTTAAAAAAGTAAATCCAGATTTAACAGATTATACTACAAATAAAGCCTTGGAAGGTGTTTTTAAAATGGTTGCGGTTGAAGAAAAAAGTATTAGAACTAACATAAGTTCTAGAACTTCTGATTTGTTAAAGCAAGTTTTTGCAATGCAAGACAAGAAATAGTGTTCAGTATTCAGTGTTCAGTTTATTATTTACAGCAAATTATATTGTATTAAAAAACTACTAATCAATAACATAAGTATAACATATACTTAACATCAAATTTATTAAGATTATAGTAAATTTGTATGGTAATAAATGAGGATTTATTATTTTGTTTGGTTAGTTATAAAAATAGTCAATGTTTTAAAAAGCATTGACTTTTTTTATTATTGTAAACGAAGGTGAAGTTTTTTAAAGTAATCGAATGCTTTTACTATTCGCGTTCCATACCATGAAAACATCTCACCATCAACAAAAACAGCTTTAGCATGATGCGTAAATCGTCCGATTTCAAAAGCATGTTCATCTTTAAAAGGAAAAGGTTCTGACGACAGTAATACTATATCAGGATCGCCTTGAATTCGCATTTTTTGGATGATAATTTCAGGATAGCGTTCTTCTCTATTGGCATAAATGTTTTTGAATTTGTTAAGCTGCAACATTTCGTTTATGAAAGTGTTTTTTCCAGCGACCATATATGGATTTGCCCAAATAAAATAAGCGGCTTTTTTTTCTTCTTTAAGATTTATGAATTGTTGAAAATCGTTGTAAGCAAAATTGATTTTGTTTATCCATTTTTGTGCTTCGGTGCGTTTATTAAAGAGTTTTCCAAAATCAGAAATCATTTGTAAATTATCTTCAATCGTAACAATATCTGTTACCCAAACGGGACAAATTTTACTAAGTTCTTCTACTATTTCTTTAGTGTTTTCTTCTTTATTGGCGATTATTAAATCGGGTTGCAATGCTATTATTTTGACCAATTTTACATTCTTGGTTCCGCCGACTATAGTTATAGTTGATTTTAAATGAAATGGATGGACACAGAATTTTGTAATTCCAACAATGTTTTCTTCTAAACCTAAATCGTATAACAACTCCGTTTGCGACGGAACAATTGAAACAATACGTTTTGGAGAAGTTTCAAAAGTGTGATTAGTTCCGAGTTGGTCTTTGAATTTTTGCATTTTTTTTAAACCATTAAGAAGTTATGGTTCAATAAGAGTTTAAAATTTCTTCCATTTCGTGTTGTATTTTCAGTGATTCTGTTCTTGCTTTTTTGGCAAAATCAGTTCCGTTGGAAGCGTAAATTATTGCTCTTGATGAATTAATTAGCAAACCAACATCGTCATTTAAACCAAATTTACAGACTTCTTGTAAACTTCCGCCTTGCGCACCAACCCCCGGAACTAATAAAAAACAATTCGGAATTAATTGTCGTATTTCTTGAAAATATTCCGCTTTAGTAGCGCCAACAACATACATTAAATTTTGAGCATTTTTCCAAGTTTTGGAAGTTTCTATAACTACTTTATACAATTCTTTTCCATTTACATTTTTTGTTTGAAAATCGAAAGCGCCTTCGTTAGAAGTTAATGCCAGCAAAATAGTGTGCTTATTCTCGAAAGCTAAAAATGGTTCTATCGAATCTTTTCCCATATAAGGAGCAACGGTTACACTATCAAAGTTCAAATCTTCCAAAAAAGCTTTTGCATACATGCTGGAAGTGTTTCCTATATCGCCACGTTTGGCATCGGCGATAGTGAAAATTTCAGGATAATTTTCGTTAATATAATTGATGGTTTTTTGTAACGATTGCCAACCTTTTATTCCGTAGGCTTCATAAAAAGCGGTATTGGGTTTGTACGAAACACATAAATCGTGTGTTGCATCAATAATGGCTTTATTGAATTCGAATATTGGATCTTCGAGTTGTAATAAATGTTGAGGAATTTTAGACAAATCAACATCCAAACCAATACAGAGAAAGGATTTTTTTTTGCGAATTTGAGCAATTAAATGTTCGGTAGTCATTATGCTGTGTTTAACCGCAAAGTTCGCAAAGTTTTCGCAAAGTTCGCTATGAAAAGGGGAACAAAAATAAAAATGGTTTACTTTTTAGCCCTGATTGAGCTGATAGCTTGCGAGGGACGAGCAACTAAAAGCGAAAGCAGGAATTTCGATTACTGATAAATCCCAAACCATTTGCTACTCATATTCATCAGCATAAACTCAAAAAAAAAGCCAAACTAAAATTTAGCTGGCCTCTTTTTTCTATGTTCTTTATTCTATATTCTTTTTAAAAAACTTCACTTTCTTTGAGTTTTTCCATATTATTTACCAATTGAAGTTCGTCAACAAATTTTTGAATTTTTCCATTCATCACTCCATCCATATCAAAAACATCCAATCCTATTCGGTGATCTGTTACACGACCTTGTGCATAATTATAAGTTCTAATTTTTGCTGAACGGTCTCCAGAACTTACTTGAGACGTTCGCTTAGTTGCATCTTCTGCTTCTTTTTTAGCCAATTCTTGTTCGTATAAACGAGAACGAAGAACAGTTAAGGCTTTGTCTTTATTTTTATGTTGTGATTTTTGATCCTGACATTGCGCAACCAAACCAGATGGAATGTGCGTTAAACGAACTGCCGATTTTGTTGTATTCACCGATTGACCACCTGGACCAGACGAACAGAAAAAGTCGACACGAACATCGTTCATATCAATTTGAACATCAAATTCTTCAGCTTCAGGTAAAACCATAACAGTCGCAGCCGAAGTATGTACTCGTCCTTGAGTTTCTGTTTGTGGTACTCGTTGTACACGGTGAACGCCCGCTTCAAACTTTAATGTTCCATAAACATCTTCGCCAGTGACTTCAAAAATAACTTCTTTAAAACCACCAGAAGTTCCTTCGTTCATATCAACAACCGAAGTTCTCCAACCGCGACTTTCGCAATATTTAGTATACATTCTGAATAAATCGCCAGCAAAAATCGATGCTTCATCGCCACCAGTTCCGGCACGAACTTCGACCATAACGTTTTTAGCATCCTCAGGATCTTTCGGAATCAATAAAAACTTGATTTCATCTTCTAGTTCTGGCAAACGTTCTTTGGCTTCGTCGAGTTGCATTTTAGCCATTTCTACCATTTCGGCATCCGAACCATCGGCAAGAATTTCGTTGGCTTCTTTTATATTTGCATCAAGAGTAATGTATTCTTCACGCTTTTCCATTAAGCCTTTTAAACCTTTGTATTCCTGATTTAATTGCACATAACGTTTTTGATCGGAAATAACATCGGGTTGAATAATCAAATCCGAAATCTCGTCGAAACGCTGTTTTACATATTGAAGTCTGTCTAACATTTTGTAAGCTGTAATTTTTAAAGTGTGCAAATTTAGTGAAAATATTGTAATTTATTTTTATTTTTTGAAGCTATTTCCAGCTGTTCGTTCTAATCTTTTTGCAATTCCGCTGCGCTTCATTGAAGATTTCCCTTCGCTGTGCTTCATTGAAGATTTCCCTTCGCTGTGCTTCGGATAATCCAAAAAGGATTTCCACTTCCATCTGGGCTAGTTGCAATAATTTTCATAATATTGTAATGTTAATAAATAAACCATGAAAAATTTAATACCAAAATGTTTACTAATTGTATTTACTATCCTTCTACTACAATCGTGTAATAAATACGATGCCAATGGCAAATTAATCAAAGAATACGAAGAATTAAATAAAGCCAATTGGCTGTTGGGAGAATGGCAAAAAGAAGATAGTTTGGGACTATTAGTTGAAATTTGGAAAAGTCAAAATGACAGCACTTTTGCCGGACAATCTTTTTACATTATTAATAAAAAAGATACCGTACATAGCGAAACAATAGAACTAAAACAAAATGGCGACAATTTGATTTACTCACCAACAATAAAAGGGCAAAATAACAATGCAGCTGTTTCTTTTTTAATGATAGAGGAAAAAGATAGTGTTTTGGTTTTTGAAAATCCAAAGCACGATTATCCGCAAAAAATAAGATACCAACTTAATAGTGATAATTCACTAATTGCAACAATTTCAGGTATTCAAAAAGGAAAAGAAAGTAGTGAAAGTTACTTAATGCAAAAGAAAAATTGATAATTTAGTTAATTTACTAAAATAAAAAACCTCGTCTATTTCTAAACGAGGTTAAACTGTTAACTGCTACTGAACACTGCCAACTATTTCACCGGAATATTCTCCAATATCTCCATCACAAATTTATAAAATTTTTGAGATGATTTTATCGATGCTCTTTCATCTGGTGAGTGCGCACCAAGAATGGTTGGACCGAAAGAAATCATATCCATTCCGGGATAATTGGTTCCTAAAATTCCGCACTCTAATCCGGCATGACAAGCTACTACCTTTGGCTTTTCGTTATTTTGTTTTTCATAAATACCGACCAATATATCTAATATTTCCGATTTCACATTGGGTGTCCAACCTGGATAACTTCCTCCAAAAACCACTTCACAACCAAACAATTCGTAGGCAGATCGCAAACTATTTGCTAAATCCATTTTAGAACTTTCGACAGACGAACGTGTTAAATTTTGAATGGAGATTTCACCCTCCTTAACTACAACTTTAGCAATATTATTCGAAGTTTCTACTAAATCTTCCATATCAGCACTCATGCGGTAAACACCATTATGAGCTGCATATATTGAACGTAACAAACCTTCTTGAACACCTAATTCCATTACTTTTGAAGGTAAATCGGTTTTTATGATTTCAATTGTTAAATTAGGTTCGGTAGTTTTGAATTCGGTTTTGATATCCCCAATAATTTCCTGCATATCAAACACAAAAGCTTCGTCGTACATTGAGGCAACAATAACTTTGGCAACACTTTCTCTCGGAATCGCATTACGCAAACTTCCTCCAGCAATTTCGGTAATTTGGAGTCCAAAATTTTCAAATCCATCAAATAATAAACGGTTCATGATTTTATTAGCATTACCCAAACCTTTATGAATATCCATTCCCGAATGTCCGCCATTCAATCCTTTTACAGTTATTGAATAACCAACAGAACCATTTGGAGTTGCTTCTTCGTTATAGCTTCGAGTTGCTGTAACATCAACGCCTCCAGCACAACCGATGTCAATTTCATCGTCTTCTTCGGTATCCATATTCAAAAGAATTTCACCTTTTAGGATTCCGCCTTTTAAGTTTAATGCGCCCGTCATTCCGGTTTCTTCATCGATAGTAAAAAGGGCATCAATTGCTGGATGCGGAATGTCATTACTTTCTAAAATTGCCATCATCATCGCTACTCCCAATCCGTTATCGGCACCAAGTGTTGTTCCTCGAGCACGAACCCAATCGCCATCAACATACATATCGATTCCTTGTTTATCGAAATCGAAATTGGTGTCGTTATTTTTTTGGTGCACCATATCCAAATGTCCTTGCAGTACAATTGGTTTGCGATTTTCCATTCCGGCTGTTGCTGGTTTGCGAATAATTACATTACGGATTTCATCTTCAAAAGTTTCTAATCCTAAATTATTTCCGAAATCTTTCATAAATTGAATGACACGATCTTCTTTTTTGGATGGACGTGGCACGGCGTTTAAATCGGCAAATTTATTCCAAAGGTTTTTTGGTTCGAGGTTTCTAATTTCTTGGCTCATTGTTGTTTTATTTAGTACATTTTTAAATTGCCGCAAAGACAATAAGTTGCGAAGCATTTATTTTATCACAAATTTACATAAAAGAAATTCTACTTCTTTATTTATACTTATTTTTATAATCAAAAAACATATAAAGTGCAACGCAAATATTTACTTCCTTTATTTTTGTTGATACAAATTTTATTTCTTAAAGTAGTAGCATTCTTTCCTGAAACGGTAGAGCAATTTTACAGTAATGGTTTGTATGTATTTATATCAGATATATCTAGAATTTGTTTCGGTGGAATACCGTTTTCAGTAGGTGATATAGTGTATAGCATTTTAATTATTTACGTATTGATAAGCATTTGGAAAACTAGAAAAAGTTGGAAAAGTGATTGGAAAAATAATTTGCTTAAAATCACAAGTTTCTTATCAGTAGTTTATTTTTTATTTCATTTGCTTTGGGCTTTCAATTATTATAGAGTTCCGTTGTTTGAAAAAATGACTATTAAACGAGAGTATTCAGATGCCGATTTGATAGTTTTTACTGAAAAACTGATTGTTAAAACTAATGAAATTCAACTACAAATTGCAAAACATAAAAACCAAAAAGTAGCCAATCCGTATTCACAAGATACGATTTTTAAAATGTCTCAAAACGGTTATGACCTTTTGGCAAAACAACACGCTTTTTTTAGTTATGAATTTCCAAGTAAAAAGAAGTCGCTTTTCAGTTTACCGCTTACTTATATGGGATTTGGTGGTTATTTAAATCCGTTTACCAACGAAGCACAAGTAAATTATAAATTACCAATGTATGGATTTCCGAATGTGGTTTGTCACGAAATGGCGCATCAAATTGGTTATGCAAGTGAAAGTGAATGTAATTTTATAGGCTTTTTAGCGTGTGTAAAAAATGACGATTTGTATTTTCAGTATTCGGCTTATGCGAATGCGTTGCGGTATTGTTTGGTGAATATCGGAATGAAAGATGAAAAGAAATTCGCGCTTTTAAAAGCCAAAATAAACAAAGGAATCCTCGAAAATTATAAAGAGAGTGATTTGTTTTGGGAACAATACGACACCTTTATCGATAAAGGTTTTCATGCTTTTTACGATCAATTTTTAAAAATGAATCAGCAAAAAGACGGCATGGAAAGTTACAGTAAGTTTGTAGATTTGCTAGTGAATTATTATAAAGAAGGCAATAGCTTTTAAATTAGTTATAAATAATGTTTTTTATTTTACTCCAACAAGTTTATTCCATTCTGTTATATTAACTCCCTTAAAAATAAGCCATAGGCAAAGTGACAATTCTCCAATTAAACAAGGAACAAGCACTAAATTACTTAAAAATTTAGGCGCTAAAAGTAAAGTAAAACAATTTATCAAATAGCACAATCCAGCAATTTGCATTAGAATTCCAATTGCTTTTGGAAAATACTTTGATTTAAAAATCAGATATCCTTCAATTAAACAGACAAAACCAAAAAATATCAAACCAACACCAAATCCTGCATCATGTAGTTTAATATAAATATAAGATAACGTATGTAATTGATCAGGATTGAAATTGTTTAAATATGTTGCATCTCCTAATAAAAATAATGCCATTAAAAGATTTAATTTATTAGCGACCAAAACTGCAGTTTGTATCAAATTGAATAATAAAGTAAGTAATGCTAAGTTTTTATTTACTGGTTTCAGCAGGAGATAAAAAATTAGCATTAAAGGCAAGTCACAAATTTGCATAATTAAATCTACACTAATTCCAATTCGCCATAACATTTCAGAATTCATGATTTTATTTGCTGTAGCTGTTGGATCTCCTGAAACAACTAGTGCTTCTCTAACCATTAGCTGTCCAAACAAACCTGCAATTATAATAATTAAATAAAGTACACCACCAATTCTCGCATATTTCATTGGAGAAAATTCAGAAATGCTATTTTTTATATTCATTTATTAAGTTTTTTTTGAAGAACGATTCACATTTATAAATGTTACATTTAAAAAATCGCTACTTTAATTTTAGTAAAGATTATTTTTTTGATTGTTACTATTATAATCAAACTTCATCACTTGTAAAAGTAACAAAATTTTTCTTTTTAAAAGGTCGGATAATTAATCGTCCTTCGCGGTCAAAACGAATGTAATTGTACACCCAATTCAAGAAAACAACTGCTTTATTTTTGAATCCGATAAGAGAAAACAAATGAACAAACATCCAAACAAACCAGGCAAAAATGCCACTAAAATGATAATGTGGTAAGTCAACAACAGCTAAATTTCTACCAATAGTTGCCATAGCACCTTTGTCATTGTATTCAAAAGGTTTTAGTGGTTTATTAGTTATAAATTTTATAAGATTTTCGCCTAACAATTCACCTTGTTGCATGGCAGGTTGCGCCATCATAGGATGACCTTGCGGAAATTTCTCAGATTCCATAGAGGCAATATCGCCTATTGCAAAAATATTGTCGTAACCAACTACTTTATTATACTCATTTACACGAATACGTTCTACTTTTTCAACTAAAGATTTTACATCTAATCCAGAAATTTTTGCCCCTTGAACACCTGCAGTCCATATAACCGTTGCGGTTTCAAAAGTTAAATCGGAGTTAGTTATGATTGTTTTTCCGTCGTAATTAGTAACGCGGATATTTTTCCAAATTTTTACTCCTAAATGCAAGAGAAATTTTTCGGCTGCTACAGACGATTTTTCAGACATTGTATTAAGTACTCTATCACCACTCTGAATCAAATTGATTTCCATTTTATCGATATCCAAATCGGGATAATCTTTTTGAAGAATGGCTTTTTTCATTTCGGCTAATGCACCAGCAAGTTCGACACCTGTTGGTCCTGCTCCAACCAAAACAAAATTGATTAAGCTATTTTTTTCAGAAACGTCTTTGGTTAAAACGGCTTGTTCAAAATTTTCGAGAATTAAACTTCGGATATTTAGTGATTGCGGAATGGTTTTCATTGCCATTGCATTTCTTTCAATTTCTTTGTTGCCGAAATAATTGGTTTTAGAACCAGTAGCAATTACAAGATAATCGTAATATAAATCGCCAATTTCCGCAATTACTTTTTGATTGACAGTATCAATTTCTTTTACAGAGGTGAGTCGGAAATAAAAATCGTTGTATTCTTGAATAACTTTACGTAAAGGATAAGCTATTGAACCTGCTTCTAATCCGCCAGTTGCCACTTGATACAAAAGTGGTTGAAATGTATGATAATTGTGCTTGTCGAGTAATACAACTTGTACGTTTTTATTTTTTAGTTTTTTGGCTAGAGCGATGCCTGCAAATCCGCCACCTATGATTACTACTCTTGGATTTGATGATTGTGGGATATTCATTTTTTTGAGTTGCTTTTTACAAAGTTACGAAGTTTTTAACCGCAAAGACGCAAAGGTTTGCGCAAAGTTCGCGAATAAAATTTATGGTGGTTTGAGCTATTATTTTCACAAAAGACAACTCCAATCTAGCCCCGATGGAAGGGAAATCATTTTGTTTGCGCTGAGGAACGAAGCGAAATAAAATATTGGACAAACAGCGGGAAAAAGAAAACCAAAAAAGCCCGTGCCATTCGCTTCAATCCTTCGACATCGCGAAGCTTCGGGAAAGGATGACGAAATAGAAATTATATTTTTTTGTATCTTGTAACAAAATCTATAATTAGTTTACTAACGCTTGTATGAGTGAAACTTTGGAACAATCATTTGTAAAACAACTTAAGGAAAATCAGAATATTATTCATAAGATTTGCCGACTCTATACATCGGGTGAAGATGCGCACAAGGATTTGTTTCAGGAAGTTACGATTCAGTTGTGGAAGGCATATCCAAAGTTTAGAGGTGATTCGAAGTTTTCAACTTGGGCGTATCGTGTGGCGTTGAATACTGCGATTACGTTGTACCGAAAAAGTACTCGAAGTATATCGACAGTTGATTATGAAAGCCATAGTTTTTTTATAAGTCAGGAAGATTACAACACCGAAGAGGAGGAACAAATTAAGTTAATGTATCAAGCGGTTCAACAGTTAAATGATATTGAAAAAGCATTGATTTTTATGTACTTGGAAGATAAAGATTATACCGAAATTGCGGAAACATTGGGAATTAGTGAAGTGAATGCGCGAGTGAAAATGAATAGAATTAAAGGAAAATTAAAAAAAATATTAAATCCGTAAGATTATGATGGAGGAATTGGATTTATTGAAAAAAGACTGGAAAAGGAATGAAAATTCGTACCAGCAAATATCGGAAGTTGATATTTATAAAATGCTGCATAAAAAATCATCTTCGATAGTGAAATGGATTTTAGTAATTAGTGTTTTAGAGGTAATTGTATGGACAGCTATCAGCTTCTTTTTTAATGCTGACCAATATTTAATAGAAATGCACGGTGAATCATTTATTGTGTATTTTAGATATTTAACCATTTTAAATTATTTTGTAGTTGCGGTATTTATATATATGTTTTATAAAAATTATAAAAACATTTCTACTGTTACATCGACTAAAAAATTGATGCAAGACATTTTAAAGACAAGAAAAACAGTTAAATATTATGTTTGGTACAACTTAGCAATGATAGTTGTGTGTAGTATTATTGCATTTGCTATGGCTTTATATATGAATCCGCAAATGAGTCAAATTACCAATAATAATAAGGCATTTGCCATAACTATTTGTGTAATGGTTTTATTTATCACACTTTTTGTGGGTTTATTTTGGTTATTTTACAGATTGATTTATGGTACTTTACTTCGACGATTATTTAGAAACTACAACGAATTGAAGAAAATTGATTTATAAAAAAAGCGTCTAATTTTAGACGCTTTTTTATAGTTTAATATTCCCATTGACGAAGTTTATTCAGCTTTTCTTGTTCTTCTATTTCTTCAACTGGAATGACTTTTAAGAAAGAAGCATGTTGCTCGATAGCGTATTCTACTTTCTCTACAATTTCATCAATTGTATCGTTTTCATAATCAAATATGAGTGGTTCTTTGATGATGAATGATTGCAGAATTCCTTTCTTTTTCATTCTAAGTCCTTTTTTATCAAAAGAACGCCGGAAACCATCAATTACAATTGGGACTACAATAGGTTTGTGTTGTTTAATGATATGTGCTGTGCCTTTTCGAACAGGTTTAAACGATTTTGTAGTTCCTTGTGGAAAGGTAATTACCCAACCATCTTCGAGTGCTATTCTAATATTTTCGGTATCGTTTGGATTGACTTCTTTTTTTTCGGTTACATCTTTTCCGCCTGCACGCCAAGTTCTCTCTACTGAAATGGCTCCGACATAAGCTAAAATTCTTGGTAATAATCCAGCTTTCATCGTTTCACTTGCAGCAACATAATAGATATTCATTTTGGGTTGCCATAAATATCCTACATTTTTGATGTTATCTGCTCTTCCTGATAAACTTGCATTAAAAACATGAAACATCGCAACTACATCTGCAAAATACGTTTGATGATTAGATATAAACAGTACATTTTTATCCGGTAAAGCTCTAATTATTTCTGAACCATCAATTTGCAATTGATTAAAACCTCGATAGCGTCTGTGAGTAATTGCACCGAAAATCCTAATCAACCATTTTTTTATAATAAGTATATGCCCAAAAGGATTTCGTTTCAATAATCCCATAATAATCAATACAAAATGAGTAGCAAACATACGAAATGTTCTCTTTATAACACTATTTTTAACGCATCTTTTAACTCACTTAACATCATTGCAGTAGCTCCCCATACGGAATGTTCACCAATTTGAAAAACAGGAACGTCTATTAATTTAGCATACGAAGTTTCAAAAGATTTATTAATTACAATTGATTCATCTAACAACATTGATAATGGCAATTCAATTATCCCGGCGACTTCCTCTTTTTGAAGTATAAAGTCTAATTCAACTGATGCAATTCCAAGGAAAGGAAATACCAAAAAATTACTTGGTGGAATATATATTGATGAAAAATCTCTGAGCACTTTAATTTTTTCTGATGGTATTCCTATTTCTTCAAAAGTTTCTCTAAGTGCTGTTGCAGACAAATCTAAATCAAAATCTTCTACTTTCCCTCCAGGAAAAGCAATTTGCGAAGAATGCACTCCTGAATATTCATTTCTGATAATTAATACTAAATGAGTTACTCCTTTTTTTGGATAAAACAACATCATTACAGCTGCTTTTCTTGCATTAATAGTGTTCTCATAACCATTTTCTAAAATTTTAATCCTTTCTAATGGAGCCATTTTAATATGTGCTGATACAGATGGTAACTCCAAATCAACAATAGTGGATATAGTATTAAAAAAGAGATCAAAATTCATAGTCAATAATTTTATTTAGTTATAAATTTACCGAAATTAATTCAAAAAGCCAAAAAAGTAGATTTCGATGTACAGTAAAGAAGAAAATTTAAAGATAAAAAAAGAGTTCTGGATTCAATTTGCAGAAACTTATCCAAAAAAATGGTTGCTATATGATACAAAAATAAAAGATGTAACTTTTAAATTTTATATCGATAATAAAAAAGCGCAAGTACTTTTAGATATTGAACCTAAAGAAGAAGAAAAAAGAAAAATCTATTTTGAAAAGATGGAATCTTTAAAAGATATAATACTAAAAGATTATTTGCCCGAAGCAATTTTAGAACGAAATTTTTATTTAGATACTGGAAAAGTAATTAGTCGAGTTTGGGTTGAAAAATTAAATGTAAACATAAATAAAAGAGATAACTGGAATCAAATATTTGATTTTTTTTATATAAACATGTATCAATTTGAAGTTTTTTATTATAAATATCAAGAGTATATTAAAGATTTAGAAACAAACGTTTAATTTTATTCGAGCGTGTCCTTGCTTTCATAAATTACAGCAAGGTCGGGCTATTCGTTTCAATCTTTTTTTCGTACCTCACAAAAGGATTTTCACTGCTATCCCTCACGCAATAAACCTTCAACCTTCAACATTTCTTATTCACTATTCAAAGTTAAAAATGTTGAACAACGAATATTGAACTTCCAATTTTGAACAAAAAAAGAACCCTC
>JANNWH010000008.1:0-125566 GCA_031408335.1 Flavobacteriales bacterium | reverse complement strand
TGATCAAAACGACATCCATTACAAATAAATTCTTCTACTTCATGGTATTCGTCTTTTCTTCCGGTAACACGTTGAATTTCGTCACCAAACATCCAAACTGTAGTTTTTCCACAACATTTATCACAATCTCTGTGCGCGTTGTACGGCTTGTTGAACCAAACTCTAGATTTAAATCTAAACGTTTTATCAGTTAAAGCTCCTACCGGACACACATCAATCATATTTCCTGAGAACTCATTATCAATCGCTTTTGAAATACAAGTCGATATATTAGAATGATCTCCTCTATCCATCACACCGTGAACGCGATCGTCAGTCAATTGATCTGCAACCATTACGCAACGGTAGCAAAGGATACAACGATTCATATGTAATTGAATATTATCACCAATGTTTTCAGGCTCAAATGTTCTTTTCTCTTCTATAAAACGAGTTTCTGATTTCCCGTGTTCAAAGCTTAAATTTTGCAAATCACATTCACCAGCTTGGTCACAAACAGGACAATCTAGTGGGTGATTAATCAATAAAAACTCCGTTACTGATTTTCTGGCTTCGGTTACTCTCTCAGAAGATTTGCTGTTCACTTCCATTCCGTCCATACAACCTGTTACACAAGAAGCCATTAATTTCGGCATTGGTCTTGGGTCGGCTTCACTTCCTTTTGCAACTTCCACTAAACAACAACGGCATTTTCCACCGCTTCCTTTTAGTTTAGAATAATAGCACATCGCAGGGGGAACTACTTCTCCACCAATCATACGTGCTGCTTGAAGGATTGTGGTTCCTGGTTCTACTTCTATTGACTGTCCGTCTATTGTTACTTTCATTTTTAAAGTCTTAACGTCTTAATGTCAAATGTCTTAATGCCGAATAAATTTCGGCTTTACTTCTTTTGACTATCATTTAAATATTTTATAAATCCACTCAATAATTTTGATATATCTGAAACATTTAAATATAATTCATCGAATTCTATCTTTGAAATATAGTTTAAATCTAATGCTAAATATAATTGCGACCTTACTTCGGCAGCTGACGCTTTTGATACATATAAAAAATAAACAAACTCTTTATCTGTATTCCTTTCAAAACCTTCAGCAATATTTGAAGAAATTGAAATTGATGCTCTTCTAATTTGTCTAACTAAATCAAAATCTTTTTTAAAAATTGTATTCTCGGTTATTTCATAAATCCTTTTATTAAATAATCTAGATTTTTGCCAAGAATTAATTTCTTCAAACGATTTAAATTTCCCCATTCTTTCTTTACGTTATGACTTTCGACTTTAAGACATTATGACTTTAGAAAAAGGCTCTTCAACAAAATGGTCTCTCTTTTTTATTTTTTCCGGGAAACGGATATGATATTCAAACTCGTCTCTAAAGTGACGAATTGCCGCTGCCACTGGCCACGCTGCCGCGTCACCTAATGGACAAATTGTATTCCCTTCAATTTTACTTTGAATGCTCAATAGCAAATCAATATCTTCTTCACGACCGTGACCATTTTCTATTCGGTGCAATACTTTTTCCATCCAGCCAGTTCCTTCACGACAAGGGGAACATTGTCCGCAGCTTTCATGATGGTAAAAACGAGAAAAATTCCAAGTATTACGAACGATACAAGAAGTATCATTGTAAACGATAAATCCACCTGATCCTAACATGGAACCAGTTGCAAATCCACCGTCACTTAACGATTCGTATGACATCAAACGATCTTCACCGTTTGCTGTTTTGTAAATTAAATGGGCTGGTAAAACGGGAACAGAACTTCCTCCGGGTACAAAAGCTTTCAAAGGCCTGTCAGAACTCATTCCGCCTAAATATTCATCAGAATTCATGAATTCGTAAACACTTAAACCCAATTCAATTTCATAAACACCCGGGTTTTTGATATGCCCTGACGCCGAAATTAATTTGGTTCCTGTAGAACGTCCGATACCAATTTTAGCATATTCTGCCCCTGTATTATTGATAATCCAAGGCACCGCGGCAATTGTTTCTACGTTATTTACAACCGTTGGATTTGCCCAAAGTCCTGAAATAGCAGGAAATGGCGGTTTGATACGAGGGTTCCCTCTTTTTCCTTCCAAGGATTCAATCAATGCAGTTTCTTCACCACAAATGTAAGCTCCGGCACCACAATGAACATAAAGTTCCAAATCGTAACCTGAACCTAATATATTTTTACCCAAAAATCCAGCAGCTTTTGCTTCATTAATGGCTCTTTCCAATATTTTATAAACCCACATATATTCTCCACGAATGTAGATGTAAGATAGGTTGGCACCCAATGCATAACTGGAAGTAATCATTCCTTCAATCAATAAATGAGGAATAAATTCCATCAAATAACGGTCTTTGAAAGTTCCTGGCTCTGATTCGTCAGCGTTGCAAACCAAATGTCTTGGCTTTCCTGATTTTTTATCAATAAAACTCCATTTCATTCCACAAGGAAATCCAGCGCCACCTCGACCTCGTAGTCCGGAAGTTTTAACTTCTTCAACTACTTCGTCAGGAGTCATTTTTTTTATTGCTTTCTCAACAGATGCATAACCGCCTTCTTTGCGGTAAACATCATAAGAGATAATACCCGGTACGTTAATTTTATCTAATAATATTTTTATTGCCATACTATTATTTATCGTGTAAAGTGATTTTACCGTTTTTACAATCAGTAATCAATTGATCTATTTTTTCTTCATTTAGATGCTCTTGGTAAAAATCGCCCAATTGCATCATTGGAGCATATCCACAAGCACCTAAACATTCAACGCCTCGTACTTCGAAAAGTCCGTCAGCAGTCGGTTCACCTACTTTTACTCCTAATTTTACACAAGTATAATCCATCAAATTTTCTACACCATTTAAACAACATGGCGATGTTTGACAAAATTCGAACATATATTTTCCAATTGGACGTTGGTTGTACATTGTGTAAAATGATACTACTTCGTATACTTCAATAGGTTTTAATTCTAATATTTCGGCAACTTTGTCTTGTAATTCAAAACTCAACCAATTATCGTGAGTGTCTTGTACTTCGTGTAAAACTGGCAATAAAGCCGATTTCTTTTTATCTGCTGGATAATGACTGATTAACTCATTGATTCGATTCATCAAGGTTTCAGTTATGTTTATCTGTTGTTTGTATTGTGTTCTTTCCATTTCTAATTTAATTCGTAATTCATCTATGCGTCAAGTTCTCCTGCGATTACATTTAAACTTGATAATATTACTATTGCATCGGATAACATTGCTCCTTTTATCATTTCTGGATAGGCTTGATAATAGATGAAACAAGGTCTTCTAAAATGCAAACGGTAGGGCGTTCTACTTCCGTCGGTAACTAAATAAAATCCAAGTTCACCATTTCCTCCTTCTACAGCATGATAAATTTCGGCAACTGGAACTGGAATTTCACCCATCACAATTTTAAAGTGATAGATTAAGCTTTCCATATTGTTATAAACATCTTCTTTTGGAGGTAAATAATAATCGGGAACATCAGCATGATAAGGACCTTCGGGCATTTTGTCTAATGCTTGACGGATGATACTCAAACTTTCCCAAACTTCGGCATTACGAACACAAAAACGATCGTAGGTATCTCCCGATTTTCCAACAGGAATTATAAAATCGAAATCTTCATAAGACGAATACGGTTGGGCTACACGAACATCATAATCAATTCCGGCAGCACGTAAATTTGGACCAGTAAATCCATATTGCATTGCTTTTTCTGCGGTTATTGGTCCGACGTTTACCGTTCTATCAATAAAAATTCTGTTTCTTTCAAAAAGATTTTCAAATTCTTTCCAAGCAATAGGGAAATCAGTTAAAAATGTATTCAACAATTCAAAAGCTTTAGGCGTAAAATCTCTTTCAAAACCACCAATTCTTCCCATGTTGGTTGTTAATCGAGCACCACAAATTTCTTCGTATATTTCGTATACTTTTTCTCGGAATTGAAATACATAAAGAAAACCTGTATAGGCTCCGGTATCAACACCAAGAATCGAATTACAAATTAAATGATCGGTAATACGCGCTAATTCCATTACAATAACTCGTAAATATTGCGCTCGTTTTGGCACTTCAATATCTAATAATTTCTCTAAAGTCATCCACCAACCTAAATTGTTAATTGGTGAAGAACAATAGTTCATTCGGTCGGTTAAAGGAGTGATTTGGTAAAACGGACGATTTTCGGCAATTTTTTCGAAAGCGCGGTGAATGTAGCCAATGGTTGGCTCGGCATCTAAGATTCTTTCACCATCCATCAAAAGGATATTTTGAAAAATTCCGTGCGTTGCAGGATGCGTTGGTCCTAAATTTAAGATAGAATACTCGCTTCCATCTTCATTTAGTTGGTCTTTTATTATTTTAGCATAACGATGCTCTGGTGGTAATAATAGTTCTGACATAGGTTCAATTACGAATTACAAATTACGAATAAATGGCTATAGCTTTATAATGGTAGGTTTGTAATTTGATTTCTGTTTATTATTATCTTATTTTAAAACTTAATTATTAATTTTTAATTAAGAGTTAGTTGTTGTTCTTCCGAAGAAGCGATCGTCTTTGTCTGTTCGTCCGCTGTCTTCCATTGGAAATTCTTTTCTCATAGGAAAAGAAACCATTTCATCCATGTTTAATATTCGTTTTAATTGTGGATGACCAATAAAATCAATGCCATAAAAATCGAATGTTTCTCTTTCCATCCAATTGGCTGAAAGAAATATATTTGATATGGTTTTTACTTCAGGATTGACTCCTTTTAGATAGGTTTTGATTTTGATTCGAACATTTTCTACCCAATTATGCATGTGATATACTACGGCAAATTGATGGTTTAAATCATTATCAGGATAATGAATTCCGCATAAATCAGTTAAAAAATGAAAATTTAATTCGGATTCTTCTTTTAAGAATTGAATTACATTATGAATTTTGTCAGAAGAAGTTTCGAAAGAAAAAACACCATGTTGTGTCTCGAAATTCTGTACATCATTCCCGAATTTTTGGGTAATTTTTTCTTCTATGTTTACCGTTTCTAGCGCCATTTTTTATAGGTTGTAAGAAGCTAATAATTCTTTATATTCTGGAGAATTTCTTCGTCTAACCGATTCGTTTCTCACTAATTCTTGTAATTGCATTACGCCATCAACAATTTGTTCTGGTCTTGGTGGACAACCAGGAACGTAAACATCGACAGGAATCACTTTATCAATTCCTTGTAAAACAGAATAGGTATCGAAAATTCCTCCTGATGATGCGCAAGCTCCAACGGCAATTACCCATCGAGGTTCCGACATTTGTTCGTATACCTGACGAAGAATAGGCGCCATTTTTTTTGATATAGTTCCCATTACCATTAGCATATCTGCTTGTCGCGGTGAAAAACTCACACGTTCTGAACCAAAACGAGCCAAATCGTAGTGTGAAGCCATAGTCGCCATGAACTCAATTCCACAACATGAAGTCGCAAATGGCAATGGCCAAAGCGAATTAGCACGAGCCATACCTACAACATCATTTAATTTTGTAGCAAAATAACCTTCTCCTGTAACTCCTTCTGGTGGAGCAACCAATTTTGTTCTTGTACTCATTATAAATTTTAGATTTAGGATTTTAGATTTAGGATTTACCTAAAACCAAATCTGTCTTTAACTATAATTATTTTGAAAATCCTTAATCCTAAATTTTCAAAATCCTAAATTAATATTATTCCCATTCTAATGCTTTTTTCTTAATAATGTAGAAAAAGCCAACTAAAAGTAATAACATAAAAATAACCATTTTTATCATTCCTTCCATTCCAAGTTCTTTAAAATTAATTGCCCAAGGATATAGGAAAATAACTTCTACATCGAAAAGGACAAAAAGTATAGCAACTAAAAAGTACTTGACAGAGAAAGGAATTCGTGCATTACCAATGGATTCGATTCCGCATTCGAAATTTTTATCTTTATTTACAGAGCTTCTTTTTGGTCCTAATTTACTAGAAATGATTATCATTCCTACCACAAAACCTACCGCTAGAAAAAACTGCATAAGTATTGGAAAATAATCTAATTGTGTTGTATTCATTAAGATAATTTTAGAGATGTAATAAAAAATTTTTGCAAATATACACCGCAATATTTAATTCTCAAAAATAGAGCGTTAAACGTTTGTTGTTTGTGACTTAAAATCAGCTATTTAAACTTATTCTAAATAACAGATATAGGCATAAAAAAAACGTCCCGATTGTATCGAGACGTTTAAATTTTCTAGGTAATCAAAAATTAATTTATATTATTCTTCGATAACTACTACTTGAGCAGCCACTTTACCTTTTCTTCCTTCTTCTTCTTCGTAAGAAACTTTGTCACCTTCGTTAAGTGATTCAGCTTTAATACCTGTTGCGTGAACGAAAATGTCTTTTCCATTTTCATCATCTGTAATGAATCCGTAACCTTTAGACTCATTGAAAAATTTAACTGTACCTGTGCGCATTTTGTAATGTAAAAAATTAATAATGCCCAAAGATATACTTATTTCTTACATAGCAAACAAAAAATAAACAAAAAGTTAAAAAATATTTTTTATTATAAACGAATGATTTTCAGAACACTATTTAATTTATTGTAAATTTTGAAATAAGTCTACTTAAAATAGTTGTCAGTTTGACGACCATTATTTCAAATCAACTTTTATATGCAACTCTTTCAATTGCGCTTCATCAATTACAGATGGCGCATCAATCATAACATCTCTACCTGAATTATTTTTTGGAAAGGCGATAAAATCACGAATTGTTTCCTGACCACCTAAAATTGCCACTAATCGATCCAATCCAAAAGCCAAACCTCCGTGTGGTGGTGCGCCAAATTGAAAGGCATTCATCAAAAAACCAAATTGATCTTCAGCTTGTTCAGGAGTAAATCCTAATAAGCTAAACATTCTACTTTGTAAATCTTTGTCGTGAATACGAATGGATCCACCACCAATTTCGTTTCCGTTTAACACCATATCATAAGCATTAGCACGAACTTTTCCGGGATGTGTATTGATTAGTTCAATATCTTCTGGTTTCGGTGAAGTAAACGGATGATGCATTGCGTGGTAACGATTGTTATCTTCATCCCATTCTAATAAAGGAAAATCAACCACCCAAAGTGGCGCAAATTCGTTTGGATTTCGCAATCCCAAACGAGTCGCTAATTCCATACGAAGAGCAGAAAGTTGTGTTCTTGTTTTATCAGCTGGACCTGAAAGCACAAAAATCATATCGCCAGCAACAGCTCCAGTGGTTTTTGCCCAATTTGACAAATCGTTTTGGTCGTAAAATTTATCAACAGAAGATTTGTACGTTCCATCTTCGTTACATTTTACATACACCATTCCACTTGCTCCAATTTGTGGACGTTTTACCCAATCGATTAATCCATCAATATCTTTACGAGAATAGTCGCCAACTCCAGAAACTGCAATACCAACTACTAATTCAGCCGCATTAAAAACGGGAAAATCTTTATGTTGTGAAAACGCATTTAACTCGCCAAATTTCATTCCTAAACGAATGTCAGGCTTGTCATTTCCGTAAGTTTTCATCGCATAATCGTAGGTCATTCTGGGGAATTCTGCTACATCTATTCCTTTAATTTCTTTTAGTAAATGCCTAGTTAATCCTTCAAAAACATTTAAAATATCTTCTTGTTCAACGAAAGCCATTTCGCAATCGATTTGTGTGAATTCGGGTTGTCTATCGGCACGCAAATCTTCATCACGAAAACATTTTACAATTTGAAAATACTTATCCATACCGCCCACCATCAACAATTGTTTGAAAGTTTGTGGCGATTGTGGTAAAGCATAAAACTGACCTTCATTCATTCTACTCGGAACAACAAAGTCGCGAGCTCCTTCGGGAGTTGATTTTATTAAATACGGAGTTTCTACTTCACAAAAATCTAAATCAGACAAATATTTACGAACTTCCATCGCTACTTTATGACGAAAAAGCAAGCTATTTTTTACAGGATTTCTTCTAATGTCTAAATAGCGGTATTTCATTCTAATATCTTCACCACCATCGGTATCATCTTCAATCGTAAAAGGCGGAGTTAGTGCTGGATTTAAAATATTTAATTCAGAAACTAAAATTTCAATATCGCCAGTTGGGATGTTTTTATTTTTAGCTTCACGTTCAATAACAGTTCCTTTAACTTGTATAACAAACTCGCGACCAAGGGTTTTAGCCAATTCGAAAACTGTTTTATCAGTGCGACTTTCATCAAAAATTAATTGCGTAATTCCGTATCGGTCGCGTAAATCGACCCAATTCATAAATCCTTTATCTCTCGATTTTTGAACCCAACCCGCAAGTGTAACTTTGTTATTGATGTGTGATGCGTTTAATTCACCACAATTATGACTTCTATACATTGGAAAAGTTTTTTGCAAAAGTAAAAAACTAAAATGGAAATAGTAAGCTAATCAACAATTGAATTGAAGAATAAAATATTTGTTAATTTTTAATCGTCAATAAATAAAAAAAGTATCTTTGATTTTAATAAAAAATAAAAACATGAAAAAGTTTGTAACACTATTATTTACAGTTGTTTTAACAACTATAGGATTTGCTCAGGATAAAGTAAAATTTCAAGCTGATATTGCGAATAGAAATGGCGATGTCATTTATATAAATACTTCAGCCAATAAAACTATTAAGGAAATTAAAGTAAATAAAAAAGGTGTTTTTGAAGATTCATTTGAAGTTGTAGATGGTAATTACATGATGTTTGATGGTGTTGAATATGCCCAATTATTTTTAAAAAACGGTTATGATTTAAAATTAAAAATGGATGCTGCACAATTTGATGAAAGCATTGTTTTTAAAGGAAAAGGTTCGGATGAAAACAATTTTTTAGCACAATCAGCACTATTAGATGAAAAGGTTAATTATGATGAAATGCTTGCTTTGAGTGAAGATGCGTTTGTGAAAGCGATAGAAAATAAACTAAAAACAGATATTGAACGATTAGAAAAAACCAAGTTAGATGCTAAATTTAAAGAAGATCAGAAGAAAAGCATCGAGATGAACTTAATGGGTTTAAAACAATATTATGATAAATCACAATCCAATAAAAAATTAAATGATGCAGCAGCACCAGCTTTTAATTACGAAAATTTTGCAGGAGGTAAAACAAGTTTAGAAGATTTAAAAGGGAAATATGTTTACATTGATGTTTGGGCAACTTGGTGCGGACCATGTAGAGCAGAAATTCCATTTTTGAAAAAAGCAGAAGAAAAATACCATGGGAAAAACATTGAGTTTGTGAGTATATCTGTAGATGTTGATAAAGATCATGAAAAATGGAAAACCTTTGTTAAAGACAAACAATTAGGAGGAACTCAATTGTATGCTGATAAAAACTGGAATTCAGAGTTTATTAAAGCATTTGGAATCAATTCTATTCCGAGATTTATTTTAATAGATCCAAAAGGAAATGTAGTTGATGCGGATGCTATCAGACCTTCAAATCCAGAATTAATGGTAAAATTAGACAAACTTTTAAATTAAAAAATAACTACAATTACAAAAGGCTTCTGTTGTTTCGGAAGCCTTTTTTATTTTTTTTAATTTCAAAAAGCACCATTAAATAGGCCAAATAAATTAAATGTTAAATGTTAAATGACGGTGAATAAAAAAAGTATCTTTGGCTATATTAAAAAAGAAAAACAACTATTATGAAAAAAATTGTTTCATTATTTTTTACAATCCTAATTACAACAATTGGATTCTCACAAGATAAAGTAAAATTTCAAGCGGATATTGCTAATAGAAATGGAGATATAATTTATATAAATAACGCGGCAAATAAAACAATAAAAGAAATTAAAGTCAATGACAAAGGGATTTTTGAAGATTCATTTGAAGTAATTGATGGAAATCATATGATGTTTGATGGTGTTGAATATGTGCGTATGTATTTAAAAAACGGTTATGATTTAAAGTTAAAGTTAGATGCAAAGAAGGTTATTGAAAGTACTGTTTTTAAAGGAAAAGGATCTGTAGAGAATAATTTTATTACTGAATCAGTTTTATTAGATAAAAAATTTAATTACGACGAAATTTTAGCTTTAAATGAAGAAGAATTTAATAAAACCATCACGAAAAGACTTAAAGATGATACCAATCGAATAGACAATGCCAACTTAGATCCAGAATATGCTCAAACACTAAAAATGAATTTGGAAGCTAACTTTGCGGGCTTTAAAAAGTATTATGATAAATCTAAAGAAACCAATAAATTAAACAATACAGTAGCACCTTTATTTGATTATGAAAATTTTGCTGGCGGAAAAACAAGTCTAGAAAGTTTAAAAGGGAAGTATGTTTATATTGATGTTTGGGCAACTTGGTGCGGACCATGTGTAAAAGAAATTCCATTTTTAAAAACGGCTGAAGAAAAATACCATGGAAAAAACATAGAGTTTGTTAGCATTTCTGTAGATTCTCAAAAAGATTATGAAAAATGGAAAACATTTGTAAATGATAAACAATTAGGCGGCATCCAATTATATGCTGATAAAAGCACCAATTCTGATTTTATTAAAGCATTTGGAATCAATTCTATTCCGCGATTTATTTTAATAGATCCTAGTGGAAATGTTATGTATTCTGATGCAATGAGACCATCAAATCCAAAGCTTTTAGAAAAGTTAGATGAGCTTTTAAAATAAAGCATTTTACATAAAAAAGGCTTCCATTAATTTTTGGAAGCCTTTTTTTATAAAGAAAAATCAATAATTATACTTCAACTGCATTTCTGGCTATTCGTTGGTCTCTCAACCAATATTTTGTTCGTTTTACTAAATAAAACATTACCGGAACCATCACCAATGTTAAAACAGTGGCATACGTTAATCCGAAAATAATTGTCCACGCTAAAGGACTCCAGAAAATTACATTATCACCACCCATAAAAAAGTGTGGATTTAAATCGGTTACCAAAGTAAAGAAGTCGAAATTCAATCCAATTGCTAACGGAATTAATCCTAAAACCGCCGTTAATGCAGTTAGTAAAACTGGGCGAAGTCTCGATTTACCAGATTCGATAATAACTTCTTTTATTTCATCTAATGATAAATCATCATGACTTTCAACTTGTTTATCGGCTACTTTTTTATCTAATAATAAAACAAAGAAATCCATTAATACAATTCCGTTTTTTACCACAATTCCAGCTAACGAAATAATTCCCATCATCGTCATTAAAATCACGAAATTCATATTAGCTATAACATAACCATAAAAAACACCACTAAAACTTAACAGAACAGTAAATAAAATGACCATAGTTTTAGAAACCGAATTAAATTGCAAAACGATTATAATTGTAATTCCGGCTAGAGCCAAAAACAGAGCGTACATTAAAAAACTTTGATTTTTACCTTGTTCTTCTTGAATTCCTGAAAAAGAATAAGTAACTCCTTTTGGCAATTGATAACTTTTTAATTCTGTTTCAATTTGTTTAGAAATTTCATCACCATTAAAATCGGTAAGTACATTGGAATAAACAGTCAAAATTCGTTTGTAATTCTTTCTTTTTATTTGATTGTACGTTTTTGTTTTCTCGGTTGTTGAAACTGCAGAAATCGGAACTTGCATCATTTGACCATTATTCTGATTTCTAAAAGTTAACGATTGATTGAATAATATGTTTTCATTTTTACGTTGATCTTCTTGCATTCGAACCACAATATTGTAATCGTCATCACCTTCTTTATAGGTAGAAATCTCTTGACCATAAACAGAACGGCGTAAATTAAATCCTAATTGTCCTGTTGAAACACCTAAACTTCCTGCGTTTACACGATCTACTTTTACTTCAAGTTCCGGACTTTGATTGTTTACATCAACGCTTAATTTTTCGATACCAGGAATATTTTTCGCATCAATAAATGCAATCATTTTGGCAGCTTCAGCAATCATTTGATCATAATCACTTCCGGTAATTTCAATACTTATTGGATAACCAGCTGGCGGACCATTAGCATCTTTTTCAACTGTAACTGTTGCACCAGCAATTGCTTTTACTTTTGCTCTAATTTCTTCTAAAACATCGGATGTGTTGATATCACGTCTGAATTTAAATTCCGAAAAATTAACAATTACTTTTCCTTTAAAAGGAGTTTCAGAAGCAGATCCAGCATCTACATTTGGATTTCCGGCACCAACGCCAACTTGTGAAACGATACTCTCAGCCAAAAAGTTTTTGTCTGTTTTTGGATCGATGTATTTTTTCATAATAGCGATCACTTGATTTTCTACAAATTGGGTCGCTTTATTGGTTTTATCAATATCAGTTCCTTGTGGATATTCGATATACGTTATTACTTGTTTTGGGATATTGTCGGGGAAGAACAACACTTTTCTTGGAAAAATACCCAGAAGTATAAAAGAGAAAAACAACATTCCGATAATACTAGCAAGAGCAATCCAAGAATTTCTTCCGGTAAGGATTTTTGCTAAAAACGCCTTGTATTTATTTTCCATTTTTGGAAAAAAGCTGTGTTGAAAATCTTGTGTCCATTGGTATAATTTTATTTTATACAACCACATTAATCCTAATGAAATTAAGCCTAAATGTCCGATTGCTCTTGCAGCTTTTGAATCATACATATTTCCAATAATCACAAAAATAAGCGCTAGAATACCAAAAATAATAGAATACTTTTTAGCCGATTTTTTAGAAACATTTCTATCTTCAATATCCATCGAACCTCCAGTCATGGCAGCATTTACAATCATCGCCACAAATAATGAAGAACTTAATGTGATGGTTAAGGTAATAGGAAAATATTTCATAAATTTTCCCATAGTTCCGGGCCATAAAGCAAATGGTAAAAACGCCATTAAAGTGGTTGCGGTTGAGGAAATAACTGGCCAAGCAATTTCGCCAATACCAATTTTAGATGCTTGTATTCGCGACATTCCTTTTTTCATGTTGGCAAAAACGTTATCAACAACAACTATTCCGTCGTCAACAAGCATTCCTAATCCCATAACTAATCCAAAAAGAACCATCGTATTTAAAGTTAATCCAAAAGCCGATAAAATTGTAAATGCCATTAACATCGAAAGCGGAATTGCAGCACCAACAAATAACGAGTTTCGTAAACCCATTGTGAACATTAGCACAATCATTACCAATACAATTCCGAAAATAATATGGTTCGACAATTCATCCACTTGATGTTCTACACGCGACGATTGATCGTTTGTCAGTTCTAGTTTTAAATTTTTTGGTAAATAGGTTTCTTGCGCCGTTTTAATTTTTTCTTTCACTTGCTCAATAGCCGAAATCATGTTTTGATTGGAACGTTTTTTTACGTTAAGCATTACTACTTCTGTTCCTTTTTCACGAGCATAAGTGGTTTTTTCTTTTTCTTTGAATGAGATTGTTGCAATATCTTTCAAATATACTGTTCCGCCATTGTATTTTACAACTACATTTTCTAATTCTTTAGGATCTTTTATTTCGCCTACAATTCTAATGTTATTTCGGGAACCTTGTGAAATTAAATTTCCTCCAGAAAGCGTCATGTTTTCATATTTAACAGCATTTTGAATATCGTCAAACGAAACTTGAGCTGCTGTCATTTTAAAAATATCAACAGCAATTTCAACTTCTTTATCATCTACACCTAAAATGTCTACTTTTTTTACTTCGGCAATTTCTTCGATATCGTCTTGAAGCAATTCGCCATATTTTTTAAGTTGTTGTGTGGTGAAATTTCCTTTTAAATTGATGTTCAAAATGGGCACTTCTTCCGAAATATTCAATTCAAAAACAGTTGGTTCCACTTTGCTTCCGTTATCCAAATTTGGCCAATCGGTATCGGCTTTTGTATTGTCAACTTTGTCTTTTATTTTAACTTTAGCATCTTCAATTTTAACTTTGTCGTTGAATTCTACGATCAACATTCCGTAATCTTGAAAAGAACTTGCCGTTACTTTTTCTACACCACTAATATTCTTGAATTCTTTTTCAAGAGGTTTGATGATTAATTTTTCGACATCTTCTGCTGAGTTACCCGGAAAAATAGAAGAAACGTAGACTTTGTTTTCAATAATTTCCGGAAAATCTTCACGAGGCATTGTTACATAAGCGATTAATCCTGTAATAACAATTAGTAAAGTAAAAATATATACGGTGACACGATTGTCGATTGCCCAACTTGAAATGCCGAATTCTTTGTTTTTGTGACTCATTTTTTTTAGTTATGAGTTGTGAGTTATACGTTATAAGTTGCGATTAATAATAACCAACAACCAACAACTTAGAACCAACAACATATTATTAGAAATTTAGCTTCATTCCGTCTGAAATAGTATTCACACCTTCTGAAACTAGTATATCATTGGCAGATAATCCACTTAAAATTTCGGTAACATTATCTGACGATTGACCAACATTTACTAATGCTTTTTTAGCTGTTCCAGTTTTTCCATTTACATTGATAACAGTATATACAAATTTATTTTTATCGCCATCTTCCTGAACCACATTAGTTGGAACTACAATGGCATTTTTATTTACATAATCAATTATTTTTAGTTTGGCTACTTGGTTTGGCCGCAATAAGTTATCAGGATTTGGAACACTCACTTCAATACCAAAACTTCTGTTGTTCGGATTGATAAAATTACCAACTTGGCGAACTCTACCTTTATAAGTTTTTCCTAAAGAAGTCAAGAAAACATCGACTTCTGTTCCTACTTTTATTTTTCCGATATAGCTTTCGGGAACACTTGTTGAAACAAACATATTTGTTAAATTCACAATTCGCATTAAACCTTGCTGACTTGGTGATACAATTTGTCCTTTTTCAACAAAAACTTCATCAATAGTTCCAGAAAAAGGAGCGCGAATAAGTGTTTTTGAGACTTGAGATCTCATTTGAGCCACCGATTTTTGAGCCGAAATCATTTGTGTTTGCGCTTGAAGAAATTGAATTTCAGAACCAATTTTTTTATCCCAAAGATTTTTTTGTCTTTCAAAAGTAGTTTTTGCTAGAGCATATTGGTTTTCAATACTTGCTAGTTGTTGACTCATACCAGCGTCATCAACTCGACCTAATAGTTGTCCTTTTGAAACGCGTTGTCCTGCTTTAACAGTAAGTGAAGTTAAGTTGCCGCTAAATTCAGGTTGCACCAATATGTTTTCTTTGGTATCAACATTTCCTTGAATATCCAGATAGTGATTAAAAACAGTGTCTTTAACAACTTGAGTCGAAACTAAAGCTTCTTCTTTTTTTACATTTAATTTAGCTAAAGCTTCTTCAATTTTTGTCATTTCAGCTTGAAGTGTTGTCTTCTTAGCTTGTAAAGCGGTTACGTTCTGAGATTTGATTAAATCGTCAATGGATTGGTTTTTATCGCTGCTTCCACAAGAAAAAAGCAAAAGTGATGCGAGGGTAAGAATTAGTATTTTTTTCATTTTTTACGTTGGTTTAATTTTTATTTATTAATTTTTCTAACGATGCTTTTTTATTAATTACATCGAGCATGGCTTGTAAATAATTCTGTTGTGAACTATATAATTGCCGTTGCGCTTCCGATAAATCAAAACTTGAAGAAAGACCTTCTTTAAATTTGATTTGATTTTTATTTTCTATTCTTTCGGCAAGATTTAAATTGCTTTTTGATGTTGTTAATTGTTCCAAGCTATATTCGTAATCGCTTTTCGCTTTTTGGTAGTATAATTTTAATTTTTGCTCTGTTTCTGTAAGCTGTGTTTTTGATTGTTCTAAAGCTATTTTTGCTTGTTGTGTTCTTGAACTTCTACCAAAACTACTAAATAGAGGTACATTTAATCCAACTCCAATATTGGAATAACTATTCCATCTTTGATCACCATTAAACATGGTAAATCGACTTCCAAAAGTATTGGTACCTAAATTAATATTTGCGCCTAATGAAGGTAATGCTTTACTTTTTTCTAATTTCAGCAACAAAATTTTACTTGTTTCTATGTTTTTTCCAATTTGATAATCAATAGTATTTGTTACATTAAATTCTTCTTTAAGTAAATTCAAATCGACATTATTTTGAGTTAAAACATCTAATTTATCAGTCAATTTTAACTCAGTTTCAAGATTAATTCCGAGTGTTAATTTTAACATATCGACAGCAATTGTTTTTTGACGTTTTACATTTTCTAACGAACTATTTATAGACGATAATGTAATTTGCAGTTGCTCTACATTTTCTTCTTCAATTAAACCATTTTTAAAGATTTCTTTGGTGTCGGATAGGTTTTTCTCTAAAATAGATTTATTTTTTTGAAGAATTAAAATACTTTCATCTGCCAAAAGCACATTACCATAGGAATTGACAACAATTTCTTTTATTTCTTGTGTGGTTTTTATTTTAGCATTTTCAGAAATTTTCAAATAGGTTTTAGCCGATTGTAATCCAACTAAATAGGAACCATCAAAAATTAATTGACTTAAAGTTAATTTACTGTCCATTGTATTGTATTCGCCAAAAGCTATTGTGGTTGGAGTTCCATTAAAATCGACTATGTTTTTCTGAAGTTGAAAAGCATTTTGATACGACACAGAACCATCTAAATGAGGTAAACCAATTGTAGTAGTTTCCCATTTTTTTTCTTTTGCTGCAGCAATATCTCTGTCGGCATTTATGGCTGAATAATTATTTTGAACTGCGTGTTCAATTGCTTCTTTTAGCGATAAAGAATAACTTTCTTTTTTGTCTTGCGCATACAACACACTCGCGAAAAGGAATAAGGTTAGTATAAGTTTGTTTGTCATTGATGATTATTTATTTAGGATTGATAATTGTTTTTGTAATTCTATGATACCTTTTTCAGTAGCCATAGCTCTTATATGGTATTCTAAAGCTTCTAACTCTAGTTTTAAAGCATCACTTTCTAGAACTGTATTTTCATTGATACTAAAAATAAGTGTGTAATAAAATTTGACATAGTTTTCTAAGTTGATTGATGAACGATAAAGACCTTGTTGTATTCCTTTTTTAATATTTTGACTAAATACCATACTACACTCATCTATTTCTCGGGTTATTACATCATGATAAATTTCGGGATAATGCTTTTTCAATTGATAAATTGGTGATGTATCGGTTGACTTAAACATTTCTTTAAACATTTTTCGAATTTCAAAATTCTCTTCAATTGCATTATAATTTTTAGCAACAATGGTATCAATGGTTTGATGCATAACTTTATGAACAGAAGAAGTTGCTTCTTTAATTAATACATCTTTATTCATAAAAAACTTATAGATAGTTTTTTTAGAAATACACATTTCACAAGCAATATCATCCATTGTAACACTCTTAAAACCCAACTTTAAAAACATTTCGGTAGCTTTTGCTATTATTTTATCTTTCATAAGTTTCTATAAATCGGTTGCAAATATAAAACGGAAACTTTTAACACCAAAATAGTTTCCAAAGTATTTACATAAATTTAACATAACAAATGTCTCAGGTTTTAGGTTTCAAGTTTTTTGACCTACTTTTGTACAACCTGAAACTTGAAACTTTAAATTAGTAATTAATGCACTCCATTTATCAATATCAAGAATTTATTTCTGACTATTTGCAATCGGAATACCAAACCAAAGAACCACAAAATCTATACAATCCGATTCATTATATTCTAGGACTGGGTGGAAAACGAATGCGACCAGTTTTAACATTAATGAGCGCTGAGGTTTTTGATGCCGATTATAAAAATGCACTTCCAGCAGCACTTGCAGTTGAAGTTTTTCATAATTTTTCATTGGTTCATGATGATATAATGGACGATGCTCCTTTGCGAAGAGGAGACGAAACAGTTCACGAAAAATGGAATGTAAACACTGCAATTCTTTCTGGTGATGCTATGCTTATTTTAGCCTACCAATATTTTGAAAAATATACTACTGATGTTTTTAGAGAATTGGCACAATTATTTAGTAAAACTGCTTTAGAAGTTTGTGAAGGACAGCAATACGATGTTGATTTCGAAACACGTGACGATGTTACTATTTCGGAATATCTTAAAATGATTGAATATAAAACGGCAGTTTTAGTTGGAGCGGCTATGAAAATGGGCGCAATTGTAGCCGAAACATCGAAAGAAAACGCCGATTTAATTTACGATTTTGGATTAAATTTAGGTTTGGCTTTTCAATTACAAGATGATTACTTAGATGCTTTTGGAAATCCAGAAACGTTCGGAAAACAAGTTGGTGGCGATATTATCGAAAATAAAAAAACGTATTTGTATCTCAAAGCAATGGAATTTTCAAATCAACATCAAAAAGAGCAATTACTGCATTTGTTCTCTATTCATCCAACTGATAATAAAGATAAAATTGAAACTGTAAAAGAAATCTTCAATACCACTGGAGCTTCAAAAGCTACTCAACAAGCCATTCAAGAGTATACACTAATTGCTTTTGCAACACTTCAAAAGATTAGTATCGACAATGAAAAGAAAGAAAAACTGAAATCGTTTGGTGAAAATTTAATGAGTAGAAAAGTATAGTTTGATGAATTTTCCAAATCCAATATCCACAGACGAATTATTATCGAATGCCGAAAATGAAAATCTGTATCTAAAACTTATTGAACAAATAAATAAAGATTTCAATTTAGCAAATGAAGGAATTGATTTTCCTTTGAGTACAACACCTAATGAATTAAAGATTCAATTGCACGAAAAAATCTATCGTTTAATTCAATTTAAATTTGCCGAATATTTAAATTTGCTTTACATCATCGATGTTCCCGAAGATCAAATTAAAAAACTAGATGGTTCTGACCTTTTAGAATTATCAGAACAAGTTGCTTTTTTAGTTTTAAAACGCGAATGGATGAAGGTTTGGTTTCGCAATAAATTTTAAAAAAAGACTCTAATAAACGGAATAAATGCATCGCCATAAACGCCTTTGTCATTTTGAAAAAGCAAATTATACCTACCTCCAATTGTAACATTTTGCATTCTGTAACCCGCACCAATAAAAAAACCTGTATTCCAAAAATCATTTGAACCAACCGTAAAACCTTCATATTTTACATTGGCTCTTAATTGCTCTAATTCGATAGATAATTGTATTTGTTCTATTGGATTAAACAAGCCAATGATGCTTCCGCCATACAAACTAGAATTGTAAAAATCTCTCTCTTTTAAATAACTGTATTGAACGCCAACTCCAGCCGATACATATTCATTTATATTGTAAATAGCACTTGGAGCAACAGATATATTGGTAAAACCAGACCCAAAACCTAATCCTAATCCACCACCAATTTGAACATTTTTCCAAAAATCACTTTTAGTTTTTGCTTCAGGAATTTCTTGTGCAATTAAAGTAAAATGCGACAACAAAATAAAAATAAAGAACAAAGTCTTTGTTGCTTCTAATAAACTATTCTTTTTCATAAATTTAAATATAGTTACTAATCGACATAAAAGTATAAAAAACATTGTCAGCTTGTTATAATTATTTTACTTTTGTGGTAATTTGATAATTTCTCGATTTCTTATATAAAAAATATGGATAGGTTTTCCTTTTTAAATGCAGCACATTCTCAATTTTTCGCCGATTTATACGAACAATATTCCCAAAATCCAGATAGCGTAGAGCCAAGTTGGAGAGCTTTTTTCCAAGGTTTCGACTTTGGAATGGAAACCTTTAATGAAGAAAAAGTTGGGGAACAATTAGCGAATTATGCATCTGGAAATGCCGAAAATAGTCAAGCATCCGAAAAATTACAAAAAGAATTTAATGTTCTAAAACTAATAGATGGTTACCGATCTCGAGGTCATCTTTTTACAGAAACCAATCCAGTTCGCGATAGACGAGTGTATTCTCCAAATTTAGAAATTGAAAATTTTGGTTTATCCAATGCCGATTTAGAAACTGTTTTTGATGCAGCCAAAGTTATTGGTCATCAGCCAAAAATGTTAAAAGATATTATTTCTCATCTTAAAAATGTATACTGCAAGCATATCGGAATTGAATACATGTATATGAGAAAACCAGAGGTTATTCAGTGGATACAAAACCGAATTAACATCAACGATAATCAACCTAATTTTGATGCCAATCAAAAAAAACACATACTCGGAAAACTAAATGAAGCCGTTTCTTTCGAAAACTTTTTGCACACCAAATATGTTGGTCAAAAAAGATTTTCACTCGAAGGAGGCGAAAGTATTATTCCTGCTTTAGATGCTTTAATAGAAGCCGCTGCCGAAAAAGGTGTTCAGCATTTTGTAATGGGAATGGCGCATCGTGGACGTTTGAATATTTTAGCCAATATTTTTGGTAAAAACACTCAAGATATTTTCTCTGAATTTGACGGAAAAGATTATGATCAAGAATATTTTGATGGCGATGTAAAATACCATTTGGGATTAACATCGGAAAGAAAAACAGCATCTGGAAAAAAAATAAACATCAATTTAGCGCCAAATCCATCACATTTAGAAACCGTTGGAGCAGTAATTGAAGGAATTGCTCGTGCCAAACAAGACCATCATTTTCCGAACGATTTCTCCAAAGTTTTACCAATTGCAGTTCATGGTGATGCTGCTGTTGCCGGACAAGGAATTGTGTACGAAATTGTTCAAATGGCACAATTAGATGGTTACCGAACTGGCGGAACTATTCATATTGTGATTAACAATCAAGTTGGATTTACAACCAATTACCAAGATGCGCGTTCATCAGTATATTGTACCGATGTAGCTAAAGTTACCTTATCGCCAGTACTTCATGTTAATGCAGACGACGCAGAAGCTGTTGTTCATGCCATGCTTTTTGCTCTAGATTTCCGAATGGAATTTGGGCGCGATGTATTTATCGATTTATTAGGATATAGAAAATACGGCCATAACGAAGGCGATGAACCTCGTTTTACACAACCAGTTTTGTACAAAATTATTGCACGTCACAAAAATCCGAGAGATATTTATGCCGAAAAATTAATAGTTGACGGAATTGTTGATCAAGCCTATTTAACAAAAATTGAAAACGAATATAAAGATAAATTAGACGAAAATTTACAAGCATCTCGTAAGAAAGATAAAACCATTATTACACCTTTTATGCAAGATGAATGGGATGGATTTGTTCAGGTTTCGGATGTTGAAATGCTTAAGAAAGTAGATACTACATTTAATAAAAAGAAATTAGATGAAATTATTGACCATGTGGCTACTTTACCTGCGGATAAAAAATTCATTAGTAAAATAACTAAAATTATTTCAGACAGAAAAACCGTATACGACAACAATGTTATCGATTGGGGAACTGCAGAAACATTAGCTTATGGAACACTTTTAACCGAAGGTTATGATGTTCGAATTTCTGGTCAAGATGTGGAAAGAGGAACGTTTTCGCATCGTCATGCAGTTGTGAAAGTCGAAGATAGCGAAGAAGAAGTAATTCTTTTAGATACTTTAAAAAACAGTAAAGGACATTTTCAAATTTACAATTCTTTATTATCAGAATATGGCGTTTTAGGATTTGATTATGGTTACGCTTTAGCTGCTCCAAAAACATTAACCATTTGGGAAGCTCAGTTTGGCGACTTTTCAAACGGTTGCCAAATTATGTTAGACCAATATATTTCGTGTGGTGAAGACAAATGGAACAACCAAAACGGAATTGTTCTTTTATTACCTCATGGCTACGAAGGACAAGGAGCCGAACATTCTTCGGCTAGAATGGAACGTTATTTACAATTGTGCGCACGACATAATATGTACGTTGCCGATTGTACAACGCCAGCCAATTTTTACCATTTGTTGCGTCGTCAAATGAAAACCAATTTTCGTAAACCGTTAATCGTGTTTTCTCCTAAAAGTTTATTGCGTCATCCACTTTGTGTTTCAACACAAGAAGATTTATACAACGGTCAATTTCAAGAAACATTTGATGATATTTCAGTTGATAAGAAAAAAGTAAAATCGGTTGTTTTCTGTACCGGAAAATTTTACTACGATATTCTTGCCGAAAGAGAAAAATTAAACCGAAATGACGTAGCTTTGGTTCGTATTGAGCAATTATTTCCGTTGCCAATCGAGCAATTAAAGGCAATAATAAAAAGTTATCCAAATGCCAACGATTTTGTTTGGGCACAAGAAGAACCAAAAAACATGGGAGCATACAGCTTTATGTTGATGAATTTCGATTTAGTAAAATGGAGATTAGCATCACTAAAAGCCTATGCAGCTCCAGCAGCAGGAAGTCATACTAGAGATAGAAGACGTCACGCCGATGCGATTAGAATGGTTTTTGATAAAAATTTATTTAGATAAATGCCAACGATATTAAATATTGAAGGGTTTCGTCTATTCTTTTATAGTAATGAGCATTTGCCTAAACATATACATATTGAGAAAGTTGAAAAACAGCCAAATTTAATATTGAATTTGTTGAATTAATAAAGTCATCAAGATTTAATGCTAGTGAATTAAAACAAATTCGTAATTTAGTAGAGGAAAATCAGGAACTTTTAACACAAAAATGGGATGAGTATTTTAACAATTAATAAATCGAAAAACGCTATTAATGTAGCATTTGAGAATTCTAAAATGATACTTTTTTTAGAAGATGGAAGAGAATTGTCAATTCCGTTAGAATGGTTTCCAAGATTAAGAAAAGCTACAGATAAACAATTAAATAACTGGAGATTAATTGGAAAAGGAGAAGGTATTCATTGGGAAGAGATTGACGAAGACATATTGGTAGAAAATTTATTAGAATAGTATAAACAATACATATAAAGTTATATAAAGATGATTTTAGAAATGAAAGTCCCTTCACCGGGAGAGTCTATAAAAGAAGTTGAAATCGCTACTTGGTTAGTAAAAGACGGCGATTATGTCGAAAAAGACCAAGCTATTGCTGAGGTAGATTCTGACAAAGCAACACTCGAATTGCCAGCAGAAGCAAGCGGAATCATCACGCTAAAAGCTGAAGAAGGCGATGCTGTTGCTGTTGGCGCTGTAGTTTGTTTAATTGATACAAGTGCTGCGAAACCAAGTGGAGCTGCAGAAGCTAAGGTTGAAGCTAAGGTTGAGGTTAAGGCAGAAGCTCCTAAGAAAGAAGAAGTGAAGGTTACTCCCGTTGTAGAAAAATCATATGCGGCACAAACGCCATCGCCAGCCGCTAAAAAAATATTAGACGAAAAAAATATCCAGCCAACTGATATTGTTGGAACTGGAAAAGAAGGACGAATTACTAAAGACGATGCAGTAAATGCTGTTCCTTCAATGGGAACGCCAACTGGTGGAAATCGTGGTTCTGAAAGATCAAAATTATCGATGTTGCGTCGTAAAGTAGCCGAAAGATTAGTTGCTGCAAAAAATGAAACAGCCATGTTAACTACATTTAACGAAGTAGATATGACTGCCATTTATGCGTTGCGCGAACAATACAAAGAAGAGTTTAAAATTAAACACGGATTAGGCTTAGGCTTTATGTCGTTTTTTACAAAAGCAGTAACAAGAGCGTTGCAATTGTATCCCGATGTAAACTCTATGATTGACGGACAAGAAAAAATCACCTATAATTTTTGCGATATTTCAGTTGCAGTTTCAGGACCAAAAGGATTAATGGTTCCGGTGATGCGAAGTGCAGAAACCTTATCGTTTCGTGGAGTAGAAGCCGAAATAAAACGTTTGGCTATTCGTGCGCGTGATGGACAAATTACGGTTGATGAAATGACTGGAGGAACTTTCACCATTTCTAACGGAGGTGTTTTCGGAAGTATGTTGTCTACACCAATTATCAATCCGCCACAATCCGGAATTTTAGGAATGCACAATGTAGTTGAACGTCCAATTGTTAAAAACGGTCAAATCGTTATTGCTCCAGTAATGTTCGTTGCATTATCCTATGATCACCGAATTATTGACGGACGTGAATCAGTTGGATTTTTAGTAGCCGTAAAAGAGGCGTTAGAAAAACCAGAAGAATTATTGATGGATGGTAATGTGAAAAGAGCATTGGAGTTGTAAGTCATTGCTAGGAACGAAGCAATCTCATCCCGCTTAGGAAACTAATCGGGATTTTTTTGTTTATTTGCGTTCCGCGTGAAGGATTGAAGCGGAAATCCTGACATGAAGAGATTGCTTTGCAAGCTTGCAATGACAGATTGAAGTGAAAGCCTGACGCAAGGAGGAACGACGTAGCGACACGCCCCAAAAAAACTAAAAAAATGTCTCAAAACAAAAAGCATGCAGCAATAGGTTTCATCTTCATTACCATGCTGATTGATATTACGGGATGGGGAATTATTATTCCAGTGATTCCGAAATTAATTCAAGAGTTAATTCATGGCGATATTAGCGAAGCTTCTAAAATTGGCGGCTGGCTAACGTTTGCTTATGCGATTACACAGTTTGTTTTTGCGCCATTAGTTGGAAATTTAAGTGATAAATATGGACGAAGACCAATTATTTTAATTTCTCTTTTTGCCTTTTCACTAGATTATTTGTTATTGGCTTTTGCACCAACAATAACTTGGTTGTTTATTGGAAGAATTATTGCAGGAATTTCGGGAGCAAGTATTACAACAGCTTCGGCGTATATTGCCGATGTGAGTACTCCTGAAAATCGTGCTAAAAACTTCGGAATGATTGGTGCGGCATTCGGACTCGGATTCATAATCGGACCAGTAATTGGAGGATTGTTAGGACAATTCGGTTCGAGAGTTCCGTTTTATGCTGCAGCGATTTTGTGTTTGTTAAATTTTTTATATGGTTATTTTATCTTACCGGAATCATTATCAAAAGACAATCGAAGAGATTTTAGTTTAAAACGAGCCAATCCAATAGGAGCTTTTTATAATCTTAAAAAATATCCAAAATTGATCGGATTGGTAGTTTCTATTTTTTTGCTCTATGTAGCTTCACATGCAGTTCATAGTAATTGGAGTTATTTTACAATGTACCAATTTAATTGGGATGAAAAAATGGTTGGAATTTCGCTTGGCGTTGTTGGCTTGTTGGTTGGTATTGTGCAAGGCGTTTTGATTCGGTGGATCAACCCGAAATTAGGAAATGAAAAAAGTATTTATGTCGGAATGGCGTTGTATGCTATAGGTATGTTTTTGTTTGCTATTGCAACCGAAAGCTGGATGATGTTCGTGTTTTTGATTCCGTATTGCCTTGGCGGAATAGCTGGTCCAGCCATGCAAGCGGTAATTTCTGCTCAAGTTCCCGCTAATGAACAAGGTGAAATTCAAGGAACATTATCGAGTTTGATGAGCGCTTCTGCAATAATTGGTCCGCCATTAATGTCGAGTATTTTTTATTATTTTACTCACAACGATGCACCATTTAAATTTGCCGGAGCTCCGTTTATTTTAGCAAGTATTTTAATGTTGGCAAGTACTGTTATTGCTTATTTTTCGTATAAAAAGACCAAATAATACTACCTCAAATACAAACAATGATTGTAATAATCAATTATGGCTTTTCCGTTTAATAAAACATCGGCACCAATAATGCCATGAACCGGTTTTGCTTTGTATTGTTGTAAAGCTTCGTTTACATGCGATAAATCAAAAATCACTAAATGAAAGTTGGTATTTTTCCAACGTCCTAATTGTAAAACATTGTCTTTTGCTTGTTGTGTAAACATTCCAGTTGCGCCAGCTCCAGCAGCTTTTGTTTTCGATTTTCCTGCATTGAGTTGAAATAATTCGATACTTTCAAATCCAACACAACTATTGCTGGCTCCAGTATCTAAAATAAAATTTCCTTTTACACCATTTATACTTGCTTTAATTCGTAGATGCTGTGTTTTAGATACTTTAAAATTAATTTTTTTATACTTGCTTTTTTTGAGTATTTTTTGAAAGTCTTCCATTTTATTTTATCGCAAAGGCGCTAATTTGTTTCGCAAAGGGCGCAAAGTTTTTTTATGTTTTTTGAATAACAAAACTACGATAAAACCAACAATTAAAAACAATCCTAGATAAAGAAAATAATTAGTAGTTTCTTTATGTTCTAACGTTCCATAAAACACAAAAGCACTCCAATAATAAGGCGATTTTTTAGCATTAGGAATTGTATTATCTGCAAGAAAATCCAATTTTGCTTGATGATTGGATTCGAAATAGGATTTTCCATTTTTAACTGATTTATAAAATTCCTTCATTACAACCGAAGTAGTATAATCGTTCACCTTCCATAAAGAAAACAATAAATTTTGAGCTCCAGCAAATTGAAATCCGCGTGCAACGCTCATGGCACCTTCAGCTTTGTATAGTTTTCCAATTCCGGTTTCACAAGCACTTAAGACTACTAAATCGGGATTTATTTTCAAATTATACAATTCAGAATACATAATTTCTTGATCGTAGAATTTAATACTTGCAGGTTCGAAAACATCACCAGACGAAGCATGAGTAGATAAATGTAGTATCGAATAATTTAATGCATTTGTTTTAAAATTATAGAAAGTAGCTTTTTCTTTTTCGAGATACGTTCCTTTAAAGTTGGCTTTCAAATTCGTTAATTCTTTTTTAGAAAAAGTTAATTCTAAATCGGAATTTTCAAATATTGGAAAAACACCTAAAACAGTTTCTTTATTGTGCTGAAACGGAATAGTATTCAGATAAAATGACGCTGAATTATTGTAGCCAATAGTATAATCATTCAATAAATAATTCATTTTCGAAAAGCTGGTCGTTTTCGATTCCGATGTAATTAAAGCTTCAAAAGGAAGAAAAGTCAAAATACCATCGGGAATAATAATTAAGTTTTTGTAGGTTGATTTTTTAGGTAATTTTAAGTCATTGTAAGTGCTATTTGCAAAGTGATTGAATTTAGAAGGATTCTCTGAAATGACATTTGAATTTGAAAAGAAATCAATAAATTGAATTATTTTTGGAATTGCTATGTTTGCAATTGATTCTAATTGTAGCTGTTTGTTTTTGATAGTGAAAAGATAGATAGTGCTTTCTCCTATGAAATATTCCGCCAAAACAGCATTTTCTTTTTCTAATTTTGAATATAAATCTACTAAAATCAGTTCTTTAGTAGTTTCATTTGATTTTCTTAATTCTTTCGATTTTAAAAGCAACATTAACTCATTTTGCTTTTTAATTGCTTCATTAATTTTTGAAATATTAGCCAAATCTAATTTTTGTTGTTCTCTTAAAATAGTATTTTTCCAGTTTTGAAGTTGCTCTAAAATTAGTTTTTCTTCTCTTGAAAAGGTTTTCAAATTGGATAAATACGATTGTAAAACAGCTGCTTTTGTTTTTTCTTGTAACAAAAAAGCACTCTCAATATAACTTGTTTTTTTTTCTTTCTGAAAAAGAGAATAATAAATTTCAATGCATTTTTCAGTACGATTTCGATTTCTAATTTGTGTTATTATTTTTGAATTTTCATATACCAAAAGTGATTGCAATAATTCTTCAACATGAAAAGAAAGTTGGTACGATTGCAAAGCTTTTTTTGGTTGATTTTGTAATAAAAAAAGTGCGGCCTGTAAATCGAATGCATCTAATAAAACCGTTTCAGCATAAAGCAATTTTTCATTAGGAAGGCTGTTTTTTTGATTGGAATAATTTGGAATTAATAGTGTAAAAACCGATTTTAAATTTACTGTTGCTAATTCATATTCTTTTTGATTAAAATGTAAATTAGCTTTGTCAAAATATAGTTTTGCTTGTTCTCGTGGTGTGGCATTTGGAATTTCAAAAAACGCTGTTATGGCTTTATCCATAGCTGAATTAGCCAAACTAAATTTTTGTTCCTGACTGTAAATTAAAGCAAGATTTCGATAGGAATTCGATATTGTTTTTGATTGATTTTTATCTAATTTTAATAAATTTATAGAAGTTAAAAATGCATTTTTGGCGTCAATAAATCTATTTTTTTTTTCTGTATTTCCTTTTATAGAAAGCAAGTAATTGTTTGCTAAGTTATTTAATAAAAGTCCTTTATTTGTTGCGCTTAATTTTTCTGTTGTACTGGTTTTTTCAAGTAAATCAATAGCTTCATTTACTTTTCCTGTGTTTTGATATACGTTGGATAAATTTAAAATAGCAGCAAATTTATGTTGTTGATCTTTATCAATATAAGCAATGTAATAGTATTGTTTGATTGTGTTTTCAGCATTTTCATAATCGCCAATTAGGGTATACAGATTTCCTAATGGCTTTAAACACGATTCAATAATGTCGTAATTACTAAGTTTGTTTTTTTGAAATATTAGCCACGCTTTTTCATAACTAGAAATAGCATTATTAAGCAAACCAAATTGATTTTCGTAATAGGCTTTATTGCATTTTAGTATTACAAATGCGAGTAGTTCGGGTTTTAATTTTGGATGAAAAGACTTTTCTGAAGATTCTAATTTCTTTAAATTTTTAAGATTTGGATTGGCAACAAAAACATCAATAGCATTGTAGATTTTGTTTTCTAATGAAGTAGTTGAACTCTGAGAAAAAGTCAGTTGTATAAAAAGAAAAAGAAAAAGAAAAATTAATTTTTGCATGCCACTTTAAAATCAGTTTAAAACTTCCAAATCGCGTAAAGTTGTAAATAATTAAAATCTTTTTCAAAGTTTACTACATATCGCACGCCACCACTTGGACCGATTCTGGCAAAACCAGCAGTTAAATCAAACAAAACACCCGATTTAAAACCAGTAAATGTTTCATTAATAGCATCCGTTCGTTCTCTTGAATTAACAAGAAAATTATCATTTGGACCTTCGTAAATTTCCTCTTTTTCAAAAGTGTTTTGTTTTTGAGAGATGTTAATGTTGGCTTGGATTCCGGCTCCAATTCCGATAAAATTATTAATATTGTACCGAATTAAAACAGGAATTTCGACATTATAATTTTCAAAATCGGTTGAAGTATACGTTCGGTGTAATTGTGGAATAACGCCAATATTATTTCCTACTATCTCCTCTTTAACAGTACTTTCTCCATCATAAGAATGTAAACTATTTTGCAATTCAACTTGCCAATACCATCGATAGGATTTGTACGGAGATAAAGTTACCGACACAAAATAACTTTTAGAATTTTCTAAATCGGGAAACAAATTATAACCCGTTTTGGCTCCAATTGATAAACCTGGTTTAAAACGAGTTGTAGCATAATTGGTTATGACAGGTTCATTTTTATCAAAGATAATAGCGGTTCGGCTTCTGGTTTTTTGCTTGTGAAAATCTTTAGCAAATTTCATGGTATATTTTACAAAGCCTTTTGTTGAGTCTTTTTCGGTAACATTTTTTTGTTGACTTCCAGGAATATAAATGTTTTTAAAAGTAAAATGAATTTGTTTTTGCTTTATAATTGTATCCAAACAACTATAAGTGATATCTTCATTTTTTGGACAAATTGGACATTTAGGATACAAGTCGACAATTTTTAATGTTTTTTTATCAAACATATCTGGAATATCGGTTTCTAAACGAATCATTCGCGCTGGACCTTCACCATCATTTTGAAAACGAGTTTTAAAGTTTAATGTTTTAACACGCACCAAACGATAATTCATCAACGTTCCATTACTCGACATTTTATTCGGATCGTGTGAGGTTACAATCTCCATTTCGAGAGTTTTCTTTTTATGGTTTTTGTAGTTTCTGTCGGGAACATAAACACTTCGCATTTTGACAGTGGCACTAGTGTCTTTTATCATTTCTGGAGTAGTTTTGAATGTAAAGAACATATTTCGTGTTTCTTTTGCATCCATTGTATCAAATTCAAAAACTTTAACATCGCTAAAATGCGATTTGCTTTCGGCTAAAGTAAGTTCTAAATTTTCATCGTCTTTTATAAAAGAATCTCTAAATGAAGAAATAGAATTTGATGAAGCTATATTTTCATAAGAATTATTATAATCTTCAACAAATGCAATTCGGTTTTCAATAATTTCTTTTTCGTTAAAATGAGTCCGACTTTCTATTAATTCGAAATTCTTATTTTTAAATTCTTTGTCATTATAAAAAAGATATAATTTACCATTTGCCGTATAATCTAAAAGATTTTGATAACTCATTACAATCACTATTTCTTCTTCAGGAACTGGTTCTCTATTATTGAAAAGTTTTAAATTTATAGTATCTCCAATGGAAGCAATATCTTCAAAATTTTGATTTTCAATATCGTTAATAACGACAAGTTTTGGTCGGGTTTTAGGAGGTTTTCCATTATCGTAATTATTGGTTACCGATAAATTGACTTTGTATTCGCCTTTCTTTTTATATACTTTTTTAGGTTCGATGTCTTTGCTAAAACTGCCATCGCCCATTTCCCAAAAAAAACTATAACTTGCTTTTGGAGCTCCGGCAATTTGAATTAAAGGAGGAGTTTCTGGTTTAAATGAAACAAGATTTCCTTTTTTGTCATAACCGATAGAAGCTCTTCGAGTTATAGTATCTTTTTCTTTCGTTTGTGCTTCAACAAATTGAAGATGACAAAAAAAGAACAGAAAAAAAAGAGTTGTTGTAATTTTTTTCATAATCAAAAGAGTTTGGTTAGGAATTATAAAAATAGGGAAAAGTGGTGAACAAGCCACCACTTTTCCCAAACAAAATTTCCCAAACAAAAGAATTATGGTAATGCATTAATTGCTGCCGTTAATTGTGCTTGTGTTCCTAAAATAGTTTCGCTATCAGTAAACACATACACATCGCCAGCTGAAACAGTTACTGATTTTATTGCGTATCTAAAGTTTCCGCTTTCTTCGGTAACAAAAATTACACGTGCTTGTAATCCTATTGGTATTTGTCCGTAATGTTCTGAGAATTGATTGGTTGTTCCATTAAAGGTATCTAGTTTAGCTAAAGCACTTCCTTCACCATCATAATGCAAATAGACACCACTATTTTCAAAATTATAACCTGAAGGAACTTGTGCTAAAATGGTGGTTTTTGGTCGTGGATCAGAATAAAAGCGATCTACATTGGTCCATCCAAAATCATTTAAGAAAGCGATATATTGAGCATTTGCTCCTTGTCCTTCTCCAAAAACGCCGTTGGGCTGAGGACCACCAGTTCCGTCTTGTTCGTCCCAATCTAAATTTCCAGCGGCATCAATGGTTCCGTCCCAAAGTGACATTCCGGTTTCCAATCCGCCAGTTAAATCAGCTGGAATAATTAATTGCATCGGACAAGTAATGTCTAATTGTTGACCGTTTTTTGTAGCATTAATATAAAATTCTCCTCCAGAAATAATCATTGCCATATCGCCGTTGGGTAATTTTCCCATAGTTGTTTTGTCGGTTACTAACATGGTCCCTGGATCAAAAACTTCTGCATATTTGATGTCGATTTGACCTGATGTTATTGGATTTCCATTTAACGTTAAGCAATTTCCATTGATAGTAATTTGAACTCCATTTGTGGATGTAAATGTGTTCGAACCAGTTCCTGCATTCAAAATAAAGTTTTGGGTGATGCCATTTAAAGCTTCATTTCTTAAAGCATACCATTCACCTGTACTTGGTCTGAAAATTTCTGTTGACGTTTCGTCGTTGTTTGAACAACTTGTTAAAGCTATTGAAGCTAAAAATAAAAGGCCGATGTTTTTAATTTGATTTTTCATGATTTCTAATGTTTAAATGTTTTTAAATTTTTGTTTTATAATGTTATATCAATTGCTGTTTTAATTTGTTACCCTTTTCTTTTTGTTATTTCAATAAAGGAGAAATCGAAACAGTATATTGTTGAACTTTATATTCTTATATCAATACACTAAAAACTTTGTTACCTCAATTGTTTTATTTTTTTTAAATTAGCCATTAAATTAGGCAGTTATGACCGAAAAAAATTCACATACCGATCAACTCTATATTGATGGATTAGCACAAAATAATTCTGCCTTAATCCAATCGATTTACAAAAAGTTTGTGCCGAAAGTCAAAAACTACATCCGAACCAATAGTGGCGATGACGATCAAGCACAAGATGTAATACAAGAAGTTTTAATTACTATTTATAATCAAGCCAAAACCAACGGACTGCAACTCACTTGTCCGTTTGATGCTTACTTTTTTTTATTATGTAAACGTCGTTGGCTTAACGAATTAAAAAAATCATCCAATAAAGAGGTAACATTACAAGATGAAAATGTATCTATAGATGAATCTGTTCAAGAAACAGCATTTCAAACCGAAGTTTTTGATGAAAAACAGTCACTATTCGACGAAATGTTTAAAAAATTAGGAGAGAAATGCCAAGAAGTACTTAAACTAAGTTTTGTAACAAAAACGATGGAAGAAGTAGCCGAAAAATTGAACGTAACTTATGGTTATGTGCGTAAGAAAAAATCACTTTGCACAGGTCAATTAACAGAAATGATCCAACAATCACCCAGATTTAAATCTGTAAACGACTAATGTTATGAACGAAGAACTCTATATTGGCTTTGAAAGTTACTTGAGTAACGAAATGCCTTCCGACGAAAAACTACTTTTTGATGAAAAGTTGCAAAACGATACAAAATTCAGAGAAAGTTTCCATTTATATAAAGAAACAACACAGCTTTTAGAACATAAATTTTCATCAGAAACCATCGAATTCAAGCATAATTTAGAGTTAATTTCTAAAGAACATTTTTCACAAACTGAAGAAAAAGCAACCAAAGTAATCAACTTAAAACCTTGGTATTATGCTGTAGCAGCATCGATGGCAATTGTTTTCGGAACCTTAATTTTTAACCAAAGTGATCCTCAATACGGTGATTACAGTCAACACGAAACAGCTGTTTTTGTAGAAAGAAGTAATAACGATGCTAATTTAAAAGAAGCACAAGAATTTTTTAACAACAAAAACTATAAAAATGCAGTTGTCTCTTTTGAAAAAATCCAGAATCTTAAAAATCCCGAATTGCAATTGTATTATGCTATTGCTTTGATAGAAACTAATGATTATCCAAAAGCGGAAATCTTTTTAAATACTATAAAAAGCGGAACTTCTGTCTACAAAACTAAAGGGATTTGGTATTTAGCGCTTTCTAATTTAAAACAGAAAAAATTGGAAGATTGCAAAATGTACTTAAAACAAATTCCAGTTGATGCTGATGATTATGAAAAAGCTCAGAAATTGTTAAACGATTTGGAATAGGTTTCATTTCAATCTTGTCATTCCGAGGCACGAGGAATCTCATCAAGTGATTTTGATTATGAGATTCCTCGTGCCTCGGAATGACAAAAAACGTTACTTTTGTGGTTTAAATAACAACCATGATTCTCACCGATACACACACACATTTATATTCAGAAGAATTTCAAAACGACAGAAACGAAATGGTGCAACGTGCAATTAATGCTGGTGTTTCTCGATTTTTTATTCCATCTATAGATTCCAGTTACACCCAAAAAATGTATGATTTAGAAAATCAGTTTCCTGAAAATGTATTTCTAATGATAGGACTACATCCGTGTTATGTTAAGTCAGAAACTTTCGAAAACGAACTACAACATGTTGAAACAGAATTATCAAAAAGAAAATTTTATGCCATTGGAGAAATCGGAATTGATTTGTTTTGGGATAAAACAACTTTGGATTTACAAAAAATTGCTTTCAAACATCAAATTCAATTAGCAAAAAAAAACAAATTACCTATTAATATTCATTGCCGCGATGCTTTTGATGAAATTTTCGAAGTCTTAGAAAGCGAAAAAAGTGATGATTTGTTTGGGATTTTTCATTGTTTTACAGGCGATTTCGGTCAAGCCGCAAGAGCAATCGACTTAAATATGAAACTCGGAATTGGAGGAGTTGCTACATTTAAAAACGGAAAAATCGATCAATTTTTGAATCAAATTGATTTAAAGCATATTGTTTTAGAAACCGATTCGCCTTATTTGGCTCCAGTTCCACATCGAGGTAAACGAAATGAAAGCAGTTATGTGCAATTAGTTGCTCAAAAATTAGCTGAAATATACCAACTTCCAATAAATGAAATAGCCAAAATTACAACAGAAAATTCAAAAAGCATTTTTGGGATTTAATGATTATTTAAAGCATAATTCAGAAAATTTTTGTTCATTTGTTCATCTAAATTTTAATTACAGAATGTCAAAATTCGATTCCATTCGACCGTTTTATGATGCCGAAGTTAATGAAGCTATTTGCGCTTCGCTAAATCATCCAATGTTAAAGGCAATTATGAGTTTTACATTTCCAAATATTGACGATGAAGTTTGGAAAAACCAGTTGCGAAAAACACATTCTATTCGAGATTTTCAATGTAATTTTATATACGAATCGGTTCAAATGGTTTTGCGAAAATCATCAGAAGGATTAACCACTTCTGGTTTTGAAAAATTAGAAAAAAACACATCTTATCTTTTTATTTCCAATCACAGAGACATTATTTTAGATACTTCATTATTAAATGTTTGTTTGTTTGACCACGGATTAGTTATGACGGCATCTGCAATTGGAGATAATTTAGTAAAGAAAGATTTTCTATTAAATCTGTCGAAATTAAATCGCAATTTTTTAGTTCAAAGAGGTTTGCCTCCGAGAGAAATGTTGCAAAGTTCTAAACTAATGTCAGACTATATTGCCCAATTATTGCAGCGCGAAAATCGTTCTGTTTGGATTGCACAACGCGAAGGAAGAACCAAAGATGGAAACGACGCAACTCATTCTGGTGTTTTGAAAATGCTTGCAATGGGATCTGATGAAAAAAGTTTAATGCAGTATTTTAAAAAAATAAAAATTGTTCCCGTTTCTATTTCTTACGAATATGATCCAACAGATGCTTTAAAAATGCCACAAATTCTAGCAGAATCTAACGATGAAACGTATGTTAAAGAAAAAAATGAAGATTTTATCACATTATTAAGTGGAATTATTGGTCAAAAAAAACGAATCCATATTCATGTTGGAGATGTTTTAGATAAAGAGTTAACTTTAATTCAATCGGAAAACGATAACATAAACAAACAAGTTCAAGCTTTGGCGCAAGTTATTGATGATTCTATTTTACAATCGTATAAATTGTGGCCGACGAATTATATTGCCTTCGACTTATTAAATCAAACAGCTACGTTTAGTGAATTATATTCTGAAAATGAGAAATCATTATTTGAACGACGTTTAGAAATGAAAATTGACAGTTCAAATGAAACCTTAAAAGAGAGTTTTTTAGCAATGTATGCCAATCCAGTTGTCAATAAATTTAAATACAAAAATGCAATCTAAACCCAAAATATTACTAATTTATACTGGCGGAACCATTGGTATGATGAAAGATTTTGAAACTGGTGCTTTGAAGGCATTTGACTTTAAAAAATTACTACTAAAAATTCCAGAATTGAAACAATTGGATTGCTTGATTGAAACCATTTCCTTCGACAAACCTATCGATTCTTCTAATATGAACCCACAAAAGTGGATTCAAGTTGCTGCAATTATTGAAGAAAATTATTCCAATTATGATGGATTTGTTGTGCTTCATGGTTCCGATACAATGTCGTACTCCGCATCTGCTTTAAGTTTTATGCTCGAAAATCTGGCAAAACCAGTTGTTTTTACAGGATCTCAATTGCCAATTGGCGATTTACGAACTGATGCAAAAGAAAACTTGATTACAGCAATTCAGATTGCTTCACTTCAACAAAAAGGGAAGCCAGTAATTCAAGAAGTGTGTTTGTATTTTGAATATAAATTGTATAGAGGCAACCGAACAACAAAAATTAACGCCGAACATTTTAATGCTTTTACATCACCAAATTATCCTGCTTTGGCTGAATCAGGCGTCCATTTGAAAGTAAACACCAATTTATTTTTACCAAAATTAATTTCGAAAAAGTTTTTAGTTCATAGCGAAATGGATAATAATGTAGTTATAATAAAAATGTTTCCGGGAATTAATGAGTTGGTATTGTCGTCTATAATTGCAATTCCAAATTTAAAAGGAATTGTATTAGAAACCTATGGTTCTGGCAATGCTCCAACTGAAGAATGGTTGATTCAATTATTAAAAAAAGCTATTAAAATTGGTTTATATATCATTAATGTCACCCAATGTTCAGGCGGAAGTGTTAGTATGGGACAATATGAAACCAGTACACAACTTAAGAAAATTGGTGTTATTTCGGGCAAAGACATTACAACCGAAGCAGCAATTACCAAATTAATGTATTTATTAGGACAAAATGTAGCTCCAAATGTTTTCAAAACTATTTTTGAAACGTCGTTACGAGGAGAAATGGTTTAAGTAGGCGCTTTGTTTATTGCTAAATTTTATTGTTATTTGCATTACAATTAGAGAGGTGGCCGAGTGGCTGAAGGCGCACGCTTGGAAAGCGTGTATATGGGTGACTGTATCGAGGGTTCGAATCCCTTCCTCTCTGCTAAATCTAATTTCATCAATGCGATTTTCCTTATCAATAGTTTTTCTTTTCTTAAGTTTGAACTTAAATGCTCAGAAGGAATTTATTGATTTTGATGCTGTAGATTCCCTTTATAGAGAAGATCAATTTTATTTGAGTTTAGCGTATACCAATCTTCAGAACCCACCATCAGGATTTAATCAAAATAAAATTTCTCCTAATTTAAGTTTTGGTTTTCTTCGTGATTTTCCGATAAATAAAAAAAGAACTTGGGCAATTGGTGTTGGTTTAGGATATAGTTTTAGTGGATTAAATCACAATTTAGCTATTGCTGAAATTGATGGTAAAAATGAGTACTCAATTATAAATACCGAATTTAATCAGAATAATTTAGCGATGCATTTTATTGATTTGCCTCTCGAAATAAGATGGCGTAATTCAACTCCACAAAGTCATAAATTTTGGAGGATTTATACTGGTTTTAAACTCAGCTATTTGGTTTATGATCAATATAAATTTGAAGGATTAGGAGTAAAAATTATGCAATCTGGCAATAGTGATTTAAATAAATTACAATACGGAACCTATATTGCAGCTGGATGGAACACTTGGAATGCTTTTATTTATTATGGTTTGAATCCTATTTTTAAATCGGCTTCTATAGATTCGCAACCCTTAGCGCTTAATTCTTTTTCAATTGGATTGATGTTTTATATTTTATGAAGTCGATTCAACTTATTTGATTTAAGCGAAAAACAAGAATTTTTGTTTCAGATTTTAAGTTTTTATAATTGCATAGCATCGCTACGGAGTTCTAAAATTTGAAATATGAGGCAAAAAGGCTATTTTGCAGCAAATTAAAATAAGTTTAAACGACTTCTATAACCAAAAATACCATAAACCCAATTGTGGTAGCATTCCAATACCATATCCAATTATCAATTCTTTATTAGAATGTGCTTTCATTTCTAATCGTGATGATGCAATTAAACCGGTTATGAAAAAGCATAATGAAATGAGATAAATACAATTTACTTGATTGTGAATGCTTAAACCTATGATAAAAAAGGTTAGTGCACTAATTCCTATCATGTGAATACTCGATTTTAATTTGATATATAAAAACACAAAAGCCAAAAACGTACTAATTAATCCACACAAAAAGAAAAAAAACAACTCCGGAAATCGATCAATCGTAACACTTTGTGTAATTAATACAATGGTTAAAATCATTTGCATTAACAAGGGAATTTTTCTTTGATTTAAATCAGAAAGCATTATTGTATCTACTTTGCCAAAAGTTCGCAACAAATAAAAAAAGGAAAGCGGCAACAAAAAAGTGATAATCAAAATTTGAAAAACCAATAAATAACATTGCTCTTTTGTAAAATAAATGTCATCAAAAAGCAAATAAAAAAGTGTTCCGAGAAGCGGAATAAAAATAGGATGAAACAAGTAGGAAAAAAAAGGAAGAATTTTTTTCAAAAGTAAAATATTTGAAAAACAAATATATGAAATAAGTATGATTTTTATTACTCGAACTCATTCAATCCATACAAAAGTTCTTTCATTTTAGAACCATTAATTTCTACTGGTTTATAGGCTTTGTTAAATTTATCAATAGCGACATCGATGTCTAATTTTAATTTTTTATATTCAAGCGGTAGTTTCGATTCACATTGTTTTTCGTTTTCATAACTGTTGAGAATAATTTTGAACTTTTCATAGAATTTTCCACCAAGGTCAATAAAGTTGTTGTATTGACCAATAAATTGTATTAATCGATCAACAGGAAACTCCATGTTAATAATCATTTTTTGCAAGATCGGACCTTGAATTGTTTTTTGTTTCAACAAGTATTCGTCCATTTTTTGAGTCAAAGTATCCCAATCATCATTGGTTCTGCAGCTGTCTAACGTATTTGGATAACCAATAGGTTTTGTGTATTCTTTGAATAAAACTTCAATATCTTCTTTAATTTTTTCATTGCTTTTTTGAAGAAAAGAAGTTTCAAAATAAATGGTATTTAAATCGTTTTGCATGCGAAGCGTAAAGTCTAAAATGCACTCTACATTTGCCAATTCTTTTTCTTTATCTTCTTTTGAAAGATTTGCAACTAATAAATTTGTGAATGTATTTACTACAGAAACCAAAGTATTTGTTCCTAAAATAGCGGTTAAATCAAAACCAGCTTTTTTATCTTTTTTTGCCGAAACCAACTCTTTGAGTTTATCAAATTCGGGATATTGATTCGGATTTGCCATTTTATTAATTTCCGAAAAAGTTCTAACACTCGAAAAATGATGGTCTAAACTCAAGGTTTTATCATACAATATTCGGATGATTTGCAATCCTTTTAAATAGCGTATTTTAGAAATATCCGATTCACTTTCTAATTTCAGAATTGCTAAGCTATCTTTTAATTGATCTTTTTCTATGAGTAAATTTAGTTTTTGCTCTACCGATTTTTCAACACTTATTTTTTTATTAATGGATTGAATTTCAGTATGAAAAGAAGCTGTTTTTAATAAGTAATTATTATGAATAGTGACAATTTCTAAAATCATTTCTGACCATATCTTGTTTGGATCTTTTAAATCAGAAGCAATAGCAAAAGAGCATTGTGATAAAAGAAGCAAAAACAATGTGAATATGATTTTTGATAGTCCCATTTTGGTTGTTTAAGTTACATGATAAATAATTTTGACAGTTTATTTTTTAAACTAAACTATTGTTCAGATAACGTTAGTGTAATTTTAATATTGTTGTGAGAAACTATTAAAGGATAGTTTCCCTTTTTTATAGTATTTTGTTTAGGATCAATGTCTAGCAATACTAATGTTTGTAAGTCGATAGTTAAATCTTCTTCTCGAATAAAATCGATTGTATCGCTAGAAATTATTTTATTTAGGAAGCTCTAAAAACTAATTTTGTTTTAATTCGTATAATTCCAATACATTGTATGCGAATTTTGTTGATACTATTTTACATAAAATCAAATTCTAATTCAACATTAGCCTTATTCTTGATTTTTATGTATTCTTAAATTTTTGTTCTTAGGTTAATGAATTGTATAGTTTGTTCAATTTTGCAGTCGAATATCTTGGTAATAAGATCCATAATCACTGTGCTTTTTAATTTTTTTTAAGTTGAAACGGCAAAAATGATTACTAGATTAAACAAATTTTCGAATTTCCTGAATTTTCCTGTAATTATATTTATTTAGAATTTTCCTTATAAAAATATATTAACTCAATGCTTGATTTAAATTTTTGATAAATTGTATAAGAGTAAAAAAACCATAAGTTAATATTAAATAAGGATAATATCAAAACATAAGTATAGTCGTAATCAAATAATTTAATTTTTGCAAATTCTAAGAATATAAACAGGATTATTGAATAAAAGTATAATTTGTATACTAATTTATCGAAATCTAATTGAAAAAATCCTGATAACCCATTCCATTTGACAGACTTATACGATATGTTTATTTTGTTATCTGCTTCTTTTATGATTACTGTTAAAAATTTGTTTAGTCTAACACTAACTGAATTGTCATCAAAATTGTATTGATAACTATTTACTTCTAAAAATTCAAGTATTTCTTTCATAATTAATTGTTTAAATGTGTAACCTGCTCATTTTTTATGAGCAGGCTTATAAGTTTCATTAAATGCAACCACCTCCATGTTGGTCTTGCATTTCTTCCACAAAGGCAGAATATAATTGACTTCCCAAGAATGCACCGAAAGGAGCTCCAAAACCTCCAGCACCAGCACCTATAACACCACCAATTAAACCGCCAAAAGCATCTGCAAATCTTACTTGAGATGCGGGATTACATCTAGCTGATAAATTAACATTTTGTAAACCATGACTATTCCAAAACAAGTCAGAGTAATTAAATATATCAATAAAGTTATCAATAATTTTTTTATCAGAAGAAGATATATCTTTTTTAACTGTAAAATTATTAAGCATACTTGATATTACATCCTTACTTGGCATATTATCATTGATGTTTTTAAACAATAGATATAAACTTTCAGAAATGATTTTGTTCTCTTTCAAATAACTTAAATGTTTATTTAAAATATTTGAGTAATTGAAATTTTCACTGTTGGTACAACCAAATATATTGGTAGTAAAATTTTTCATTTCTAATTCAGATATTTGTGCAAAATACAGTGAATTGTGTTTTTTATTCAAATCCCAAAGTTTTTTATTCAAATCAACGAGGTCGCTAATATTATCGTCTTGATAATTTATATAATATTCACTTAATACTAAATTGTGAACTTTCCCGATTGAAGGGTTTTCTTGAGAATAAATTAGATTTCCAAATAAAACTGTGGCAATTAAGCCAAATAATAAATTTTTCATAAATTTGTATATAATTTTTAATTATTTGCAGTCTTACTATGTCGTCGAAAACATAATAAAAGTAAGGCTGCTTTTTTTTTGGTTAGTTCGGTTTTACTATTTGTTACATAACCAACTCGTATAAAAGTAACAAAAAGTTTCTATTAAATTATTACAGCAAAAAATTAGAAAAGCATTTTTTGTTTGGTGTCACTTTTGGATGGTAAGTCCGTTTTTTTACCAGCATTTTGTTTTTACCCAATTTTTTTTTCTTTATGATGTTGTAAATGTAAATCGTTGTTTTTGATAAATTTTACAGTTTTTCTGTACATTTTTATAAAAAGTGCATTTTGATAGAAAAAAAATGTTTGAGAATAGTTGGCTTTTTTTAGGACTACTGATTTCACAAAAGACAAAACCTAACTAACCCCGATTAAGGAAATGCCGCGCATGACGAAAGCGGGAATAAGGAAAACAAAATGGTTCAAGCCAATCGTTTCAAAAAAAGAAATGCTTTTTTGTTTTAAGACAAAGTACTTAAAATTAAATTTTCTTCCGCATTCTCGCCACAGGAATATCCAATTGTTCTCTGTATTTAGCAATAGTTCGTCTGGCAATTGGATAGCCTTTTTCTTTTAACATTTCGGCTAATTGATCGTCGGGAAGTGGTTTGTGTTTGTCTTCGGCTTCAATTACGTTTTGAAGAATTTTCTTGATTTCGAGTGTCGATACGTCTTCACCTTGGTCGTTTTTCATTGCTTCAGAAAAGAACTCTTTGATTAGTTTTGTTCCGTAAGGCGTGTCAACATATTTACTGTTTGCCACTCTAGAAACAGTCGAAATATCCAAACCAACCATATCAGCAATGTCTTTTAAAATCATTGGTTTCATAGAGGTTTCTTCTCCGTCAAGGAAAAATTCTTCTTGAAAATGCATAATCGCATTCATAGTTACAAAAAGCGTTTCCTGACGTTGTTTTATCGCATCGATAAACCATTTTGCCGAATCTAATTTTTGTTTGATGAATTGTACTGCATCTTTTTGCGAATGTGATTTGTCGCGCGAATCTTTATAGGTTTGTAACATTTCTTGGTAATCTTTAGAAACGTGTAACGACGGTGCGTTTCTGCCGTTTAATGTCAGTTCTAATTCGCCATCGAGAATTCGGATAGCAAAATCGGGAACCACATGTTCGGTCATTTTATTGTTTCCGGTAAAAGCACCACCTGGTTTTGGGTTTAGCTTTTCTATTTCTTCAATGGCTTTTTTGAGTTGCTCTTGCGAAATACTATATTTATGAAGTAATTTATCGTAATGCTTTTTGGTAAACGCATCAAATTGATTTTCGATGATATTGATAGCTAAATCAACATATTCTGTTGGTGTTTTATGTTTTAATTGCAATAACAAACACTCTTGTAAATCGCGAGCACCAACTCCAGAAGGTTCTAATTCGTGTACAATATGAAGTACTTTTTCGACTGTTTTTTCATCGGTATAAATACCTTGTGTAAAAGCCATATCGTCAACAATATCTTGAATTGTTCTGCGGATGTAACCCATGTCATCAATACTTCCAACTAAGAATTCGGCTATTTCTCTATCCGATTCGTTAAGAATAAAGGTATTTAACTGATTGATTAAATCTTGGTGAAAACTAACTGGAGCTGATAATGGTGACTCTCTATCGTCATCATCATCGCTATAATTGTTTGATTGCGTTTTATAATCAGGTGTATCGTCGTTGCTTAAATATTCGTCGATATTAATATCTTCGGCATCAATATTTTCACTGCCTTCATAATCATCGTATTCATCATTGTTGTCAAACTCGTCTTTTTCGAAAATTTCTTCTTCATCTTGTCCAGTTTCTAATGCCGGATTTTCATTCATTTCTTCTAACAAACGTTGTTCAAATGCTTGCGTAGGCAACTGAATTAACTTCATCAACTGAATTTGTTGAGGTGATAATTTTTGCGATAATTTGAACTGTAAGTTTTGTTTAAGCATAATGAGACACAGTTTGTTTTTTTGCCACAAAGACACAAAGGCGCTAATTTTATTTTTAATTTAATTTATTTTGCCAAATAGATAATAAATCTCAAAGGTTTTATGTTTTTAATACATTTTTCTTTGGACCTTAGCGTCATAGTGGTAAACTTTTGTGTTTATAAATCTTTTAATTCCATTTTTGATTAAAGGAACATTAAAATTAATCAAAAATCCTAAATTAGTATTAGTTAATTTTAAATGACTAATAATTTGTGCGCTCCAAACAGCATTTACTATTTCAACAGATTTAACTTCAATAATAACTAAATCCTCAACAATCAAATCTAATCGTAAATTTTCTTTTAATTTAACTCCATCATAGACTATTGGTATAGTAATTTGTCTTTTAACATCTAATCCCGCTTTCTCAATTTCATATGCTAAGCAAGCTTCATATACTTTTTCCAATAATCCAGGACCAAGTTCTTTATGAACTTTAAAAGCTGAATTTACAACGATTTTGGCTATTTCTTCTATTCTTTCTGTCGGCATATATTTTCTTATTTTGGCTTGTATTTTTTTGCCGCAAAGACACACAACGGATTTTTAAAGTTATGTTATTTAAAACAATAAAAAAAACTTAGCGCCCTTGCGTCTTTGTGGCATATTTTGCGTCTTAGAACTCTGCATTTTGTGGCGTTCTCGGAAACGGAATTACATCTCTAATATTGGTCATTCCTGTAACAAAGAGCACTAATCTTTCAAATCCCAATCCGAAACCAGAATGAACTGCAGTTCCAAATCGGCGTGTATCTAAATACCACCACAATTCTTCTTCGTCAATTCCGAGTGCTTTCATTTTTTCTACTAATACATCATGACGTTCTTCTCTTTGTGAGCCTCCAACAATTTCTCCAATTCCTGGAAAAAGAATATCCATGGCGCGAACGGTTTTTCCATCTTCATTCAAACGCATGTAAAACGCTTTAATATTGGCGGGATAATCGAACAAAATCACAGGACATTTAAAATGTTTTTCAACTAAAAAACGTTCGTGTTCGCTTTGCAAATCGGCTCCCCATTCTTCGATAATATAATTAAATTTTTTATTTTTATTGGGTTTAGAGTTTCGTAAAATATCAATCGCTTCGGTATACGAAACCCGTTTAAAATTATTTTCTAAAACAAAATTTAATTTGTCAATTAAATTTAATTCGCTTCGTTCTGCTTGAGGTTTTACTTTTTCTTCTTCGATTAAACGTCCTTCTAAGAATTTCAAATCTTCTTGGCATTTATCCATAGTATATTTAATAACGTATTGGATAAAATCTTCTGCCAAATCCATATTATCATTCAAATCATTAAAAGCTACTTCAGGTTCAATCATCCAAAATTCGGCTAAATGACGCGAAGTGTTAGAGTTTTCTGCACGAAATGTTGGTCCAAAAGTATATACCTGACCTAAAGCCATTGCAAATGTTTCGGCTTCTAATTGACCCGAAACCGTAAGGTTGGTTTCTTTGCCAAAAAAATCTTCTTTGTAATTTACTTTTCCGTCTTCAGTTCGTGGTGTATTATCAAATGGTAGCGCTGTAACTTTAAACATTTCGCCAGCTCCTTCGGCATCAGAACCTGTAATAATTGGCGTATTTACATAAACAAATCCTTTTTCTTGAAAATAATTATGAACTGCAAATGACAAAACCGAGCGAACTCTCATAATGGCTCCAAACATATTTGTTCGAGTTCGTAAGTGAGCATTTTCGCGTAAAAAATCCAAGCTAGGTTTATTTTTTGGCTGAATAGGAAATTTTTCTGCATCGCAATCACCAAGAATTTCTAGATTAGAAACTTGAATTTCATATTTTTGACCAGCTCCTTTACTTTCAATTAAGGCACCAGTTACCGAAATGGCTGCTCCAGTTGTAATTCTTTTCAATGTTTCTTCTGAAGTGTTTTCAAAATCAACAACACATTGAATATTATTGATAGTCGAACCGTCGTTTAATGCAATAAATTGATTGTTTCTAAAAGTTCTTACCCAACCTTTTGCATTTATTTCTTGAAGTATTTTGGTACTATTAAGTAAGTCTTTAACTTTTGTTTGTTTCATTTTAAGAATAGAATTGATGTTTTTATTATAGCATTGCAATTGTACTGCAAATATAATTGATTTGTTTAAAGTGATTTTAGCAATTGGTAATTTACTATTTTTTCATTGATAGTTACAATATAAAGGTTGCCAAAAGTTTTGTCATCAATGGTTGTATAAACAGTTTGATTGATGAGTTTATTGACTATTTCTGGTGTTGTATTACTATGTCCAACAATTAAAATTGTTTGTCCAAAATGATCTTTTTTAATTTTTTCTATATCTATATTTTTGGGATTGTAGACTTTAACTATCACTTTATTTTTATTTGCAATAGGAGTTACTGTTTGTAATGTTCGACTGTAATTAGTACTATAAACAGCATCAAAATTTACCGATTCGAATATTTCATTCCAATGATTGGCGCGTTTTATTCCAGCTTCTGATAAAACAGGATCTTCAGAATTATCGACTTTTTCAGCATGACGAATTAAGTAAATTGTAGTTGTTTGAGCAAAAGCAATTTGAGAAAATAAGATTACTATAAAAAGTCTTTTTAGCATAATCAGTATATTATGTGTTAGAAGCTGTTTCATCCTCAACATTATGATCTAAAACATCGATTTTTGGTGCAATGAATTCTTGTTCGTTCGCCAATCGTTTGTTCAAAGTTAAGACTAATGCTGGCAATAAAACCAAATTAGACAACATTCCAAAAAGTAAGGTGATTGAAACTAATCCGCCAAGAGCAATGGTTCCGCCAAAGCTAGATAACATAAATACCGAAAATCCGAAAAACAAAACAACAGAAGTGTAAAACATACTTAAGCCTGAATCTTTCAATGTGGCAAAAACCGATTTTTTTATTTTCCAGTTATTTTTACCTAACTCTTGTCGGTATTGAGATAAAAAGCGAATGGTGTCATCTACAGATAATCCGAAAGCAATTCCAAACACTAAAATAGTGGATGGTTTTAACGGAATATTTAAAAAACCCATTAAGCCAGCAGTTATAAATAATGGCAATAAATTTGGAATTAAAGCGACTAAAATCATCTTGAAAGAACGAAACATAAATGCGATAAGTAAAGCGGTTATAAATACAGCTAAAAATAACGAGGATATAAGATTGTTTAGCAAGTATTTTGTTCCTTTTTGAAAAACATATGCTTTACCAGTTAACGAAACTTTATAGCGATCTTTAGGAAAAAGTTGTGCGATTTTTTTATTTAATTGTGATTCTACGTTATCAAAATTATCGATGCCTTTATCTTTAATAAACGTAGTAATTCGTGCATATTGACCCGAACTATCAATGTAGCTTTTTAACGGATTGTCTTTCGAGTTTTTAGTAACATTTTTAGCATAACTATAAATAAATCCTTGTTCTTGCGAATTGGGTAAATTGTAAAATTCGGGATTGCCATTGTAATAAGCTTGTTTAGAATATTTGACTAAATTTAAAATAGAAACTGGTTTTGAAAGTTCAGGAATGTCTTCGATAGTTTTTTGGAGTTCGTCCATTTTTCGAAATGTACTCGATTTCATAACCCCTTTTTTTCTTTTGGTGTCAATCATAATTTCCAATGGCATAACACCTTCAAACTCTTTTTCAAAGAAAACAATATCACTATAAAACTCTGAATTTTTAGGCATGTCTTCAATCAAACTGCCAGAAATTCGCATTTTATAAATCCCAAATAGACTTATTACAATTAAAGAAATAGCAATAAAATAGACTTTACTTCGATTGAATTTGACCATTTTTTGAATCCAATCCATAAAATTCACCACATAGTTTCTTTCTAAATGTACCAAGTGGCGTTCTTTAGGAATCGACATGTAGCTGTAAAAAACCGGAATCACAAACAAGCACAACAGAAAAAGTGCCATGATGTTGACCGAAGTTACAATTCCGAATTCTTTTAACAACTCGTTGTTGGTTACAATAAAAGTGGCAAAACCAAACGATGTTGTTAAATTGGTGATAAAAGTAGCTGTTCCAACTTTCGTGATTACTCTAACTAAAGCTTTCGCTTGATTGCCGTGAATTCGACATTCTTGATGGTATTTATTGGTAAGAAATATACAATTTGGAACGCCAATTATAATGATGAGTGATGGAACTAAAGCAGTTAAAACGGTGATTTCATAACCCAATAATCCTAAAAACCCAAACGACCACATTACACCAACAATAACAATACAAATAGAAATTAATGTAGTTCTAAAAGAGCGAAAGAAAAAGTAAAAAATCAACGAGCAAATTAAAAGTGTAGCGCCAATAAACAAACTAATTTCGTCTACAATTGTTTTTGCGTTTAAGGTTCGGATGTAAGGCATTCCCGAAACTTTTAAATCTATTTTTGTTTCATTTTCAAAGGCTTCAATCTTGGCAATAAAATGATTTAGGATGTAATCTTTACGCTCAGGTGTATTAACAATTTTTTTATCGATGTATAATGCCGAACGAATGGTTCCGTTTTTTTTATTAAAAAGAAATCCTTCGTAAAAAGGCATTTTTTGAAATAAATCGTTTTTCAGTTCTGATAGATAACTTTGACTTAAAGTTTTAGATTTATTGACAAAAGGAACTAATTCGAAAGTTTGTAAGGATTCGTTTTTTTGTAATTTTTTTAAATCGCTTATCGAAACAACAAGGTCAATTGCTGCATCATTTTTTAAGTCATTCATTAATTTATCCCAAGCAACAAAAGCCTTTGGTGTAAAAAATTTATTTCCTTCAACTCCAATAACAATTAAGTTGCCTTCTTCTCCAAATTTGTTTAAAAACGAATTGTATTCAATATTAGCTACTTCATCATCAGGCAAAAGATTGGCTTCGGTATAGGTAAAACGAATATGTTTCCATTGCATAGCAAGGAAAATAGTAATTAATCCAATAATAATTAAAATAGTGATTCTGTTTCGCAGAACGATTCCGGCTATAAATTCCCAAAACCCTACTTTTAAAGTATTTTTCATCTGTAATATAAAAACGAGTGCAAAGGTAAACAAAACCGCTAATTATCAAAGGTCTTGCTTTAAAAATTTTGTCAAATATCGATTAAATTTCATGTAATTATTTTAGTATTAAATTATTTGAAAATGTTGTAATTAATAGTTTTGTTTTCTCATATTTGTATCAGCTAAAAAAAGCAATTTGAATTGGATGAAAAACCTTAAAAATGCAATTTTCTATATTTTTGTTACAGGTGGTTTTACTGCCTTGATGTATTGGATAGTTGCAAAAGGGAAATCACTTGAAATCGGTAGAAATATTATTACTCCAATTGCAAAAAACTCTTTGTTAGAACAGTTTCTAGCTTCTTTACAACACAATTTACAACATCCCTTAGCCATACTTTTATTGCAAATAATTACCATAATAATTATTGCTCGTTTTTTTGGTTGGATTTTCAGAAAGATTGGACAACCAACAGTAATTGGTGAAATTATTGCTGGTATATTTCTAGGTCCATCTTTGGTTGGCATGTATTTTCCTGAATACTCTGCGCTTTTATTTCCGCCAGAATCCTTAGGGAATTTACAGTTTTTAAGTCAAATAGGATTGATTCTATTTATGTTTGTAATTGGAATGGAATTAGATCTAAAAGTTCTAAAAAACAAAGCCAATGAAGCTGTTGTAATTAGCCATGCAAGTATTGTTATTCCCTTTACATTAGGAGTAGGATTGTCCTATTTTATTTACCATCAATTTGCACCAAAAGGTGTTGAGTTTTTGTCTTTTAGTTTGTTCATGGGAATTGCAATGAGCATTACTGCTTTTCCTGTATTAGCTCGAATTGTTCAAGAAAGAGGAATCCATAAAACACGATTGGGAACGATTGTAATTACTTGTGCAGCTGCCGACGATATTACTGCTTGGTGTATCTTAGCTGCTGTAATTGCAATTGTAAAAGCCGGAACTTTTGCAAGCTCAATTTACATTATGTTGCTCGCATTATTGTATGTTATTACCATGTTGTTTTTAGTAAAACCTTTCTTAAAAAAAGTAGGAGATTTGTATTCAAATCGTGAAAGTTTGAGTAAATCAGTAGTTGCTATATTTTTATTAACCTTGATAATTTCCTCTTATTTGACCGAAATTATTGGAATTCATGCTTTATTTGGTGCTTTTATGACAGGTGCTATTATGCCAGATATTGCTAAAATAAGAAATATTTTTATTGAAAAAGTCGAGGATGTAGCAGTTATACTTTTATTACCATTGTTTTTTGTTTTTACAGGATTGCGGACAGAAATTGGCTTACTAAACGATATTTATTTATGGAAAATAACAGGTTTAATTATTCTAGTTGCCGTTGTTGGTAAATTCTTAGGAAGTGCTTTAGCAGCTCGATTTGTTGGTCAAAATTGGCATGATAGTTTAACTATTGGCGCCTTGATGAACACACGGGGATTAATGGAATTGGTGGTTTTAAATATCGGATATGAACTTGGAGTATTATCTCCGAAAATTTTTACAATGATGGTAATTATGGCACTAGTTACTACATTTATGACTGGTCCGGCTTTGGATATTATAAATTATATTTTTAAATCGAAAGATTTGTTGTTGCCTAAAGATTTGATCTCTTCTAAATTTAAAATTCTTATTTCTTTTGGGAATAATGAAAAAGGGAGATCGTTACTTCGTTTAGCGAATAGTTTTGTAAAAAATCAAAAAGACAACTCGAATGTAACGGCTTTGCATCTTTCTATAAGTGATGAAATGCATGCGTACAACCTAGAGGACTATGAAAAAGAAACTTTTGAGCCCATTTTTATAGAATCCAAACTTTTAGATCAAGAGATTAATACTATTTTTAAAGCTACTATTGATATTGAAACCGATATAGCTGATATAGCAATTAGAGGCGAATATGATTTGGTGTTAGTTGGTCTTGGAAAATCGATTTTTGAAGGTTCATTATTAGGGAAAGTACTCGGATTTACAACTCGAATTATAAACCCAGATCGTTTGTTGGATAAATTCACCGGAAAAGAAGGTTTGTTCGAAAATTCTCCTTTTGATGACAGAACACGATTAATAATTTCCAAAAGTAAAAATCCGTTAGGAATTTTAATTGATAAAGATTTGCATGATGTTAACGAAGTTTTTATACCCATTTTTTCTATTGAAGATATTTTTCTTATCAGTTACGCAAAAAAATTGATTTTCAATAGCAATTCAAAAGTTACAATTATTGATATCAATAAACAAATAAAAAGCAATTCTAAATTTGAAGACTCTATAGTTTCATTAAAAGCAAAATATTCAGAAAATTTATTTTTGATTGATGAATATGATATGAAGGCTGGCTTTTTGGCTAAACAAGATTTAATGATGATTAGTTTAGAGAGTTGGAAAAATTTAGTTGATTCAGAGTCTATATGGTTAAGTAACGTTCCTTCAACTTTAATTATAAAACCATAAAAATCTTTTTATAATCCCAAATCTAACACATAGGCTATTTTTACTGCTAAGTTATCTTCAAATTTAGCTAATGCATTTGGACCAAATCTAAAGAAAAAAGTAAGACCGAATCCTTTGTAAATTTGATTGGCTTCGAGTCCGCTTTCTATAAAACCTTTTTCTAATGTTTTGTATTCAAATCCGATATGTTGTTCGGGTTTGTCCATATTTCCCCATGCCATTCGGGTTACAATTGAAAATTCGGGCTTAATTTTATGCGCTAATTTTATTCTGTTAAAAGTATGTCGTGTTTGAAATGAAACATAATTATTTGAGAAAAATTCGTTAAAATACATGGTTTCAAAACTGTTTTTACCAGCAAAAGTAATTCGTTGTAATAAAGCATCTCTATTTAAATTATTTGGTGCAATACTATACAAATGTGTTAGGGGAACATCGCCACTTGCAATTCCGGCTTGTATTACAAACGAAGTGTTTTGTCCAGATAAATACGGAATTTCTTGTGTTATTTTGAAATCTAGTTTAGAAAAATCAAAATCATTTCCAAGAAAGTTCGGAATTGATTTTGTGTATTGAAACGAAAATTTAGGAAACCTTTTTTCAATTTCAATTCTACCATTTCCGGTTTGCATATAACCACTAAATGGATTCCATTGTAATGATAATTGTGCAGTAGTCATGTTAAATTTTGTAAACAATTTGTCATCAACTAAAAAAGAATATTCAAAAAGAGGTTGTATTTCACTTCTAGCAAAACCAAAATAAGTATCAATTTTTGGAATGAATTTACTTTCTACAAAGGTGGAGTACGATCTATACCTATAAAAAGTTGAAATATTTATTGGTCTTGGATCATAAATTCTAAATCTTTTTGGTTGCGTAACAAATAGTATTTGACCAATTTCACTCAAGTCATCAGTGTAAGAAATACTTATCCATGAATTCGTTTTTTTATCCAATGCATACGACGGTGTTAATCCATATTTAAACAAATTATCTTTTAAACCATAGGCACCAAAAAAGCCAATTTTATATATTGATGATAATTTAGAATTAGTTACGCCACCAACACCAAACCGAAATCCTTCAAAATTATTATACTTTACAATACTTTTTAAATCAATATCAACTACTTTAAACGGAATGTAACCATTGATTATTTTTTTTCCGAAAAACAGTTTTCTTTCAATATTTTCTGCAGTTGAAATACTGTCTAGTTTTTCATAAGTTGGAATTTTTCGAACATCCAAAGTGTCTTTTTTAAAAGTTTTCCAAAAAGATTCTGGTTTATTCATAATGTCATCTGGAACATCAATTTTTATTTTTGGATTGCTGAAAGTTACTGCTTTATTAATCTCGATATCATATGGAACCGATTCTATTTTTATATAGGTTTGATCAGAAGCATCTACTTTAAGTCGCTGTTTTGATTTAGAATTGAATTTAATTGTGCCACCTAAAATTTTTATATCTTCGGTGTTGTTACCCTTTATTACGGTAAAGCTTCGTTTTTTCGGAAACCAAATATTGTGTTCTTTCAAATAATTAAAAGAATAACTAGCATTGATATTTACGACACCGTAAATTCTGTAAAACGCTTTAGCAATGGCAGCTGTTTCTGCATCAATATACAACAACCCGCGGAGTCGATTTGAATTTAGTTTTTTAGGTTGAAAATAAACCCTGTAAACAGTCCGATTTTGAATTTTTACAGTATCAATAAGTTTAAAAACAAATAGTTTTCTCCCATAAGAGGAAAGCGGATTTTGTATCGGAATTTCAATAATATGCATCGGATTGTCATACACCGAGTAGGATATTAATTTTAATCCTAAATAATCATAAACCAATTGTTTAAGGCCAGACATTCTTGTAGCAATGACAGTTTCTTTAGTTCCTTTAGAATTATGTTGAATTAAATTTACCTTTTCTGTTTGATACAAATGTTGTTTTTCGATAAATTTTTTAAAGCGATAATTCGATGAATCTAGTTTTATTTTATCCTTGCCAAAAAGCCTTTTTTTTGTAATAGTATCTATTTTATTTGAAATAGAATCGGGATTTGCAGAAACTAATAAGTATTCATAGTTTTTATATTGAAAGCTATTTAGTACTTTTTCAGGTTGGTTGTTCCATTTGTTTTCGATAACTTTTTGAACAAGAAGATTTACTTGGTTTTCAGAATAGATTTCTTTATCCTTTAAAGTTTCATCCGAAACCATTTTTATCATTAAAAAAGTAACACCATTTGTAAAATAATAATTTTTATCGTAATAGCCTTTGTATGAAAAAATTATTGGTTTTTTGTCGTTTTTAATTTCTATTGAAAATTTTCCTTCCCAATCAGAAGCAATAATTTTATCGTTGTAGTTAATTTTTGCAAAAGCAATTGGAACGGTAGTGTCAAAATCGATAATTTGACCTTGCATTATTTTTTGAGAAAAAGTAAAACAGCAATATAATAGAAAGAAAAAAATCCAAAAATTTCGCATGTTAGCGTTTTAATTTGCTTTACAAAAGTAGGCATAAAAAAATCTGTCTTATTATTCTTTATAAAAATTAACAGTTAGACAGATTTTGGTTTTGTTATTTCATTAAAAGTTACACCTTCATTATTTCGGCTTCTTTATGATGCAAATGATCTTCAGCTTTTTTAATAAAAGAATCTGTTAATTTTTGAATGTCTTCTTCGGCAGTTTTGCAAATATCTTCAGAAGTACCTTCTTTTTCTAATTTTTTTATATCGGTGTTAGCTTCTTTACGAGCATTTCTAATTCCAATCTTTGCATCTTCGGTTTCAGCTTTAGCTTGCTTTACTAGATCACGACGTCTTTCTTCTGTTAAAGGCGGAACACTTATGATGATGATATCTCCATTATTCATTGGATTAAATCCCAAATTTGCTATCATAATTGCTTTTTCAATCGGATGAAGCATGTTTTTTTCATAAGGTTGAATGGTAATAGTTCGCGCATCAGGTACATTAACATTGGCGATTTGAGATAGCGGAGTTTGAGAACCATAATAATCAACAAATACACTGCCTAACATTTGTGGAGATGCTTTTCCGGCACGAATATTTAAAAAAGTTTTCTCCAAATGATCCACAGAACCATTCATTGATTCTTTGGTGCTATCTAAAATAAATTCAATTTCTTCCATGATTTTTTAGTATTCAGTATTCAGTATTCAGTGTTCAGTCCAATTCTGCAAACAGAGTACTGAACACTGCTCACTTTTTTATATATTAACGACTGTTCCAATATTTTCACCTTCACAAATTTTCAACAAGTTACCTTGCTTGTTCATATCAAAAACCACAATTGGTAATTTATTTTCCTGACTCAAAGTAAATGCTGTTGTATCCATTACATTCAATCCTTTTTTCAAAACATCTTCAAAAGAAATGTAATCAAATTTAACAGCATTGGCATCTTTTTCAGGATCTACGTTATAAATTCCGTCAACACGAGTTCCTTTTAAAATAACATCAGCATGAACTTCAACACCACGTAAAACGGCTGCTGTATCTGTTGTAAAATATGGATTTCCGGTTCCGGCGCCAAATATAACTATTCTTCCTTTTTCTAAATGACGAACGGCTCTTCTTTTGATATAAGGTTCAGCAATTGCTTCAATTTTTAAAGCAGTTTGCAAACGCGTTAACATTCCTTTATCTTCTAGTGCTCCTTGTAAAGCCATTCCGTTAATAACCGTTGCTAACATTCCCATATAATCGCCTTGCACTCGATCCATACCATTACTAGCTCCAGAAATTCCTCTAAAAATATTTCCGCCGCCAATTACAATAGCAATTTCAACACCTTTATCATGAATTTGTTTTATTTCATCAGCATATTCAGCCAAACGCTTAGGATCAATTCCGTATTGTCTATCGCCCATTAAAGCTTCGCCACTTAATTTTAGAAGAATCCTTTTGTATTTCATTTGTTTTGTTTTGAAATGCAAATATAAACATTTACTTATTTTAATTATTATGAAAATAGAATGTAATGTAACATTTCTTCTTCGGATAATTTTTAGTATTCGTACCTTTGGTTCATAAATAAATTAATCAGATGAATTCCATATTAAAAAACAGTTTGACAACAAGTTTTTCCTATCAAGAATACAGAAATCATGTTTCTGAATTAGTAAAATCAGGAAAAACAACTGGTCATGAACAAACACACGATTTGGTTCATTATACCGAATTAAATGAAGCTCGACTGCATCGCTTAGATAAAACTATTGTAGTTATTGATGAAGTAAAAGTGGCACTCGAAAATCTTTCTAAAAATTATATTTGGTTATTAATTTCAGAGGGTTGGTGTGGCGATGCAGCACAAATTTTACCAGTTATTAATAAAATGGCTTTGGTTTCAGATAAAATAGATTTTAGGATTGTTTTACGTGATGATAATGAAGAATTAATGAATTTATTTTTGACTAACGGAACAAAATCTATTCCAATACTAATTAGTATTGATCAACAAACAAATGAAGTAATTAATCATTTTGGACCACGACCTTCTGGTGCAAAACAACTCATTTTAGATTATAAAGCAGCACACGGAATTGTTGATGAACAAGCAAAAATTGATTTGCAAAAATGGTATTTAACAGATAAGGGAATTAGTATACAAAAAGAAATTTGGGCGTTAATGAAATAATTTCTTTTCAAATTCTTCAGGAGTACAACCGTTTTTAACAGTATAATTGCCAATTTTTGTTCTGCGTAAAGTCGATAAATAAGCGCCAGATTGCAACGCTTTTCCAAAATCAAAAGCGAGTGAGCGAATGTAAGTTCCTTTACTGCATTGTACTCTAAAATCGATTTCTGGCAAGTTTATACGTGTGATTTCAAATTCGTAAATGGTGGTTTTCCGAAAAGCAATTTCAACTTCTTCGCCAGCACGAGCATGCTCGTACAATCGTTTTCCGTCTTTTTTTATGGCTGAATAAACGGGTGGTTTTTGATCGATTTCACCTAGAAATTGTTTTGTAGTTTCTAAAATTAAGTCTTCCGAAATATGATTTACAGCAAAAGTAGCGTCTACTTCAGTTTCTAAATCGTATGATGGAGTTGTAGCGCCAAGAGTAAAAGTTCCGGTATATTCTTTAGTTTGACTCTGTATCTCCGAAATGGTTTTGGTGAATTTTCCTGTACAAATAATTAAAAGTCCTGTTGCTAAAGGATCTAAAGTTCCGGCGTGACCAATTTTAAACTTCTTAGGCAAATCAAATTGACGTTTTAAAATGTATTTTAGTTTATTAACCGCTTGAAAAGAACTCCAAGTTAAAGGTTTATCAATTAAAATTATTTGACCATTTAAAAAATCTTCAGCTGAATTCAAAATGCAATTATTTAATGAAAGTGAAGTAAGTCAATAAAAGAATTCCAACAATAATACGATAATAAGCCCAAGGTTTAAAACCATATTTTTTGATTATTCCAATAAAGAATTTTATAGCTATTACTGCAATTATAAACGCGACAAGGTTGCCAATTATGAACAATTTCAAATTTTCTTCCGATTGAGATAACAATTCATATCCTTTTAATTGAGAGACTTCGTAGGTTTTTAAAAACAATGAATAGGTAGTTACGGCTAACATAGTTGGAACTGCTAAAAAAAACGAAAATTCAGCTGCGGTTTCTCTCGTTAATCCTTGTTGCATTCCACCAATAATAGAAGCTGCAGAACGACTGGTTCCTGGCATCATTGCTAAACATTGCCAAAAGCCAATAGTAATTGCTTTTTTTAGGGTAATGTCTTCTTCGGTTGCAATTGTAGGATGGTTAAAACGACTGTCAACAAAAAGTAGAATTACACCACCAATTATTAAAACAATCGCAATTGGAATAGGATTTCCTAATATGGCGTCAATCTTATCGTCAAAAATCTTTCCTAAAACCAAAGCTGGAATTACGGCACAAGCTAGTTTAATATAAAAATTTAACTTAGAAAAATCGAAAAACTTTTTCCAATACAAAACAACAACTGCTAAAATGGCTCCAAATTGAATAGCAACTTGAAATAGTTTTACAAAATCATCATTCTGAATTCCGAAATACGAACTTGCAAAAATCATGTGTGCTGTAGAAGAAACCGGTAAAAATTCAGTTAATCCTTCAATAATTGCAATAATAATTGCCTGTATATAATCCATTAAATTAGATTTTTAGACTTCTTAGATTAAAAATTCTAAATGGTCTAAGTTAGTCTATGTTGTCTGATTTGGTTTTTTAAAAATAGAATAAATGGTTATTCCAAATCCAATTAAAACCACAGTTGGAGCTAATCTAATTCGTCTAAAACTAAACAATTCCGCTTCGTTAAAAACTTTTGGATCATCACTTCCTCCGCCACTCATTAGTATAAATCCGAGTGCAATTACTGCCAAACCTATAAGTAATATTTTATAATTTACACTTTCAAATAGAAATCCGTTTTTATTTTCGTTGTCTTTCATTATGTCATTGCGAGGAACGAAGCAATCCGTTCTCAATTTAATTATTAATATTAGTATAAATCGTCTGTTCTCAAGTTCAAAAATCGTTGTGTTGCAAAATAAGTACTTATCCAAGTAATCAAAACACCGAGAACTAAAACACTAAGTAAGACAACTATTGTCAATTCAATATCTTTAAAAACCTCTAAAGACGGAAAGTTTAGATGAAGGTAAAACAAAACTCCTAGTAAAAACAAAACTGCTAAAACAGATCCAATAATACCTAAAATAACGCTTTTTCTAACAAATGGTTTTCTAATAAAAGCTTTTGTAGCACCAACCATTTGCATTGTTTTTATTATAAAGCGGTTGGCATAAATGGATAATCGCAACGAACTATTAATCAATAAAAAAGAAATTATTGCAAAAATGGCACTAATAATTAAAACCCACATCGTCACTTTTTTGATGTTGTCATTTACCAAAGTAATTAATTGCTTGTCATAAACAACATCGGCAACCATTGGATTGGCTCTAATTTGTCCTTCGGCTTTTGAAAAACCTGGATTGGTAACATAGTCGGCTTTTAAATGAATATCATACGAATTATTCAACGGATTAGCTCCTAAAAACTCCATGAAATTCTCGCCAAAAACTTTTTCATGCTCTTTGGCTGCATCATCTTTGGAAACAAATTTATAGTCTTTAGCAAATTTAGAGGCTTTTAATTCGGCATCAAATGCTTTAAAAACACTATCGTTAGCATCAGTTTTAAAAAAAACTGTCATTGGAATATTTTCCTTAAAATTTTGAGATAATCGTTTAGAGTTAATGATAAAAAGTCCTAACATTCCTAGTAAAAATAACACCAAAAACACACTAACTACCACCGAAACATAGGAAGTAATTACTCTTCTTTTCTGAAATTTATCAAAATTTGATGACATACATTGTAAATTAAGCTGTAAAAATAAAAAAGAAATTTGGTTCTTACAGAATATAACGCCTAAAGTTTTGATTTTAGTACATTAAACGTAAATTTGTAGCTAATTTTTATTAGAAGCGAATGGTTCGGGCTTTTTCAGCTTTCCATTTTCCCGCTTTTGCACTATCTTTTTGTGAAAAACAAAAAGGATATATGCTGCAATCGGGGCTAATCAACAAACAACAGTAAACTCAGTTACTCAGTAGCTCAGAAACTCTATTTATGAAATACCATCACGAAAAAATCGAAGCCAAATGGCAAAAATTTTGGGCAGAAAACCAAACTTTTGCAGCATCAAATAATTTTTATACTGAGCCTGGCGAAGTGCACAAACCAAAATTTTACGTTTTAGATATGTTTCCCTATCCTTCTGGTGCTGGTTTACACGTAGGTCATCCATTGGGCTATATTGCTTCCGATATTGTGGCACGATTCAAACGGCACAAAGGATTTAATGTTTTGCATCCGCAAGGTTACGATTCATTTGGATTGCCAGCTGAACAATATGCTATTCAAACAGGTCAACATCCTGAAAAAACCACGCGTGAAAATATTGCACGGTATCGAGAACAATTAGATAAAATCGGATTTTCATTCGATTGGAGTCGCGAAGTTCGTACCTCAAACGCCGATTATTACAAACATACGCAGTGGATTTTTATTCAATTGTTCAATTCGTGGTACAATAAAAATACTGACAAAGCAGAAGACATTTCGACTTTAATTTCTCTTTTTGAGACAGAAGGAAATACGACAGTAAATGCGGTTTACGATGAGAATATTGACTTTTTTACTGCTTCTGAATGGAATTCATTTTCAGCAGACGAACAACAAAAAACACTATTACACTACAGATTGACCTATTTAGCCGAAACCGAAGTCAATTGGTGTCCTGCTTTAGGAACTGTTTTAGCAAATGACGAAATCGTAAACGGTGTTTCAGAACGTGGCGGCCATTCTGTAATTCGTAAAAAAATGACACAATGGTCGATGCGAATTTCTGCCTATGCTGAACGATTGTTACAAGGTTTAGAAACGATCGATTGGAGCGAAAGCATCAAAGAAAGTCAACGCAATTGGATTGGTAAATCGGTTGGTGCGATGGTCACGTTCAATGTAAATCCAACAACCTATAACCAACAACCTACAACCATTTCAGTTTTCACCACGCGCCCCGACACCATTTTCGGTGTAACGTTTATGACTTTAGCTCCCGAAAACGAATTGGTTTCTCAAATCACAACTCCAGAACAAAAAACTGTTGTAAATGCTTATGTTGAAGCGACTGCAAAACGTTCTGAAAGAGAAAGAATGGCTGATGTAAAAACCATTTCCGGAGTGTTCACAGGAGCTTATGCTGAACATCCTTTTACTAAAGAATTAATTCCCGTTTGGATTGGCGATTACGTTTTAGCAGGTTACGGAACTGGAGCGGTTATGGCTGTTCCTTGTGGAGATGAACGAGATTATGCGTTTGCCAATTTCTTTAAAGGAACAGATGGAATGCCAGCAATAAAAAACATATTTAATCAAGATATTTCGGAAGCGGCTTATGGCGAAAAAACAGGTTATGAGTTAATCAATTCCGATTTCCTTAACGGACTGGATTACAAAAACGGAACCAAGAAAATCATCAAAGAATTAGAAAAAATCAATCAAGGAAAAGGCAAAACAAATTACCGATTGCGCGATGCTGTTTTTTCACGCCAACGTTATTGGGGAGAACCATTTCCTGTATATTATGTAAATGGTTTACCACATATGATTGATGCGAAATATTTGCCAATTGTATTACCAGAAGTAGCCAACTATTTACCAACTGAAGACGGACAACCGCCATTAGGAAACGCAACGAATTGGGCTTGGAATAGTGTTCAGTGTTCAGTAGTTAGTAATCAGTTGATTGATAATGTGACGATTTTCCCTCTAGAATTGAATACTATGCCGGGTTGGGCAGGAAGTTCATGGTATTGGATGCGATATATGGACGCACACAACGACAACGAATTTGCTAGCCAAGATGCACTAAAATATTGGGAAAGTGTTGATTTATACATTGGAGGAAGCGAACACGCCACCGGACATTTGTTGTATTCGCGTTTTTGGAATAAATTTTTAAAGGACAAAGGTTTCGCACCAACCGAAGAACCATTTAAAAAATTGATTAATCAGGGAATGATTTTGGGTGAGAGTGCTTTTATTCATAGAATTGGGTTTAGGCTATCTAAAAATGGTTTTGTTGAATTTACATTAGAAGAAAATGTTTTGTACGAAGAATTACAAAATAAAGCTGCTTTTGTAAAAAACTTTATTTTGTCAAGTGATCTAATTGATTATATCAGAAAAAGTTATTCTACACCAAGTAATGAAGAAGAGATTCTTCATATGGAGAATAGAAGTAAATTATTAAACATGGTTGTAAGACCAATTATTGATGAGATTTCTAAATCTTCAATAAAAGAGAAGGTTGTAATAAATCTTGGCTTTGGAAATCATTTTTATAAGACACATGTGCCAGTTGATTATGTAAATGTGAAAAATGAATTAGATTTTGAAAAATTGAAATCTGAAGATTTTCGTTATAATGAAGCTGAATTTGTTTCAAAAGATGGAGTGTTTTATGTATCTCGCGAAGTCGAAAAAATGTCAAAATCCAAATACAACGTCGTCAATCCCGAAGATATTTGTAATGATTACGGCGCCGATACGTTGCGATTGTATGAAATGTTTTTGGGTCCACTCGAACAAGCCAAACCATGGAATACAGCTGGAATTACGGGTGTTTCAGGTTTTCTAAAAAAACTATGGCGTTTGTATTTTGATGAAAATACAGGGTTGAATGTTACAAATGAGGAACCAACTTTTGATATGTACAAATCGTTACACAAAACCATAAAAAAAGTGACTGAAGATATCGAGAATTTCTCGTTCAATACTTCGGTTTCTCAGTTTATGATTTGCGTTAACGAATTGGCCACTTTAAAATGCCATCATCGAAAAATTTTAGAACCATTAGCAATAGTAATTTCGCCTTATGCGCCTCATATTGCCGAAGAATTATGGAATCAATTAGGTCACGAAGGTTCTATTTCAACTGTTGCTTTCCCGATTTGTGAAGAAAAGTATTTGGTAGAATCGGAAAAAGAATACCCCGTTTCGTTTAACGGTAAAATGCGTTTCACAATAAAACTATCGCTAGATTTAACCGTTTCTCAAATTCAAGAAATCGTAATGAATGATGAGCGTACCATCAAACAATTGGATGGAAAAACACCAAATAAAGTGATTATTGTTCCTGGAAAAGTGATTAATTTGGTGGGATAAAAATTGTATAAATGTCAAATTGTCATTTTTAATTTTTGGCTTGTAATTTGATACATTTTTTTTAACTTTATACATTAACTTTAAAATAATAAAATATGGGATTTTCATATATGATAATTATCGGTGTCATTGCTCTTTTTAGCTGGTTAGTAAGTTCACGATTAAAAAGCAAATTCGAGCAATATTCGAAAATTAGCTTGCGAAACGGAATGTCAGGAGCAGAAATTGCCGAAAAAATGTTGGCAGATCATGGTATTCGTGATGTAAAAGTGATTTCTACACCCGGACAATTAACCGATCATTACAATCCGGCAAATAAAACTGTTAATTTAAGTGAAGGTGTTTACAATCAGCGAAATGCTTCTGCTGCTGCTGTTGCGGCTCACGAATGTGGCCATGCAGTACAACATGCACAAGCGTATCAATGGTTGACCATGCGATCTAAAATGGTTCCAGTTGTAAATGTTTCTTCTAGTATGTCGCAATGGTTAATTATGGGAGGATTAATTTTAGGAATTGCCTCTAAAGGAACTTCTATTGGATTGTATGTTGCTGTTGCAGGATTGATTTTAATGGCAATAGCTACTGCTTTTAGTTTTATTACTTTACCAGTTGAATATGATGCAAGTAATAGAGCTTTAGCTTGGTTGAAAAACAAAAATATGTTAAGTCAACAAGAGTATGCTGGAGCAGAAGATGCTTTAAAATGGGCTGCTAGGACGTATGTTGTTGCTGCTTTAGGAGCTTTGGCTTCTTTACTTTATTGGGCATTTCAAATATTAGGTAGAAGAGATTAATTTTTTTAAACAATAATCAAAATCCGTTTCACTTGAAGCGGATTTTTTTATTTCTTATAATTGGTTAAAAAGAGTAGTATGGAAATCCATACAGTGATATGAATTAAAAAACATTTCACATAACTAACTGTCGAGTTAAGATGTCGTATAACATGAATTATAGCATAAATTAATCCAATAGGAATAAGAAGAAAAAATAACAGAACTCCCATATTTGGCACTTTAGTATCGCCAGGAAAAATTTCATAGCATAGACCAGCAAAAAGTATATAAATAATGTAAAAACCTATGGTTACGGTTTCTTTTGTGAATTTGTTGAGGTTCATCTGTATTATTATTTTAAGAATAGTTTTGTCATTTTCGACGAAGGAGAAATGACAAAAGATTATAATTGTATTTGTCGTTCAATTTGCTGTTCCAAAGATATAAAGGTTTCTGTTCTTGAAACGCCATCAATTGGTTGAATTTTTTTATTAAGTAATTGCATTAAATGTTCGTTATCGCGACAAATAATTTTGATGAGAATACTCCAATTTCCAGTAGTATAATGACATTCGAGGATTTCAGGAATTTTTTTTAACTCTCTAACAGCTTCCGAATTGCTAGCTGCTTTTTCAAGATAAACTCCAATAAACGCCATTGTTTTATAGCCTAATACTTTATTGTTTACTATAAATTTAGAACCTGATATTACTTTTGCGTCTTCTAATTTTTTTAAACGTTGGTGAATGGCAGCACCCGAAATACCCATCTTATTTGCGATTTGCAGAATTGGTTTTCGAGCATCTTCCATTAAATCGCGGAGAATTTCTTTGTCTATGCCGTCGATTTCTATTTGTAGTTGATTTATTTTCATTGCTTGTGAATTTATAGCAAAAGTAAGAATTATGTTTTAAATTGAAAGTAATTTAACCTAAAAACGCAAAGTTTTACGCAATTTAGCAAAAATGGATTATTCTTTAGCCCCGATTGGAGGAAATGCCGCGCATGACGTAAAGCGGGAAAAAGGAAACCAAGAAAGCCCAAAACTTTCGCTTCTGATTGCCACGTTTCCCGAAAAAATCGGGACAAGCTCTCGCAATGACAACTCGGCAATTCAGTTTCTCAGTCACTCAGCAACTAATTCGTAGTAGTTAATTTATCAGGATTGTAACCTACATAAGGCATTTGAGTTTCTTTAAAAATCACACCAAATTCTTCCAATTCTTTTAAGATAGGAAGATATACTTCCTCGCGAATTGGCAATTGAACGCCAGGCGTTTTTATATTTCCGTTTAAAATTTGCAACGTTGCCATTGCAACAGGTAAACCAACGGTTTTTGCCATTGCTGTATAGGTTTGATCGTCGCCAATACATACCATTTTGGAATCGATTTGGTGTTGTTCTCCGTTAAGTTCGTAGCCAAATTTGTGGTACATCACAATCATGTCCTTATCGTTAGCTTGTAAAGTCCAAGAAGTATTTAAAATATGTTCTAAAATTTGAGCTGGTGTAGCATTTTTGAGTCCGATTATTTTTTTTGAATTAAACAAATCGAGCTCTAACAATTTGTCCCACATAATGTCGTCTTGCTCAATATTTAATGCCAAACGCATTTTTATTTCAACAGAATCGGTTGGATGAAATGGTAAGAATGAATTGGTATAATCGCGAAAACTCATGGTTTCAGAATTCTCTATTACATAGGAATCATCGGTCATTCCGAGTTGTACAAACATATTCCAAGCTTTAGAATAACCAACTCTGCGAATGGTTCCGCGATACAAAGTTAATACATCATCTAAACCATAAACACTTCTGTATTTTAATGAATCGCGATTGGCGTATGCTTCAAATTTTCCGTAACCTTCCACCATTAAAAACTCGGTTCTTCTAAATAATTTGTGGTAAGGAATGTATTTGTATTTTCCTTCTTGAATAAATTTTGCCGCGCCACCTTGACCAGCCAAAACTACATTTCTTGGTGCCCAAGTAAATTTATAATTCCAAAGATTAGTATCTGATTCAGGTGCGACTAATCCGCCACAAAACGATTCAAAGAGAATCATTTTTCCGCCTTTATCACGAATTTTATCAATTACTTTCATGGCACTCATGTGATCAATTCCAGGATCGAGACCAATTTCATTCATAAAAATTAAATTATTTTCTTTAGCAGCAGCATCCAAATTTTGCATTGCATCTGAAATATAGGAAGCAGTAACCATGTGTTTTTTGAAAGTAATACAATCTTTTGCAACCTCAATATGCATGTGAGCTGGCAACATAGAAATTACGATATCGGCTTTTTGAATTTCGATATTTCGTTGCGATTCATTTGTGATATCCAATTGAATTGCCTTTGCATTGGGATGATTATTTGTTTTTCGTTGCGCTAATTCTAATGATAAATCACCAATAGTTAGATGCAATTTTTCATTCTCTGATTTACTTAAAAGATAGTGAATTAAAGAAGAAGCGGAACGCCCAGCGCCAATGATAAGAATGTTTCTCATGGTATATTTGTAATAGATTGCAAAGCTAAAGAAATTTTTAAAAATCGATTTAAAAACTTATTCCAATCCTTCTAATTCCTCTAATTCTTTTTGTGCTTCTTTTTTAGTTTCTAGTTTTTCTTTTTCAAATTGAGTGTCTAAAGCTACTTCATCTTTAATAAAATAGGTTTTGCCAATTACAAAAACTAAAAAAATCATCGATGTTATTACTAACCATTTTGGTAGTTTTTTCAAAGTATCATCTGACTTTAATAACGCAATGAAAGCGAAAATAGCACCAATTACTATTGGTAAAAGCGCTAATGTGCCTAATGGTAAAACAGAGAATACTATTCCAATACTTGTGAATACAATAGCTAAAATCAAAAGTAATTTTCTCATACTATTTAATATTAAATTCCAGATGCTGAGGTTAATGCTAACTGTCCGGTGCCAACAGGAATGCTAAATTTCATTAAGGTTGGAACTTTTTTAGCATCCGCAGTTAAGTATATTAGGTTTTTATCTTTGCCTTTTAATACGTCTGTTTTCGCTCCAATAGATAGTTTGTAGCAATTTTTAGAACCTAAATTTCCTGCAAAAACTGTTTCATTTCCTAAAAGTTTTACCGTTACCGGAATTTGTTTTTCATCAAAAACGATAGTAAACGATTGCGTTTGTCCAGTTTTCATTTTGGTTAAATCCATGTTTCTTAATTTATAGATCATTGAAATTACATCTTGAGTTGCGCTTCCAATTGTAAAGGTTTTAGTAGTTTCGGGTTTTTTTCTTTTTTTAGAAGTACTTGTTACCGAATTCCCTTTGAAAACATATTTTTCTTTTTTAGTATAGCCACCTTCATCAATACTTCGTTTGTACAAGCTTGATTTTAAAGTAATTGGATCAACATAGGATTCGTATACATCACGAATTTTAAAGAATTTATCCCATTTAGCATAGGTTGCTAATTCACAATTTAAATGTAAATAGTTATTTTTTGAAGTAGTAATTGTTTCTGTTGATAAAGTTACTTGTGCTAATTGAGTCATTAATCCACTCATGTTGTAAGAACCTGAAAAAACTAATTTCTCGCCAGAAGGAATAATTATTTTATTTTCGTCGGTAAAAGAACAGAAAATCAAAATGGGTAAAATAATAAATAGAAATTTTATGAATATTGTTTTTAAATTGATTTTTTTGTATTCTTGAATCTTCGTTTTCATGCTAAAAAAATTAAGTTACAAATATAAATTTTTAAAATTGGTATTTTCAACGTTTCCGCACAAAATAAAGACTAAAATCCTTTCGGGTTTATTATAGAACAGATAAATTTGTTTTTTATTTTAATAATCTTAACAATGAACAAAAAAATAATAGTCACGGCAGGTTTTTTTGGAATGACAGCAATTATTTTAGGTGCTTTCGGTGCACACGCTTTGAAAAAAGTACTAACATTAGACCAGTTAGCAACTTTTGAAACTGGTGTAAAATATCAAATGTATCATGCATTGTTTTTATTGTTTATAGGATTGAACAATCAATTGCCAGCTAAAACAAAAAAAACAATTTTAGTTTTGACTATTCTTGGAGTAATTTTTTTCTCAGGGTCAATATATTTATTGGCAACAATGTCAATTTCTAATGTTGATTTTAAAACCCTTGGTTTTTTAACACCAATAGGCGGAGTACTTTTAATAGCAGCATGGGGAATGTTAGTTGTTAATTTTTTAAAGAAAAATGATAAAAGTTAAGTATTTCAATCGTATCTAAAATATAATTTTTAACTTTGCACTCTTACTATAATTACTCAAAAATATATTTCAATGCAGAACTTTGCTCAAATCGCGAAATCGATTTCGTTAGAAAAATATGGTATTCTAAATACTAAAGAGATAGTGTACAATCCTTCATTTGAAACTTTATATGATGAAGAATTAAATCCGAATTTAATTGGTTACGAAAGAGGTCAACTTACAGAACTTGGAGCAGTAAATGTAATGACTGGCGAATTTACAGGGAGATCACCAAAAGATAAATACATAGTTAAAGATGCTCTTACAGAAAACACTATTTGGTGGAACTCTGAAAAAGCAGTAAATGATAATAAACCAATTTCTCAAACTACATGGAATGCTTTAAAAGAAACTACTGTTGAGCAACTTTCTAATAAAAAATTATTTGTTGTAGATGCTTTTTGTGGTGCTAATGAAAATACACGATTGAAAGTGCGTTTTATTATGGAAGTGGCTTGGCAAGCTCATTTTGTAAAAAACATGTTTATTCGCCCAACTGATTCAGAGTTAGAATTTTTTGGTGAGCCTGATTTTATAGTAATGAATGGTTCTAAAACAAGTTTTAAAGATTATGCTGCCCACGGATTGAATTCAGAAGTATATGTTGCATTTAATTTAACCGAAAAAGTTCAAATTATTGGTGGTACTTGGTATGGTGGTGAAATGAAAAAAGGAATGTTCTCAATGATGAATTATTACTTACCATTACAAGGAATTGCATCGATGCACTGTTCAGCAAACAAAGGAGCTGATGGCGATGTTGCAGTTTTCTTTGGATTGTCAGGAACCGGAAAAACCACCTTATCTACAGATCCTAAACGAGAATTAATTGGCGATGATGAACATGGTTGGGACAACGATGGTGTTTTCAATTTTGAAGGCGGTTGTTATGCCAAAACCATTGATTTAAGTGCCGAAAACGAGCCAGATATTTTTGGAGCCATTAAAAAAAATGCGTTATTAGAAAATGTTACTGTTGATATAAATGGGAAGATTAATTTTAAAGATGGTTCAGTAACTCAAAATACCAGAGTAGCTTATCCTATAAATCACATTCATAATATTGTAAAACCGGTTTCAAAAGCAGGTCATGCAACCAAAGTTATTTTCTTAACTGCTGATGCATTTGGAGTAATGCCGCCAGTTTCTAAATTAACTCCTGAACAAACAAAATATTATTTTCTTTCAGGATTTACAGCAAAATTAGCAGGAACAGAAAGAGGTGTTACCGAACCAACTCCTACTTTTTCGGCATGTTTTGGAAAAGCATTTTTATCATTACATCCAACACAATATGGTGAAGAATTGGTGAAGAAAATGAAGCAACACAATGCCAAAGCTTATATGGTTAACACGGGTTGGAACGGAACAGGAAAACGCATTTCTATTAAAGATACTAGAGCAATTATTGATGCAATTTTAGATGGTTCTATTGAAAAGGTTGAAACAAAAATAATCCCGACGTTTAATTTTGAAGTCCCAACTACTTTGCATGATGTAAATTCTGCTATTTTAGACCCAAGAAACACCTATAATGATGTTAGTGAATGGAATACTAAAGCGTCGGATTTAGCAGGGCTTTTTGTCAAAAACTTTGTTCAATATACAGATAATGCAGAAGGTGAAAATCTAGTAAAAGCGGGACCTCAATTGTAAAGAAACAATAATACATTATACAAAAAAAGTCTCACTTATTTTGTGAGACTTTTTTATGTGTTGTTGTAGCAATTACTTTCCTTTATTAGCTTCTGCAATATATTTTTCTAAAGCCATTGTCATAGAAGGTGTTTCTGGAGTTGGAGCTAATATGTCAATTCGCAGTCCGTGTTCCAAAGCTTCTTTTTGAGTTGTACTTCCGAAAACCGCAATTCGAGTTTCATTTTGTTTAAAGTCAGGAAAATTCATAAATAATGATTTAATTCCAGTAGGACTAAAAAATGCTAAAACATCGTAATAAACATCTGCCAAATCGGATAAATCACTCATAACTGTTTTGTAAAAAATAGCTTGAGTCCAATTTATTTTCAAATTGTTTAATGTTATAGGAGCATCTGCATTCAATTGATCAGAAGCAGGTAATAAGTATTTTTCTTCTTTGTATTTTTTAAAAAGTGTAGTTAGATCGGCAAAATCTTTTTGACCAACATAAATTTTACGCTTTCTGTAAACAACATATTTTTGAAGATAAAACGCAATCGCTTCTGATTGACAAAAATATCTTAAATCTTCGGGAACTTTATAACGCATTTCTTCTGCAACTCTAAAAAAATGATCAACGGCATTTTTACTCGTTAGTATAATTGCTGTAAAATTATTAAGGTCAATTTTTTGAGCCCTAATGTCTTTAGCACTTACACCATCTACGTGTATAAAAGAACGAAAATCAATTTTAACCTTGTGCTTTTGCTGTAAATCAAAATAAGGTGAATTTTCTACCTTAGGTTCTGGTTGTGACACCAAAATCGTTTTCACTTTCAAATTTGACATTCTTCTTCTATTTTTTCGTAATCAAATAATATAAGAAATAGTATGGTGCTATTTCAAGTGCGCAAAGATACAAAATAAAATAAAACAACTTGGGTATTATTAAATTTTGATAAATTTTTAAAGAAAGCAAATAAGTTATAGCGTTTACTACTAATAATGTAGAAATAATTACTATAAAAATAGAATTAGTTGAATAATCACTATAAAAAAGAAAAATAGTTACTGGCAATAAAAGCAATCCTATGAAAGTTCGATAGCTTACTTTCAGTAAATTAAACTGTTCAATAACTTCTTCAATATTAAAAGTTTCTGCAATTATTTTTTCGATAAGAAATTTAGAAAGAATAAATACATTTAGTAAAGTGAATATTTGTACAAATACAACCCAATCTGTTTTAGAACAATAACCAAAATGATGAAAAACAATTTGAATGAAAAAAGATAATGAAATCAGATTTATCAAAAATAAAATCACATTAAAACTACTCATTAAGTGAGTGCTTTCTTTGTAAATTTTCAAATATTTATCGGATACTATTATTCGAATAAAATCATAGAATCGATTTTCAAAGCTAGATTTTGCAATTACAACTAATGCAAAAGACGCCACAAATACAATGGTTGCCCAATCTTTATTCTCAATTATTCTAAGATGTAATTCAAGTGCTATCATCGGCATCAAAATTACTAAAATTTATTTCTTTAACAGTATTATAATATTATTTAGATTCTAAAGTTATAAAATGAGTATTTTTGCACTAATTATTCTTTTATTTATGAATTGCGGTATAGTTATTATTCCTACTTATAATGAGATAGAAAATATTGAAAGTATTATACGAGCAGTGTTTTCATTATCAAAGCCATTTCATGTATTAATAATTGATGATAATTCTCCAGATAATACTGCCAAAAAAGTTATAGATCTTCAAAAAGAGTTTCCAGAGCAATTGTTTTTAGAACAACGAAATAAAAAAGCAGGATTAGGAACAGCTTATGTTCACGGATTTAAATGGGCTTTAGAAAAAGAGTATGAATTTATTTATGAAATGGATGCCGATTTTTCACACAATCCTAATGATTTAGAGAAATTGTATTCAGCATGTCATTTTGATACCGCCGATTTGGCTATTGGATCTCGATATGTAACAGGTGTAAATGTTGTAAACTGGCCATTAAGCAGAGTATTATTGTCGTATTTTGCTTCGGTATATGTTCGATTAATAACCGGAATGAAAATTATGGATGCTACAGCTGGATTTATTTGCTATAAACGCGAAGTGTTAGAAAACATCAACCTCGATAAAATAAAATTTATTGGCTATGCTTTTCAAATTGAAATGAAATACAGAGTTTTCGCCAAAGGATATACCATTCAAGAAGTTCCAGTAATTTTTACAGATCGAACTAAAGGTCAATCCAAAATGAGTGGATCAATAATTAAAGAGGCCGTATTTGGCGTCTTATCGTTACGAATAAAAAAGTTTTTTAATAAACTATAAAAGAAACCGATTTTTATCTTTAATAATAAATCGAAAAGTGAAAATAAAAAGATGAATACTATATTAATTAAGAATGCAAAAATTGTAAACGAAGGAATAATTTTTGATGGAGATGTGCTAATTGAAGGCGAATTTATAACTGAAATAGCCGAAAGTATAAGTCATAAAAGTTCCGACTGTCAAGTTATCGATGCCGAAGGAAGCTACCTTATTCCGGGCGCAATTGATGATCAAGTGCATTTTCGTGAGCCAGGATTGACTCATAAAGGCACTATTGCTTCTGAAAGTAGAGCGGCAATTGCAGGTGGAATTACATCGTTTATCGAGCAGCCAAATACAATTCCGAATGCTATTACTCAGGAGTTATTAGAACAAAAATACGAAATTGCTTCTCAAACTTCTTTTGCCAATTATTCTTTTATGATGGGTGGAACTAACGATAATTTGGAAGAAATTTTAAAAACAAATCCAAAGAATGTAGCTGGATTAAAATTGTTTTTAGGTTCATCAACAGGAGATATGTTAGTAGATAGTTCAGAATCTTTAGAAAAAATATTTTCCAATACTAAATTATTAATTGCAGTTCATAGTGAAGATGAAAATACAGTTAAAGAAAATTTAGAAAAATATAAAGCAGAATATGGCGAAGATATTCCTGTAAAATTTCACCCCGAAATTCGAAGCGTTGAAGCTTGTTATAAATCAACTCTAAGAGTAATTGAATTAGCTAAAAGAACTAATGCGAGATTACATGTTTTTCATATTTCTACGGCTAAAGAGTTAGATTTGTTTACCAATAAAATACCTTTAGAAGATAAACAGATTACTGCCGAAGTCTGCATTCATCATCTTTGGTTTTCTGACGAAGATTATCCAATAAAAGGCAATCTAATTAAATGGAACCCAGCTGTTAAATCGGCTAATGACCGAAAAGCACTTTGGGAAGCTTTGTTAGATGATAGAATAGATGTTATTGCAACCGATCATGCACCTCATACTTTAGAAGAAAAACAGCAAGTGTATACAAAAGCTCCCTCTGGCGGACCTCTTGTTCAACATGCTGTTGTTGCTATGTTTGAAGCACATCATCAAGGCAAAATTTCGATAGAAAAAATTGTAGAAAAAATGGCTCATAATCCGGCTAAGATTTTTAAAATTGAAAAACGCGGATTTATAAAAGAGGGTTATTATGCCGATTTAGTAATTGTAAATTCGGCATTACCATGGAATGTTAAAAAGGAAAATATTTTTTATAAATGTGGATGGTCACCTTTTGAAGGAATCAATTTTAAATCAAGAATTACACATACTTTTGTTAATGGACAATTGGTCTATCATAATTTTAATTTCAAAGATATTCGAGTTGGGAAACGATTACTTTTTAATAGATAAACGATTAAAATGAATAAATTACCTTTAGTGTTTTTAGCGATTTTTATACTTATTCTAAGCTGTAAAGATACAGTTGTACCAAAACCAAAAAAGTTGATTGATGAAAATCAAATGGAAGATATTATTTATGATTTATCCTTACTTGATGCAATTAAATCTCAAGGATATTCTAATAAACAAAACTATCCTTCAACAACAGTTTTTTTGAAGAAAAAATACAATATTGATAGTGTAACATTTGCAAATAATTCAAAATATTATGCTGCTGATATCAAGAATTATAAAAAAATGTACGAGAGAGTAAAAGAGCGTTTAAACTTAGAAAATATAAATTTAAATGGTGAAAAACCTTCAAAGGCAAATGAAGAGCAAGGAGTAGTTAAATAATTTTTTTCATACATACACTTTCAATCACATTTTTATATTGACCATAATTCGGAATCACAGTGTAATTAGATCTTAAATATAGTGCAATAGCTGAAGTTTGCCTGATTCCAGTTTCTAAAATACATTCAGAATACTTACTTTCTTTTGCCCACAATTCCAATGCTAATAAAATTTGTGAAGCAATTCCTTTTCCACGAAAATCATCTTTAACAAACATTCTTTTAATCTCGACAGTTTTTGAATCGTATTCTTTAAAAGCACCACAACCAACAGGTTCATTTTTGAAATAAACCACAACAACATTTTTTATTGTATCAACTTTGTTGAATTGGTCGTAAAAAGCATGATCATCACCATCAGTTATTTTTAAAAATGCGTCTAATAAAACAACTAGATTTTGAAAATCTTTATTGTCAGATGTTGTTCTGATTAATGAATTCATATTTTTTAATGTTCTTTTTTAAAATCGGATACAATCAAATCCAAATAATTACTAATTTTTTCAAATGAATAATTTAAATAAGATGTCACTTTTTCATTAGAAATTAAATCTGAATTTTGAATGGAAATCGAACTTTGTTTCGTAATTTTTCTTTTAGTTCTGAAAACTAAAGAACTAAACCAATCCAATTTCCATGCTATGTTTAGCATCCATGATTTCGCTTCAATTTTAGGTTTTCTTGCATTAATTTTAGAAGCAATTAAGTATATAATATCTTTAAAAGAAATGTTTTCTGCTACGATAATAAATCGTTCACTTTTACAATCAGAGTTCATCAGTAGAAACATAATTTTTACAACATCTGTAACTGCAACATAGGAAGTTGAGCCATTTGTGTAAAACGGAATCCCTTTTTTAATTGAGGTAAAAAAAGTGCCACTTCCTTGATTCCAAAAACACGGACCAAAAATAACACCTGGATTTACAATTACTATTGATAAACCTTCTTGTTGACCACGCCAAACTTCCATTTCGGCTCCATATTTTGAAATGGCATAATCGTTGTGCAATTTTTCAGGATTCCATTCGGTATTTTCAGTGATGATAACTTCGTTTTGAGCTAGTTCACCAAGCGTAGCAATGGAACTTACATAACAAAGTTTTTTAATTTTTTTAGCAATACAAAAATTAACAATATTGGCAGTTCCTTCAATATTTACTTTACGGAGTTGGTCTTCATCTTTTGGGTTAAATGAAATTAATGCAGCACAATGATAAACAAAATCGATGTTATCAAACGCGATTTCTAAGGAAGGAATATCCAAAATATCGGCTTGAATCCATACAATTTCAGAAAATATTTCGGCTTTATTATAGTATTTAAAAAGTGAATTTACTTTTATAATATTTTTTTCATTTCTATAAATTGCACGAACTCTTTCGCCTTTTTCTAGCAAATGTAATAGTAAATGTGCACCAACCAAACCAGTTCCGCCTGTAACTAATATCATTTGGTAAAGATACTATTTTGCCATGAAGACACAAAGGCGCAAAGGTTATTAAAAGTTATTATGAGAATGTAAATTGTCTAAAAAAGGAAGGAGTTTATTTAATTTGTGTTTGGTGAATTTTGTTAAAATGGAACGCTTACGACACTGATTTTGCTGATTTTCACAGATTTTACAAAAAACCATTCCTGTTTTGCCCAGATGCAAGGGAATAACCTCGCAATGATTGACCGAACCGTTCGCTACTGAATAATTATTAAATTTTCTCATTTTCAAATTATCTAATTAGATTATATTTGTGCAAATAAAAAATAGAATGAAGAATTTAGTCGAAGAATTACAATGGCGAGGATTGGTGCACGATATAATGCCAGGAACCGAAGAACAACTTTTAAAAGAAATGACAACCACATATATTGGGTTTGATCCAACTAGTGATTCGTTACATATAGGAAGTTTGGTTCCTATAATTTTGTTGGTGCATTTAGGTAATTTTGGACATAAACCAATTGCTTTAGTTGGTGGTGCTACTGGAATGATTGGCGATCCATCCGGAAAATCGGACGAACGTAATTTGCTAGACGAAGTGACTTTAGAAAAAAATGTAGCGGGAATAAAAGTAGTTTTATCTCGATTTTTAGATTTTAAGTCGACTAAAAACAATGCTCCGATTTTGGTTAATAATTATGATTGGATGAAGGATTTTTCGTTTATCAATTTTGCACGTGATGTTGGAAAACGCATTACAGTGAATTATATGATGGCGAAAGATTCAGTTAAAAAACGATTGAGTGCAGAAGGAGAAGGAATGAGTTTTACCGAGTTTACGTACCAATTAATTCAAGGTTATGATTTTCATCATTTGTATAAAACACACAATTGTTTGTTACAAATGGGCGGAAGTGATCAATGGGGAAATATTACAACCGGAACCGAATTGGTGCGACGAATGAATGGAGAAGGTGCCAAAGCATTTGCAATGACGTGTCCGTTAATTACAAAAGCCGATGGTTCGAAATTTGGTAAAAGCGAAGGCGGAAATGTATGGTTAACTGCAGATAAAACATCTGTATATAAATTTTACCAATTTTGGTTAAATACAACCGATGTCGATGCAGAGAAATACATTAAGATTTTTACGTTTTTGGATAAAAATACGATTGACACACTGATTGCGGAACACTATGAAGCTCCTCATTTGCGCATTTTACAGAAACGTTTAGCGCAAGAAATCACAATATTAGTTCATGGTGAAAATGAATTGGAAAAAGCGATTCAAGCATCCAACATCCTTTTTGGAAATGCTACAGCTGATGATTTAAAACAATTGGATGAAGCAACATTTTTAGATGTTTTTGATGGTGTTCCGCAAGCCGAAATTTCGAAATCGGAATTGGAAAAAGGAATTGATATTATTGCTGTTTTAAACGAAAGGTCAGGTTTTTTTAAATCGAATGGCGAAGCCCGACGTGCTTTGGCTGCCAATTCAATTGCTGTAAATAAAGTAAAAGTAACCGAAAAATTTATTTTGTCAACGAATGATTTGATTAACAATCAATTTGTATTGTTGCAAAGTGGGAAGAAAAATTATTTTGTTTTGAGGATTGTTTAACCGAAAGGAACTCAAGAATAAAAAAAGAGATACTTTAAATATCTCTTTTTTTATTCTTTAAAATTAATTTCTACTCGGTTAGATGTAAACCAACCTTTGATAAATGATTTGTCAGTCATTATTTTTTGGAATTCTTGATCCGAAAGTTTGTCTCTAAATTCTTCTTTCATTAAATTGATGGTAAGCTCTAAGTAATGCGGAAGTATTTCGTCAAGATAATATTCTATATCGTCAATTTTGAAATATCTTTTTTTGAACCAAAATACTGTTTTTGAAAAAGATTTTTTTTGATTTGGACTTAGTATAATAATGTCTGATAATAAATCTTTATTGTCCTTTTTCCAAAAATAATTATCGTCTTCTTCAGCTTTTTTAAGATCAGAAGCTACATCAATCTTCATTTCTTTTAATTGGTTTTCAAATAGAATTCTTTTCTCTTCCTCCGTTTTTGCATTTTCTATACTCTGCCAAAACAAATCGTTTTTTCTGTTTCCAAAAATTTTGTCAATATCAATAGCTTCTTTGTTCTGATAAATAGTATAGGAAACAGCTCTGGTCATTGATGCGCTAGAATTAGAAATTAGATAATTAGGTTTTAGAAAAAAAGAGACTTCTTTATCATTTAAATTTTCAATACTATAATTAATTGTAAACTTCCTTTCATTTGGAATAGAATCTAAAGAAGTTATAGCATCAATTTTTAATAGTATTGGTGCATTTTGTCCCAAGGAAATGATAGAAAAAAAGAAAAAAAATAGAATTTTGAATTTCATAATTTCGTTCAAGTTATATCACCATTAAATTACAACCGCGAATATCAGAATTATCAAATCGTCCTAATACTTCAAACGAATTGTTCTTGTGTTTTTTACCTAAATCTTGTGTAGCTATGAACGAACACGAATTGATATTCGCCAAATCAATAACATTTATTCCTCCAGTTTTATTTGGTTTAACGTAAGAAAAAGCATCTTCTGTATCGCGAATTAAAATGTGCATCCAGTTTGGACATTCAAAAATACCGTTTCCTAATGAATACGCTTGCGATAATAATTCGGTCATTCCGTATTCAGAATGAATTACAGAAACCCCAAAACCTTTGCAAAGTTGATTGTGTAATTCTTCACGAATGATTTCTTTTCGTTTGCCTTTCATTCCACCTGTTTCCATAATGATGGTATTTTTTAATTGGAAACTTTGTAGTTCAATTAAATCCAATAAAGCATAAGTAACACCAATTAAAATAACATTCTTTCCTGACGAATCCAATTCAATTAATTTGGAAATAAGTTCGTTATAATTATGTAAATAAAAACCGCTGTTATCATTTTTGGATAATTGAATCAAATCGTTAATCATATAAATTAACGACGAACCTTCGCGCTCTAAATAGGAAGGAAGTAATGCTAAAACAACATAATCTTCAATGTTTCCATAAAATTCTGAAAAAGCAAGCTGATAGCTTTGTTCGTATAAAGAAATATCTGTTACTAAATGTTTGCTGGTTAGTAATCCAGTAGTTCCGCTACTTGTAAATATTTCTTTAACTGTATCTGATGAAGAAAGTACGTCATGATTTTTAAAAAACTGAATGGGTAAAAACGGAATTTGTTGTAACGATTTTACACTTCCTTTTTCTACTTTCAATAATTCGCAAAATTTACGATAGAGACTATTTTTTTCGTATTGAAATCGAAATACCTTTAAAACTATTTTTTCAAATTGTTTTTGATTATTAATAGTAAAAATGTCTTGAGAGGAAATCATTTGTTATTAGTTTCTGAAACAAATAGTATAAATACAAAAGTAATAAAAATAAAAAAGCTCCAACTTACGTTAGAGCTTTTAAGTATAATTTTAAAATTAATTATTGAATAACTAATTTTTTAGTAGTCGTTTTCCCTTCTTCAGTAACTTGGATAATATAAGCTCCAGTTGCAATGTTTGAAACATTTATAGGTTGGTTTTCAATAGTAACATTAATTATTACTTTACCTAATAAATCATAAACTGTAATATTTTTGTCACTTGAACTATCAGATGTTACGTAAAGTGTTTTATTGTTTGAATAAATATTTAATCCAGCGATTTCGTTTTCGTTATTTCCTAGAGAACAATTTGTAAATGCAGTTGAACTATTTCTTGGCACAGGTAAAGCAGCTGTAAAATCAGAAGGATTGCTGTTAGTGTCTGTACAACCTATGCTATTTCTTTGAGCAGATGTAGTATTTGTTAGTGCAGTTCCAGTTGGTCCAGTTCCTTCAAAACCTGTTGGAGTAGTTCCATAACCTACTTTGTCAATAATTTGTGGACCTGTTGGATTTACAGTAGTTTCTCCTACAGTTGTATTAACTAAAATTACTTTTCCATTACTACCACTCATAGAAATTCCTGTAGCTAATGGCAAGCCGTCACTACCTGTAGTATTTCCTATTCCATTTAAATCTGGTGTTGGTAAAGCCAAAGCTGGGTTTGTTCCAATAGATTGTTGAATTAAATAATATTGACCAGGTTGTAAAGTAAAATTCGAAAGATTGGTTTTAATCCATAATGGTGGATTTGTTGGTCCTGTAGCAGAGGCATATTGAACAGACCATCCATTTAAGTTTTGAGCTGAAGCACCTCTATTAAATAACTCAATAAAATCATGAGTATAAGTAGCTCCAGTATTTCCACCACCGCCATAAATTTGGCTAATTACAACTTGTGCATTTATTGTAACAAATGAAGACAATAAAAAAGCAAATAAGTAAATTTTTTTCATTTTTTTTAAATATTAAATTAGAGTACAAATATAATGACAATTTTTATATTTAAAATTTTCTAAAGTAAAAAAATAGTTAAATAATAAATGTTTAACTATCTAATGATTAATTTTCTAGTAGCAGTAGCTTCGCCTTCTTCAATTTTAATAATGTAAACGCCAGGTGAGAGAGATCCTACATTTAATTCTCTTGAAGTAAGTAATGTTTGAAGTACTTTTTTGCCTAAAACATCAAAAATAGTTATTTGTTTATCGGCATTGAGTTTTGAAGAAATATAAACCTTACCATTCGTAACAGGGTTAGGGTAAAAACTCAAACCCTCAATAATTGTTTCTTGGGACTTTGCAAGCGATTTTCCTTCTTGTGCAACAACATTTGTTGTGACAAAAGAGAAAATAAAAAAAATTATATATAAGTATTTTTTTGTCATGAGTTCGATTCGGTTAGTACAAATATAATTAAAATATTTCAAATACCATACCAAAACCAAAAAATTAACAGGTCTTTATATAATTCTCGATTATTTTTAATTGCTAAATTCTCAAAAACCAATAAAATTTTGCTAATGTTATTAAATTGTTAAGAAAAAGTTTTTTTATTGTAAAATAATTTATATATTTGTTATCGAATTATTAATTAAAACCCCTCTAATTATGAAAAAGTATATTTTAATTGTTGTGATAATGATGTCTGGAATTGTTTTTAGCCAAAAAAACGAACCAGTTTTAGAAGCGGATGGACAATTGGTTAAAGCAACATATTACTATGAAAATGGGAATATTGAACAAGTAGGTTATTTTAAAAATGGCAAATTGAATGGCAAATGGACGTCGTATGATGTAAAAGGCAATGTTAAAACGATTGCAGAATATTCTAATGGTGTAAAATCTGGAAAATGGACTTATTTTTCAAATAATGTTACCACGAAAGAAGTTAATTTTTCTGACAACAGAATAGTTGCTATTAAAAATTTAAATCAGAATCCAATTGCGGATAAAAATTAAAATTAGTTAAGTTACTAAAAGCCCCTCAACTGAGGGGCTTTTTTTATTGAAATAATTTAAAATAGCAACTTATTATTTTATTTTCCATTTTCTGTTTACGGTATCATAATAGGTAGTTTCATCAGGAAATTCAATATAAAAATCAGGTTTTGAATTTTTTGTGTAATAGGAAGAAAGATCCATATTATTGATTAATTTACTAAAAAGAAGATGCGTTTTTTTGGTAAGTTCATTTGGTTCCATTTTCCATGTTCTAAAAACTTCTTCATAAAGGATAATAGAATCTTTCTCGTTGTACTTTAACTTTCCAACTGTCGCTGTTTTTTTTAATTTTACGCTTGGTGCAATTTTTGAAATTGCAAAATAAATGTTGTTTTCATTGTCTTTATAATAAAATATTAAGTTACAATTCTTAGCCATTTGTTTGTATTCTTCATCAAATTTTGATTCAAATTTGTTTTCATCAGTTGCATATTTAGCCAATCGTTCGATATACCTTACAATTTTGTATTTGAAGAGTTCTTGTTCATTTGTAGTAAGATGTTGTTTTGGAAGAATATTCTTTGTTTCCTTATTACAACCAACCATAGCCAACAAAAAAAGCAAATAAAAATATTTCATAGGATACTAAAATAAGAAGAGTTCAATCTTTATTGATTGAACTCTTCAAAATTAAACAAAATAATGTATTAATATGCTTTTAGATTTGGAACAAATTCTGCCCAAGTAGCAGTCCAATCTGTAGCTCCAAATGCACCTCTGTATGTTGTTGTTGTAAAAAATGGATTTGTTAATTTTGGATGAGCAAACGAAGCGCCCGATGTTAACGTTCCGCTTGTAACCTCAAAATTTGGATTTTGTGGGTAGAAGTTTTGTGTATTATTTCCGTATAAAATATTTAAATTAAATCCTAATGTCGAATAAATTCCTGTGACAGGAGTTTCAAAATCGATTCCAGGAACTGTAACATTTCCTTTATTATTCCAATACGTTTGAATATTAGCAACGGTTGCTGTCATTCCGGTTCCAACAGAAAATGTTGTAGCTGGAGCCGACATTATATTGTTTAATAAAATTCCTGATGTTCCTGAATTATAATTATCATAAACAGATTGTTGATTCATACGAATTCCTCTTGGCATTCCTACAAAAACAGAATTAGCAATCGTTAATGCAGTTCTTCTTCTCATGTCAATTGCATGTTGATAGTTTGCATTTATAATTTGAGCATTTGTTAATCTTGGCCCAATTGCAGTTAAGTTTGTAAGTACTCCATTGGTTATTAAAGAAGTTACGTTGTCATTTGGACCATTATCAGTTTCAATAATATTAGAACCAGATTGATCTGCAAAAGTAGGGTAACGTACTGCTAATGCAAATTGAATTTTTCCGCTGTAGCCGAAATCAATATCATAATCATCATCCCACATTCCTAATGATATTAAATACTTCCCATTTATTGCGCCACCAAATAATTCAAAACCGTCATCACCACCATAAGAAACTTGACAATATTCCATAGATGTTCCACTTCCTACACCTCCTAAAGTAATAGAATTGGTTTCATTATTCGGAGTCAATTCAATTCCAGCATATTCTACACGTACATATTTTAATGAACCAGAATTATCAGAATCATCAGTTCCGCCATAAATAACAGGAGGATTTATTCCCTCTATTGCAGGATTTGTTTGATTTACTAATGCTTTACCTAAGATTACTAATCCGCCCCAATCTCCTCTATCTCTGGATTCTACTGTTTGAGATGAAGTAAAAACAATCGGTAATGCTGCAGTTCCTTCTGCAATCAATTTACCGCCAGGTGTAATAATTAGTGTCCCTTTTGTTGCTTTATCGCCAAAAATTACACTTCCAGGTTCTATAGTAAGGACTTTGGTGTCTTTTACAAAAACCTGACCTCTAAGTAAGTAACGTACTCCTCTTGAAAGTGTTTGAGTACTTAAATCTCCAGAAAGAACTACAAAGTTTTCTGAATCACCATCTGTCCCAAAAGTTAAATCGTCTTTTAAACAAGAAGAAAATAAACTAGAAATTAATACTATTAAGATAATTTTTTTCATTTTGAATGTATTATGAGTTGTTTTTAATTATAGATTATAGGAAAGTCCTAATGAGAATAACACTCCTCTTTTAAAAGAAGAAATTGTGTTATCATTTTTTGAATCAATTTTGTTATCTCTATTGGAATCTTCCATTAATTTGAAAGGAGCATCGATAATATTTTGGAAACCAAGTTTTACTTTTAGTTTATTGAATTTTTTTGAAATGGTTGCATCTAATTGATCGCGTTCAATTTCATAATAAGTATTGAAAGCATCATCGCCTACTGAGAAAATTCTATTTCCAAATCGGTTATAAAGAAGATTAATACTTAAGCCTTTTTCATCGTCATAACCAATTGCGCCATTTATAATGTAAGGCGATTGACCTTGTAATGCTCTTTTCTTATCTTGTGATTGAGCTGCATCACCTAAATCAACTTCAGAAAAAACATAAGAAGCATTTAAGTTAACAGAAATTCTATTTAAAATAGGAATGTCAGTTATGTCTTTTAACGATTTTTTTAATTCCAATTCTACGCCATACGTAACAGCACTATTTGCGTTTTTAAAATTAAAAGAAGGATCTTCAGCAGTTCTTTGAATAATTTGCTCAATTGGTTTATCAAAATTTTTGAAAAAACCTCCTAATGATATTGTCTCTCCTTTGTTAGGATACCATTCGTATCTAAAATCGATATTATCAATTGTAGCAACTTCTAAATTTTCGTTTCCAAATTTTAATACTTCATATTCAAAATCATAAAATAAAAATGGAGCAATTTCTCTAAACTCAGGACGATTAACAGTTCTACTGTAAGCTAATCTCAATAATGATTTTTCATTAAAGTTATAACCAATATTTAATGAGGGTAAAACCGAAGTTACTGGATTGTCTACCGAAACCTGATTTCCGTTAGAAAATGCTCTTAATTGTTGATTATTATTTTCAAGACGTACACCTAAATTGATGTCAAATTTTCCTAAAGGTAAATCGGCATTTACATATCCTGCGAGCAAAGTATTGTCGGCTTTGTATGAATCATCTGGTTTAGTTCCTTCTTCAATAACCCAACCGTTTTGATTGTTTATATTTTCATTACTAAAAATAGTAGAAAGAGGTAAATTACGTAATTCGTCTTTTCTAGCTGCTGTTAAATAATCTTTTAATATGTAGGAAACATATCTCGATTTAAATATTCTAAATTTATAATCAGCTAGATATCCTACTTTGATTTTGATAGGAGCAAATTCTTCGTCAGTAGTATCTCTATTTAATGTATACGTATAATTTATTCCGTTGTTAGCACTAAATTCACGTAAATTACCATAGTATCTTCCTGAAAATAAGTTGGACGAAGAAGGGTCTTGAAAAGTATAGTTCGAATTTGGAGTACTTACGTCTTGAAACGTTCTAAAACGTCTTAAATCAGGTTCGTCTTCTTCAATAAAATTGTAACCAATAACCCAATCCAAATTGTGATTATTTAACTTGTGGTCTCCGTTTAATTGACCCATATAGATATTTCTACTTTTATATCCATATAAATAATTTTTTAACTTATTGTTGGCTTGTTGATTGAAATTAATACCTTCTCTTATAGTTGTTTCATTCTCACCAATTTGATTGTATAAATTTTTGAAAGTAAATTTAGATTTTGCGGTTTTAAACATCCAATTTGATAAAACCGTTAACCGAACTTCTTGTTGGTAGGTTTGGTCATTGAAAACAAACCAATCGGTTGGTCTTGTTTCACCAGCATTAAGAAAATTATAACGTCTGAAACTTCTATTATACGACTGAGTATTTGTCGAGTAGTTTAAAGCATTTACAGTGTATAACTTATTAGAACCAATTTTAATTTTTCTACCTAAGCTAAATCCTAAACCATTATCTAAAACAGCATCAGTTTTATTAGTGTCAAAATTATTTGGTAAAGAACGTGCTGCATCAACACGTAATAGTGATGTAGGTGCGCTATTTGTTAATTGCGATGTGGTTGGAAATGAAGATGGCAAAGGTCTGAAACTATTATCAACTCCAATAAAATCGGTGTTAGAACCTTCAGATTGAAAATAATCTTCAAAAGTTGTACCCGTTCGATAACCAAAACTTACATCTACTTTGGTAAAGTCTACTGTGCTTTCAGTTGTGCTCAATCCAATTACACCTCCTGCAAAATCTCCTGGTTTATCAGCGCTACCCGTTTTGTAGATTACCATTTTGTCTAATAAACTGGTTGGAACTAAATCGAATGAAAAAGTTCTTTTGTCAATTTCTGTACTTGGAGCGATAGAACCATTAATAAGAACATTGTTATATCGTTCACTTAAACCGCGAATCATAACAAATTTTCCATCAACAATAGTGATTCCAGGAACACGTTGAATGGCTTGAGCTGCATTACCATCAGTACCCTTTGACATTTGTTCAGCACTTATTGCGCTTACTACTTGTTTAGCTTCTTTAATTTCAAGCATTATTGCAGTCTCAGTATTTCTTTTTTTAACGCTTTTAACAACTACATCTTCTAATTTGTAACCACCAGAACCCATTGCCGCTTGAATTGTTATGGTTTTACCAGCTTCAACAGTAACAGGATATTCAACATTTTCATAGCCAACAAAACTAAATTGAATTACATAGCTTCCTGGCACTATAGACAAACTGTATTGTCCTTTTTCATCGGTAGTCACTCCAGTTGTTGTTCCTTTGATAACTGCATTTGCAAATGCTAAAGGAGCATTATTTGCCTCTTTATCTGTAAGTATTCCTTTAATAATTCCTTTATTTTGTGAAATTGAGGTACCACAAATTAAAAGTGTAAATAATAAGAATTTGATTTTCATCAGATTAAATGTTTTAATTTGGTGCAAAGTAACCACTGCAATGTAAAGTCGATGTTACTTTAATTTTATTATTGCGTTTATTAATTATTAATTAAATGTTAAGAGATTAAATTACGGTTAACTCAATTTTTCCTATATTTATATCCTTATATTTACCATCGATAAGGAAATAATTTTCGCTATTATGAAGAAAAAAGAAGTTAAAATTCTATTGGTAGATGATGAACAAGATATCCTAGAAATTGTTGGGTATAATTTATCGCAAGAAGGTTATAAAATTGTTACAGCTAGTAATGGAAAAGAAGCTATTCAAGTTGCAAAAAGAGAACTTCCTCAATTAATTATAATGGATGTGATGATGCCAGAAATGGACGGAATGGAAGCTTGTGAAAACATCAGAAAAATTCCAGAACTAAACAATGTTATTATTGCGTTTTTAACTGCTAGAAGTGAAGATTACTCTCAAGTTGCAGGTTTTGATGCTGGAGCCGACGATTACATTCCAAAACCGATAAAGCCAAAATTATTAGTAAGTAAAGTAAAAGCATTATTACGACGTTTAAAAAGCGATGCTTCATCATCAGAAACTTTAAATGTTGGCGGTATCGAAATAAATCGCGAAGAATATAAAATAGTTAAAGACGATAAAGAAATTATTCTTCCTAGAAAAGAATTTGAATTATTTTATTTATTAGCATCCAAACCCGGAAAAGTATTTAAAAGAGAAGAAATTTTAGATAAAGTTTGGGGAAATGAAGTAATTGTTGGAGGGAGAACTATTGATGTTCATATTCGAAAACTTCGCGAAAAAATTGGTGATGATTTTTTTAAAACAATAAAAGGAGTTGGGTATAAATTTGAAGTTTAGATGAATTTTAATATAAAAAAAACATATAATTTTGCACTAAAATCAGCACTTTACCTTACTTTATCTGCAACAATTTTTTTTGTTTTACTTATTTATAATTTGATTACAACAGATTACAATTCATTACTATTAGCTACCTTATTATTTGCACTTTTTTTCTTTATTTCTTCACTTATAATTTTACAATACCGAACAGAAAAATTCATTTTTAGAAGGGTTAAAAAATTATATGATGAAATTTCTTTCCTAGATTCTAATGCTACCTTAAATCAGTCAATTAGCACTGATTTATCTGAAATAACTTCACAAGTTCAACAATTTGCAACCGATAAAAGACTCGAAATAAAATCATTAACTGAAAGAGAAGAATACCGTCGAGAGTTTATCGGTAACATATCTCACGAACTCAAAACTCCTTTATTTACTGTACAAGGTTATATTGCCACTTTGCTTGATGGTGCCATGAAAGATAAAGATGTAAGAAAAAAATATTTGGAGAGAGCTGAAAAAGGCGTAGAACGTTTAGTGTACATTGTTGAAGATTTGGATTTGATTGCTAAACTTGAAATGGAAGATTTTAATCTTGAAAATTCTAATTTTGACATTGTTGAATTAATCCAGAACGTTTTTGATCTACTTGAAATGCAAGCCGACAAAAAGAATATTATTTTAATGTTTGATAGAAAGTATAATAAATCTATAATTGTAAACGCCGACAAAGATAAGATTCAGCAAGTGTTAACAAACCTTATTATGAATTCTATAAAATACGGAAAAGAAAATGGAACAACTGAAGCTATTATTGAAGATTATGTTTATGATAACGATAAAGTTATCATTAAGATAAATGATAATGGAGAAGGTATAGAAAAGCAATATTTACCACGTCTTTTTGAACGTTTTTTTAGAGTTGATAAAAGTGGCGCAAGAAGTGAAGGTGGATCGGGACTCGGACTTTCAATTGTAAAACATATTGTTGAAGGTCATGATGAAAAAATTATTGTTGAAAGCGAATACGGAAAAGGGTCTGATTTTTCATTCACACTTAAAAAGCAAAAATAAATTCTTCCAATTATTTTTAGAATTTATTACAGAAAACCCAGGATATAAAGGAACTCCGTAGATATTACCCATTTTAAAATTTGCTTGTTTTGCATAAGGTAATATAGCTTCGCTTTTATATTTTTTAGCTAAATATTCTTGCTCAAACTGACCTGGAGTTGGAATAAAAAAGGCTTTTTTGCCCAATTTTGCTAAATCCATTATTGTTGTGTATCCTGAACGACAAAGTACTATTTCACTTTCATTAAATGTTTTTTCCAATTGCTCCGTTTGCATAAAATTGTAATAGGTAATAGTATCAATTGTTTCCATCGTTTGTTCCTTTTCTATTTTGCCTTTTACAAAAATAACTTTTCCTACAAAATCTTCTAATTCTTCAATTAGTTTTTCTTCAAGCATCGTTCTTTGTGGTTCTGGACCAGAAAGTAAAATCATTAAATCGTAAACAATAGGAATGTCAATTTTATTCAACCGACTTAAAATCCCTATGTACTTTAAGGTAAGATTTGTTTTTTTTAAATGACCTAATTTTCCAGATAAATTTGGAAATTCTTTTGCGTCTGGAATCCAACATTCGGTAAACTTTCTAATATAATATTGATGAATTTTACTCGAAATCCAAGTTGTTTTTCCTGATAAAACCGTAAGCTGATGTGTAATAAAAACAGAAGGTATTTTTTTGCTGTAAACACCTAATCTATTGTCGGATATTATTCCGATGAGTTGGTATTGTATGATCCATTCTTTAACTAGTTTTTTTTCTGAAAACATAGCTTTTAGAGTTTTTGGACTATTTTTTATAAGTTTCCATTTAAAATTGGCTCCTTTCTTGGCATATTCAATGTTATACGAAGGTAGTTCTAAAGCAACTAAATGAGGAAATTCTTTTTTTAATAATGATAAAGCAACGCCATCAGAAGCAATAATTGGTGTAAATCCGTTTTTTTCAAGTGCAGTAATGATAGGAATGCATCGAGTAGCATGACCTAAACCCCAATTTAAAGGCGCTACAAGAATATTTTTTGTCATTAGTGTATTATTTAGTAATCAATGAAATAAATTGTTCAGCTAGTTTATTTTCATATTCAAAATGGATTTCCTCATCATTAATCAAAACATCTTGTTCAACATATTTATAAAGTTTCCATTTTTTGTTATTGTATTCTAACGAGGATAAATTTTCTATCCAATCACCAGAGTTTAAATATACTGTTTTTCCCTTTTCAGTTGCTACAAATTCTATTTTAGGTTCATGAATGTGTCCACAAATTACATAATCATACTTTTTTTCGATAGCCAATTCAATGCAAACATTCTCAAAATTTGAAATAAATTTCACCGCCGATTTCACATTATCTTTTATTTTTTTTGATAAAGAATAAGGTTCTTTGTTAAATTTTAGTAGCATCCAATTCAAAAAACGATTTATTACAATTAAGAAATCGTAACCCCAACCGCCTAATTTCGCTAGCCATTTTGCATGTGTAATAGAAGAGTCAAATACATCACCATGAAAAACCCATGCTTTTTTGCCATCTAAATCAAGCACTAATTTATTCATTAAACTAATATTACCTAGATGTAAATCGGTAAATTTTCTTAAAAACTCGTCATGATTACCAGTCAAATAATACACTTTAGTGCCTTTTGAACTGAGTGAAATGATTTTTTTTATTACTTTTAAGTGACTCGATGGGAAATACGATTTTCTAAATTGCCAAATATCAATGATATCGCCATTTAAAATTAATATCTTGGGTTTGATAGACGACAAATAAGTTTCTAATTCTTTAGCATGACATCCAAATGTTCCCAAATGAATATCAGAAATAACCACAACTTCGACTTTTCTTTTTTTCAAGTTATAAAGTTTTTACAAAAAAACAGAATTACTTTATCGTTAAGGTTATTTAAACATTATAAAAACTTTATCACTGTTGCTTTTTAATTACTTAATTTTGCAAAAAAAAATAAAATTTTGGGAAGTAAAAATAAATTGATACGATTTAAAGAAAACGAAACTTTTGAAAATGTATTTCAGCCAACTCGAGAAGAAGTAGTTGGAAATGAGTTTTCTTTAAAAGAGAATTGGAATAAACATTTTTTTAAAAATGAAAATCCAATAATTATCGAATTAGGATGCGGAAAAGGGGAATATTCTGTTGGATTAGCAGAACAATTTCCAAACAAAAATTTTGTTGGAATTGATATTAAAGGTGCTCGATTTTGGCGTGGTGCAAAAACTGCAGTCGATAATGGTTTAAATAATGTAGCTTTCGTTCGCACTCAAATTGAACTAATCAATTATATATTTGGCGAAAATGAAGTCGATGAAATTTGGATTACTTTTCCCGATCCTCAAATAAAATACAAACGCACCAAACACCGAATGACTAATTCTGAGTTTCTTCAATTGTATAAAAAAATACTCAAACCAAACGGAATTGTAAACCTAAAAACCGATAGCGAATTTATGCATGGCTATACACTCGGATTATTACACGGCGAAGGTCACGAAGTACTTTATGCCAATCATAATATATATAAAAATGAAGGATCACCATCAGAAGTAACTACTATTCAAACTTTTTACGAGATGCAATATTTGGAAATTAACAAGGCAATTACGTATATTCGTTTTAAAATCAAATAGTTTTTTATAATAATAGATATCATGTAAAAACTTATATTGTTAAAAAAGTATATTGGATACTGTAAAAAACATACGGAATAAAGTAAAAAAATAATTTTCATTATAGATAATACCATATACAATATAGATTTTTACAGTTTACAACAAACAATAAAATGAGTGTAATACTTCCTTTCTTTTTCGGATTTCTTGCTGCAATTGTTGGTGTAATTCCACCAGGAATAATTAATATGACAGCCGCAAAAGTGAGTTTAACAGAAGGAAGAAAACGAGCTATGATGTTTGTTCTAGGAGCTCTAATAATAGTCTTTTTTCAAACGTATCTTTCGGTAATTTTTGCTCAATATATCGATAAACATGACGAAGTTATTGTATTGCTGAGAGAAATCGGATTTGTGATTTTTGTAGCATTTACTATCTATTTCTTGGTATTTGCCAAATTACCTTCAATAAAACAAAACGATCATGAAAAAATAAACAGCAAACGCAGTCGTTTTTTTATGGGAATGGTTATTTCTGCTATTAACTTTTTCCCAATTCCATACTATGCTTTAGTAACTATAACTCTAGCATCGTACCATCTTTTTTCATATAAACAGTTTCAAAATTTTAGTTTGATATTCGGTATAGTTGTTGGTTCTTTCGCTGTGTTTTATTTTTACGTAGTTTTTTTTAATTTAATGAAATCTAAAGCCGATTATTTTATTAAGAATATGAATAAGATAATCGGAATCATAACTGGTTTAATAGCACTTCTGACTTTGTTTAATATTATAAAATATTATTCTTAAAATGCCTAAAAACCCAATCGATAATGGTAATTTTTTTGAGCGTGTTTATAAAATCGTTCGCCAAATTCCAGAAGGCAAAGTTACTTCTTACGGAGCAATTGCCAATGCACTAGGAACAGCTCGTTCAGCTCGAATGGTTGGTTGGGCGATGAACGCTTCTCATAATTTAGATAATGTTCCTGCTCATCGAGTTGTAAATAGAAAAGGATTACTTTCTGGTAAACACCATTTTGAGGGAACAAACTTGATGCAACAGTTATTAGAAAACGAAGGAATTAATGTTTTTGATAATCAAATTGTCGATTTTGACAAACATTTTTGGCAACCCAAACTAGAAGTCTAAACTAATTTATTTCACTTTTTTTCTTTGCATTCTTAACTTAGTTTAAAAGCAATATTAAAGCTGTTTTCAGTTAATTGGATATAAAAAACAAATTACCTAAATCGTCGTGAATTATAGATTTTCCTATTAATCTATAGTTCTGAAGTGCTAGATAATGAACTATTGCTGAATCTAAATCTTCTTTTAACGGAATATCCGATTCGATAATAATAATTTTTGGTCTGTATTTTTTCCAATCATTGGTTTTAAGCACTTCTAAATCAAATCCTTCCACATCGATATCAAAAAAATCTAAACGATCATTTATATCTAAATTTTTATCTAAAACTTCTTTTAACGAAACAAGCGGGATTTTAACTTTTTTAAGCAATGGGGAATGTAATTTATATTTTTCGTAAAAATCTTCGCTAAAGGTGTTCATTGAGCTTTCTTTAAACATAAAATAGTCTAAAGATTCACTCGAAGCACCAATGCCAGCATTAATAAAATGGTCGTTTGGACGAATTTTTTTATATAATTCGATTAATTCTGGATTTGGATCGATACAAATGCCTTTCCAATTTCTTAAATAGAAAAAATAGGTGTTTGATGCTTGTTTTGGATGCCAACAACCTATATCTACATAGGTACCAGGTGTTTTCTCGTTTATTAACATCATAAGTTGAATATCGTCACCCGATTTAGCAAAACTTATATTGGGTTTTTTTGCGAGATATCTTTTTAATTTATCAATCATTTAGTAATTTACTTATTTAGGTAATCCTTTTATTATTTACGGCACAACTTTAATGCCATAATTTATACTTTTTTGATTTTATCAATCTCCGTTTTCAAAGATGCATTAATTAAAATTAAATATTATTTTTTTAAATTTAAATTAATATTAATTAATTGATTAGAATTATTACAATAGGCTATTTATTCAATAACTTTCTTATACTTTTTTAAAATTAATTTGATAAAGCTGGTACGAAAGTACTTTTGTTTTTTTTATACTGTTTTTTTGATGAGATATCTATGAACAAAAACGAATGAGGCAAAGAATTATATAAGTTTTTAAAAGGCAAGTTTATTTTTGGATTACTTAACGCTGAGTTGAGTGTTTACTAAAACTTTTATAAATGGTTGAACAATTCTTTAAGAATAGTTTCAATACAATATTTATAAAAGAGTATATAAAAGTATTTACTTCCAATTTTGAGGAAGCCTATTTGACAGAACAAAAGGAATATTCATTATAAAACATAAGTTTTAGTTATTTACTAATTTTATAAAAAATCACAAATAATTATAAGAGTATCATGTAAACGTATTATCCTAATTATAACAAAACTTTAAACTCCTAAACTTTTAAACTCTTAAACTTCTTCTTATCTTTGCAATCTAAAATCAGTCTTAATAAAGATTGCTATGTAAACTCAGAATGTCAATGAAATTAGATAGAAAAGAAATCCTTTTAGCATTAGAAACCATAACCATCGCTGGCGAAGGGAAAAATATGGTCGAAAGTGGAGCCGTAAAAAATGTAATTACTTTTGGAAATGAAGTTGTAGTCGATTTAGTGCTTTCAACTCCAGCCATGCACATTAAAAAACGTGCCGAAGACGACATTAAAAAATTAATTCACACTACTTTTTCTACAGAGGTTGATGTTAAAGTCAACATTAAAGTGGAAGCTCCCGAAAATCCAAATCAAATTAAAGGAAAAGCTATTCCCGGTATTAGCAATATTATTGCCGTTGCTTCCGGAAAAGGTGGCGTAGGTAAATCAACAGTTACAGCAAATTTAGCAGTAACTTTAGCCAAAATGGGATTCAAAGTAGGTGTTCTCGATGCCGATATTTACGGACCAAGTATGCCAATTATGTTCGATGTCGAAAATGAAAAACCAATTTCAATCGAAATCGATGGTAAATCCAAAATGAAACCTGTCGAAAGCTATGAAGTAAAAATGCTATCAATCGGATTTTTTACTGCTCCAAGTCAAGCTGTTATTTGGCGTGGACCAATGGCTTCTAAAGCGTTGAACCAAATGATTTTTGATGCAGCTTGGGGCGAATTAGATTTTATGTTAATTGATTTACCTCCAGGAACTGGCGATATTCATTTATCAATAATGCAATCATTACCAATAACTGGAGCCGTTGTGGTAAGTACACCACAAGTTGTAGCTTTAGCCGATGCAAAAAAAGGAGTTTCCATGTTTATGTCGGAAGCAATTAATGTTCCCGTTTTAGGAATTATCGAAAATATGGCGTACTTCACGCCAGATGAACTGCCAAACAATAAATATTATATCTTTGGAAAAGAAGGTGCTAAAAATTTAGCAGCCGATTTACAAGTTCCGTTTTTAGGTGAAGTTCCATTAGTACAAAGTATCCGTGAAGCAGGCGATTATGGTCGTCCAGCAGCATTGCAAACCGCTTCACCATTAGAAAAGATATTTGAAGAAATTGCCCGAAATGTAGTGCAAGAAACTGTTGCCCGAAATGAATCATTAGCGCCAACCGAAGCAATCAAAATAACAACAATGGCAGGTTGTTCCGCCGTCAAGAAATAGTATTCAGTTTACAGTCACAGTTTACAGTTTATTCTTGTTTACTGCGACTGCAAACTGTGACTGAGAACTAAATATATGATTATGACACACGAAGAATTAACCCAAAACATTGAAAAAGCACTACAAGAAATTAGACCTTTTTTGAACTCCGATGGTGGCGATATTTCATTGGTTTCTATAGACGATGAAAAACACGTTAAAGTACGTTTTGAAGGAGCTTGCACAGGTTGTAGTGTGAATCAAATGACGCTAAGAGCAGGCGTGGAAACAACTATAAAAAAGTATGCTCCACAAATTGAAACGGTGGTAAATATTAATTAATGTCATCCTGTCCCGAAGCTTCGGGATGTCGAAAGATTGGTCGTTACCACTGAAAAAGCGGTCGGGCTTTTTGTTGCAATCTTTTTTTCTCCCGAAGCATCGGGACCAAAAAAGGATTTCCACTTCAATCCCTAACGCAAAATATAGAAACTACATAAATTAAATAATAGTACGAAGATGAGATTGCTTCGTTCCTCGCAACAACAATGATTAAAACAGATATACTTATTATCGGAGCCGGACCAACTGGACTTTTTGCCGTTTTTGAAGCCGGATTATTAAAATTAAGATGTCATATAATTGACGCTTTGCCGCAAGTAGGCGGACAATTATCAGAACTCTATCCCAAAAAGCCTATTTACGATATTCCAGGTTTACCCGATATTTTAGCAGGCGATTTAGTTGCCAATTTAATGGAACAAATTAAACAATTCCAGCCCGGATTTACACTCAACGAAAACGCCGAGACTATCAACAAACAAGAAGATGGAACTTTTATTGTAACTACTAATAAAGGAACAAAACATCATGCAAATGCAGTTGCAATTGCTGGTGGTTTAGGTAGTTTTGAACCCAGAAAACCAATTCTAGAAAATATTGAATTTTATGAAGATAACGGTGTTGAATATTTCGTAAAAGATCCAGAACTTTTTAGAGATAAGAAAATTGTTATTGCTGGGGGAGGCGATTCAGCTCTTGATTGGAGTATTTTTCTTTCCGATGTCGCTTCAAAAGTAACCTTAATTCACCGAAGAAATGAATTTCGTGGCGCACTCGATTCAGTCGAAAAAGTACAAGAATATAAAAAACTAGGATTAGTCAATTTAATCACACCTGCTGAAGTCATTGCTTTAAACGGAGACAAAAAGCTGAATTCCTTAACAATTGAAAAAGAAGGAAAACAAGAAGTGATTGAAACCGATTATTTTATTCCGCTATTTGGTTTAACTCCAAAATTAGGTTCTATTGCCAATTGGGGATTGGAAATAGAAAAAAATGCAATTAAAGTGAATAACGCTTTAGATTACCAAACTAATATCGACGGAATTTATGCAATTGGCGATGTAAATACCTATCCTGGAAAATTAAAACTCATTTTGTGTGGATTCCATGAAGCCACTTTAATGTGTCAAAGTGTGTATCAACGAATGAATCCAGGTAAAAAATACGTCTTAAAATATACCACAGTTTCAGGAGTTGACGGATTTGACGGTACGCGAAAAGAAGCCGAAAAAGCGGTAGTTAAATCGATTGAATAAACATGCCACAAGACATCACCATAAAAATTACCGACCGCCAAGGAGTACAACACGAAGTGCAGGCGCCAACCGACATGAACTTAAATATGATGGAAGTCATTCGTATGTATGAATTGGCTGAAGAAGGAACCATCGGTATTTGTGGCGGAATGGCAATGTGTGCATCGTGTCAGTGTTACATTCTTAATGATATTGAATTACCACGAATGAATCAAGACGAAGATGCCATGTTATCAGAAGCTTTTCATGTAAAAAGTAATAGTAGGTTGGGTTGTCAAATTACAATTTCACCCGATTTAGAAGGATTGGAGATAGAATTGGCACCAGAATAATTAAATGCTTTTGTAGTCACTTAAATTTTGAGGTGTTTCAATATATTCTTTTACAATTTGTAAAACACCTTCATTATTGGTGTCAATTAACCATTTTATTAAAGAAATTTTTCCGTTTTCAATTTCAATTCCAGTTATGTTTCTGGGATGAACGCAACTTCCATCATTAAAAAAATTCAATACATTTTCATTAGGTTTCGGAAAATGTGGTCGGTGTGTGTGACCCACAATTGTTATTTTGTTTCCATTATCGGCAATCCATTTTTTGATTCTTCGTTCTACTTTTATCGATTCGAGATAATTTTTAGCCGGACTTGTAGGATCTTTAATTCCCCATACTTGTAATGGTTTCCATAATATTCGAACAAAAAAACGATTGAATTTCCAACCTATATAATTCATAAAATCGGCTTGATGACCGTGAATTAAAAATAATTCTTGTTTTGTTTCATTCCCAGCATTTCGGGATTCTAAAACAATTCCTTCATGAAATTTTAAATCGGGCATCAATGGCAATTTCTTTCCTTTACCAGTGTCAAAATACTCCGAAAAATTCTTTTTTACAATACTTGAATTTTTGTAAACCATATCGTGATTGCCATAAATCATGTGTAATTTATTTTCTAAATAGAACTTTTTTAGTAAAAGAAAAACGTTTTTATTAGCTTCAAGAATATCTTTAAAGAATAGATTTTCCCATAGTTCGTCGCCATCACCCAATTCGATATACTGAAATCCATTTTTATAATAATGATTCAATGCATGCATGTAAATATTGCGATTATTAGCAAAATCATCAGCAAAACTTCCGTCACCACGATGGCAATCGCTAAATAAAATAAATTTATCGGCATTGGTAAACGAAATACGTTTGGCTTGGTTGTAGGCGCGTGTTAATCTTGTTTGTGATGACATTAATAGGTAATTTAATGAGTAACTGAGTTACTGAGTGCCTAAGTAAAAACAGCATCTCACAATCGTAAAATCCAAATCACTCATAATCAAATATACATAAATTATTGAGAAATTTCGTTTTAAAGGGGATTTTTAGCCGTGATTGCTTCACTAGTTCGCTCCGCTCGTGTGCAGTGGAAAGCAAATTGTTTAAAAAAATTATAGATTTTCTAATAAAAAAAGAGCGACTGTTAAGAAGCTCCTTTATTGATGTAGAAAACTATTTTTTTAAACTATTTCTTGAAACGGATAGCGCGAATTGCTTTTTATTTAAAAGCCGGAATACCAGTAATATCGGCACCAGTAATTAACAAATGAATATCATGTGTTCCTTCATAGGTAATCACACTTTCCAAATTCATACTGTGACGCATGATCGAGTATTCACCAGTAATTCCCATTCCACCCAACATCTGACGTGCTTCACGAGCAATATGAATTGCCATATCAACATTGTTTCTTTTTGCCATCGAGATCTGTGCAGTTGTCGCTTTCCCTTCGTTTCTTAAAACACCCAAACGCCAAGTTAACAATTGGGCTTTGGTAATTTCGGTAATCATTTCGGCCAATTTCTTTTGTTGCAATTGAAAACTCGCAATCGGTTTGTCAAACTGAATCCGCTCTTTTGCATAACGCAGCGCCGTATCATAACAATCCATTGCAGCACCAATTGCGCCCCAAGCAATTCCGTATCGTGCTGAATCCAAACATTGCATTGGAGCACCCAATCCAGATTTTCCTGGCATCAAGTTTTCTTTAGGAACTTTAACGTTGTCAAAGATTAATTCGCCAGTTGAAGACGCACGCAGCGACCATTTATTATGCGTTTCTGGCGTGGTAAATCCTTCCATGCCACGCTCAACAATTAACCCATGAATTCTACCAGTTTCATCTTTCGCCCAAACAACGGCGACATCTGCAAACGGCGCGTTGGATATCCACATTTTAGCTCCATTCAACAAATAATGATCGCCCATGTCTTTGAAGTTGGTCGTCATGCCACTCGGATTCGAGCCATGATCGGGTTCTGTCAATCCAAAGCAACCCATAAATTCGCCAGTAGCTAATTTTGGTAAATATTTTTGACGTTGTTCTTCCGTTCCGAATTTCCAAATAGGATACATTACTAACGACGATTGTACCGATGAAGTCGAGCGCACACCAGAATCTCCTCTTTCAATTTCTTGCATAATTAAGCCGTAAGCAATTTGGTCCAAACCTGCTCCGCCATATTCTTCTGGAATATAAGGACCAAATCCACCAATTTCACCCAAACCTTTAATAATTTGTTTCGGAAATTCAGCACGTTGTGCATAGTCTTCTATAATTGGAGAAACCTCTCGTTTCACCCAAGCACGAGCAGAATCGCGTACTAATTTGTGTTCGTCAGTTAATAAATCGTCTAAGTTGTAATAATCAGGAGCTTGAAATAAATCTGGTTTCATTAGTATGTCATTGCGAGAGCAACGCAGTGAAGCGAAGCAATCTGTTTATATATATGTAATTAGTTTCTACGAAAACGTTTGCAAAGTTACTAAAACATATTTGAGAAATAGTTCAACGGATGTTATTTTTTGAAGCTATTTCCAGCTGTTTGCTCTATCTTTTTTGTGAAAAACAAAAAAGGATGCCGCTTCCATCTGGGCTAGGGTTTTAGATTAAAAACACTATTATAATTTTTTAAATTCGTTTTTTTTGTAAATTAAAAAATCTCCAACTTCTAACATGTTTTCTCTTTGAACTATGGTTTTAGCATTCGCATCGGCATCGCAGAATTCGATAAAAATAAAAATTTGTTCAGGTTTTAGTTCTAATGTTTTGGTATAAAAGTCTTCTTGAAAAGCCTCTTTAACATAGTCTTTAAAGACAATTTCTGATTTTAAACGTTTTGTTCCTTTATCCTTGTTTTTAAATAGTTTAACAATTCCATTAAAAATTCGAACAAAATCCATTCCGTTTACGATTTCGCCAGTGTACACCGATGTATTTACAGGGCGACTAATTTGCTTTTCTAGCTTTATTACATCCATATCGGCTTGTGAAACCGAAAATCTATTAAATGGTTTTTGTTCAATTTTTACTTCTTCAAGTTCGATAGGTTTTTTTGTTAAATCAACAATTAAATTGTTATTGAGATTGTTGTGAGTGATAACTATTTTTCGATCGATGTGTTCTTTGGAAATAAAATAAAGTTCGTCATTCACTGTTGCCGCAATTGTAAAAAACCCGTTGCTATCTGTTGTAGCAACTTTTTTGGTTGTCATGTTTACAATATCGATTGAACTAAGTGCTATTTCAGCACTAATCACTTTACCGCTAATGCGCTTTTCGGTTTGAGAAAATCCGTTGAGAAAAATAAAAAGTAATCCGAACGAAAGTAATGTTAGTCTCAAAACACACTCTTTTTAGGTTATTGGTATCAAATTTATAACTTTCTTTTTTTGTTGAATAATAAAGATTTGTTAATTGTGATTTTTATAAGATTGGAGGTTTACATCTTTAAATAAAAATCTTTTGTTAGTTCAATATACGCATTAGTATATTCATGTCGGCTGATTTCAATTACCAATTCATCTGCAGTTAAAATTGGCAACTCAAAACGTTTAAAAGCCAATAAACTTCTGACAATTGGAGTGTTATAAGCACCTTTTACATGAGTTATTTTTATTGGATAAAGCTCAACTTTAGCACAAAAATCAATAAAATTTTCTTCTTCCTTAAAAGGAATAATTACTGCGAATATGCCGTTTTCAGATAATAATAAATCGGCAGCTTCAATCAAATCTTCAAAAGGCATAGCATCTTGAAATCGAGCTAAATCTCTTTGAGAATCGTTAGTTTTAAAATTTTCGGAATAAAATGGTGGATTGGAAATAATAATATCGTACTCGTCTTCGGGTTCATCAACAAATTCATCTAAACCCGCATGAAAACAAAACAATCGGTCACTCCAAGACGAATTTTCGAAATTTTCGACGCATTGTTCGTAAGCATCTTCGTCAATTTCCAAAGCATCAATTTGGGTTGCATGACTTCGTTGAGCAATCATCAAAGACAAGATTCCGGTTCCCGATCCAATATCCAAAACCGAAAAAGGTTGATTATCTATTGGACACCAAGCGCCAAGTAAAACAGCATCTGTGCCAATTTTCATAGCGCAACGATCTTGGTGAACGGTAAATTGTTTGAATTGAAACATAGTTTTGTTAATTTCAAAATTCAAAATTCGTTATTCGTTGTTCAAACTTCACAAAATGTTGAATGTTCAACAACGAATGTTGAATGTTGAAATGTAGCTCTAGCCCTGATAGAAGTGAAAATCCTTTTGTGCAACGCAGTGAAACAAAAGATTGTAACGGATAGCAGGAGAAAGCTTCTAAAAATCTAAAGCTACAGGCGTTTCTAACTTTCTTAGAGCGATGCGTATTTATAAATACATTTCTACCAAACCTTCTGGCAAATCCATAATTACTTTTTTATTTTCTCTATCGATTTTTACCAGAAAAGCATCAATCATCGGAACGAGAATTTCTACATTACCATTAATTACCTCAAATAAAGGTTGTGCAGAAGAATCGTTTATCGAAACTATTTTGCCGAAAACACCCAAGCGTTGGTCTTCTATTTCAAAACCGATGACTTCGTGGTAATAAAATTGGTTGCCAGTAAGTTTTGGCAACATCGATAGCGGAAGATAGACTTCGCAATTCATAATACTATCAGCTTCTTCTTCATTATCAACGTCTTCAAATTGCACACGAAGAAAATCATTTTTGTGTAATGAACTATTTTTAATAAAAAATGGAACCAAGTTTTTGTTGAATTCAACAAAAACTGATTCCATATTCTGATATAATTCGGGTTCGTCAGTATCTAAATACAATAAAACTTCCCCTTTGAAACTAAATTTTTTAGCGATTTTGCCAAGATAGAAACATTCTTCTTTACGCATTATAGCTGAATATTATGCTTCTTTTTCTTCGCTAGCTTCGTCTGTAGCTGGAGTTTCTTCTACTTCTGTTTCAGTAACTTCTGCTACAACTTCTGGAGTTTCTTCTACTGAAACTTCTGCTTCAGCAACAACTTCTTTCACTTCAGTAACAGTTTCCACTTCTGGAGATGCTTCTTCAGTAACAACTTCTTCCGTTACAGTTTCGTCAACATCATTTTCTACAACTTCTGGAGCTGTTTCCATTGCAACTTCTTCTTCAATAACTTCCGCTGGTGCGTTTGCAGCTTCTTCAGCTTTAGCAATACGTTTATCGTTAGCAACTTTTTCTGCTTTTAAAGCTTTCGCTTTAGCATCTTGTTGTTTTTTAGATAAACCATCTTTTTTGGCATCAACTGTATTTGCTTTATCTTCTAACCATTTAGCTAATTTATCATCTGCTTGTTCTTGCGTTAGCGCTCCTTTACGAATACCACCATCTAAATGATGTTTTAATAAAGCACCTTTATAAGAAAGAATTGCTCTTGCGGTATCAGTTGGCTGCGCACCATTGTGTAACCACTGAACTGCTTGGTCAAGATTTAATTCAATAGTTGCTGGATTGGTGTTTGGATTGTAAGTTCCTAATTTTTCAAGGTATTTACCATCTCTTTTTGCGCGAGCATCTGCTGCCACAATCCAATAAAAAGGTCTTTGCTTTTTACCGTGTCTTTGTAATCTAATTTTTACTGACATAATCTTTTTGATTAATTTGAGGTACTCGACCTCGGTTATTTTAAGGGTGCAAATATACAAAACTTTTTGAATCAAACTAATACATAAAATAAAAATTTGTATTTTTCGTTTTTTATTAAAATAGATACGATAATTCATTAAAAAAACTATTTTTGTATTTGTTAATTTATATAAAATGAAAAAATTATTTTCCCTTTTCGTAATTTTTATTGTATTTACGGGTTGTTCTACAGATGTCACAACAAATACTCCAGGTTTTCAAGCTTTTAAAGATGATGTTTTATGGAGGGCAATTGATGTAAAAGCATACGTTTCTGGTTCGGGTCACTTAAGAATTGTAGGGATGGCTCAAAATGAAGAAGTTGAGCTAAACCTTTCAAGTACAGATGTTGGAACTTATTACCTTGGTTCGACCGACATTGAAAATACAGCACAGTATACTTCTACTTTTAATGACCTCTTTTTAACATATTTGACTTATGATGTTGACGGACCTATATTAAACATTAACAATCCAATAATTACTGGAGGAACTGGCTATACTCAAGGATCTTTTATTACAACGACTTCTTCAAATGGTGGAAGTGGACTAAGAGTAAATACAACAGTTAACGATGTTGGTGCTGTGACAGCAGTTAAAATAAGTTCGCCAGGATCCAATTATGAATTAGGTGATATTATTACTATAGATGGGGGTGATAATAATTCAAAATTTAAAATTTCAAGCGAAATTAAAATAACAAATAATAGCGACGGTACAATAACAGGGTCTTTTAAATTTACTGCTAAAAATGCATTATTCAATCCTGTAGTAAATGAGTTAGTTAGTTTTCAATATGGTGCTTTTTATAAAATACCTTTAATTCCTGAGCCTTAACATAGTAAATTATTTTATATTTTAAGTTAGTCATTTTTATGGTTGGCTTTTTAATTTAAGAATAAAAAGCTATTTATTAGTAGATTACGTTTTAATTATATATCTTTGACATCAATTTTAAAAAATAAATATGAATATTTTTGTTGGAAGTCTTCCATTCAGTATTGAGGAAGCAGATTTAAGAGAGTCTTTTGAGGCTTACGGAACAGTTGACTCTGTTAAAATTATAACTGATAAATTTACTGGAAGAAGTAAAGGATTTGGTTTTGTTGAAATGTCTAATGACGAAGAAGCTCAAAAAGCTATCGACGAATTAAACGGTGCAACAGTAGATGGTCGTACGATTGTAGTAAACAAATCTGAGCCTAAACCAGAAGGAGAAAGAAGAACCTTTAACAATAACCGTTCAGGCGGTGGTGGTTACAACGGTGGCGGAAATTCTCGTGGTGGTGGAAGCTATAACGATAGAAACAGCGGTGGAAACAGAGGCGGATACTAGTTATCTCTTTGTTTAAAAACTTAAAGCCATTCTTATGAGTGGCTTTTTTTTTATTCTTAATTTTTATATTTGTTAATAACTAAAATTGACAAATTGTTCCTTAAAATGTACTTTTGAAAAAGGTATAAAAAGATTCAATTTTTATCATTTAGGAAACTCTTCCTAAATCTAAAATCTAAAATCTAAAATCTAAAATTTTAATGTATTTAATATTCGATACCGAAACTACAGGTTTACCCCGAAGTTGGGCAGCTCCAATTACCGATACCGATAATTGGCCTCGTTGTATTCAAATAGCCTGGCAATTGCATGATGACATGGGGAAAATAATCGAACATCAAGATTATTTAATCCAACCTGAAGGATTTAATATTCCGTACGATGCCGAGAAAATCCATGGTATTTCAACCGAATTAGCACAAAATCAAGGTATCGAATTAAAAGAAGTACTAGAAAGGTTCAATATATCCTTATCCAAAGCAAAATTCATTGTAGGACAAAATCTTGGTTTTGATGTAAATATAATGGGTTGCGAATTTCATAGAATGGGAATTTCATCTGCAATGAGTTCCATGCCAATTCTTGATACGTGTACCGAAGTTACCGCATCGTTATTAAAACTTCCCGGTGGACGTGGAGGAAAATTTAAATTACCAACATTAACCGAATTACACAATTATCTTTTTGGAGTTCCTTTTTCTGAAGCACATAATGCAACTGCAGATGTAGAGGCAACTACACGTTGTTTTTTTGAATTGATTCGTAAAGAAAAATTTACTAAAAATGAACTTGAGGTTACATCGGAGTATTTTAAAGAATTTCAAAACAAAAATCCCAATACAATTCCATTACTTGGGTTAAAACACATCAATTTAAAACACGAGTCGGATAAAATTCGTCAACAATTAGGTGATAAAAAAATAGCTACTATTACCAAAAAAGAGTTATCCGATAATAAACAAATATTAATTGACACTGATTTTGTTCATTTGCATAATCACACTCAATTTTCAGTATTACAATCTACAATTAGTGTTGCAGCATTAGTAAAAGCAACAGTTGATCAAAAAATGAAAGCGGTTGCTATAACAGATCATGCTAATTTAATGGGTGCTTTTCACTTTGTTCGCGATGTGTTGTACCATAACAAAACAGCCGAAACTAAAAATGCATTAGCGATTGAAAACGGTGAAATTCCTCCCGAAAACATAGTGAAACCAATTGTTGGTTGCGAATTTTTTGTTTGTGAAGATCATAAAAATAAATCGGTAAAAGACAATGGATATCAAATTGTATTTCTTGCAAAAACTAAAAAAGGGTATCATAATTTAGCGAAAATGTCTTCAATTGCTCATACTGAAGGGTTTTATTATGTACCTCGAATAGATAAAAAAATCATTAAAGAATACAAAGAAGATTTGATTGTTTTATCAGGAAATTTATACGGAGAAATTCCAAGTAAAATTCTAAATATCGGTGAAAACCAAGCAGAAGAAGCTCTTTTTTGGTGGAAGGAAACTTTCAATGATGATTTTTACATCGAAGTCATGCGACACAATCAAGAAGATGAAAACCGTCTTAATGAAGTTTTGATTTCTTTAGCAATAAAGCATCAGGTAAAAATTATTGCAACCAACAATACGTTTTATATCGAAAAAGAAAATGCCAACGCACACGATATTTTACTTTGCGTACGCGATGGAGAAAAACAAACAACGCCAATTGGTCGCGGTCGCGGTTATCGTTTCGGATTACCCAATCAGGAATACTATTTCAAATCGGGTGAAGAAATGAAAAAACTATTTAACGATTTACCAGAAGCTATTTCAAATATTTCTGAAATTGTTGATAAAATAGAAATTTACAATTTAGCACGTGAAGTTTTGCTTCCTAAATTTGATATTCCTTCTGATTTTTTAGTTGAAGAAGACAAATCAGATGCAGGGAAAAGAGGTGAAAATGCTTATCTAAAACATCTTACTTTTGAAGGCGCAAAAAAAAGGTATGCTACAATTACTGAAGAGATTCAAGAGCGAATAGACTTTGAACTCCAAACTATTGAAAATTCAGGTTATCCAGGCTATTTTTTAATTGTACAAGATTTTATAGCTGCAGCACGAGGAATGGATGTTTCTGTTGGTCCTGGTCGTGGTTCTGCTGCAGGTTCTGTAGTGGCGTATTGTTTGGGAATAACCAATATTGATCCGCTTTTATACAACTTACTTTTTGAGCGTTTTTTAAATCCAGATCGTGTGTCATTACCCGATATTGATATCGATTTTGATGACGAAGGTAGAAGTAAAGTAATGGATTATGTAATTGAAAAATACGGTTCTAAACAAGTAGCTCAAATTATTACATACGGAACTATGGCAGCCAAATCCGCTATTCGTGATACAGCACGAGTTTTAGATTTGCCATTGTTTGAAGCCGATAAAATAGCCAAATTAATTCCAGGTCTAATTCCTTCAAAATGGAGTTTAGCTCGATTTTTAAAAGAATCTGAAGGCGATATTAGAAAGGTGCTTCGTCCGGAAGATTTTGATAATATCAAAGAATTAATCGGAATTTCTAAAGAAAGTGATTTGAGTGGCGAAACCATTCTTCAAGCACAGGTTTTAGAAGGAAATTTAAGAAATACCGGAATTCATGCCTGTGGAGTAATCATCACGCCAAGCGATATTACCAATTTTGTTCCGGTAGCAACCGCAAAAGATTCTGATTTATACGTTACTCAATTTGATAACTCGGTTGTAGAAAGTGCCGGATTATTAAAAATGGATTTCTTGGGACTCAAAACGCTTACTTTAATAAAAGATACGGTAAAACTAGTAAAATATCGTACAGGTAAAGACATCGATCCAGATGCTTTTCCAATTGATGATGTAAAGACGTATGAATTATTTCAACGTGGAGAAACAGTTGGTATTTTTCAGTATGAAAGTGCCGGAATGCAGAAGTATTTACGCGAATTAAAACCAACAGTATTCAACGATTTAATTGCAATGAATGCTTTATATCGTCCGGGTCCAATAGCTTATATTCCAAGTTTTATTAAAAGAAAAAATGGTGAAGAGACAATCGAATATGATTTGGATGCTTGTGAAGAATTATTAAAAGATACCTACGGAATCACAGTTTATCAAGAGCAAGTTATGCTTTTATCACAAAAATTAGCCGATTTCTCGAAAGGTGATGCCGACGTATTGCGTAAAGCAATGGGGAAAAAACAACGTGATGTTCTCGATAAAATGAAACCTAAATTCATCGAACAAGCAGTTTTAAAAGGTCATGCAGAAGAAAAATTAGAAAAAATTTGGAAAGATTGGGAAGCCTTTGCCGAATATGCATTTAATAAATCACATTCGACTTGTTATGCTTGGATTGCGTACCAAACAGCGTATTTAAAAGCCAATTATCCAGCCGAATATATGGCGGCAGTTTTATCCAATAATATGAGCGATATTAAACAGATTTCATTTTTCATGGAAGAATGTAAACGAATGGGATTGAAGGTTTTAGGTCCCGATGTAAATGAAAGTTTTTACAAGTTTACTGTTAATGATGATTATGCAGTTCGATTCGGAATTGGTGCGGTAAAAGGTGTTGGAATGGGAGCTGTTCAAACCATAGTTGAAAACCGAAAAGAAAGTAATTATAAGTCGATTTTTGATTTCGCAAAAAGAGTAGATTTAAGAGCAGCTAACAAAAAAGCAATTGAAAATCTTGTTCTTGCTGGTGGTTTTGATTGTTTTGGCACTTCGCATAGAGCACAATATTTTTATACCGATGGCGAAGGAATTACTTTTTACGAAAAAGCCATTCGTTATGGAGCAAAATTTCAAGAAAACGAAAACTCTTCACAAGTAAGTTTGTTTGGCGAAGCAAGTGATATTCAAATAGCTGAGCCAATTGTTCCTCCATGTGAAGAATGGAATACGATGGAAAAATTAAGTAGAGAGAAAGAAGTTGTTGGGATTTACATTTCGGGTCATCCGCTTGACGATCATAAATTTGAAATGAAATACATCTGTAATACAAAACTAGAGACGTTAAAAAATTTAGAACAATATATAGGTAAAAATATTTCTGTTGGAGGAATTGTGACTAGTTTTCAACATCGAACAGCAAAAAACGGAAAAGGTTGGGGAACCTTTGTTTTAGAAGGTTATGACGAAAGTTTTGAATTCCGAATTTTTGACAAAGCGTATTTAGATTATCGAAATTTATTGTCAATTAACCAGTTTGTTTTTATTAAAGTTACTGTAAAAGACGGTTGGATTAATAAAGAAACCGGAAAAAAATCGGAACCAAGAATAGAGTTTGTAGATGTACAACAATTGCAAGATGTGCTGTCTAAATTTTCAAAAAAACTAACTATATTTTTGAATATAAACGACATTAAAAAAGAAATCATTGATGATCTAAACAAGGTGTTCAAAGACAATGATCGTGGAGTAGGAGAAGTTATTTTTGAAGTAATGGAAATCGAAAAAATCAATAAACAAATAGAAGTTTCTTTAGATGAAATTACAGAAGTTGTGGATGTTATTTTAGATGAAAATGGCGATGTTTCTGAAAATGATACTACGCAAACACTAATCATAAACGACGTACAAGAAACCATTATTGTGAATAGAATAACAATGAAAAGCAAAAAATTAAAAATCAAAATTTCTAATGAATTGTTGGATGAGTTAGAAAAAATGCAAATTAATTTTAAGCTCAATTAATCAATTAAAACAATCAAAAAATAGCCAAAAGTAATACAAATTGTATTTGGTAACTCAAATGTTTCTATACCTTTGTGGCTTATAATAATTCTAAATAAAAAAATATGGCATTAGCAATAACAGATGCTACTTTTGAAGAAGTAGTTTTAAAATCAGACAAACCTGTAGTAGTAGATTTTTGGGCAGCTTGGTGCGGACCATGTAGAATGGTTGGACCAGTTATCGACGAAATCGCAACAGAATATGAAGGAAAAGCAACAGTTGGTAAAGTTGATGTAGATGCAAATCAAGAATTTGCAGCAAAATACGGAGTACGAAATATTCCAACGGTTCTAATTTTTCAAAACGGAGAAGTAGTGGGAAGACAAGTTGGTGTTGCTCCCAAAAAAACGTATACTGATGCAGTTGATGCGTTGTTGTAGTTGTTACAAAATAATATAAAAAAAGTCTAGTGAAAGCTAGATTTTTTTTATGAATTTAATTTCAAGGTAAAAGTTGTTCCCTTATTCAATTTAGAATCAACACTAACTTCACAATTAATTGCTTTTGCCAAATCGCGAATCAAATGCAATCCCAAACCTGTTTTAATCCCAACTACTTCCTTGTCATCATATAAACCTTTGAACTGTTCGTCTGAAGCTCCTTTTCCATTATCTGTAATCGATAAAAAAGTATGGCTATCTTTTTGAAAAGCCTTCCAAATAATAGTTGGTGTCATTCCGAGCGCAGCGCGGGAATCCGTGTCATTGTATGGAACGAAGTTATCTAAAGCTTTAATGGCGTTTCCGGTTAAATTTCTAATGATGGTTTTTAAGTAATTTTCATCAGTTGTAATTTCAATATTATTTGGATTTTCAAATATTATTTTGACTTTTTCTTCACTTGAAAAATGAGCATTTGTGTCTTCAAATAAAGAGTTTATTGTAACAAGTGTAGGTTGAAGTTTAAAATTTTCCATCTGACCTTTACTCCAAAGCAACAAATCTTCCATAGATTGTAATAGGTTTTCAGCCGATGTCATAGTTGTTTTTTCCATCTCTTTTTTCATCTCTGCATCGAGCAACTCTGGGTTGTCTTTTTGTAAATGTAAAAAATGAATCAAGTTATAAACAGGACGGCGTAAATCGTGATTTAATATTCCAAAAAAACGTGCGGTCACTTTATTTGATTGATCTAAAGCTTCATTTTTATGGTCGAGATTTTCGTTTAATTGCTGCAACTTTTCGTTGTTTTTGCGTCGATTTCTACTTTGGTAAAATAGCAAAATTCCAATGATAGCAAGTAATACTAATCCGGAAATAAAATACCACTTTTGTTTTTCTTTATTAGCTAAAGTGAGTTTATTGCGACTAATTTTTTGATCCCGAACTAATAATTTCTTTTCACTTTCAAGTGACGCAATCTTGTTTTTGTTTGCTTGTGAATACAAAGAATCGCCCAATGAGGAACTTTCTCTAAGTTCGTCATAAGCTGTTTTATAATCCTTTTTTATATACAAAACACTCGAAAGATTGTCTCCTAAATGAAGCATCGCATTTCTGTTTTTCTTTTTCTTAGCGATATAAAGTCCCCGGCGAATATAGATTTCACTAGCGTTGAGAATAGTTTTTTTGGTATTAGGTAACTTTTTATTTTTGATTGATGCGATAACAGAATCATTATCAGCTATGATCATATAATTGTAACCAATATTCCCGAGGTTCATAATAGACATGGTATTTTCAGGCGCAATTTTATCCCAAATGTTTTGAGCTTTTAATGCCATTTCAGTAAAAGCAATTAAATCATATTCAAAACATAACGACCAATTTGTTAATACCCAAGCCATGCCATGTTCATCTTTTGAAGCCAAAAAAGAATCATACGATTGTTTAAAATATGTGTTTGCCTTTAACAAGTCTCCTTTAAGTCGATATACCTCAGCAATAGCAGCAAGTGAATAGGCTTTTTGCACTGCATCATTTTTAAATTTTTGATAGGCTAATGATTTGTTTGCAAATTCTAAAGCCTTATCAAAATGTTGTTGGTCAAGGTAAGACATTGAAATTCCGCGGTAACTTTTTTGAATTAGGATGTAATCTTTACTTTTTTCGGCAAAAGAAATAGTCTTGAGAAAGTATTTAATGGCACCAACATAATCAGATTGTCTTTCAGATACAAGGGCCAAATTAAAATAATTTTTTGCCAATTCACTTGTACTATTGATTAGAACATGAACAACTAATGATTTTTTATTGTACATTTTGGCTTCTTCAAAATCTGTCAAATAAATTTTTACCAACGCCATTGTCGATTGTGCTTTTGCTATCCAAATTGAAGAACCTGATTTATTAGCAGTGTTTAAAACTAATTGGGCTTCTTTTAAAGCTCCATCTGTATCGGTGTAAATGAGTTTTTCAATGGTGGTACGCTTCGCTTCAAAAGTTCTATTATTGTCAATGTTTTGGGATATTCCTTTTGTAAAGACAAATGATAAAACGATGTAAAATAAAACCTTCATGTGAGTAGATATAAATTATCTTTATAATTCCGTCCGACAGGTAGTAAAATGTCGTAGGTAAGTTTAATTTCATTTACCTTTATTTTATGTACAAACTGTTTCTGAACAGCATAACTGCGATGAATTCTAATAAAAGATTCAAAAGGATTTTGTTTTAATAAACTCCCAATATTAGAATACACACAATGTTTTTTGTTGGCTGTTACTAATAATGTATAATCTTTCAACGCTTCTAAATATAAAATATCCGATAATTTTATTTTTGATTTTTCAGTTCCTTCTTTAATCAAAATGGTGTCTTCTGCAAAGCTTAATTCAAAAAGTGCTGCTTTGTGTTTTATTTCTAAAAAAAGTTCAACACGTTGCATGGCTTTTTCAAAACGTTCAAATCGTATAGGTTTTACTATAAAATCGAGTGTTTCCAATTCAAAACTTTCAACGGCATATTCAGCATGACCTGTGATAAAAACACAAACTGGTATTTCAGTTGCTTTTTTTCTAAAATCGATGCCATTAATATCAGGCATATCAATATCTAAAAACAACACGTCAATTTTTTCTTTTTCTAACACTTCAATTGCCTCTTTTGACGATTTGTAGGATCCGATGATATTCAGTTTAGGAAATCGTTTGGCAAAAGACACAACCATTAATCGGTCAACATCTTCATCATCAACTATAATACAGTTCCATTTTTCCATTTGAAAAACTTTATCATCAAATATAATAATTTTTTTATACTTAAAAATGTCGTTGGTATAATATATACGTCGTTTGTATAAAATTTGATTTTAGAGCGAGTCAAACGTAGAACTTTGGAGATGATTTTAATCAAACAAACAATTGAATACAATGAAAACAATACTACTATTTTTAGGATTTTTCCTTTGCTTTAACCAAATTCAGGCACAAGTAGGAATTAATACAACTGTCCCTAACGCACAATTAGACATTCGATCAACAAATCAAGCTACGCCAAGCAATACAGACGGGATTTTGATTCCAAAAGTGGACACATTTCCCGTAACAAATCCAACCATTGCTCAACAAGGAATGATGGTGTATTTAACAACTACATCCGGCACAAACCTTCCAGGGTTTTACTACTGGGATTTTCCTACATTAACCTGGGTCGGAATCACATCTACTGCAAACGGCGACAGTGATTGGTATGAAGAAGGCACGACAACTTCTCCCAATGCCATTACCGATGATATGTTTCACACAGGAAATGTAGCAATTGGTAAGAACACTGCCGATTTTCCTTTGGATTTGCAAACCACCAATTTTGATGTTGGTCTAAACGCTACTTTTACGAGTACCGCAACCAACGGCATTTTTAACTACGGATTTAAAAATTTTTTAAACGGAAGTTCGAATGATAATTCTTTTGGCATTTGGAATAACATGAATTTCTCTGGAACGGCTGCTCAATTTGGATCTCTTAACACAATTAGTGGTACAACAACAGGTCCGTTATATGGTGTTTATAATTCAATAAATAACCCAGGAACAAGCGAGCATGTCGGCACATTTAACGAGATAACTGGAACTAGTTCAGGATTGCAATATGGTAACTATAATCTACTTTTAAATAATGGTACTGGATTTCATCATGGCGTTTACAACAGCATAGCAGGTAGCGGAACCGGAAGACAATATGGTGTTACTACTTTAATTTCAAATTCAGGAAACAATAATCATTACGGAATACGAAATGAGTTAACGGGTTCAGGTAGCGGAATTCATTACGGAGCTGTCAACGTGATATCAGGAACAGGAACAGGCGATCAATATGGTTATTACAATAATATTGACAATTCTAGTAATGGTAATCATCTAGGCGTTTATAATGAATTGAGAGGAACAGGTAGTGGTTTTCATACTGGAACAATCAATAGATTCTTAGCAGGAAGTGGTATTTTAACAGGTTTATGGAATGAATATTCTGGAACTATTGGTAACGGCAATCAGATAGGCATGTTTAATAATTATTTTTCAGGAGGAGACGGAATTTTAGCTAGTTCTTATACCTGGATAAACGCATCAGTTATTGGAAATGGGTTGCAGTATGGCAATTATATTTCGAATTCTAGTTCGGGTAGTGGCTCTCATTTTGGTGTTTATAGTGAATTAGGTGGAACTGGAACTGGCGAACAATTTGGTTCAAAATCAATAATTTCTAATACATCCAATGCGAATCATATTGGTGTTGATAACTCTTTTTCAGGAATAGGAAGTGGCTTTCACACAGGAATGATAAATCGATTTAGTGCAGGAAGTGGAATATTAACTGGTAACTGGACAGAGTTTTCAAGTGGTGTCGGTAACGGGAACCAAATTGGGGCGTACAATAGCTATTTTGCAGGAGGAAATGGGGTTTTAGCTGGTAGTTTTACCGATATTCGAAGTTCAGTTGCAGGAACTGGTTCACAATATGGTACTTTTACATCTAATTCTAGCTCTGGAGGTGGAGCACATTTTGGGAGTTATAATCAGTTAGCTGGTTCTGGCGCAGGAGCTCAATACGGAGTTGATACAATGATTTCAAACGCAGGAAATGGGACTCATTATGGAAGTTCAATAGAATTATCAGGAACAGGTTCTGGTATACATTATGGTAATTATTCTCTATTGACTGGATCCGGAAGTGGGGAACAATACGGACAAAGAACTGTAATTTCAAACTCAGGGAATGCTTTTCATTTTGGCAACACTATTGAGTTGTCGGGCTCTGGATCAGGCACACATTTTGGCAGTTATACTTTTTTTACAGGAACCGGTACTGGATCAAGAACTGCTTATTTTTCAAATTTTGATGTTTTAGGCAACGGCAGTCAAACAGGTATAAGAAGCGATTTAGGAGGGAGTGGTGCTGGACTGCAAACTGGAGTTTACACGGCGATAGATAATTCAAATAATAGCAATCACTATGGAGTGCGAAATTTTCTTTCGGGTTCAGGAACAGCTGCTCATTTTGGTGTAAATAATGAGCTTTCAGGTACTGGAACAGGGATACAATATGGAGTTAATAATGAAATTACGAATACAACAAATGCTCCTCGCTACGGAGTACGGAATCTATTTACTGGAGTCAGTAATGGCATTGTTTATGGTCTTAGAAGTGACATTGATGGTTCAGGAACAGGAGCAATGTATGGCACGTATACAGATATAGGTTCAACAGCAGTTGGTACAGGAGTAAAGTATGGAAATTTTATTTCTATTTCTACCACTGCAGGCGGAACTCAGTACGGTGTTTTTTCAAGTGTATTAAAGGCAGGTAGCTTTGCAGGATTTTTTAGTGGAGATGTGCGCGTCGGAAATGGCGATTTGATTTTAGGAGGAAACATACTCCCAACTGGGAATTTAGTTTATAATATGGGTACTGCTGCAGTTGCAATGAATGATATTTATGCCGATAATTTTTTTAATGTAAGTGATAAACGATTAAAAGAAAATATTGTGCCATTAAAATATGGCTTAAATACAATTAGTAAACTATCTACTTTTAGCTATAATTTTATTTCTGATAATTCAAAAAGCACTCATTTAGGATTATTGGCTCAAGAAGTGGAACAAATTATTCCGGAAATTGTTAGCACAGGTAAAGATGCTATGAAAACTAAAGCAATTGATTATGTTGGGTTAATTCCAATTCTAATAAATGCAACTAAAGAACAACAAGAAATAATTGAAGTAGAAAAAAACAAAAATTATCAACTTGAACAAAAAGTACTTTTACTGGAAGAACGTCTTAAAAAACTAGAAAAATTATTGGTTAAATAAAAGTGTAAAAGTTGTTTTTTAATTGCCTTTCTTTGAAGAGCTTGTTCCAAATTTGAATCGGAAAGTGTTTTCCGAAGGTCGGGGTAGCTTTTCTATAATTTCAAACTAATAGTCGTTCCTTCATTCATTTTAGAATCAACTTTAATCTCACAATCAATCGCTTTTGCTAAATCGCGAATTAAATGCAAACCCAAACCCGTTTTAATTCCAACGACTTCTTTGTCGTCGTAAAGTGCTTTAAATTTGTCTAAAGTAGTTCCAGAACCATTATCAGAAATAGATAAATACACTTTTCCGTTTTCTTTCCAAGCTTTCCAAACAATAGTTGCATTAGCAGTTTTTTCTAATGCTTTGATACCATTTCCGGTTAAATTTCTAATGATGGTTTTAAGGTAATTTTCATCAGTATTGATTTGAATATTATCATCATTTTCAAAAGAAATTTTTACTTTTTCTTCACTTGAAAAATGAGTTTTTGTATCGTTAAATAAATCAGAAATAAATATATTTTTAGGTTGTGGTTTGAAGTTTTCCATCTGACTTTTGCTCCATTGTAAAATATCTTCCATTGAAGTTAAGAGGTTTTCTGCACCAGTCATGGTTTTGTCTTGCATACGTTTTGTGCTTTCCTCATCGAGCATTTCGGGACTTTCTTTTTGAAGTTGTAAAAAGAAAACTAAGTTGGCAACTGGACCTCGCAAATCGTGATTTAAAACACTAAAAAATCTGGTTTTGGCTTTGTTGGCTTGGTCTAGTTCGGCGTTCAATAATTGTAGTTTTTCGTTGGTTTTTTTGCGTTTTCTGTTCTGTAATAAAAGCAATCCTCCAATAATTGTTAAAAGAAAAAGACCGCCAATAAAATAATATTTTTGTTTATTGGCAAGATCAATTTGAAGGTTTTTATTTTTTATTTCTTGCTTTTTTTCATTGTTTTGGTACTTAGCTTCCATTTCAGCCAGATTCTTTTTTGACACTTCATTTAATATGGTGTCTTTTATGGTAGAATATTCACTTTGGTTTTTATAAGCCAACTCCCACAAACCTTTTGCGGCGTAGGTTTTAGAAAGTACATTTTTTAACCAACTATAAGCTTGTGGATCATCTTCTTTTACAATAGGTTCGGCTTTTTTTAGAAAAAATAACGCTTTGTCGTATTCTTTTAATGCAAAATATACTTCGCCACTCATGTAGTCAATACTACCTAGCATATATCTACTGGCATATTTCGGAGCTAGACTTCTGGCATGCTCAATATATTGTAATGCATAGTGATGCCTTTTTTTCTTAATAATTAAATAATCAGCTATCGTTAAATCACTGGCTAAAAAAGCATCCCAAGCTTTTTTTTCACTGTGAGAATTTAATAGTTTTGATAATTTCTGATACTGTTTTTCTGCCTCAGAAAGGGCATCTTTATTTACATAAATTGCTATTAAATATTTATAAATAAATGCCTCTCCTGTTTTGTAATCTTTTATGTATAGTTTCGCTTCATTGATACTTTCAAGTCCCTCATTAGTTTTGTCTAAATTTAAATAAATGTCTGTTACATTTACCAATTTTACACCAATTGCAATAGAATCTTTCTTGACACTTTTCTTATTCAGCGCTCTTTTACGAGTTTGAATCCCATTAAGATAATATTTTAAACTAGTTTCATACTGACCTATTGTTAAATAATAATCGGCTAGATTTTCTTGAAGAAGAAATTTTTGATTTTGCTGTTTTGTGGTATCAATAATTTTTTTGTAATCTAAAATTATCCGTTCTCTTTTATTTATTAAACCAACATTTTTGTATACAAAAAGCAGCTCTTTTAATAATCGAGATGTATTTTGTTTGTTTGTTGACTTTTGTAAATTAGTATCAGATTTTTCTAAATAATATACAGCGCTGTCTACTTCTGTCAAATAATCAAAAGAACTACCTAAATAAAAATTAAAAAGTGAGAGGTTTTCAAAATCATCCTTTTTTATCAAGTTAAATCCTTTTCTTGCATTTTTCTTTAATAAATCAGTGTTGCCGTTTTCGAATAATTCGTCACAGTATTTTATCCAAGCCTGCAATTTTTCTTTTTGGGTTTTGTAGTTAGAAAGATTAGGTTCTTTTTGCCCATAAGATAAACAGCTTATAAAAGTTAGTAATAGAATAAAACAGTTTCTCATACTATAAAATTCAAATTCTCCTTAAAATTTCTTCCAATCGATAAAACAGTTCCGTTATTTAATTCAACTTCTTGTGCGGCTATTTTTTGGATGAACTGTTTTTGAACGGCATAACTCCGATGAATTCTAATAAAGGATTGAAACTTTTTTTCTTGTAAAATTTCTCCTAAATTAGATAAAACGCAATGACGTTTTGCATCGGTAACTAAAATGGTATAATTTTTTAAAGCTTCTAGGTAAAAAATTTCGTGAAGTTTAACTTTAATTTGATCGTGACCAGTTTTAACATAAACTGTATCACCACCAATGGATGATTCAAACAAACTGGCTTTTAATCGTATTTCCATAAATTCTTCAATACGTTTAATAGTTTGTTCAAAACGCGGAAACTTAAATGGTTTTACAATAAAATCTAAAGTTTGCAATTCAAAAGTTTCAGCTGCGTTTTCAGAATGCGAGGAAATAAAAACACAAACCGGAATTTCTAATGCTTTTTGTCTTAACTCAATTCCTGAAGCGCCATTTAATTCAATATCTAAAAAAGCTACTTCAACTGAATTGTTTTTTAAAAACAAAAGAGCTTTTTCTGCCGATTCAAAAACACCAACAATGTTAAGTGTGGAAAACCTTTTTGCATATGATACCACGACAAGTCTATCCATTTCGTCGTCGTCAACAATGATGCAATCAAAAGCTTTCATATCGAAGTAATTTAGTTTCAAATATAATATTTTTACTGCAAAAATGCTATTCGTGTATTTAAAACGTTATTAGTCCTTTTAATGTTTTTTGGCATTTAGTTTTGTTTCTAATTTGTGGTGCTTATTACAATAACTACTTAAATTTATACAAATGAAAAAGTTACAATTCATTATACTAAACTTGTTGATAATCCAATTTGGATATTCGCAAGTCGGAATCAACACCACTTCGCCCAATGCGCAACTTGATATTAAATCGAGTAATCAAGCAACACCAGCCAATAATGATGGAATTTTAATTCCCAAAATTGATGCGTTTCCAGTTATCAATCCAACTGCTGCACAAAATAGTATGATGGTTTATTTAACCACAATTTCTGCTGGAAAGCAACCCGGATTTTATTATTGGGACAATACAGGAACACCACAATGGAAAGGTATTAGTGGAAATTCGGGTTGGCAAATAACAGGAAACATAGGAACAAATCCAGCAACCAATTTTATCGGAACAATAGATAGTGTTGACGTTGTGTTTAGAAGGAATAATACAGTTGCAGGAAAAATCGGTGGAACAAGTACCTCTCTAGGATTTGAGTCATTACCTGCATTAAGTACTGGAAATAGCAATACTGCCATTGGTTGTCAATCATTGAATTCGAATACGATTGGGTTTGAAAATGTTGCCGTTGGAAAAGAAGCTTTATTTGGAAATAATTCGGGGAGTTTAAACACGGCTGTAGGATTCGCTGCTTTGGGCAATTCAAAAGCCTCGAACAACACTGCTATTGGCGGGAATGCGTTGGTGAGTAATTTCACAGGAGAATCGAATGTTGCCGTTGGTGTGGAATCGTTATACAGCAATTTCGATGGTATCAATAATACCGCGTTAGGAAGAGACTCATTACATCAAAATTCAGATGGACAAAACAATACTGGAGTAGGATATGCTGCCGGAAATCTAATTACTTCAGGTTCTGACAATACAGCTGTTGGTGCCTATGCTGATGTTCCCAACCCAACAGCAAACAACCAACTTTCAATAGCGAATGTGATATACGGAACGGGAACCAATTCATCATTAACTTCAAAAATTGGTATTAACGAACCGGCACCGAATGCCAAACTTCAAATTAATGCTTCTAGCCAAGCCAATCCGAATAGTACCGATGGCATTATCATTCCAAGAGTTAGTGTTTTTCCATTTATCAATCCTGGTGCTTTACAAAACGGCATGATGGTTTTTTTAACTGCACCTTTAGCACAATCTGGGTTTTATTATTGGGATAATCCAACAACAAGCTGGAAAGGAATAGGTGCGAATTCGGGTTGGGGTTTGAAAGGAAATTCAGGAACCAATGAAACTATTAATTTTATGGGTACTACAGACGACGAAAATATTATTTTTAAACGGAATAATATTAGAGCTGGATTTATTGGACTTTCTAATACTTCTTTTGGCAACAATGCTTTAGCTGCATTTATAAGACCTTCTTGCAATAGTGCCTTTGGGACAAGTGCTTTGTCAAAGTGTTCGACAAGTTTTGGTTTTGGAGGTAATTATAATTGTGCATTTGGTTATTTTGCATTAAAAGAAAACGTTTTCGGCGAATCCAATACTGCCATAGGAACATTTTCGCTTCAAAATAATGCAGGGACCAGCAATAATACAACACTTGGTTATGCCACTCTTCTTAATAACATTTCTGGTTTTGGGAATGTTGCTATTGGAAATGAAGCAGGTTATAACGAAACAGGTTCTAACAAACTCTACATCGAAAACAGCAACTCGGCAACGCCTCTAATTTATGGTGAATTTGACAACGATTTAGCACGAATTAACGGAAACTTTAGGATAAAATCGACAACTATAGCAACTGCAGAAATGCAGATAAAAAATAGTAATCTCTACAATCACTCAGCAGATAATAACTTGAATTTCGGAACAGGCGGTGGTTATTTTATGGTATCAACACAAGATGTTAGTCCAAGTTCAGAAACAACTGGAATTCGTGGTGATGGTGATAATGTTTCCATTTGGTCGCCAGGTGATGGCAACCGTCAATTGCGAATTTTAGATGAAGACCAATGGTTTGACAATAACGGAAATCCTTATGATAATGGAGCTGAAGTAGCTTATATAGCGGCAAACGGTCAGTATTTTCAAGTGTCTGATAAAAACAAAAAGGAGAATATCATTAGAATTGAAAATGCTTTTGATAAAATCATGAAAATTTCAGGATATACGTACCAATATAAATTGAGTCAACCAGAAATTGAAAAAGGTCAAAAACCAGTTTCTGCAAGCGGCGTTTTAGCACAAGAAATCGAACATATTTTACCAGAGGCAATTCAGACAAACGAAAGTGGAGAGTACTTTGTTGATTATTCCGCCATAACACCTTTATTAATTGAAGCGATAAAAGAACAAAACGTTAAAATAAAATTATTAGAAACATTCAATAGCGAAATACTAAAACGATTAGAAAAATTAGAAGCAAAATAAATTTTAAAAATCAAATGATTTAATTACACCCAACGGATTAGTATTGTAAAAAGGTTTGGGCGCAGTCTAAAGGTCAACCCTTTTTTTATTTACATAATTCGCATTAAACTAAATAAAATAGTTTTTTGTGATATTGTATGGTTTTATTCGTTAAATTTACTTTTAGAATTAAGATGCAAAATATTAATAATCATACAATTACAGTATGATTTTAAAATTAAATTATACAATCACAAACAATTATGAAAACAACAACACATTTTTTTAAACTAGCATTAGTACTAGGTTTAGCATTTTCTTTATCTAATTGTAGTAAAAGTGATGACAATCCTACACCCAATCCTGAAGTAAATCCTTTACCAGGTTACTTAGCAGCATCAGGTTTTGATCAAGTAAATGCAAGTCTTATAAATCAAGCAGATTACGAATTTGGATTTTCCTTTATACCTATTGTTAATGGCAAAATTACCGCATTTGTGGTAAAAATTCCCGATGTAAATTCTGCCTTAAGAGTAACCATTTGGAATAAAGCTACAGCAACAGTTTTAAAGAATGAAATAATAAACTATGCAACTGCTGGAGTAGAAGTTACAAAAGCAATTACCGCTCTAGATGTAGTTGCTGGTACAGAGTATGTAGTAAGTTTTAATAGTAACGATTATTATAACCGTAGACGAACCGATTTTGCAAACGCAATTTTACCATTTGCGGTTGGCGATATTAGTATAACACGATTCATGTTTAGAAACGGATCGGCATTAGAAATTCCTAATACAGCAACAGCAAATTATCATTCTGGAGATATTAGCTTTAAATTTCAAAAATCATAAACTTAATTTTTGTCTGTAAAGTATAAGCAAAAAATGAATTTATTTTTTTTAGTAGAATTATTTAAAAGGTTTGGCGAAAGTCAACCCTTTTTTATTATGAGCGAATCGATAGTGCTATATCAGTTATGGTAATTCCTGCTTTCGCCTTTATCTTTGTTCGTTCCTCACAAAGGATATCGGCTCCATCAGGGCTAAAAAGAAAAGGAATTGTATTTTTGTAAACTTATAACTTTTAAATCAATCCATCTTTTACTACATTTGAGCTATGAAGATAGAAGAACAAATAGAAAAAATATCCAGCTTTCAGCATCTTGAATTATTAGCAAATCAAGTAGTTGAAGGTTTTATATCCGGAATGCACAAATCGCCTTTTCATGGCTTTTCTGCCGAGTTTGCAGAACATAAAATATACAATGTTGGCGAAAGTACCAAACACATCGATTGGAAACTTTTTGCAAAAACAGATCGTTTGTACACCAAAAAATATGAAGAAGAAACCAATCTTCGTTGTCATTTAATTCTCGATAATTCGTCGTCAATGCATTACCCAAAATTAAATGATAATCAGCCTTTTTATGAAAGTAAAATTGGGTTTTCCATTTTAGCTTCTGCGGTTTTAATGAATTTATTAAAAAAACAACGCGATGCTGTTGGACTTAGCATTTTTTCAGATACATACGAGTATTATGCTCCCGAAAAAGGATCGGATAGACATCACAGAATGTTATTAAATATTTTAGAGAATTTACTAGAAAATCCGAAACAAGCAAAAACAACAGATACCATTACTTACCTGCATCAAATTGCCGAAAAAGTGCACCGTCGTTCGATGATTATTTTGTTTACCGATATGTTTCAGAATGAAAACAACGAAAAACTCTTTAATGCTTTACAACATTTAAAACACAACAAACACAAAGTAGTTTTGTTTCATGTTATTGATGAAAAAAGAGAATTAACTTTCGATTTTGATAATGCGCCACGAAAATTTATTGATGTGGAATCGGGCGAAATAATCAATCTTTTTGCCGAAAATGTAAAAGAAGAATACGAAAAAAACATAACAAAATATTTTAAAAGCATTTCGTTAAACTGCGCACAAAACAAAATTAAATACGTTCCTGTAAATGTCGGTGCCGATTTCGAAAAAATTCTAACGACATATTTAGTTGAAAAGCAAATGTTTGGATAATGTAAAGTTATTAATTCAAAAAAATCAAAAAAACACTTGCAGAAATAAAAAACGATTGTATATTTGCAACCGCATTAAGCGAAGGTTTGGTAGTTCAGTTGGTTAGAATACATGCCTGTCACGCATGGGGTCGCGGGTTCGAGTCCCGTCCAGACCGCTTAAATTGGGAAAAGTCACGTGTAACAGCGTGACTTTTTTGCCCAAAAAACTCCTCATAAAAAGGAGTAAAAATAGTTGTGTTGTTTTCGTCCTGATTTATTAGGACAAAAATGGTTTAGTAGTTAGACCAATGAAAAGCTTTCCACTTTATTGTGGATGGCTTTTTTGCTTAAAAAAAATCTTATGTTTTATATTTACATTTTATTTTTTAAAACCTGCAATATTTACTATAAAGGTTTTACGACTGATATTTCTAAAAGACTAGAATATCATAATGCAGGGAAAAGTAATTTTACTTCTAAAGCGAATGATTGGGAATTAGTTTATCATAAAGTATTTCAAACAAAAAGAGAAGCTTTGATAGAGGAAAAGAGGTTAAAAAAATTGAATAAATACTCTTTAGAGAAAATCATTTCAAGTTATTTGCCAAATTAACAAAGCAATGGTTTAGTAGTCTCGTCTTTTGGGACGAGATGAAAAGCTTTCTCTCGTTTTATTAACGAGATGGATGGCTTTTTTGCTTTGTACCAAATCCCTTTTTTTTCTTTATTTAACTTAAAAATTTCCCCAAATAGTGTCTGGTTTTTTGGGGCATATTCGTTTTGAAAACGCCTTTTTTTATTGTAAATAATTCTTTATTGCCACAAAAACAAATAACAATAAGAACGACAAACACAACATAAACTTCATAAAAGTAGAAACTAAAAATCCCATAAACGAACCAAAGGCTGCTTTTATTGCACCATTTTTATCGTTAGAATTATAGATTAACTCACCAACAAAAGCTCCTAAAAAAGGACCAATTATAAATCCGAAAGGCGGAAAAAACAATCCGACAACCAAACCAATATTAGTTCCCCAAACACCATATTTAGTTCCGCCAAAACGCTTGGTTCCCTTGGCAGGAATTACATAATCTAAAACAGTTATTACAATTGTTGTTATAAAAGTTATTCCCAAAATCCAATAATTATTCTCCACTTTTTCAGTTAAATACAGCAACAACAATCCAATCCAACTTAAAAGCGGACCAGGTAAAATAGGTAAAAAACTTCCAAAAAGACCAATGATGCAACACAGTAGTCCAAGAATCAATAATATACTATCCATATAAAATAAAAATTAGTACTTTTGAAAATTAGTAATCAATTTCATAACGAATATGAGAAAATTTTTTGTAATATCAACCTTTTGCTTTTTATTTTTTACTACTTCTGCTATAGTTTTTGGTCAGGAAAAAAAATTAAATGCTGTTGATGGAAAACTAAAACAAATGATATATTTAAAATATAAAAAAGAAGTCCAATCCTATTCTAAAAAAGAATTTGACGAATTGTTCTTCGAATTTTTTCAAAAACAAAACGACAAAAAGGCATTAACACAAGAAGAATATTATACCTATACTATTAAAATTGCTATTTATTCTGAAAAACTCGGACTTCTTTACAAAGACCAAAAACTCGAAGCTGAGCGCACCAAACAAGAATGGTTTGATCGAAATTATCAAGACTATTTAATTACAAAAAAATAAACATTCCTTGAAAAAGTATTTAGCACTATTGATTTTAATTTTAGGATTTCATTCTTGCCAGTATTTTGACAAGAAAGTTCCTAACGAAAAAGAGTTGTTAGAAAAAAAACTAAAGGAAATCAATTGGAACGAGGTAGATCAATATCCAACAGTAGTAAATTGCGATTCACTTACTGATATTGACCAACGAAAACAATGCTTTTTTGAGTTTATGACTAACACCATCCAACAAAAATTAAGCATCGACACACTTCGCATTTTATATCCAGAATTAGATACTATTCAAGTAAAAATCACTATTAATTCGGATGCTAAAATGAAATTTGAACCACAATTTAAAAAAGATAGTGTTGCCTACGATACCATTAAAATTGATAGTATTCTTCAAACAAAATTAGTCAATTTTCCAAAAGTAAATCCGGGAATCAAACGCGGAATTCCCGTAAAAACGCAATTCATTTTACCAGTAATTATCAAAAAAGACAAGTAGTTATTGCAAATTTTCAAAGCTGTCATTGCGAGGAGTTGCGCAGAATGAAGCAAAGTAATCAGTAGCTATTTCCAGCTTTCGCCTTTATCTTGTTTCGTTGCACTACACAAGGATACCGGCTCAATCTGGGCTAGGGAAAACTACTACAAAGAACTATTTCTTAAATCGACGACCTTTCCAAGTAAAACTACCAAACAACGAATAAATTCCAACACAACTACAAAAAATAGGATAGGCCAAACTACTCGCGAATGGAAAAACAAATTTTCTTTTTCTCAAATAAGCATTCGATTTCAAGAGCAACAAATAATCAACAGTATATTTAAAAGCAAATACACAAACAAACAGTTTCCAATGTATTAATCCAAAAACCAAAAACCAAAAACCAACAACTAATGAAACATTCATTATTAAAACAACAACTGCCAATATTTTTGCATAATTATTTTTATAACTACTCGTTTTACTTGCCCAACGAACGCGTTGCATAAACAATTTAAACAAATCATTTTCTGGTTTAGTGGTAACAATACTATCGGAGTTTTTTATGTAATGAACTTTGTCGAAATTAGTAACTAATGCTTTTTGTAATACTAGCACATCATCGCCACTTGCTGTATCATTAATTCCTTTAAAACCACCAATTGATGTAAACAATTTTTTAGTGTAAGCAAAATTAGCACCGTTGCACATAAACGGTTTTCCAATTCCAAAGCTACCAATTGTTGTGCCTTGTAAACTCAATAAATCCAATTGCTGAAAATGATGGAACCAATTGTTCTTTGTTCTGTATATCACAGCACCGACAACCATTTCTGCTTTCGATTGCTGAATGAAATTATCCAACGTTAAAAGCCAATTTTCAGTTACTATACAATCGGCATCTGTAGTTATAATCCACTCGTGTTTGATAATTGGAATTGCTCTCGAAATGGCATCTTTTTTTGGTGAATTTGACAATCGTAAATTATCTAAAAGTGTGGTTTCAATTTCTCCATTTTCTATTCTCCATTTTATATAAACACGTTCCGAATGGTCTTTAGAAAAATCGTCAACCAATATTATTTCAAATAATTCTTTTGGATATTCCAAATTGGAAATCGATTCTAAAAGTTTTGGTAAATTTTTAGCTTCATTCCGAAACGGAACTATAATTGAAAAAGTAGTTATCGGTTTTTCAAAAGTACTTACAAACGATTTGACTTTGTCATAACCATAAATAAGTTGCAAAATAAATACTACATAAACCAATAAAATCAAGCAAAAGACAATTTCAATCATAATAAAACTAACAATTATACAATAAAGTTCGCGCCTTAGCGTCTTTGTGGCACTATTTTAAAACTTAAAACAAAATAACTTCCAATAACTACTGGTAAAACCACATTTAAAAACCACATTAATGCAGCAATAAAAACTATAATCCATTCATTTACTCCTAACTTTCCGAAGAAAAACAGCGCAACACTTCCTTTTACTGCAAAATCTAAAAACTGAAAACTAGGCAATGATGACGCCAAAAAATACACAACGGCAATAGTTGCCATAACAGTTACATAAGGTAAATCTACACCAAAAACTAAAAACAAAAAATAATATTGATGTGAAAAAACCAAATACCTACAAGTGCCTAAAAGGACGTTTTTTTTATGAATAGATTTCGGAATTTCATTAATTTTACTAACTAATTTGGTAATAGAATAGCCTTTTATTTTTATTTTTTTGGAGAAAAAAGCTAAAAGCCAAAAGGCAAAAGCCAAAAGCATTATTGCAAGAACCCAATTAGTATAACCTAGAATCCATAATCCAATTGTTCCAAAAAAAACTGTCAAAAGCATCTGAATTCCGTTGCAAATTAAGTTTAAGAAAATGATTTTTTTGGTTTTTATTTTCTCGTAAAACAAAGCTTTTCCTGCATATTCGCCTAAACCATTAGGTGTAAAAATTCCGGCAGTTAAAGCGCCAAGAACCTGTTTTGTAGCTTCCCAAATAGAGATTGGTTTGATGAGCGAAACCAAATTCTGCCACTTTAAAATCTCCAAAAATCGGTTGGCAATACTAAAACAAAGAATAAGAACAATTTCTAAAACAGCTGTTTTTTCTACAACTAAGATTCGAAATTTATTCCAATCCAATTTAGAATTTCCCGCTATTTGATTGTAGATAAAATAAAAAGCCGCAATAACAATCAAAAGTTTGATTATAAAAACGCCGAATTGCTTAGCTTTGTGAGAAATTGTAATCATTGTTGCAAAGTAAAGCAAAAACTATCAGAAACCTGTCAGGTTTTCATAACCTAAAAGGTTTAAGGAAATAAAAATGGCAAACGAACGCATCATATTAGGTATTGATCCTGGAACCACTATTATGGGTTTCGGATTGATAAAAGTGGTTAATAAAAAAATGGAATTCATTCAGTTAAACGAATTAATTCTAAGCAAATACGACGATCATTACACCAAACTAAAAGTTATTTTTGAACGAACTATTGAGTTAATCGAAACACATCATCCCGACGAAATTGCAATTGAAGCTCCTTTTTTTGGTAAAAACGTGCAATCGATGTTGAAATTAGGAAGAGCGCAAGGTGTTGCAATGGCAGCAGGTTTGTCACGACAAATTCCGATTACCGAATACGAACCCAAGAAAATAAAAATGGCAATTACTGGAAACGGAAATGCCAGTAAAGAGCAAGTTGCTAAAATGCTCCAACAATTGTTGGGATTAAAGGAACTTCCCAAAAACCTCGATTCTACCGATGGATTAGCAGCAGCGGTTTGTCATTTTTTCAATTCAGGAAAAGTAACAGGAGAAAAAAGTTATACGGGTTGGGACGCTTTTGTTAAACAAAACGAAGAACGAGTAAAAAAATAGTGTCCAGTGCTCAGTGTTCAGTTATTAGTTCTGAACACTGAACACTGAGCACTGAACACTAAAATATGTCAGGAATCTACATCCACATCCCATTCTGCAAACAAGCATGCCATTATTGCGACTTCCATTTTTCGACTTCCATGAAGAAAAAGGATGCGATGGTTTTGGCATTAGCAAAAGAAATCGAAATGCGCAAAAGTGAGTTTAAAGATGAGGTGGTTGAAACGATTTATTTTGGTGGCGGCACTCCGAGTATATTGCTGACGGAAGATTTACGATTTTTGATTGATGAAGTTTTTAAAAATTACAATGTTATAGAAAATCCCGAAATTACTGTTGAAGCCAATCCAGATGATCTTACTGAATATCGAATAATCGAACTATCGAATAATCGAATAAATCGATTAAGCATCGGAATTCAATCGTTCTTTGAAGACGATTTGAAATTGATGAACCGCGCTCATAATTCGAAGGAAGCCAAAGCATGTCTTGAGTTTGCGAAGCAACATTTCGACAATATTTCTATCGATTTGATTTACGGAGTTCCTGGAATGTCGAATGAAAAATGGTTGCAAAATATCGAAACGGCTTTGTCTTTCAACATTCCACATATTTCCAGTTATGCTTTGACGGTCGAGCCCAAAACCGCGTTGCATAAGTTTATCCAAAAGGGAATTATTCCACAGCTTGATGACGAATCAGCTTCGGCACATTTTCAGATTCTGGTCGATACACTTACAGAAAATGATTTCATTCATTATGAATTGTCGAATTTCGGAAAGGAAAATTACTTTTCTAAAAACAATTCGAGTTATTGGTTGGGTAAAAAATACATCGGCATTGGGCCATCGGCACACAGTTATGATGGTGAAAAAAGAGGTTGGAATGTGTCGAATAATGCGATTTATTTGAAATCCATTCAAGAAAACAAACTCCCAATCGAAACCGAAATCTTATCCAAAACCGATAAATACAACGAATACGTCATGACGGGTTTGCGCACCATTTGGGGCGTTTCATTGACTCGAATTGAAAACGAATTTGGTAAAACCTATTTGGATTACCTTAATCAGCAAAGCGAAAAATATATTGAAGATCATTTGTTATTTGTTGATGATGCGATCTTGCGAACTACAAAAAAAGGAAAGTTTTTGAGTGACGGAATTGCTTCCGACTTATTTTTATTAAATTTGGAATAGTTTAACCGCTAAGTTCGCAAGGTTTTTACGCAACGAGCGCAATGAAACATATACTCGTCTTTGCGAACCTTGCGTAATTCTTAGCGTACTTTGC
>JANNWH010000007.1:0-51967 GCA_031408335.1 Flavobacteriales bacterium | reverse complement strand
TACATCTATCCAATTAACTGTAGCAAACGAAACAAAGTAAGCTCCTTCTTTTTCAGCAAATTTATATTTTCTACTCATTGTGGCTTATATTAATAAATCAAAAATAAATAATAAATCACTTGGTAAAATGGTTTAGGCTTTTATTTAGTTTATGGGCACGAGCAAGATGCTCGCGCTAGCGGGGGTATGGCGAAAAATTATGGTGTATAACTGGGTCTTGCACTATCCAACGCGCTATAGCTGGGTCGTATTGGCGCATATCCATAGCATAAATGTTTAACCCTAGTTCATCTTGCCACTCTTTACCGTTTAGTTTGTACTTGTACAGTCCTGCATCACTTTTATCCTCGCGTGAGCGTGCAGTGTTGCTCGTGTGAGCAATCCTTAAAGTGGTGTAGTTATGTAGTTGCAAACATCCCATTGGTCAAAAATACTTCTTTTTTCTTTCAATTGAAAAAAAAAGAGGTTGCTTTTATCCTGGGAATATCGTTTTAATATCCATCTAATAAAGTGGGCTCTAGTGGGCTTATGGTGGGCTTATCCTCGGGACATCTACGGAACATCCTCGGCTGAAGTATTGCTTATTTTTTCTTTCAATTGAAAAAAAAATCATCTTTATTTTATCCATAATCCAAAGCAAAGAAGCCAGAACATTAAATTTATCACTGGTTTTGGCTGATTGGCTTCTATTGTGCGCTCGATTTTTTTGGAAGATTGCCATTGCAAAAGGTTTCTTTTTTAGATAAATATTCTTTGGCAATCTTCTAAAAAAATGAGCATAGCCTTACGGCGATTGAGTTATGCGGTTCAACTAACACCCCAAGTGAAGCAAAAAAAGCGGTGCTTGCAAGGAGCGTTTTTTGCTGAACGGGTGGCGGTGTTGCGGCAATCAAACAGCCACCACAGGACTGGGAACAGCGGAGTTTACGGAGCTGTGTAAGGACTGTGAGCGTGGAACGGCACGGAAAAAATTAAAGTCAGCGTTAGCGTTCCTTGATTTAGGGCAAAGCTTCAGCGGAGCCAACCGTGATGGCTGGTTGAAAGAGCAACCGCACAATTAACAAGTGGCGACAGATGCAAACACGGTACAACGGAGCTTGTCGGAGTTGTACTGTGTTGCGGATGCAGTAGCCACGCCGAACGCAGGAAGTGAACGTGTGAAGACTGGGAGCGAAGCCAACAAAAAAAGAGCTGCTTTTTTTCAAAGCTGCTCTTTTTTTTGGTGGCAAGTGGTCTGTGCAACGGAAGGAGGAACGACTGACTGGAACAGCCCAGCGGAACAAAGAGAACGACCGAAGAGAGACCGCTTTATTGCCCGTGTTCTTCATTGCAGATAGTTTCTATTTGGCACTTTATCTTTTCTTTTTTATTTGATTGGGTGTAATTTATCAATAGCCGTCTTTAAAGCATTTAATCCTGTTTGCCTGTATTTTTCTGTAGTGTCTGGGCTTTTGTGTCCTGCAAAATGTTGTACTATTCGCAAGTCATTATTTTTGATTAATAAATTCGCTATTACACTTTGTCTTATGGTAGTTGTAGTGAGTTTCTTTTTAAATTGTTTTTGATAAGTGCTAATTAAATAATCTACATCTTCTTTTCTTATTGGCGTTCCAAGTTTACCCAACAATAAAGCATTTTCATTATTTCTAAAGGTTTTTAGCTTGTTTCTGTCTTGGTTGATAAATTCATATAACAAAAGTATTTGTTCTGCTTTTAATGGTAGATTTCTAGCGTTGGTTATTCCTGTTTTATGTATTTGTATGGTGGCTTTTTCTAAATCTAGATCATTTAATTTTATGTTTTCTATTTCGCCTATTCTTAAACCTTGATGAACGAGTAAACTCATTATAATTTTATTTCTTTTGGCCAAAAATGGATAACGCTCTATTCTAGGAACTAAAAGGATTTGCAGTTCTTTTTCAGTGAATAAATCTTGTAATTGGATTGGGTTTTCTTTTCCGTCTCGTATTCTTATGGCTCTTGCTGGATTGTCTTTTCGTTTTCCTATTTCAATTAAATAATCATAATATTTTTTGATAGATGCTATTACTCTTTTTACATTGCTTATACTATGCTCATTTCGTAATATTTCTATATACTGCATTACTTTTTGATAGTCGTATTTGTGGGCATTTTTATTGTTGCTTTTGTATTTATTGATGTCGTAAATATAACTTTCAACTGAACTTTGCATTAAACTTTGTTTTAAAAAATCCTCGATGCTCATTGATGTAATTTTGTTTTTAAAAAATTAATTCGTGTATAAATCTGTGTTGATACTAATTGACTATGTCCTAAAAAATCTCTGACCATTTCTATACTCATTTCATTTTCTAATAAGTGTGTTGCGATGGAGTGCCGAAGTGAGTGTAAACAATAGTTTTCGTGCTGTATGTTTTGGGTTCTTTTGAGTATTCTTTTAAAAGTGGTATAAATAGTATTTCCTGTTATTGGGTTTCCTAACTCGTTGATTAAGAAGTTTTGTATTTTCTCTTTTCGGTAGATTTCTATTTGATTGTTGTAGTTTTTTAGGTCTTTTATAATAGTTTCCGTTAGTGGTATTACTCTACGTTTTTTGCCTTTTCCTTTTCTTATAAATAATAGTTTTTGTTCAAAATTTATATCTTTTACATCCAATAAAATTACTTCCGTTCTACGCAGTCCACAGCCATAACACAGATTTAAAATAGTAGTTTCTAATAAATTGGTGCAGTTTTTATACAGGATTTTAATTTCTTCTTGAGTAAATACTATTCTCTCGTTCTTGGTGGTTTGTTTTATTCGTAAATTGTATGGATTTCGTTTAATTGTCCTGGTTCTTTCTAAATATTCAAAGTACAGTTTAATTGCTAGTAGTTGGCTGTAGATGTGGCTTTCGCTTATAGTTCCTTTTCTTCTTTTGTTGGGTTTTGTTTTTAGATATTCGTAGTAGTTTTTTATATGGTAATCGGTTATTTTTTGAGGTGTTTCTTTTGTATAATCTAATATATTTTGTGCATATTTTGGATAATTATTTACTGCTGTGTTGCTATATCCCAAGTTTAATAATTCCCTTCTAAAGTCATTTATTGTATCTTCTATTATCATTTATTATGTTTTTTAGGTTGTACTTTTTATTTTGACCGAACGCTAGAGTTATTTTTTTGGTTTTTGCTTATATAATAGGGTTTTATAGATTTTTTAGTGTTCGTTTGGTGTTCGGTTAGTGTTCGTTAGTGTTCGGTTTCAGTTGTTGTATTTGCTTTATAAAATGGTCTTTTAGTTTTTTTCTAACGCTCTGTATATCGTCAAAGTGGAAGATTTTATATTTATAGCCTTTGTTGCCGTGTCCGTATTGTTTGATGTATTCTAATTGTACTAATTGATTGATGTAATATTGTAATTGTGTTTTCTTAAATCCTGTTGCCTCCATTGCTTCAAAACGTGTAAAATCATCGGTTTTAAACTTCTTTTTTAATCGCTCAAAAAACTGTCGCAAACTGCCGTCTAACTCGTCAATTTTCAATATTATACTTTCAAAAAGTATTTCTACTGCGTTTTCGATGTCGATGATTTCGGTTACTATTCTGTTATTTTGGGTTCTTCTTTGGTATTGGTTTATTATTGTGATTTGTTTTATAATGCTTTGGAACATTTCGTTTAATCTTCGTTTTTTGTGTACGTTTTCAGGTAATTGTATTTGTGTGGCATACGGATTTTGTACTTCTTCAACCTTTAAAGCTCTGATTATTTTTTGTAATAGTTCTTTGGCTTTCTCTTGGTCTTTTTCGTTTATTTCTCCTGCTATGCGCTTGTTTTGATAATTAATTATTTTGTCTGTTTGGTCCTGGCTTTCATCGACTGCTAATAAAAAACTCCTACTCATATTGTCTTCGTAAATCTCGCCTTTGGTTGTGGCTGATAAACTGCTAAAAACTCCTTTTACTTCTTTCTTAACGCTCTTGATGTTTCCCTTTTTATCTTTGATTGATACGCTGCTGCTTAACCTTTGATTACTTATGAGTTCCCGCATTGCAAAAAGTGCCTCTTCTTTTAATCCGTCTAAATCTTCAATAATTAACAGTTTGTTTACTAGGTCATATTCGCCCCAATTGTATAAACTGCTTTCTGTTATTCTTGTAAATCGTAAAACATCTTCGGACGGTACTAAATCAGCTATTTTGCTGATTAAATGGGTCTTTCCACTTCCGCTAGAACCTTGTACAATGGCGTGTAATGGGCTTTTGGTTTTATAGCTTGATGCAATAATGAACAATAATAATCGGCTGTTTGCTTCTCCAACTATTCCGCTTTGTTCGATTAATTTATTGATTTCCTGCAGTAAATTATTTTGTTTTAAAATGTCTATGGTATTTTCTAAATTGGGTTGTTTTGGTTTAGGTTCTGAAGTAATTTTTTGCTTTATAGGTTCTTCAATAATGGTGCTTGTATCTTCAATTGAAAATAAAAAAGGTATCTCTTTTCTTTGGTTGATTAAATGGATTAAAATGTTTGTTTCGTGTCCAATGATTAAACTGTTTATGTCTTCGTCTTTCGGGGTTTCTACTTGGCTTATTTTGGCTTTTGGGTGTAACTCTCGTAAGATTTCAGCGTATTTGGTAACGGCTTCGTTTCCTGCTTTGTCTCCATCAAAAAAGAAAATGATTTCTTCTAACTGTTTTAATGGCTTGATAGCGTTTAGGATTTCTTCGTTTAGTCCGTTGGTTCCGTAGCAAGTAAGTAGTGTATAATTCTCTTTTATTTGGTCAATTTGCAGTAAACTAGCCGTATCGATTATAGCTTCAGTAAGTAATAATTTCTTTGTATCAGGATTTGGATAATTTGGATATAATCCTTGTCGGTTCTTCAGATAAAAATGTTTTGAGTTTTCGTTATTAATTGTAGATCTAAAATAAAAGCTAACTATTTGATTTTCTTTATTTCTTAATGGGAACAAGATAGATTTATTTCCAAAAGGTTTATACGCTTGTCCGCCTGTTCTTGAGTTAGTTCCTGCCAAGGTTAGTAATCCATAATTTAAACAATCATTGATTAACTTTTCGTCCTTTCTTGCTCCGTGATGGAACTGCCCACTATTAAAACCAATCTCTAATTTATCAAAATCTAAATTTCTACTCTTGCAATATTCTTTAGCTGGGTCGCTACATAACAATCCTTTTCTAAAACTTAAAAACATCTTTTCAATGAAGTACGTGTTTACTATTGCTGTTGTTGTTGGTTCTTGTTTTACTGTTGGAGTTGCTTTTTGTGTTGGTTGTATCGTTTCTATCATTGCCGTACATTTTTTTAATGCTTCGTGTTTGGTTAGCTTTTCATAATCTTGAACAAATTGGATTACATCGCCTTTTTTATCGCAAGCGTGGCATTTGTATTTATTTTGGCTAAAACTTACTTGTAAAGAAGCTGTGCTATCCTCGTGGAACGGACAACGGAGCATATTGTTTTTGTCTTGCTTTAAATTGTAGTGTTGTAAGATGCTTTCTAATGATAAATTTTGCTTGATGTCTTGTATTTCCATTGTTGAAAACTTTTTAATATAGTGATTTCACTACAAATGTATATTATTTGCTTATTCGTTACAAAGACTATATTATAAACTTATTCACAATCACTATTTAAAACAACCCTTAAATACTCTTATTAACTATATTTGTATTGTTAATAAGTAATATCACTATGACAGATTTAGCTACACGATTATTGGAAGCAAGAAAGCAAAAAGGATTATCTCAACAACAAGTTGCCGAGATTGCAGGTGTGCATTTTACTAATGTTGGGAAGTACGAGAGAGCAGAAGCTGTTCCGTCTGCTGATGTGTTTAATCGTATTGCTAAAGCTCTTGAAGTGTCGCCTGATTTCTTATTAAATGGAACTATACAGGATAAAGCCAAAAATTATATTCAAGATAGTGAACTATTACTTCAGTTTGAGAAAATTGAAAAACTACCACAAGCTAAAAAAGAACTTGTTAAAGAGTTTCTTGATGCTTTTATATTAAAATCCAATTTACAACAACAACTTACTTAATAAGCATAAAAAAACCGAGCAATTGCTCGGTTTTTTGATTGTTACTTGTTATGTAAATTAATGAAAAAATTAAATAATATGATGGTTTTTTATTTCTTGTAGCCCCAAATAAAAATACCATAAAGCATAATTGATATAAAAACACTTATAACTATGTTTGATAATGTAAACTCTTTATTTTTAGTATAAATAATTAGAAGACCTGCCAATATCCATATAATTAACAATCCATTTTTCTTTAGAATAGATAACACTTTTTTTAGTTTAGATGTTTCTTTTTCCATAACCTATTTTTTATCTTCTTCTTTCGCCTTTTCTAATTGATCATTATATTCTCCATATTGGTCAAACACATCATCTATATATGCTTGTGACCATTGAAAATATAATCCATAAAAATAGCCTGGCCAACTACCTGCTACCCAACCAGTAGCCGCAGAAACACCCACAGCACCTGGAGTAACTAATGATGCGTTACCTTTTTTAGCTGCTCTAGTAAAGTCTGTATGACTTGCACCATTACATCTTCTAGCACTACAAACAGGGCAATTATGTATTTGAGCGTTTGGATTTTTACCTGCTTTTTTTTCTGCATTAATTCTACTAACATCTGTTATTACTCCATTAGTATAATTAAAGTCTTCAAGTAAATCAGCTCGTCGAACTGTTTTTCCTGGTGTATATTCTACTCCTTTTCTCTCTTTCCCTACTACTATACCACCTCTTTTGTTTAGATAAATGTTATCATCTCCATCATCTTTATGGTCTATTATTTTTCCTCGATTGTCAACAACTGTAGAAGCTATATATTGTGGACCATCACTAAAGCCTGAATTAGAATTCTCATTTCTATTAACTTTATCAAAGTCTATAGACTGCTTTCCATCGGGATCAATAAATCTAATTGGGTTATTATTTAAAAATGAATATGGAGAAAATGAATAGAACTTTTCGGCAAGAGGATCTAAAGTTGGTGTTCTAACAATATCAGGCATATATCCACGTGCTCCGAAGTCGTAAGTATTAAGCCCTAATTCGTCCTGCCATTCTTTATTTTGAAACTTATACTGGTAATTAGAACGTGGCGTTTTTGCGGTTATTACGCCTGTGTTATGACCATCGGCTTCATCTTTAATAAAAGCCCAAGTATCCATGTTGTACTTTTCGTGCTTTAAACCGTAAGGGTAATAATGGCTATGCCTCACCAAACTTTTATTTTATTTGGTGTTCGGCGAACCTCCTGCGTCGGTTTCATCTAATATTTTCAATGAACTTGTTGTGGCATTATAGGTGTAACTCATTCTAACATTACCCAAATGGTCGGTGTAGTTAAAAACATAGTTGTACACATTGTTGTTATTTACAACGGTGTTGTTAACATAACCCTCGGCATGCGGACTTCTCAGTTTTTTTTGTCTTTTAAGAGTTGCTTAATTAGATAGGCAACTACCAAAATTAATATTGCACCTATTCTTAATACATTTTTAATGTCTGTATTTACAGAAAGTTCGAGAATCATCGGCATAATAAAAAGAATAAAAATATTATTTAGAACATGAACTATATATACATTTAGTATAGATTTCGTTTTTATGTAGACAATTGATATAATGCAACTGGCTAAAAAAGCAAAAATTGGGTCATTACCTGAAAAATAATGTAAAAATGCAAAACCAAATGAAATAATAAGTATTGACAAATATAAATTTTTATTTTTAATCATATTATTTAACCAAAACCCTCTATATATTATTTCTTCGGTTAAAGATTTTATTATAATTGAAGAGAGTAAGAAAAAATCAATATGGTTCTCTATAATTTGAGTTTTATTATTTAAACCGATATCTACAAAATTAATGATTACCGCTATTAAAATCAGAATGAGAAACCCATAGAATGTACTAGTTGATTTAACAAATCGAAAATTTAGACTTTGTTTTGACAATATTAGAATAAAAACCAATAACACATCAAATAACAATGTGATAAGACCTCTTAAATTATAATAGAAATCAAAAAAAGCTACAACTATACAAACAAATAAATATAGAACAAATTTAAAAATTACTTTCATATAAATTTATTAATAATTTCTCCCTCTTATTATATCAAATCGACTAGCATGTAGTACAAAATTTTGAAATTTATTATGCATTGAAGCTTTCTGATGAGTTGTAGGTTTCATAAAAAAATATCGTATTAATGTTTGTTTACATACTTCCGCCCTTTGCATTTGCATCTCTTTATAATTTTTTTCAGGTGCATGTGCTTCTTGTGTTGATAATAACTGACCTCCTAAATCCTTTGTTTTTGCTAACTTTGGAGAAACAAATTCAATTGCCTTATCTACTAATTGAGATTCTGCTTCGTCTGTAATGTGATTTATAATGGTTTTCTTATCTTCTATAAACTTTGTACTTAAAACTTCTACTCCGTTCATCATTATTCCTTTCGATGTAGGTGTAAAAGGATTATTATCTAAAAATTCTTTTACTTCTTTCCAATCATATCCATATTCGGTTGCAATTTTCTTAGCTAATCTAGTATTCTCGTCAGGCTCTTGATTTACATTACCTTTTGCATTTGAGCCTTTTTCTGAACTACTAGGTCCATCATTAGAGGCAGCTCTCTCCTCACTTAGACCACCTATATTGGTAAAAGATTCATTGCCAGTACCTCTTTCAAAAGCTGGAATGTACTGACCCGAACTATCACGTGTTGGTCGCCCAAACATATCTAATGGCGGTGCTTCACTATCAGCACCACTCGGGTCTGCCCAAAAAACAGGGTTGTTATCAAACGCATTATACGGCGAAAAATTATGGTGTATAACTGGGTCTTGCACAATCCATCGGGCTATGGCTGGGTCGTATTGGCGCATATCCATAACGTAAATGTTTAAACCTAGTTCATCTTGCCACTCTTTGCCATTTAGTTTGTATTGGTAATTAGACCTCAGTGTTTTTGCGGTTATTACACCTACAGCATGACCATCGGCTTGGTCTTTAATAAAATCCCAAGTATCCATGTTGTACTTTTCGTGCTTTAAACCGTAAGGGTAATAATGACTATGCCTCACCAAACTTTTATTTTATTTGGTGTTCGGCTAACCTCCTGCGTCGGTTTCATCTAATATTTTCAAAGAACTTGTTGTGGCATTGTAGGTATAACTCATTCTAACGTTACCTAAATGGTCGGTGTAGTTAAATGATTGAAAGTTGAGTATCACAAACTTTGAAACATTACTACATTACCCTATTTTAAGGATAAATTATATGAATATTTAATGATTTTGAATAATTCAATATTAGTCTTTTTTATTTTATTAAATTCTTTAGGCAAACTTTCTGAATGTATTCCATCAAAATAAAAAACAAAAAATGATTTTATATCTTTTTCATTTCTCAAAGATATTATTTTACAAAAAGAATCTAAATTATTCAATAAATAAATTTTCATATTGTGCTGAAAACAATTAACTCCATCAGCATACCATTTTCCGTCAATTGAAATATCTATTATTTTATTTATAAGCATTTCTTTTTCTATAAAATTCAATTTAAAAAAAGCATCTATATAATTAAAAGCATCATTATATAAAACTCCTTCTTTTTCTACCTTATAAGGATTGTCAGAACTGTAACCAAAAATTGAATTAAAGTCTTTGAAATTATCAGGAAAAGCCTCAAAGTAAATTTGCTCATTCTTAACTTTATCACTTAACTTAATTAAGTTATGATATGCAATACTTATATCATTGCCTTTATCAGTTTCTATTGTCTTTTTATTTTGTGAACAAGTAGTAAAACAAGTAAAAATAAATACTCTCAAAATATTTTTTTTTATCATAATTTTTATCTTTTAATATCAATTATTCTTAATCTTAATTCCGCAAATTCAGTTGTAATAGTATTATATGCAGCCATGATTGCTTCCAATGCTGCTCCACTATTTCCAACAAAATCAACACCTATAGTTTTTCCAGGCAATAAACATCCAACCGTATCGATTGGGTAATTTCCAATATGAATCACTATTCCTCTGCTTTCAGGTACCTTATTATTATAAACCAAAAGTCCATACTTTTTACCTTGATTTAATTTTAAAAAATAATTGTCAGCTGGAATTCTTTTGTCTAATTTTGATTTAGTAGTAGATGGACCACTAGGCTCAATAAAATAACCAGTTATGTCTGTTCCTTCAATATAAAAAAAGCCTGTTGTAGAATTTTTAGTTTCATTAGTTCTCTGATATACGATTTCTAGAATAGTTTTTTGCATTAAGTCATTAAGTCTACTATTTAAAAACTTCTGCAATAAAGTCACAAACACTTGAGCAGCTTCACCTTCAAGATGAATATTGTTCGAGTTACTAGGTCCTCCACCACCCAAATAACTAGTTCCGCCATCATTACTTGTAAGTGCATCACTTCCTCTTTCAAAAGGCGGGATGTACATGCCATTACTATCATACTTAGGTCGCCCAAACATATCTACTTGCGGAGTTTCACTATTACCTCCACTTGGGTCTGCCCAAAAAACAGGATTATTATCAAACGCATTATACGGTGAAAAATTATGGTGTATAACTGGGTCTTGCACTATCCATCTAGCTATGGCTGGGTCGTATTGGCGCATGTCCATAGCATACATGTTTAAACCTAATTCGTCTTGCCACTCTTTACCGTTTAGTTTGTATTGGTAATTAGCTCTTGGTGTTTTTGCAGTTATTACGCCTACAGCATGACCATCGGCTTGGTCTTTAATAAAATCCCAAGTATCCATATTGTACTTTTCGTGCTTTAAACCGTAAGGGTAATAATGGCTATGCCTCACCAAACTTTTATTTTATTTGGTGTTCGGCGAACCTCCTGCGTCGGTTTCATCTAATATTTTCAAAGAACTTGTGTTGGTTTTTAAATGTAACTCTTACTAATGTTATTAAACAAAATTAATATTTTCGGATAAATTAATCAGATAAAAAACCAAAATAAATAATACTAGTTATTACTATATATAATAAAAACCAAGTATTACTATATTTTATATTAACTATTGATTTTTCTTGCTCTGATAATATTTTTAAATAATTTTCATCCCACATATAATAGAAATAACTAATTACCCAAAAAATAGATGTGCTAATTAATAATACACTAAAAAAACTACTCGATATTATCAATTCATTTTTTAAAAAAATTAATACTGATAAAACATTTAACCAAGGGAAAAGAATGGCTAAAAACCAAGCATTAATTTCAGGATAAAATCCTTCATTACCAAGTAATATGGAGACTTTATACGATTTGTAAAATAAAAAATTAAAAAAATTCATATGCATTTATTATTATTTTACATAACTATTCCAATTTTCTTGCGTCCTTCCTGGGTTAAAGGGAGTTTCATACTGGACAGGAATATATTGATTTATTTGTAAAAATGTTCCCATTCCCCAGCCTAGAGGACCAGAAAGTCCAAATAGAATTGTAACACGAGTAAAATCTCTATCATATTTAGCTTGTTCGTTTTTAGTTCCTAATTCATAAGAACCCTCACTATATACAATCTGTACCAATGGTATAGCTTTTGTAACACGACCTAAAGCTCGATAATTTGAAAAAGCTCTAGAGAGATTAGGTTGTTTTGCTAACTTAACATCAGGTTTAAAATTTTTTAAATTTTTAAATGAAGCTAACTTTCCAGCAGCATTTACATACTTTCCAGCAGCCAAATTATTATTTATATTCATACTCCAAAGATCTAAACCAAACGCTAAACCTCCCCAAAACACATCATCACTACTTGGCACAAATACAGTTTCATAAATCGGTTTTCCAACAATAGTAACACTATCATCATCAGAGTAAGAACCCGAACTATCCATACCAACTTTTTTTCTAACCCATGTACCATTTCCATTTCCTGGTCCACCACCACCCAAATAACTAGTCATACCATCTCCACTTGTAAGTCCATTGCCCAAACGTGTACCAGCTCTACCACCTCTCTGATAAGGAGCAATATACTGCCCCGAACTATCATGTGTAGGTCTTCCAAACATATCTAATGGCGGTGCTTCACTATCAGCACCACTCGGGTCTGCCCAAAAAACAGGGTTGTTATCAAAGGCGGTGTATGGCGAGAAATTATGGTGTATAACTGGGTCTTGCACTATCCATCTAGCTATGGCTGGGTCGTATTGGCGCATATCCATAGCATAAATGTTTAAACCTAGTTCATCTTGCCACTCTTTGCCGTTTAGTTTGTATTGGTAATTAGAACGTGCTGTTTTTGCGGTTATTACACCTACAGCATGACCATCGGCTTGGTCTTTAATAAAATCCCAAGTATCCATCATTTCTATTACTTTTCGCATGTTGACTGTAACTACTTCAATCACTACCGTTACTTTTCGTATAATGATTTATACTTTTTGCATGTTGATTGTTACTTCTTCCATCATTACTGTTACTTTTAACATAATGATTTATGCTTTTCGCATGTTGATTGTTACTTCTTCAATCATTACTTTTGAAATTGTCCAGTAAACTGTGTAAAGTCTATTCTCTATTTTCTTTCCGCATAAACAATATAATATCTCGGAGTGAAATAGCGGAACAGTGGACGTAATCCAATTTTCTTAACCGGATGTGTGAATTTTTCACTTGCCACAATTTTCCAACCTGTTTTTTCCAAAAGCCAATCGAGTTGCCAATCTTCAAATTCGTGGTAATGTCGGTCCCACAGATCAGTTTTACTTTGATAAGCAGGAGAAAACCATAATCGCAACGGAATTGAAATGAGTAATTTATCGCATTTTACATTTTGTAAAACAGTATACGGATTTAATAAATGTTCGAAAATTTCAAAAGCAGTAAACACCGAATAGGTTTCTTTTTGTAATGCCGATTGATCGTTATCTAAATCTTCACCTTTTGTGTTTTTTACAGTATAACCATTTTCATTCATGATTTTAGAAAACGGATTAGGAACTCCTAAATCGAAAATAATTTCGGAGGTTTTGATGTGTTTTTGCAAAAATTCTAATGTATGCTTAAAGCGTTTATTGGGAAATGTTTTTTCGTACATAGTAAAATAAATTTGCCACTAAGGCGCAAAGGCACAAAGTTAACGCAAACTTTTGATTATAGATAAAGTTATTTTAATTGATTTAATTTTGAACACTGAACACTGAACACTGAACACCGAACACTTTTTAGCCCAGATTGAAATGGAAAGCTTTTTGTGATGGAACGCGAAATTTAGTTATAAAAAAAGAGCGACAGCAGGAGCTACTTTTTTTAGGTACTAAATTAGTGTGAGATGCAAAAACTTGTAATGGAAAGCGGGAGATTGCTTCGAAACTTGCAAATATTATACTTTATAAACGATTGCATTTACATTCATTCCCGCTCCAACGGAGGCAAACAAAATTAAATCGCCTTTATTAATGGATTGATTTTTTATATTTCCTTTTATTAATGAGTCATAAAGTGTCGGAATTGTTGCAACACTCGAATTTCCTAGTTCGTGAATACTCATTGGCATAATTCCGTTTGGCATTTCTAAATCGTAAAGTTTATAAAACCGTTGTACAATAGCTTCGTCCATTTTTTCGTTGGCTTGATGAATTAAGATTTTCTTTAATTGACCAATCTCAAAACCACTATTATCAAGGCATTCTTTCATTGCTTTTGGAACATTTAGTAAAGCGAACTCGTAAATTTTTCGACCAAGCATTTTGATGTATCTCACATCTGGATCATGAGATTTATTAAATGAATTTCCGAAAAACAAATAATACGCTTCGTCGTAAGAATAGGTTGCGGTTTCATGAGATATTATACCGCCTTCATCATTTGTTTCTTCAATAATTGTTGCGCCAGCGCCATCAGAATAAATCATGCTATCTCTATCGTGAGGATCAATAACTCTCGATAAAGTTTCGGCACCAATTACCAAACATTTTTTTGCCATTCCGGCTTTAATAAATGCTTTTGCTTGAATAACACCTTCAACCCAACCCGGACAACCAAATAGCATGTCGTAAGCAACACATTTCGGATTTTTTATACGCAATTGATGTTTGACACGAGTAGCTAAACTTGGAACCAAATCGGTTTGAATAGTATCTTTTTTGACATTACCAAAATTATGAGCAAAAATGATGTAGTCTAGAGTTTCAGGATCTATTTTGGCATCTTTTATAGCTTTTTGAGCAGCTATAAAAGCGATATCTGAAGTATTTAAATTATCTGAAACATATTTTCTTTCTTCAATTCCAGTAATTCCGTGAAATTTTGAAGTAATTACTTCATTTGGAAAAGGAAAAGCAGTACCATCATCATTTAAGAAAACATGTTTAGCAAAATCATTGTTTGTTATGGTTTCTGTAGGAATATAACTTCCAGAGCCTGTTATTTTTATGTTCATTATACTCTTTATTTCATTGCGAAATTATCAATAAAAATATTCAGTTATTATAGAATTTACAATTAATTTACAATAATTGTGAAAAGCTCAAAAAAATACAATCTAAATTATTGATGTCGTAATTATAGTTCTTTTTGTTGTGCAATCTTTATTTGCATTACAGTTGCAATATTTAATGCTTGGGTTTTTATTTTTTCAGAATGTTCACCAGAAAAGTTTTCATCTACACTACTAAAGAAATGACCAAGCCATATTTTAAACAATTCGGGTGATAAATATTCTTTTGCGTTAACATCCAAATGGATTTGCGTTAAATTTTTAGAATAACCTCCAGTTCCTAAAATTGCTTGTGACCAAAAGGTAACTAAGATTGGTAAATGTTCTTTTAAGTGGATTTTAACAACATCGGTAAAAATATAACTAATTGATTTATCGGAAAGTAGTTTTTTATAAAAATTTTCTACTAGTAGATGTAAATCGTCTTGGTTTTGAATGTCGTGCATTGTTGATTTTTAGTTTTAAGTTTCACGTTTCAAGTTGAATACATTTTAACCTGAAACTTGAAACCTTTTTAACTTTTAATTACATATACGCTTCAATAGGAGCACAGCTACACACTAAATTTCGATCACCATAAGCTTCATCAACTCTGCGAACTGTAGGCCAAAACTTATTGTCAGAAATATAATCTAATGGAAAAGCAGCATGTTCTCGAGTATAAGGATAATTCCATTTATCGGAAGTTACCATTGCTAAAGTGTGAGGCGAATTTTTTAATGCGTTATTAGAATCGTCTGCAGAAGCCGCTTCAATTTCTTTTCGAATCGAAATCATAGCGTCACAAAAACGGTCTAATTCGGCTAAATCTTCACTTTCTGTTGGTTCAATCATCATTGTTCCGGCTACGGGAAAAGAAACGGTTGGAGCATGAAATCCATAATCCATTAATCGTTTTGCAATATCAGTAACTTCAATTCCCTTTTCTTTAAATGGGCGACATTCGATAATCATTTCGTGAGCAGAACGTCCCATTTCACCTGAATATAATGTAGTATAATGACCGTTTAATCTTTCTTTTATATAATTTGCATTTAAAATAGCATGTGTTGTCGATTTTGTTAAACCTTCTTCTCCAAGCATGCAAATGTAACCGTAAGAAATTAAACACGCTAAGGCTGAACCCCAAGGTGCAGCGGAAATAGCTGTAATAGCATGAGTTCCACCAGTCGAAATAATTGGATTTGTCGGTAAAAACGGAACTAATTGTGGAGCAACACAAATTGGTCCAACTCCAGGTCCGCCACCACCATGTGGAATTGCAAATGTTTTATGCAAATTTAAGTGACAAACATCGGCACCAATTATAGCCGGATTTGTTAATCCCACTTGTGCATTCATATTAGCACCATCCATATATACTTGTCCACCATTATCGTGAATTAATTTTGTAATTTCGATAATAGCAGCCTCGTAAACTCCATGTGTGGATGGATACGTTATCATCAAACACGAAAGATTGGCAGAATGTAAAATTGCTTTTTCACGTAAATCGTCCACATCGATGTTTCCGTTTTCAAGTGTTTTTGTAACTACAACTTGCATTCCGGCCATTGCAGCAGAAGCAGGATTTGTGCCATGAGCAGATGATGGAATTAAAGCAATATTTCGGTGATGGTCGCCACGAGATTGATGATAAGCACGAATAACCATTAAACCAGCATATTCGCCTTGAGCACCAGAATTTGGCTGGAGAGTTGTACCAGCAAAACCTGTGATTATATTTAATTGTTGTTCTAATTTTGATAACATTTCCATGTAGCCTTCCGCTTGATCTAGAGGAGCAAACGGATGAATATTATTCCATTGTGCTGTACTTAAAGGCAACATTTCTGATGCAGCATTTAATTTCATTGTACAAGAACCTAACGAAATCATTGAGTGGTTTAAAGCTAAATCTTTTCGCTCCAACATTTTAATATAACGCATCAATGCAGTTTCTGAATGATAACTATTGAAAACATCATGAGTTAAAAAAGCTGATTTTCGTACTAAATTACTTGGAAATTGGTTGCCTTTTACTACTTCAGAAATTGGTGTTGCTTGTTTATTATTCGCCGAAGCGAAAATTGAAACAATTGTATTTAAATCGGCTATCGAAGTTGTTTCGTTTAAAGAAATTGAAACTGTATTTTCATCGATATAATAAAAATTAATTTCATGTTTTTCGGCAATTTCTTTAACTTTTTTCGCATCAGCTTTAATCACAATAGTGTCAAAATAAGCAGAATTGGTTTGATATAAACCTAATTTTTCGAGTTCGTTAGCCAAAGTTGCCGTCATTGCGTGCAATTTATCAGCAATGTAAGTTAAGCCTTTAGGTCCGTGATAAACCGCATACATTCCAGCCATTACTGATAATAAAACTTGTGCTGTGCATATATTTGATGTTGCTTTGTCGCGTTTTATATGTTGCTCGCGAGTTTGTAATGCCATTCGTAGTGCACGATTTCCGTTGGTGTCAATGGTTACACCAATAATTCTGCCTGGCATACTTCGTTTGTATTCGTCTTTTGTTGCGAAATACGCTGCATGAGGACCGCCATAACCTAACGGAATTCCGAATCGTTGTGTTGTTCCAAAAACTACATCAGCACCCATTTCTCCTGGAGGTGTTAGTTTTACTAAGCTTAAAATATCGGCAGCAACAGCCACTTTTATTTCATTCGTTTTTGCTTTTGCAATAAATCCAGCATAATCGTGAACTTGACCGAATTTTCCGGGATATTGAAGAATTGCTCCGTAAAAATCGGTCGAGAAATCAAATTCTTCGTGATTTCCAATAACTAATTCTACACCAATTGGAGTAGATCTAGTTTGTAAAACAGAAAGTGTTTGTGGTAATATCTCTTCAGAAACAAAGAATTTACAGATGTTATTTTTCTTTTGATCGCGTGAACGAACATCATAAAGCAAAGCCATAGCTTCTGCTGCTGCTGTAGCTTCATCTAAAAGAGAAGCGTTTGCAATTTCCATTCCACTAAGTTCAATTACTGTAGTTTGAAAATTCAAAATGGCTTCCAATCTTCCTTGTGCAATTTCAGCTTGATACGGTGTGTAAGCAGTATACCATCCTGGATTTTCAAGAATATTTCTTTGAATTACAGCCGGAACAATAGCTTGATTGTATCCTAAACCAATATACGATTGAAAAACTTTATTTTTATTTCCTAATGCTGTAATATGTTTCGAGAATTCATATTCTGTCATTGCGGGTTCTAATATAATTTTGTTTTTTAACAAAATATCATCCGGAATGGTTTCGAAAATGAGTTGGTCTAAAGTTGCTACTCCAATAGTTTTAAGCATGTGTGGAAGTTCATTTTCTCTTGGACCAATATGTCGTAAAGCAAAAGCATCTGTTTTCATATAAAAAAATATAGTTTTAGAAGTATTTTTTAAGACCACAAAAGTAAATATTAAACTTCTAATTTTAAGTTAAACAAGGTGTAATATTTTGAGAATTTGTTAACTAAAATATAGGTTTATTAACAGAATGATTAGTTTTGTTAAATGCTTTACTTAAAGAAACTTTTCGATTTTTACATACAATCTTCATTACATATTGGTTTTGCAGTTTTATGTTTGGTTTTTATAACTGCTTTCTCAAGTGATTTGAGTAACGATCTTGATTTTCAGAGTTGTGTTTTTTTTGGAACTGTTTTAGGTTATAATTTTCTTAAACATTATGCGCTTTTTAGAAAAAATAATTTTTATCATAAAAAGTATTTTGCAACAGTAGTTGTTAGTTTTTTTTGTTTAATTGGATTTGTGTATACTTTTTATATGCTTAATAGTACAATTCAAATTCCGATTCTTTTTGCTGGAAGTATCGTTTTAGCGTATCCATTTTTAAGAAAATTTGGTTGGCTTAAAATATTTTTAGTAGTTTTTGCGACAACTATTGTTACGGTTTATATACCGTATAGAATGGAAAAATGGGTTTTGTTAGATTTCGATATCAATATCATACAACGTTTTTTAATCATTACAAGTTTGATGATTCCTTTTGAAATTTTAGATAGTAAAACCGATGATCAATTGTTGAATACATTACCGCAATTATTTGGAATTAATAAAACTAAACTTTTTGGTATGTTATTGATTATTCCTTTTATCCTTATAGAGTTTTTGAAAATTAAAACATCAATTATAGTTATTCCAGTAGGTTTAATGACTTTGCTTTTTATTCATTTTACATCATTAAATCGAAACAAATATTACACTACTTTTTGGGTTGAAAGTGTGCCTGTTTTTTGGTGGTTGTTGTTATTAATTTTTAAATAAAAAGTCAAAGTAATTACTTTGGCTTATATCTAAAATTAGTATAATCTAAGTAGTCAAATAATCTAAGAAGTCTGAGTGTCTATGCCAATCCTGCTCTTTTTAATAAAGCATCAGCAGTAGGTTCTTGTCCTCGAAAGCGTTTGTACAATTCCATTGGTAATTCAGTGCCACCTTTTGAAAGCACATTTTCTTTGAATTTGGTTGCCACTTCTTGATTGAAAATTCCTTTTTCTTGAAAATACGCAAACGCATCGGCATCCAATACTTCAGCCCATTTGTAACTGTAATATCCTGATGAATAGCCACCAGCAAAAATATGTGAAAACGAAACACTCATGCAATTCTCAGCAACATCAGGATATAAGGTTGTGCCTTCCATTGTTGTTTTTTCAAACATTTTAATATCGCTAATTTCATTCGGATTATTGCTGTGAAAAGCCATGTCTAAAATACCAAAACTCAATTGTCGTAAAGTTGCCATTCCTTCTAAAAAACTCGCGCTTTCTTTGATTTTTTCTACATAAACTTGCGGAATAATTTCACCCGTTTCAAAATGTTTGGCAAATAATGCCAATGCTTCGGGTTCGTAACACCAGTTTTCCATTACCTGACTTGGTAATTCAACAAAATCCCAATATACAGAGGTTCCCGACAAACTTGGATACGTTGTATTGGCTAACATTCCGTGTAATGCATGACCAAATTCATGAAACAAAGTCGTCACTTCGTTAAAAGTCAACAATGACGGTTTTGTTGCAGTTGGTGGTGTAAAATTACAAACAATAGAAACATGTGGTCTTTGGTTGTTTTCTTCTTCTATAAATTGTGGTTTGTACGATGTCATCCAAGCACCATTTCGTTTTCCTTTTCTTGGAAAAAAATCAGAGTAGAAGATAGCCACGAGTTTTCCTTCAAAGTCCAATACTTCAAAAGTTTGAACATCATCATGGTATTTATCAATATCGAAAACTTCTTTGAAAGTAATTCCGAATAATTTTTCAGCTATAATAAACGCACCATTTAAAACATTTTCTAATTGGAAATACGGTTTCAAAAGTTCGTCATCCAAACTAAATAATTTTTGTTTTAACTTTTCGGAATAATAAGCACCATCCCATTTTTCTAACTTTTCAATTCCGTCTAATTCTTTAGCGAAAGTAGTAAGTTGGGCAAATTCTCTCTCAGCAGCAGGTTTAGCTTTGGCTAATAAATCATTCAAAAAAGATTTTACTTTATCAGGGTTTTGAGCCATTCGTTCTTCTAAAACAAAATGGGAATGGGTTTTATAACCTAACAAATTGGCGCGTTCATAACGCAATTTGGCAATTTTTAAAGTGATTGTTTCATTGTTGAATTCGTTATTTTGAAATGCCTTTTTTCCAGCTGCGATTGCTATTTCTTTTCTCAATTCGCGATTATTAACATACGTTACAAAAGGCAAATAACTCGGAAAATCAAGCGTAAAAATCCAACCTTCCAAATTTTTCGATTTGGCTAAAGATTTCGCCATTTCTTTAGCATCTTCGGGCAAACCTTTTAAATCATTTTCGTTGTTAATATGCAATTGATAATTGTTGGTTTCGGCTAAGATGTTTTCGCTGTAGCTTAATTTTAGTTTTGCTAATTCGGTATCAAGTTCTCTTAATCTTGATTTTTTTTCATCAGAAAGCAAAGCGCCATTTCGAGTAAAACTCTTGTATTTTTTATCTAATAAAGTGGCTTGTTCTTTGGTAAATAATCGATTTTCTTTTTGATCGTAAACACTTTTAACTTTATTAAATAAAGCCGTATTTAACGAAATATCATTTCCAAAAGCAGTTAATAATGGTGTTACATTTTGGGCAATTTTTTGCATTTCATCGCAAGTTTCTGCCGAATTTAAATTGAAGAAGATAGACGAAAGTCGGTCTAATTGTTCGCCCGAAAAATCCAATGCAACAATAGTGTTTTCAAAAGTTGGTGTTTCTGAATTATTGATTATAGCATCTATTTCAGCTCTCGCGTTAGAGATATTTTCTTCAAAACCAACTTGATAATCTTCTAATTTGATTTGCGAAAAAGGAGCCGTATTGTGTTTGGTTTGAAATTTTTGAGTAAGTATTTTCATGGTCATTGCGAGGAACGAAGCAATCTCGTTCTTATTAATTTATTTTTGTATTTATTTTTGGTTTCTAGCCCTGATGGAAGTGGTATCCTTTTTTGTAGTGCAACGGAAAAAAAGATATAGCGGACAGCAGGATTAGCTTCTGATTACTTTGTTCCTCGTAACGACATTATTTTTTTATTTCATCAGATGATTTATTCACTGCGTTTTTTAAACTTTCTTTGTAGAAAAGAATTTTGTCTAATACACATTTATCATGACTTCCAATAATTTGAGCTGCTAATATTCCGGCGTTTTTGGCTCCGTTTAAAGCAACTGTCGCAACAGGAACTCCACCAGGCATTTGTAGAATTGACAAAACCGAATCCCAACCATCGATAGAATTACTCGATTTTACAGGAACCCCGATTACGGGTAATGGCGACATAGAAGCGACCATTCCGGGTAAATGAGCAGCGCCACCAGCACCTGCAATAATAACCGAAATGCCTCGAGTATGCGCATTTTTACTAAAATCAAATAATTTTTCGGGAGTTCGGTGTGCCGATACAATATCGACTTCAGTTTCAATATCAAAACCTTTTAAGATGTCAATGGCTTCTTGCATAATTGGCATGTCGGAAATGCTCCCCATTATTATGGCTACTTTACTCATGTTGTTGTTTGGTTATTTGTTAATTTGGTTATTCGAAATATTTATTTCCAAATTATCTAATTTTCAAATCGAAATTACTCTAATACTATTTTTAACTTCTTCAGCTATTTTTCTTGCTTTGGTCATGTCTTCATTTACAATGGTAACATGACCCATTTTGCGGAAAGGACGAGTTTCTCTTTTTCCATAAATGTGGGGAGTTACACCATTAATTGCCATTATTTTTTCGATATTTTCATACACAACTTTTCCTGAAAAACCTTCAGCACCCACTAAATTTACCATTATTCCCGCCACTTTACTATCACAATTTCCTAAAGGTAAATTTAAAATGGCGCGTAAATGATTTTCAAATTGCGAAGTATAACTGGCTTCAATGGTGTGATGTCCTGAATTGTGTGGTCGTGGTGCAACTTCGTTAACTAAAATTTCATCCTCATGAGTTTGAAACATTTCAACAGCTAATAATCCAATATGATTAAAAGCTCTGGAAACTTCTAAAGCGATTTGAGTTGCTTTTTGCGCCACTTTTTGATCAATTCTCGCTGGACAAATTACATATTCCACTTGATTGGCTTCGGGATGAAATTCCATTTCTACTACAGGATAGGTTTTTACTTCACCTGAAACATTTCTCGAAACTATTACTGCTAATTCATTTTTAAATGGAATCAAATCTTCTGCAATACATTCAATATTGGGTAAATTATCTAAGTCAGAAAATGTTCTAACTATTTTAACACCATTTCCATCATAACCAAATTCGGTACATTTCCATACAAAAGGGAATTGGATTGAAGATGGTTGATTAACGATTGCTGATTTTAGATTTTGTATATTGGAGTACGTAACAAATTTTGATGTTGGAATATTATTTTGAATATAAAAATCCTTTTGTATTGCTTTGTTTTGGATTAGTTTCAATGTTTTAGGTGAAGGAAATACTTTCTTGCCTTCGGATTCTAATTTTTCTAAAGCTTCGAGATTTACCAGTTCGATTTCGAAAGTTAAAACATCAACTTGTTTCCCAAAATTATAAACAGTATCAAAATCTGTCAAACTTCCTTGAAAAAATTTAGTACAAGCAATTTTACATGGAGCCTCATTACTTGGGTCTAAAATATAGGTTTGAATATCAAATTTTCTAGTTTCGGCAAGTAACATTTTACCTAACTGTCCGCCGCCGAGAATTCCTAATTTAAAATCGGAAGAAAAATAATTCATGGTGTTTCTTAACCCAAAATAATTTTGATTTTGGTAATTTGTTTCGCAAAGATAAACATTTGAAAATTATTTTAACCGTTTTAAAATGTCTTTACCGCAAATTGATAAACAGGTGTTTGTTTGTTGAAATCTTAAAATAAATAAACTTTAGTTTTTCATTCGTCCAATTGTTCTTTTTTCCAAAATTAAATAATGCACGTAAATAGTAAGCTACAGATCAGCGTTATCAGAAAAAAACAAAATCCAAACACGTTTCAATTATTTTTTCTTGTTGTCATCTCTACTTTTTCTGTGAGCAGCACTAGTAGTAATCTGAACATAAAAAATGAAACCCATTTTGTAAATATATTAAATTTGCAAAAAAGTCTTACTACTTACTACTTACTACTTAATAGTTTACTAAATTTGCACCTTTATCTAAATTTTAAAAAATATGATTCACCTTCACGATAAAACTTTTGAACCTTTTATTTCTTCTGAAGAAATTGATTTTGCAATTAAAAATATGGCAAAGCAAATGGATGACGATTTTTTTGATGATATTCCAGTTTTTGTTGCGGTTTTAAACGGTTCTTTTATGGTGATGTCCGATTTGATGAAACAATACAGAGGAATGTGTGAAGTAAGTTTTATTAAATTAGCCTCTTATGATGGAACAAAATCTTCCAACGAAGTAAAACAATTAATCGGAATCAACGAAAATTTAGAAGGAAAAACGGTAGTAATTGTCGAAGATATAATTGATACTGGAAATACAATTGAAGAATTGAAAGCAATCTTTAAAGATAAAAAAGTAAAGCATTTAAAAATTGCAACTTTATTCTTTAAACCAGAAGCCTACAAAAAAGATATAAAAATTGACTATATAGGAATACGAATTCCAAATAAATTCATCGTTGGATATGGATTAGATTTCGATGGTTTGGGAAGAAATTTACCAGATGTATACCAATTAGTAGAGTAAAGATAATAGAAAACAGCTAATAGAACATAGATAAAAGATTTGGTTTGATACCTAAACCACTAAACTAATAAACTTCTAAACTTTTTCAAAATGATTAACATCGTTCTTTTCGGAAAACCTGGTGCAGGAAAAGGCACACAAGCCGATTTATTAAAAGAAAAATACAATTTAACCCATTTATCAACGGGTGATATTTTTAGATATAATATTAAAAACGATACTGATTTAGGTCAACTAGCAAAAACTTTTATGGACAAAGGCGATTTAGTTCCCGATGAAGTAACCATTAAAATGTTAGAAAGTGAAGTGGATAAAAATCCCGATTCTTCTGGATTTTTATTCGATGGTTTTCCAAGAACTTTAGCACAAGCTGAAGCTTTAGATGCTTTTTTAGAATCAAAAAAGCAAAATATTGTTGCTACAATTGGAATTGAAGCCGATGATGAACTATTAATCCAACGTTTGTTGGAAAGAGGAAAAACTTCTGGCAGACCAGATGATCAAGACGAAGAAAAAATACGCAATCGCTATCAAGAATACAATGAAAAAACTGCTCCTTTAATGGATTATTACAAAACTCAAGGAAAATTCCATTCAATTGATGGAATAGGTTCTGTTAATGATGTAACCAAAAGAGTCAGCAAAATAATAGATAGTTTGTAGTTTATAGTTAGAAGTTATTAAATAATTTATCTTCTAAACTTTTAAACTCAAAAAAAATGGAAATACTAATTATTCTTTTTTTAATTTTACTCAACGGTGTTTTCTCAATGTCGGAAATTGCATTGATTTCTGCTAGAAAAAATCGTCTGGAAACTGGTGCAAAAAAAGGAAATAAAAACGCCAAAGCTGCTTTAGATTTAGCTAATTCGCCTAACGAATTTTTATCAACAGTTCAAATCGGAATCACTTTAATCGGAATTCTTACAGGTATTTACTCTGGAGATAAAATCACAACAGATGTACAAAATTTTGTTGCTAGTTTTGAAGCCTTAAAACCATATGCCAATTCTATTGCAGTAGGAATTGTAGTGGTTATCTTAACCTTTTTCTCATTAGTATTGGGCGAATTATTGCCAAAAAGAATTGGTTTAAACCATCCAGAAGGTATCGCGAAAGCAGTTGCTGTTCCTATGACAATTGTCTCAAAAGTGACTATGCCATTTATTTGGTTATTAACAACATCTACAGAATTTTTACTAAAGGTTATGCAAATAAAACCAACTGCCGATGGTAAAGTAACCGAAGAAGAAATTAAAGCCATTATTAAAGAAGGAACCGAAGTTGGCGAAGTACAAGAAATCGAACAAGATATTGTGGAACGTGTTTTTCATATTGGTGACAGAAAAGTAAATTCGTTAATGACGCACCGAAATTCGATAGTTTACTTATCGTATGAAGATACTATTCAAGAAATTAAAGATAAAGCGTTAAATGAATTGCATTCTGTTTATCCAGTTTGTGGTGATAATTTAGATGATGTGGATGGGATTGTTTTGTTAAAAGATTTGTTTGTTAGTTTTGAGAAAGGTAATTTCGATTTAAAGAAAATTGTTAAAGAACCTGTTTATTTTATAGAACACACATCGGCATACAAAGCACTAGAAAATTTCAAAAAATCAAAAGTGCATTATGCTTTAGTTACCGATGAACATGGCGTTTTTCAGGGAATTATTACTTTAAATGATATTTTGGAAGCTTTGGTTGGTGATGCTGCCGATTTTTATGAAGACGAATTCAAAATCGTAGCTCGTGAAGACGGAACTTGGTTGGTTGACGGACATTATTCGCTTCACGATTTTCTAACCTATTTCGATATGGATGAAATTACTGGCGATTACGATGTGACAACTGTAAGTGGATTAATTGTAACCGAATTAGGAATCATTCCAAAACAAGGTCAAAAATTAATTTGGAATAAACTCGAATTTGAAGTTCTCGATATGGATGGCGTTAAAATTGACAAAATTTTAATCACAACTTTAAAAGATAAATAAAAAAGTAGACAATGTTCAGTGTTCAGCTCTCAGTTTTTACTGTTAGCTTAATAGTGTTCATTGAAAAAATAAATAGTAGGAGGTTAAGCGTTTGTTTTTTTGGATAATCTAAATAACTGAATACTGAACACCGAGAACTGAACACTAAAAAAATGACTGAAGGAAACTTCGTAGACTACGTAAAAATTTATGTTACTTCCGGAAAAGGAGGAAAGGGTTCTACGCATTTACATAGAGAAAAATTTATAGAAAAAGGTGGTCCAGATGGTGGCGATGGTGGTAGAGGTGGACACGTTTATTTAAGAGGAAACAAAAGTCTTTGGACACTCTTTCATTTAAAATTTATTAAACACATGCGCGCTGGTCACGGTGGTGATGGCGGAAGTTCTCGAAGTACTGGTCACGATGGTGAAGATAAATATGTAGAAGTGCCTCTAGGAACTGTTGTTAAAGATATTGAAACAGGAGAAATCCTTTTTGAAATTACCGAGCATGATGAAGTAAGAATTTTAGCTCAAGGTGGTAAAGGCGGATTAGGAAACTGGAATTTTAGAAGTTCTACGAATCAAACACCAAGATATTCGCAACCCGGAATGCCAACTCAAGAATTAGACGTAATTTTAGAACTTAAAGTCTTAGCAGATGTCGGTTTAGTAGGATTTCCAAACGCTGGAAAATCAACATTACTATCGGTTTTAACATCTGCAAAACCAAAAATAGCCGATTATCCGTTTACGACTTTAAAACCTAATTTAGGAATTGTTGCTTATAGAGAATTTCAATCGTTTGTTATGGCTGATATTCCTGGAATTATTGAAGGAGCAGCCGAAGGAAAAGGTTTGGGACATTATTTTTTAAGACATATTGAAAGAAATTCGACTTTGCTTTTTTTAGTTCCAGCAGATGCGAATGATATAAAAAAAGAATACGAAATATTGTTGGATGAGTTGCGTCGATACAATCCTGAAATGTTAGATAAAGACAAGCTTATAGTTATCTCGAAATGTGATATGCTTGACGATGAACTCAAAAAAGAATTAAAACAACAATTAGATAGAGAATTTAAAGGTACTCCTTATTTATTCATCTCATCTGTCGCTCAGCAAGGTTTAACCGAATTAAAAGACAAACTCTGGGAAATGCTTAATATTTCGGATGAAAAACCAGAGAACAGTCACAACTTATAGTTAATTAAGTTCTACAATTATAACCAAATTAGTAGTTTTTTGATATACTGCTAATTTATTACATGAAATACATAGAATAATTTAAAAATATTATTATTTTTACAAAAAATATATAACTATGAAACTAAAATTACTTTTTGCATTGCTTATAGTTCAACTAGGTTTTGCTCAACAAAGAACATGTGGTACAACAGAATACATGGAAAGAATGATGGCTGATCCTGCTTTAAAACAGCAATATTTGGATATGCAACTGCAATTTGAATCGGAATTGCAAAGATTACAACTACAACAAGAAGCCCGAAATGATGGTCAAACGGTAAACAGCCCAAATGTATTAATAAGAGTTCCTGTTGCAGTACATTATCCATCTGTAATTGCTGCTTCTGATGCAGCTAATGTTAATTTAAGAGCATGTTTGTTATTATTAGCTCAAAGACAACTCAATATTCTAAATGCCGATTATAATGCAACAAACACTGACATTTCGTTATGGTCTGCTGCTAGTTCTTTTTATCCAGGAGTTGCAATTGGCGATATGGATATTTCATTTGAATTAGCTACTCAAAATCATCCAACAGGTTCGGGATTAGGATTTCCTATTAATGGCGCTCCAGCAATAACTTTTGGCACCGATTTTACTGGAGGTGCTGATAACGACGCTACTTGGGCTGGCTATTTTAATTTAGTGGTACGAAATATAACCGGTGGAATTTTAGGTTATTCGCCACTTGGAGGTTCTCTTGCCTCTGGAGCAACTGTTGTAATAGATAATAATGCTTTTAGTGCTGCAATGACTGGAAGTCCATCAACTTGTACAGGATATGTTCCTGGTGCTCCCTACAATTTAGGAAGAACTTTAACACACGAATTAGGACATTTTTTTAATCTAAACCATACTTTTCAATCGTGTGATGGTGCAAATTGCGCTACATCTGGTGATAGAGTTTGTGATACACCATCAGCAGATACACCATGGTTTAGTTGTGGTGCTCCTGGAGCGGTTGGAACTAATTGCGGTACAACACAATTAACAATGAACTATATGGATTATACAAATGATGTTTGTATGTATATGTTTACTGCCGGACAAGCAACCAGAATGACTGCTTGGTACAATTCAGTTCAATCTCAAGTAAAACCTAATGTTTTAGGAAATACTGATTTTATTGCTTCTAATTTTTCAATTGCACCTAATCCGAGTAATGGAGTTTTTTCCATTCAATTAAAAGAACAAAATGATAAATTTACTGTCTTGATTTTAGATGCATTAGGAAGAGTGGTTTATGATAACGAATTTAATCAAACAATCGATTTAGTACAAAACATTCAATTAGATAATGCTTTAACTGGAGTTTATTTTGTTACTATTGAAAGTAAAGGGACCACTTTAACAAAAAAGATTATTATAGAATAATTTTTTTAGTACAACACAAAAAAGGCTTCTATTTTAGAAGCTTTTTTTGGAATCTATTAAGACTAAATCTTGTAAATTTGACATAAAAAACTTGTTAAATAACATGTAAAAGTTTAATACAAAATTTTCATAAATGGAGTTGAGAATACAAAATAATTATTATTTTTACATAAATATACAACTATGAAATTAAAATTACTTTTTGCATTACTTATAGTTCAACTAGGTTTTGCACAACAAAGAACTTGCGGAATGCAAGAACAAATGGATCGAATTATGGCTGATCCAATCTTAAAACAACAACATCTAGAAAGACAGGCTAAATTTGAAATAGAATTAGCAAGACTTGAGGAAGAACAATTGCAAAACAGAAATAGCGGTGTTGCAAATAGTCCAAATGCAACTATTAGAATTCCGGTTGCAGTTCACTATCCTTCAGTTTCTAATACTAGTTCTGCTGCTGTTAAAACCTGTTTAAGAGCTTTAGCACAGACCCAAATAGATGTAATTAATGCCGATTATAATGCTACAAATGCCGACATTTCTTTATGGACTGCAGCTAGTGCTTTTTATCCTGGGGTTACAGTTGGGAATATGGATGTTGTTTTCGAAATTGCAACTCAAAATCATCCTTCTGGAACAGGTTTAGTAAACAATGATAAAGCGGTCACTTTTGGTACTGATTTTTTGTCCGGAGATACTGATACAACTTGGAGCGGTTATATGAATTTTGTTGTTAAACCAATTGATCCAAATTTATTAGGTTATTCACCTCTTGGTGGTTCCCCAACCGCTGGACAAACTGTTGTTATGAATACTTTTTGTTTTGGTTCTGGTAGTGGTTGCTCAGGTTATTTTCCAAGTGCACCTTATAATTTAGGTAGAACAGTTACACACGAATTAGGTCATTTTTTTAATTTAAATCATACTTTTAATGGTTGTGATGGTGCTAATTGTGGTAGCTCTGGCGATAGAGTTTGTGATACACCGCCATGCAATGCTCCACAATATAATTGCCTTCCGCCAGGTTCTGATCCCAGTGGATGTGGAGCAATACCACAGTTAACTATGAACTATATGGATTATGTTGAAGATGGTTGTATGTATATGTTTACCAACGGTCAAAAAAACAGAATGTTAGCGTATTATAATGCTACTCTTCAATTTCAATTTTTAACTAATGTATTAGGGAATACTGATTTTATTGCTTCTAATTTTTCAATTGCACCAAATCCAAATAATGGTGTTTTCTCAATTCAATTAAAAGAGTTAACTAATCAATATTCAGTAGTTATTAATGATGCATTAGGCAGAGAGGTTTACAATAATGAATTTAATAACTCAACTGATTTGGTTCAAAATATTCAATTAAATAATGATTTAAGTGGTTTTTATTTTGTTACTATTAATAGTAATGGATCTACTTTAACTAAAAAGATTTTAGTGAATAAATAGTTAGTTCTAAATAAAAATTAAATAAAAAACAGTTGTTAGTATTTCTTTCAACTGTTTTTTTATATCCTCAATTTGAATTCGTTTTATAATTCTAAAAACTATATTATTTATGAATATAAATTAATCTGAAAAAGTGTTTGTTTAATGCCGATTGAGTATGAAAAATGTTCAATTTTTTATTGGAATATATTGAATACATAATCGGTATAAGTTAAATTTTCCATAAAATTAACAGTTTTTCATCCTTTTTTTATTCAAATACCTAAAAAAAAGTATCTTCGCACCACCAAAATTTGCAAATAATTTATTATGAAGTGTAACAACTTTAACTTTATATAGACTATTAGCTTACAATTAATTAACCTTTTATATTATCTATTATGAAGAGAATTCTTTTATCATTAATCGCAGCAATTATGCTTATTCCAACAAGTGTAAGAGCTGACGAAGGAATGTGGTTTTTAATGTTCATAGAGCGTTTAAACCATCGCGATATGCAAAAAATGGGCTTGCAACTTACAGCCGAAGAAATTTATAGCATTAATAACCACAGTTTAAAAGATGCTATTGTACAATTTAATGGTGGTTGTACTGCCGAAATTATATCAAAAGATGGATTGGTTTTAACAAATCACCACTGTGGATATGATGCTATTGCCGAACTTTCCACAGCGGATAAGAACTATTTAAAAGATGGCTTTTGGGCAGCAGATCGTAAATCAGAAATGAAACCATCAAGCTTGTTTGTTCGTTTCTTTGTCCGAATGGACGATTGTTCAAAAAGAATTTTAGCTAAAGTAAACGCTACAATGTCGGAAGCTGATAGAGAAAAAGCAATCAATCAAGAAATTGCAGCAATCGAAAAAGAAAATAACGAAGGTGGAAAATACACGGTTTCTGTTCGTCCATTTTTTCAAGGAAATGAATATTACTTTTTTGTTTATCAAGATTATAAAGATGTCCGTTTAGTTGGAACACCACCAGAAAGCTTAGGAAAATTTGGAGGTGATACTGACAACTGGGAATGGCCTCGTCAAACTGCCGATTTCTCAATGTTTAGAGTTTATGCTGATAAAGATGGAAAACCAGCAGATTATTCTGTAAATAACGTACCATTACAACCAAAACATTATTTGCCTGTTAATCTTGGTGGCGTAAAAGAAAATGATTTTGCTATGATTTTAGGTTATCCTGGAAGAACAAACCGTTGGATGCCAGCTGGCGGAATTGAACAAAATGTAAAATTTGCATATCCTGCTTGGGTTGAAGGTGCTAAAACCGGAATGGATAATATGAAAAAATACATGGATCAAAGCGATGCACTTCGTTTAGTTTATGCTTCTAAATATGCTTCTACTGCAAATTATTGGAAAAACCGTCAAGGCATGATAGATGCTTTAACTAAATTCGGAACTGCAAAATCAAAAGCTACTCAAGAAGCAAAATTTGATAAATGGGCAAATCAATCAGCAAACAAAGCGAAGTATGGTAATGTGATAACTACTATCAATAAATTCTATACTTTAACAAATGAAAAATCGCGTCATGATAATTATGTGCAACAATTGTTCAGAACAACTGCTTTTGCTACTATCAATAGAACAATTGGTAGACAATTAGATTTGTATGTAAAAGCTGATGCAACTAAACGTGCCACTTTAGCACCACAAATTATGACTATGGCTGAGGATATGTTTAAAGATTTACATATTCCAGCAGAAAAAGATTTGTTAGCAGCGCAATTAAAAGTATATGCAACAAAAGCAACAGGTTATAACATTGCTCCAATGGTGAAGAAAATTGGTGAAGAAAATAATAACGATTTTACTAAATATGTAAATGCTGCTATCGATTTAAGTATTTTAACATCTGTTGATAGAATAAAAGCATTTTTAGATTTACCAAGCGAAGCAATGTTAACTAATGATCCTCTAAATGCTTTATCTGCCGATTTAACAACGCATTTTAGTGCAAAATCAGACGAAATCACAAAAGCACAAAACGATTACGCTTCTTCTTTCCGACTATTAGTTGAAGGATTAAGAGAATCTAAAATTGGTGCTATCAAATATCCAGATGCCAATTCTACTTTGCGTTTAACGTATGGTAAAGTTCGCTCATTGCCTGCCGACAAACGTAACGATGCAACTATAAATAATTACACAACATTAGCAAGTCAAGTTAAAAAATACAAAAAAGGTGATCAAGAATTTGATTTGCCATTGCGTGTTATAGAAAAAGAGAAAAACAAAGATTACGGTCGCTATGCTGATAAAGATGGTTCACTTCACGTAAATTTCTTAACCGATAATGATATTACTGGTGGAAATTCTGGTTCACCAGTGCTAAACGGAAAAGGAGAATTAATTGGTTTGGCTTTCGATGGTAATATCGAAGCTATGGCTGGTGATGTAATCTTCGATAGTAAATTACAAAGAACTATCAATGTTGATATTCGTTATGTACTTTGGATAATAGAGAATTTATCAGGTGCTAAACACATTGTTGACGAAATGACTTTGGTGAAGTAATTCAACCAAATTAGAATAGCAAAGCCGACTTAATTAAGTCGGCTTTTTTTGGTTTTATGAGGAAAAAGTAATCTGAAGCGAATGGTTTGGGATTTATTTGGTTTGCTTTTTCCTGCTTTTCTTACAAGTTGTTCGTTCCTCACAAGCTTTCCATACAATCAGGGCTAAGGTAAAAATGTATTGATTTTTTGTTAACTTAATTAAAACACATTTCATTTTCCAAATTCCTTTTCTTATTTTTGAGAATTAATAAATTACTATGAAATTTTTGACTTTTTTTATACTTCTTATTTCTTTTCAAATAATGGCAGAAACCGATTTTGAAAAGGCAGAAAAATTATACCAACAACAAAAATGGGAGCAAGCTAAAGTTCTTTTTCAAAGTTATTTAAAAGAAAACCCAACTAATCTAAAAACAATCGAATACCTTGGAGATATTGCTGGTCATCAAAAAAAATGGGACGAAAGTATCAAATTTTATAAAATTTTAAAAAATCAGTCTCCTAAATCAGCTAATTATTGGTATAAATATGGTGGTGCATTAGGAATGAAAGCCAAATCAGTCAACAAATTTAAAGCAGTTGGAATGATAGATGATATTGAAACTGCATTTATCACAGCTTCAAAATTAGATCTAAAACACACAGATACTCGTTGGGCTTTACTTATTTTATACCTTGAACTGCCAGGAATCATTGGTGGCAGCGAAAAAAAATCACAAAAATATGCCGATGAATTAATGGTTATTTCTAAAATCGACGGTGTTATGGCTAAAGGCCATATTGAAGAATACTATCAAAGATATAAAACGGCGGAAAATTATTACATGCAAGGTGTTGCCATTACACATTCTAAAACTGCTTATCAACGATTGATAAATCTCTACACAAAGACAAAACAATCCGATAAACTAAAAAAAGCGCAAGAAGATGCTGCGAAATTTAATAAAAATAATTAGAGATATAAGTTTAGAGTCTAGAAAGTTAAGTTTGTAACTAATTTTCTAAACTCTAAACTCTAAACTTCTAAACTTTAAAAATGAGAACACATTTTATAGCCATTGGCGGAGCAGCGATGCACAATTTAGCATTAGCATTGCATAATAAAGGATATCAAGTTACTGGAAGTGATGATGCTATTTTTGAACCTTCAAAATCACGATTGAATAAAATAGGATTATTGCCAAATGAATTGGGTTGGTTTCCAGAAAAAATAAATACAAATATTGATGCAATTATTCTCGGAATGCACGCCAAATCGGATAATCCCGAATTGTTAAAAGCACAAGAGTTAGGTTTGAAAATTTATTCTTATCCTGAGTTTTTATACGAGCAATCTAAAAATAAAACCCGAGTAGTTATTGGAGGTTCTCACGGAAAAACAACGATAACTTCTATGATTTTGCATGTGATGCATTATCATAATATTGAAGTTGATTATATGGTCGGAGCTCAATTAGATGGTTTTGAAACGATGGTTCATCTCACCGAAAAAAATGATTTCATTGTTTTAGAAGGCGACGAATATTTATCCTCCCCACTTGACAGACGACCAAAATTCCATTTGTATCATCCAAATATTGCATTGCTTTCCGGAATAGCTTGGGATCATATTAATGTGTTTCCAACTTTTGAAAATTATGTTGAGCAATTTGAAATATTCGTCAATCAAATAACTAAAGGCGGAATTTTAGTTTATAATGAAGAAGATGAAATGGTTAAAAAAGTAGCTGAACAATCTACAAATACAATAAGAAGAATTCCATATAAAACACCAAATTATACTGTAGAAGACGGAACAACTTTACTCGAAACTCCTGAAGGTGCAATGCCAATCGAAGTTTTTGGCGCACACAATTTAAATAATCTTGCTGGAGCCAAATGGATTTGCCAAAACATGGGAGTTGATGAAACCGATTTTTATCAAGCAATTGCTAGTTTTAAAGGAGCATCAAAAAGGCTAGAAAAAATTGCCGAAGGAAAAGTTAAAGTTGCCTATAAAGATTTTGCACATTCACCAAGTAAAGTTTCGGCAACAACACAAGCCGTTAAAAATCAATATCCAGACAGAAAATTAATTGCTTGTTTAGAATTACATACTTACAGTAGTTTAAACGCCGAATTTTTAAAAGAATACCATGGCGCATTAAACGCAGCCGATATTGCAGTTGTTTTTTACTCGCCAGATGCAGTTAAAATAAAGCAATTGGAAGAAGTATCTTACGATCAAATTGCACAATCTTTCCAACGAGAAGATTTAATTATTTACACCAATCCAACTGATTTTAAAGAGTTTTTATTCCGTCAAAATTTCGATAATTCCGCTTTATTATTAATGAGTTCAGGCAATTATGGTGGATTAAATTTTGATGAAGTTAAAGCGTTGATGAAATAGATTTTCTCTTTTTGTCATTCCTCAAGAATCTCAAACAATTTTTCACTCAACAAATATTTTGTCTGGTTTGTCATTCCGAAGAAATCTCAAAAACAACTGTAATTTTTAAAACAAAATACAACTTTAAATGATTGAATACATAGAAGGAATTTATACTTTTTATGTTTATATTTTGACGAATATTAATAGAATAGTTTTATACACAGGTGTAACCAATAATTTAAAGTTGCGATTGCAACAACATGAGAGTAAATTAAATCCAAATAGTTTTACTGCTCGTTATAATTCTCATTTTTTTATTTATTACGAAAAATTTACTTGGATTCAATTGGCAATTGAAAGAGAAAAAGAAATCAAAAATCTTTCAAGAGAAAAGAAGCTAAATTTAATTAAGGAAATAAACCCCAACTTAGAATTTTGGAATTATCATTTTAAATAAAAGATTCCTACGGAATGACAAGATTGCGCTTAGGTTTGTGTTAAAAGTTGCGCCGATTGTTATTCCACAGTAAACCTTCATTTTGTTTGTCATTTGTTAGTAATTTCTGTCTACTCTGTCATTCAGTAGGAATCTCTAACAGTTTGTTATTCAAAAAACTCTTCGTCTGGTTTATCATTCCGTAGGAATCTCTTAATGTTTGTCATTCAAAGAATCCTTCGTCTACTCTGTCATTCCGTAGGAATCTCAAACGGTTTGTTATTCAAAAAATCCTACGTCTAGTTTGTCATTCCGTAGGAATCTCAAAAAGAGTTATCTGAAATGAAACTAAAGTGAATCATTTCCCATACCTAAAATGACCAACAATATCATAATTAAATAAACAATCTTCTAAAACTTGTCCGCCACCAACATTGTGAACCAATAGTGGTCTTTTACCATCTTCTGATTTTTTATTGGTTACTATACCAATATGAGGAAGTTTTTCCCCAATTATCCAAGTCACAATTTCACCCGTTTTATAATCACTTGCGTTTTCTGACACAACTAATTTTTCTCCTTTTCGAGTAAAAAAGACTTCTAAATTCGGAACTCTTCTGTGGTCAATATTTGTGTCTGTTTTTTTTAAATTCCATTTGGTTGGATATTTTGAAAAGTTTGATTTCATATCTTCATGAACCTCTTTTTGTAAATCAATTCCCAATTTTCGATAAGCACGAATCACCACATCAGTGCAAACTCCAGTTTTTGCAGGAACATCGCCATTTGGGTATTTTATCGAAACATATTTAGGTGTGTAAACTACTTCGGGATTAATTATTGAAATGGCTGCATTTGATAATTTTTCACTAAAATTAGTTGGATTTAATCTGTTTACAGATGTTTTGATTTCTTTTGAAAAAGATAAATCCACTGATTTTTTGCATCCAAAAGAGAAAATTAAAAAAAGTAAAATTGGAATGGTTTTCATAGGTGTTTTTTATAGTAACGAAAATTATAACTCTTTTATTTTGAACTCATTGAAAATTTATTTTTCTTTGTACACAATAAACGCCAAAATAATCATGTATACACCAATCAATCAATGGGCTGAAGACGATCGCCCACGTGAAAAATTAGTCCTCAAAGGAAAATCTGCTTTATCGGATTCCGAATTACTCGCTATTCTTATTGGTTCTGGTTCACGAAATGAAAATGCAGTTCAGTTGTGTCAACGTATTTTTGCATCAGTAAATAACAATCTCAGCTCACTTGGAAAATTATCGATAAATCAATTGATTCAATTCAAAGGGATTGGCGAAGCAAAAGCGATTACTATAATAGCTGCACTGGAATTAGGACGCAGAAGACGATCAGAAGAAGCATTAGAATACACAAAAATTACATCGAGCAAAACGGTTTTCGAGATTATGCAACCTATTATTGGCGAATTGCCTCATGAAGAATTTTGGGTTTTGTATCTCAATAATTCTAATAAAGTTATTCATAAATCACAATTATCTAAAGGCGGAATTACAGGAACTGTTGTTGATGCTCGATTGATTTTTAAAACCGCATTAGATCAAAATGCTACTGCTTTAATATTGACACACAATCATCCTTCAGGAAAATTATTGCCAAGCGATCAAGACATTCAAATTACTAAAAAATTAAAATTAGCAGGGCAACAACTAGATATTTCCGTTTTAGATCATGTAATTATTACAGAAACCGGTTTTTATAGTTTTAATGATGAAGGAAATTTTTGAATAAATTTGTTTTATATTGACAAATGTCTTAATTTTACAGACAAATGTCAATATTATGTCAAAACTTGTTGCAAATTCAGATGTTCAATTAGATAAAGCAGTTCGTACTTTTGTTTCAAAAGTAGGAAAAGAATCTAATTTGGTAATTGTAAATAAAGACATTACCTATAAAAATTTTCTTTCTAATAAAATGCTAATTGTACATTCTATTCGAAGAGGAATTCCGTATGATTTGTATGAATTGATTAAAGAAAGAACGCCTTTTAAACAAGAAGATTGGGCTGATTTTTTAGGATTATCTGCTCGAACTTTACTTCGTAATAAAACAAAAAGCAATTATGTTTTTGAATCCATTCCTTCTGAAAAAATTCTAGAATTAGCCGAAGTTACCTCATTAGGTAAAGACGTTTTTGATTCGGAAGAACAATTTTATTTGTGGCTTAACACTCAAAATTTTGCTTTAGGAAATTTAAAACCTTTTGAATTATTAAAAGATTCATATGGTAAGGAAATGGTAATGAGTGAATTGCAAAAAATTGATTATGGCATCTTTGTTTAATGGAAGTTTTTAGATTACAAAATAAAAAGTATCCGATTACTTTATCTGGAAAAGGAGCAGCACTAACTGGAGCTCGATGGAATTCTAAAGGAACAGAAGTAATTTATACTGCTCAAAACAGAGCTTTGGCAATGGCAGAAGTTGCTGTGCATTTAACAGTAGCAACTTTGCCGAAAGGATTTTGTATGGTAACCATTTCTATGCCAGATGAAATTGAAATTTTTAGTTTTGACAGTCAGAAATTGCCTAAAGATTGGAATGTGTTTCCCGAAAATATAATTACACAAAAGTTGGGTGATGAATTCATTAGAGAGAATAAATTTGCAGTTATGAAAGTACCTTCGGCTGTAGTTAAAGGTGAATTTAACTATTTGATTAATCCATATCACACCTATTTTAATACGATAAAAATCAGTAATCAAGAAGATTTTCCATTTGACAAAAGAATATTTAAATAATATGCTGTTACAATCACAAAATATATCACATGTTTTTTTCGATTTAGATCATACTCTTTGGGATTTTGATACAAATTCGGAATTGGCATTCGATAAAATTTTTAAAGAAGATCATCCAATAGTACAAACAAAAGTATTTATGGAAATTTATTCACCAATAAATCATGCATGCTGGAAACTATATCAAGTAGATAAAATTACTTCAGAAGAATTACGATACAGGCGATTAAAAGAATCATTTGATATTTTGAAGTATAAAATTTCAGACGAAGCTATTCATAAAATGACTATCGATTATATTGCTTTTTTACCAGAAAATAACATTTTATTTGATGGCGCAAAAGAGATTTTGAATTATCTAAATAACAAATATAAATTGCATATTATTACCAATGGTTTTGAAGAGGTACAATATAAAAAAATCAATAATTCGGGAATAGCAAATTATTTTTCTACCATTACAAATTCTGAAATGGCTGGCGTTAAAAAACCAAATCCTAAAATATACGAACACGCTTTGAATAAAGCTAAAGCCGATAAAATAAATTCAATTATGATTGGCGATTGCTTAGATGCTGATATCAATGGTGCTATGGATTTTGGAATTCCTGCTATTTTTTTTAATCCTGAAAGAAAAGAAGTACCTTTAAAAATTCAATCGATAAATCATTTATTAGAACTTAAAAATATTTTATAATGAAAAAATTAATTTTAATCGTAATTGGTTTAATTTCAAATATAATAATTGCTCAAAATTTGAATGATTATAAATATGCACTTGTACCTTCTAAATTTAGTTTTCAAAAAGAAAAAGATAAGGCTAAAGATAAATACCACTTAAATACGTTGACAAAGTTATTTATGGAAAAATATGGTTTTGAAACTTATATTGAATCTGAAAATGCACCTTATGAATTTGTAAATAACAATTGCAATAAAGTATTTGTAGATATTGAAAAAAAGAGCAATATGTTTTTCACTAAACTAAAAGTGGTTCTTAAAGATTGTAATAATAAAGTGCTTTTTACATCAAATGAAGGAATAAGTAAAGAGAAAGAATATGGAGTTGCCTATAATGAAGCGTTGCGAATGGCTTTTGCTTCATTTGAAATGTTGCGTCATAAGTACAACGGAAAAATAATAGCAGAAAAGCCTACCGAAGTTTCTGTTAGTAAAGAAGTTACTGATGACAATAAAGTAGAAATAAAAGAAAATAATATCACAAATTCTAATCAAGATCTACTGTTTGCGCAACCTATTCAAAATGGTTTTCAATTGGTTAATACAGAACCAAAAGTGATATTTAAATTATTTAAAACGTCTGCTAAAGATTTCTATACTGCTATAAAAGGTGATTTACAAGGCGTTTTAATAAAAAAAAATAACGAATGGTTTTTTGAATATTATCAAAATGATAAATTAGTTTCGGAAAAAGTAGAGGTAAAATTTTAAATATAACTTATTCTATATATTAATATTCACCCGTTGGGTGCAATTAACGAAAATTGATTAAAACTCAATTTATCAACACAAATTTAGAGTCAATTAATACACAAATGTCAGTCTGAGCTTGTCGAAGACTTCTCAAAAAAATGCATTTCGACTCCCGAAGCTTCGGGACAATGTGACAATTGTTGCTAAATTAGCAATAAAAAATAATTACACCAACTAACTAATATCCGTATTTATCTTTCCAACGATTTTTCAAAAACTCTCTTGTTCCGTTTTCTCTTGAATTATTTCCTGGATTATAAAAAACCGTGTTAGTAATTGCATCTGGTAAATACTCTTGTTCAGAAAAATTATTTGTAAAGCTATGCGAATATTGATACTCGTTACCATAACCCAATTCTTTCATTAATTTAGTTGGTGCATTTCGTAAATGAATTGGAACTGGTAAATCACCTGTTTGTTTTACCAAAGCTTGAGCTTCACTAATCGCCATATAGCTAGCATTGCTTTTTGGCGAAGTTGCCAAATAAACAGCACATTGACTTAATATAATTCTACTTTCCGGATACCCAATTGTGGAAACAGCCTGGAAAGTGTTATTTGCCATAATAAATGCTGTAGGATTTGCATTTCCAATATCTTCACTCGACAAGATTAACATTCGTCGTGCAATAAATTTTACATCTTCGCCACCTTCAATCATTCGGGCTAACCAATAAACAGCTCCGTTGGGATCACTTCCACGAATAGATTTTATAAAAGCCGAAACAATATCATAATGCTGCTCTCCAGTTTTATCGTACAGCACTGTGTTTTGTTGAACTAATTCTAAAATTTTTTGATTTGTGATAACAATTTGACCTTCAGAACTAGCATTTACGACAAGTTCAAAAATATTTAATAGTTTGCGTCCATCACCACCCGAAAGTCGTAATAACGCTTCTGATTCTTTAATTTTTATTTTTTTTGCAGAAATGAATGTATCTTCTTTGATTGCTCTGTGCAATAACGCCAATAAATCATCTTTAGAAAACGGATTCAAAACATACACCTGACAACGTGACAATAAAGCTGGAATCACTTCAAAACTTGGATTCTCTGTTGTGGCACCAATGAGCGTTATCCAACCTTTTTCTACAGCAGCCAATAACGAATCCTGTTGCGATTTGCTAAAACGATGAATCTCATCAATAAATAAAATAGGGTTTTTTGCAGTAAATAAACCACCACTTAGTTTGGCTTTTTCTATAACATCACGAATGGCCGCAACACCCGAATTAATTGCACTCAATTCATAAAATGGACGATTACTTTGCTTAGCAATTATTTGTGCCAAAGTTGTTTTTCCAGTTCCAGGTGAACCCCAAAAAATCATTGATGGAATAATTCCTCTAATAATTTGCTGCGTTAGTGAACCATTTGGACCAACTAAATGCAATTGACTGATAAAATCTTCTAATCTTTGAGGACGAATTCGCTCTGCAAGTGGTGCTTCCATTTTGTAAAATTACATATTTTTTTAATTTTTTTGTTATTTCGACTATGGAGAAAGAACATAATCTGAATAACTTGATGAGATTCCTCATACTTCGGAATGACAAGAAAGTATGACAAAATAGCATTAAAATACAATTGGTTGTATTTTTGATAATTGTATAAAACTATAAAGGAAAGAAATTATGTATAACGATCACAATCATTTCAAGTTTACACCTTCAAGTTGGATTATACCTTCTTTTTTGTTGTTATTGATATGGTTTGTATTTTATATTGAAAATTCATTCAATATTAATTTAGGGATACACGGTATTTATCCAAGAAATTTTTCAGGATTACAAGGCGTTTTTTTTAGTCCGTTTTTACATGGCGATTTAAGTCATATTGCCAATAATTCGCTACCACTTTTTATATTAACATCGGCTTTGATTTATTTTTATAGAGAAGTTTCATTAAAAGTTCTGGTATACGGAATACTATTATCAGGAATCATTACTTGGATTATTGGAAGAGAATCGTATCATATAGGAGCTAGTGGATTGATTTATGTTTTGGTTTCGTTTATATTTTTTAAAGGAATGATGACACAATATTACAGATTAATGGCATTGTCTCTTGCGGTTGTAATTTTGTATGGAGGAATGATTTGGTATGTTTTTCCGACACCAGATGTTTTGGGAAGTAAATCTATTTCGTGGGAAGGACATTTGGCGGGTTTACTTACTGGGTTTTTGTTTGCTATAAAATTTAAAACACCTGATTATGTTAAAGAGATTCGGTACGATTGGGAAAAACCAAATTTTAATCCATCAGAGGATATGTTTATGAAGCATTTTGACGAAAATGGGAATTTCATTAATACGCCTGAGCCTGATGAAATTGTAAATGAAATTCAATCAGAACGCATGAACTATTATTATGAGTTTATAGAAAATAAGAATAAAGAAGAATAGTTATTGGAGGTTTTCATTTAAATTTTTATCGATTAACGTCACTACTGTTGCGGTTAAAAGAGTTTTTATTCTTTTAATCGATTTTTTTTAAGTTGATTTTTTTTTCTAAGTATTTTTGAAATATAATTTTCTAAAGTATTTTTCATGAAAGCTGAAAACATTTTCAACCCACTTTACAGACAAGATTATTTTGAAGGATACTCTAATGGTTTGGATCCAAATAAAAAAAGGAATAGTAAAAAAAATTGCGAAGCTTATACATCAGGATTTAATTCTGGTAGAATGGATTATGAAAGTATGAACGGAATTTTTTTAAATGGAATTCCAAAACGAATTGTAACCAATACCATATTAGAAGATTTTCTTTTAGCAGGTTTATTAGGGTTGAGTATTGATACAGAAGAGTATACACCTTTTCAGCTTAATGTGATCTCAAGATGGTACCAAAGTGGAATTGAGAAATACAATCCAGAAGAAAGTGAATATTTACTTTTGATACTTGACCAAAACGGAATTGAGATTCACTAATTTTTATTGACGTTGTCTTACAGTTTCATATAAAAAAGCACCACAAGCTACCGAAACATTTAGCGAACCTATTGATCCAAACATAGGTAATTTTGCTTTGGCATCTACAATTTTTAATACAGAAGGATTTATACCACGATCTTCACTTCCCATTATTATTGCAATTGGTTCGTTTAACCCAATAGTGTATATTGTATCGTCTGTTTTTTCAGTAGCAGCAATCGTTTTGATTCCGCTTCCTTGAAGGTAAAAAATAGCATCTTTTATGTGATCCACTTTGCAAATAGGAACGTTAAAAACAGCTCCAGCAGAAGTTTTTACAGTATCACCATTGACAGGAGCAGAGCCAGTTTTTTGAACAATTATTCCATCAACACCAGTACATTCGGCTGTTCTTATAATTGCACCAAAGTTACGTGCGTCACTTAATTGATCTAAGATTAAAAACAAAGGAATTTTTCCGCTCCCGACACTTCGGGACAAAACGCTTTCCACTAATGTTTCTAATTTAATAAATGTAATTGGAGCAATGGTTGCCACAGCACCTTGATGATTATTAGGCGTAAGTCTGTTTAATTTTTCTACAGGAACGTAAGAAAAATTAACGCTGTTTTTTTTCATCGCTTTCATCAATTCCTGCATCAATTCGCTTTGAGTATCACTTTGGATAAACACTTTGTCGATTTCCTTTCCTGCATTTATTGCTTCTATAATCGCTCTAATTCCGAAGATTTGGTTTTCTTTTTCCATGGCGCAAAGGTATAAAAAAACCATCACTGTTAAGAGATGGTTTTATAAGCATTTTTTGTATTTTATTTTTTAGCTTTTTTTCTGTTGTTTTTGATAACTCCTGATAATCTACCCTGAAAAACAGTTGTTCCGCTTGTATCGGTTACGGTATAGATTAAACCATTTTTAACAATAGTATATTCGACAAATGCATTTGGATTACCATCATCTAAACCGCCAAGTTGCATAGGAAAAAAGGTGGAAAGATTGTAGGTTTCATTAAATGCTGTTCCAGGTTTAATAAATGTTATAAATGCTGGAATATTTACATTTTCTAAATAACCATCTGTAGTCCATAAACTTGCAATTAATGAATAAGTTCCGTTTGCTAAAGTGGAAGAATCTAAAATTAATTCTTCAGGACAGTTAGAATAGCTAAAATCGATTAAGTTATTAGATGAATCATATAATTCTAAGTCTAAGTCTAAATCACAATTGTCAATTTGATCTGTTCCAGATGTAAAAGTTCCATCCCAATTAAAACGTATGTTTAAATCTTCTGAAGCTGAATTATTAATGTTAACTGTGTAATACAATTCACCTACAACACCAAGTAATGTTCTGTTTGAAATTACTTTTAATTTTAAAGTTTCAGGAACTTCCCCTAAATCATCAAATATAGTTGCAATATTAACATCATATTCGGTAGTATATTCAGGAATTTCGAAAATATAACCAACTGGTCCTCCATTTTCTTCAATTGCTACACAGCTAGGATCATTACTTCTACAACCTGGAATAATATAATCATCTTGATCAGTAGCCGAACTCTGTTCATTTATTATCACCAATCGGTATTGAATAGGTTCGTTGATGGCTTTATCCAATTTAAACTTTAATATTGCATCATTTCCTTCAGATACAGTAATATCAGTTGGTCCATTTGCTGTTAAGACAGGTTTTTCTTTTTTACCTAAATCTTCATCTTCGTTACATGAAATAAAAATCATTGTAACAGATAAAATGGCAAGTAGAATAGAGTTATAATTTGCTATTTTTTTCATAATTAAGTTTTAAAGTTTTGTGTAAACTGCTGTAAATCTTCTAGGACCAGCGCCAAATGTTATCGTATAATTCATTGTAATTGATGTTACATTTCCGGTTATAGGATCTAAAGTAACTTCATTGGTTTCTTCTGGATTTCCAAAAACAAGATTGGAAAAGAAATCACCCAAATTTTGTTCATCAATTACAATTGATTGGCAAACATCTTTAAAAATAAATCCATTTCTTGGCGCTCCATCAATGGTTAAGTCATCGTATGGTCCAGTTGTAGAAGTTTCATATATACCAAGTGATAATTCTGTAATAATTTCATTTGGAAAGTTGGTAACAACACTATTATCAAGACGAGTTACTGATAATGCATAAGTACCACTTAAGTCGGAAGCACATTTTGCAATAGTAATTGTTATTGAACTTTTTTCAGCAGAAACAACTGCATTTGCATTAGGTTGTCCTAAATTAATAACAATAGTTTTAGGAGTGTTTCCAGGTAAAGCTGCAGGGTTTACAGTTATAGGCAATTGAACAAAATCAGAGCCCGCAGGAATTGTTACTATATTACCTGTTGCATTGATAGTATAATCTGTTCCAGCTATTGCTGTACTAGATGCATCTACAGAAAAAGGAATGGTAATATTCTCGGGAGAAGTTGTTCCGTTACTACCACCAATAAGGTTAATTGGTTCTGAAATTTGTACAGGATCTACATCGAGATCGGTATAAATGTAAGAACCTTGTGCATTTCTAAAACCAACAACATAAGTTCCTGAGCCAAAATCTTCGGCTTCGTCTTTTACACAGGATACAAAAGCCACTACTGAAAGCAGCAATAGTATAATTATTTTTAATTTTTTCATATCTATTTTATTTTATTGATTCCAAAATATTCTACTTGTGAACGCTTGTGATTCGTTTTGTTGCGGAACATTAGCGGTATTTCCTGCAATTTCCGAACTTGGATAAAGTAATCGAACAGGTCTTAAAGTTCCTGGAGCAACTGTAGATAAAGGCACATGAGCAGGATAACCAGTTCTTGTGTTTTCAATCCATGTTTCTCCACCATTAATTCCGTTAAGAGCAATCCATTTTTGATTGATAATCGCTTCAATTTTGTTAGCTGAAGCAGTCCAACCTACTAAATTAACAAATTGAGAATAATAAGCAGTTGCATCTGTAGTTGTTAAACCAAGTAATTTATACGATTCTGTTATTCCGCTTTCATATAAGTTTTGAGCCGAACCACTTAAATAACCTCTTTGAACTGCTTCTGCTTGTAAAAGCAAACTTTCAGCAGCTGTAAAAACAATTCCGTCTTGAGCAGAATTTACAAGTAATCCTGGTCCAACATGTGATACTGGATAATTTGTTGATGTATTTAAAACATCTCCTTGTTGATGACCATCAAACGTTCCTGGTCCTGCAGAAGTAGCAGAATAAATTCTTCCAATTCGAGTGTCATTTGTAGTTAACAAATAAGTAATAGTGTATCTTGTTGCTCCAGTAGATGACCAATTATTTTTAAAAGTATCATTTGTTGTTAGAAAAGTAGCAGCAAAACCATTTTGTTGATTGGCAGTTGCATTAAATCCTGGATTAATTTTTACATTATCATTAGGACCTAAAAATACGGCTCCGCTAGTTTGCAATTCATTCATTTTTGTGGTAATGTAAGTAGCAGAAGCGCTTCTTTGCGATTCTCTTAATAGAAGTCTTAGCTTTAATGTGTTAGCAAATTTTTTCCACATGGTCATATTTCCTTGTAGCATAACATCGTTAGAACCAGGATTTAAAGTTCCAGCAGGAGCATTATCGATTAAAGCAATTGCTTGATCCAATTGAACATATAAATCTCTGTAAATTGCCAAATCATCATCATAAGCTGGTGTTAAATTTCCACCTCTTAAGTGTGCTTGCGAATACGGAATATCACCATATAGATCAACTAAATATTGAAAATAGAAGGTTTTTAATATTTTAGCAATTGCTTTATAATTATCATATCCAGCACGTTCTGTATTTTGGATAAAAGTATAGTTGGAAGTTCTTAAAAACAAATCTTCAAAAATACCAGCATAAAAATCAGAAGTCACATTATAGGTGTGTTCGTTAAAGTAATAACTTGAATTGGATGCACCAACATCTCTCGTCCAGTTATTCATCATTAAATTCCCTAATTGGTTCATGTTCTCTCTTGTGATATTAGGATTGTTTTCAAAAACAGAACCTGCTAACGAATTGTAAGTATACACTTGAGTTGCAGCAAGTACAATCTCAGGATTTACAATATCAGACGAAGGATTATTAGGATCCTCGTTGACATCAAGGTAATTATCACACGATACAACTATTGTTAACGTTGAAATACCTATAATAAGTGTTTTTAATATATTTTTCATAATCATTTATTTAAAAAGTAACATTAATATTAAAACCATATGTTCGAGTTGGAGGTGCTTGAGCTCCAGTGCTTAAACCTACATCGTTTCCGGTAGTAAAAGAGAATTCAGGATCGGTGTAGTTTCTGTTTTCTTTAGGAAGAATCATAAATACATTACGGGCATTTAGTCCAACAGATAAACCTTCAATAAAAGTGTTTTTTAGTGTTTTACTCGAGAAAGAATACGATAAAGCAATCTCTCTACATTTAAAAGCAGTTGCATCTAAAACGAAATTTTCATCAATTTCTCTGTAAATTCCAGTATAATAATCTTGACCGCCAGAAGTAGTTACACTATTATTTTGTGCAAAAACGCCGGGAGAAATTTCAATAACTGAATTAGGAAAAATAAACGGATCTCTTCCGTTTTGAGCAGTAACAATATCAGATCCATTTTGAATTAATCCGTCTTTTACTCCGGCGTAAAAAACATGACCAGTTCTGTAATCAAAAACGGCTGTTAATCGAAGGTTTTTGTATTTGAATGTATTGGTAAATCCTAAAATATATTCAGGAGTTGTACTTCCTAATTTTACATTAGACGCTTTTAGTGGATCTCCAGTAGATGCATCAATTACAACATTTCCAGCTTCATCTCTTAAATAACCAGTACCAACAATTAGAGGAAATTCTTCTCCAGTGATTGCAGCAATTCCTGCTGTTCCAAGATAAGTTCCAATTGCTACTTGATTTGAGTCTTCGGTTACTTTAGTTACTTTGGTTTTTGGTGCACTGTATCCTATTCTAAAATCCCATGTGAAATTTTTTGATTTAAAAGGGGTAATACCCAAATCTAATTCAAGTCCTTGAGAAACGGTTTCACCAACATTTATAGTTGCAGATGAAGCTCCTGAAGCTATTGATGGCGAGGTTTGTAGAATTTGATTTTTATTATCAGAATAGTAATAACCTAAATCAAATGTGATTCTTTTTTTGAAAAACTCTAAATTTAAATTAAATTCTTTAGAAAGATTAAACTCATTTTCTAAATCTGCAGCTGTTATACTTGTTGTTTGAACATAGGAGTTAATAGCGGTATACGGAAAACCTGCTGAGCCAGCACTTACAAAACGATCATTAATATCATAAGGACCAACTATTGAATTTCCGACTTTTACATAACCAGCAGATATTTTAGCATAAGTTAAAACATTGCCTCCAAAATTTGAAAATGCTTTAGTTGGTATAAATGAAAAACCTCCGCTGTAATAGAAGAAAGAATTGTTGTCTCTTGATAAAACAGATGTCCAATCTTTTCTAGCTGTTAAGTTTAAAAATAAATAGTCTTTATATCCTAGATCAGTATTGGCGAAAAATGCATAAGTTCTTTCTTTAGATTTGAAATCTCTTGAAGTAGTATTTCCAGTTACATTTGAAATATTATACAAACCAGGAATTACTAATTTTTCTCCTTTAACGGATAGAGAATTAATTTCATTATTAGTAATATTATTACCAACATTAGCTTTAAAAGAAATGTCGTCTGTTATTTTGTAATCAAAATTTAGTAATAAATCAGCATATATTCTTCTGGTATTTAAATTACCCACTTCATAAGAAGACACATAATCAAAAGGGGAATCCCAATATACAATCTCTGTTTTATAGCCATTAAAAAATTCTACTCTATTAAATGAAGTGGTATTGAAACCTGCTCTATAAGTTACATCAATATTTTTGTTCAATTTGTAGTTAATATCAGCAACACCATCGAATGATTGTCCTTTATTAGTAATTCTTTCATTGTTTAATTTCCAATACGGACTTAATTCCCAATAGGTCCAGTGGTTGGCATTGTTGCCTTCGCTAAAAAGTTCTACAGGAACGTTTACAGGAACTTGAACTAGTGCGCCATAAATAGAACCTTCAACACCACCAGCTGTATTTTGATTGCTAGTTGTATAAGTTACATTTCCGTTTAAGCTCCATTTTCCAGCTACTTTTCCAGCACTTAAATAAAAATTGTTTTTGGTAAATTTATCACCCGGAATAGTACCATCTGTTTTTTGGTTACCGACAGAGAAGTTTATATATCCTTCTTGATTACCTGATGACAAAGCAATCGAATTTAACAAGGTTGTTCCGTTTGTAAAAAATGGTTTGTAATTATCTTTGATGAACGAATAGGGTAAAAGGTTTTGTTGTAATCCGGTCGGTTGAAGCGAACCATCTAGTTCTGCTCCCCAATTGGTATTCTCAGTAAAATCTTGTGCTCCTTGGTAACCTTGACCAAATCTATTTTGTAATTTAGGAAACATCGAAACTTCTTCAACAGTATAAGTTGTGTTAAGGACGATTTTGAATTTTTCGTCCGATTTATTTCCTTTTTTTGTTGTAACGATTATTACACCATTAGAACCTTGTGAACCATACAATGCGGCTCCATTGGAACCTTTCATTACATTAATTGATTCAATTACTTCTGGATTCAAATTGGCAAATGCAGTTCCGGTAGATATAACACCATTAATTACAATTAGTGCCTCATTATTTCCTGAAATAGATCGAAAACCTCTTAGTTGAATTCGAGTATCTGGATTTACGCCATTGTTTATAGTGTTAATTTGTAAGCCCGAAACTTTTCCAACTAATCCAACAGCAGCATTAGTAGCTTTTGCTTGATTTAATTCTTCTGTTTTTACCAGTTGTGTTGCAGTGGTAATTTCATCAGGTTTTCTTTTTATACCTAATGCAGTAATAACAACACTTTCTAGCTCAATAGAATCGTCTAGTAATTTAACATTAATTGTGGTTGATTTAGCTTGGATTTCTTGAGTTTTATTTCCTAAAAAACTAAAAACCAATATGTCATTGGGATTTGCTTTGATAGAAAACTTTCCATCCATGTCGGTTTGTGTTCCTTGTGCTTTGCCTTTTATTAAAACGTTTACTCCCGGAAAAGCGATTCCAGCGTTGTCGGTAACAACTCCAGAAACATTTCTGTCCTGAGCAAAAGTTAATTGAGCAAATAACACAACTACGAGTGTTAAAAATAAATTAAACTTTGTTTTCATTATAATATGGTTTGAATTAGTTAAAACAAAAGTCTTAAAAAGTTATCAAAAATCCTAAAAAAATTAACGATTTGTTAACATTTTGGAGTCCGACTTAAAAAGTTGTTTTAAAGCTTATATGAATTATTGAGTTGCTTAGTTTTATAGTTTGCTCATTAGTAGAGCCATTAGCGTAAATTAAATTAAAAAGTCCGTTTTTAGTAAGTAAACCAAAACCAAAACCAAAACCCAAAAGATTGTTGTCAACATTCGATGTTTTGTCTTGAAAGTAACCATAATCAATTATAGAATGAACGTATATACTAGGAGATAAAACATAACGATATTCAGTAAGTATGGAGCCAAATGCATTTCCTTGCAAGCTATTTTCATTAAAACCTCTAATAGAATTAATTCCGCCAAAACGATACAATTCATTTATAATATAATCGCTACTTTGTAAATAATAATTTTGACTTTTGATGTTTAAACTATTTTTAGAATTAAGAAAAAGCGTATAATTTAAATTTAAATTCCCAAAAAACTGAGAATTATTTCCAAATTTTGAATCTCTTTTTCCAGTTCCAATTTTTACACTAAATAAACTATTTTCAGGAAACAAAAAAAGAGTGTTTATTGATTTTCTGTTGAAATTAAAAGTCTCATAATTAAGTGTGTAAAAACTATTAGTATAATCATTTAAAATAACAGAATTTGTATTTTGAATATCACTTGATTCGGTTGACTGATAACCTAAATACAATCGATTGTTATAATTAAAAAAATAACCTAAATCGATGTTGGTTCGAGTATTTTGAAAAAGACTATCTTGTTTAAATATGTTTAGTTGTGCTTTTAATCCAAACGGGCTTTTAAATACATATGGAAGTTCTAACGCAAAATTAAATGTTTTTTGATCTTGACCATCACTTTTCCAATATATAGAAAGTTTTTCGCCAGAGTTCAATACATTATTTAAAACTAAATCCAAATAACCATTTAAAATTAGTTTTTGATTCTCATCATTTGAAAATCCTATAAAGCCATCAAAGGTATTGGATCTGGCTTTTTCTATATAAACATATACTTTTGTCGAATCTTTAGTAAAAAGAATTTCAGGATATTTGGTTTGTTTTACAAATCGATATTGGTTAAAATCAGTGCTTATTTTTTCAAGATTTTCTTGACTAAACGTTTTATTTCGATACATTCGAAATGCGTTTTTCTTAAATCCTTTCGGAAATTTATCATAGCCATTTATTACAATTCCGTTTATAAATCGCTTATTGTCTAAAATTACAGTTAAATCGGCTGTTAAATAATTTTCCCTTTTTTTAATATTCTCTAATTTTAATTTAGCCATCGAAAATCCTTTCTTTTCCAATGACTTTAAAATAGTAACTAAATAATTTTCACTTTCTATAAAAGGAACTATAATGGTATCTTTTTTTGAATTGGGAATAGAAACGTTTACATTACTTTTTATTTTACCTATATATACATGTATGAATTTTGTTTTTTCTCCCAAATCAAATTGATATAAAAAAGTAGAATCATTTACTTTTAAATTGCTAGCTATCTTGTTTTCCAAGTAACCTATTTTAGAAAGTTTGACCGAAAACAAACTCACCTCATCAGCCAATAGTTTGTAATTTTTATGACCAGTTAAGTAACTTACACTATCAATAATTTTATTTTCTTTTGTTGAAGCTCCATTTATTTTCAAATACAAGTTTTGCCCAAAACTATTCAGGAAAAACAAGAAAGAAAAAAGAGTAAAAAGTTTCTGCAATTTTTTTATTTTTAATGCGAATGGCTCGGTCTTTATCGGTGATTGTAATTCCTGCTTTTCGTTCTATTTCGATGCCACTTCCATCAATACCGAAATTTCGGGATAATTGGTCAGCTTTTTTATTTTTGTTAGCGTTGTAAAAATAACGCAATTTTTATGAGTTTAATATATTTTTTATGTTGTTCAGAAATCAATTTAAAAATTAATGAATTATGATTTTTTTTATTAAAAATATTTATTACATTTGCAACCCCGTAAAAAGCGGGAAATTTTATAAACAAGTAATTTTTAGTATTTAATTATGCCAACTATTCAACAATTAGTAAGAACAGGAAGAACTCAAGTCACTAAGAAGAGTAAATCGGTTGCTTTAGATTCTTGTCCTCAAAGAAGAGGTGTTTGTACGCGTGTTTACACTACTACTCCAAAAAAACCAAACTCTGCAATGCGTAAAGTAGCGCGTGTACGTTTGACTAATGGAAATGAAGTAAATGCCTACATACCTGGAGAAGGACACAATCTACAAGAGCACTCGATAGTATTAGTGAGAGGCGGAAGAGTAAAAGATTTACCAGGAGTTAGATAC
>JANNWH010000006.1:0-73615 GCA_031408335.1 Flavobacteriales bacterium | reverse complement strand
GTACGTCACTAAATGAGTAGCAGCACTTATACTACCTAATACCTCCGAATTGATACTGCTTAAATCAAATATCGCAAAGCCATCAAAATTATCATCACACTCATGATAATCTTGAGGTGTTGTCGCCACTGGTGTTGGGTTAACATTAAGTTTAAGTTGAACATAATTAGCACATCCTGTTAAAGTATAAAACACTCTAACATAAATAATTTGTGACCAAGCAGTAATATTTGTATAAGGACTAACTAATGGATTTGCAGCTATTTGAGCATCGGTTGGGGTTTCATGATACGATATAGAAACTCCAGGTGGTAAAACACCTCCTACTATAGAACTAGTAGCGGTATTTAAATCAAATAATCCTATCCCATCGTTATTTGGATCACAATATTGCAATGGTAGCGGAATATTAGCTATCGGACCTTGTGTAACATTTAATGTCAATGATGTTGTATCAAAACATCCTGTAGCTATATTCTCTATTCGAACATAAATTACTTGTGATGATGGTATTGTATTGGTATAAGGTATTGCCAATGGATTCACTCCATTTTGGGCATCAGCTAATGTAAAGTGATAGGTTACTGATACTCCGAAAATACCTCCAGATATTTGGGAATCATTTAATGTTAAATCAAACGCTGCGGTCATTATTGCACCATTACTACATTGAAACATTGGTGGTGGCGCAACAACTAACGGCAATGAATTGACAACTAAATTAAAGGAAGCAACCGAATTACATCCTGTTGTATTGTTTCTAATATTTATCCAAATTGGTTGTAGATTCGGTATTACATTTTGATATAAATTTGGTAATGAACCTGTTTGAGCAATAGCATCACCTTGGGTTAAATAATAGTCTATTGTAAAATTAGCTAATGAGAGTCCGTTTGCGATTTCTAAATCTTTTGTACCCAAATCAAATATTTCAAATCCATCACCAGATGCAGTAACATCACAAAAAACGTAATCTGATATCACTGGATTTGGAAGTGGTCGTGGATTTACTATTAAATCTAATGTTGTTAACGAAAAACATGATGGTGCAGCTGGATCATAAACACGTACGTAAAGTGTTTGTAATCCTGTAATGTTTAAATTACAATACGGATTTTGAGTAATTATATTCACCGCAGCACCAAGTTGTGCATTGGTTAATGTCTCATAATATTCTACCGTTAAACCAGGTGCGGCAATCTCTGCATTTTTTGTTTGTAGAAAAAATAAACACGATAGTCCATCATTATTGTCATCACAAACTGGGTAAGGCGTTGGTGTTGTTATGGTTGGAGCAGAAATAATGTTTATTGTGGCTGTACTTACATCTGATATACAAGGAAAAGTACCGTTTAAAGTATAATTAAATGTACTAGTTATTGCTCCCGCTGTTGGTGTAAATGTTCCATTTATTGCATCAAAAATTCCTCCAGACCCAGTTGGTCGTGTCCAAATTCCACCTAATTGTTGACCCGTTATTAAAGAATTCAAATTAATTAAAGCCACATTTGTGTTACAAATTGCAAGAGTGCCATCTGTACCCGCATTTGGCTGAGGATTAATAGTTACTGTAGCTGTACTTGAGTCTGTTATACATGGAGGTGAACCACTTAATGTATAATCAAATGTACTAGTTGTTGCTCCTGCTGCTGGTGTAAATGTTCCGTTTGTTCCATCAAAAATTCCACCAGTTCCTGTTGGTCGAGTCCATAATCCGCCTGGTTGTTGACCCGTTATTAAAGTATTCAAATTAATTAAGGCAACATTTGAATCACAAATAAGAACACTACCGTTATTACCAGCATTAGGCTGATTATTTACAGTGACTACAATTTCTTGAAAAGCCAAACAAATTGGATTAACAGGAGTTGGATTTATAATAGCATAAACATAATACGTTCCTGTAGAATTAGGAAGTGAAGTTCCAGTTCCTATAACAGTTGGGTCAAAAGTAGCAACTCCAGCAACGGGTGTTGCTGTTCCTATAAGAGTACCTCCTACATACATATTAGTACCTGTTTGTTGTGTATTAAAATAAACAAACGAAATTGAATTGGCTGCTGTTGCTGATGTAGTAGCGGTTAGTTGTGTAGGATCTCCTCCTAAACAAGCAAATTGATTACCAGTACTTGCAGTTATTGATTCACAACAGTTTATTGTTCCTATTGTAAAAGAAGTTGTATAAATACAAGATGCAGCATCTTCAATACTTACCCATATAGTTTGAGGAAAAGGACCTGGAGCACTATAAGCGCCAGGAGAACCAATTAAAGCTCCACCTATAGAGCCATCAGTGGCTGAAATTAGTGTTGTATGATAATCAATAATTAAACTTGCATTTCCATTTTGAATAATAGGCGTATTTAAATTTAAATTAAAAACTGTACTTGGATTACAAATTGTTAAAGGATTTGTCGGAACACCCAATGCCGGAGGTGTTGAAACTGAATAAGTAGCTGATGCCGTTCCATTGGCAACGCAACCAGGTTTATTGACAACAACCGTATAGGTTCCGGGTTGTGTAGCTGTAATTATTCCTGTATTTGTAGCTGGAGGTACAAAACCTGCAGCAGTAGAAGTCCATGTAAAAGTTGCACCAGCATAAGCAGCTGGGGTGCTTAATGCACCGATAGTAGCTGTTAAAGTAGCTGGAGTTCCGGGACAGAATACTCCTCCACCATTTACTGCTAAAGGACAAACAATATTACAATCTGTGGTTCCAGCACCAGGTGTTGTTATATTTGTTTGTGTAACAGTAATATTGCCAGGCTGGCCACTAAAATTTGTTATTAATACTACATATATTTGTCCGGTAATTGCATTAGGAATAGTAAAGTTTTCTACTGCAGCTGGAGAATAACTACAACTAATACTTGATGCAGGATTTAAATTTGCAGGACCACAAACTGGAGCTGAAAATGGACCCCAAATAATATAATCCACGTCTATTGGATTACCTCCATTAGTGGCTTGGCTTAATTGAAAAATAATTGGTCCTGAAGTTGCAATTTGCATATAAAACCATGCAGGATTTGGTTGGGAAAATAAACATTCGTAATTGATTCCTGGTTCAGAGGTTGTTCCAGTAGAGTTTTGAAAAGTAAGAGAAGGTCCACCAGCGCAAAATGGAGTTGCACCAGCACAATTTGGACCCTGACTGTATATGTTAAATGAGATTAAATTAAAAAGTACAAGTATAAAGTAAATTTTCTTCATTATTTTTAGTTTTAAGATGCGAAATTTACATAAAATTAATGTAAAAATATCTTAAAATTTTAATTTTTTAAATACTATTGAGTATAGGTTTACTATAATAATAAATAATTATCTTTGTTTTCAGAAAAATACTATATAAAATATTAGATTACGATGATAAATAAAGAAGACTTTACTGATGACATTGGAGAGAATCATATTTTAACAAGCTCAGATAATCCTATTCGGAAAGATGCTTTTGAATTAAGTGACGATAAAAAAATTGAATTAATTAAAAAAGATGTCGAAAGCATACTTTTAACTTTGGGAATGGATTTGACTGATGACAGCTTAAAAGGAACTCCAAATAGAGTTGCTAAAATGTTTGTTAAAGAAATTTTTGGCGGATTAAACCCTGAAAAAAGACCAAAGGCTTCTACTTTTGAAAACAAATACAAATACGGTGAAATGTTGGTAGAAAAAAACATAACATTATACTCAACTTGTGAACATCATTTATTACCTATAGTAGGTAAAGTACATGTTGCATATATTTCAAACGGAACTGTTGTTGGTTTATCTAAAATGAATAGAATAGTTGATTATTATGCAAAAAGACCTCAAGTTCAAGAACGTTTAACGATGCAAATTGTAGCCGAATTACAAAATGTTTTGAATACTAAAGATGTGGCTTGTGTTATCGATGCTAAACATTTATGTGTAAATTCACGTGGAATTAAAGATGTTGACAGCAGCACGGTAACGTCGGAATTTGGAGGTAAATTTAAAACAGAAACTTTCCGTCGCGAATTTTTAGATTATATCAAATTAGATACAAAATTTTAAACTAGCCCTGATAGAGCCGATATCCTTTTTATGGAATGCAATGGAATAAAAAGATAAAGGCGAAAGCAGGAATTAGCTCCTAATACTATGCCACTATACAAAAATCAATCGCTTAAAGTTTACAATACACTCTCGGGAGAGAAAGAAATTTTTACACCAATTCATGAAGGAACAATCGGAATGTATGTTTGTGGACCAACTGTTTATAGTAATGTACATCTTGGAAATGTGAGAACTTTTATGTCGTTTGATGTCATTTACAGGTATCTTTTACATTTGGAATATAAACTACGTTATGTTCGAAATATAACTGATGCTGGACATTTAACTGATGATGGCGATGTTGAAAATGATCGTTTTGTAAAACAATCGCGATTGGAAAAATTAGAACCTATGGAAGTGGTTCAGAAATACACTGTAGATTTTCATAAAGTATTGGATTTGTTTAATTTTCTTCCTCCAAATATCGAACCTACTGCTACAGGTCATATATTGGAGCAAATTGAATTAACACAGAAATTAATTGCCGATGGTTTTGCCTATGAAAGTAAAGGTTCGGTGTATTTTGATGTTTTAGAATACAACAAAAGAGGATTAAATTACGGCGAATTAAATAACCGAAATGTTGATGAATTATTAGCCAATACGCGTGATTTAGATGGTCAAAATGAGAAAAAAAATCCGCAAGATTTTGCGCTATGGAAAAATGCGTCTCCAGCTCACATAATGAGATGGAATTCGCCTTGGGGAGAAGGATTTCCGGGTTGGCATTTAGAATGTACGGCAATGAGTACTAAATATTTAGGCGAACGATTTGATATACATGGTGGTGGAATGGATTTAAAATTTCCGCATCACGAATGTGAAATTGCTCAAGGTAAAGCATGTAACGGTATTTCGCCAGTTACTTATTGGATGCATACTAATATGCTTACTATGAATGGTTTACGAATGAGTAAATCGACTGGAAATTATATTCTTCCGATGGAATTGATTACTGGTGGAAATGATTTTTTTGAAAAAGCGTTTCATCCTAATATTGTTCGTTTTTGCTTTATGCAAGCACATTACAGAAGTTTTTTGGATATTTCTAATGAAGCAATGGTTGCTAGTGAAAAAGGCTTTAACAGATTGATGGAAAGTTTAGCTATTATTTCTAAAATCGAACCAACTGCAACTTCAACTATTGATATAAATTCTTGGAAAAAAAGTTGTTATGATGCTATGAACGACGATTTTAATACTCCAATTTTAATTGCACAATTGTTTGAAGGTATTCGATTTGTGAATGTCTTAAACGATAAACGAGAAACGATAACTGCTATTGATTTACAAACTTTAAAAGATACTTTAGAAGTTTTTACTTTTGATGTTTTAGGAATAAGGAATGAAAAATCATCAAATGACAACTCTGAAAAATTAGATGGTGTTGTTGAAATGTTAATCGGAATGCGTGAAGATGCTAGAGCAAACAAAAATTGGGCTTTATCAGATGAAATAAGAGATAAACTTTTAGCGTTAGGAATTCAATTAAAAGATGGTAAAGAAGGAACATCCTTTAGTGTATAATAATTCAGTAGATATATTTAATAAAATAATTTTTATTAAAAATTTACAATCAATTAGAATCTCAAATGTCAGTCTGAGCTTGTCGAAGATTTTTAAATTATACATTTCGACAGGCTCAATGTGACAGTAAGTATAAAATTAGTAAAAAAATAATTACACACAACGGGTTTAATAACTTTATGTTTAAAAAAATTGCGATAAAACCTTTTTTACTTATCATTCGTTTTTATCAAACGGCTATTTCACCATTCACACCATCAACCTGCAGATTTGAACCTTCCTGTTCGAGTTATTTTTTTGAAGCTTTAAAAATACACGGCTTTTTTTACGGTAGCTTTCTTGGTTTTAAACGAATAGTTAGCTGTCATCCTTGGGGAAAAAGTGGTTATGATCCAGTTCCTCAAAAAAAATGTTCTCATAAATAAAATGTATTTCCGTGTACTTTTTATATTTATATACTTATTTTTGAAGTAATTTAATTTATGTTTATTATGATTTGGAATCCATCAGAAGGAATACATTTAGGATTTATTACCTTACGAATATATAGTTTAATGTTTGTATTGGCTTTTGGATTGGGCTGGTATTTAATGAAAAAAATATTCATTAAAGAAAATGAATCTTTAGACAAATTGGATAGTTTATTTATTTGGACTGTTTTAGCCACACTTATTGGTGCTCGTTTGGGTCATGTTTTCTTTTACCAATGGGAATATTTTAGAAATCATCCATTAGAAATTTTATTACCATTTCGATTTGAACCCGAATTTGAATTCACAGGATTTCAAGGATTAGCCAGTCATGGTGCTGCTATTGCCATTATTATTGCTATGTTTTATTACAGTAATAAAATTATAAAAAGACCTTTATTATGGGTTTTAGATCGAGTAGTTATTCCGGTGTCTTGTGGTGCCGTTTTTGTTAGAATTGGAAACTTTTTTAATTCGGAAATTATTGGAAAAGAAACCCAATCTGATTTTGGAGTTCGATTTGTAAGAGACCAATTTAGTGCTGCTGATGTAGTTACTAAAACTAAAATGGAAAATGTCAATAAAGCTTATGATGCTATCGTTAATGATCCAAAATATGCTGAATATCTTCAACAAGTTCCAATGAAACATCCGGCACAGTTATATGAAGCTTTTTTCTATATTTTTGTGTTTATTATTTTATGGTTTATGTATTGGAAAACGAGCTATAAAGAAAAACACGGATTAATTTTTGGATTTTTTTTAGTTTTATTATGGAGTGTTCGCTTTTTTGTTGAAAACATAAAAGAAAGTCAAGGTGGAATTGAAGAATCGTTAGGTTTATTTACAACAGGTCAATGGTTGAGTATACCGTTTATATTTGTTGGTGTCGTTTTTGTTTTTCTTGCAGAGAAACCTTTACCTAAAGATTTATTTAAAGACAGTGATCCGAATAAGTTATTTTAAATAATTTAATTATAGAGATATAAAGCATTAAAGACATTAGTTTTTGATGCTTTTTTTGTCTTAAATTTTTTGTTTTTACACCTTATTCCAATTTAATTATTCGAATATTTTTATTAATCATTAAGTTATTCGCTATAATAAAACTCTATCATAACTTTAACCAAATATTAAAAATAGATTGCTACTACTCATTTATAAGCCGTGATATTTCATCGTGGCGAATAACAAGAAATACGATAGCAAGCGTTAACTAATGTCAAAAAAAAGCCACACATTGCTGTATGGCTTTTATATTTATTTTGCGATTGACACTTATTGATTATGCGTGACGTTTTTCGATAGTTTCAATATCTCCTTTTGTCATAGTATCAACCAAAACTGGTGTTGCTATAAATAAAGACGAATACGTTCCAACAATAATACCTACAAGCATCGCAAATATAAATCCTCTGATAGAATCACCACCAAAAATGAACATGATTAATAACACCATAATCATAGTTAATGATGTATTTAATGTTCTCGATAAAGTAGTGTTAACCGAAGCATTTACAATTTCTTTTAAATTTCCTTTGCGGTTTCCACCTAAAAATTCTCTAATTCTATCAAATACAATTACAGTATCGTTCATTGAGTAACCAATAACTGTTAATATTGCAGCAATAAAGTGTTGGTCCATTTCCATATGGAAAGGTGCGTATTTGTAAAATAAAGAATAAATTCCCAATACAAAAATAACATCATGAACAACAGCAGCTAGCGCTCCAAGCGAATATTGCCATTTACGGAACGATATTACTAAATACAAACCAACTACTAACATTGCTCCTAAAACAGCCCAAAACGAGTTTGTTTTAATATCGGCAGAAATAGCAGCACTAACTTTTGATCCTTGTAAAATTCCGTAAGTTTTACCTTCGTACAAATTTACAAATTTATCATAAGAGATATTGTTAAAATATTTTGCTAAACCATCATACAGTTTTTTATTTACTTCAGTGTCAACTTCAGTACCTTCATCTTTAATTCGGTATTTTGTTGTGATTTTTAATTGATCGGTATCACCAAATATTTTAGCTTCTACGGTTGTACCAAATAAAGATGATAATTCTGAACTAATAGTAGATGATTCGACTGGTTTTTCAAATTTAACTTGGAAAGTTCTACCTCCAACAAAATCGACACCTTCATCTAAACCATTAAAATAGAAAGAAATACAACTCACTATAACTACAGCCGAAGAAAACATATAAGTCCATTTTTTGGCGCCAATAAAATCGTAATGAAAACCAGTAAACCAGTTTTTAGTGATTGAAGTTGAAAAAGTTAATTTTTTATTATTCGCTACATCTCTATCAATAAAAATTCTTGCTATAAAAATAGAAGTAAATAAAGAGGTTATAATACCAATAAGTAATGTTAATGCGAATCCTTGAATTGGACCAGTTCCGAAAATATACAGAATTGCTCCAGTTAAAACGTGGGTTACATTGGCATCAATGATAGAACGCATGGCTCCTTTCCAACCGTAAGAAGTTTGAACGGCATCGGCTAAAGTCTTTCCATCGCGTAATTCTTCTTTTGCTCTTTCGTAAATAATAATGTTGGCATCAACAGCAGTTCCAAGTGTTAAAACAATACCTGCAATACCTGGTAAAGTCAATACAAATCCGAAATTAGCTAATACGCCAAATAACAATAATAAGTTCAATAACAAAGCGATGTTGGCATACCAACCTGCTCTACCATAATAAAACACCATCCATAAACAAACCAATAAGAAACCAACTATAGAAGAAGTCATACCAGCATCGATAGCTTTTTGCCCTAAAGATGGTCCAACAATTTCTGATTGAATTATTTCGGCTGCTGCTGGTAATTTTCCAGCTCTTAATACGTTTGATAAATCGTTAGTTTCTGCAATATCAAAATTTCCAGTGATTTGAGAATTCCCACCAGATATTGGACCAGAAGTTACACTTGGTGCAGAATACACTACATCGTCTAATGCAATTGCAATAAAGCCCTTTTGAGAAAAAGCAGTTCCGGTTAATTCTTCCCATATTCTAGCACCTTGTCCATTCATTTGCATTGAAACAGAAGGTTTTCCAGATTGATCAAAATCGGCTCTCGCATCGGTAATTACACCACCACTTAAAGGAGCAATATCATCGCGATTACTTTTTAATGCATATAAATCGAAATTTTCAGATGATTTTTTAGTTTTTTCGTCGGTGACAACTGTAGGTTTTCCCCAAACAAATTTTGCAAATCGTTTGTCGGCCGGAAGTAAAGAAAGTATATCGGCTCTTTTTAAATACGAATTAATTTTAGCTGTATCTTTTTGAGCAAAAACCGCCAATACTGGACCACCGCCACCTGACACAATTTTATCAATTAAAGGATTATTCCCTTTTTTAGTTGTTGCAGAATCTGTTTTGCTTTTATCTGTTAATAAATCAGTTAAACTATCTTTTTTTACAACAGCTGTTTCTTTAACATCAACAGTTTTTTCGGTTAATTTTAAAGCATTATTAGCAGCATCTAAAAATTGAGAAAAATCTTCTGCTTTGTACGTTTCCCAGAATTCTAATTGAGCAGTACTTGATACTAATTTTTTTACACGGTCAACATCTTTTGCTCCAGGTAATTCAACTAAGATTCGACCTGTTTGTCCTAAATTAACAATATTTGGTTGTGTTACACCAAATTTATCAATACGTTTTCTAAGCACTTCGAAAGCACTTTGTACCGATTCGTCAACTTTTTTTCTTATTACTTTTTTTGCCTCTGCATCGGTCATTTTAAAGTCGATTTGACCTTCAAGACTTCTGTTTGCAAAAATATCTGGTGATGCTAATTTTAAAGAAGTTCCATTAGAAACTCTATCAAATTCAACAAAAAAGGCATCTAAATACGATTGATTTCCTTGTTGATTGGTTTTAGCATCAACTAAAGCTTTATTGAAAGCCGGATTTTTAGAATAATTAGACAATCCTTTTAAAACGTCTTTAACTGAAATTTGAAGAATTACATTTATTCCTCCTTCAAGGTCAAGACCTTTATTTAATTGCCTGCTAGAAACTTCCTCGTAAGTATAATCTAAGATTCCTAAGTTGTAGACTTTCTCTTTACTAATAGAATCTAGATACTTTACTTCTTTAATGGTGTTTCCACCTGAAAAAGTTTTAGCATCGTTTTTTACTTTGTTGGCAACAAATGTGAAAGTAAGTTGATAAATACTTACAAGAGCAAATAGTATTGCGAAAAATTTAATAAGTCCTTTATTCTGCATTATTACTAAAAATTAATTAATTTTTGTTCGTTTTTGTTTAAAAAAATCTTTTGATTCACGTTAAATTGTTGATTTTCAAATGAAATAATAGTAAATAGTCAACAACAGATTTTTTGAAACGTGCAAATATATAATTTACCTAAAGATTAACAAATTATTTAGGTATTATTCTCAAAAAAAAAGACTGCAAAAAAGCAGTCTTTTCTTTATTTGTTCTTAAAATATTATAAATAAGCTATATTGTCATTTAAAATCTTTACGCTTTATTAGTGTAAAATTAAATTATGCCGTCTAAATTACTATGGACGATTGGCAAAAATTGAATTGCCTGCATTATTATCTAAAACTGGAATGTCAGAACCATCAACAGCTCCATCTCCATTTAAATCGGTTACTTGAACTCCAAATGCAGAATTTTCAATATCATTCAATACGGCAGGAGAATCTGTTCCATCAATAGATTCATCTTGATTTACATCTCCTGAATAGATGCCAAAAACTCCACTTCCTAAATCAATCAAATTATCTCCAAAAGCTTTACCAGCAGCATTACTAAAATCGTACTCTAAAGGAAAACGACCAATAGTTTGTGGTGTTTTACTCCAGGTTTGAATACCATTACTCGATTTTAAAGCAATATAATAAGATCCACTTGGTGCAGTTGGAAATCTACATTTTGCAGTTCCATTCGTTTTTAACATTGCAGTTGCAGACGCTACGGTATTGTGAGGAGGAGTTGTACTATGCAATTCAACAGTAATTTCTTCAACATCTGTAGTTGGAGAAACAGTATCTTGATTGAATTTAACCGATTTCATTGTACTAGCAGAATCATAATATCCTTCGATAAATAACTTTAAATTTGCAGATAGTGTTGAACCTTCAACAACTAACAAATTTTGGTCAATGGTTGGATTGTCAATTGTATCAACTGTTCCAGAAGGCCACATAATAACCACTTTAGTAATAGCTGTTGCTTGACCTATACCAAAATGTACATTTAATGAACTCATATATTTAAATCCATCGCCACTTCGTACATCTCTAATTTGTTTTCCGAAAGCACCATAGATTTCAACTCTAGCTCCTATTCCATTGCTATTACTTTGAACTCCTTTTAATTGAATTTTTATCCAATTGTTTGTATTTGCACCATTGATTTTTAATGTATTACCATTTTGAATATCAAGAAATCCGTCATTATTAAAATCACCAACAGCACCAACAATTAAACCAGGAATTGTTACTGGAGCAAAAACATTATTTCCTTGATTGAACATAATTTTATTTCCACCGCCTAGTACATCAACTTTTCCATCATTATCAAAATCATGCGCTATGTGTTCAATGTTTGTAGATGAGTTTGTATCCCATCCTGAACCAGAAGTAATATCTACAAAAGGTTCTTCCACGCTGTTAGCCGTATTAAGGTCGTTTCTTTTTAATACGTGCGCACCTGCACTTGCACCAACCAATACATCCATATCGCCATCATTATCAAAATCTGCCCATGCTGAAGACCACGATTGACCCGCATCATACAAGTTCATGGCTACTGAAATATCTGAATAAGTACCATTACCATTATTTCTATGCAACTCATCTGGTGGAACACTTCCACATTTTGCAATAAATAAATCTAAATCACGATCATTATCATAATCAATCCAAATAGAACCATAATTTCCTCCTGCTGCACTTAATCCTAAATTATAGGCACCAGATACACCTGATTGACGAAAACTAAGGTTACCCGAGCCATCATTTAAATAATAAACATTTGGATCAACATCATGACAAACAAATGCATCTAGATTTCCATCATTATTAATGTCGATAAAGTTTGATCTTTGTGAAAATACATATTCTGGAGTAGAAAATTCAGTAAAAGCAGTTCCAGCTGCATTCGATCTCATAAACGTAACTCCATTTCCGTTACCGTATAGTAAATCATTAATTCCGTCTTTGTTATAATCTCCAGCAGCAGCGCTCCAAGTTGGTAAAAAATCTGCTGAAGTTGTTGGAATATCAGTTACTGTGAAAGTTCCATTTGCATTTTGGTAATGAACCTTGATGTTTGTAGAGCTTATATTTACAAGATCATCTCTGTAATCGCCATTCATATCCACTGAGCAAATATTAAAGATATTTGTACCTGTAGTAATTGTATTAATTGTTTGAGAAGTAAATAGAGGATTAACTAATGGATTTTGAATTAAATTAAAAGTAAATCCTACCGAACTCCATCGGTTATCCCAAGCAATTCGGTAAGTTGTATTAGCAATTACATTAAAAGTTGCTGTAGACAAATAGCCATTTCCTAAGACACCACCATCATCATCATTAGCTAAACAAGCTAAGGCACCACATGCTCCGGTATATACATTAAATTGAGTATCTCCATTTGGATTTGCAGTTACGTTAGCTGCTAAATCGGATGTTACTGTAACCGTATAATTTTGTGTTGGTGTATAGGCATACCATCTTGATCCTGTTAGTGCCGCTGTACTGGAGTTGCCGGGACAAATTGGAGATGGAATTGTTCCTGGTACAATTGAACTTACAACATACGAACCTGCTGTTGTTATTGCAGTTGCCGTAGCGCAAGAGTTTTGAGCACTTACAAATTGAATACTAAAATTCAAAACTACTAGTAAAATAATTTTTTTCATTTTTTTTGGTTAAGTTAATAATTATTTAATTGCATGGTCCTTGTAAAGAATTTATCCATGCTTGCATTAGTGCTATTCCTTCTTCGTGAATTAATGTTCTACCATGAAGAGGCATTCTTATAGCTTCATCTGTTGTGTTTATTCTGTGAAATAACATAGAACGATTAATATTTCCGGGTGTTACTATTTTACCTAAAGAGGAAGGGAAATCTTGCATGTCTTGAGTATTAACACACACACCCATATTTGTTAAGTTATTTTGAGTTTCAGAAAAACCAAATCGCATAGGTCTGTAATCGCAATGTCTATCATTTTGATGGCAATGTGCACAGTTGATATCTACATAAGAACGAGCTCTTAAATCGATTGATTTAGAGGTGTCTTCGTAGTCGATAGTTGAATTAGCAACTGAAGGAAAAGTAAAATTATTTTCAAGATAACCTTGTTCAATCCATTTACTTAATTGATTTCTTGCAGTTGAGCTAAAAGTAAAACCAGTATTCAAATTTTGTGGTTTAATACCAATGGGAATATATACAGTTTGATCTACTCCATTAATAATTTCTCTTTTTTTATGGCAAACGATACATTGTTCTTCAGCGGGAATACGGTAGTTAACAGTTCTTTGTACATTGTTTTCATCAATCCAAGTAACGGGAGTGTTACTTCCTGCTAAATCCAAAAAGGCTTCTGTTTGTTCAGTATTCCAAATATAATCTGCAAAAATCCAACCTGTAGCTTTTCGAATCATAACTCTAGTTTCGATAATTCTAGTGGCACCAACTGGAGTCACATTCTGAACATTATCATAATAAAATGTTTTAATTAAGGCAGCTCCGATTGGTAATTCTAAAACTGTGATATCGCTAACATAATTTGCTTTCAATCCAGGAGGCATCCAAACAAAACGTTTTTTATGCGCATAATCAGAAAATAATGAACTTGATGGTTTGTAAGGAAGAACATTTTGAGCTGGAATTTGATCTTTCATCGGACCATCAAAAAAATGATAATCAGAAAGTACAGGATAAGGGACAAGAGTTAAATCGACTTGAACATTTGTAACTCTTTCATATTTTTCAGAATCATCCAATTGCGAACATGAAATTACAACTGAAACAATTAGTAAAAATAATACCAGTAGGATGTAATATTTTTTCATAAAATTTTTTTAAAAATAAGTTCAAAAATAGCAAATAATTTTGAAATAGCTAATAATTGTCTTATTATTTTTATTTAAAAGCAATAGAAGTCGATTAAAAGTACTATAATCCGATAAAAACAAATTCATTTTTAAAATAATTAAAACCGAATTGCATCACACAATTCGGTTTATAAAATAGTATAGGATTAAGATTTATCCTAAAATAGATTTTAAATCGCCATTCATAGCTCTAACAGCATCGGCACTTTTTGCAAAAGCAGTTTTTTCGGAATCATTTAAATGGATGTCAACAATTTTTTCTACTCCATTTTTACCAATAATACATGGTACTCCAATACATATATCGTTTTGACCGTATTCCCCTTCTACAAAAACAGAACACGGAATTAATTTCTTTTGATCGTTCAAAATACTATCCACTAAATATGCTACAGAAGCTCCTGGTGCGTACCAAGCAGAAGTTCCTAATAAAGCGGTTAAAGTTGCTCCACCAACCATTGTATCGGCAGCGACTTTTGCTAATTGTTCTTCTGATAAAAATTGAGAAACAGGAACTCCGTTATAGGATGCTAAACGTGTTAACGGAATCATAGTGGTATCTCCATGACCTCCAATTACCATTCCTGAAATGTCATTTGCAGGTTTGTCTAAAGCTTGTGATAAATACGTTTTGAAACGAGAACTATCTAAAGTTCCGCCCATTCCGATGATTCTGTTTTTTGGTAAACCTAATGTTTTATAGGTCAAATACGTCATCGTGTCCATTGGATTAGAAACAATCACAAAAATAGCATTTGGCGAATGTTGCAATAAACTTTCGGCAACCGATTTTACAATTCCAGCGTTAATTCCGATTAACTCCTCACGAGTCATTCCAGGTTTTCTTGGAATTCCAGATGTAATTACAACGACATCGCTTCCTGCAGTTTTTGCATAATCATTTGTACTTCCTGTTACTTTAGTATTAAAACCTAAAGTGGTTTGCGTTTGCATAATATCTAACGCTTTACCTTCGGCAAAACCTTCTCTGATATCTAATAATACAATTTCGCTTGTGATTCTTCTGTAAGCAATCGCATCAGCACATGTAGCTCCTACGTTTCCTGCTCCTACTATGGTAACTTTCATTATCTATAAAATTATTAAATTAGTTTTTTGCAAATTTATTTATTTTATATTATTAAAGCGGTAATTATTTAAGTAATAATTATTTTTAATTAAAAATTTAAATTTACTATGGATGAACCGAAAAAATAGAATTATCTACATTAATTGAAAATATTGGAACATCTGAATTATCTACAGCGCCATCACCATTTAAATCGGTAACTTGAACACCAAATTCTGAATTATCAATATCGATTAGTAAATTAGGAGCATCTGAACCATCAATAACCTCATCTTGATTGATGTCACCTGAGTAAAAAGCCCAAACGCCTGGTTCTACTTCAATCATATTATTTCCATATGCTTGAGCAGCTCCTGTTGTAAAATCATAAGTTAATACAGCCGAACCAAGTATTGCTGTTTGTGGATTTGCACTCCATGTTTGAACTGCATTTCTAGATTTTACTGCAATATAAAATGAACCGCTTGGCGCAGTTGCGAAGGTACATAATGCTTTACCATTTGTATTTAACAATGCTGTTGTTGTAGCTATTATTGACCATGGAGAAGTTGATTCGTGTAATTCAACCGTCATATAATCTACTTCTGTTATAGGAGAAACTGCATCTTGATTATTTTTTACTGGTCTCATAGTATTTGCACCTATATAATAACCCTCAATAAACAATTTTAAATTAATTACAGGACAAGTGGTTGAAGGCACTACAATGTAAATCCAACTTCCTGTTACTAAATCACCTGAATCTATGCAAATGCTTGAAAGTGGTTCATTGTTGTACGCATTTAATGTTACAGTATTAATTTCACCATTTTTCAAATTAATACCAACAATGTTATTGTTATAACAATTAATTGAAGTAAGTTGTGTATTGGTAGTCGCATCTAAACTCGTTAATGCATTATAATAACAATCCAAAGTAGTTAAAGCGGTATCTCCTGTAAAGTCTAGAGAAGTCAATAATGGATTGCTAGTACAATTCAAGGTAGTTAAACTAGTTAATCCTGAAGCATCTAATGATGTCAAAACAGCATTGGAGGTACACGTTAAACTGGTTAAAGCAGTATCGCCAGTTAGCGTTACTGTCGCTAACGCAGGGTTGTTATAACAACCTAACGATGTTAAATTAGGCAAGTTGGTTGCCGTAAATGAGGGTAAAACCGCATTATCATTAACATCAATACTTATTAAGCCAGTACATCCTGTTATTTGAACGGTGTCCAACAATGTATTTCCATACAAATAAAAATACGATAATGCGCTGCAATTGGTCAAATTTAAATTGGTAATCGTATTTGTAAAACTATTGAATCCATCATAATACCCTGGAAAACCATTTATAGTACTAAGCAACGAACAACCTGAAGCATTCAAAGTAGAAATTGGATTCGATTGACAATAAAGACCTGTTAATGCTGTATGATTGGAAACATCCAAATCCGTAATTAAATTATTATTGCAAGATAATGACTGTAGATTAGTCAAAGTACTAACATCTAAACTCGTTAATGCATTATAAGAACAATCCAAAGTTATTAACGCTGTATCTCCTGTAAAGTCTAAAGAAGTCAATAATGGATTGCTAGAACAATTCAAGGTAGTTAAACTAGTTAATCCCGAAGCATCTAATGATGTCAAAACAGCATTGGAGCTGCACGTTAAACTGGTTAAAGCAGAATCGCCAGTTATCGTTACTGTCGTTAACGCTGGGTTGTTGGAAAATGTTAAACTAGTTAAAGCCGTATTATCAGTAACCGTTAACGTAGTCAATACCGGATTGCCAGCACAATTTAAATATGTTAAATTAGGCAAGTTGGTTGCCATAAATGAGGGTAAAACTGCATTATTATTTACATCAATATTTATTAAGCCAGTACATCCTGTTATTTGAACGGTGTCCAACAATGTATTTCCATACAAATAAAAATACGATAATGCGCTGCAATTGGTCAAATTTAAATTGGTAATCGTATTTGTAAAACTATTGTAAGCATCATAATACCCTGGAAAACCATTTATAGTAGTAAGCAACGAACAACCTGAAGCATTCAAAGTAGAAATTGGATTCGATTGACAAATAAGACCTGTTAATGCTGTATGATTGGAAACATCCAAATCCGTAATTAAATTATTAGTGCAAGATAATGACTGAAGATTAGTCAAAGTACTAACATCTATAGTAGTTAATGCGTTTGAAGAACAATCTAAAGTAGTTAGTGCCGAATCTCCTGTGACATTTAAAGAAGTCAATAAAGGATTGCTAGAACAGTTCAACGAGGTCAAATTAGACAAGCCCGAAGCATCCAACGAGGTCAAAACAGCATTGTCGGTGCATGTTAAAGAGGTTAAAGCTGAATCGCCAGTTATCGTTACTGTCGTTAACGCTGGGTTGCTTGAAAATGCTAAACCAGTTAAAGCCGTATTATCAGTAACCGTTAACGTAGTCAATACCGGATTGTTAAAACAATTTAACGATGTTAAATTAGGCAAGTTGGTTGCCGTAAATGAGGGTAAAACTGCATTATTATTAACATCAATATTTATTAAGCCTGTACATCCTGTTATTTGAACGGTGTCCAACAATGTATTTCCATTCAAATAAAAATACGATAATGCGCTGCAATTGGTCAAATTTAAATTGGTAATCGTATTTGTAAAACTATTGTAACCATCATAATACCCTGGATAACCATTTATAGTACTAAGAAACGAACAACCTGAAGCATTGAAAGTAGAAATTGGATTACTTGAAAAATAAAGAGTTGTTAATGCGGCGCAATTGGAAACATTTAAATTCGTAATTAAATTACTAGTGCAAGATAAATACTGTAGATTAGTCAAAGTACTAACATCTATAGTAGTTAATGCGTTTGAAGAACATTCTAAAGAAGTTAGTGCAGTATCTCCGGTTACGTTTATAGAAGTCAATAAAGGATTGCTGAAACAATACAATGAAGTTAAAGTAGACAAACCCGAAGCATTCAAAGATGTCAAAATAGCATTAGAGCTACAAGTTAAACTGGTTAAAGCCGCAGCGCCAGTGAGTACTAAAGTAGTAAGTTTTGGATTGGAAGTAAAACCCAACGATGTTAAAGCCGTGTCACCAGTTGCAGTAAGCGTAGTTAATAACGGATTGCTGGAACAACCTAAGGATGTTAAATTAGTTAAGCTTGCCGCAGTAAATGATGTTAAAACCGAATTGTTATTAACATCAATACTTATCAATCCTGTACATCCTGCTATCTGTAACACGTTTAATTTAGTATTTCCATACAAAGACAAATAACTTAAAGCACTGCAATTGGACAAATTTAAATTGATAATCGTATTTGTAAAACTATTGTAACCATCATAATACCCTGGATAACCATTTATAGTCGAAAGTAGTACACAACCGCTAGCGTTAAATATAACAATTGGATTTGGTGAACAAGACAGTGAAGTTAACAGAGTGCGATTGGAAACATTTAAATTTGTAATTAAATTAGAACTACAGTCTAAGCTAACTAAATTTGGTAAGCTTGTTGAAAAGTTTAATGCAGTTAAGGAATTATTTGCACAAGTAAAATATTGAAGATTGGTAAAACTCGAAATTCCAGTTAAACTAACTATACCGTACCCTGAAACACTAAGATTAGTGACTGCCAACGCCTCACTGTTTTGTATGGAACCATTGCTATTAGTGTCGACGCCTTGCGCAATTAATGCAGCTTTAAAATTAGCATCAGGAATAGTTATTGTTTGGGCACTTGAAATTTCTAAATATAAAATAAAAATGGTAGTTAAAATAATTTTTGTTTTCATTTTTTCCTTGATTAGTTAATTAATAAATTAATTACTAATAAACTTTATAATAAAAAAAAACCGATTAAATGATTTTTTAATCGATGAAATACACTTTAAAAAGAAAAATTGAAAATTATATAGTAATTTACTTAATTGTTTTTAATAAAAAAAGGACATCGATTATGATGTCCTTTAAACTATTTTATAATGGAGCTATTACGCATCTATATTCGCATACACCGCATTCTTCTCAATAAACTCCCTACGTGGCGGCACCTCATCGCCCATTAACATCGAGAATACTCTGTCGGCTTCAGCTAAACTATCAATAGTCACTTGACGTAAGGTTCTGTAATTTGGATCCATAGTGGTTTCCCAAAGTTGTTCGGCATTCATTTCTCCAAGACCTTTATAGCGTTGAATTCCGGCGCTCCCGCCCATTCTTTCGTTAGCTTGATCACGTTGCAAATCGTTCCAAGCGTATTCTTTTTTGTTTCCTTTTTTCACTAAGTACAAAGGTGGCGCAGCAATATAAACGTGTCCGCCTTCAATTAGTTCCCGCATAAAACGGAAGAAAAACGTTAGGATTAAAGTCGAAATGTGACTCCCATCTACATCGGCATCACACATAATAATTACTTTATGGTACCGCAATTTATCTAAATTTAGAGCTTTCGAATCTTCTTCGGTACCAATAGTGACACCTAGTGCTGTGAAAATATTTCGAATCTCTTCGTTTTCAAAAACTTTATGATGCATCGCTTTTTCGACATTCAAGATCTTACCACGTAAAGGCATAATGGCTTGAAAGTTTCGGTCGCGACCTTGCTTTGCTGTTCCACCTGCCGAATCTCCCTCGACTAAATATACTTCGCATTTTGCTGGATCTTGCTCGGAACAATCCGATAATTTTCCGGGTAAACCGCCACCGCCTAAAACGGTTTTACGTTGCACCATTTCACGCGCTTTTTTAGCAGCATGACGAGCTTGAGCAGCGAGAATTACTTTTTGAACAATGATTCGCGCATCGTTCGGATTTTCTTCCAAATAGTTTTCCAACATTTCGGCAACCGCCTGGGAAACTGGAGAAACGACTTCTCTATTTCCTAGTTTGGTTTTCGTCTGACCTTCAAATTGGGGTTCTTGAACTTTTACCGAAATAATCGCTGTTAATCCTTCACGGAAGTCATCACCTGTAATTTCAAATTTTAATTTGTCTAATAAACCCGAAGAATCGGCGTATTTTTTTAACGTACGCGTTAAACCCATTCGGAAACCTTGCAAGTGGGTTCCACCCTCGTGGGTATTAATATTATTTACGTACGAAAATATATTTTCAGAATAGCTGGTATTGTAAATTAAAGCGACCTCAACTGGAATTTCACTTTTTTCGTTATCCATGCTAATTACGTGAGTTATAATTGGGTCACGATTGGCATCAAGGAAACGAATATATTCTTTTAAACCTTCATCAGAATGGAAAACTTCGGTAAAAAATTCGCCTTTATCATCCACTTGTCTTTTATCGGTAAGTGTGATTGTAATTCCTTTGTTAAGGAACGACAATTCTCTCATACGAGCAGATAAGGTATCATACGTAAATTCGATGGTTTGAGTAAAAATAGTAGCGTCTGGACGGAAAGTTACAATAGTTCCGCGTTTTGTTGTTTCACCTATTTGTTTTACTGGATAGAGCGATTTCCCTTTTTCATATTCTTGTTCGTATACTTTTCCGTCTCTGTGAACCGTTGCTCTCAGATGTTCGGATAAGGCATTCACACACGAAACTCCAACTCCATGCAAACCTCCAGATACTTTGTAGGAATCTTTATCAAATTTACCACCAGCACCAATTTTTGTCATTACTACTTCGAGAGCAGAAACGCCTTCTTTTTTGTGTATGTCAACAGGAATTCCACGACCGTTGTCTTCAACGGTAACCGAATTATCTTCATTGATCCAAACTCCAATCGTATCACAATGACCGCCCATTGCTTCATCGATAGAGTTATCGACCACTTCATAAACTAAGTGATGTAAACCTCGCACACCAGTGTCACCAATGTACATGGAAGGACGCATTCTAACATGCTCCATTCCTTCTAAAGCCTGAATACTATCAGCTGAATAATTATTCTTTTTAATCTCGTCGCTCATATAAATCTTTCGTTTACTATTGATTTTTTTTATAACACGCAAATATACATTTTCACGAGCGATTTTAAAGCGTTTTTAAGCGTTTTATAGCTTAAGTTATTAACATTTGTGTTTGATAATTTTTTATTGCTTGTTTTATAAATAAAGTAGTGAAAATAAGGTTTTTTTGTTGCAAATCGGAACGTGTTTTGAGACGCTGACCAAAAATACAAATGGATTGCTAATTAGCCCCGATTGAAATGGAAATCATCTTTGTTAAAGTTTTAAACTTTGACAAAGATATTGAAATGGAAAGCGGGAACAGGGTTAACCGATAAATCCCGAACCATTCGCTTCTCATTTTTTATAGCTATTTTATTAAAAAAAAATAACTTCATCTTGGAGTAACAACAAAAAACGCCCAACAAAATGAAGGACGTTTAAGCATTTGATTTGAAAATGAAAACAAATCAAACAAACTATGTTTAAATTATATTTTCACGTAGGCATCATCATGAACATTAGCTACTGCTCTGCCCGATGGATCGTTCATGTTTTTGAACGCTTCGTCCCATTCTAATGCAATTTTTGTACTACAGGCAACGCTTGCTTCTTGCGGAACACATAATGCGGCAGCATCACTTGGAAAATGTTCGTTAAAAATAGAACGGTAATAATATTCCTCTTTAGAAGTTGGTGTTTGTAGCGGAAACTTGTATTTTGCGTTGGCTAATTGCTCATCGGAAATGGCATCGGCAACCATTATTTTTAAAGTGTCAATCCAGCTGTAGCCAACACCATCGCTAAATTGTTCTTTTTGTCGCCATGCAACACTTGCTGGTAACATGTCTTCAAAAGCTTTCCGCAACACCCATTTTTCCATACGTTCGCCGTTAATCATTTTATCTTGTGGATTGATACGCATGGCAACATCCATAAATTCTTTATCTAAAAACGGAACACGACCTTCAATTCCCCACGCAGCTAGACTTTTGTTGGCACGAAGGCAATCGTACATATGCAATTTGCTTAATTTACGAACAGTTTCTTCGTGAAATTCTTTGGCATTTGGCGCTTTGTGGAAATAGAGATAACCACCAAATAACTCGTCGGAACCTTCACCAGACAACACCATTTTTATTCCCATTGATTTAATGACTCTTGCCATTAAATACATTGGTGTTGATGCTCTAATTGTGGTTACATCGTAAGTTTCGAGATTGTAAATCACATCGCGAATGGCGTCTAAACCCTCTTGAATAGTGAATTTTATTTCGTGATGAATGGTTCCGATATAATCAGCAACAACTTGTGCTGCCGCTAAATCGGGTGAACCTTCTAAACCTACTGCAAACGAATGCAATTGTGGATACCAAGCATCGACAGTATCGCCAGATTCGATTCGTTTTTGTGCGTATTTTTTGGCAACAGCCGATGTTATCGAAGAGTCTAAACCTCCAGAAAGCAAAACACCATAAGGCACATCACTCATTAATTGACGATGAACTGCGGCTTCGAGAGCTACTTTTATTTCATCAATACTGGTTTGATTGTCTTTTACTGCGTCGTAATCTGTCCATTCTCTTTTATACCATTGCACGAATTCGCCGTCTTTGCTCAACATATAATGTCCAGGAGGAAACAATTGTATTTTAGTACAATAGCCTTCTAAGGCTTTTAATTCGGAAGCAACATAAAAAGTTCCGTTTTGATCCCAACCAATGTAAAGTGGAATAATTCCCATGTGATCGCGGGCTATAAAATATTCGTCTTTCTCTACATCATAAATAGCAAATCCGAATATTCCATTCATTTCATCAATAAAATGAACGCCTTTTTCTTTGTATAAAGCTAAGATAACTTCGCAATCGCTTTCGGTTTGAAATTGGTATTTTCCTTCAAATTGTTTGCGTAATTCTCTATGATTGTATATTTCACCATTGGCTGCTAGAACTAACTTTCCATCTTGGCTAAACAGCGGTTGTTTACCCGAAGCTGGATCTACAATAGCTAATCTTTCGTGTGCTAAAATAGCTTTATCGTTGCTGAAAATTCCGCTCCAATCAGGACCACGATGACGAATAATTTTCGCCATTTCTAATACTTTTGGTCGTAATACTTCTGAATTTTGTTTTAGGTCGAAGGCACATACAATTCCGCACATAATTTATATTTTTATTTATTTTAAAAAGCAAAAGTGATATAATACAGTTGTTATTAAAACTAAAAAACAATAATTAGTTATAAATTATAATCAATAATGAAATTTTTAGATAAATATGAAAGCAAATTAATTGTAAACTTAGATTTTGTGTTAGAGACTGTAAAATAGAACGCAGATAAAGCGGATACAAGTAACGCTGATTTGCTTCGCCAGTTTGTCTAAAGCCTCGGGTTACGGATTTTTATTCTATGGATTGAATTAAGTATTTGGTTGTGTTGATTTCAAACTCAAATCCTACTTCATTTCCCATCAATTTACTTCCTAATGGCGATTGTGGTGAAACAGCGATTATAGTTTTTGTGTCAACAGTGATTTTTGGCAAAGCAGCACTTATAAAAAGTAACATTCCGTTGGCTTGAACCAAACTTCCTAATGCAATTTTTGAATGTTTTTTTGAAGCATCAATCTTATCAATAATAGCTTTTTGATCGAGTATTTCTTTGAGTTTGTGATTGAGTTTTTCTTGTTCAATATGCATCATCGACAATGCGGTTTCGTGTTTGTCGCCAGCGGAACCTTTAGCATCGTTTTGTGCATCGGCAGTTAATTCTGAAATCATATCACGAAAAACATCTATCTTATCTTGGAGAAGAAGTTGGTGGTGTTGGAGGGTTTCTTGTTTTAAAGTCATACGTTTTGCCGCAAAGGCGCTAAGTCGCAAAGTTATTTTAAAAAATTGAACTTTATTAAATAAAAAAAACACAAAGAAACATTTAAGAATCTTTGTGCCTTAGTGCCTTTGTGGCAAAAATTTGGCGTCTTACTTCCTTAAAAATCAAATTTATAATTTCCACCCACCAAAACCTGAATTCCTTGCACTGGATAATTCACCCATCTTTGGTAATTTTGTCCTGCTAAATTGTTTCCTTTTAGGAAAAATGTCAGCCGTTCATTATGTTTGTAACCAATATGTGCATTTAAATCAAAATAACTATCCAAAGTGATTGTTTCTGCTGAATAAAACGGAGGATATACAGCTAATGCAGAAGGTACAAATGTAATGTCTTTACGTTCCCCTACAAAAAACACTTTCGTTCCTGCGTACCATTTTGGTGTGATATTAAAATCTAAATTAGCAGCAACATTTATTCCAGGCAAATTCCATGCTTCTTCTTGATCTCCAGTTGCGTAACTGCTAAAAGTTCCGTTAATTCCGAAAGAAACATTTTTAGAAAAATCGGCTTTTAACTCGCCATAAAAACTAACGGTTTTAATGTTATCATAAACAACATCAAACGAATTTCCGAAAGCATAACCTTCATCATTGGTATTATAGTGCGAAAAATTATTGCTTAAAAATAGTGCTTTTCCTTCTTCATTCATAAAAGAACCACGAATATTGTAACCGATTGAATTGGCTAATTTTCCTTTTAATCCAACATAAATTTCTGCCTTTTGGTCTGTTGGTGCAATATTTAAAGTTGGAGAAACGAAGACGTTTTCTTGTACAAAATCATGATACGAATTTTGTTTTAAATTTCCTTCCGCACCAGCGTAAGCAATCATTAAATCGCCAACCAATTTATACGATGCAGTAACATTTGGATAGATAAAAAATTTACTTTCACCTGCGTTTGAAGCAGCACTATATACAAATGTGGCTCCTAAGTTAACCGACAAATCTTCTTTATTTATTTGAAAACTAGGTTGAAAACCAATATTGGTAAATCCGTATTTAATTGAATCAACAGCTAAATAATCTTTGGCAAAACTTCCATTAATGTAGTCAAAAATGAAATTGGCATTAATTTTTTCTTCCATTACATCAAATTCTAAAGCAGGTTTGGCATAAAATCGGTTTTCACTAGATGAAAATTTATCCCAAAAACGTGTAAATTTTATTGTTCCTTCTTTAAAAATACTTTCGTTTAAACTTAATCGTCCACCAACATTTAAAGTATGATATGTTTGTTTCTCATTAATTGCATCGATAAAAACAATTTGATCATCAGGAATTAATACAGAATACGTAATCGGATTTAATCCATACCAATTATAACTTTGATTTTGATAACCCAAATCGGTACTCCAAGACAAATCTCTCGATTTACTTCCGTAGGTTAAATCAAGAGAAGTAGTAGAGAAATTATCATCTAAAACAATGTCTTTTATTCCGCCTTGAGAAGATCTATGACGTAACATTCCGCCAAAATATTCATTATTACTAATGTTTTGCGTGATAAATAATTCGGCATTTGCTGTACCGAAATTTCCAGCAGCCAGAGTCAAATAATTGCTAAATAGTTTTTCTTGCGCCGATTTATCTACGCCAGCTGCTTTACCTTTAGAAGGTGTAAAAGTAGAAGCAACTGGAAATGAGAATATAGTATAGTTGATATTTTCTTTATTGGTTGTTTCATCATCATCAAACGACGGAGTTTCTTTTACTTTAAAAGCATCTGAAATAGTTGGCGTATATGGTTTTACAACGTTAACCACTTCGGTTCCGATGTTTTCGTTTGGTTTTTGAGCAAATGAAAACTGAGTTGCTATAATTAGACAAAAAGATAATAGACGAATAGATATTAGGCTATTAAATATTTGCAATTGAGATGTATTTATTTTAAAATTCATGTTTTTTGTTTTATGAGCACTTCGATAAGCTCAGTGTGACATCTAATTAGTTGTAAACTTTATTTTATAATGGAAGAATTTGTTTTACTTTCTTCTACTTTAATAGCATCTAATTCGGTTTGTGCTTCGGTAATTACGTCTGAAAATTCGGCGAAATTTTTAATTACACTTTCTAAAATATAAGTCGCATTGAAACTGTCTTTTAAACCGTAAAAGTTTTTTGCCATTACGACTAAACCTTTAGCACCAAAATATTTATAGGCCGAATAATCTTTAGATAATTTATTTACTACTTTATTTGAATCGTCAAATTTCCCGTCTTTATTCTTAAAATACGCATCATAAAATAATGCTTCAGCAGCTAATTCTCCTTTAGCAATTTTCAATAAATTAGCATAAGCGATTCGAGCTTTTGTTTCATCATCGACTTTAATAGCGGCACGAGCTACAATAATTTGTGCATCACTTTTTATTTTGTTATCTGTTTTTGGATTTTCTAAAACTTTGTCAGCATATACAACTGCATTTGCATAATCCTTTTGATCGTAATACGCACGCATTAAATTGGCTTGAGCAAAGGTTATGTTTTGAGGAAAGTCGGCTTCCGATTCCAATCGTTTTAGCACCGGAATTGCTTTTATAAAATCGTTTTTATTTAAATGTATTTCACACAAACGAGCCAAAGCTTGTTCGGTAAATTCACTTTTTGATTGCTTAATTACATATTCATAATTCGGAATTGAATTGGCTTCTAACTTATCAGCAAAATACAATTGAGCTAGATAAAAATTGGCTTTCAAAGCATGAATTCCGTTAGGAAATTTAGATAAATAACCGCTAAAAGAGGAAATAGCTGGTTTGATATTATTTTGCAAATATTGCTTTTCAGCAGCTTCATACGTATCGTTATCTAACTCAGCATCAGAAACTTCAACAAAATCTAATGTTCGTACCCAAGTTGCATATTCGTCAACTTTTCCGTTATCTAAATAAATAAGTCGAGCTGTTGCAACGGCTTCAAGTGCTTCGGGAGTTTTAGGAAAATCGGCAGCCACTTTTTTGAATTTGGTAAGCGCTTCGCCATCAGTATTAGCATTATAATAGACCAAACCTTGACGCAAAATGGCTTTAGAAGCATACGAACCATTTTTAAATTCGCTCAATAATTGATCGTAGGTTTTAATTGCTAAATCGGGGTTTTTTTCAGAAACATACGTATTACCTAATTCGAATAAAGCATCATCGCGATATTGAGAAGATTTAAAAGTGGCTAAAAATGTATTGAAATCTGCAATTTTTTTATCGTTTTTAGAAACAAAACCATAGCTAATTGCTTTTTGAAACGCAGCATAATCGGCATCAACACTTTTTAATTCGATCGCTTTATTATACGATTCAATCGCAGTCCAATATTTAGAAGTAACGAATCGGCTATCACCCAATCGTAAAAAGGCATCGTTTAAACGAATTTTATCATCCTTTATAGCATCTACAAAACTTTGAAAATAATTACCTGCTTGATCGTATTCTTTTTGTTTAAAGTAAGCATAAGCAATATTGTAATTTATGTTTTTAAATTCGGGTGTATTTTTTGCTTCTGCATAACCTTCAAACTGTTTGAAACTTAGTAAAGCATCATTAAAATTATCCAAAACATATTCAGTTTCTCCTTTCCAAAAAGTAGCACGAGCTGTAAACTTTTGATCTTTTTGTTGTTCAACCGATTTTTTAAACATCTTTAACGCTTCTTGATAATTGCCATCTGTATACAATTCGAAACCTCGATAAAAAGTCACTTTTTGATACGCTATTTTAAAAGATGGATTTTTATTTTTTTCTAATAAAGTCAGTGCTTCTTTGTAATTTTTTGATGTTATATAAGAATTGATAAGCAAACCTTCTAACTCATCTTTACTTGTTGAATTTGGATATTTATTTAAAAAAGTGGCTAAAACATCGGGTACACTTTGATAGGAATTACCAATTTCGTAACTCAATTTGGCATAATTTAAATTAGCATCTTCTTGAATTTTTTTATCAAATTCCATTTCAGATGCATTTTTAAATGCGTTTAATGCTTGTTGTTTTTTATCGGTTTTTAGATAGCTTTCGCCTAAATGGTAATAACCATTTTGAGCCACAAAATCTTTTCCATCTATTATTTTATTGAACTGTGAAATAGCATTTTCAAAATCGTTTTGTTTGTAATACGTGTAACCTAGTTGATAAAAATCGGTATTATTCCATTTTCCTTTTTTCCCTTTGTATTCTTTTAAATACGGAAATGCTTTATCGTATTGCTTTAAATTAAAATAACTTTCACCAATAATTTTATTCAGTTCCGATTTTTCAGTAGCGTTCGATTTTGCCATTGCTGCACTACCTAAATCGATTGCTTTTTGAAAATTCCCCAATTTAAAATTCATGTCTGCTTGAAAATAAGACAATTTTTCTTTGTATTTTTCTTCACCAGATACTTGGTCAAAATATTTAGAAGCTTCTTTATAATCATCTGCTTCATATAACATAAATCCTAAATAATACTTGGCTTGCGAACCAAATACTTGTGAATTAGAAACTTTATTTAAATAAGTAGTAGCTTCTTTCTTTTTATTTGCCGTAAAATAAGCGTAGCCTTTTTGGAAATTAAACTTTTCAATTTCATCATTGGTTAAGCCACTTTCGTCTACTTTATCAAAATATTCTAAGGCTTGAGGATAACGTCCATTTTCAAAATAATAATCGGCTACACCAATATAGGCTTGATTTTGTTTTGTACTAGTTGGATAATTTGCAACAAAATCTTCCATCATTTGATCGGCATTCGACTGATTTAAACGAATGGCGCAATTCGCAATATAATACGCACAATCGGAAGTTATTTCTTGGCTGTTTTTATTTTGAATGACTTTATCAAAAAGAATTTGTGCTGCCAAATACTGTTTGTCATTATATAATAAAAGTGCTTTATCAAAATCTGAATTTTGATTGGTATAAACAGCCGATTGTTGAGCTGCAACTGTTGTTATTTTTACAAACGATAGCAGAATAAATAATATAGAAAGTTTACGCATAGTTGTAGTATGTTTAATATCTCAAAAGTAGGTTACGATTTAGGTTATAACGCAGCTAGTCTATCTATTATTATAAACATTTTTCTTAACAATTGTTAAAGCTTGATTTAGGAATTTGGGATTTAGGATTTTACATTAAAATTTATTTTGAAAACATTCGTTATAGTATTACTTTTACACCATAAACAAAATTATTCATGTCACAAATTGTATTGTCTTTAAAAAATGTTACCATTTATCAAGAAAACAAAGTCATTCTATCACAAATAAATTTAGATGTAAATCATGGTGAATTTATTTATATTATTGGTAAAACGGGAAGTGGAAAAAGTAGTTTTTTAAAAACATTATACGGAGATTTACCTTTAACAGAAGGCGAAGGTCATATAGTTGATTTTGATTTAGTTTCGTTGGAAGAAAAACAAATTCCGTTTTTAAGACGTAAAATCGGTATTGTTTTTCAAGATTTTCAATTACTTCCTGATAGAAATGTTACTGCCAACATGCTTTTTGTATTAAAAGCTACAGGCTGGGAAAATCCTTCAGAAATGCAAGAAAAAATTGATGAAGTTTTAGATAAAGTTGGTATGAAAGGATTTGCGAATAAAATGCCACATCAATTATCTGGTGGCGAACAACAGCGAGTTGCAATTGCAAGAGCATTATTAAATGATCCAGAAATAATATTAGCAGATGAACCAACCGGAAATTTAGACCCGCAAACAAGTGCTGAAGTATTGGAAGTTTTAAAAAACATTAACGCTAATGGTAAAACCATCATTATGGGAACTCATGATTACAGTTTATTATTGAAATTTCCATCAAAAACTTTAAAATGTGAAAACGGCTCTATATTTGAAGTAGTTCAGAGAACGGTTTAAACTACTTTTTTTCTTTCAGTATACCATTTGGCAATTAAAATTAATACAAAAGGAAAAACAACAAGGTGAAAACGATCGCCTTGACTGCATGATATTCCTGAAGTTCCAATAATGTATCCAATATAAACCGCTATCAAACTATAAAACGTTTCTTTTTTATAGCTTTTAAAAAAATAAAAAACAGCCAAAATTATTCCCAATATAGTAAAAATCCTGTTTTGCCATTGCGTAATTATAAAAAATGTGTTCTTCCAAAAAGGAAAATAACTCGTGTTTTTTAGATTTTTACATTCGGATAATGGATAACTACCCGAAAAGGTATTGTCATAAATATCTGAACAATAAGCATATAAAAGATTGACTTTATTAGTTTTAAGTTGATGTAATAAATCTCTTTTAGCTTCCTCTTGAATTTGAGTTGGTTGTAAAGAAAATATATAATAAACTCTTGGATCGGTTGCCATAAAATATTCTTCTTCATTTTTAAGCGCCATTGATTTGCTTCCTAAATAATTATAATAGGTTACCGAATCGATATAGCTAATGGTAAAATTGCCGAATTGGTATTTAATTCCGGCACATTGTATTACTACCAAAAGCAAACTTCCATAAACTAATAAAATAGCTTTCGATTTATAATTTATAAAAAGTTCCTTTATGTAAAAAAGCAAAAATAAAACCGCCAACCATTTAGAACCAGGACGAACCAACATACTTAGTATTAAAAGCGAAAGTGCTATTGACAATGTCCAAAAAAACTTGGTTTTATAATATTTTAAAAGAAAATAAAATACCAAAGCAATAATTAATGTGTAAATATTTTCAGATAATAAATGATAAATCAAGACAATAGTTCCAACAAAAATGAAAGAAAGTAGTGCAAAAAGAAATGCCATTTTATCATTTAAAAAGGATTTCAATATCTCAAATAAAACCAAAGCCGTTGCTAACCAACAAAACAAATTGACATAAAAACTAAACTCATAAATAAATGCATCAGAGCAGCCAAAAAGATACGGAATTCCGTTAATTGCTGCCATAACCATTGGTCTATAATTGTGTCCAATGTGATATACATAAACGTTTTTTGCAGCTTCGTAATAGCTTTCTGAATCAGGATAAATGATATTTTGAATATCAAATTGAAGCAATCCATTAACTAAAGTAAGTATACTTAATCCAATTACAATTAGAAAGAAATGGTATTTGTATTTCAAAAAAATTAATTTCATTATAGATATTTCAACAAATCTAATCATTTTATTGTTCTTTCAAATTAGAAATGTAGATTTGTAATTAATTAGATTAATACTATTAAATGAAAAAACTATCTATAATTATTCCTGTATTTAACGAAGCCAAAACGATTCATTTATTATTAGATAAAGTTAAAAATGTAACACTTTTAAATGGTATTTCTAAACAAATAATTATTGTAAATGACTGTTCTACAGACGCTACAAAAGAAGCAATTGATAATTATATTCAACAAAACCTAGAACTGAATATCGAGTTTTTCAGTCACGAAATTAACAAAGGAAAAGGTGCCGCTTTACACACCGGAATTTCAAAAGCGACTGGAGAATATACGATTATTCAAGATGCTGATTTAGAGTACAATCCTGAAGAATATAATATCTTACTTCAACCTGTTTTAGATGGCTTTGCTGATGTTGTTTATGGTTCGCGATTCATGGGCGGAAATGCACATCGTGTATTGTTTTTTTGGCATACTATTGGCAATCGATTTTTGACTTTCTTATCCAATATGTTTACCAATTTAAATTTAACCGATATGGAAACATGCTACAAATTATTCAATACCAATATGTTACAATCATTACGGTTAAAAGAAAAACGTTTTGGATTTGAACCTGAAGTAACTGCTAAAATTGCTAAAATAAATAAAATCAGAATCTATGAAGTGGGAATTTCCTATTATGGTAGAACTTATGAAGAAGGCAAAAAAATCAACTGGAAAGATGGTTTTCATGCAATTTATTGCATCTTTCGCTATAAGTTTTAATCTTTTTTATAAACATGTGGATTTTCTTTTATTCCCTTTTTGAAAAATTTTCGTAAGGTCATTCGGCACCAAGTATCTAATTGCAAAATAGTATCGGTAATTTTATTTTCAGGTCTTCCTCTAAAAGAAGTAACATGAAAAGTATCTGTTTTTAAAATCGGATTTTTTGAAAAATAATAATTCGAAACACATCTTCTAAATCCATCAAACTTTACAGGTGAAACCGAATGCAATGAATTGTTATGCGTTGCCATTACAACCAAACGATTAAATTTACTGTGCAAAGTAATCTGATTTTGTTTTAACCCTTTAGGCCAAAGTTCTAAATTTCCTCCATTCTCTTCCTCCCAATTGGGAGTAACATAATACAATAAATTCAAAATACGCCAACGCTCTCTATCTTTATCATGTGAATTGTCTAGATGCGGATTCAAAAACTGATGATTTCCCATCATCGATAAACCTCCAGCGTATAAATTTTCATCGGCAAAAGCTTCTTCAATTTCACAAATCTCAGCTATCAATGTAACAATTCGCTCGTCTTGAAAAGCATAAATTATTTCTTCTAAAATTGGATGATACAAATTCATCTGAGCCGCAACATATTTATCTTCTCGGATACTTTTTTTCAAAACCATTTCTCCCGACTTCGGAAAAACAGTATTAATTTGTTCTGCTATTTCTATTGGAAGAATAGCATCTATAAAAAAATAACCAATAGCGTCTTTTGTTGCTAAAAACTGAATTTTCGCTTCTTCCTTTTTGGAAAGAATAGTACTATAAATTAAATCAGCTAATTCAATTCTTTTCATTCTTATTTAAATAAATTACCTTTGTAAAGGTATAATAAAATTAAAATTAATTGTCTAAAAAAACAATTATCATTTCTGGAATTAACATGGTAGAAGGAGGAATCTTTACCATACTACATAATTGTTTGCAAAAATTAGCATTATACAGTCAAGATAAAGAATTGAAAATCTATGCATTAGTTCACGATGCTTCTAAATTTAATTTTGAATTCTCTTCAACAATTGAGTTTATAGAATTTCCGAAATCAAAAAAATATTGGTTGTATCGATTGTATTACGAATATTTTTATTTTAAAAAACTATCGAAAAAAATACAATCCGATGTGTGGTTTTCATTGCATGATGTTTCACCAAATGTACATTGCGAAAACCAATTTGTGTATTGCCATAATCCAAATATTTTTTACAAACCCAATTTAACAGATTGGAAAATGGAATTTAAAGTCGGATTTTTTTATATTTTTTATAAGTTTCTTTTTCAAATAAACATAACAAAAAACAAAGCCGTTTTTGTACAACAACATTGGATAAAAGACGAATTTAAAAAACTGTTTTCTATTAACAATGTTTATGTTGCAACACCCGAATATGTAGCAGAAAAAGTAATTACAGAAGTAAATTTAGATCCTAATTTTATTCATTTTTTTTATCCAAGTTTTCCCAGAAGTTTTAAAAATTTTGAGTTAATTGCCGAAGCGATCCAACTCTTATCAGTTGAAATTAAAAATAAAATTAAAGTGCATTTAACTTTATCTAAAAATGAAAATAAATATTCAAACTATTTTGTCGACAAATATCCTTTAGAGCAAATAAATTATATCGGAAAAATTAATCGTTCGGAAGTTTTTGGTTATTATAAAAAGATGGATTGTTTATTATTTCCATCTAAAATTGAAACTTGGGGATTGCCTATTACTGAAGCAAAAGGATTTAAAAAACCAATTTTGTTAGCCAATTTACCTTATGCTAAAGAATCGATTGGAAATTATGATAAAGTATCGTTTTTTGATAGTACAAATCCGACTGAATTGGCACAATTGATGACCAATTTTGTAACTAACACAATTCGATATCAAGGAAATAATACTACATTTGATTCTAAGGATCAATTTAACGATTGGTCATCACTATTTGATTTTATTTTAAAATAATAAAGATGCCTTTTTTTACCGTAATTATTCCGCTTTACAATAAAGAAAATTATGTTGAAAATACTTTAAAAAGTATTCTTAATCAAAGTTTTACCGATTATGAAGTTTTGATTATTGATGATTGTTCGACAGATAAAAGTATGGCAATTATTCAACCTTATCTTTCTGATGCAATCAAAGTAATTTCTCATAGCAAAAATAGTGGTTTATCGGCTTCTAGAAATACTGGCATTCGAAATTCAAAATCAAAATTTGTTACTTTTTTAGATGCTGATGATACTTGGAAACCTAATTTTTTAGCTGCTATTAATGAAATGATTCAACAATTTCCAGAAGAAGCTATTTTTGCAACCAATTATCAAGAAATACATCAAAACGGAAAAATTATTTTTCCAAAAAACAATACATCCGATTTAAAACCAAATAAAATTATTTTTTTAAACGATTTTTTTAAACGAAACAAAAAACAAGGATTATTCATTCATTCTGGAATCTGTTTTGATAAAAAAGTGTACGATTCGGTTGGGTTTTATGACGAAACAATTGATTTTGCAGAAGATTTAGATTTCAACATCAGAGCTTTAAGCAACTATAATTTAGTGTATAAAAACAGTCGATTGGTAAATTATACGATATTCTCCGAAAATCAATTGACCAATTCAAGTATTTTAGGGAAAATAATTCCAGATTATAACAAATACGAATCCTTAGCGTCAAAAAAACCGGAGTTAAAATCGTATTTGGATTTTGAACGCTATGTTATTGCAAAACATCTTAAAACAGATGGAGACAAAGTAAAATACAAAGAAATTGTTGCTTCAATAGCTGCTGGAAATCTAAATTTCAAACAAAAATTATTGCTAAAAGCACCTAATTTTATTTTGCTCTTTATTAAAAAAATAAAAAATTATTTACTCCAAAAAGGAGTTCGATTAAGCAGTTACAGCTGATTTATATAAGTTAAATAATTGTTGTATTCTCTGATGTAATCGTCTTCATTAAAAACATCTGAAACCACAACTAAGCAAACTGAACCCGAAGAGAAGTTTTCTAATTCACGCCAAACATTTATTTTAATTAACAAACCTTTATCGGGCTTATTAAGTGTTACAGTTTGTGTTGATTTTCCGTCTTTTAAAACTACATCAAAACTACCTGAAAGCGCAATTAAAAATTCCAATTGGTCTTTGTGAGCATGTCCTCCGCGTTTTGCTGAACTTGGAACATCGTACAAATAATACACTCTTTTAATTTCAAAAGGAAGAACCTCTTTTTCAATTATAGCAATATTTCCTCTGTAATCTTCTATTTTAGGAATGTTTAAAATTTCTATGTTCATGTGTTCGAATTAAAAAGTTGCATCCATTGGTTACCGATTTTTTCTAAAGAAAAAGCTTCCACACTCAATTTAGAATTTTGCTTGCAATGTAAGTAAAAATCTGTATTGGAAATCATAGTATTCATCGCTTTAATTAATTGATCAAAGTTTTGATTCTCGACTAAAATTCCGTTTTCATTATTGATAATTATTTCACTTGGACCCGAATCACAATCAAACGCAATTACAGGTGTTTCACAAGCTAATGATTCTATTAAAACCGATGGAAAACCTTCGTTTTTACTACACAAAACTACAAAATTGGCGTTTTTCATGTATACAAACGGATTGGCAACTTTGCCTTTAAAAATGATTTTGTTTTCTAATCCGAGTTGTTTCGATTGCAGTTCGTAATTATTTCTTAAATCGCCATCGCCTAAAAAAACCAATTTTATATTTTGCTCTGGCAAATCTGATTTAGCGTAACTTTCGATTAATTTACCGAATTGTTTTACATCGTCGTTCATTCTACCAATCGCTAAAATATAATTGTATTCTTTTTCAAAAAAAAGATTGGATTGTGCATTTATAGTTTCAAAATCGATTGGATTATAAATGGTTTGTATATTAGAATACGAATAATTGAAGAGTACTTTGTGTTCAATTTTTTTAGAAACCGTAATTATTTTTATTGCTTTAGAATAGATTTTATTAGCTAAATAATTATTTTTTGGAAAATACAAACTAGTCATATAACTGTGAATCATAACAATTAAAGGCGAATTATAAATAAATTTAGCAATAAAAAACTCTTGTAACTGGTTTCGTTTGACTCTAAAATCGATAATAAAATCAAATTTATTTTCAGAATAAAAATGCTTTAAAGCCTTAAATCGCTTTAGTCGATTGAAAAATCCGTTAGAATTATTTTTTAGTTTTCCGAGATTAAATACTTTCCCCGAATACTCATACTCTATTTTATCGACAACAATTACATGATGAACATCACAATCGTTTTGCACAAAATAATTCGACAATAAAGCAGCACAACGTTCAGCTCCTCCAGTAGCAAGCTGATCGGAAACCAAACAAAGTCGATAATTCTTTTTTGCAGTATCGTTCAAATTTTGATTATTTTAGCAACAAATATAGTAAATAGTGCGAATTTTATTAGTAGGCGAATATAGTAGGTTACACAATTCTTTAAAAGAAGGATTGGTTGCACTTGGTCATAACGTAACTATAATTGGTAATGGCGATAATTTTAAAAATTATCCAGTTGATTTGTCAACAAAAGCCAAATTGTCTGAAACACAATTCATGCGATTACCACGAAGTTTCGTGTATAGATTAACTCGTTTTGATATTGCAACTATTGAGTTTGGTATTCGATTTTATTTTCATTTAAAAAAATTAAAAGGATTTGATGTTGTGCAATTAATTAATGAAAAACCAATACAAACTGTACCTTTTTTGGAACTTTGGCTGGTAAAAAAACTATTCAAACAAAACAAAAATATCTTTTTATTGTGTTGTGGCATTGATTATAAAGTAATGCAACATATGCTTTCTAAAAAAGAACGTTATTCTATCTTAAATCCGTATTTTGAAGGAAAAAATGAAGCCGAAAAAGAAGTGAAATTCATGTTTAGTTATACAACTAAAAATCATTTTAAAATTCACCGCTTTATTTTTGCAAATTGTAGCGGAATTATTGCATCTGATTTGGATTATGTAAATCCGATAAAAGAGGAATCTAAATTTTTAGGATTGATTCCTGATCCTATAAATACGGATAAAATTGACACTATTGAAAATAAAATAAACGATAAAATAACCATTTTTTTAGGAATAAATAGAGGCAATTATCATACAAAAGGAATTGCATTTTTTGAAAAATCGTTGGAAATTATCAAAGCAAAATACAACGATAAAATTGAGGTAATTAGTTGTGAAAATATTCCTTATAACGAATACATAAAACTGTACAACGATTCGCATGTTATACTCGATCAAGTGTATGCTTTTGATCAAGGTTACAATGCATTAGAAGCAATGGCAAAAGGCAAAGTAGTTTTTACTGGAGCTGAAAAAGAGTTTGAAAATTTTTATCATTTGGATAAAAAAGTGGCTGTAAATGCCTTACCAGATGTGGATTATTTAGTTGCGGAGTTGTCGTATTTGATCGAAAATCCAGAGAAAATAGAGCAAATCGGAACTAATGCAAAAGCATTTATTTGGAAAGAACATAATTATATTAAAATAGCTGAAAAATATCTTGAAAAATGGAATCAAGAAATAAGCAAACAAATAGAAATAGATGCATAGTTTAGTAGCAGCAGATTTATATCGTATTGGAGGATTAAAAGGTTTTAGTGGACTTTTAAAAGGTTTGCGAAATCCAGGTTTTAGATATATTTACTTTGTACGACAGTTAACAAATTGTATTAAATATTCTCCAAAATGGTTGCTGTTTTCTTTCTTAAAAAGACATTATTCTTATAAATATGGATTTCAAATTCCGACACAAACTAAAATTGGAAAAGGATTGTATATTGGTCATTTTGGTACAATTATCATTAATAAAGAAGTGATAATTGGTGATAATTGCAATTTAGCTCCAAACACAACTATTGGAGAAACCAATCGCGGAGAACAAAAAGGAAGTCCGGTTATTGGCAATCAGGTTTGGATTGGTTTTGGTGTTGTAATTGTAGGTAGAATTACAATTGGTTCGAATGTAATGATAGCTCCAAATAGTTTTGTAAACTTTGATGTTCCAGATAATTCATTAGTAATTGGAAATCCTGCAAAAATAATTAGCAACCAAAATGCAGTTGAAGGATATATTGATTTTATAAAAAAATAACGATAAAAATTAGTTGGAATTTTAGAAGAATAAAAGCATTTTTTACACTTGATTTTTATACTATTTATAAAAAATAATTTGTATTAATTGAGTTTCTTTTTAAGAAATAATTTTCTAAACATCAACAAAACCAATACAAAACATATTACGTTGGAATAAAAATAGGCTTGCAAAGCTCCTTCTATTGAAACCAATTCAATCAAATAGATAGAAAAAACTAAGTACGTTAAATTGAAAATAATTTCGATAATAAAATACCTTTTCATCATGGTTTTTACTAAAATTTGAAAACCAAAAGCCAAAGTCATTATTCTAAAAAAATCACCTAATAATTGCCAAATTAATAATTCATTTACCGATTCAAATTCATTAGTAAAAGCTATTTTTACAATTATTCCTTTACAGATAAAAATTACAATTAACATCAATAAAAACAAAGGAACTAGTGTTTTAAAATACGATTTTAGTTCTGTTTTAAATTCGGAATCTGTTTGTAAAGAAGCTAATTTTGGCATGTAATACATCGATAATCCTGAACTAAAAAACAACATATAAAAACTTGATAATCGGTTAACAGCATCCCAAATTCCGGCTTCTTCAATGGAATGTGTATTCACAATAAAATTTCGAATAAAAATTAAGGTAATTGGAGCAATTACAGCACTTAACAATGCCATAATAGAGAAATTTTTAATTACTGAAATGTACTTTTTACTAATGATTTTCTGCAAATCAAATTGAAAATAAGTAGCATCATTTCTAACATAAATAAAGGTGACTAAAACCATTAAAAACTCGCCAATTGCTATGGATAAAAGTCCGCCAATAATACTTTGTTTCCATATCAAAAACGCTGTCAATCCAAAAACCAATACATTAGAAACAATTTGAATATAAACAATCCGTTTAAATTGTTCTAAACCATTATAAATTGCTAACCAAAAAGTATTGATTACCATTATAGGAAGTAAAATTCCGAAAAATTGTATCGGAACAAAATAGCTGTCTGTAAAGAATAAAAGTTGTGAAATAGGTTTAGCTAAGAATAAAGTTGTGCATCCAAAAACTAAAGAAACGATTAAAAACAACCAGAAAAAAGTAGAATAAATAATAGAAAGTTCCCGTTTATCGTTCTTGTTTTCAACCACTAATTTTACAACCGAATTACTAATTCCGAGTGTTGCAATGGATTTTAACATGGTAGAAAAGTTTCTAAAACTTCCTAATAAAGCCATTCCAGATGTACCTAAAAAATGAGAGATGATTTTGGTAGAAATGATTCCTAAAACAAAACTTACTGCGACTGATATAGAATTCAGCGACAATACTCTGATTAATTTATTTTGTTTTACACTATTCAAATTATAAATTTCGGATTACTTTAGCTGGATTTCCTGCAGCGATAACATTCTTCGGAATATTATTAGTTACAACTGAACCAAAACCAACAACCGAATTTTCGCCGATTGTAACTCCTTTCAAAATTGAAACGTTGTCACCTATAAAAACATTTTTTTCAATAGTAACATTTTCCGATTTAGGATTTTCATTAGTTCTTTTATCGCTATCTAAATCATGACCATCATTATCAATTATAGAACAATTTATTCCAATAATTACATTATCATCAATTTGAATTTTGGAAAAAGCTACGGCTGAAAAAGAATTATTTATCGAAACATTTGAGCCAATAGAAATTACACTTTCACTATTTCTAGCTTCAAAATACGAATAGTGTGAATAAAAATTGGGTGAAGCAATTACACCAATTTGAATGTTATTTCCGAAAATAATTGTTCCGTTTCCTTTAATTAATAAAGGATGAAAAATAATTGGACTTCCTTCTACATTTTTACAATCGGAAAGAAATTTATACTTCCAAATTCTAAGTTTTACAAAAACCAATCTTTTTATTTTGCTAATCATTTCAATATTGATTTATAATTTTTATCACAAAATCAACTTCTTCATCTGTTAATATTGGACTCATTGGCAAACTCAAGACTTCGGCATGTATTTTTTCTGTAATTGGAAAAGATAAATTATTCCATCCCGAGACTTCAAGAGAAAATGCTTTTTGTTTGTGAGGTGGAATTGGATAATGGATCAAGGTTTCAATTTGATTCTCCAATAAATATTCTTGTAAGTTATCTCTGTTTTGAGTTCGTATTACAAACAAATGAAACACATGATTGCTGGATGAATCCCAATAAGGCAATATAATTTTATCGTTTTTAATTTCCGATAAATAGCGTTTGGCAATTACTTTTCGTTTGTCATTATCAGCTTTTAAATGAGGTAATTTTACATTTAAAAAAGCCGCTTGGAGTTCGTCTAAACGCGAATTTACGCCAATAATTTCATTGTAATATTTTTTCTCTGAACCATAATTTCGAAGTGAGAAAAGTACTTTTGCTAATTCATCATCGTTGGTTGTTATAGCACCAGCATCGCCTAAAGCACCAAGATTTTTTCCAGGATAAAAACTGTAGGCTTGAGTTGTAGTTGTCGGTTGTTGGTTTTCGGTTGTCAGTTGCATCTCTGCAAACTGATCACTGAACCCTGAACACTGAGCACTTGCGCCATGCGACTGCGCTGCATCTTCAATAACTACTAAACTATGTTGTTTAGCAATCATGTTTATTGCTTCCATTTCGGCTAATTGTCCGTACAAATGAACCACTAATATGGCTTTGGTTTTGGAAGTGATTTTTTCTGAAATTAAATCCGGATTGATGTTATAAGTTTTTAATTTGGGTTCGATTAAAATCGGAATCAAATCTGCTTGTAAAATTGCCAAAATACTAGCAATGTAAGTATTTGCTGGAACAATAACTTCATCGCCTTTTTGAAGTTTTCCCAATTCAATGTGTGCTTTGAAAATGAGTATCAAAGCATCCAATCCGTTGGCAACTCCGATGCAATGTTTCATTCCGCAATAATTGGCAAAGTCAGCTTCAAATTGCTTGACTTCATTTCCTAAAATAAACCAACCGTTGTCTAAAACCAGTTTCAATTTTTCTTGAAATTGGGATTGATAAGAAGCGTTTATTTTTTGTAAATCAAGAAATTTTATCATAACAAAATGTTATTTAATAATTTATAATTAGCCGTATTAACTTCATAATAACTTTGAATAGTAGTTTTGGCTCCAAAACTTTCTTTCCAAAACAAAATTCCCTTATTTATTTTCATTCCGTTTTCTTCGTGTGACGGACCAAAATCGAAATAATTTTTATCCGAAAACACTTCGGTAATTAAATAATGATATAAATAGTCGAGACTTCCTAATTCATTTTTATTTATATTACCGGAAATATATTGAGGATGAACCACATTATCAGTAACAAAAACAGTAGTTCCAGCTACAATTTCATCATTATGATAGACGTTAAAATGACGAATATTTTTAGGAAAATGCTGTTGCAAATTCGTCATTTCTTGAAAAGTATGAACGGGTTTTGCTTGGTGTTTATTTTCTAAATTTGGAATTAGAATTTTATTCCAAAATAGTTCTAAATTTAATTCTTCTCTAATAACTAAATTATTCTTTTTACCTCTATTACTACTTTCTCTTCTAGTTTTTGTGATAAAAAACGGCTTTGTTAAATCAATAACCGAAAGTACATCTTTGCGAATAGTTTTAGCTTTAGTTAAAAACATAACATACTCTATTTCATCTGAAAAAAAAGAATTGTAAATACTCGGAATAACTTTAATTTGAAGTGTTATACATTGATTATCATTTAAAAACTGTAGTACCAATTTCATCATTGTAGTAACTTCTTCTACTTTTACTTTTTCAGAAAGTACCAATCCGCCATAAGTTAATCCTTGATGCGATATAACGCTGTCACCTACTCTATTTGCTGGCAAAACGGCTACTAATTTATCATGATCTAAAACCAATAACGAAAAATCTGCAAATCTTTCAGAGTGATACTCCATAAAATTGCGATGAAACAAAAAAGTAGCATTCTTAGCCTTGTTAATAAAGGCATTCCAAATGTCAAAATCATTGGATTGGTATCTTCTAATTTGGTATTCTTTCACTACTTGTTTTTAATTTTGGAAAATTACACAATTATTTTATATTTATTTGAATTTCAAAACAACTAATATTCCAAAAAATAGTTTAATTTTATGGCTCAGATTAATTTGAAATAAGTGAAATTAAAACTCCAAACTGTTGTTTTTAGTATACTTTTATTTTCTTTTTGCCCAGTTTTTGGACAAAACGTTTCATTGTACAATCAATTTAATGGTAAATATGATTTTGTTTTTGTTGGCAATACAATGAATTTAGGAGAAAACAATACTACACCAGGTTGCGACGATTTACTTTTAAATGCATCAAGTGCTAATTTATCGTTAAATATAAATCAACTAATTACAAGTGCCTATTTATATTGGGCTGGCTCTGGAACTGGTGTTGGAGATACTAATGTAAAATTAAACGGAGTTGATATAGTAGCTCAAAGAAATTTTTCGGTAACCAATCCAAATTCACAACTTACCTATTTTAGCGCTTTCGCAGATGTAACTACTTTAGTAACTAGCACCGGAAATGGAAATTATACTTTATCGGAACTAGATGTTTCTCAAGCATTACTCACTATTCCGGGTTACTGTACCAACCGAACTAATTTTGCAGGTTGGGCAATGGTAATTGTGTATAGTGATGTTAGTTTACCTTTAAACCAGGTCAATATTTACGATGGTTTACAAGGTATTCCGCCCGCTTTATCGATAACTTTAAATAATTTAAACGTAATTAATACAACTGGAGCAGAAATTGGATTTATTGCTTGGGAAGGTGATAGTAATTTAGCAATTTCTGAAACATTGAGTATAAATGGTTCTGTTTTAAGCAATCCACCATTAAATCCAGCGAATAATGCTTTTAATGGAACAAATAGTTTTACAGGTAGTTCTACTTTATTCAACATGGATTTGGATGTATATAATATTCAGAATAATTTGACAATTGGTAATACAAGTGCTCTAATTCAGATGACTTCTGGACAAGATGTGGTTTTAATAAATGTTGTTGTTACCAAACTTAATAGTCAATTACCTGATGCCACAATAACCATTGACAGCGTTAATATTGAATGTGATTCCCGATTAGTTTTTGTCGATTTTACAGTTTATAATAGCAATGCAACGAATGATTTAATTGCTGGAATTCCAATAGCAATTTATGCCAATGGACTATTTATTGAATTTACCGAAACAACCTTACCTATTTTAGTTGGCGGAAGTTGGAGTAGTCAAATTTCGTTTACGATTCCGAATTCGATTCCTGATAATTTTATTTTGCAATTTGTAGTAGATGATGATGGAACTGGACAAGGAATAGCAATTGAATTAAACGAAAACAATAATAGTTCCTCAATTCAAGTAACTTTTGGAGTTTCGCCAGAATTTAATCAATTAGAACCATTGATCTCTTGTAATGAAGGCAGAACAAAAGGAACATTTGATTTTTCAAATTATGATGATCTAGTTCGAGTAAATCCGTTAGATGTTGTTACTTTTTATGCTACGCTAGTTGATGCCGAAAATGAAACAAATCCAATAATAAACACTTCAAACTACACAGCTATTAGTACTCCTAAAGAAATTTTTGTTCGTATTGAGAATAATTTTTGTTTTAGTATTACTTCTTTTTTATTACTTACAAAAAATTGTCCTCCAACAGTTTATAATTATGTTTCTGCTAATGGCGATGGTTTAAATGAAACCTTTACTATTAATGGATTACGCGATGTTTTTATTAATTATGAAATAAATTTATACAACCGTTGGGGAAGATTAATTTGGACAGGAAACAACCAAACAGAAGATTGGAATGGATTTTCAAATGAAGGCTTCCGTTTTGATGAAAGCAATTCTCCAAAATCAACTTTTTATTATATTTTAAACTTAAACGACGAAGGTTATCCTGAACCTTTAAGTGGCTATCTGTATTATACTAAATAAGTTTTTATAGTACTTGCAACTCTTGCCTCTAACCTATTACTTCAAAATCACATATTCTGAGTGTAAAAATTATAATCTTTCAATACAGTTCTAATAAAATCATTATTATTACCCGATTGATTTTTTATTCCGGTTACCGTTTCAATTTTAGTTTTCAATTTGGAAATTAACTCAAAATCATTTTTAGCAACAGCTATAGTAAATGTCTCTTTAATAATTCGCACATCATTATCTGAAAGTTTTATCACTAAAGGATAAATTGGCACATATTCATCGCCAATGTTTTCTAAAATAGTACTATTAATTGTCACTTTATTTCGCAATGAAATTACAGCAGTTCCAGCTGTTATATCGCCTAAACGTTGTGTTTTTTCGCTAACAACTAATGCAATTAATCCAATAACGCCCAAATTGGTCCAAATATCTATTAGTCGCATTAACCAACGCATTAAATAATCGCCAAAACTAGCTTGATAGCCATCAATTTTTACCACTTTTATTTTCACTATTCGTTTGCCAATGGTTTGTCCTTCAAGTAAGCATTCGAGTGTTAAAGTATAAAAAGCATAAGGCAATGCAAAGAGCATAATTACTGCTGTAGCCGACCAATTATCTAATTTATCAATAGCTTTTCCTAATCCCATTAGATTGAAAACAAAATATCCAATTACAATTACATAAGCGATTTTTATGAGTAAATCAAGTAAAAAAGCACCAAGTCGTTCACCAACAGAAGCAGCTGTAAAATTTATGTTGACATTTTGTGTTGTATTTATAGATAATTCTGACATATTTTTTTATTTTAGCATTCCATGAGAGAAGTAGCATTTATTAAGCAAAGTAAAGAAAAATGGCTTGACTTTGAACAAGCAATTTTTGGTAAATCTAAAAAAAATCCTGATGAAATGGCAAGTTTGTACATTCATTTAGTAAATGATTTATCGTACTCTCAAACCTATTATCCTAAAAGTAAGACGGTTATCTATTTAAATTATTTAGCTTCTCAACTGTATCAAAAAATTTATAAAACCAAAAGAGAAGATAAAAACCGATTTGTTTACTTTTTTTCTACCGAAGTGCCACTTTTAGTTTATCAATACAGAAGGTATTTAGTTTACTCTTTTTTGATGTTTTTTTGTTGTGTTGCAATTGGAGTAATCTCTGCAAAATATGATACTGATTTTGTTCGATTAATATTAGGCGATGATTATGTCAACATGACTTTGGAAAATATTAAAGATGGAAATCCGGTTGCAGTTTATAAATCGGGAAGTAATTGGGGAAGCTTTATCGGAATTACTTTAAATAATTTATATGTTGGTGCTCGATGCTATATTTATGGTATTTTTTTAGGATTTGGAACCTTTTATGTGATGCTTCAAAACAGTATTATGTTGGGTTCATTTCAATACTTTTTTTACAAACAAGGCGTTTTTTGGGAAAGTGTTAGAGGAATTTGGATTCACGGATCGATGGAGATTTTTGGGATTGTAATTGAGTCAACAGCCGGATTTATTCTAGGTGCATCGGTACTTTTTCCTAAAACTTACTCGAGATTTAACTCTTTAAAAACTGGATTCAAAAATAGTTTTAAAATATTCTTAAGTACCATTCCTTTTACTATTGCTGCTGGATTTTTAGAAGGATTCATCACACGCTATTCGATTGATATGCCTCATTGGCTTAGCGTTTTCATCATCTTATCAACACTTTCTCTAATATCATTTTATTATTTAATTTTCCCTTTTATCGTTCATAAAAAAATCAACGCCAATGTTCCAGTTATTTAAAGAAAGAAATTTTAGCGATTATGTAAATGATACTTTTCAGTTTTTTAAAGAGCATGGAAAGCATTTTTTTAAAACGTATTTCATCATCAATGGTGGATTACTTTTAATTGCTACTGTACTGATTTACTTTTTCATGAAAATATATTTTGATTTCATTTTTTCTAAAGTTTCAGGAAGTGGGAACGCACCTCAAAATGATTTTAGTAATTATTTTAATGCCAATTTCGGATTAATGATTTCTCTTATTATTGGAGCATTTCTTCTGTTTGTTTTGATTTCTATTTTTCAATTTACTTTTCCTGTTGTTTATTTGGATTTATACGATAGTAAAAAAGGGACTCATTTTTCTGCCAAAGACATTTTAAATGGAATAAAAAAAAGAATTCCTAAAATTTTAATCTTTGTTTTAGGTTCCATTTTTATCATTTTTCCTTTACTGATAATTGTCTTTGGATTACTTATAATGATGTGTTTTATTATAATTGGAATTCCTTTGTTATTGATTATAGCGCCCGCAATGTTTAGTTTTATCCATTTATCTTTTTATTATTATATGAATTCCGATGAAGGTTTTTTTAGTTCATTAGGAGATGGATTTGAAACTGTAAAACAACAATTTTGGCCCATAATTGGCGCAACTGTTGTAATGATTTTTATCATTCAAATTGTAAATACTATATTCACTTTAATACCTTATGTTTTCGGAATGGTTAGTATGTTTACTTCTCTAAAAAATGGTTCTAATGAGGATGCTTTTTCTACTATGTCGATATTAATGTCTGTTATAATGGTAGTTTCTACACTACTAGGCTACATCCTAAATAATTTGATTTTAATAAACCAAGGAATGATTTATTACAGCCATATTGAAAATAGTGAAAGTTCTATTTCTAACGATTCTATAGACTTGATTGGAACCGATGTTGAATAAATTGCTACTCATTTTATGTTTCTTATATAGTGTTACAAGTATCGCACAAGACTCTTTGGCTGTAGCCGAAAAAAAAGCGGTTCACTTTTCTGAAAAAGATATAAAAATTGATAATTCTATAGTAATTCCACTGAAATTCAATCCAAAATTAAAAGAAAAATATAAGGATAATGCGTTTGAATATGAAGTAAAAGTTGCCGAAAAAGGACTTTGGGATCGCTTTAAAGAATGGCTCTCGTATTGGTTTAAAAAACTATTTGGTTTGTCTGATGGCGTTTCGCAATCTGCTGTAAATATCATTCTAAAAGTAATTGCAACCAGTATTGTTTTGTATGTGATTTATTTAATCGTTAAAGTGATTTTAAACAAAGAAGGGCAATGGATTTTTGGTAAATCAACTACAAAAAAAATCATCAATCACGACGATATTGAACGCAATTTACAGTATGTTGATTTTGAAAAACTAATTGCATCGACACTAAAATCGGGCAATCAACGATTGGCTATTCGCTATTATTATTTGTGGTTGTTGAAAAAAATGTCGGAGAAAAATATGATCGAGTGGAATCCCGAAAAAACCAATTCCGATTACTTATATGAAATCAAAAACGAATCGTTAAAAAACGATTTTAGTTACTTATCATATCTGTACAATTACATTTGGTATGGCGAATTTGAAATTACAGCAACTAGTTTTAAAGAAATCGAAAAATCGTTCGAAACTACTTTACAATCAATAAAATAATGAACCAGACTATTAAAATATACATTGTTTTTCTTGTCTTACTTTTAGTAGGTGTTATTTATATTGATGCTGTTCGACCGCGACCAATAAATTGGAATCCAACTTATGATTTGAAAGATAAAATTCCGTTTGGCTTGTATGTATTTGATAATGAATCGCCAACACTTTTTAAAAGTAACAAAATAGAAAAAATAGGTAAAACTCCTTATGAATATTTTGATCCACTTTATGATTTTGATTCTTTGGTAAAAAACTATAAAATCAAAGGAAATGTATTATCCATTTCGCAAAACTATGCAATAGATAAACAATCAACTGAAGAAATTTTTTACTTTGTATCGCACGGCAATAGTGCTTTTATTAGTGCAATTGATTTACCTGAAATTTTTGAAGACAGTTTGAATGTTACTTTAGGAAATGATTTGTCATCGGATAAAGATATTGTATTATCATTCGCGAATAAAAATCTAAATTCATCTAAATTCAACTTTAATATTGGAGCAAATACTTCTTATTTCAATAAAATTGATACTTTAAATACAACTGTTTTAGGCTATCACGAAGTTAATAAAAAGAAAAAAATTAATTTTATAAAAGTGGCGTATAAGCAAGGTTTTTTCTATTTGCATACACAACCATCCTGCTTTACCAACTATCATTTACTGAAAGATAATCATGTAAATTATACCGAAAATGTGGTTTCCTATGTGCCAAAAGGGAATTTATTTTGGTTTGTTAAAGACCAAAATGGTGAAGTTATTGCCAATTCTCCAATGCGATACATTTTAAGTCAACCTGCTTTAAAATGGGCTTGGTTTATATCATTAATTGGAATTATTATTTTTATACTATTTAATGCCAAAAGAAAACAAAGAGTTGTTCCAATTATTACAACTTTGCCAAACACCACGTTAGATTTTACAAAAACAATCGGAAATTTATACTATCAAGAAGGTGATCATCAAAACATTGTAGATAAAAAAATAATTTATTTTCTGGAAAGAATAAGAAATGAATATTTAATCGAAACCGCTATTTTAGACGATAATTTCATCAAAAAATTACATCAAAAAAGTGGTAAAAAAATTGAAGATATTGAAAAGGTTGTCCGATTAATAAACTACCAACGAAAAAGTTACAACCAAAGCATCGAAGAAGATCTAATAGAAATAAATAACGCAATAGAAAAAATAACCAACTAATGGAAAATACAGAAAATAACGAAGCAACTTCGGGAGTAAATTTTCAATCTCGATTAGATTTAACTCCTCTAAATGAAGGTATTGATAAAATTAAAAAAGAATTAGAAACCGTAATTGTTGGTCAGCACAAAATGATTGACCAACTTTTAGTCGCACTTTTATCAAACGGACATGTTCTTATTGAAGGTGTTCCCGGAGTTGCTAAAACCATTACTGCAAAAATTTTGGCAAAAACACTTTCGGTCGATTTTAGCCGAATTCAATTCACACCCGATTTAATGCCATCGGATATTTTGGGAACTTCTGTTTTTGATTTAAAAAAATCAGAATTCGAATTTAAAAAAGGACCTATTTTTTCTAATTTAATTTTAATTGACGAAATCAATCGTGCTCCTGCAAAAACGCAAGCTGCTTTATTTGAAGTGATGGAAGAACGTCAAATTACCATCGACGGAAAATGTTACGAATTGGAGAAACCGTTTATCGTTTTAGCGACTCAAAATCCGATTGAACAAGAAGGAACATATCGATTACCAGAAGCACAGTTGGATCGTTTTTTATTCAAAATAAATGTCGACTATCCTAATTTAAATGAAGAAATTTCCATTATTCAAAGAGAACATACTTTACAAAATCACGGAAAATTAGATAACATCAAAACCATTTTAAATGGCAACGATATTAAAAATTTCCAAGACCTTGTAAAACAAATTATTGTAGAACAAAATCTATTGGAATACATCGCAAAACTAGTTGTAAATACTCGTGAAAATGCTTTTTTATATTTAGGAGCATCACCAAGAGCATCTATAGCAATTTTAAATGCAGCCAAAGGATTTGCAGCTATTAGAGGTCGCGATTTTGTAACTCCAGAAGATATTAAAGATGCGGCAATTCCAGTATTACAACACCGCGTAATTGTAACTCCAGAACGTGAAATGGAAGGTTTGACCAGTATCGAAATTATCAAACAAATTATCGAAAGCATCGAAATTCCTAGGTAAAATGAAATTAATCAAACAATTATACATAAATAATTTATTTTTCTATGCACTTATTAGTGTGATAGTTGTTTTTTGTTTGGCATTTTTTTTTCCTGCTTTATATAACGCTTCATGGTATGTATTGTTGATTTTAGTTGCATTTTTGGGTTTGGATTTTATTATTCTATTTGCTACCAAAACCGGAATTGAAGCAGAAAGAATTACACCCGAAAAATTATCCAATGGTGATGAAAATCCAATTCTAGTTACTATTAAAAATTTTTATACTTTTCCAGTAATTGCGAATGTTATTGATGAAATTCCTTTTCAATTTCAAATTCGTAATTTTAAAATCAAACGCCGAATAAAAAATGCATCGACAGATGATTTTCAGTATTATATCCGACCAACAGAACGTGGCGAATATCATTTTGGCAAACTAAATATTTACATTTCTTCACCATTGCAACTACTATCCAAACGCTATAGTTTTAGTCAAGATGAAATGATTCCAACGTATCCATCGTATATTCAATTACGTAAATACGACTTAATTGCTTTCTCGAATAATTTATTTCAATATGGTGTAAAAAAAATCAGACGAATTGGTCACACAATGGAATTTGAACAAATCAAAGAATATGTTCCAGGTGACGATATTAGAACCTTAAATTGGAAAGCAACAGCTAAGAAAAATGCGTTAATGGTGAACCAATTTCAAGACGAAAAATCGCAAAATATTTACATGGCAATTGATAAAGGAAGAACCATGAAAATGCCATTTAATGGCTTGAGTTTGTTAGATTATGCGATTAATGCAACCTTAGTTTTATCGAATGTAATATTAAAAAAACAAGATAAAGCCGGAATGTTTTCGTTCTCCAAAAAAATTGAAAACCGAGTGGTTGCAGAGAAAAGAACTTCGCAGATGCAAAAAATTCTTGAAAATTTGTACAATGTAAAAACCGATTTTTTTGAAAGTGATTATTCGCGTTTGTATGCCGATATTAAAAAGAATATCAACCAAAGAAGTTTGATTATATTATACACTAATTTTGAAACACTGGATGGATTACATCGTCAATTACCTTATCTTAAAGGAATTGCGAAAAGTCATTTGTTAGTTGTTGTGTTTTTTCAAAATACTGAATTGTATCAAATTACTAATAAAAAAACAACTACTATTCAAGAAGTGTACGATAAAGTAATAGCAGAAAAGTTTATTTTTGAGAAAAAACTAATCGTAAACGAACTCAAAAAATACGGAATCCATTCAGTATTAACGCAACCCGAAAATTTAACTTTAGATACGATTAATAAATATTTGGAAATTAAAGCAAGAGGAATTTTGTAACTTTGAAGTTCCGATAAATTATGAAACAAATCACTTCTTCCCAAAATCCGTATATAAAATCGTTGGTTTTACTACAAGAAAAAGTCAAAGCTCGAAAACATTCGGGTACTTTTCTGATTGAAGGAATCCGCGAAATTGAATTGGCGTTAAAAGGAAATTTCGAAATTGAAACGGTTTTATTTCTGCCCGAATTGGTTTCCGAAAAACAAATAACCAAATTATCCAATACCCAAATTAACTTCATTGAAATCTCCAAAGAAGTCTACCAAAAACTAGCTTATCGCGATACAACTGAAGGAATAATTGCAGTTGCCAAAATAAAATCATTACTACTAGAAGATTTAGCTTTACCAGATAATCCATTAATTTTAGTGATGGAAGCCATCGAAAAACCAGGAAATATTGGTGCAATACTTAGAACTTGTGATGCTGCAAAAATTGATGCGGTAATTATTGCCAATCCCAAAACCGATTTATACAATCCGAATATTATTCGTTCTAGTGTTGGATGCATTTTTACAAACCAAATCGCAACAGGAACAACAGAAGAAATAGTGAATTTTTTAAATGAAAAAAAGATTACTATATTCGCTGCCACATTACAGAATTCCCAGTTCTATCATTTACAAAACTATACTTCAGCTTCCGCATTGATAGTTGGAACAGAAGCAACTGGCTTGTCTCAAGCTTGGCGCGAAAATAATTCCAAAAACATCATTATCCCAATGCAAGGTGAAATCGATTCTATGAACGTTTCTGTAGCTTCAGCAATTTTAATTTTTGAAGCTAAAAGACAAAGAGGATTTTAAAATTTCAATTTAAATTAGTACAATGAAAAATTTCTTATTCAACACTATTGCCTTTTTTGCAACTTCTTTTGCAATTGCTCAAATTTCTGAATCGCAATTAGACCTTTTAGTCGAAAAAACACTAACCACATTTAATGTACCCGGAATTGCCGTTGCCATTGTAAAAGATGGAAAAATAGTTATTTCTAAAGGTTATGGAGTAAAATCGATTATTAGTAATGAAAAAGTCGATTCAAATACACTTTTCGGAATTGCATCGAATAGTAAAGCATTTACCACCGCAGCTTTGGCAATTTTAGTGGATGAAAAAAAAGTAAACTGGAACGATAAAGTTATAAAATACATTCCCGAATTTAAAATGTACAACGACTATGTAACTAACGAATTTACAATAAAAGATTTATTAACACATAGAAGCGGACTCGGACTTGGAGCCGGCGATTTAATGATTTGGCCTGGCGGAAGTAACTTTACGCCCAAAGATATTATTGCTAATTTACAGTACTTAAAACCTGTTTCTGATTTCAGAACCAAATATGACTACGACAATTTACTTTATATAGTTGCTGGAGAAATTATTGAAAAAGTAAGCGGACAATCATGGTGTGATTTTATTGAAAATAGAATAATGAAACCTTTAGAAATGAATAATAGTGCCGGAACATTTAATCGTTTAAAAGATACTACAAACGTAATTGCTCCTCATGTTCCCACTAATGGAAAGTTGAAAGTTATTCCGCGTTACAAAGACCAAATTCTTGACGCTGCTGGCGGAATCTATTCAAGTGTAAACGACATAAGCAAATGGATGATTATGCAATTAAACAAAGGAAAATATGGTGCTAATCTTGAAAATACTTTGTTTTCTGAAAAAGAACAAAATGAAATGTGGCAATTGCAAACTATTATTCCCGCTAGAACAAGACCGCCGTATAAAACACATTTTTCAGGTTATGGTTTAGGTTGGTTTTTAAGCGATGTAAACGGTTTTAAAGAAGTTACACACACAGGAGGATTAGAAGGAATAGTTACTCAAACTACCTTATATCCAGAGCTTAATTTAGGAATTGTAGTATTAACAAATCAGCAATCTGGCGCCGCTTTCTCGGCAATTACTAACACTATTAAAAATACTTATCTCAATATTCCATTTATTGATTATGTTGAAATTTATAGTAAAAATGAAAAAGAATTCTTTACTAATACCGACAAAACTGCTAATGATGTTTGGTCGGCAATTGATAAAAAATACAAAATTGACACAAAAAAATATGACGGAATTTATAAAGATAATTGGTTTGGTGAGATAACGATTTTTGAAAAAAAAGGAAAACTATTCTTCAATTCCAAACGTTCTCCTCAATTAGTTGGTGAAATTTTTTATTACAAAGAAAATACTTTCGTTGTAAAATGGAACAATCGTAGTTTTAATGCTGATGCTTATTTGATATTCTCTGAAAACAATACCAATGTGAAAATGAAAGCCATTTCAGATATAACCGATTTTAGTTATGACTTTCACGACTTAGATTTTAAGAAACTATAAAAGTCACAAACTTCAATAAATCCAAATTCCAATTTTAACTATTTCGGAATTTGGATTTTTTTTATTGCAATTTCAATAATTATTCTTATTTTTAACTAATTGAAGAATTTTTATGATTGAGATTGATTTAGAAGACGAAAAAAAAGCCTTAGCGCGAGAATACAAAGAACTACTTCGTATAAGTTATCAAACACTTAGTGATGTTGATAAAAAATTGATACGCAAAGCATTCGATGTTGCAGTTGATGCGCACAAAGACCAACGACGAAAATCGGGTGAAGCGTATATTTTTCATCCTATTGGTGTAGCAAAAATTGTTGCTTCAGAAATTGGTCTTGGCGCAACAGGTATTGCTGCCGCGTTACTGCACGATGTTGTGGAAGACACACCAATTACAATTGAAAATTTAGAGAAAATGTTTGGTTCTAAAATTGCCATTTTAGTAGAAGGTTTGACAAAAATTTCTCAAGTTAAAAAAGACATGAACATTTCGATGCAAGCGGAAAATTTTCGTAAAATGCTATTGACTTTAAACGATGATGTTCGTGTTATTCTTATAAAAATTGCCGATCGTTTGCACAATATGCAAACTATGGATTCAATGCCCGATTATAAACAAGTCAAAATTGCATCCGAAACTTTATACATTTATGCTCCTCTTGCGCATCGACTAGGATTGTACAACATCAAAACTAAATTAGAAGATTTAGGTTTAAAATACACTGAACCTAATGTATATAATGATATTGTTAGTAAAATAAAAGAAACCAAAGAAGAACAAGACGAATATATTAAGTTGGTTTCGGATGTTTTGAAAAAATCGCTTAATGATGAGAATATTGATTTTGTAATCAAAGGTCGTCCAAAATCAATTTATTCCATTCGTCGAAAAATGGCTGCACAAAATGTTAGTTTTGATGAAGTATATGACAAATTTGCCTTGCGAATTATTTACAATTCCAATTTACATGATGAAAAATTTGTAGCTTGGAAAATATATTCTGTTGTTACTGATCACTATCGTCCAAGCCCAAGCAGGTTACGTGACTGGATTTCATCACCAAAATCAACAGGATATGAAGCATTACACATAACCGTAATGGGACCAAAAGGACGTTGGGTCGAAATTCAAGTCCGTAGTGAACGTATGGATGAAATTGCTGAAAAAGGCTACGCAGCACATTACAAATACAAACAAGGCAGTGATGAAGAAGGTGGTTTGGATGTTTGGCTCAATCTTTTAAAAGAAGCTTTAGAAAATTCTGAGACCAACGCTGTCGATTTTGTGGAAGATTTTAAAATGAACTTGTATGCAAAAGAAATCTTTGTTTTTACACCAAAAGGAGAAATAAAATCACTACCAAAAGGAGCGACTTCTCTCGATTTTGCTTTTAGTATTCACTCTGAAATTGGAGTTAAAACTCGTGGAACACGTGTAAATGGACGATTAGTTCCTTTAAATTATGAACTTAAAAGTGGTGATCAAATAGAAGTTATTACATCAATAAATCAAAAACCAACAATAAATTGGCTTGATTATGTTACTACATCAAGAGCAAAAAATAAAATTCGGAATGTTCTTAACGAAAATACCAAGAAAATTGCAGAAGATGGACGCGAACTTTTAACTCGAAAATTAAGACATTTAAAAGTTACTTTAAACGAAACTGTAATTAACGAATTAGTTAATTTTTTCAAGCTAAAAACAAGTTTAGATTTGTTTTACCGTGTTGGAATTGGTTCAATTGAGAATCAGCAATTAAAAGATTTTGCTGCTCAAAAAAGCAATACTTTAATTAATTTCTTTAAGAATAAAATTAAGCGTTCGCCAAATAACCAACCCGAAGAAATTAATAAACAAGAGTTAACCAGTAATTATGATTTATTGGTTTTTGGTGCCGAACAAGATCGATTGGATTACAAGCTTTCAACTTGTTGCAATCCAATTCCAGGTGATGAAGTTTTTGGTTTTGTTACTATTAACGAAGGAATTAAAGTCCACAAAAAAGATTGCCCAAATGCCATAGCCATGCAATCGAATTATGCGTATCGCATTATGATAGCCAAATGGATTGACTCTTCGCAACAAGAATTCAAAGCCATTTTAAAAATCACCGGAATGGACGCTATGGGTTTAACTAATGAGTTAACTAAAGTAATCTCGAACAACATGCTAGTAAATATTCAGAGTATTTCGTTAAGTGGCGAGGCTGGAATTTTTAACGGACAAGTTACTGTTGTTGTACAAAATAGCAATATTCTAAAAAAACTTATCGATAATATTAAAAAAATTGATGGTGTAGATAAAGTAACGAGAGTTTATACGAGTTAAATATCGAAATTTTCATTTATTAATAAATCGTTTATAACTTTAAACATATAAACTTTTAAACTTCTAAACTAAATTTTATCTTTGCCCAATATGACACTAATTGCAACTGATAATACTAAAAATCAAGAAACTGTAAAAAATGTTTTTACAGCCTATCTTGAGAATAAAGGACATCGCAAAACACCTGAACGCTACGCAATACTTCAGGAAATTTACGATAGCGAAGAGCATTTTGATATCGAAAACTTGTACATCAAAATGAAAAATAAAAACTATCGTGTTTCGCGTGCTACTTTGTACAATACAATCGAATTATTATTGGATTGCGGATTGGTTCGCAAGCACCAATTTGGTCAAAACCAAGCGCATTACGAAAAATCGTATTTCGATAAACAACACGATCACATCATAATGACTGATTCTGGTGAAGTAATCGAATTTTGTGATCCACGAATTCAAACCATCAAACAAACTATTGAAGATATTTTTGGCATCGAAATTCACAATCATTCGTTGTATTTTTACGCGAATAAGAAAGAGTAATTTGGTTATTCGGTAATTAGTGTATACGATGCCTCAAATAATCAAATCAACAAATTAACAAATCAACCAAATTAACAGCAAAAATGACCGTAGATTTACTACTAGGATTACAATGGGGGGACGAAGGAAAAGGGAAAATCGTTGATGTTTTAACTTCTAAATATGATATAATTGCTCGCTTTCAAGGCGGACCAAATGCTGGACATACTTTAGAATTTGACGGAATAAAACACGTTTTACGAACTATTCCGTCTGGAATTTTTCATAGTAACAATATCAATGTTATAGGTAACGGAGTTGTAATTGATCCTGTAGTTTTTAAAAGCGAAGTGGATGGTTTAGCTAAATTCAACCTCGATTTAAAATCGAAATTAATCATTTCAAGAAAAGCTCATTTAATTCTTCCTACTCATCGTTTACTTGATGCAGCTTCGGAAGCATCTAAAGGAAAAGCTAAAATTGGTTCTACTTTAAAAGGAATTGGTCCAACATATATGGACAAAACAGGTCGAAACGGAATTCGCGTTGGTGATATAGAATTATCCGATTTTAAAGACAAATACCGAGCTTTAGCAGACAAACACGAAGCAATGATAGCTTTTTATAATGTTGCTATTCAATACAACTTGGCCGAATTAGAAAAAGAATTTTTTGAAGCAATTGACGACTTAAAAAAGCTGGATTTTATTGATAGCGAAGAATATTTAGCACAAGCGCAAAAAGCAGGAAAATCTATTCTTTGTGAAGGTGCACAAGGCTCGCTATTAGATGTTGATTTTGGAACGTATCCATTTGTAACATCATCAAATACAACTGCTGCAGGAGCTTGTACTGGTTTGGGAATTGCTCCAAATAAAATTAAAGAAGTATACGGAATTTTCAAAGCCTATACTACTCGTGTTGGATCTGGACCATTTCCAACCGAAGATTTTGAACAAGCTGGTGATTTAATGGCAAGTGTTGGAAACGAATTTGGTTCGGTTACAGGAAGAAAACGTCGTTGTGGTTGGCTTGATTTAGTAGCATTGAAATATGCAATTCAGGTGAATGGTGTTACGCAGTTAATGATGATGAAAGGCGATGTTTTATCGGGGTTTGAAACCTTAAAAGTGTGTACATCTTATAATTATAAAGGAAACGAAATTCATCATTTACCTTATAATATTGAAGAAGAAAATGTTTCTCCAATTTATACCGAATTGAAAGGTTGGAAAGCCGATTTAACAGGATTAACAACCTATGAAAGTTTACCTGAAGAACTTAAAGACTATATAGATTTTATAGAAAAGGAAGTGGAAGTTCCAATAAAAATAGTTTCGGTTGGTCCCGATAGAAAACAAACGATAACCAGATAAAAAAAAAGCCATTTGAAATTAAAATCAAATGGCTTTTTTTATTTTACTTCTATTTTATCAATTAATAATTCGAAACTCTCTACTTTTTTATTTCCAATTAAAAAGGCAACTTCTTCTATTTGAGATCCATTATAATTTGGCATATCTAACATTCTACCTCTAAAGGAAGCATACATTTTTTCAATCGGAATTTCTATAGTTTCCCAATCATTAGAAGTCTGAAATTCGTAGATATAAGAAAAGTAATCGTTACGATCTGCTTTTACTCTGAATTGGTATTTTTTTCCGTCACCTTTCAAACGAATGCTAAAAAGATTATATTTATTTAAAGAAATGGGTTGAAAATAATGTTGAATTGAACAAAATCCGCCATTATTATCTAGAGAAACTGTTCCTTTAAAAGTTCCATTTCCATTAGAATCAATAAAAAAATCACTTTTTGATCTTCCACCCATTACAACGTCATTAACAATTTTCCAATCGTTGTTATTGCTATTCAAATTAAAATCAATTAATAAAAATGGATTCATCATTATAAAAAGTAATCCTAGAAATAAATTCATAAATATAATTTCGTTTACGCTTTAATAAATTTCATATTAGCAACTTCTTCACCAATGTAGACTTTGATAAAATACATTCCAGATAGCAATTGTTGAACATTTATAAAGTCACCAACCAATTCACTATTCATTACCATTAATCCGTTCATGGCGAAAATTTCAATTTTAGTAATTCTAGCATCAGTATTAAAATACAACATATCAGTAACTGGATTAGGATACATTGATATACTTATCGATCCAGAACCACAATCTGAGTTAACAATTGTTGAATCGTTATTATTTTGCAAACATTGATTTCTCATGTAAACAACTTCATTATCATCACAACAAATTGAAGCTAAATTAGGATTACCAAAAAAATAGATAAACTCTTCAATAATATCATTCTTGGTAGATAAACTTGTTAATTGATTGTTATTACAATATAAAACCTGTAAATTAAACATATTATCAACGTTTAAAGAAGTAAGCAAATTATCATCACAATAAAAAGTCTTCACGTAATCAACATTGTCAATATTTAGTGTAGTAATTTGATTTGAACTTATTGCAACATTCTCAAGATTTGGACAATTGCTTAAATCCAAACTAGTTAAATTGTTTCCTGCTATAAATAAATCAACAAGTCTGGTTTGAGCACTTAAGTCAATTGAAGTTAATTGATTCTCTTCGGGAGTAAAGAAACTTTGAGAACTACCAGTACAAGATAATGTTAATAAATTAATACAATCTGAAATATCAATAGTAGCCATCTTACCATAATAACTTAAATTTTTTAGATTCACTAAATTGTTAACATTAAAAGCAGTAAGGTTTGGACTATAAATGTATACATCTCTTAGATTAATATTGTTAGATAAATCTAATGAAGTTGTTAAACTATACAAGGATAATTTTTTAAGATTTATATTTGCAACTAAATTTACGTTAACTAACGGACTTGTTCCAACTGAATTAATAAGATTTAACTCTTCTAAATTTACCAATGTAGGATAATTGAAAGTGGTAAAATTACTAAAATAAGATTCAAAATACTTTAGGTTTATAAAAAATTGCAAACCCTCTAAGTTATTAATTTGAGCATACGCTAAGTTCAATCTAATTACAGAAGCAGCCTCTTGAACAGATATTTCATCATCATTATTAGCATCTATTGGTGGATAACTAATTACATAATTTGCATCAAAATTAATGTTAGAATTAATTAAAACAAGCTTAAAAGATGGATCTGGGAAATTGATATTTTGTGCATTACCTATATTAAATAAAATAAAACCAAAAAAAAGTAAAATTGTTTTCATAGCGATTTTTTAAAATAATTTGATTTGTAAAATTATAAAGAAAATAATTATTTAGATAAACTTTAACATCTGAAGGTCAATACGCTAACATTTGTTTGACTTTTATTAATAAAACAAACAGTAATAACGAATTAAGTTAAACGGTTTTTAAGAAGTATTTGAAACAATTGTCACATTGAACCTGTCGAAATGCATCTTTATGAAAAGTCTTCGATACTTCGACAAGCTCTTTAAGTCAATCTCAGACTGACATTTGTGTAATTGTTGAATTTAAATTTAAATTGATAAATTGAGCTTTAACACCTTTTGGTTAATTGCACCCAATGAGTTTGATATAATCATTTCAAATAAAAACATTATGTACTTAAAAAAGTTTTGAAGTGAATTGTATTTTCAATTCCTAATACAAACATCATACTTCCTACTTCTTTATAAATATTTCATAATTAAAATAAACCTTTCATCATTTTAATTAAATTTGACCCAAAATAAAACAACTTGAAAAAAGTTTCTTTTCTAATACTCATTTTCTTTTTTGGATGCCGTTTAATTTGGGCACAAGAACCTAGTAAAATTGAAATCGAAAACTCCGATTTTTTCGATAAAGATGAAGTTCAATTGCCCGATGCCGTTTTACTTACTGGCAACGTTCGTGCTTTGCATGATGGCGTTAGAATAACTTGCAACAAAGCCTATTACTATCAAAAAGAAAATTACATTAAAGCTTTTGGTGATGTACAAATGGTACAAGGCGATACGTTGTATTTAAATGGAAGATATGCCGAGTACAATGGAAACAATAAACAAGCATTTGCAACTGGCGATGTTTCGATGCGTTCACCCGAAATGTCATTAGTTACAGATACCATCAACTTTGATAGAATGCGTCAAGAAGCCTATTACAATTCGTACGGAACCATTGTCAATAAAGAGAATATGCTGAAAAGCAAATCAGGAAGGTATTATGTTGCACAAAAAAAATACGAGATTCGGAATGCAGTCGTTTTAACAAATCCGCAATATGTAATAAAAACAAATCATTTGGATTATTATACCAATTCGGGTCATTCCTATTTATTCGGACCATCAACTATAACCGGAAAAGAAAATTATATCTACACCGAAAAAGGATTTTATGACACCAAAAAAAACAAAGCGCATTTTGTAAAAAACTCGTATATAAAATACAATGAACGACTCATTGAAGGTGACAGTTTGTTTTATGATAGAAACAAAGAATTTGCCTCTGCCACTCGCAATGTAAAAATTACCGATTCGATTAACAAAGCTATTATTCGTGGCCACTATGGCGAAGTATATCGAAATAAAGATTCGCTTTATATGACCAAAAGAGCTTCTATACGGTATTTAATCGAAAAAGATTCGATGTTTATTCATGCCAAAAGATTAGTTGTAACCGGAAAACCTAATGAACGAATTGTACGAGGTTATAACAATGTTCGCTTTTTTAAAACCGATATGAGCGGAAAATGTGATTCGATACATTCCAACCAAAAAAAATCACTCACACAATTAATCGGCAAACCTATACTTTGGAATTTTGAAAACCAAATGACTGGCGATGTAATGCATCTTATTGGGAATAACAAAACCGAAAAACTCGATTCGTTAAAAGTCTTAAATAACGCATTTATTGCTTCTAAAGATACCATTGGAACAGGTTACAATCAAGTTAAAGGCTTGAATTTATATGGTAAATTTAGAGAAAATAAACTCTATGATGTGGATATTGTAAAAAACACCGAAGTCGTTTTTTACATGCGAAATGAAGCCAATGAACTTATCGGGATTAATAAAAATGTAAGTAGTAAAATAAACATGACAATGGATGATAAAAGTAAAATTGACACCATTACTTTTTTTAATACTATTGATGGTGATATTTACCCTGAAGCTGAACTTCCCGAAAATGCCAGAAAACTTCGTGGCTTTCTTTGGCGTGGCGAGGAACGAATAAAAACCAAAGAAGACATTTTTCCACCAGAAGAAAATGAGTTTAAAACTAAAGCAGATGCTGATGCAAAAAGTGATATTCTAGACGATACTTTTCCAATGGAAATCAGAAAAGAAACTTTAGAGTACGATAAAAAAAAGAAGTAAACAGTGTTCAGTCCCGAAGCTTCGGGACAGTGTCTAAAATTTAATCAAATAATCAAATCACTAAATTACCAAATTGAACGACTTCCTAAAATACCAAGCTCAAACATCTCCTTATCCTTTAGGTATGGAAATTTCATATGCAAAAGGTTCCTATATCTTTGACACCAATAACAATAAATATTTAGATTTTGTAGCTGGAGTTTCGGCTTGTTCATTAGGTCATCAACATCCAAAAGTAAATCAAGCTATAAAAGATCAATTGGACAACTATTCGCACGTAATGGTCTACGGAGAATATTCACAAAGTCCAGCAGTTGCCTATTGTAAATTATTAGTTGATAACTTACCATCGCAATTAAACAAAGTTTATTTAGTTAACTCGGGTACCGAAGCTTGTGAAGGTGCGTTGAAATTAGTTCGAAGAGTTACAGGAAGAAGTCAATTAATATCTTGTCACAACGCGTATCACGGAAACACAATGGGATCAATGAGTGTTATGGGATTTGAAGAACGTAAGCAAGTTTTTCGTCCTTTAATTCCTGATGTCGATTTTATTACTTTTAATAATGAAGAGGATATCCAAAAAATAACCACTAAAACTGCAGGAATAATTTTAGAAAGTATTCAAGGTGGCGCTGGTTTTATTCAACCTCAAAACGATTTCTTAGCTAAAGTAAAAAAACGCTGTGAAGAAGTTGGCGCTCTTATGATTATCGATGAAATTCAACCTGGTTTTGGTCGAACTGGAAAATTATTCGGATTCGAAAACTATAATGTTATTCCAGATGTAATCATTATCGGAAAAGGAATGGGCGGCGGAATGCCTGTTGGTGCTTTTGTAGCCAACGAAAAGTATATGGATGTATTGAGTCATGATCCAAAACTCGGACACATTACCACTTTTGGCGGACATCCTGTCATAGCTGCTGCATGTTTGGCAACCTTAAAAGAAATCACACAAACGAACCTAATTGAAGCAACATTAGAAAAAGAAAAACTAATTCGCAAACTTTTGGTACATCCTTTGATAAAAGAAATTAGAGGAAAAGGATTAATGCTTGCCGCAATGACTTCAAATGCTGAGATAACAAATCAAGTCGTTTTACGTTGTCAAAGTAAAGGATTAATTTTATTTTGGTTATTGTTTGAAGGTTGTGCGATACGAATTACACCACCTTTAACAATTTCGGAAGAAGAAATTAAAGAAGGTTGTAAAATTATTTTAGATGTGATGGATGAAGTTCAATTGTTAACACGTAATTCGTAATTATCAATTTACATCTTGTTAATTAAATTGTTCAAAACAAAAAAAGCATTTCCCCATAACAACAAGATTTTACTTACTTTTATGTAAGCTAATCAATACATAATCAAGTATGCAATTAAGCGACGAAGAAGAAGATTACAACTTATCATTATCAAAATTTGAATCGATGTTGAAAACCAACAAAGTTTTATTTTTTGACTCCGAAGAATTTGAAGAAATCATTCTTCATTATCTTGATATGGGAAAAGCTAATTTAGCTAAAAAAGCTTTAAAATTAGCCTTAGAACAACATCCAAAATCTACTGGATTAAAACTCGTTCAAGTAGAAATGCTAGTTTATGAAGACAAACTCGAAATAGCCGAAAAAATGCTAAACGAGTTGTATGCTATTGAACCTACAAACGAAGAGATTTTTATTCAAAAAGCCAATATCTATTCTAAAAGAGACAATCACGAAAAAGCAGTTGAGTTGCTTCAAGAAGCATTAAAATTCACTGAAGACTTTGCTGATGTTTATAATTTAATTGGAATGGAATATTTGTTTATGGACAATCTTGAAATGGCAAAAGAAAGTTTCATAAAATGTTTAGAAGAAGATATTGAAGACCAATCGGCACTCTATAATGTTGTTTATTGTTTTGAATTTTTAGATCAAAATGAAGAGGCAATTGAATACATCAAAAAATATATCGATAAAAACCCCTACTCTGAAATTGCTTGGCATCAAAAAGGAAGATTGTACTACGGTTTAAAAAAATACGAAAATGCGGTTCGTGCATTTGAATTTGCCACTTATATAGACGAACATTTTCTTGGTGCTTTTATGGAAAATGGCAAAGCTTTAGAGCGATTAAAACGTTATGATGAAGCTATTGAAAATTACAAAAGAACTATTGAACTCGATGACCCAACTTCGTATGCTTTATTGCGAATTGGAAAATGTTATGAAAAAATCGGAAACAAAGTTCAAGCTTTAAAATACTTCAATAAAACGGTTCATGAAGATCCACTATTGGATAAAGGTTGGATTGCTATTACCGATTTTTATGTTCGTCAAAAAAACTTTCAAAAAGCATTACTTTACGTGAATAAAGCTATTGCAATTGATGATCAAAATAAAGCATATTGGAAACGATATGCAACAATCAATAAAGCAATCCATTTATTTGAAGAAGCAGAATATGGTTATCGAAAAGCTGTCGAATTTGGCGATACAAATCTTGATACTTGGTTGTTTTGGATTGATACATTACAATTCTTAGGCGAATTTGAAAGCGCTATTCAAACATTACTTCAAGCATCCGAATTTTTTACCGATGAATACCAAATCGAATACCGTTTGGCTGGTTTATACTTTTTACTAACTGAGGATAAAAAAGCTACCTTTCATTTATACAATGCATTGCGATTAAATTATACTAATAAAACTATTTTAGAAGAACTATTTCCAGTAGTTTGGTCACGAAAAAAAGTACAAAATTTAATTGGAAAGCACAAACAATAATATGAAAAAAGTAGTTGTAGTACTATTTTTGCTGTTATTAAATCTGACTTTTATTCCAGTTTCAGTAGCTCAACCTACTAACGATAGCGTTAAACTAATTGAAGAATCACTTGAAAGAATTGTTGATTTAAATGATACTCAAGATTCAAATTCTCAAGGAGATCCTTACACGGAGCCAGTAGTTATCTATCAATCGGAAACTATTCAAGTAAAACCAGAGTTTCCTGAAGGTAAAGAAGCAATGAATGTTTTTATTGCTAAAAATTTTACCATTTCAAAAGAGATGATCGACATTAAATTGGAACGAATTATTTTTGTTTCTTTTATTGTTGAAGAAGACGGCAAATTAACTGACATCAAAGCACTTAGAGACGATATTTTACTTTCTGCCAAAGAAGAAGCTATAAATGTGGTAAAAAAAATGCCAAAATGGCTTTCAGGAGAACACAATGGTAAAAAAGTAAAATGCTACTTTTCTATTCCAATATACATCAATGCAAAACTTTAAAAAATACGGATTAATAGGTAAAAATATTTCCTATTCCTTTTCAAAAAAATATTTCAATAAAAAATTTGCTGATACTTTATTTTCTGATTGTATTTACGAAAATTTTGATATTGAAACCATTTCTGAGTTTCCAAACGTTTTAAAAATAAATCCCGATTTAAAAGGATTAAATGTTACTATTCCCTACAAAGAAAGTATCATTCCGTATTTGAATTCACTTTCAGAAAAAGCCAATAAAATTGGTGCTGTTAATGTAATCCGATTTAAAAAAGACGGAACTTTAAAAGGCTACAATTCGGATTGGTTCGGATTTAAAAAATCATTGCAACCATTACTACTGGAACATCATAAAAAAGCATTAATTCTAGGAACTGGTGGTGCAGCTAAAGCGGTTGCGTATGCATTAGATCAGTTGGATATTTATTATGCTTATGTTTCGCGTGAAGCTTCTGATTCAAAAATTAACGAACAGTCGAATCAAAAAACTATCGATTACAGTTTAATAAATACTACAACATTTGATAATTTTCAGATAATAATTAATTGCACTCCTTTAGGCACAAGTCCGAATCTAAAAGACTGTCCGCCAATTCCGTATGAGTTTTTTACCAAAAACCATATTGCCTTTGATCTCATTTATAATCCTGAAGTTTCTGAATTTTTAAAACGTGCCAAAAAAAAAGGTGCAATTATTAAAAATGGTCGAGAAATGCTTGAGCTTCAAGCTGAAAAAGCATGGAAAATTTGGAATAAATAAATCTTAAAAAAGTTTTATTAAAAAAAAAATACAGAAACATTCAATTTCCTTTGAATTTTAATGGCTCTTTACTATCTTTCGCCCTCAAAAATAAGAATTTTTGTATAACCCTTACACATTTAACCAAATGTCAGAAGAAAAGAATGATAACCTGTCAGTTAACGAAAACGCGACAGATGGAAACCAAAATAATGAATCACAAGAAATGATTTCCATTGAAAATCAAATAGTTGAAGAAGTTGTTATTGAAACAACTGAATCGGAAGAAGCTGTTCAAGATACCGAATCAACTCTAGAAGAAGTAATTGCCGAAGAAGCAATTGTTGAACAAGAAATGATTACTGAAGTGGAAACAAATGCAGAAATAGAAGCACTTGTTGAAGAAACAATTGCTGAAGAAATTGAAACTGTTGCTGATTCAGAAATTGCTGTTGTAGAAATTGTTGAAGCAGAAGTGAACACGGAAGCTTCAAAAGAAGAAAATACAATTGAGCTTACAGACGAACAAGTTGCAGATGATACTATAGTAGTAGAAGATGAAAGTGAATTTGCAATGAATGCTATAAACAATGCAAATGCAGAAGAAAGTGAAGATGAAACGGTAAAAGGACGTTACGATATTCCGCTTCAAGATTACGAAGCACAATCAATGGAAAATTTAGTTGAAGAACTAGAAAAATTAGTTGGAGAAGAAAAAGTAATGTCGGTTCGAGAGCATGTTGAAGAAATTAAAAAATCATTTTTATCAAAATATTTTCATTTATTAGATGAGAAAAAAGATGAATTTCATGCAGAAAACCCTGAATCAACAGAAGATTTTCATTATCATTCTCCTTTAAAGTCAAGTTTTGATACCTTATATAATCAATACAGAGAAAATAAAAACAAACATTTTAAATCGTTACAAAACAATTTACAAGCCAATTTAGAAAATCGTTTGACATTAGTTGAAGAATTAAAAAATTTGGTAAATAATCCTTCAGGAAATATCTCAACTTCATTAAAACAATTAAATGATATAAGAGAAAGATGGAAAACTGCTGGTCCAATTCCGAAAGACAAATACAATCATGTTTGGAATAATTTTCATTTTCATATTGAAAATTTCTACGATTTCTTACATCTTGACAGAGAAGCTCGTGATTCAGATTTTAAACACAATTTAGAACAAAAGCAAAAAATTATAGCACGTGTTGAAGAATTAGTTCATGAAAATGACATCAATAAATCATTCCGTGAATTACAAGATTTACACCGAATTTGGAAAGAAGAAATTGGACCCGTTTCAAGAGATCATCGTGAAGAAATTTGGATTAAGTTTAGTGATTTAACGAAACAAATGCACGACAAACGGGAAGCTTTTTATGAAAGTTTTAGAGCTTCTGAAAACGAAAATCTTGCAAAGAAAAAAGCATTGATAGACCAACTAGAAGTTTTAGCACAAGAAAAAGTAGATTCTCATGCATTATGGTTGGCGCAAATAGTAAAAGTAGAAGCACTTAGAAATGATTTTTTTGCAACAGGAAAAGTTCCTAGCGAAGTGAATGAACAAACTTGGGCCGCTTTTAAAACAGCAGTTCGCAATTTTAATATCTTGAAAAATTCTTTCTACAAAGATATTAAAAAAGATCAAAACGATAATTTAACTAAAAAACAAACTTTAGTTACTAAAGCTAATGAGTTAAAAGATAGTGAAGATTTTACAGCTACTACTGTTATAATGAAGCAAATTCAGGAAGAATGGAAACAAGTTGGTCATGTGCCAAGAAAGTTTTCTGATAAACTTTGGGGCGAATTTAAAGCGGCTTGTAATCATTATTTTGAACGCTTAAAAAATAGCAGAAACGAAGAAGATGTTGTAGAAGTTGAAGCATTTGAAAAGAAAAAAGAATACCTTGACACAATAAAAGGTTTTGTATTAGTTGGCGATCATAAAACCGATTTGGATGCTATTAAATTACATATTGAAACGTGGAAAAGTTTTGGTAAAGTCCCTTTTAATAGAAGACATATTGAAGGTAAATTCAATAAAATACTCGATGCGCTTTTTGAAAAATTAAGTTCTAGTAAAAAAGATGGAGAAATGTTACGTTTTGCTAATAAGTTAGGAAACTTATCGGGTTCTGATGATAGCAGAAAACTAGATAATGAACGCGTTTTTATTATGCGTAAAATTGATGAAGTTCAAAATGAAATTTTCCAACTTGAAAATAATATTCAATTCTTTCAAAATACTAAAAATGCCAAAAAAGAAAATTCTATTGTAACCGAAGTTCGAAAAAACATCGAAAGACATAAAGAAGAATTAGCAACTTGGAAAGACAAGTTAAAACAAATTAGAAATTTAAATAACCAATAAAAACAAACCGTTTTAATAAAGCTCTTCTTGTTGAAGGGCTTTTTTTTTAATATAATTTTATATAAACAATCTGTAACCGATTGTTACCTTTGCAAAAAAACAATGTCAAATAGCTATTTAGGTTATCATTTTACTGTTGAACCGAAAGATTTGGGTTCAGAAATCCTCATTGCTGAATTGGGAGAAAAACCATTTGAAAGTTTTATTGAAACCGATTTTGGTATTGTAGCTTACATTCAGAAAGATTTGTGGCAAGAAGATATTTTAGATGATATCTATATTATGAATTCACCCGAATTTACTATTTCTTACAAAGTAGAAGAAATCGATCAAGTAAATTGGAATGAAGAATGGGAGCAGCATTTTGAAGCCATAGATGTGGATGGAAAATGTCATGTTCGAGCTCCTTTTCATCCAAAAACAAATACCGAATTTGATATTATAATAGAACCAAAAATGAGTTTTGGTACCGGACATCATGAAACTACTCACATGATGATTCAACATTTATTAGATATGGATGTCACCAATCTAAAAACACTCGATATGGGTTGCGGAACTGCAATTTTAGCAATTTTAGCCGAAATGAAAGGTGCAAAACCTATCGATGCCATTGATATTGATAATTGGTGTTACTTAAATTCTATCGAAAATGCGGAACGCAATAACTGCCATGAAATTTCAGTTTATGAAGGAGATGTGTCTTTATTAAAAGATAAAAAATACGATTTAATTATTGCCAATATTAATCGGAATATTTTGTTGAATGATATGCAACAATATGTTCACTGTTTAAACAAAAATGGTGTTCTTTTGCTTAGCGGATTTTACAATGAAGACATTCCATTTATTAATGCATCTTGCACCGAAAAAGGCTTGACATTTGTTAAAAAATTGGAAAGAAACAATTGGGTTTCGTTGAAATTTATAAATTTGTAGTTGATTAATATAGCATCAAAATGAGTACTATTGAAAAAGTTCAAGAAGAAGTTTTAGTTGAAGAACAAGTTGGAATAAATAACGAAATTGTATTATATAACGACGATGTTAATACTTTTGATCATGTTATTGAAACACTAATTCGGGTTTGTAAACACACTTCTGAACAAGCTGAACAATGTGCTATTTTAGTTCATTACAAAGGAAAATGTACTGTCAAAACAGGAAGCATTGACGAATTGAAACCGCAATGTACGCAATTGTTAGAAGCGGGTTTGAATGCAGAAATAATTTAATTAATGAGGTAAATTGTCTTTTATAACACCATAAATAAAAGTTCCAAGCACTGCTCCTATCAGTACTAAAATTATACTCATAAATCCGGAGCCAATTAAAATAAAAATTGGTCCTGGACATGTGCCAACTAAAGCCCAACCTAATCCAAAAATTAAACCACCAATCCAATACCGGAAAGTGCCTCTTTCTTTGTCTTGAATTTCAATTGGCAAACCTTTTATATCTTTTGCTTTATTTTTTTTAATAAGCTGAATACCAATAATTCCAGTGATTATTGCAGTCATAATTATTCCGTACATATGAAAAGATTGAAATAAAAACATTTCATAAATTCGATACCAAGAAACGGCTTCCGATTTGGTTAATACTACTCCAAATATAAATCCAACAAAAATAAATTTTAGTAATTTCATAGCTTCTAATTAAATAGTAATGGAAAAATTAAATGCACCATAATCAAACCTCCAATAAAAAAGCCAATAACTGCTTTTAAAGATGGCATTTGAAAATTACTCAAGCCCGATATAGCATGACCCGAAGTACAACCACCAGCATATCGAGATCCGAATCCAACTAAAATTCCTCCGAAGATCAAAATAAAAACACCTATAAAAGAACTAAAAACTTCATTTCCAAATAAGGTTTGTGGCAACAATTTTCCGTTGGGTAGATCAATGTTTAATAGGGCTAATTGTTCGTTTGTAACTTCACTTAAGGCAACATTTGTTGAATCACTTAAATAATGAACTGCTACAAAACCACCAATCATAGCTCCAAAAACAACTGCAAAATTCCATATTTGCGATTTCCAATCCCAATCAAAAAACGGAACTCTTTTGCCAATTCCTGTCATTGAACAAAGGGAACGCAAATTAGATGACATTCCGAAAACTTTACCAAAATAAATAAGACAAAGCATAATCATTCCTATAATAAATCCAGAAATTGACCAATGCCATGTTTGAGAAAGTAGATTCATACTCGTTTTTCTACAAATATATAAATAGTGGTTTGATTTTTGCGTTTACTTCAAAAAAATTAGATTAATTACTATCTTTAAACCAAATTAAAAAAAGAATGAAAAGCCTAAAATTTTCTCTATTTACTATTTTATTACTCGTATTTTCTTCTTGTGGTAGCATAAAATCAACTATAAAGAATATTGATGATACCGCTTTAAGACCAGCTATAAAAGACAAACATTTTATTATAACAGAATATAGTACAGATAAAAAATACGGTTATAATAAAGATTTTCCTATTAACCTCGGATTTGAAAATGAAAAAGTATCCCAAATAAATATTGAATTATTTTTTAATGCATTACTTGGAGAAAATAAAGAAAAGTTAACGTATAATAAATTAGAAAGCTGTTGTCCTTTCCCAACTAAAAGAAATACAATTGGAGCCGGCAGTCTCGATGTTTATGAAATAACATTTGAAGGAAAAGAAAAAAAAATAAAATTATATATCAATATTTTCGAAAGAGGAAAAGTACTTTGTCCTAAAGGTTTTTCTATAAAAAATTAATACGATAATAATGCAATATAAAACCTTTTTAACTCGCCGTTAGAAGGTTTTTCTTTTTATATTTGCAATGCAAAATTTATATCTAATGAACATTAAAAACATACCACAAATAAAGCATATTGAAAGTGGAAATTTTTTTATTCTTGCTGGTCCATGCGCAATAGAAGGTGAAGAAATGGCATTTAAAATTGCCGAAAAATTAGTAAGCATAACATCCAAACTCGAAATCCCTTTTGTTTTTAAAGGTTCATTTAAAAAAGCAAATCGCTCTAGAATAGACAGCTTTTCCGGAATTGGTGATGAAAAAGCACTAAAAATCCTAAAAAAAGTTTCCGAAGCTTTTAACGTTCCAACTGTCACCGATATTCATACCAACGAAGATGCCGAAATGGCAGCACAATATGTTGATGTATTGCAAATTCCTGCTTTTTTAGTGCGTCAAACCGATTTAGTGGTCGCTGCAGCAAATACTGGAAAAGTGGTAAATCTAAAAAAAGGACAATTCATGAGTCCCGAAAGCATGAAACACGCAGTTCAAAAAGTGTTAGACTGCCAAAACCAAAATGTTATGATTACAGACAGAGGAACCATGTTTGGCTATCAAGATATGATTGTCGACTTTAGAGGAATTCCAACCATGCAAAATTATGCAACAACCGTTTTAGATGTTACACACTCGTTACAACAACCCAATCAAACCGCTGGTGTAACTGGCGGTCGCCCAGATATGATTGAAACAATTGCAAAAGCCGGAATCGCAGTTGGTGTTGACGGTCTTTTTATAGAAACACATTTTGATCCCGCTAATGCAAAAAGCGATGGTGCTAATATGCTTCATTTGGATTATTTTGAAGATTTAATGACCAAATTAGTAGCGATTAGAAAAACCATAAATCAATTTTAATTTTTTTTTGGAGCATAACAATAGTGCTTTTTAGTAACTATTTCCCGCTTTTCGTCACGCGCGGCGTTTCCTTCAATCGGGGCTAGACTAGAACTCTAAGTTTCTTTTACACATTTTTTCAAAGTTATTTAAACCATGAAAAATATTTTATTACTACTAACAAGTTTCTTTTTTTGTTCCATTTATTCACAACAAGAACCACTAAAAAAAGTAAAATATACCGATCATAATAAAGGAAAATTTTACATTTTTTGGGGCGGAAATAGAGAAAGTTTTTCAAAGTCTGACATTCATTTTTCAGGAACAAACTACAATTTTACTATAGAAAATGCTGTCTCCGAAGACAAACCCAAAGGTTGGCATCTCGATTATGTAAATCCAGCAAGAATGACAATTCCGCAAACCAATCTTAGAATCGGTTACTTTATTAGCGATCATTACAATATTTCTATTGGATATGATCACATGAAATATGTATTCTCTCAAGATCAAGTTGCAAATGTAACAGGATATGTAAATTTACCTTCATCAGAATCAGGTTCAATTTACAATGGAACCTATGCAAATACACCTGTAAACTTTTATACAAATTATGATGATTATGATCAAAATTTGCTTCCTCCATTCCTGACTTTTGAACATACTGATGGTTTAAATTATATTAATTCTGAATTTTGTAGAGTTGATGATCTTACTAAACTATTTTCAATTGGAAATAGTGATATTTTTCAAATCAATTTACTAGAAGGTATAGGTGCTGGATTGCTATTTCCAAAAACAAATGCTAGATTATTAGGGAAAGCAAGATACGATGAGTTTCACGTTTCTGGATTTGGAATTTCTGCTAAAATCGGTTTAAATTTTACCTTCTTAAAATATTTTTTTATCGAAACTGAATTGAAAAAAGGATACATCGATATGAACAATATTCGAACTACTAATGACACTTCTGATAAAGCAGAACAGAATTTCTTTTTTTTACAAAGAATCATTGCTTTTGGTGCAATTTTTAAAATATAATTATATAATTAAGATTAGATTTTATATTTTTGGTAAGCTTATTTAAGTTTCAACAAATTATCAATATAAAAATTATGAATAATCTAAAACTTTCATTATTCGCATTTTTCCTTTCATTTTCAGTTTACAGTCAGTTTCCAACTCCCGGAATTGAAGGCTTTGAAAATACTACTGGACCAGATGCTCTACCTTCTGCAAATTGGACATTAGGAACAGGAGCCGTTGGAAACCAATGGGCGGTTTTTGATAACGGTGTTGGAACCGGACGTTGGCAAATTAATAGTAATCCTGCCACACCTCCGCTTGTTTATCAAGGTGACAACTCTGCCTACATAAACAGAGTTCAAACTGGCGGTGCTGGTTTAACATCCGAAAACTATTTAGCAACTCCAAGAGTAACAATTCCACCAAACGGACAATTGCGTTTTTATTCGAGATCTTTTACTGATGGAAATACGGGATCTTTTTACGACATAAAATGGGCGCCTGGAACTGCAAATCAAACCTCTCCAGCTTCTTATCCAAATGCAAATACTTTAGTTACTTACACCGAAGACCAACTGACTTTTGATGATTACACCGGAGTTCAAAATCTTTTTAATATTTATACTGAAAAAATAATTAATTTTCCTGCCGCCATGATTGGCACTCAGGTTTACATTGCTTTTATTAGAAGAAACACACAATTAGCAACTGCAGCTGATGGCGACAGATGGTTGATAGATGCTGTACAATTAAATCAGCGTTGTCTAGATCCAACAACACTAGCTACCTCTGGAATATTTTCGACGAGTGCTAATTTAACATGGGCA
>JANNWH010000005.1:0-315088 GCA_031408335.1 Flavobacteriales bacterium | reverse complement strand
TGCCCATGTTAAATTAGCACTCGTCGAAAATATTCCAGAGGTAGCTAGTGTTGTTGGATCTAGACAACGCTGATTTAATTGTACAGCATCTATCAACCATCTGTCGCCATCAGCTGCAGTTGCTAATTGTGTGTTTCTTCTGATAAAAGCAATGTAAACCTGAGTGCCAATCATGGCGGCAGGAAAATTAATTATTTTTTCAGTATAAATATTAAAAAGATTTTGAACTCCGGTATAATCATCAAAAGTCAGTTGGTCTTCGGTATAAGTAACTAAAGTATTTGTGTAAGAAGCTGGTAATATTTGGTTTGCAGTTCCGGGTGCCCATTTTATGTCGTAAAAAGTACCCGTATTTCCATCAGTAAAAGATCGCGAATAAAAACGCAATTGTCCGTTTGGTGGAATTGTTACTCTTGGAGTTGCTAAATAGTTTTCGGATGTTAAACCAGCACCGCCAGTTTGAACTCTGTTTATGTAGGCAGAGTTGGCACCTTGATAAACAAGCGGAGGTACGGCAGGATTACTATTAATTTGCCAACGTCCGGTTCCAACACCGTTATCAAAAACCGCCCATTGGTTTCCAACGGCTCCTGTTCCTAATGTCCAAGTTGTAGATGGAAGTGCATTTGGACCTGTAGTATTTTCAAAGCCTTCGATTCCGGGAGTTGGAAACTGACTGTAAACTGAAAATGAAAGGAAAAATGCGATAAAGAGTAAAATAATTTTCTTCATTATTAAAAATTTTAGTTTGTTTGATTTATAGGTAATTTAATTTTAGTTTCCAAATTTAACAAAAATTATGAAAAATTTATGAATATTTTGATATTTAACGCAATTAACATTATTTATTTTTCTTTTATTAAAAATAGTTCTTTGGATTGTTCGCTATTGATTAATTTAGCATTCTATTAATTTTGTATGTTAGAAAAAGAAAAAACAAATTTTGAGAAAACTGTAATCGTTGGAATTGTAACTCAAAATCAAAGTGAAGAAAAACTTATTGAATACTTAGACGAACTAGAATTTCTAACTTTTACCGCAGGCGGATTGGTCGTTAAACGATTTTGGCAAAAAATGGAACGTCCTAATCCGAAAACATTTCTTGGAACTGGAAAAACAGATGAAATCCATCTTTATGTAAAAGAACACAACATTTCTACCGTTATTTTTGACGACGAATTAACGCCGTCTCAACAAAAAAATATTTCAAAAATTTTAGACGTTAAAGTACTTGACAGAACAAATCTTATCTTAGATATTTTTGCCCAAAGAGCCGAAACATCTTATGCAAGAACTCAAGTAGAATTAGCGCAATGTCAATATTTATTACCAAGATTATCCGGAATGTGGACTCACTTAGAACGTCAAAAAGGAGGTATTGGACTTCGTGGTCCAGGAGAAACTGAAATAGAAACGGATCGACGAATTGTTCGTGATAGAATTACTTTACTAAAAGACAAAATAAAAACTATCGACAAACAAATGTCGGTTCAAAGAGGAAATCGTGGCGCAATGGTTCGTGTAGCTCTAGTTGGTTATACGAATGTTGGAAAATCTACCTTAATGAATGCTATTGGTAAAAGCGAAGTTTTTGTTGAAAATAAATTATTTGCTACACTAGACACAACAGTAAGAAAAGTAGTGATAAAAAATTTGCCCTTTTTACTTTCTGATACAGTTGGTTTCATTAGAAAACTTCCAACTCAATTAGTAGATTCGTTTAAAAGCACACTTGATGAAGTTAGAGAAGCCGATTTATTATTGCATGTTGTTGATATTTCACATCCTGATTTTGAAGATCACATCACAGCCGTTAATCAAATATTACAAGATATAAAAAGCAGCGATAAGCCTACAATAATGATTTTTAACAAAATTGATGCTTTTAAAAATTTAACTATTGATGATGATGATTTAATAACTGAAAAAACAACGAAACACTTTACATTAGAGGAATGGAAAACAACCTGGATGCATAATGTTGGCGAAAAAAATGCTTTGTTTATTTCGGCTACAGAAAAAGAAAACTTTGAAGAGCTTAGAGAAAAACTCTATGAAACAGTTAGAAAAATTCACATTACTCGTTTTCCTTACAATAAATTTTTATATCCTGATTATAAAGATGCCGTTGAAAAAGAAGATTAAAAACCATAATTAACTCCTAAACCAAATACTTGTCTTACTTGAACGGCTTTAATCGCATTATCATCGTAAATTGCTTGGAAAGCAATATTTGCCGAAAGATATTTATTGATTTTCATAACCAAATTCATTTGGTAATCAACATCAACATTTTGCGGATTATCTAAATAATTAGAATATAAATTAAGAATATTTTCCATTGTAACATTCTCTAGCAAAGTTATTTTATAATATACGTTTAAGGCAGCACCAAATTCAAAACGACTTGTTTCATTTCCCTTTACTCCAAAATAAGTGACACCATCAGGTAAACCATCTGTAAACTCATTATGAACAAAAATTAATCTTGAAGTTGCGGGTGCAATATTCACTTTTAAATTATCGCTTTTTTTCCATAACATTCCTGGACCAACTTGTAAATAAGCCGGAGAAAAGAAATGCGATATTTTTGTTCCTGTTTTTGGGTCAAAACCTGAATCCATTTGTGTTCTAAAGTTTAAAAAAGCGGAATAATACCAATTACTATTTCCTACTTTTTTTCCGTAAAGGGATGTAAATTCAAGTCGATCATCCGATTTAGTAATGTCTTGATCTTTTAATTTAGTTAATCCATAAGCTACAATTAACTTGTTGTCCCAAACTGAATTTAAAGAAGCATAGTTGTAATCATAATTCAATCCGATATTTCCAGCGAAATTTGAAGTTCCACCAGCTAACCATTCGTTATTAAACGCCGATTGATTGAAAAGAAATATTATGTTTCCCCCGCGTTTCCAGCCTAATTTAGTTGTATCTACAGCTCTTTCAGATGCTTTTTTAGCTTTCTCTAACCCTTCTTTTTCATTATCTTGAGCCAGAATAGTGCTCAAAGAAAGTAAAAGTGCTGTTGTAAGTAAAAGTTTTTTCATTTTGTTAGATTTTAAATTTTCCGAATGCAAAGGTAAAAATACATTTGACTATGTCAAATCTTTACTAACAATGTGAGTGTATTGTTGTGTAGAATTGAGACTACTTTACCTTTTTGTATAAAGGTACCGCGGAACATGCTTCGCCATACATGATGCTTTTTGCAAAAGGCTGAAGGTTTTGTATAGCATAAACATAGGCGTTTTCTGGAACTGCTTTTTTAGAACACCCTTTTAAAATAACTGGTTTGTCTTTATAAATTGAATAATCTATATTTTGAAGAACTTCTTGATAATAAGCAACAATTAAATCGTTTAAATTTCCGTTAATTATTGTTTTGGCAAATGGTATCAAATGAATTGTAACTACTAAATTTGCCCAAGCTGGAATAATTGCATCTGTAGAACAATTAATAGCAACTAGATGATTTTGATAAATTGACCAATCATGGTTTTTTAATGCTTCTCTGAAATCTTTCTCTTTTAAAATATAACCTTCATAAAGCCAATGCGAAACATCAATTTGTGTTTGAATTTCTTTTGGATAATAATCTTCTAAATCGAAAACTTCGAGTGCAGAATTGGCTACTTTGTTTATAATTTCGTCCATTTTCATAGTGTTCAGAGTTCAGTTGTTCAGTGTTGTGTTGCAAGACTACCAACTGAATATTATTTTTAAAGCATTCCTAATTCTAACTTTGCTTCTTCGCTCATCAAATCTTTACTCCATGGTGGATCAAAAGTAATTTCAACTTCGCACGATTTTACTGTGTCTATTTTAGCTACTTTTTCTTCTACTTCACGCGGTAATGTTTCGGCAACTGGACAATTTGGTGAAGTTAAAGTCATTAACACCTTTACTTCATTTTCTTCGTTAATCATTACATCGTAAATTAATCCAAGTTCATAAATATCAACCGGAATTTCAGGATCGTAAATACTTTTTAAGGTTTTTACTACGTTTTCTCCTAAGTTTATTTCGTCTTTAAATTCTTCCATTTGTCATTGCGAGTTTGCGAGGCAATCTCTTTTTAATTATTAATTTTTAGTGATGAACGCAAACATTTTATTTGATTTTATTTATAAGTAACTGATATTAAATTAATAATTTCTTTAATACTCTCTAATTTTTCAACTCCAAAAGCATTGTTTGTGAAAATTATTGGTGTTATATATTTAGATAGATTTTCGTTCATCGAAACACTATTTTTGTAATTTATGTTATTCCTTTCTTCCGTATAATAATTAACTGCATTGTTTTCGGAGACAATTGTTTTTTCTATTTCATCAAATTTAAAATTGTAATTTACACTTGGAAATTGTCTTTTTTCTATTCTGGTAATATAATTAAATTCTTGTCGGTATTCAAACTTATAATAGGTTTGAGAAAAATATTTTTTAAAGATCTTTTTTGTTTCTTCATCATTTCTTGTTATATAAAAAACCAAGGTTTTACTCGAAATAAAATAGGTTCCTTTAATAATTTCATTCGTATGATAAAGGGAGCTCCATAAAAACTTTTCTTCATCTTTATTCATATTCTTGAACGAAACAAAGTGAGTAAATTGAGTAGAGTCTTTAGGATTTTTTTTAAGTATCGTTTTTAGTTTTGGAAAATCAATAGCAAACAAAATAGAATCTCCATAAACACCATTATTATCAATTACATAATTTGATTTTTTTTCGTATATAAAATGAATCTCTTTAGTGTTTTCTGGCATTTTGTCAAAGTTTGACTGAGAAAAACTAGTCCAAAAAAACAAAAAGAGAATTAAATTTATACTAACCTTCATTATTTAATTTTTAGAATTATACGCCAAAGCATACATTTTTATTTGTTTTATCATCGAAACCAAACCATTAGCTCGAGTTGGCGATAAATGTTCTTTTAATCCAATTTCATCAATAAAATCTGTAGAAGCATCGAGAATATCTGCTGGTTTTTTATTGGAAAAAGCACGAATCAATAATGCAATAATTCCTTTGGTTAAAATAGCATCACTGTCAGCCGTAAAAATTATTTTATCTTCTTTTTTCTCAGCATGAATCCAAACTTTAGATTGACAACCTTTGATGATATTATCTTCGGTTTTGAATTGTTCGTCAATTAAAGGCAACGATTTTCCTAAATCGATAATGTATTCGTAACGCTGCATCCAATCGTCAAATAATGAAAACTCATCAACAATTTCGTTTTGTATTTCTTTAATCGTCATTGAATTAATCTTTACTAAAAGAGGTAATTTTATTTACTAATTTTTCAATTTCTAAAGGTGGAAATCCATGATCAAATGTTAGTGTTTGATATTCTTTATCTTTGTAAATTATCTTCAAATCTGCCATTGCTGCACCATCATAAAAACGCTTTTGAGTTGGATCTTTATACGATGAAAGATTGTCTAGTTGAACTGTTTTAACTAAACCTATTAATGCTGTCCAATCACTATTAGAAATAGTATTCGAATCGCCTTTTTCAGTCGAATTTCGATCCCTAGAAACATAAATTATTTTATTTTCAATCGTAATTTTTTTGTAAAACCCACGTGTATTGGCAACATATTCAAATTTTGGTGATTGCAAATCTTGATTTTTTGTTTCTTTTGATTGTGTCGAAGATTGTTCCACTGGTTTCTTTTGACAATTGCAACTCATAAATGAAAAGACAATTGTTAATAATAGTAAGGCGTTTTTCATAGTTTATTATTTTAAGATAACATCATTTTAGCTTTTTTAATAGCTTCAACAAATATATCAATTTCTTCTTTAGTATTGTAAAAAGCGAAACTGGCTCTTATAGTTCCTGGAATTTTAAAAAAATCCATAATCGGTTGTGCACAATGATGACCCGTTCGTACTGCTATTCCTAATTTATCGATAATAGTCCCAATGTCATACGGATGAATTCCTTCAATGTTAAATGAAATTACCGAAGTTTTTTCTTTGGCTGTTCCGATGATTCTAATTCCTTCTATCTCTAATAATTTTTTAGTCCCATATTCTAATAATTCCTGCTCGTAAGCTTGAATGTTTTGAAAACCTATTTCGTTTAAATAATCAATCGCTGTTCCTAATACAATTCCGCCTTCAATATTTGGCGTTCCCGCTTCGAATTTGTGAGGTAAATCGGCATAGGTTGTTTTTTCAAATGAAACCGTTGCAATCATTTCGCCACCACCTTGATATGGTGGTAATTTTCTGAGCCATTCTTCTTTTCCATACAAAATTCCGACTCCAGTTGGGCCACAAATTTTGTGTCCCGAAAACACATAAAAATCACAATCTAATTCTTGAACATTGGGTTTTAAATGAGGCACTGCTTGAGCTCCATCGATTAAAATGGCTGCTCCAACTCGATGTGCCTTTTCAATCATGTATTGAATTGGGTTGATTGTTCCCAAGGCGTTCGATATATGATTTACGGTAACAATTTTAGTTTTTTTGGAAAGTAATTTATCGAATTCAGATAAAATTAATTCGCCATTTTGATTCATTGGAATCACTTTCAAAATCGCACCAGTTCGCTCACAAAGCATTTGCCATGGAACTATATTACTGTGATGTTCTAAAGCCGAAACCAAAACCTCATCGCCCGATTTTAAAACAGAAGCAAAACCATTTGCTACACTATTTATCGCATGTGTTGTTCCAGAAGTAAAGATCACTTCGTGAGCAAATTTAGCATTAATGTGATTTTGGATTTTCCCTCTTGAGATTTCATAAGCATCAGTTGCTAATTGACTTAACGTATGAACACCTCGGTGAATATTAGCATTAATTTCTTCATAGTATTTTGTAATAGCATCAATTACCACTTTTGGTTTTTGCGAAGTGGCTCCATTATCAAAATAGATTAATTGTTTTCCGTTTACTTTTTGAGAAAGTATAGGGAAATCGGCTCTTATTTTATTTATATCTAACATCTTATTTATAAAAATTCTAAATACAAAAGTAGTTAAAAAGGAATAGTATTTTGTTAAACAAATAGTAATGTTTTGTTGTATTCTTTAACCTAATATGGCTTTTAAAAACAAATTTAAATAGTTTTAAACTTAAATGATCTTGCATACCATACCTGTTTCAAATTTTATAAATTGCATAAAATTATTTCCATGAAAAAACTCCTCAAAATTCTCGCTGTTTTACTATTACTGATTTTAGTTTATCTACGAATAGAGATCTATCCACAACTCGATTTAATTTCTGGATTTGCATCTAAAAGCATAGCGTCTGGACATTTTATTGACAATCGTAGTTTAGAAACCATTCAGCAAGGCGATAATGATATTGACAAAGTAGATTGGGCAACTAATAAAATTGATGATTCAAACCGTTTTGTAACATCAACTGTTTACGGATTGAAAAAACGCAAAGCTATTTTCCGTGAAGGTTTAGGCGCAACTTTAATAAATGATGATTTTGATGTTTTGAAACCGTATCTAGTTCCAAAACGAACAAAACTCAATAACAATTTACCTTTTCCGTATGGAAATTTAGAACAAAAAGATACGGTTTTTGCCAATGTTAATTATGAAAAATTACAAAAAGGAGTTAACAATGCATTTGATAAAAAGGGAGTAAAAAATAAAAGAACACGATCGGTTATTGTGATTTATAAAGATAAAATAATTGCCGAAAAATACGATAGCGGTTTTAATAAAGATTCTAAAATTTTGGGTTGGTCGATGACTAAAAGTATAACCGCAACTTATTTTGGAATTCTGCAAAAGCAAGGTAAAATTGATATAATGAAATCGGCTCTAATTTCCGAATGGAATAGAGACGAACGTTCTATTATTACTATTAACGACTTACTTCACATGAACTCTGGTTTAGAGTGGGTAGAAGATTATGGGAAAATATCTGATGTAACCAAAATGCTTTTTCAAGCAGAAGATATGGGAAAAGAACAAATTAATAAAAGTGCACGATTTCCGCCTAATTTACACTGGAATTATTCATCTGGCACGACTAATTTATTGTCAAAAATTCTACGAAATCAATTCAAAACGCATCAGGAATACTTAGACTTTTGGTATTCGTCATTATTGGATAAAATCGGAATGAACTCTGCTTTAGTAGAAACCGATATGGCTGGAAATTTTGTCGGCTCATCCTACGGTTGGGCAACTACTCGCGATTGGGCAAAATTTGGATTGCTTTACTTACACAAAGGCAATTGGAACGGCGAACAACTATTTAACGAAAGTTGGGCAAAATACGTAGCAACACCAACCAATACTTCTAACAGACAATATGGAGCGCAATTTTGGTTGAACTCTGGCGGAAAATTTCCAAATGTACCAAAAAACATGTATTACGCCAGTGGTTATCAAGGTCAAATGGTGGCGATTTTCCCGAGTCACGATTTAGTAATTGTTCGCATGGGATTGAGTGAAGATTTTGACTTTAATGGGTTTTTAAGTGACGTTGTTGCGAGTTTACAGAAATAAAAGAGGGAAACTTCTAGCCCCGATTGTAGAGAAAATAAAAAAGCTTTCCTAAACGGAAAGCTTTTTTATTGTAACGGAAAGCGGGAATAGGGATAGCAAGAATGCTCAGACCATTCGCTTCTAAATATTTTGAGATTTCAACTTCATCAAAATGACAAAAAAAACGATTCTTTACAAATCAAAACCCAAATTTACGCCCAATTTTGTCGCAATAATTTTAGTGATTCGTTGTTTTAATTCGGGAATTTTGATGCTTTCAATCACTTCATTAGAAAACGCATACATCAATAATGCTTTGGCTTCTTTCTTCGGAATGCCGCGTTGTTGCATGTAAAACATAGCTTTTTCATCCAATTGACCAATCGTGCAACCATGTGAACATTTTACATCATCGGCAAAAATTTCCAATTGTGGTTTTGCATTTATTGTTGCTTTATCGCTAAGTAAAATATTGTTGTTTTGTTGAAATGCATCGGTTTTTTGAGCTTCTCTTTCTACATAAATTTTTCCGTTGAAAACGCCAGTCGAACTATCCGCCAATATGGTTTTGTAATTTTGGTGACTTTCACAATTTGGAGTTGCGTGATTCACTAAAGTATAATGATCAACGTGTTGTTTGTCGCCAATAATAGTAATTCCTTTTAAAGTAGAATCGATATGCTCGCCTTGATGATAAAAATTTAAATTATTTCTAGTAATGTTTCCTCCAAAAGTAAACGTATGAACAGCAACATGACTTTGTTCTTTTTGAGCGATGTAAGTATTGTCAATTAAATTAGCCGATTGCAAATCGTTTTGAATTTTGTAATAATCTACAATAGCGCGTTTTTGAGCAAAAACCTCGGTTACAGAATTGGTTAATACCGCATTTTTATTCAGGCTCTGATGTCTTTCAATGATTTGAACGTGAGCATTTTCGCCAATAATTATTAAATTTCGTGGCTGAACCATTAATGACGCTTCTGAACCTGTCGAGAAATAAATAATCTCAATAGGTTTTTCTACCACTTTACTTTTTGGAATGTTGATATAAGCTCCTTCGTTAGCAAAAGCGGTATTTAATGAGGTTAAACTTTCTTCTTTACTGGCAATTTTATTGAAAAATTCATCCATGTACATTTTGTACTTTGGTTTATTCAAAGCTGACGACATTGTACAAACATCCAATCCATCATGTGTTGTTGATGATAAAAATGAAGAGAAAATTCCATCTACAAAAATGACTTTATAGGTATCAATTTCGTGTAAAAAGTATTTTTTTACTTCTGAAAATTCTATCGTATTGTCATGTTTTGGGAAAACCGAGAAGTCATTTTTTAAGATAGAATTCAGCGATGTATATTTCCAAGCTTCTTCTTTTTTGGTTGGGAAACCTTTATTTTCAAAATTCTTTATAGCCGAAGTACGCAAGTCATGAAGTTCGGAGTGAACATCAATTTGTTCTTCGAAAGCCATGAATGATGATATTAGTTTTTCTTTTAAATCCATTTTTTTTAGTATTCAGCGCAGTATTCAGTAACAGTTTTTGTTAACCGTGACTGTAACTAATTTAACTCGCTTTTTATCCAATCGTAACCTTTTTCTTCCAATTCGTGAGCCAATGCCGCATTGCCTGATTTTACGATTTTTCCATCCATTAATACATGAACGAAATCGGGAATGATATAATCTAACAAGCGTTGGTAGTGTGTGATAACTAAAACAGCGTTATTTTTGTTCTTTAATTTATTTACACCATTGGCAACAATTCGGAGTGCATCAATATCCAAACCCGAATCGGTTTCGTCAAGAATTGCCAATTTAGGTTCCAACATTGCCATTTGAAAAATCTCATTGCGTTTTTTCTCACCGCCCGAAAAACCTTCGTTTAACGATCGTGATAAGAACTTGCGATCAATTTCTAATAATTCTGATTTTTCGCGAATTAATTTCAGCATTTCGTTAGCTGGCATTTCTTCTTTACCGTTGGCTTTTCTAGTTTCGTTAATCGCCGTTTTCATAAAATTTGTTACCGAAACTCCTGGAATTTCAACAGGATATTGAAACGATAAGAAAACACCTTTATGCGCTCTTTCTTCTGGAGCGAATTCGGCTAAATCTTCACCTTCAAGAGAAACGGTTCCTTCTGTAACTTCGTAATTTTCGTTTCCTGCAATTACCGCTGAAAGTGTACTTTTTCCAGAACCATTTGGCCCCATTATTGCATGTATTTCTCCGGCTTTTATTTCAAGATTGATTCCTCTTAAGATCTCTTTATCTTCAATACTTGCGTGTAAATTTTTTATTGATAACATTTTATTTTATTTTAAACCATTTAAGGCATATAAGTTCATTTAAGTTATTTATCCGACCGATCCTTCTAGCGATATTTCAAGTAATTTTTGAGCTTCTACAGCAAATTCCATTGGTAATTTATTCAAAACCTCTTTACTAAAACCGTTTACGATTAATGCAATTGCTTTTTCGGTTGGTATTCCGCGTTGGTTGCAATAAAAAACTTGGTCTTCTCCAATTTTAGATGTTGTAGCTTCATGTTCAATTTTAGCAGAAGTATTTTTACTTTCAATGTACGGAAAAGTATGTGCTCCACAATTATTTCCCATCAAAAGCGAATCGCATTGAGAAAAATTTCTAGCATTATCAGCGTTGGCGCTTATTCGAACCAAACCTCTGTAACTGTTTTGGGATTTTCCAGCAGAAATACCTTTAGAAATAATCGTTGATTTGGTATTTTTCCCCAAATGAATCATTTTTGTTCCAGTGTCAGCTTGTTGGAAATTATTAGTCACAGCTATCGAATAAAATTCGCCTATCGAATTGTCACCTTTCAATACAACCGATGGATATTTCCATGTAATTGCCGAGCCTGTTTCGACTTGTGTCCAGGAAATTTTTGCATTTTTCTCGCAAATTCCTCTTTTAGTCACAAAATTGAAAACGCCACCTTTACCTTCTTTATTTCCAGGATACCAATTTTGAACGGTTGAATATTTAATTTCGGCATTGTCCAAAGCAATTAATTCAACAACTGCAGCGTGTAACTGATTTTCATCGCGACTTGGAGCAGTACAACCTTCAAGATATGAAACATAACTGCCTTCATCTGCAATTAAAAGTGTTCTTTCAAATTGACCCGTTCCGGCTTGATTAATTCGGAAATAGGTTGATAATTCCATTGGACAACGAACGCCTTTTGGAATGTAACAAAAACTTCCGTCAGAGAAAACAGCCGAATTTAATGCAGCATAAAAGTTATCTCTTTGTGGCACAACAGTTCCTAAATATTTCTGAACCAAATCGGGATATTCGCGAATAGCTTCGGAAATACTCATAAAAATGATGCCTTTTTCGGCTAACGTTTTTTTGAAAGTAGTAGCAACAGAAACCGAATCGACAACAATATCAATTGCAACATTGTTCATCATTTTTTGTTCATCTACAGAAATTCCTAACTTTTTATACATTTCTAAAAGATCAGGATCAACGTCATCTAAGGTTTTATTTGGATCTGCTTTTTTAGGTGCCGAATAATAAGAAATAGCTTGAAAATCGGGTTTTTCATACTGAACATTTGCCCAATCGGGTTCGGTCATTTCTTGCCAAGCACGAAAAGATTCAATACGCCAATCGGTCATCCATTGCGGTTCTTCTTTCTTTAAAGAAATAGCGCGAACAATGTCTTCATTTAAACCTACAGGGAAAGTATCCGATTCTAAATCGGTATAAAATCCGTATTCGTATTCTTTGTTTTCGAGTTCTATTTTTAAATCGTCTTCCGTGTATTTACTCATAATTTATGTAAAGATTGAAAAATTTAAAGATTGAAAAATCTTAAACCCTTAAATCATTTGTTTGTTTCTAATTTAGTATTCAAATACTTAATAAAATTTGAAATGTTTTGTGAAATTTCAATACTCATATTATAACTACTTTGAATATTTTCTTCTTCACTAAAACCTAACTCTTTTGATAATATTAACATGTTTCTAACTTCTGCACAACTTCCTTTTGAATATTTCAAATATCTAATAAATTGCCTATTATTATTGTATTCTGAACCTTCCGCAATATTATTCGTTATAGATATAACAGCCCTTTTCATTTGGTCTTTAAAACCAAATTCTTTATTAAAACTTTTATTGTTTAATAATTCAAAGACCAATTAGTTAAAAGAACAGACTTTTTGTGAACCTCAAATTCTTCAAATGATTTAGTCATAATCTTTCAATCATTAAATCTACAAAGAAAATGATTCTCCGCATCCACATGTTCTTGAAGCATTTGGATTGTTAAAAACAAATCCTTTGCCGTTTATTCCGCCAGAAAATTCTAAAATAGTTCCTGCTAAATACAAGAAAGATTTTTTTTCAACAGCGATTTTTACGTTATTGTCTTCAAAAACTTTGTCGTTTTCGTGCAGTTCTTTGTCGAATTTTAGTTCATAAGACAACCCTGAACAACCGCCACTTTTTACACCAACTCTGACGTAATCTTTGGTAGCATCAAAACCGTCATCTTTCATCATATCGACAATTTTTTTACTTGCATTATCTGAAACTTTTATCATAGCTTATTTTGATTTTGTCTAAATAAAGGACAAAGTTACTACAATTATCTATTTTTTCCTCAAATCATAACATTTTTATAACGTATGATAGGATAGAAAAAATTGATTTTCATGGTATTTAAACTAAGCTATTTAGTAAATTGCACCGATTTAATTCTAATAAAATCATGAAACTATATCCAATTGAAGCAGGAAATTTTAAACTAGATGGCGGTGCTATGTTTGGTGTAGTTCCAAAAACTCTTTGGAATAAAACCAATCCTGCCGATGAAAACAATTTAATTGATATTGCAGCACGTTGTTTGTTAATTGAAAATGGTAATCGATTAATTTTGATTGATACCGGAATGGGAAACAAGCAATCTGAAAAGTTTTTTAGTTATTATTCGCTTTGGGGAACTCATTCTCTTGACAAATCGTTAGCAAAATATGGTTTTCATCGTGATGACGTTACCGATGTTTTTATGACGCATTTGCATTTTGATCATTGTGGTGGAAGTGTTAATTGGAACAAAGACAAAACAGCTTATGAAGTTGCGTTTAAAAATGCTAAATATTGGACAAATAAAAACCATTGGGAATGGGCTATAAAACCCAATGCAAGAGAAAAAGCATCGTTTTTGCATGAAAATATTATTCCGTTGCAAGAAAGCGGTCAATTAAACTTTATTAAAAGCCCTGAAGGTGATTTTGAAATTTCAACAGAATTAGGATTTGGAATTTTTTATGTTAATGGTCATACCGAAAAAATGATGATTCCACATATTCAACATCAAGATAAAACCATTGTTTTTTGTGCCGATTTAATTCCAACAGCAGGACATTTACCTCTACCTTATGTTATGGGATATGATACACGGCCACTTTTAACAATGCCTGAAAAAGCAAAATTTTTGAATCTTGCAGCAGAAAATAATTATTGTTTATGGCTTGAACATGATGCTCATAATCAAATCATTACTGTCGAAAATACTGAAAAAGGAATTCGTTTGAAAGAGGTTTATTCATGTGCAGAAGTTTTATCGCTTTGATTTTACTACTACAGAGTTATTTAATTGGGCTCTTTGCCAACAAAAAAACCATTTTATAGTATTGCTAAAACTCCGTTATCAAATCTATCCATTCCACAATAGTGTCGAAGATTAAAAAATAAAAACTGGCAAAATTTATTAATTTTAAAAGATAAAATATCGTTAAAAAGGCAATAATATTAATGATACTTACTATTTTTGATTTTTTTAATTCAAATTACTTATGAAATTCTACAAACTCTTCTTCATTTTGCCACTACTCGCAATTGCAATAGCAAGCTGTAGTCCAAAAATTGCTCCTATGGTTGGAACAAATCCGGCTAAGATTGACCAAACTCCATTAAAAACAACTCCAATTAAAGAAACCGATTTAAAACGTTGGAGTCATTTAGATTTGGTTAAAGATACTATTCCAGGTATGAGCGTTGATAAAGCATACAACGAATTATTAAAAGGGAAAAAAGGCGCCAAAATTATTGTTGCTGTTATAGACGGTGGTTTAGACGTTGACCATGAAGATTTAAAAGGTAAAGTTTGGAACAATAAAAAAGAAATTGCGGGAAATAATAAAGATGATGATAACAACGGATATATTGATGACATTAATGGATGGAATTTCTTAGGAGATTCTAATGACGAAAATCTTGAACTTACCCGAATTGTTAAAAAAGGTGATGTAAATTCGTCCGTATACCAAGCTGCAAAAAAAGAATTAGACACTAAGTTAGCTGAAATGAATCAACAAAAACCTCAAGTTGACATGATTGCTAAAGCAGATACAGACATGAAAACGTTCTTGAAAAAAGAAGTTTATAGTATAGATGATTTAAAAACTGTTACAACAACAGACACTGCGTTAAATCAAAGTAAAATGATTATGATGAGTATTGCGACTCAAGCAGGACCTAGTTTTCAATCGGATATAAAAGATTATATTGATCAAGTTTACGGAATGATAAACTATAATTTAAATGTTAATTTTGATGGTAGAAAAATAGTTGGTGATAATCCTGATGACATTAATGATAAAAAATATGGAAACGGAAATGTTAAAAGTTTGGATGTTAAAAACACCTTTCATGGTACAAATGTATCTGGAATTATTGCTCAAATAAGAAATAATGATAAAGGTGGCGATGGTATTGCCAACAATGTTGAAATTATGGCGCTTAGAGCTGTGCCAAATGGTGATGAATATGATAAAGATGTTGCATTGGCTATACGATATGCAGCTGACAATGGAGCTAAAATCATCAACGGAAGTTTTGGAAAAGATTATTCTCCAAATAAAGAATGGGTTTGGGAAGCAATAAAATACGCCGAAAGTAAAGATGTGTTAATTGTTACTGCTTCTGGAAATGATGGTAAAGATGTCGATGTTGAACCATCGTATCCAACAGATTCTCCAAATAAAAACACCGAAATTGTCTCCAATTATTTATGCATTGGTGCTTTAAATTATGAATATGGATCAGGTGTTATTGCTAATTTCTCTAATTATGGCGCTAAAAATGTAGATATTTTTGCTCCTGGTGTTAAAGTTTATGCTACAGATCCAAACAACAAATTTAATTTAGTTGACGGTACTTCATTTGCGTCTCCAAATACTGCTGGTGTTGCAGCTTTGGTTCGTTCTTATTATCCAAGTTTAACTGCAAAACAAGTAAAACAAATTATCATGGATTCAGGAACGCCATTAACTACAAATGTAGTTTTGGGTGAACTAAAAACAAACTTACCATTTGCAAACACTTGTGTTTCTGGAAAAATTGTAAATGCCTATAATGCTTTATTAATGGCAGAAAAAATCTCGAAAAAATAATTCAAATAATTTGATGCCTCGTTTTAAAATTTTCATAAACTATTCAAGTGAAAAAAATAATCTTCTTATCATTTCTATTTATTAGTGTTTCTAGTGTGTTTCCACAAAGTGCATCCTATTGGCAACAAAAAGTCGACTATAAAATGGAGGTTTCTATGGATGTAAAAACCTATCAATACAAAGGAAAACAAGAATTAATTTATACCAATAATTCATCAGATACCTTATACAAAGTTTATTATCATTTGTACAATAATGCTTTTCAGCCCGGAAGTGAAATGGATATGCGTTTGCAATCTATAAAAGATCCTGACGGAAGAATGGTGAACAAAATAAAATTGAGTGATAAAGAAACTCGAAACGAAAGTAGAATTTCCAATTTGAAACCCAACGAAATTGGTTTTTTACACATTTCTAATTTTAAACAAGATGGCATTTCTGCTGTTGCTATTGAAATAGAAACTATTCTTGAAGTAACGCTTGCAAAACCTATTTTACCGGGAAAATCAACTACATTGACTTTAGATTTTGATGGACAAGTACCAGTTCAAATTCGTCGTTCTGGAAGAAACAATAAAGAAGGTGTTGAATTATCGATGAGTCAATGGTATCCAAAAATGGTTGAATTTGATTTTGAAGGTTGGCATGCAAATCCGTATATTGCAAGAGAATTTCATGGTGTTTGGGGAAATTTTGACGTAAAAATAACTATAGATAAAAATTACGTTCTTGGATCCACTGGTTATTTACAAAACGGCAATGAAATTGGCTACAATTATCAAAATGACGGAATAGTTGTTTCAATTCCTAAAAAAACTAAGTCCTTAACCTGGCACTTTGTTGCGCCAATGGTTCACGATTTTACTTGGGCTGCTGATAAAAATTATATTCATGATGTAGTAAAAACTGATTTCGGAACTACATTACATTTCTTATATAAAAATAAACCAAAAATTATTGAAAATTGGGTAAAAGTACAATCAAAAACAGTAAAATTAATGCAGTTTTACAACAATTTAGTTGGCAAATACCCTTACAAACAATATTCTATAATTCAAGGTGGCGATGGCGGAATGGAATATGCTATGTGTACACTTATTCTGGGCGAAGGAACTTACGATGGTTTGGTTGGAGTAATTGCTCATGAAATGGGACATTCTTGGTTTCAACACGTTTTGGCAAGTAACGAAAGTAAACATGGATGGATGGATGAAGGTTTTACCACTTATATAGAAGATATTGCCATTTACGAGTTGTCTGATAAAATTGGGGAAAACCCAATAATAGGTTCGTACAAAGCCTATGAAAAATTAGCCAATTCTGGCAAAGAACAACCTCTCTCTACACATGCTGATAGATTCGACGAAAATAAATTATATAGCACAGCATCTTACATAAAAGGAGAGCTGTTTTTAGCTCAATTAGAATATCTTTTAGGCAAAGACAATCTTTTAAAAACGATAAGGCGATTTTACAACGATTTTAAATTCAAACATCCAACACCTAACGATATTAAACGAACTGCAGAACGCGTTTCTGGCGCCAATTTAGATTGGTATTTAACCGATTGGACGCAAACCACCAACACCATTGATTACGGAATTAAAGAAGTGAAAGAATTGGGAAATAACACTTCCATTTCTTTAGAAAGAATTGGAAGAATGCCAATGCCAATTGAAGTATTAATTGATTATAATGATGGAACACGAGAAAGTTTTTACATTCCGTTGCGAATGATGAGTTTTATAAAAGAGAATCCAAATCCCGAAATTAAAAGAACCGTTTTAAAAGATTGGACGTGGGGAAATCCTAATTATAGTTTTGAAATTCAAAAAAACCGAACTTCTATAAAAAAAATACTCCTCAATCCAAGCGGATTAATGGCTGATGTTAAGAGCGAAAACAATTTGTATGAAATAAAGTAAAAAATTAATTTCTGTTTATTAATCTACAAATCCTATTCACTATATTGCTTAGATTTAGAATAGAATTTGTAGATTTACAAACGTAAATTTTATTAATCATGAAATTAAAACAGTTCCTAGTATTCTTCGTTTTCTTAACTTTTAGCAGTTATAAAATCAATGCTCAAGCACTCAGTTTTAAAACAAGTAGTGTTAGTATAACTGAAAAAAATGAACGCGGAAATTGGTCCGAATGGTCCGATTTTGTCAAAGCCGATTTGTTAATAACAATTGACGCAAAAAAAAATAGAATTGTCGTTAATTCGCCCGAAATTCAGGTTTTTACAATACTTTCATATGGTGAAAAATCGGAAAACAAAACCGATTCAATCGTTCCCTTTGAATGTATCGACAACAATGGTTCTAAAGCTACAATATTTGTCATTACTAAAAAAAATGAAGACAATAGAATGCAATTTTACATTAATTACTCTGAAGTAAAATTTGTCTATAACATTTATAATTCTAAATAAAAGAAGTGGATTTTTCTTATCCAAAAAACGAAAAGCTCAAAAGTAAAAAAATCATTGACTTGCTTTTTACAGAAGGAAAAACGATTTCTAAATATCCGTTGCGATTGGTTTATATCGAAACTGTTTTTGATGATGAAGTTCCTTTAAAAATTGGTGTTTCTGTTTCAAAAAAACATTTTAAAAGTGCCGTTGATCGAAATTATTTTAAACGTGTTTTACGCGAATGTTATCGTATTAATAAACATCTTATTCTTGAAAGTAGTCATAAAAATTATGCTATGCTTTTTTTTTATCAAACCAAAGACCGTTTAAATTATCAGGAAATAAACGAAAAAACCATTCTGCTTTTCGAAAAGTTTGTAAAAACTGTTCAAACCGAAAATTAAGTCGCTGTTATATTTGTGTTTATCGTCATAAGGAATTGCTAAAAAAGTTGTTTTTTAGGAATATTCTAATATATTTGAACCTATTAAAAAAACAGTTTAATTAAAATAATATGAATCTATTTTCAATCCTAAAGAAAAGATACATTATTCCGGTTGTTGCTTGCGGTTTTCTTTTTATTGGTGTTAGTTTTAAAGATGATTTCTTTGAAATAGCAAAACAAATTGAAATTTTTACCACTCTTTTTAAAACGGTAAACCAAAATTATGTCGATGAAATTACTCCAGCCGATGTAATGGACAAAGCCATTAAAGGAATGTTGGCCGATTTAGATCCGTATACCAATTATTTTAACGAACAAGATGTTGTGCGATTTAAAATAAATAATACGGGAGAATACACTGGAATTGGCTCATTAGTAACTCGAAAAGACGACCAACTAATCATAAAAGAACCGTATAAAAACTTTCCAGCTGATAAAGCCGGACTAAAAGCAGGTGATGCCATAATACAAATTGGCGATATTCTTTTAGCCGATTACAAAGAAGATGCTTCTCAATTGTTGAAAGGTGCAAAAAATACTAAAATAGAAATTAAATACATACGTCAAGGAAAAACTCTTTCAACACAACTTATTTTGGATGAAGTAGCGATAAAAGCAGTTCCTTTTTATTCAAAAATTGACGATAAAACAGGTTATATAGTTTTGACAACTTTTAATAGTAAAACAACACAAGAAACTAAAGAAGCACTCGAAAAACTCAAAGCTGATGGTGCAGATAAAATTATATTAGACTTAAGAGGTAATCCTGGTGGACTTTTAAACGAAGCCGTAAATATTTGTAATCTCTTTGTTCCAAAAGGTGAAATCATTGTTACTACAAAATCTAAAAACGAAAAGCATAACAATACATACAAAACAAGCAGAGAACCAATAGATACAGAGATTCCGCTTGTTGTAATTGTGGATGGAAAAAGCGCTTCGGCATCTGAAATTGTTGCAGGTGCATTGCAAGATTTAGATCGAGCTGTAGTTTTAGGAAGCAGAAGTTTTGGAAAAGGATTAGTACAACGTCCGTTTGATATGACCTACGGAACACAAGTAAAAGTTACCATTTCTAGATATTATACTCCTTCTGGAAGATGCATTCAAGCATTAGATTATTGGAATAAAGATAAAGACGGAAAAGCAGTAAGAACCGATGCTACAAAATACAATGCGTTCAAAACAAAAAAAGGCAGAACGGTTTATGACGGCGGTGGAATTTTACCCGATGTTGAATTAGATGAAACTAAAACAAGTCCGATTTCACAAGCATTACAAAAAAACGATGGAATCTTTAATTATGCAACTTATTATTATTTTAAAAATCCTTTATTAGGAGATAAAATTCCAACTATTTCTGATACTGATTTTGCCGATTTTAAAGCCTTTTTGAAAAGAGAAAAATTTAGTTTTGATACCGAAACTGAATTGGCTTTAAAAAACACTTTAGAAAAAGCCAAAAAAGAAAAAATAGACGAAACAATTATAAAAGAATACGACCAATTGCTAGCGGCTTTGCACAGAAGTGAAGAGTTTTTATTAGACAAAAATCAAAAAGAAATCAAAAAATTAATTCAAGACGAATTAATAAAAAGATATCAATACAAAGAAGGTTTGTATCAATTTTACACCAAAAATAATTTAGAAATTACAAAAGCATTAACTTTACTTGCTAATAAAAGCGAGTATAACAAAATATTAAAACTATAATGTTGCGATTTTTAAAACTATTACCGTTATTTATTTTTGGGTTTATTAATGCTCAAGAAGAAATTGTACAATCAGTTTACTTTGAATTTGATAAATATTCTTTAGACGAAAAACAACAAAATGAAGTAATTGATTATATTAAAAACACCGATTCAACACGAATTGAGTCCATTCAAATTTTTGGATATACTGACGACATAGGAAAAGATGCCTATAATTATAAATTGTCTGCAAACAGAGCTGCTACTATTCAAAATAAATTAGTTGATAGTGGTATAAAAAGCAAAATTATTATCACTATTGAAGGAAAAGGGCGGATTTTAATTGATGATGATATTGTAGAAAATTTACCCGAAAAACGATCTAAAAATCGTAGAGTTGATATTGTTCTTAATCTAAAACCTTTACCAAAAATTGAAATTCCAGGTTTTTATAATACAATTCAAAAAAAGCATATCGTTGGTGATCACATTTATCTTGATAATATATTATTTGAAAGAGGAAGTAGTCGTTTAACAATGAAATCTAAATCAGAATTGGATAAAGTTGCATTAGCACTTCATCGGTATAAAAACATTCATTTTGAAATACAAGGTCATGTTTGTTGTACACCACCTTATCAAAAAGAAGCCATTGATAAAGAAACTAAAAAGCGTCATCTATCCCTAAATAGAGCTCAAACGGTTTACAAATATTTAGTTTTTCGAAGAATTCAAAAACCTCGAATGACTTTTAAAGGTTACGGAAATACTGTTCCTTTGGGAAAAGGAGCCGAATATGATCGACGAGTTGAGTTGGTGATTTCTAAAATTTAACTATACCTGTAGATTACGCTAACTTCATTTCTATATGCGGAATGTCATCTTCTAAATACATTTCACTTGTTGGAACAAAACCATGACTTTCATAAAAATGTTGCAAATACAATTGCGCCGAAATAGTGATTTTCGTTTCCCCAAAAGATGTTTTTACTGCTTCAATTGCTTCTCGCATTAATTCGTGTCCCAATTTTAAATGTCTGCAATCTTCTTTTACAATTACGCGTCCAATTGATGCTTGTTCAAAATAATCGTTTGGTTTGAATAAACGAGCATAAGCAATTATTTTCCCTTCTATTTCACCAATTAAATGAATTGCTTTTTGATCTTTGTAATCAATGTCTTGATAAACGCAATTTTGCTCCACGACAAATACTTCACTTCGCAATTGTAACACAGAATACAATTCTTCTAAAGAAAGTGCTTCAAAACGCTTTATTTTCCATTTTATCGTGTTCATCTAGTTTTTCATTTTTAAGAATTGTATCGTTTTAATTATCGATTCTAATTCTAACATCAAATCTCTTTTTTCTTTAGATGGTGCATAACAAAATCCTTCAATAATCAAAACGCTATTATTTTCTTTATCGATAAAACAATAATTAACAAATGGTCCCGACATAAAGTCGTTTTTTAAATCCCAAGTTCCTTTAGTTTCATAAGCTGTTTTTCCGAAAATAGTTGTCTTTGATGAAAAAGGCGAGTATGAATATTCTGTTACCATTTTAGTTCTTTGCTTGCTTCCGTGAATGTATCTATTTCCAATGGAATCTCTTATTTTGATAATTGTATTGATAATATTAGTAGTGTCTTTTATTCTTTTTAAAGGCATTTGATAGATCAATAAACTCATGTTTCCACTCGTGATTTCTTTCTTTAACCAAAGAAATCTTTTTCCTTGCATTACCATTCTATATTTTAAAGGAATAGTAAGATTAATGTTAAATCGAGAGGTTACTTTATCGGAAAGTAATTTTTGTTTTTTTATTTGACTTTGGAAAAACTTTATTTCAGATGATTTTATTTCTCGAATAATTTCAGATGATTTTATTTCGATGCTGTCCAGTAATTCCTGAACTGTTTTACACGAAATGTGAACAGCAACTTGAGGTGTAACAAATTCATTTTCTTTGATGTAAAATTTGCTTTTAGCTTCTTTTTTAATCACAATAATATTGCGACTGTTGGTTACAAAACCGCCTAATAATTTTCCGGGATATTGATTTAATGTAAACAGAGGTTCTTCTTCTTCGAGTCCTAAAACTGGCGAAGCAAATTTATTTCTAATCGAATCGCCAACTTCTCCATTCCACAATTGATCATCAATCACAACCGAAATAGCATTCATCTTTCTTAACGATTCTGAAACAGAAGTAGCTTTTTTTTCTTCACAAGAAAAAAACAAAAGGGAAACTACTAAAAATAAAAAAAGGGTTTTATTCATATAAAGGCGGATTCAATACATTCAATCACATCAAAATTTGCATAACTGATTTTAGACAAGGAAAATTTTATTAGCCTATCAAGATAGGTTTTTAAAACTTGAAGCAGTGTAAAAAAAGTTATGCAAACCCTTACGGGAACAAAGATAACAAATAATCTGACTTCGTTATATTTTTTTGAAATAGCTAACTATTTCAAAAAAACAGGTCTCGTATCTTATTTGTTCTTTTTGTTTTTTGAAAGAAATGAATGTATTGAACCCGCCTTAAAATAAAACCAAAATTTATATAAGATTTTTGTATTAACGGTACTATCCACCTATTTTTAATTTCATACCAGGTTGGATACTTTCGCCTTTAATATTATTCCATTTTTTTATATCGGCAATAGTTACGCCAGGGAATTTTTGTGATATACTAAATAATGAATCGCCTCTTTTTACAAAGTACATTTTATCTTTTTCTTTTTTAGATAAAGAAGCAAAATCATCGTTTTTATTCTTTTTAGTTTTGGAAGTGTTTTCAACTAGTTCCTCTTTTCCGACAATAAGTTTGTCTCCTTGTTTTATAGAAGCGTCTGAAAGCGAATTCCATTCCAATAAGTCATTAATTGTGGTGTTATATTTTCTGGCAATTGTTCCGAGATATTCGCCTTTTCCAACAATATGTTCTATTGTTTTAGTTTGGTTTAAAGCTGTTTTCTCTTTCGATTCTGTTATGTTCTGATTGGAAATAATTAATTGAGAACCTAATTTTACATTGGCATCTATCAAATTATTCCAATCTTTTACTTGTTGAATTGTAACATTATGCGATCGAGCAATAGAACTTAAATTATCTCCTTTTTGAACCACATAATAATTTTCGTTTTTAGAAGTAGTGTCAATTTTTTCTTCTTTCTTAGTTTTTTCAACTTTTTTAGTATTCGAGTCAACTGCAGTTATTACTTCTTTATTAGCTGTAATTAAAGGGGTAACTACTTTTTTAATTGTTGTAACTATTTTTTCGTTTTTAACAATTTTTAAAGTAGCGCCCAACATAATGTTATTGCTTTTTAAATTATTCCATTTTTTAATATCAGTTGCCGAAACATCATATTTTGAAGCAATTTCGGTAATATTATCGCCGCTTTTTACTTTGTGGTATTTAGTGACATCTTTAAAAGTTACTACTTTTTCTGTAGTAAAGAGTTTCTCTGCTTTAGGTTCGTTTTTATTACTATTGTTTTCAGAATTAGCAATTTGTTTTGATGCAATAGGTATTGGATTGGCATTTTTTACAACAGTATCTTTGCTTGTTTCTTGTTTTTCTTTGTAAGCAATTTTTTCAGTAGTAACAATTTTTAAATTTCTTCCTAACGGAGCTTTATTACTTTTCAAACGATTCCATTTTTTTAAATCCGATACTGTTACGCCATATTTATCCGATATCTCAGCTAAATTATCACCTCGTCTAACTTTATGATATTTTGTTCTTGACACAAAATCGCGATTTGCATTTGAGGTATTAGTTGTGTCGTTTTGCTTAACAGATGCTAATTTTTCGTATGGTTTTTCTCTTTTACTTTCTATGTGAGATGCATATGCATATATTTTATCTTCGTTAGAAGTAAATACAGCAATTTTATCTTTTGGTAATCGTAAGTAATTTATTTTACCCGAAATAGAAGGAATTTCATTTCGCTTATACGAAGGATTAAAAAACTGCAATTCTGCTTCAGTAATATCTAACAAATTAGAAATTTGCTTAAACGTTAAATGCTTTTTTATTCCAACGGTATCGGTTGCAAAATGATTAGCAATTGCTTTATTAGGAACAATTCCGTGTTCTTTATGGTATTCAAAAATATACATTGTTGCTAAAAATGCTGGTAAATATCCTTGAGTTTCTTTAGGAAGATTTTTTCTTATATTCCAATAATTTTGTTGACCTCCAGAACGACGAATCGCTTTAGCTACATTTCCTGGTCCAGAATTATACGATGCTAAAACCAAATCCCAATCGCCAAAAATTCGATACATATTCATCATATATTGCGATGCAGCTTGACTTGAACGCAAAGGTTCGCTTCTTTCATCAACATACGAATCGATATTTAAACCGTATTGTTTTCCGGTTTGAAACATAAACTGCCATAAGCCAGTTGCGCCAACTCTTGAAACTGCTTTAGGATTTAAAGCCGATTCAACAACGGCTAAATATTTAATTTCAAGTGGAATGTTATTTTTCGCTAACTCTTCTTCAAAAATCGGAAAATAAAACTGTGAAATTCCCATTAATCGCTCAAAGCCTTTTTTTCTATTCTTTAAAAAAGATTTGATTACGTTTTCTAAACCAATATTGTATTCAATATTAAAGGGCGATTTTTCATCCAACCGTTTTAAACGTTCTTTTAGCAAATCGGTTGGCAATTCAAAATCAACTTTTTGATCAACATTAACATTTTTAATATCGCTTAACATTTGATCATAAGAATCTAAACTGACCATTTCTTTCATCCAAAGACTATCGATACAAATTGCTATTTCATCTTTTACAAACGTTTTTTTAATAGAATCTAAAAACGATATTTTGTTTTCTGATTTTACAAAAAGGCTGTCGTTTGTCGTTGTTTCTTGTGCGTATATCGAACAAGAAACAATTAAAAGTAGCGTGGTGATTTTATTTTTTAGTGTCATACTTTTTGTCAAAATATTATAATTCAGCATTTTAAATCTGAATTTATGCAAATTTACTACCATATAACGTAAAAAATTGTTTATTTATTGTTAAAAGTAATAATTAATCTAAAATTGCAGCAATTCCAGGTAAGATTTTTCCTTCTAACATTTCTAGCATTGCGCCTCCACCAGTTGAAACATAACTCATTTTATCTTCGAGTCCGAATTGTTTTACAGCTGCAACAGAATCGCCTCCACCAACTAAAGAAAAAGCTCCAATTTTTGTAGCATCAGCTATATATTTGCCAAGAGTTATTGTACCATTTTCGAAGTTTTCCATTTCAAAAACACCTAACGGACCATTCCAAAGAATAGTTTTAGAATCCATTATAATTTTTTTGAAGATTTCTAATGATTTTGGTCCAGCATCTAAACCTTGCCAACCATCAGGAATTTCACGAACATCTACAATTTGAGTTTCTGCATCATTAGAAAAAGAATTCGCAGCAACCACATCTACAGGAATATGAATATGAACATTTTTTAACTTGGCTTGATGTAAAATTTCGATAGCTAAATCTAATTTGTCGTCTTCACATATTGAGTTTCCGATTTTTCCTCCTAAAGCTTTTATAAAAGTAAACGTCATTCCGCCACCAATAATCATATGATCTACTTTGTCGAGAATGTTTTCAATAACGGTTATTTTAGAAGACACTTTAGAACCTCCAAGTACTGCGGTTACTGGTTTAACCGAATTACTCAAAACACGATTTAAACTTTCAATTTCTTTAGCCAAAAGCAATCCAAAACATTTATTTTGAGGAAAAAATTGCGCAATTATTGTGGTTGAAGCATGCGCTCTGTGTGCGGTTCCAAAAGCATCGTTTACATAAATATCACCAAATGATGCTAATTCTTTTGCAAAGTCGATATCTCCAGCTTCTTCTTCAGCATAAAAACGAAGATTTTCGAGTAATAAAACTTCGCCTGGTTTTAAATTATTGCATGCGATTTTAGCTATTTCGCCACGACAATCAGAAGCAAAAAGAACTGGAACGCCTAAAATTTCTGATGTGATTTTTACAATATGTTGTAATGAATATTTAGCTTCTTTGCCTTTTGGTCTTCCTAAATGCGACATTAAAATTACACTACCTCCATCGGCAAGTATTTTATCTATAGTTGGTTTTGCACTTTCTATTCTATTAGTATCTGTAACATTAAAATGCTCGTCTAACGGAACATTAAAATCTACTCTGATTAATGCTTTTTTTGAATTAAAATTGAAGTTGGATATTGTTTTCATTGTTATTAGATTAGGTTTTTATATTACAACAAAAGTACGTTTTTGTTTTTTCTAAAAAAATAGATTGGTCTTAGTTCTAATTTCAAGATTAACATTTTATCTTTGCTTATGTTGTTTTCAGAAATTTTAGGTCAAGAGCATATTAAAAGTCATTTGACAACAAGTGCTAGAAATGGAAGAATTCCTCATGCTCAATTATTTATTGGTCCTGAAGGATCTGGCACTTTATCAATGGCAATTGCTTACGCACAGTTCATTATTTGTTCCAATAGTGGAAATGAAAATTCAGGCGTAAATGAGTCTTGTAACTTAAAATTCAATCATTTATCACATCCCGATTTGCATTTTGTTTATCCAACAGTAACAACCGATGAAGTTAAAACCAAACCTAAAAGTTTAGATTTTATTCAAGATTGGCGACAGTTTTTAAATGAAAACCCTTATGGTGGTTTGTTTGATTGGTATAAAATTTTAGGTGTACAAAACAAACAAGGAGAAATTAGAGTAGAAGATGCAAAAGAAATTTTAAAATCACTTTCTTTAAAGTCGCACGAAGGCGGTTATAAAGTTATGATTATTTGGATGGCTGATAAATTGAATATTGAAGCGTCAAATAAACTTTTAAAATTATTTGAAGAACCTACTGATAAAACGGTATTTATACTTGTTTCTGAAAACGAAGAAGATTTGATTCAAACTATTCGTTCGCGTTGCCAAGTACTACATTTTAATGCTTTGCCAGAAAAAATAATTAGTGAATCTTTACTCTTTAATGAAAATATAGAAGAAAAAACAGCCTATAAAATTGCTCATCAAGCACAAGGAAACTACAATAAAGCATTGCATTTATTATATAGTGATGTAGATGATTTGAGTTTTGAAGAATGGTTTGTAACGTGGGTTCGTGCTGCTTTTAAAGCGAAAGGAAATGCAACTGCGATTCAGGATTTAATAGCGTGGAGTGAACAAATAGCAACTTTAGGTCGTGAAGCTCAAAAAAGGTTTCTGAATTATTGTATCGATATGTTCCGACAAGCAATGTTATTAAATTATCAAACACATAAATTAGTTTATGTTGAAACAACTGTTGAAAATTTTAAACTAGAAAACTTTGCTCCATTTGTCACAGGAAACAATATTGGTGAAATTTTTACAGCTCTTTCTGATGCGGCATATCACATAGAAAGAAATGGAAATGCTAAAATAATTTTAACCGATTTATCTATAAAATTAACCCGATTAATTCATAAAAAATAACACTATGAACAATACAGCTTCTGTTTTAGTTTTAGTTTTAGTTTTCTTAGCCCTCACTTTTTGTATGTCGGCATTCGATAAAATTTTTCATTGGAAAGACAATTTAGCTTGGCTGAATCCACATTTTGAAAAGACTTTTTTAAAGAATTACGTAGCTATAGCCACAGGGATTCTTTTGCTTTTTGAATTACTATCCGGTATTTTATGTTTGATAGGTATTTTAGAACTTTATATAAATGGTGGACGAATGTTTGGTTTTTATGGTTCAGTTTATTCTTGTATAACTTTGCTGTTTATGCTTTTTGGACAACGTTTAGCTAAAGATTATGACGGTGCGCGAACAATAGTATTGTACTTTATTCCTGCGATAATAGCGGTTTTTTGGTTGAGTTAATTACAAACTCGCCTTAAATAATTTTAATTCATCCCAAGTGAATTTATCGCCATATTTTTCTTTTAATTCGCCAACAGTATCGCCTTTAAATCCTTTAAAAATTTTGATCAATTCTTGAATTCTTTTTTCTGGTAAAACATCCGAAATAGAAATGGTTTCGGTTTCAATTAATTTAGCAATATGATTGCTAATAGTTTGTGTTGTGAGCTTTCTTATTGCTGCAATTTCTTTTATAGAATTTTTTTGTTGCCACAATTCGAAGGTTTCTTGAACGGTAGATTTTTTTGGTTCTTTAGTTTCTTTTTTCTTTTTAGCATAACGATTAGTATCTGCTTCTGCTAAATCTTCAGAATCAATTAATGTCACATTTACATTTTTGAATTCTTGTCGGATGTTATCCAACTTTCTAATTCTGTAAAACTGAATAGCATCTGAAGTTAATTTCTCTTTAGAAATTGTTTCCCCTTTTACTATTGTTTCTATCAATAATTTGGCTCTCATTAAACGTAAAACTGCTTTAATTTGTAACTCTTCTAAAACTAATAGTTCCTCATAATAGGCTTTTACTTTTTTGATGCGTTGTATTTCTTCTAATTTCCATAAAATTTCGTAAACCAAATTATCCATTGGATGCAAAAAATAATTATATGCTGCTAAAATTCTTTCGTAAATAAATTGAAAATCAACTGTTTCTGAGAAAGCTTTGTTTAGTTGAGAAATAAATTTTCTAGAGGGATCTAACAAATTTTCAATTTCTTCTGTTTGTTTTTTTGCCCAAACTGCATGCTTTGATTTCTCGGAAATATCCGATTTTTCATTATAACTGTATTGATGATTTCGCCATTGTTGCGCCAAATCGATCCAATCAAAACTAGCGTTTAAATAATTATGAATAAATTCTTTTGTGTCTTGTTTTAACGTTTTTACCAAATCGGTTTCTGTTGCTTTATTTTCGGCATAATCCATCACATCTTGATCGTTAGAAATACCGTTCATTCGCAATGGCGTTAACAAAACTAAACCGTTTAAAGAGCGCAATCGCGACAAAGCAACGTATGCTTGTCCAGGAAGAAAAACTTGCGAAACATCGAGTGCTGCTTTATCGAAAGTTAAACCTTGACTTTTATGAACTGTAATTGCCCAAGCCAATTTAATTGGATAATGCACAAATGTTCCTAAAATCTCTTCCTCTATTTCTTTAGTATTTTCGTTTATAGAATAACGAATGTTTTGCCATTCGTATTTGTCAACTTCTATTGTTTTGTTTTCGTCTGGAAAATGAACTATTATTTCAGCATCTGAAAGTGATTTTATCATTCCCATTTTACCATTAAAATAATTTTTTTCAGATGATAAATCATTTTTTATGAACATGATTTGTGCGCCAATTTTAAGTTCAAATTTTTCTTCTAACGGATAAATTTTATCTGGAAAATCACCTATTATTTCGGCTTTGTAAAATTTTGAATTACCTTCTAAATCCAACAATGATCGTGCATTTATTGTATCTGCTTTTACATTATGTGTTGTTAAAGTAATATAACCTTTGTTTGCTTTTAAATCAAAATTTGGATTCACAAATTGATTCAAAATTTGAATATCGTTGGGTGTGATTTTGTTATTGCGTAAATTATTCAAAACCGAAATAAATTGATCATCCGTTTGACGAAAAATCTTAGACAATTCTATATATAATGGCGGATTTTGTTGAATAACAATAGAGTGAAAAAAGAATTTCCCTTTGTAATAATTCTTTAAGGTTCGCCATTCATCATCTCGAATTACTGGAGGTAATTGCAGTAAATCGCCAATAAAAAGTAATTGAACACCACCAAAAGACTGTGTTTTTTTGCGAATAGTTTGCATCATATAATCGATCGCATCAAGAGTGTCGGATCGCAACATACTAACTTCATCAATAATAAGCAATTCCATATTTCGAATTACTGCTTTTTTTAAACCGCTCATTTTAAAGTGTCTACGCAACGTATCTTTAGTTTCAAACTTAACGCTATCTGTAAAATGAGCATTAACATTAAATGCAGGAATAAATCCTCCAAAAGGCAATTGAAACATCGAATGAATTGTAACGCCACCAGCATTTAAAGCTGCTATTCCAGTGGGCGCAACAACAACTGTGTTTTTATGAGTGGTTTTTATTATTTCTTTAAGAAGAGTTGTTTTTCCTGTTCCTGCTTTACCAGTAAGAAAAACGGAACGATTGGTTTGGTTGATAAATTGAAGTACATAATTTGCTTCGGCTGAGATGTTTTCCATTGTGCTTATAATTAAAAAGTCAAAATTAAAACATTGTATTTCAATAAACAAAGTAAAATTACAATAAAAAAAATTCCAAATTCCAAGTAAAGTGCTTTGGGATTTGGAATTTAAGAAATGCGCTTTTAATTTTTATTTTTTCTCGGCTTTTTCTTCTTCTTTTTTACCTTCCGATTTATATTTATCATTAACCATTTTGATTAATTCTTTTGTAATATCATAACTGTCTTTGGCATACAATACGGTTGCTGTTTCGCCAGTTCCAAAAACATAATCATACGCTTTCGATTTACCATAGTCTTTAAATACTTTTTTGTATTTTTTTACTAAACTATCCATTTCAATACCACTTTCACCTTGCAATTGTTGTAACATTCCTTGTTGTGCATATTGAAGTTGCTGGTCTCTTTGTTGCAATTCAGATCCTTTTTGTTGCGCCCAAGCCTGACCATTTGTCATTGCATTTTGTTTGAAATTTTTCATTTCTATTTCAAGTTTTGTCGCTTCGCTTTTTAATTTAGCATCCATTTCTGCTGCTTTACCTTTGTATTTTGCTTCTATATCTTTAGCTTCTATACTTTCTTCCATTAATTTAGATGTATCTACATAAGCTGTTTTAAATTCTTTTGCATTAGTTGATTTGTTACACGAAATTACCGCAATTGCAATAATAAAAAGTACTACTGTTTTTTTCATTATATTATTTTAATTTAAAATTTTTCCAAAAGTATAAATTTTTAATTTAGAAATTAGAAATGTGATAAAAATTACCTTTTTATAAAGAATAATAAATATCTATGCTTATTTATTTTTGATAAGATTTACTTATTTCTTTTGAGGTTAATTAAAGCGTTTTAAAAGACCTTTTGCTTTTTGATGAGTTAACACTCGCTTTCATTGATTTTAAACCAACAATCGTCTTTAATGTGGTTTTAAGTGTTTTTAATTACATAAATATGTGAAGAATATTCTGAATTTAAATTGCCGTGCCTATTCGACTTCCATCCAATATAAAAAGCTTTAAGATAATTCATTTTCCCGGTTTTATATTTTTCAGAAAGTAGGCTGACATAAAAACTGTCAAATTTCATTGGAAGTACTTTTACTAATTTCAAATCTGCTTTCGCAAAAAGTTTTTGAATTGCTGTTTTTGAAAAATGCCATAAATGAATTGGCACATCAAAAGCTGCCCAATAGTTGGAATAATAATTGGCATCAAAAGAATTAAAATTAGGTACTGCAATCAAAATTGTTCCCGAAGGTTTAAGTAATCGTTTTAATTCAGCTATCTGATTTTCTAAATCAGGAACATGTTCTAAAACATGCCACATAGTTATTACATCAAACGAATAGTTTTCTAATTCTGATATAGTTTCAACAAACAAAACGCCTTTTTTTATTGCTATTGCTTTCGCTTTGTCGCTAGGTTCAATTCCGATTGTTTCCCAACCATCTTGTTTTGCAACTGCTAAAAAATCGCCAACTCCTGCTCCAATATCTAAAATTCGCCCTTTTTGAGATTGAGAATTAATTAATTTCAATTTGTTTTTTATAGCGATTGTTTTTACAAATTGATACATTTTTTCGAACAAACTTTTATTGCCATCAGTATGTGAAATGTAATCTACATTTTCATAATAGCTAGGTAATTTTTCCAAACTTGGCTGTGGATGTGTAATCAACATATCCAATTCGGAATCAATAAGCAATTCGAATTCTTCGCCAGAAACCGAATAATCTTTTACGTTTAAAAAATGTTTTGTGTTTGATAAATTCATAAAATTAGTTTGCAGTTTTCAGTTGCAGTTTACAACTAAAACCCTTTTATATAATACGATTTGAATTATGTTTCACGTGGAACTTGTGTTTCACTAACTGTTTTCTGGAAACGGACACGAGCGTATCGAACTGAAGCAATAAAACTGCTGCTGAACACTTTCTTATCTTCCCATATAAATCAATAATACCGAAACATCGCTTGGCGAAACACCACTAATTCGCGATGCTTGTGAAATAGTTACTGGACGGATTTTACTTAATTTTTGCTTTGCTTCTATCGACATGGATTTAATTTTATTGTAATCGAAATTTTCTGGAATTTTTACATCTTCCAAGCGCGTTAATTTATCGGCATTATTTCGTTCTTTTTCGATATAACCAGAATATTTAACTTGTATTTCTGCTTGTTCCAAAATTTCATTATCCAAATTGTTTTTAGCAACATAAGCGGCAACTTTTTCAAACTTTAAAAAATCATTTAAATCAATTTGTGGTCTTGAAAAAACTTTAAACATTTTATCCGATTGTGAAATTGGAGCGCTTTCTTTTGCTTCTAATATTGGATTTGTCTCTGCCATAGTAACACTAGTTTCTTTAAAAAACGCAACCATTTTATCACTTGCTTCAAATTTTTCTTCCATTCTACGCAATCGTTTTTCAGATGCTAAACCAATGGCAAATGATTTTGGCGTTAATCGATTATCGGCATTATCTTGACGTAAAAGCGTTCTGTATTCAGCTCGCGAGGTAAACATTCGATAAGGCTCTTCTGTTCCTTTTGTAATTAAATCGTCAATTAGAACTCCAATATAGGCTTCATCGCGTTTTAAAATCATTGGTTCTTCTTGCTTCACTTTAAGTGCTGCATTAATTCCAGCCATCATTCCTTGAGATGCTGCTTCTTCATAACCAGTTGTTCCATTAATTTGTCCAGCAAAATACAAACCTTCTATTAATTTAGTTTCTAATGTATGCTTGAGCTGTGTTGGCGGAAAATAATCGTATTCTATTGCATAACCAGGACGGAAGAATTTGACGTTTTCAAAACCTGCTACAGAGCGTAAAGCTTTAAACTGAATGTCTTCTGGAAGTGATGTTGAAAATCCGTTTACATAAACCTCAACTGTATCCCAACCTTCGGGCTCTACAAACAATTGATGTCTTTCTTTGTCGGCAAACCGATTAATTTTATCTTCAATTGAGGGACAATAACGCGGACCAATACTTTTAATTCGTCCGTTAAACATTGGCGAACGATCGAAACCTTCGCGCAAAATATCATGAACATCTAACGAAGTATATGTCATGTGACACAATTTTTGTTTTGTTAACGGTTTAGTTTCGTCAGAATAAGAAAATTTATCTGGTTTATCATCTCCCGGTTCTTCAATCATTTTAGAATAATCTAGCGAACGACCATCTACTCTTGGTGGCGTTCCTGTTTTCATTCGTCCTGATTCAAAACCGGCTTTAATTAAATCTTCTGTGATTCCGTATGCCGCACTTTCACCAGCTCTTCCGCCACCAAATTGTTTGTCGCCAATGTGTATTAAACCGTTTAAAAAAGTTCCGTTGGTTAACACAACTGACTTGGCTTTAATCTCAATTCCTAACGAAGTTGTTATTCCTATAATTTTATTGTTTTTGATAAGCAATCCTTTAACCATTTCCTGATAAAAATCGAGATTTGGTGTTCGTTCTAACATCAATCGCCATTCTTCAGAAAAACGCATTCGGTCACTTTGTACACGTGGTGACCACATGGCAGGACCTTTAGATTTATTAAGCATTTTAAACTGCACTGCCGTTTTATCAGATACGATTCCGGAGTAACCACCAAGCGCATCCATTTCACGTACAATTTGTCCTTTAGCTATTCCGCCCATTGCAGGATTGCACGACATTTGCGCAATGTTTTGCAAACTCATTGTTACCAACAAAGTGGAACATCCTAAATTAGCTGAAGCCGCTGCCGCTTCGCAACCTGCGTGACCTGCGCCAACTATAATAACATCGTAAGTATTAAACATTTTTGATTTTAGGTTTAGGATTATAGGTTTAGGATTTAAAAACACAAAACTTCAAATCTTATTATTTGTTCCACGTGGAACGCTAAAACTTTATTTAAATAGTTTACCGTTTAGCCCCGATTGTAGTGGAAATCATTTTTTAAAAAATTATAGGTTCAAAAAAGATTGGAACGGAAAGCGGGAATTGCGAAACCAAAAAAGCCCGAACCATTCGCTTCTAATGTTCCACGTGAAACCATTTGATTTTTTCGTCTTCTTTACTTCGCATTAGTTTTTCCTCTTCTTCTGATTTATCTTTATAACCGCAATAATGCAAAATGCCATGAATAATAACTCTTTTTAATTCTTCTTCAAAAGTTACGTTGAAATCTTCGGCGTTTTCTTGAACTCTTTCTACAGAAATAAAAATGTCGCCGTGTAATTCGTTTCCTACAGAATAATCAAAGCTAATTATATCCGTATAATAATCGTGATTAAGGTATTGCGTGTTGATATTGAGAATAAATTTGTCATCGCAGAAGATATAATTGATATCGCCTTCCTTTTTGTTTTCGGAAAGAATTACATTAGAAATCCATTGTGAGAATTGTTCCTCGTTATCAAGTTTAAAATCGCATTCTGAATTAAAACTAATCATTTGCTTTAAAATATTCTTGCACTTTTTGATTAAAATTATCACGCAAAGGTAAGGTTTGTCTATTTAATATTTCTATGCTATTGATATAATCTTGCAAACGTTGCGGCAAAGCATTACTAGTATTATTGAAATCTTTTTTATTGGTTTCAGACTGACGCTTTTTTTCTTCGCCTTGTTGCTGGACTGCTTTTTCGAGTTTTAAAAGTTCATATTTAATGTTTAAAATCTTTTGCAATGCTTCGTTATTGAATCCTTTATTTAGCAATTGTTTTTCGAGTTGTTTCATTTGATCGAGAGCGTTTTGACCATTTCCTCCAAGTCCTTTTTTGTTTAATTCGTTTTGAAGCGCTTCACGTAATTGCTGTTGTTCTTTGTAAATTTCCATTATGGCTTTGGCATCGCCTTCTCCGTCTTCTCCATTTTCACCTTCTTTGTTTCCTTGACCTCCGCTTGCTCCACCTTGACCATTTTTACCATCTTTACCTTTTCCGTCTTTTCCCTCTTTTCCTTCTTTTCCTTTTCCTTCTTTTCCTCCTTCTTTTTCACCTTCTTTTCCGTCTTTACCATCTTGACCTTCTCCAGGTTTTTGTCCGGGTTTCATGCCTTTTTTCATTTTCTCACCTAAACTTTCCTGTTTTTTTATAATGTCTGGCAATTGCATTCCGTCTCCTTGTCCTGGTTTTGGTTTTCCTGCTCCAGGCATCGACATGGACATTTGCATATTATTCAAATTGTCTGCTAGCATATCCGCCAATTTATTAGATGCAGCTGTTGCAAATTGTTGATGTGATGTTCCTTTAGATACATTTGCTTCCGCTAACGTTTCTAATGCTTTATCGACATTGTATTGTACATTTCCTATTTCTTTCGTTACGTCTTCGGCAATTTTAGTATTACGCAATGACATTGCAAATAAACTATCATCTACATGTTTGAATTGTTGTCTTAAGTCTTGTTGAATTTTTAAATTCTTATTAAATGATGGTGAGCCTCTTTTTAAACCTTTAAATTGTTTCATCACATCTTCTTGCGAGAAGGAATAAGCTAATAAATTATCAAGAATTTGACGCAACATGGCAATGTCCTCTTCCATTTGTTCTTGTTCACCTTGTTGCATGCTTTCTTGCATGTCTTGGCTCATTTGCTTCATTTTTTTTGAAGCACTTTTTTGTTTGGGTTTTGCTTTGTCTTTTTGTTGCTTTTGTAATTGATCTGAGGCGTTTTTTAGATCTTCATCGATACTTTTTTCTTTTGGCGCCGTATCAGGTAAATCAACAGGCGATTTTAATTCTTGATTTTCTTTATTAAGTTCTTTTAATTCGTCTTGTATTTTATCAAACTCTTTATTTACTTCTTCTTGTTTTGCAGAATTATTTTCTTTCTCATCTTCAGAAAGTTTGTCTTGTTTTTCGGCTAATTTATCTAATTTATCTGCAATTTGCTCTGCTTTCTTCTCTACATAATATTTCTTGGTCAATTCTACCAATTGTTCTAAACTCTTAGTTTGATTTTTTGAGTTTTGTTTGAGTTTTTCCATTTTTTCAAACAACTCTTCTTTTTTAATTTTGTCGTTTAATTCTTTTAACTCATCCAGTAGTTTTTTATTTTTTTCAAAATCTTTATCTACTTTTTCTAAACGATCTTTTAATAGTTCTTTAAGTTCGTCTTTCTTATCCGTCTTAACTTTGTCGAGATTTTCTTTCATTTTCTCGGCAAATTCTTTCATCATTTGGTCTTGCTTTTTTTGACGTTGCAGAAAATCGTTTACTTTTTGTTGTTCTTTAAATTCAAGAGATTCTTTTTCTTTACCCATTTTTTGCAACTTATCCATTTCGCTTTGTTGCTTTTCTTGGGCTTTTAAAGATTTCTCTAACGAATTAATATTATCGTTTTGTTGTTGCATTAATTCGTCTTCTTTCTCCACTTCTGTCGATTCTCTGTGAGAGAAAACTGCCGATTTAGAACTTTTGTAATTGTGTGGCGCATCGTTATCAAAAATCTCAAAATAATATTCGTAGGCAACGCCGTCTTGAATTGTTAGATTACTAGGGAAAGCAAATACAAATTGATCATAAATTTCTTTTTTTACAGCAATCGTTCCGCGTTTCACTTCGTTAGGTTTGCTTTTTGGATAATAAACAATTTGCAATTTAGACAAGCCATAATCATCCGAAACCTGACCTAAAACATAATTTTTAGCGACTTTTAATGTGTCGGGAGCATTGTTTACATTAATGGTTGGAAATTGATCTTTTACTACAGAAATGTTGTAGTTTAATTTTTCGTAATTTTGAACTTTATTATTAGAAGTAACTATTTGATAATCGGTATTTTGATTAATGTTTTTAGATAATAAAAATTGATTTTCTTGTTTAGAAAAAGCATATTTTGAATTTGCATCCAACCATTCTACCTTTTGAGTTGCTAAGGTTGTCATTCGCCAAGTTACTTTGGTTCCCTCCGGAATAATAGCGTTTCCAGTGCCATTTATTACTTCTGCTTTTTTAGTTAAATAACCTGGAAAGTTTAGTTGCATTTGAAAATTTACAATAGAAGGAACAGTCACCACGGAAAGTTCATAATCGTTTGACGAAACCTCATTTGCTTCAAGATGAAAATTGATATTACCTTTTGGTTTCGGAATCACAAATTGAAATTCACCAGCCTTATTGGATTCCATAAAATAACTTTCGTCACCAATAAAAATCATAGTATTTTCTGGAACTATATTTCCGATTGTTTTTACTTTTAAAAGAAAATCCTGATTCTGTTCGGTTTGTAAATTTTGATTTAACACTTGGAATACAAAAGGTGCTGGTGGTAAAAATTGTTGCTTGAAATGCACAACTCTATTAAAACTTTGAGATAAAATAGTTCCTTTTCCGGATAGTAAAAAAAACAGGAAGAATAAAATCGGAATAACAGCTAAAGGTAAATATTTGGTGTTTTTACCAAAATTAATAGCATTTCCAAACGGAATTGGTTGTAACGAATTTGCTTTTTGATCTATAGACGCAAGCAATAATTCTGATTTGTTTTTATCTTGAGATAATTGAAGAAAGTTGGTTAACTTATCGCCTACTTCATTAAAATGATTTCCAATTATATTTGAAGCATCGTCAAAATTGATTCCCTTTTGAAGTTTGAATAATTTAAAAATCGGAAAAAGTATAAATCGGAATAAAAGAAATAATTCTACAGCAATAAACATCCAAAAAAGAATGGTTCTTGCCATCGGTTTTAACCATAAAAAATACTCTATAAAAAGCGTAAAAATAAAATATAGCAATCCTAAACCAACAAAAAAAATGGTTCCACGTAATAATTCGTTAGTATAAAACTTATTAATAAACTGTTCGAGTTTATCGTAAATAGCATTCGATTTTTCCAAAATTGAAATTCTTTTATTTATAACCGATAAAAGTAATAAAAATTAGCCATTAGGCAATAGCCAAAAGTTTGTTAAGATTTTGATCTAGAAATATTCTCTAACTATTGCCTTTTGCCTTTTCACTTATGCCTAAAATTGTATCTTTGCGAAACAATTTAGCTTACGTAGCTTAAAATTAAATTATAATTTTCAACAAATGTCAAAACAAGTTCGTGTTCGATTTGCGCCAAGTCCAACTGGTCCTTTACATATTGGTGGTGTTCGTACTGCGTTATTTAATTATTTATTTGCAAAGAAAAACAACGGCGTTTTTTACTTGCGAATTGAAGATACCGATCAAAATAGATTTGTTCCTGGAGCTGAAAACTACATTTTTGAAGCTTTAGATTGGTTAGGAATTGCACCAAGCGAAACCGTTGGTAAGAATGAAAAATTTGGACCTTATCGCCAATCGGAGAGAAAAGAATTGTACAAACAATACGCCAATCAATTAATAAATTCAGGTTGGGCGTATTATGCATTTGATACTTCTGATGCTTTAGATTCTTTGAGAAAACAATACGAAACCGAAGGAAAAACTTTTATTTACAATTGGAGTAATCGTGAAAAATTAGATACTTCTTTAGTACTAACTGTGGAAGAAACAAATAAAAGAATCGCAGCTGGAGATGATTTTGTTATCCGATTTAAAACGCCTATTGATGAAACTTTAAATTTATATGATATTATTCGTGGTGATATTCAATTTGCAACTAATTTATTAGACGACAAGGTGTTGTTTAAAAGTGACGGAATGCCAACCTATCATTTGGCAAATATTGTCGACGATCATTTGATGGAAACTTCACACGTAATTCGTGGTGAAGAATGGTTGCCATCGATGCCTTTGCATTGTTTGTTATATAAAGCTTTTGGCTGGGAAGCTCCTGAATTTGCGCATTTACCGTTGATTTTGAAACCAATCGGAAACGGAAAATTATCCAAACGTGATGGCGATAAATTAGGTTTTCCAGTATTTCCTTTAGAATGGCAAACAGAAGAAGGACACGAGGACGAAGGACGAACTGGCGGAGCAATTTCACCAGGTTATCGTGAAAATGGTTTTTTCCCAGAAGCAGTAATTAACTTTTTAGCTTTGTTGGGATGGAATGACGGAACAGAACAAGAAATTTTTTCTTTAAAAGAATTAATAGAAAAATTCGATTTAAATCGAGTTCATAAATCGGGAGCAAAATTTGATCCTGAGAAAAATAAATGGTTTAATCATCAGTATTTACAGAAGCAAAGCGATGAAAGTTTGGTAGAAAGTTTTCAAACCATAATTGCAGAAAAAACAACAGATTCCTTCTCTTTATTCGGAAAGACAGCGTTAACAAAAATTATTTCTTTAACAAAAGAACGCGCGAATTTTGTTTCTGAATTTTGGGAAATGAGTGATTACTTTTTTGTCGCACCAACCTCCTATGATGAAAAAGCGTCCAAAAACTGGAAAGAAGATACATCGAGATTAATGCAACAATTGATTGCTATTTTAAATCCAATTGAAGATTTTACATCAATCAACATCGAAACGATTGTGAAAGATTGGATGACTCAAAACGAAATTGGAATGGGAAGAGTAATGCAACCTTTTCGATTGAGTTTAGTGGGCGCTTTAAAAGGTCCACATTTATTTGATATAGTTGAATTAATTGGAAAAGAGGAAACCATTAAGCGATTAGAAAAAGCGATTGCAAATTTGTAATTAGTTCAAACGATTTAGCAACTGATTGACAGATTTTAACAATAATCTGTGGATTAGTGGCTGATTACAAATTAAATAAAATTTGTCCGCTAATCGTTCCTAAATTTCCTTTAAATTCTCTGTTTCCGTTAAGTAATCGCAAGCCGTCTTGACTATTCAAATTGTTTAAGCTATTTGTAAATCCGTATTGATAAAATACAATAGCTCGAATTCGTCGGTTTCCAGCAGAAATTCCAGCATACAAATTACCATTAATTTTATTTACTTCTAAAATTTGATTGGCTTTTAAAAGAGTTCCTGAAATACTATTGTTTTCTTCTTTAGCATCGACACTTAAATTACCGTTTACTTGCAAAACAGGTCCAAAATCTAAAGAAACATGGTTTTTTACCACATTGTAACTTAATAATAATCGAACTTGAGCTCCAGATAAACTATAATTTATATCTGCTTTTTGAAAAGTTGGCGTAAGCGTTTCTAACTTAAAATTATTTTGGAAAAATTGCATTCCAAAAATCATACTCCAATTGTTATAGTAGTTTCCACGAACAGATAAACCGCCATTCCAACCTATTCCTGGTTTAGTAATAAAGTTAGAAGTGGTTAAAGTGGTTTGCGAAACACCAACTGTAATTCCGATGCGATTTCCATCTCTTTCGCCATATTGAGAATAGGAAGTAATAGAAAAAAAGAAAAGGATTGAGGTAAAAAAAAGATTCTTCATTATTAAAATTATAATTTGTAACAAACATACATTTTTATCGTATAATAACTACATTAACCAAATAAATAGTATAAAATGGATATTTTTCTTATTGTTTTCATCGTCTTCGGATTGATTATTTTCTTTTCATCCTTCTTTACCGTTAAGCAACAAACTGCAGTTGTAATAGAGCGGTTTGGAAAATTTACAAGCATTAGAAATTCTGGTTTACAACTTAAAATTCCTATCATTGATAGAGTTGCAGGAAGAGTAAACCTTAGAATTCAACAATTGGATGTTATTATTGAAACCAAAACCAAAGATAATGTGTTTATCAAAATGAAAGTTTCAGTACAATTTAATGTCATTCAAGATAAAGTATATGAAGCGTTTTATAAATTAGAATATCCTCACGATCAAATTACGGCTTATGTCTTTGATGTAGTGCGTGCTGAAGTTCCAAAACTTATTTTAGATGATGTTTTTGAACGCAAAGACGATATTGCAATTGCGGTAAAACGCGAATTGAACGAAGCAATGTCAACTTACGGTTATGATATTATCAATACTTTGGTGACCGATATCGATCCTGACTTACAAGTTAAAAATGCTATGAACCGAATTAACGCGGCAGATAGAGAAAAAACGGCTGCCGAATTTGAAAGTGAAGCACAGCGAATCAGAATTGTTGCTAAAGCGAAAGCCGAGGCAGAAAGCAAGAAATTGCAGGGTCAAGGTATTGCCGACCAACGTAGAGAAATTGCGCGTGGATTAGTAGAAAGTGTAGAGGTTTTGAATTCGGTTGGAATTAATTCACAAGAAGCCTCTGCGTTAATTGTTGTAACACAACATTACGATACGTTACAAGCAATTGGTGCTGATACCAATTCTAATTTAATTTTATTGCCCAATTCACCTCAAGCAGGAAGTGATATGTTGAATAATATGGTGGCGAGTTTTTCAGCCAGTAACCAAATTGGCGAAACGATGAAGAATCAACCCAAACGTATTAAGAAAAAAATAGATCACACGTCAACAGATTATAATCCATCAGATACTTCAGATCCAACTGAAGAAGTTTAAATTACTTTTTACATAAAATTAAAAGAGTTTACGAAAGTAAGCTCTTTTTTTATAAGTCAGTTATTACATCAAAACCCTTGAACACTTATATTAGTTGTTTACTATAAACTATAAACAGTAAACAACTTTTATGTTTTTTTAATAATTAACATCCGAAACTTTAAATAAAACGTTGTAAGAACCGTTGGAGTCAGAAAAGTAAAAACACATTGCTGTTTTGAATAAATAAAACACAAGTTATTTATGAAAGCTCTTTGCGATTGCTAAAAACTATAAATGTTTTAAATGTAATAAGCTTTTTAAATAATAATAAAAAGCCCACATAGCCGTGAGCTTTTCATTTATAAAATCTATTGTGAAAATTATTCTTTATTTTCCACTTTTGCCCAAGTATCTCGAAGGCCAACAGTTTTGTTAAAAACCAATTTTTGTGTTGTCGAATCTTTATCCACACAAAAATAACCCAACCGTTGAAACTGAAAATGTTCTAAATTTTGTGCCGATTGCAAGCTTGGTTCTAAATATCCTGTAATTACTTGCAAGGAATTCGGATTGATGAATTCTTTAAAATCGATTTCTTTATTTCCATCTGGACTTTCTTGGGAAAACAAACGATCGTAAATGCGAACTTGAGCTTCAATAGCGTGATTTATAGAAACCCAATGAATAGTTCCTTTTACTTTTCGTTGTGATGCTTCGGATCCGCTTCCGCTTCTAGAATCTTGATCATAGGTACAATGAATTTCGATTATAGTTCCATCAGCATCTTTTATAACGCTTTCGCCTTTGATGATATAAGCGTTTTTTAAACGAACTTCTGTTCCTAATGTTAAACGAAAAAATTTCTTATTGGCTTCCTCTTGAAAATCGTCTCTTTCGATATACAATTCTTTTGTAAAAGGCACTTTTCGAAACGTCATTACTTCCTCTTCTGGATTATTTTCGGCTTCTAATTCTTCTGTTTTTCCGTCTGGATAATTAGTTATTACCAATTTAACTGGATTTAAAACTGCCATTACTCGTGGTGCAATTTTATTCAAATCTTCACGAACACAAAACTCTAAGAGGGAAACATCAATTAAATTGGTTCGTTTGGCAATGCCAATAGTGTTGGCAAAATTCCGAATTGCTGTTGGTGTATAACCTCGTCTTCGCATTCCCGAAATCGTACTCATTCGAGGATCGTCCCAACTAGTAACATGATTTTCTTCTACTAATTGTAATAATTTACGTTTTGAAACTACTGTATGTGAAAGATTTCTTCGTGCAAATTCACGTTGTTTCGGACGTACTTTTGAACTGTCATAAATTTGATCTAAAAACCAATCATATAATTCTCTGTGTGGTAAAAACTCGAGTGTACAAAACGAATGAGAAATTTGTTCTAAATAATCACTTTCACCATGAGCCCAATCGTACATTGGATAAATACACCAATCATTACCGGTTCGATGATGGTGTTTTTTTAATATTCGATACATAATAGGATCACGAAGCAACATATTGGTTGAAGCCATATCTATTTTAGCTCTTAAAATATAAGTTCCTTCTTCGAATTCTCCATTTTTCATCCGAGTAAATAAATCTAAATTTTCTTCGATGGAACGGTTTCGGTACGGAGAATCTGTTCCTGGAGATGTTGGCGTTCCTTTTTGAATTGCCATTGCCTCCGACGATTGACTATCAACATAAGCTTTTCCATTCTTTATAAATTCAATTGCCCAATCGTATAATTGTTGGAAATAATCAGATGCATAACGCTCTTCAGACCATTTAAAACCCAACCATTCGATATCTTTTTTAATAGCATCAACAAATTCTTGCTCTTCTTTTGCTGGATTAGTATCATCAAATCTTAAATTTACAGGTGCTTGATAATCAATTCCTAATCCGAAATTTAAACAAATTGCGCTGGCGTGACCAACATGTAAATAACCATTTGGTTCTGGAGGAAATCGAAAACGCAATTTATCTTGTGACAAACCGTTTTTTAAATCTTCTTCTATAATTTGTTCGATAAAATTGAGCGCCTTTTCTTCTGTTGACATTTTTATTTTGTAATTTTAGCAAAGATAAAAATTTAGATGATAGATAATAGATAATAAATAATAGATGCATTAATATTTAATGTATTCAAACTGAACACTTATTACTAAACACTGACTACTCAATAAATGGGAACAATAAAACTCCAAAATATACGCACTTTTTCTTTTCATGGTTGTTTAGAAGAAGAAAAGAAAATAGGCTCTGATTATCGAGTTGATTTAGAGATTAAAACCGATTTGCGCAAATCTTCAAAATCTGATGAGCTGAAAGATACTGTTGATTATGTGCTTTTGAATACCATTGTAGAAGAGGAAATGGCAATTCGTTCTAAATTATTAGAGCATGTTGCCAATAGAATCATCACCAAAATTTTTAAAGAAATACCTTCGGTTTCTAGAATTATTTTGTCTGTTTCTAAACTAAATCCGCCAATTGGTGGTGATGTTGAAGCAGTTACGATTGAAATGGAAGAATACCGGAATTAAAAAAATTACGAATTACGATTTGTGAATTACGAATTTTAAAAACTTTTGGCTTTTGGCTTTTGGCTTTTAAACTTTTTACTATATTTGCAATCCAATAAATAATTGGCGTCGTGGCCGAGCGGCTAGGCTGGGCTCTGCAAAAGCTCCTACTCCGGTTCGAATCCGGACGATGCCTCTAAAACCTTCAAGCAAACTTGGAGGTTTTTTTTATGTGAAATTTTTAAGAAAAATTAATTAAAGTTGTGTCGAATCCGGACGATGCCTTTAAAACCTTCAAGCAAACTTGGGGGTTTTTTTTATATGAATTTTTTAAGAAAAATTAATTAAAGTTGTGTTCGAATCCGGACATTGATTTGATATCAAACTATCATTAAGAGTAATATAAATAAGTGTTTCGACCTTTTGTCATTCCGAGGAACGAGGAATCTCATAATCTGAATTACTTATGAGATTCCTCGTTCCTCGGAATGACAAGAATATGAGAACACTAATCCTTCTTTTCCAACTTCTCAAAAGCAGAATTTACAATTTGTTTTTCTTTAGGAAACCAACCTTGTGTCAGTAAAATCAATCCAGAAATAATAAGTATGATGCTAATGGTTTTTTTGATTAAAATGATGTTTTTTGGATTAAGTTGATTCCGTAATTGTTTAGCCAAAAGTATTTTAAATACATCGGTAACCAAATAACTTAGTATTAATGTAGAGAAAAAAACCAACATTCGCGACGCTTTTAATTCTAATTGTGGACCAACTGTAAGTATAACTGCCAGCCAAAATCCCAATACACCAATATTAATAAAGTTTAAGAAAAAACCTTTTATAAACAGACTTAAATAATTATTTTTTGCTAATTCTACTGGATCTTCTAAATCGATATTTTTAGAAGCTTTTTTTGTTTGTACAAAAGTAATAATGCCATAAGTCAACATTATTAATCCGCCAAAAATAAATAAAGCAGGTTCGTCTTTTAAACTTTCTATTAATCGATAACTGCTGAAATAAGCAACTAAAATAAATATAATATCTGCTAAAACAACACCAAAATCGAGCATCATTGCTGCTCTAAAGCCTTTTACTACACTCGTTTCTAACAAAACAAAAAAAACGGGACCAATCATAAAACTGAGAAAGAATCCGAGTGGAATTGCCGTAAAAATATCGTTGAGCATAATGATTTTTTAATCCAAATTTATCTTGCAATTTAAAATTTTATATTTAGAAATTAAAATAAATCTACTTTACTTGCTCAATTCTTCCTCCTGCAATAGTTTTTTGATTGATTTGTTTTGGATTTCCAAAAATGGTAATAATGCCACCAGCTCTTACTTTTGCGTCTACTAAATCGGTCGCATTTATATCGGCGTCACCACCAGCATTTACAGTAATTATAGTGTGTTTTGTAATGAGTTTACTTCCATAAAATAACGCTCCTGAATTCAATAAAACCTCTTGATTTTGTGCTTTTCCATCAATAGTAATACTCGATCCAGCTCCGCCTTTTACCGTAAGTTTGGTTGCATCAACATTTACTGCAATTTCTGAACCTTCTTTAGCAATAACATCAAAATTAACTGTTTTAAAAACCGCTTCGCTTGAAATTCTTGAACCTTCATTGGCTTCAATTGCTATAATGTCTTTAAAATAAACAGTTGCTGATATATTATCGCCTTTTAATAATTTTGATAAAGGTAATCTTATTTTAAGCTCACCGTTTTTGTTTATAATTTCTACTTCCTTAGCATTATCTCCTATTAAAATTATTTTATTTTCTTTAGCCGCAATTAATACAACATCTATTCTATCAAAAGATGTTACTTTATTAAAATCTCCTGTTTGTTTGATTACTTTTTCTTCTTGAGATAAGGAAATTTGACTTAAAAGTAATCCTAAAATTACTATAACCTTTTTCATTTTATTCGTTTTTTCTGATGAAGTGAAAATCCAATTGTTTTTTTACTAAATCGGCGTTCTTTACTTTAACGTAAACTTCATCACCTAATTGTAAAATACTCTTTGACATTTCACCAACCAATGCATATTGCTTATCATCAAAAGTGTAGTAATCATCTTTAATCTCTCTAATTCTGCACATTCCTTCGCATTTGTTTTCGATAATTTCGACATAAATTCCCCATTCGGTAACTCCTGAAATCACTCCTAAAAACTCTTCATCTTTGTGATCTTGCATGTATTTGACTTGCATGTATTTGACCGAATCACGTTCGGCTTGTGCAGCTAAATATTCCATTTCGCTCGAATGAACGCATTTTTCTTCATACACTTCTTCACTAGCACTTTTTCCACCATCCAAATAAAACTGCAATAATCGGTGTGCCATAACATCTGGATAACGCCTTATTGGTGATGTAAAATGACTGTAATAATCAAAAGCTAATCCATAATGACCAATATTATCAGTTGAATATTTAGCTTTACTCATCGTTCGAATCGCTAATGTATCGATTAAATTTTGCTCTTTTTTTCCGTTTACATCTTCTAATAATTGATTGAGCGATTTAGAAATATCTTGTTTATTTCGTAAATCTATTTTGTATCCAAACTTAGAAATCAAGGCTTGCATTGCAAACAACTTATCTTCGTTAGGTTCGTCGTGAATTCTGTAAATAAAAGTTTTCTTTTGTTTTCCTATGAATTCAGCCACTTTTCTATTGGCTAAGAGCATAAACTCTTCTATCAAATGATTGGCATCTTTAGATATTTTAAAATAAACGCCAACTGGTTCAAATTCTTGATTTAAATTAAATTTTACTTCTACTTTATCAAACGAAATTGCTCCATTTGCCATACGTTTTCTTCTCAGAATTTTTGCTAGTTCATCTTGCTTTAAAGTAGCAAAAACAATCTCATCAGACACTTGATATTCTTTTCCAGTTAACGAAATTTCTGCTGGAATTACATTCGATTTCCATTTTGGCGACTGAACATTATTTTTATCGGTGTCGCCAAGAAGCAACTTTTTTTCATCGGAATTAAAGTTTTTAGTGTTGCTTTCTATAATTTGCTGTGCTTCTTCATAAGAGAAACGCTGATCAGAATAAATAACCGTTCTTCCAAACCATTGATTCACTACTTCTGCTTTTGGTGTTAATTCGAAAATGGCTGAAAACGTATATTTTTCTTCATTCGGACGAAGTGAACAAGCAAAATTGGATAATACTTCTGGCAACATCGGAACAACTCTATCAACTAAATATACCGAAGTTGCTCGATTAAAAGCTTCGTCATCTAAAATAGTTCCTTCTTGTAAATAATGCGAAACATCGGCAATATGAACACCAATTTCGAAATTTTCATTTTCTAAAACTTGAAATGATAAAGCGTCATCAAAATCTTTTGCATCTTTCGGATCGATGGTAAATGTCAACACATTTCGCATATCGCGACGTTTTTTGATTTCTTCAGGAGTAATTGAAGTATCAATTTTATTCGCATACGCTTCTACTTCGATAGGAAAATCATAAGGCAAACCGTATTCAGCTAATATAGCGTGAATTTCGGTATTGTGTTCGCCAGGTTTTCCTAATACTTTTATAACAGTTCCAAAAGGTGAATCGGCTTTTTGAGGCCAATCTTCCATTTTTACTAATACCACTTCTCCGTGTTGAGCTTCTCCTAATTTGTTTTTCGGAATAAAAATATCGGTGTACATTTTAGCATTTGTAGTAGTTACAAATCCGAAATTTTTCTGAACGGAAATCACACCTACAAATTCTAATTTAGCTCTTTCTACTATTTCTAATACTTCAGCTTCGGGTTTTCGTGAACTTCGTCTATCGTAAACATACGCTTTTACCGTGTCGCCGTCTAAAGCGTGATTTAAATTTGTAAACGGAACAAAAACATCATTTTCTAATTCGTCACAAACAAAATAACCTGTTTTTCGACTGGTCATGTCAATTTTTCCTTCGTAGTATTTTTGACTAGTTGCTTTAACTAAATACTTACCAGGTTCCGATTCGATAATTAGTTTTTGTGCTGATAATATTTTTAAATCCTTAATAATTTCGTTTCTACTTTTGGTATCGTCCAATTCTAAAATAGCAGCTATTTGTTTGTAATTGAAAGGTTTATTCGAATTTTTTGATAGTATTTTAAAAATCTTTTCGGAAAAGGTTTTAGTGTTTTTTCCGAACTTTTTAGGTGTTTTACTCATTGTTAATCTCTTATTAATGCTGAAAATTACAAAGAAGAATTTAGATAATAGAAAATAGAGAATAGATTTATCTAAAAAATAACTTTTACTTATCTTTATAAAAAAAGAAATGAATCATTTTATAACAATTGCAATTTTTAATTCACACACCGAAATTGTGGTTTTAAAATCGATTTTAGAGAATAAAGGAATTGTACATTTTTTTGAGAATGAAAATTTAGTTTCTATTCATCCTTTTGCGAGTTATGCTTATGGCGGAATTAAATTAAAAATTCATCCGAATGATGCAGATTTAGTTCAAGAGATTTTAGATGATTTAGATTCTAATTTAAAGATTGTTTAAAATCTATACTTTTATCTTTAAAAAATATAAAGTTGTCAACAGCTATTAAAAACAATAAAAAGAAATTTTAATTTTAAATTAATTTATAATGGTTATTATAGCGTGTTAATTGGTATAATAAGTTTTTTTATAAATAAATTTTTTTTAAGTTATTTTTTTTTATACTTATTTATCAACATAAGCGTAAGATAATAAGTCACTCATTTTTAAGTGTTTTTAATATTTAATTAACAGTTGTTTATAAGTAATAAATGATTATAATTGTAAATAACTTCTTTTAAAAAAATTGTTGACAAACCATTATTTTGTAGTGATAACTTTTCTAAAAAACACACAAATTAAATTAGGTTTTCTGATTCCAGTTTTTGATTACAATTTAATTACATACAACCAAGAAAAAGTTCTTAAAAACTATCTAAAGTTGTTAACAGCTAATGTTAATTTAAGGTTAACTGAATATCAACGAATTAAAAAACTTTATTAACATTAGATAATTTTAATAATTAAATAATTGATTTTTAGTTGTTTAAATAAATAAATTTTTCTTACGATTTAATAATCAATCGTTTATATTATTTTTCATTTCAATTCTATATAACCAATAGATTGTATAAATTTGTACTGATAAAATCAAATACAATTAACATGAAAATCTCTATTGGAAACGATCACGCTGGACCTGATTATAAATTAGCTATAGTAGCTTTTTTACAATCAAAAGGATATGAAATTACCAATCACGGAACCGATACTTTCGATAGCGTTGATTATCCTGATTTTGGTCATAAAGTGGCGAATGATGTAGAAACTAAAAAGGTTGATTTTGGAATTGTTATTTGTGGCTCAGGAAATGGAATCGCAATAACGGCAAACAAACACCAAGGTGTAAGAGCTGCTTTGTGTTGGACTAAAGAAATCGCAGGTTTAGCGCGTCAACATAACGACGCGAATATTATTAGTATTCCGGCGCGATTTACATCCATTCAACAAGCAATTGAAATGGTAGATATTTTTTTAAATACTACTTTCGAAGGCGGAAGACATGCTACACGTGTAAATAAAATTAGCTGTTAATACTATGGATAACAATCTATTTCTTAGCGATGAAAAAACAATTTTATATGCTAAAATAACTGCAATTGCTAGTTTTTTTATAGGTTCTTCAATCTTATTATTTTATTATTTATCACACTCCAACACCATTATTTATTTTGCTTTATTTTTTATGGTCCTGGCTTTTAGTATAAACGGATATTTATTCATTGTATTGATTGTACATCTGGTAAAAAAAAGCGCTTTAAAAAATAAAATTTTACTAACTTTACTTTTAATGTTGATTAATTTACCTATAGGATATTTTTATTTAGAGATAGGTTTACATATTTATTCTTATTCGATAACAAACTAAAAATGAACCACATTCATATCCACAAGCATGAAGTAAAAGGGAAGAATTTGGTGTATTCTATCTTACTAAATCTTTTAATTACTATTGCTCAGGTTGTTGGCGGAATTATATCAGGAAGTTTGGCTTTAATTTCTGATGCTCTTCATAATTTTTCTGACGTACTTTCATTAGGTTTTAGTTTATTTGCTCATAAACTTTCTAGAAAAAAAGCTTCTTTAGATCAAACATTTGGATATAAAAGAGCCGAATTAATCGCTGCTTTTATAAACGCTACAACACTTGTAATTGTAGCTTTATTGTTAATTTATGGTGCAATCGAACGTTTTTTTAATCCACAGCCAATCCAATCTAATTTAGTTATTTGGTTGGCTATTTTAGGAATTGTAGTAAATGGTTTTTCGGCACTATTATTAAAGAAAGATGCCAAACACAACATCAATATGAAATCGGCTTATTTGCATTTATTTACCGATATGATGGCTTCTTTAGCGGTTTTAGTTGGTGGACTACTAATGAAATTTTATGGTTGGTTTTGGGTTGATAGCATTATGACGATTCTAATTGCAATTTATTTAATTGTAGTTGGAGTAGATTTACTTAAAACTTCCACAAAAATGCTAATGCTTTTTACACCAGAACATATTGATATTAAAGAAATTGTTCGTGAAGTTCATAAAATAGTAGGCGTTAACAAATTACACCACATTCATGTTTGGCATCTTAATGATGAAGAGTTGCATCTTGAAGCGCATTTAGATTGTTCGGAAAACATTAAGATGAGTGAATTTAATACTTTGCTAGATAAAGTAGAACAGGTTTTGTTCGAAAAATTCCACATTAATCATACTAATATTCAACCCGAATTTAATAAAGAAGATCCAAAAGATTTTATTGTACAAGATTAAAAAAAAGCTATGATAGTAAGAAGAATATTGGATAGAATTAAATTAAAAAAAATACTTGATTTAAAATATATAGTAGTTGAATTAGCTCTCATTTTTACAGGTGTAACTTTAGCTGCAAAATACAATGATTATCAAAATGATCTTCAAGATAAAAAGTTTTTGAAAGAAGCTATATCTCAGCTATATTCAGAATTAAAAACAGATTACCAAGATAATGCCGTATATCTTAATGGTCAGAAGAAAAGGGTTAATAAAATAATAAAATTAAAAAATCTGATTTTAAATAAAAAAGGGAATGAAATTAATTCTGATGAAATAAAAAAAATTATATCTAATTTACCAAATCCAATAAGTTTATCTAATAGTACACTCGGATTTAAAAAAATAGAAGCAAAAAACATTAATCTAATAAAAGACACAAAAACTAAAAACGACTTGCTTAGTTACTATGATATGATGATTTTTAATCAAATAGACGTAAATAATTTTAATAAAAACATAATTGATGTTAAACCATTTATGTTGAAATATTTTAAAAATTATAGTTTTTGGGATATGAATTATGATTCAATTATTGATTTAGATAAACTTTTAAACGATTCAGAATTTTTAAATACACTTAATTTTATTATTTCAGATTTAAAACTGAATATTGATACGAATGAAAAAGCAACACTTCCAATAAGTAAGCAATTAATTGAAGAATTGGAACAGGATTATGAATTTTTAAAAGAAGAAAAAAATAAATAATAATGACCAAAATCCAATTCATTCAAAGCCAAACAAACGCATCTCCAAAAAACATTGGCGCCACCTTAAAATTGCTTTCAGAAGATTGTACGATTCCATTTATTTCTCGTTATCGTAAAGACCAAACCGGAAATCTAGACGAAGTAATTATCGAACAAATTGCCAAACTTTCGAAACAATACGATGAAATTGTAAAACGAAAAGAAAGTGTATTAAAATTAATAGAAGAACAGGAACAACTTACTCCCGAATTAGCTAAAAAAATCCAAGAAAGTTTCGATTTACAAGAAATTGAAGATTTGTATTTACCTTTTAAAAAGAAGAAAAAAACTCGAGCCGATGTTGCTCGCGAAATCGGATTAGAACCTTTGGCGCAACATATTATGGCTCAAAACAATGATGATTTGGATATTATTGCTTCTAAATATATAAATCATAAAGTCAAGAATGAAGAGGAGGCATTACAAGGCGCCAGAGATATTATCGCCGAATGGATTAACGAAAACACATACATTCGGAAAAACCTTCGTCGTTTATTTCAACGTAACGGAATTCTTTCCACTAAAGGCACAAAAACCAAAATAGAAGAAGAAGCAGCTCAAAAATTTTCACAGTATTTTGATTGGTCCGAATTAATTTCTAAAGCGCCATCGCACCGATTATTAGCAATGTTGCGAGCCGAAGCCGAAGGATTTGTAAAATTAAATGTTGAAATAGAAAAACAAGATGCGTTTGATTTTATCGAAGAAAACACCATAAAAAACAGAAATTCAAAAGCCAAACATCATATAGAATTAGCGATAAAAGACAGTTATAAACGTTTGCTTGAACCTGCAATTTCGAACGAAACGTTACAAAATGCTAAATCCAAAGCCGATATCAAAGCTATTGACGTTTTTGCACAGAATTTAAATCAGTTGTTACTCGCGCCACCTTTGGGAGAAAAAAGAATTTTAGCAATCGATCCAGGATTTCGTTCAGGTTGTAAGGTGGTTTGTTTGGATGAAAAAGGCGATTTGTTGTACAACGAAACCATTTATCCTCACGCACCACAAAAGGAAGATGCGATGGCGATGAAAAAAATCCGATCCATGGTAAATGCCTATAATATTGAAGCAATTTCTATCGGAAACGGAACAGCTTCTCGGGAAACCGAATTCTTTATTAAGAAAATTGCTTTTGATAAGCCAATTCAAGTTTTTATAGTTTCAGAAGCTGGAGCATCGGTGTATTCAGCATCAAAAATTGCACGTGATGAATTTCCAAATTTTGATGTTACCGTTCGTGGTTCGGTTTCTATAGGAAGACGATTAGCAGATCCTTTAGCAGAATTGGTAAAAATTGATCCAAAATCAATTGGTGTCGGACAATACCAACACGATGTAGACCAAGTAAAATTACGAGAAGAATTAGATACTGTTGTAGTTCGTTGTGTGAATTCGGTTGGAATTAATATCAATACAGCAAGCAAATCGTTGTTGAGTTATGTATCTGGAATTGGCGAAAAAATGGCTGAAAATATCATTACATATCGTTCTGAAAACGGACCATTTGAAGATCGAAAACAAATAAAAAAAGTGCCTCGATTAGGCGAAAAAGCCTATCAGCAGGCGGCAGCTTTTGTACGAATTCAAAATGGTAAAAATCCGTTAGACAATTCGGCAGTACATCCAGAAGCTTATCCAATTGTGGAAAAAATGGCGAAAGATTTAAAAATTTCGGTCAATGAGTTAATTGCTAATAAAGAAAAAATAAACCAATTAAAATTAGACGATTATTGTACTAAAGAAATAGGAATACTCGGATTAAAAGACATTGTAAAAGAACTAGAAAAACCAGGACTTGATTCACGAAAATCAGCTAAAGTTTTTGAATTTGATCCCAATGTAACATCGATAAAAAATGTACGAACGGGAATGATTTTACCAGGAATTGTCAACAATATAACTGCTTTTGGTTGTTTTGTTGATATCGGAATTAAAGAAAGTGGTTTGGTTCACATTTCACAACTTAAAGCCGCTTTTGTTTCTGATGTAAATGAAGTGGTAAAATTACACCAACACGTTCAAGTAAAAGTCGTTGAAGTAGATGAAGATCGAAAGCGAATTCAGTTAACGATGATTTTGTAAAAATAGCTACCTTTGTTATTATGAACCAAGAAATTACCATAAACGACTTTTCGCAACACCTTTTTTGGGATGTGGATTTGAATGGGTTTGAATTTGAAAAACATAAAAACTTTTTTATTCAAAGAGTTTTAGAGTATGGGAAAATGAAAGATTGGGAGCTGATTAAAAAACTTTACGGAATGGAAGCAATTAAGCACGCATCTTTAAACGCAAGATCTTTAGACGCCGTTACACTTTCATTTGTATCAACACTATTTAAAATTGATAAAACCGAATTTAGATGCTACAAACACAGACAGTTGTTCCCGAACTTATGGAACTCTTGAGAAAACTAATGAAAGTTGAAATTTTTTCAAAATTTTATTTAGTTGGCGGCACTTCTCTATCATTACAAATGGGCCACAGAAATTCAGTCGATATTGATTTATTTGGAAAACAAGAAATCGATTTTGACTTATTTATAAAATTATTAAATAATTTTGGAAAAACGGAAGTATCAAAAAGTTCAAAAAATATTTTGATAACAGATGTTTCAGGAATTAAGGTTGATTTTGTAAATTATCAATACCAACTTATAGAAAAACCACTTGAAATAGAAGGTATTAGAATGCTTTCTACCAAAGATATAGCAGCAATGAAACTTAACGCAATTGCTGGACGCGGAAGTAAAAAAGATTTTATTGATTTATATTTTTTGTTAAATGAATTCTCTCTAAAACAAATGTTAGATTTTTATCTCCAAAAATACCATGACGGTTCAGAATTTATGGTTTTAAAAAGCTTGTCCTATTTTGAAGAAGCTAATGAACAACCACAACCCAAAATGTTTCTCAATTTCAATTGGGAAACCTGCAAACAAAAAATAATCGAAGAAGTTATTAAATTATAAAAAACATAAAAATCCAAATCCTAATTACTACAATTAGAATTTGGATTTTTAATTATGATTTGTGAAGAAATAATTATTTTGTTTCTTCGCTTTTAGAATCCGCAGGCTGATCGCCTTTCGAAGCATTTTTAAATTCTTTAACACCAGATCCTAATCCTTTCATTAGTTCCGGAATTTTTTTACCTCCAAAAAGCAATAAAATAACAATTCCTATTACAATCCATTCTGTTGGTCCCATTCTTCCCATGATATATAATTTTTAAGCTTTCGCCGATTTTTAATAAAATAACATCACAAAGGTAAAAAGAAATTAGAATAGATTTAATTTTCTACCAATTATTTATAGTTAAACAACGTTAAATATATAAAATGGGTTACAAAACATATTTTTCTATCTTTGTGCTATAATCCAAGAGCATGTCTGAAAATAGACTTAAACGACAGTTAATTAAGAAAAAATTATTCACTAAAAACCGTTTGGTTATTTTGAATGAAGACACTTTTGAAGAAATTTTTTCCCTTCGATTAACTTTAATGAATGTTTTTGTAGTAGCCACAATTGGAGCAATTATTATCATTTTTGTCACCACTTTTATCATTGCTTTTACACCTTTACGCGAATATATTCCAGGTTATGCATCAACACAATTACGTAAAGATGCAACTGAATTGGCATTAAAATCAGATTCGTTAACCAATGCTTTAAAGAAAAACGAAGCCTATCAACAATCTATAATTAAAGTTTTAAACGGCGATTTAGAATATGAAAAAGTCAATAAAGATTCTATTTTAGCTTCCGAAGTTGAGTTGGTTAAACCCGAAAATGTTGAAGCATCTGAAAAAGAAATAGTACTACGCAAACAAGTTGAAGCTGAAGAAAAACGAATTAAAGAAGAAGACAAAAAAGCTAAAAAGAAAAAATAGTATTATGTCGATTAAATCAGTTATTGCCAAAATTTTCGCAAGAAAAATCCATAAAAAATCACAAAAATGGATTCAAAATCCCGTTGCAACGCAGCAAAAAGTGTTTTTTGATTTAATCCGTCAAGCGGAAAACACTCAGTTCGGAAAAGACCATAATTTTTCTACAATCACAACTTTTGAAGATTTTACCAAACAAGTTCCGGTTCGTGATTATGAAGAATTACGACCTTATATTGACAAAGTTGTAAAAGGCGAAGAAAACATACTTTGGAAAGGAAAACCATTGTATTTTGCCAAAACATCAGGAACAACGTCTGGAGCAAAATACATTCCGTTAACCGAAGCATCGATGCCTTTTCATATTCAAGCTGCTCGAAATGCTATTCTGAACTACATTCACGAAACTGGAAATGCTGATTTTGTTGACGGTAAAATGATATTTTTACAAGGAAGTCCGGTTTTAGAAGAAAAAAACGGAATTCAACTCGGTCGACTTTCTGGAATTGTCGCCCATTTTGTTCCGAAATATTTGCAAAAAAACCGAATGCCAAGTTGGGAAACCAATTGCATTGACGATTGGGAAACCAAAGTAAATGCTATAGTTGAAGAAACTTTTAATGAAAACTTGTCGGTAATTTCCGGAATTCCATCGTGGGTGCAAATGTATTTCGAGAAATTAGAAGAAAAAACAAAAAAACCAGTTGGACAATTATTCAAAAACTTCAATTTATTTATATATGGTGGTGTGAATTACGAACCCTATCGTGCAAAATTTGAAAATCTTATCGGAAGAAAAGTCGATTCTATTGAGCTATTTCCAGCATCCGAAGGCTTTTTCGCCTACCAAGATTCACAGAAAGACAAAGGAATGTTGTTGCTTTTGAATTCTGGAATTTTTTACGAATTTGTAAAAAGTGAAGAGTTTTTTAACAATCCCGAAACTTCAGGACCAAAACGATATACTATTGGAGAAGTAGAAATTGGTGTGAATTATGTTTTAATTATTTCTACCAACGCCGGACTTTGGGCATACAACATTGGCGATACAGTTCAATTCACCAGTTTAAAACCGTATCGTATTATCGTTTCCGGTAGAATAAAACATTACATTTCTGCATTTGGCGAACACGTAATTGGTAAAGAAGTCGAATGGGCGCTGAAAGAAGCAATGAAAAACACAACCATTCGAGTAAACGAGTTTACGGTTGCTCCACAAATTGCACCAAATTCAGGATTGCCTTATCACGAATGGTTTATCGAATTTGATTCCGAAACATCGGGAGAACTCAATAATTTAGAAGATTTTGCGTTACAAATTGACAATGCAATGCGCCAACAAAACTCATATTATGATGATTTGATAGTCGGAAAAGTATTGCGAACTTTAGTAATTACAAAAGTGTTAAAAAACGGCTTTCAAGACTACATGAAATCAATAGGAAAACTCGGAGGACAAAATAAATTACCACGACTTTCAAATGATAGAAAAATAGCTGATAAACTAAATATCTTGAAAGGTTTTTAAAACCTTGTAGGCATAAATAAAAAAAATGAAATCTTTCAATATTATTTTTTTCCTATTATGTTATTCACTTTCAGCCCAAATAAAAGGCGTTGTTGTTGATGAAAACAATCAACCAATTCCGTATGTAAATATTTGTACAGTAGATGAAAACATTTGGACTACATCAGAAGAAAACGGAGCATTTAATATCAATGTGTCACAAGATAAAAGTCTTATTTTTTCTGCTTTAGGTTTTGAAAAGAGAATAATAAAAGCTTCTGAAGTAGAGAGAACCGTTTTGAAGTTAAGTTCATTTAAATTGGATGAAGTAGTTGTAGAAAAAAGAAAAAATATACTTGAAATAGAAATCGGAAATCAAACGAATAATAATGTAACTTTAATTTCCGGGAATAGAGGTTGGTTAAATGCTAAATATTTTCCTTATGAATTGACATATACCAAAACAAAATTCATTAAAAGCGCAATAGTGATAACCAAAAGCAATGTGAAAGATGCAATTTTTAAACTACGCGTTTTTTCTAAAGCAGATAATGGAGAGCCTGATTCCGATTTGATAGAGGAAGATATTATTGTAATGGTTAAAAAAGGACGAAAAAAAAGCAAAATTGATTTGTCGAAATACAATTTAGTTTTTCCAAAAGAAGGTGTTTTTATTGCCTTTGAATCATTGATGATTGAAAAGAATAAGTATGATTTTAAATATACTATAGAAGGAAGGTCCAAAAAACAAAACGAAAAATATTATGCTCCTGATCTTGTTTGTACTTTATCTGATGAGGAAAACTCTTATCATATGGCAAATGGTAAATGGCTTAAATTAAACATATGGCATAATAATGAAACCAAAAGCAACTTGTTAAAGTTCAACAATAAGGTTTTGGAACCAGCTATAAACTTGATATTGTCAAATTAATGAAGAAAACAATCCTCGCAATCTTAATGCCTTTTATTGTATTAGCTCAAACCAAAGGCGTTATAAAAGACAGCATTTCGGGCAAACCAATTCCGTTTGTGAATATTTGGGTTGAAAACGAAAATAGTGGAGCAACTTCAGAAGAAGACGGAACTTATGTGATCAACACCTCTACAAAAAGCAAAAAACTACTCTTTTCTGCTTTAGGATTTGAAAAGAAAAGCGTTTCAATTTTGCAAGCAGCAGAAGTAAAATTAATTCCAATAGCTTATCAACTCGACGAAGTTATTATTTCAAAAAGCATCGGAACCAAACAAATCGAAATTGGTAAAACCAACAACACTATTTGTCAAGCTTTTGATAATGGTCCGAGGATAGATGTAAAATATTTTCCGTATAATCAATCTTACAAAAAAACAAAATACATCAAGCAAGTTGCTATTTATACCGATAGCCGAATCGACAATGCAACCTTGCGAATTCGTTTTTATAAAGTTGATTCTAATGGTTTTCCGGGTGAAGAATTACTAACTAAAAATATGATTTTTTCTGTAAACAAAGGAACTATAACACACTTTTTTGATGTGACAGATTATAATTTACAAATGCCAAAAACAGGACTTTTTGTAGGTTTCGAAAAATTAGTTATCGAAAAAAATAAAAAAGAAAAGACAATAACAGATGCAATAACCAATACAACCTTTATACAAAAAACATACTATCCTTTTATTTTATACAATCGTGTAGAGAGAGAATTTTTATATACTTTTTCTGGAGGAAAATGGAACAAACAAATGAATACTAATTCGAGTGATTCTTTAAATAAAATTACAATATACGAGCCAGCAATAAATTTAGTTCTAACCAACTAATTCTATGGTTGAATGGAATAACTCATAAAATCCCTATATTTGCGCGTTAGAAAGTAAAATTAATGAAGGAAATTAAAAACATTTCACGTTCTAGAGCGCAAGAATCGTCGGCAGCTATCGAACGATTGTACATTACAATGAGGCATTTATTCAATCGCGGTTTTTATAAACCAATGGGCGTTTCGGGTGAAACTTTAAGAGAGGCTTTATTAGAACTCCGACCTGAAATTTATGGCAGTATTGCCGAAGAAAAAGTAGAGTTAAACGGATTATTATACGTTATTGAACGTTTACCAGTTGGCATTGAAGAATGTCGTTATATTAATTTAACCTCTGATGAAGGTTATTCAAAATCACATTTTCAGGCGATAGTTCCACCAAAACGTAAAAGAAATTGCTACCGAATTGACGAAGAACAAATGAATGTAGAAATTACTCGTGGACGATCTGACATTTACGATATTTTAACACATCTGACGTTTATTTTCATAGAATCACACAAAATTAAAGATCGTGTTTTAATTGATGACGAAGGAAAAATTTCTCGAGATTGGCAAAAACTAGAACAAGCGGCTTTACAATCTAAAAAACTATCTCAAATTGAAAAAGAAAAAGCCATTTCGCATGCAGCCAATGTATTAGGAAGAACATTTATTGAAGTTTTAGATATTTATGATGCTTTTGGAACAAATGAAAAACCCGACCGATTTTTACATCTTATTTATTGGTTAGGCAAATTAGCGATTGAAGAAGTAGTTGATAATACCAAACGAACGATTACTTTTAGTCCGATTTTAAGAGAGCGTTTAGGCCATCATATTCACGGTGAAATTTGGGCAAACAATATCAAAGAAGTTTTAAAAAACAACAATTTACTCGGCAGACCAATTCATATAATTAGTGCCAACATGCACAGCGTTATGAATTCGATTTTTGCTACACATGTTTTAAAAGATACCTTTAAAGGCAAAACCGATTTTTTTATTTTTGAAGAATTAAGCAAACAAGGCGCTCACGAAGTTAGAGATAAAGTGGAAGCATTTGCAATCAAACACGGAATGTTTTCTTTACCCGATAATTCAGGAACTAATATCGATGTTCAAATTTTTGATACAACCAAAATAGATTGGTTAAAATCAGCTTTTCCGAACACAAAAGTAGGAAAAGACAATCCGGTTATTATCGTAATGGATTACGCTTTTGGTGAACAAGCCTACGAAACTATCGACGAATTGTTAAAACCTTATAAAGAAGGGAAAACAAAAACCTTATTAAATGTAGCTTCAGTTTCTATAATGGGAAAAGCTGGAATTTTGCAAGGAGGAAAAGGCGACATCATGATTCCGAATGCACATATTAACGAAGGAACAGCAGATAACTACTTCTTTGACAATGAATTGACAGCCAAAATGTTTGAAGGTAATGATATTGAAGTTTTTGCCGGACCAATGATTACTGTTTTAGGAACTTCACTTCAAAATAAAGATTTATTAAAGTTTTTTCACGAATCAACTTGGGGTGTAATTGGACTAGAAATGGAAGGCGCTTATTATCAAAAAGCAATTCAATCGGCATCAAAAATTAGAAAAAGCATCAATCCAAATGTAAAAGTAAGATACGCTTATTATGCTTCGGATAATCCTTTAGAAACCGGAAGTACATTAGCATCTGGAGGTTTAGGAACTACAGGAGTAAAACCTACATATTTAATAACTATCAAAATATTAGAACAAATTTTTAACTTTAATTAAAAAACATGAGTACAGAATCTCAAAACAATAATCAAGAAATTGATTTATTTCAAATTTCAAATAAAATCGGAAAGTTTTTTGAAAATATTTCAATATCAATTTTTAAAGCCATAGTATTTTTTAAAAAGAATATTATAATAATTGGAATTTTATTTTTTATAGGACTTGGACTTGGACTTTATATAGATAGTTCAACCAAAACATACAATAATCAATTAATTGTCTCACCGAATTTTGAATCGAATACTTATTTATATTCTAAAGTACAACTAATAAATTCAAAAATTCATGAAAAAGACACTGTTTTTTTAAAGGAAGTTTTAGGAATTATTGAGCCAACTAAAATAATTAAAATTACTATTCAACCCATAAATGATGTTTATAAATTTATTGATAATAAACCAGGGAATTTCGAATTAATAAAATTAATGGCGGAAGATGGTGATTTGAATAAAATAATAGAAGAAACTACAACTAGTAAAAATTATCCAAATCACATTATTCTATTTAATACATTAGGTATAACATCTAACAAAAAAACGGTTGATCCAATTTTAAAATATTTAAACGATTCCGATTATTATAAATCGATGCAGAAAGAAAATCTAAACAATATTAATGTAAAACTGAAAGAAAACGATTCAATCATTAAACAAATTGATGGAGTGTTAAATAGTTTTTCGGGAGCTGTAAATGGTTCACAAAGAAATGATAAGCTAATTTATTATAATGAAAACACACAATTAAACGATGTAATTAAGACCAAAAATGAATTAATTAACGAAAACGGATTTTATAGATTAGAGCTAATAAAATTCAGTAAAATAATAAAAGACAATAGCGCGATACTTAACAACAAAACACAAGATTCATTTTTTGAAAAAGCATCTTTTATCTTACCTTTATTTTTTATTATTGTATTTATTTTAATTCGTCAATTTAAAACTTTTTATAAAAAACAATTAGCAAAATCTAAATTATAATTCAGATGAAAGGAATCATTTTAGCTGGAGGTTCAGGCACACGATTGCATCCTTTAACATTAGCGGTGAGCAAGCAATTAATGCCTATTTATGATAAACCGATGATTTATTATCCGTTATCAACATTAATGTGGGCTGGAATAAATGAAATTTTAATTATTTCTACTCCACATGATTTACCACTTTTTGAACAATTATTGGGTGACGGAAAAAAATTTGGATGTCGATTTGAGTATGCCGTTCAAGAACATCCAAATGGTTTGGCGGAAGCATTTATTATTGGAGCTCCATTTATTGGAAACGATAAAGCTGCTTTAATTTTAGGCGATAATATATTTTACGGAACCGGTTTAGCCGAATTGTTACAAGCGAATAGTAATCCAAATGGCGGAATTATTTACGCTTATCATGTTCACGATCCAGAACGATATGGTGTAGTCGATTTTGATAAAGACGGAAATGTACTTTCTATTGAAGAAAAACCAACACATCCTAAATCAAATTATGCCGTTCCGGGAATTTATTTTTATGACAATTCTGTTATTGAAGTCGCCGCTAATATAAAACCAAGTCCTAGAGGTGAACTTGAAATTACCGATATTAATAAAGAATATCTTAAAAAAGGAAACTTAAAAGTAAGTATTCTCGACAGAGGAACCGCTTGGCTCGACACAGGAACTTTTCAATCATTAATGCAAGCTGGACAATTTGTTCAAGTAATAGAAGAACGTCAAGGATTAAAAATTGGAGCTATTGAAGAAGCGGCTTATAAAATGGGTTTTATTGATGCTAATCAATTAAAAACTTTAGCTCAACCGTTACTTAAAAGCGGTTACGGAATTCATTTAATGGGATTATTAGAAGAATAAGAAAATAGAATAAAGAGCATAGAAAATAGATTTTTGCTTTTGAAATTAAAATGGATTATGAATTTTATCGAAACCAAACTAAGAGGATGTTTTATTCTTGAACCCAAAATAATTAAGGATGAACGTGGCTATTTTATGGAAAGTTTTAATGAACAAACGTTTCAAAAAGGAATAGGTCAAAATATACATTTTGTTCAAGACAATCAATCTTTTTCATCTAAAGGAGTTTTACGCGGATTACATTACCAAACTGGCGAAAATGCTCAGTCTAAATTGGTCAGAGTTTTAGATGGAGAAGTTTTAGATGTTGCTGTTGATATTCGACCAAATTCTCCAACTTATGGTCAAAGTGAAGTGGTTTTATTAACGGCTGAAAAACAAAATCAATTTTTTATTCCTAAAGGATTTGCTCACGGATTTTTAGTCTTGAGTAAAACAGCTACCTTTTTTTACAAATGTGATAATTTTTACAATAAAGAAAGCGAAGGCGGAATTATATATAACGATGAAACAATCGGAATAGATTGGCAATTTGAAATCGATAAACTAATTATCTCTGATAAAGATAAAAATCTTCCAACTTTAGCTAACGCAAAAAAAGCATGGTAGTTTTAGTAACTGGAGCGAACGGACAATTAGGACAATCATTGCAGTTTGTTGCAAGAAATTATCCGACAATCCATTTTGTTTTTTGTTCTTCTTCCGATTTGGATATAACAAACAAACAAAATTGTCAAGCTGTTTTTTCTAAATACAAACCCAATTATTGCATCAATACTGCAGCTTATACTGCTGTTGATAAAGCCGAAAACGAACATCAAAAAGCGCAATTTATAAATGCAATTGGAGCTAAAAATCTAGCCGAGGTTTGTAACGATTTCAACACAACATTGCTTCATGTCTCTACCGATTTTGTTTTTGACGGAAACGCTCACATACCATATACTGAAAATGATTTACCTAACCCAACTGGAGTTTACGGTCAAACTAAGTTAGATGGCGAAAAAGCAATTCAAGAAACATTTGATAAATATTTTATTATAAGAACCTCTTGGGTGTATTCGCAATTTGGAAATAATTTTATGAAAACCATGTTACGATTAGCATCTGAAAGAGATAGTTTGTCAGTGGTAAATGATCAAATCGGAACACCAACAAACGCTATTGATTTAGCAGAGGTTTTGCTTACTATAATTAACAAATGTCAGACTGAGCTTGTCGAAGTGCAACAACCAACAACCAAAAACTATGGCATTTACAATTTCTCCAACGAAGGTCAATGTTCATGGTATGATTTCGCAAAAAAAATATTCGAAATCAATAAAATTAAAATAGATTTACAACCAATACCAACATCAAGTTATCCAACACCAGCCAAAAGACCAAATTATAGTGTTTTGGATAAAAGTAAAATAAAAAAAGCTTTTGGAGTTGAAATTAAAAGCTGGGAAAATAGTTTAAAAATGTTTTGTGATTTTCAATAAAATTAAGGAATAAAAAATATTTTGACAAATAAAGTTGAAAATTTTAAGTAAAATTTTAAATTTTCAAGGATAAAATCATAAAAACTGAAATAAACGTGTAAATTTGTAAAAAAAGTTATGCTCTCACGAGAATTAAGTCAAGAAATAATACCGCTATTAGATTTTTTCCCATGCGTTGCAATTCTTGGAGCAAGGCAAGTAGGTAAAACAACTTTTGTAAAAAATTTGCAACCATTTATCAATAAACCTATTTTATATTTAGATCTAGAAAACACCAACGACTATGAAATTTTAAGTAATAATGCGCAGTGGTTTTTAACACAAAACAAAGAAAAATTAATTATAATTGATGAAATACAAAGGGAAATAAAACTATTTCCTTTATTACGATCATTAATAGACAATCAAGACAAACCAGGACAATTTATTCTTCTTGGTTCCGCATCGCCAGAATTGCTTTCAAAAAGTTCAGAAACATTAGCAGGAAGAATTGTTTATAAAGAATTAACGCCATTTTCATATTACGAAACCTTACAATATTCTATCAAAGAACATTGGTTTAAAGGCGGTTATCCAAAAGCTTTTCTTGCTCCAAATGATTTTTTGTGGCAACAATGGCAACAAGCCTATTTAAAAACGTATGTTGAAACCGACTTAAGAATGTTGGGTTTAAATGCTTCGCCAGTTTTAATAGCTAAACTATTAAGAATGATTGCTTCTATTCAAGGTTCAGTTGTAAATTATTCTATGTTAGGCAATGCTTTAGGAATTTCGAGTGTACAAATTAAAACATATATAGATTTTTTAGAACATTCTTTTATACTAAGAAGACTCGAACCTTTTTATGTTAATATTGGAAAACGATTAGTAAAAAGCCCTAAAATATATATTAGAGATACCGGAATATTACATTCGCTTTTGCAACTAAGCTCGTATGATGAACTTATAGCAAATCCAATTGCGGGAAATTCTTGGGAAGGATATATAATTGAACAAATCGTTTCAAGGTTAAAAAGTAATTATTCTGCTTATTTTTATAGAACACAAAGCGGAGCAGAAGTAGATTTATGCATAGCAAAAGGAAACGAAATAGTAGCAACGATCGAAATAAAATTATCTAATAGTCCAAAAATAAGTAGAGGAAATAATGAAACAATATCAGACATAAAATCTAAATTCAATTTTGTTGTTACCTTTGATAAATCAGATTATCAATTAAATGAATTATGGAAAGTAAGTGATTTACAGACACTTTACAAAGAATTAGAAATTTTAAACATTATAAAAAAGAATTGAAAAACGTAAAAGTATAGATTTACAACCAATTTCAACATCAAGTTATCCAACTCCAGCCAAAAGACCAAGTTATAGTGTTTTGGATAAAACAAAAATTAAAAGTGTTTTTAAAATAGAAATTAAAGATTGGGAAGAAAGTTTAAATACAATAAAATAAATATGTTAAAAATAGTAGTAACAGGAGGAGCAGGATTTGTTGGCTCAACACTTTGTATCAAATTAAAAGAAAAATATCCAGAATATTCTATCATTGCATTTGACAATTTAAAAAGACGTGGTTCGGAATTAAATTTGGTAGATTTTCAAAAGTTAGGAATTCCATTTATTCACGGTGATATACGAAATGCAGAAGACGTTTTAGCGCTTGGTGAATTTGATGTTTTAATCGAAGCATCTGCCGAGCCATCAGTTACAGCTGGTTTAGATTCTGATCCAACTTATGTAATTAATAATAATTTATATGGCTCAATTAACTGTTTCAATGCGTGTTTGAAGAATAAAGCTAAACTTATCTTTCTTTCTACAAGTAGAGTTTATCCAATAGAAACTATTGAAAAATCTAATTTTAAAGAAGAAGAAACACGCTTCTCGTTTGATAAAAATCAAAAAGAAGTTGGAATTTCTGAATTAGGAATTTCTGAAAAACTATCCTTAAATGGCGCTCGTTCTTTTTATGGTACAACAAAACTTTCATCAGAAATGTTTATTCAAGAATACGCCGAATTCTATGGTCTAAAAGCAGCAATTACAAGATTTGGTGTTATTGCTGGACCACGACAAATGGGAAAAACAGATCAAGGTGTTGTAACGCTTTGGATGGCAAAACATTATTGGACACAATCGTTGAAATACATTGGCTATGGCGGAACCGGAAAGCAAGTTCGCGATATTCTTCATGTTGATGATTTAGTAGATTTAATCGATTTACAAATACATGAAATTGAAAAATTTAAAGGCAAGATTTACAATGTTGGTGGCGGAATAGAAAATAGTGTGTCATTATTAGAAATGACAACAATTTGTGAAAAAATTACCGGAAACAAAATCACTATTGAATCTGAAACTGAAACACGACCTGCAGATTTGCGCATGTTCGTCACGGACAATAGTTTAATAGAAAGTGAAATTGGCTGGAAACCCAAAAAATCAGTAGAAACTATTTTTACCGATATTTATTTTTGGATAAAAGAAAATGAAAAACAATTAGAATTAATTTTAAAGTAAAATCACACAATAATGGATATTTGTATAATAACAGGATCTTCAGGATTAATTGGAAGCGAATCAGTTACCTTTTTTGCTAATAAATTCGACAAAATCATCGGCATAGATAACAATATGCGAGAAGTTTTTTTTGGAACTAATGCCTCAACCGAGTGGAACACACAAAAACTGATTAAAGAAGTGCCTAATTTTGAGCATCACGCTATTGATATACGAAATGTTGAAGAACTCGAAAAACTGTTTTCAAAATACAATTCCGATATTAAATTAATTGTTCACACTGCCGCACAACCAAGCCACGATTGGGCTGCTCGCGAACCATTAACCGATTTTACAGTCAACGCCAACGGAACTTTAAACCTATTAGAAATGACACGTTTACACTGTTCAAAAGCAACTTTTATTTTCACTTCAACCAACAAAGTGTACGGCGATACACCTAATTATTTACCTTTAGTTGAGTTAGATAAACGATGGGAAATAGACGAATCACATCCGTATTTTAAAGATGGAATAGACGAAAAAATGAGTATTGATCAAACAAAACATTCGTTGTTTGGAGCTTCAAAAGTAGCTGCTGATATATTGGTTCAAGAATACGGAAAATATTTCGGAATGAATACTGGTATTTTTCGTGGAGGTTGTTTAACTGGACCAAATCATTCGGGAACTCAACTTCATGGCTTTTTATCTTATTTGATGAAATGTGCTATTACTGGCGATAAATACACCGTTTTTGGATACCAAGGCAAGCAAGTTCGTGATAACATTCACAGTTGGGATTTAGTAAATATGTTTTGGCATTTTTATCAAAATCCGCGTCAAGGCGAAGTATATAACGCTGGTGGCGGAAGACATTCCAATTGTTCGATGGCAGAAGCTATTGAAATGTGCGAACAAATTACAGGAAAACCAATGAATTACGAATATTCAGAAACCAATAGAGTTGGCGACCATATTTGGTGGATTAGTGATGTTTCTAAATTCAAAGCGCATTATCCCAACTGGAGTTGGAAGTATGATATAAAAGATATTTTGAAACAGATTTATGACGCAACTAGTAAAAAGAACTAATGAAACTCAGTATTGTAATTCCTGCATATAACGAAGAAGAGTCTATAACCGAAACTATTGATCAAATAGAAGGAGCATTTTCTAAAGTAAATATAGACCATGAGATTTTTATTGTAAACGATAATTCAAAAGACAATACACTTCAAGTTTTAGAGCAATTAGCAAAAAAATATCCATCTTTGAAATATGAAACAAATTTAGGTCCAAATGGTTTTGGATATGCTGTGAGATATGGACTAGAACGCTATTCTGGCGATTGTGTTGCCGTAATGATGGCAGATTTATCAGACTCTCCTTATGATTTAATTCGTTATTATACCACTATGGTTGAAGGCAATTATGATTGTGTTTTTGGAAGTCGATTTATCAAAGGAGGAAAAGTAATAGATTATCCTTGGGTAAAAAAAATAATAAATCGTATTGCTAATTTTATTATTCGATTTGTTATGCGAATTAAGTATAACGATACAACTAATGCTTTTAAATTATACAAACGCGAAGTAATAAATGGAGTAAAACCCATTTTATCGCCACATTTTAATCTAACTATAGAATTACCATTAAAAGCGATTATTAGAGGATATTCTTATACAGTTGTTCCAAATTCTTGGACGAATCGAAAATACGGAGAATCAAAGTTAAAAATAAAGGAAATGGGAAGTCGCTATTTTTTTATTTTAGTATATTGTTTTGTAGAAAAATATTTTTCAAGAGGTGATTTTTACAAAAAAAATCAATAATTCAAAAGTTCAAAAGAATGAATTTAAAAAAATGGTTTAAGGGAAATTATTGGTTAGCACTTATTTTATTATTTGCTATAGTATTAAGACTATATCATATTGATTATCAAAGCCTATGGCTTGATGAAGTATTAAGTATGAACGATGTAAATCCAAAACTAACTTTTAAACAGTTTTATGAAAGTGTATTATTTTGGGAAGCTTTTCCTCATTTATATTTTTTACTTTTAAAATACACTTTATTTCTTTTTGGATATACATCTTTAGTTGCAAGGGTTTTTTCAGCATTCATAGGTGTTTTCGGAGTTTATTCGATGTATTTGTTAGGTAAAGAATTGTTAAATAAAAACTGCGGATTAATTGCTGCGTCTTTAACTTGTGTAAATATTTTTCACATTTTTCATTCTCAAGAAGTTAGAGCCTATGGAATACTTTTTCTTTTTACAACACTTTCTTTTTATAGGTTATCAATTTTTATTAAAAGAACAACGTATCAAAATGCAATTTTTTATGCTTTTTTTGCAGGATTAAGTATAAACTGTCATTTTTTTGCATTTGTTTCTTTATTTGCACAATATATAATATTGTTGTTTTTTCTTTTAAAAGCACCGTTAAATTTAAAATCTAAAATTTTCACACGCTACTTTATTGCCGGAATAGTTACATTATTATTAATTATTCCAACATATGAAGCATTTTTACATTTAGATGAAATAAAATCTTTTTGGGTGCCTAAACCAACTTGGGACTCTCCATTACTAATTTTTAAAGAGTTTTTTGGTAATTCACAAAGTGTGTTATTTATTATTTATGCCTTAATTATTTATTATCTGGTACTATTATTTAAAGATAAATTACCTAAAAAATCTTTCTCTAATATCATTGAAAATAAATTAATTTTTTGCACATTATTTTTATTTGTTTGGATTTTCGTTGCAATAATTTTAACTATGGTCAAATCGTATGTTGATTTATCAATAATGCTATCACGTTATCTTATTATAATATTACCTGCCTTAATAGTAATTGTTGCCATTGCCATTGATTATGTTTATAACAAAGCACTAAAAAAAGTAATAGTAATAAGTGTTTTAATATTTAGTTTATATGATTTATTTATTGTTAAGGATTATTACAACAAAATTAGCAAAACTCAATTAAGAGAATTAGCTACTGAAATTAAAGTCAAGAACATTGATAATGCTAAAATCATTTCTTTCTATAATTGTGTATTTCCTTTTTATTTTGAAGATAATAAGAGCGTCAATTTTGAATGGAAAACCCTAGAAGAACACGTTAACAGCCTGAGAAACAATGCAGTATCTTTGTCGCCATTTTGGTATGCCGATATTAATTCACGACCATACTCTCTTAACAAAGATGATGAAGCTTATCTTAACCAAAATTTTATTATTAAAGAAAAACTTAAATATTTTGACGCATGGGCAAATTACTATGTTCCTAAGAAAAACACAATTATTCAAAAAGATGATAATTTAGTAAAAACGTTTTCTGATGTTGTTTACGATAATAAAGGAAACATGATGCTTTTTAATAATACAACTAATGCAAGATCCACTTTTTTTGAGTTACAAAAAGGGCATTACAATTTAATTGTCAAAGGGAATAGTTTGCCAATAAAGCCTATTAAAAACAGTAACGCGCATATTAAAATAAAAATAAATGGAATAATGATTGGAGATTACTTTTTAAGTGAAAACCCTTTAAAAGATGAGAAAATTTTACCATTTGAAATAAATACCGATAAACAAGTTAGAATACAGCTTATTTATGATAATGATGTTTTTGAAAACGGATTGGATAGAAATGTTATAATATATTCAATAAAAACAGAAAAAAGTAAAAAAATAAATTAGAATTGCAATTCTTTTGAAAAATTATATATTTTTGCAAAAATAAATTTTATATGAAAACAAAAGCTTACATCATTACAGTATTATTTACATTTTTTTTCACATCTTGTAAAAATGAATCAAAAACAAATGAAGTGAACTCTTCAAATCCAGAAAAAAAACAATGTTTTAGTGTAGAATTTGATGTTGTTACAGATAAAGACGACGATTTTGCAGTCTATTATACGGAAGATGGAACAATAAATTTTAACGGAGATCAAGCTACTTGGGGACACGTAAAAGGACAAAGCGATCCTCAAAAAGTCTTAATTAATCTTAATGAAGAAATTATTCCTACTGACATTAGAATTGATTTAGGTATAAAAAAAGGAGCAGATCAAGGAGATGTTACCGTAAAAACAATTAAAATGGATTATTATGGTAGATCACTAGAAATCAGAGGTTCCGATTTCTTTAAATATTTTCAAAAAAACGACTCAATTCAAACAGTAGTTGATGAAGCAAAAGGAACAATTACAGTTAAGAAAAACCCTAAAAGTACAGTAACACCATTTTATTATCCTCATCAAATTTTATTAGATGAAATAAAAAAAATTACTACAAGTAAATAATAATACACTCATTAATAAAATGTTAATCATTAATTATATCTTTTAATGATTAACATTTTTTTTCACACCATAATCAACAAAAAATGCGCCGACTTAAAATACTATACTATTGGTTTTTTACCAACAAGAACAATATAACTTTCATAGAATTATTGAAGTTTTTGGTAAAACCAAAAATAGAATCAATAGCAAGTAATTTTATTAGCTCTATTCATGCTAATGCTAAAGAAGTAGAAATAAAGTTTAAAAATAGTAACTATTCTTTATTTTGGCCAAGTAACTTTTCTTTTTATCGTTTTAATCAAATTGTATGCGAATCGTTTGATCCAAATGATTGGCATTATTACCAAAAAACACACACCGAAGTTGAAAAAGGAGAAATTATTCTCGACATTGGCACAGCCGAAGGTTTATTACCATTACTAGTTATTGACAAATGTGATCACATTTATATGGTCGAACCCAGCAGAATATTTTGTGAATGTTTAAAGAAAACGTTCACCAATCATCTTGATAAAATTACCATTTTTAATGTTGCTATAGGAAATGAAGATGGAAATATTTTATTTGACGAAAACTCAATCGACGGAAAAGTAACACAAGAAAACAATAATAATGCCTATACTATTGACATCTACAAAATAGATTCTTTACTTAAAAATAAAGAAAAAATAACCTATTTAAAAGCAGATATCGAAGGATTTGAACAAGAAATGCTAAAAGGAGCAGAGCAAACTATAAAAAGAAATAAACCAAAAATTGCTATCACAACTTATCATGAAGAGAATAATCCTGATGATATTATTAAATTGATATTAAGTTATGTTCCAGAATATAATTATTACATAAAAGGGATATATGAAATTGGACCAAAACCAGTAATGATTCATTTTTGGATTGAATAGTTAAAGTATGTTTACACTTTTTAAATAGGAATAAATTATTATTATTTTTAGCAATTACAAAAAAGGAGTAAAAGTGTATATTTACAAAATATAAAACCATAAAGTATATTGCTTTATGGTTTTTTTAATACTAATAATACGATATTAGCGTTTGTAAAATAAAGAATAATGTTATGATAAAAACGATAATTTATAAGACACTCTTTTTCTCGACAATTTTTGCACTATTAATTTCGTGCGAAAAACCAGCCGAAACCATTAATTTTACTATAAAATTAGATGCTATTTTAAAAAAAAGTGATTCCATTCATACCTATTATATGACCAATGGAACAGTTGATTTTAATGAAGAAAAATCTTTTTGGACAAAAGTAAAAGGGAATAAAAAAAATCAAGTAATTACAATCAATTTTCCTGAAAATGTTCTTCCAAATCAATTTCGACTTGATTTTGGCAATACGCTGTTACAAGACGATATTGTAATAAATAAAATGGAACTTTCTTATAAAGACAAAAAAGTAGTTTTTAAAGGAAAGAAAATTTATGATATTTTAAGGGTTGATAATACCAATACTATTTTAGATAAAAATCTCGGATTATTAATTAGAAAAAACAAAAAAAATAAAAACGGACCGTCATTATATCCAAATGGCGATTTTTTAAGATTAAAATTAGAGCAGTTTAAAAACAAGCAGAATAATTAATCAAAAGCTTTATATGCTAAAAAAACTACTCGCTAAACTAAAAAATAAACAATTTTTAAATCTATCCATATACGGTTTTGGGCAATTATTTAATTTAGTAACGCCACTACTTGTTATTCCGTATATCGTATCTATTTGCGGTGAAGAAAATTTCGGAAAAAGTGCAGTAGGAATGGCGCTTTGTTTTTTTTTAACCGTTATAATTGATTACGGATCAGATTTAGTAGGCATCAGAGAAGTTTCTATTCACAGAGATAATAAAACTCAACTTCAATCTATTTTTACTACCACAGTACTAGCAAAAGGATTTATATTACTAATGGTATTAGTAGTAATGATTACCTTAATTAATGTAATTCCATATTTTTCTTTAGAAAAAAAATTGTTTTTATTTCAATTAACTGTTTTATTTGGCCAATTCTTAAATCCAACTTGGTTTTTACAAGGTGTAGAAAATGTAAAATGGATTACTATTTCTAATGTTATCTCAAAAAGTATTTATTTAGTATGTATCTTTTTATTGATAAAAACAGAGCAAGACTATATTTATATCAATCTTTTTTGGGGATTAGGAATGATTGTTGCCAATGGTTTCTTTTTATATTTAGTTATCAAAAAATATAAGTTTACTCTCAGATTAACTAAAACAAAAGATGTTGTTTCCTTTTTGAAGAAAGATTTTAACATATTTACCTCTCAAATATTTTTTTCTGTCCAAATGTATTTTCCAGTAATTTTAGTTGGTTATTTTGGGAACAATCTTATGGCTGGTCAATATAAAATTGTTGAACAAGTGATATTAGTTTTTAAGACCTATATTTTACTGTTTTTTAATTTTGTTTTCCCAAAGGTTTGTTATTTACTTGAAAAAAATAAAGATAAAGGAATTTATAATTGGCAAATTTTTAATGGCTTAAATTTTGTTTTTATATTTATATCCATGATAATTATTTACAGTTTTTCATACGATATAGTTTCCTATTTTAATCCAACCAATAGATTTGTTTTAAGTAATTTGCTGCAAATTGCTATTCTATTTCCAATTGTTTTTGCAATATCGGCACCTTTAAAGCAATTAGTTTTAGCATGGAATTATAGAAGATTTTATGTTAATCTAGCTTCAATTGTAGTTATTCTAAATATCGTTGCAATTATATTGTTGTTGCCTAAATATAAGATTTATGGTGTTTTTTATTCTTTAATTATTTCTGAAGTAATAATCATTTTATTTTACTTACTTTGTATCAGAAAAAAATTATTTGTTAAAAGCAATTTATAATTTTAATGTTAAAAAGAATTTTTCAAAAGTTATTGCAAAAAGCAGGTAAAACCTATTCTATTGATGATAGAATTCCTAGTAGATTAATTTATCGAACTCTTTTTAAAAGAGTAATTATGATGATTAGAGGTTATTGTAAAGTCTACAAAAAAATATTTATTGGTAAAAACTGTTCCATTTTAAATAAAAACAATATTCAGTTTGGTTCCAACATTACCATAGAGCATCACTCGCTTATAGATGGTTTTGCTTCCGAAAAAATCGTTTTAGGTAATAATGTTAAAATCGGAGCTTATACAAGTATAATTTCGACAAGCCATTTTGCGAAATATGGTAAAGGTCTGAAAATTGGCAACAATTCTGCTATTGGTCAATATAGCGAAATCGGAGCAGCTGGTGGAATTGAAATTGGAAACGATGTAATTATGGGTTCTTATATTAGTTTTCATTCTGAAAATCATAATTTCGAAGACACAACAAAACCTATCAGAGAACAAGGTGTTACATCCAAAGGAATAAAATTAGGAAATAACATTTGGGTTGGAGCTAAAGTTACTTTTTTAGACGGAAGCGAAGTTGGTGATAATTCTGTAGTTGCAGCTGGAGCAGTTGTAAATGGAATTTATCCATCAAATAGCGTTATTGGAGGCGTTCCTGCCAAAATCTTAAAGACAATTTAATAATGAAGTTTGTATTAAATAAAACTACTTTTAATCAACTTCTATTTATTATATGTGTCGTCGTTCCGTTTTTTAATATTTATGAACTTTCTTTTGTTACCTGGATAATTGCAATTATTCTCACACTCAAAAACAATTATTCAACAGAGTTTGTAAAATATTTATTAATCTTTATTTTCATTTTCATTTTAGCTTTCATAGTTGGATTATGCTATAGTTATTCGCTGTATTATGTTATTAGAGACATTACTTATTTATTAAAACCCATTACAGGATTAGTTTTGGGTTATCAACTCTTTAGTAAACACATCAAAAACCCATTTCAATTTATTGTTTATGCTGGAGTGGCAATTGCTTCTTATCATCTTTTTTTAGTGTGTTATGGTATCGTAGTAGAAGGAGCAAGGAGTGTAGGTGAAATAAGAGAGGAAGCCGGTTATTTCAATGATTTTGAAGTGTATACTTTAATTATTTTGCTGTTTAGCAAGAAAATCAATCTTGGGTTTTCTAAAAACAAAACACGATTCTTTATTCTACTACTCGCATTTTCAAGTTTTTTCTATTTAGCACGAACTAATTTCATTCAATTTGTAGTATTATTTGCCGCATTAAAAGGCCTTTTGGTTTTAACACCTAAAACATTAAAAATACTGTTTTCGGTTATTGTTATTACCTTATTAGCATATACAGCTATTTACCAATACAATCCAAGAAGAAGCGGTAAAGGAATGGATGAGTTTTTATATAAAATAAAAATTATTCCAACAGAAGCCTTCAGCACAAAAATAAACAGAGATGATTGGCGAGATTTTCATGATAATTATAGATCGTATGAAAATATTAGAACAATTGAACAAATGTCAAGCAATCAAACATTGCTTTTTGGAGAAGGAATAGGTTCCAAAGTAGATCTAAAACAAAAAGTACATTTAGGAGACATGGAATTACGACAAATTTCTATTTTACACAACGGATATATGACGGTACTTTTAAAATCAGGAATTATTGGTTTATTTATTTATTTATTTTCTATTTTCTTCTTTTTTAGAAAAAGCAAAACAACAGATCCAAATTTAAAAAACATTCATTATTTATTTGTTGGAACAGGTGTTTTTTTAATTATTTCAAGTTGGGTTTTTATGGGTTTTTATAATCTAATTGACACAAAATCACTTTTAATAGGCTTTTTATTTGCTTATAAAAACGAAATCCTTAAACTTAAAAGCAATGGTTAATATTTTATTTATTCACCAATCTGCCGAATTATATGGTTCAGATAAAACGCTGCTATTACTTCTTAAACATTTAGATAAAACCAATTATTTTCCAATTGTAATTCTCCCTTTTGATGGACCATTAAAAACTGAATTAGAAAAAGAAAATGTAAAAGTAATTATTACTCCAGTTTTGAAGTTGTACCGTAAAATGTTTTCACCAAGAAATTTATTGCAATTTTTTTCTGATTATAAAACGGGTTTTTCAACTTTGGATACTATAAACAAAGAGCATAAAATAGACATTGTATATTCAAATACTCTTGCAGTATTGCTAGGGTTTTTTTATTCCAAAAAAAGAAAAATAAAACACATTTGGCATGTACATGAAATTATTGAGTCGCCTAAATTATTTACCAATTCTTTTAGCAAATTATTAGCTTCAAAAAGTGTTTCTAAAATTATCTATAACTCGATAGCGACAAAAGTTTTTTGGGATCAAACCAAGGCAATTCAATCAAAAGGGAAAGTAATTTGGAACGGATTGGAAATTCCATCCAAACAGATTTCTGAAATAGAAAAGCAAAACATAAGAAAAACTTTTTTTCAGTCATCTGATAACGAAATAATTATTGCTTTAGTAGGACGAATAAGTCGTTGGAAAGGACAAATGTTCTTGCTAAAGTCATTTTATATATTAACTCAAAACTCAAAAAATATACGATTGGTTATAATTGGTTCAACTCCACCCAATCAAGATGAATTTTTAATTGTTTTAAATCAAGAAATTCAAAAACTACAATTGTCTGATAAAGTAACTATCATTCCTTTCCAAGAAGAAATTAATTCTTTTTGGCAATCTATTGATATTGCAGTTGTTCCATCTACAGAGCCAGAACCTTTTGGATTAGTTGCTGTTGAAGCAATGTTGGCAAATAAACCAGTTGTTGCATCTAATCATGGAGGATTATCAGAGATTATTATTTCTAATGAAACGGGTTTTTTAGTAGAACCAAACAACCAAGAAGAGCTAACAAATGCACTTTTAACCTTAATTAAAAGTGAGGAGTTAAGAAAAAAAATGGGAAATAATGGGTTTACAAGAGCTGTCGAAGTTTTTTCAATTAACAATTATGTTGCGAGCATTCAAAAAGAGTTTAACCATCTTAGTTAAGATACTTTAAATAATATTTTTTTATAACTCTAAAAAAAAGCTATTTTTGCCACTTGAAAGAAAAATTTCATGAAAATAGCCATTTTAGGAACTCGGGGAATTCCAAATTATTACGGGGGATTTGAACAATTTGCTGAATTTTTTTCGGTATATCTTGTAGAAAAAGGTCATCAGGTGTATTGCTACAGTTCTCATAATCACAAACATCAAGAAAAAACATTTCATGGTGTAAACATTCTTCACCAATATGATCCCGAATATAAATATGGTACTTTTGGTCAGTTTATTTATGATTACAATTGTATAATAGATTCTCGAAAACGCAATTTCGACATCATACTTCAACTAGGATATACCAGCAACTCTATTTGGTATTTTCTGTTACCAAAAAAACCAATTATAATTACTAACATGGACGGAATTGAGTGGAAACGCTCTAAATATTCTAAACCAGTGCAACAATTTTTACGATTTGCCGAACGATTAGCAGCTATTAGCAGCGATTATTTAGTGGCAGATTCTCTGGGAATAAAAAAATTCTTATTTGAAAGATACAAAAAAGAATCAACTTATATTGCTTATGGCGCTCATTTGTTTCATTCACCAAATGAAGAAATTTTAAAAGAATATAATGTAGAAAAGGAAAATTTCAATATGATTATGGCTCGTTTTGAACCAGAAAACAATTTGGATATGGTTTTGGATGGTGTAGTTTTAAATTCAGAAGATAAAACTCCAATTCTTGTTATTGGAAAACACGACACAAAATATGGCGACTACTTAAAAAATAAATTCCAAGCTTTTGAAAACATTCGCTTTATGGGAGGAATTTATAATTTAGAACATTTAAATAATTTAAGATATTATTCAAAATTGTATTTTCACGGACATTCTGTTGGCGGAACTAATCCTTCTTTACTTGAAGCTATGGCATCAAATGCTCTGATTGTAGCACATAATAACGATTTTAATAAAGCAATTTTACAAGAAAACGGATTTTATTTCGCTTCTTCCTCTGAAGTAAAAATCATTCTTCAAACTATTAAAAAAAATGATAACTTGCAGTATATTCAAAATAATTTTAAAGCCATTGAAAAACAATTTAATTGGAATAAGATAAATGGGGAATACTTACAGCTTTTTGAAGAATCTATTGCAAAAGGAAAAAAAGGAAATACAAAATAATCCATTTTTGTTTTTAATTACTTTAGTTTTAATCACTATTCCTTTACATTACAGGTATAGCAATATTGCAATTATTTTATTGAGTTTGTATTCGATATATAAATTCAATAAAAGACAATTTCAAATCCAAAAAGCACTTGTATTACCAATACTGCTTTATCTATTAATGGTAATTTCTTTATTGTGGACTATTGATTTCCAAGCAACCTCTAGAGCTTTACTAAAAGGTTTGTCTTTGTTTTTAATTCCGGTTTGTTTTTTTATAAATCCTCCATTAACGAATGAAGAAAGGAATAAAATAGTCTGTTATTTCTCCTACGCTATATTTGGATTCTCCCTTTTTTATACTATCAATGCATTGATTCGCTTTATAATTACTAAAGACACAAAGGTTTTCTTTTATCATGAATTGGTTACTTTTGATGTAAACGCGATTCATTTTTCTGTTTTTGTTTGTATTGCAATCTTTTGGTTTTTTTTAAAGAAAGAAAAATCAATAACAGATAAAGTTATTCTATTACTACTTTTTTTTTTATTGATTTTATTGTCTTCTAAAAATATAATTGTACTATTCTTATTCTTAGTATTATTATATATTTTAAAAGTCAATAAGATTAAAAAATACTTAATTCTTTTTTTAGTAATTGGTGTTGGATTGCTTTTTTCAGGAAAAATTAAAGATCGATTTTCAATAGAGATTGAATCAAATAACACAGAAAATTCTGTCAATAAAGAGATTAGCAGCAGTAACGGAATAGTTTATAATGTTAGTATTAAAGAAGCATGGACAAAAGAAAAATTCGAGCTTAACGATTATTTTCCAGGAACCGCAATGAGAGTATACCAAGCCAGAATATTTAAAGAAATGCTTACAGAGGATAAAAGTTATTTAACAGGTTACGGATTAAATGCAACTTTAGAGAAGATTAAACAAAAAAGAATAGAACACAATCTTTATCCAGATTACGAAAAATTTAATTTTCACAATCAATATTTTCAACTATTTGCAGAAATTGGACTTGTAGGATTTGTATTATTAGTGTTAATGTTAATTACAAACTTAAAAAATGCAATAAAAACGAAATATTTTATTCATTTTTCTTTTGCAGTTCTAATGATAAGCTTATTTTTGACGGAATCTTATTTATCTAGACAAAGAGGAATCGTGTTTTTCACAATGCTCTATTGTTTATTTAATTCCACAATTCAAATAAAAGATTCAATAAAAGAACAGCAATGAAAAGAATTTTAATAACGGGAGCAGCCGGTTTTTTAGGCTCTCATTTGTGTGATCGATTTTTAGCAGAAGGATACTATGTTATTGCAATGGACAATCTTATTACGGGCGATTTAAAGAACATAGAACATTTATTTAAAGAAAAAAACTTCGAGTTTTATCATCATGATGTTACAAAGTTTGTTCATGTTCCAGGGAATTTAGATTATATACTTCACTTTGCTTCTCCCGCAAGTCCAATAGATTATCTAAAAATTCCTATCCAAACCTTAAAAGTGGGCTCATTAGGAACTCATAACTTGTTAGGATTAGCAAGAGTTAAAAATGCAAGAATACTTATTGCTTCAACATCTGAAGTGTATGGTGATCCATTAATTCATCCTCAAACAGAAGAATATTATGGAAATGTAAATACCATAGGACCAAGAGGCGTTTATGATGAAGCCAAACGATTTCAAGAATCAATAACAATGGCATACCATACTTTTCACGGAGTTGAAACACGAATTGTTAGAATTTTTAATACCTACGGACCAAGAATGCGATTAAATGACGGACGCGTAATTCCGGCTTTTATTGGTCAAGCTTTACGTGGAGAAGATTTAACTATTTTTGGAGATGGCAGTCAAACCCGATCATTTTGTTATGTTACAGATCAAGTTGAAGGCGTTTTCAGATTATTACATTCAGATTACGTTTATCCAGTTAATATTGGTAATCCGGATGAAATTACTATAAAAGATTTTGCCGACGAAATTATTAAACTAACAGGTACTAATCAAAAAGTAGTTTACCATCCTTTGCCAATAAACGATCCTTTACAAAGACAACCAGATACCACAAAGGCAAAAAATATTTTAGGCTGGGAAGCAAAAGTAACCAGAGAAGAAGGCATGAAATTAACGTATGATTATTTCAAATCTTTAACTTCTGCTGAGCTATTAAAAGAGGAACATAAAGATTTTAAAGGATATATTCATTAGTATGGTTGCTCAGCAAATAGGACGATATTCAAAATACATTAGACCTATAAGTGTCGTTTTTGATATTTTAATAATTACTTTCTTAAGTATATTCTGCTTTAAGGAGTTGAATCTTAATTGTATTTATTATTTATTATATCAAACTTTTACGTGGATATTAATAGCTTTACTTGTTCGATTCTACGAAGTATATCGTTTTACAACTCCTGTAGAAATTATTTCAAAAATTTTTAAGCAGTTTAGTATTTTCCTTTTAATAGTTATTGCATTTTTCCCCTTTGCCAAAACGGTTATATTTAGCGGGAAAGCTATTGCTGTTTTTATGAGCATTAGTTTTGTTTTAATAATTTCAATTAAATTTTTTTTATTTTTTTATTTAAAAAAATATAGAATTTCAACTGGGAGTAATTATAGAAGCGTTGTAATAATTGGATATAATACTGAAGCTATAAAATTAAAAGAAGTTTTTGAAACCAGAATAGATTATGGCTATCGTTTTAAAGGTTTTTTTTCAGATAAAAATCAAAATCCTGAAGTAATAAGTAAGATAGATGATGATTTATATAAATATGTTATTGATAAAAAAATAGATGAAATTTATTGTTCTTTAAGTGAAATTTCTAATGAAAAACTAAAAGAATTGGTCGAGTTTGCTGACGAAAATAATAAAACTATAAAGTTTATTCCAGATACAAAAGAGATTTATTCAAAAAACTTAAAGATTGATTATTACGAACTTTTTCCGGTTCTTTCTTTACAGAAAACGCTTTTGCATCAACCAGCTGTTAAAGGTTTTAAAAGAAGTTTCGATGTAGTTTTTTCTTTATTAGTTATTGTATTCGTCTTATTATGGTTAATACCTATATTGGCAATCTTAATAAAATTGGAATCAAAAGGACCTGTTTTCTTTAAACAAGGCCGACCAGGTTTAGATGAAGAGGAATTTTATTGTTTCAAATTTCGTTCGATGCAAATAAATGTAACGACAGAGAGCGAAGCATCAAAAAATGACCCTAGAGTGACTAGAATAGGTAAAATTATGCGGAAAACGAGTATCGATGAATTGCCTCAATTTTTAAATGTATTATTCGGCGATATGTCGGTTGTGGGACCACGACCTCATCTTTGGTCACAGAATAAAGCGTATGCTAGCAAAATAAAAAAATACATGGTTCGTCATTATGTTAGACCAGGAATTACTGGATTAGCACAAGTGAAAGGTTTTAGAGGAGAAATTGAAACAGACGAAGACATGGTTAACAGAATAAAACTAGATGTTTTTTATATAGAGAACTGGTCTATTGTTATGGATTTAAAAATTATCATTCAAACGGTTGTTAATATTTTCAAAGGAGACGATAAAGCCTATTAAAAAACATTTTTTTCAATTAAATTTTTTATTTGATTATCTAAATTAAAGTTAGTTTTAACTTCATTAAACACCCTATTTTTCATTAAATGCAATACCGATTTTTCAATTTTTGAAATTACAGCAATCGTGTTATTTAAATCGGAATAGTTTTCTACAATAGCAACCCAACCTAAATTATTATCATTTATAATAGTTTCGCCTTCTCCGCCTCCAAAATATAAAATTGGAAAACCCAACGAACTGTATTCAAAAATTTTAGAAGGAACCGAACCGTATATTCGTTTTTTTAAAGGAACAATTGCAACGTCAAAATCTTTTATTCTTTCAAGTAAAACAGAACGTTCAAGCATGCCATAAAAGTGAATTTTTTTTACTTTTTCCGACAAAATTAATGCTTCTATTTGTGTTTTTTCGGCTCCATCACCAAATAAATGTAATTCAACATTTACATCCTTTAAATCGATTTTTTTACATAATTCTAAAATACCTTGAGCAACGCCAAAAAGACCAGCATAAAATATTTTAATAGGTTCTTTTTTATCCGTTATCAAATCCATTTTTGTTGTTTTATGATCTGGGAAATTACGGTATAAAAAACATTCTTTTTTAGGTAACAAAGAATGAATATGATTGATAATTTCATTTGATTGACCTAAAATTATAGTGGCTTTTTTATAGATAAATTTTTCTAAAAATAAAGAAATCCGATGCGAAAATGAATTTGATTTTATAGCGTTTAATTCAATTGCAGCCAAAGGCCATAAATCGGACACATTTAAAATAATTTTCTTTCCTTTTAACCACAGAATAAAAACAGAAATAAAAGAAAGCAATAAAGGAGGCGATTGCACCACTACTTTTTTTGGTGTTTTATTGAAAATTAAATAAAAAAACAAAACCGAAGTAAATGAGACTACAGAAAATAATCTCACCACTAGATTTTTGCTAATACTAGGATATATCCAAAGACGTTTTATTGAAATAGTATCACAATTTTCAGCAACAAAAAACTTACCTTTATACTCAGGAAATAATGTTCCTTTTGGATAATTTCCTAATGGACAAATAACAGAAACAGTATAGTTATTTTGACTTAATTTCAAAGCTAACTGCTCAATTCTATTGGCGGCAGCACCTTTTTCTGGAGGATAATAATTAGATATAATAAGTATTTCTTCCATCTAATCTGAATTGGTTTAATTATTTTCCTTTTTACAATTTAGCAAGTAAAATAGCGATTATTCTTTCGGATGTTTTTCCGTCCCAAAGTTTAGGAATACCAGCTTTTTTTGCTCCGTTTTTCAGAAATTTATTAAATTCTATTTCTAAATTTTCAATCGATGTTCCTATTAAATTATTTGTTCCAATAGAAATAGTTTCCGGTCTTTCAGTTGTTGTTCTCATGGTAAAACACGGAATTCCTAAAACGGTTGTTTCCTCCGAAATTCCACCAGAATCAGTAATTACGGCAAAGCTGTTTTTTATTAGAAAAATAAAATGTAAATAGCTTTGAGGCTCAACAAAAATAATGTTTTTAAAACTTAAGTTCGTTTCTCCTAAAATTGCTTTTGTTCTAGGATGAATTGGAAAAACTACCTTTTTATTCGAAACTAATTTGTCAATTCCGTGTAACAATTGAAGTAATGATTTTTCTTCATCAACATTTGATGGTCGGTGCAAAGTTAAAACAACATAATTGTTAATTTCTAAACCAAATGTTGTCCAAAAAGAAGGTTTTAATAATCGATTTCTGTTTTGATATAAAGTATCAATCATTACGTTTCCAACAAAATGAATATTGGATGAATTACCTCCAAATTTTAATAAATTTTCAGTTGCTGTTGTAGATGTAGTAAAGAAATAATCGGTAATACTATCGGTTACAATTCGGTTAATTTCTTCGGGCATAGTCATGTCTCCAGAACGAATTCCGGCTTCAACATGAGCCACTTTAACATTTAACTTTTTAGCAACAATTGCACAAGCCATAGTTGAATTAACATCGCCAACAACTAAAACTAAATCACAAGGATTTTCAATTAATTCGTTTTCGAAAGCAATCATAATAGCAGCAGTTTGAACGGATTGAGAACCACTTTTTACTTCTAAATTAGCATTTGGATGCGGAATATTCAATTCTTCAAAAAAAGTATCGCTTAAATTTTTATCATAATGTTGACCAGTATGAACCAATCGAAAGGAAATTTTTTCTCCTTCAGATTGCTTTTTTTCAATCGCGTTAATAATAGGAGCGATTTTAATAAAATTTGGTCTTGCGCCAGCGATTATTGTGATTTTCATATAATTATCTTACTAACGAAACAAATTGTTTCAACTTTCCACTCTTACTTCTTTCTAATTTTTCTTTTCTATTAAAAGTAAAAATCAAACCTTTTTCTAGATAAGTAGTAATGGCTTTTTCTATATTTTGAATTTGTTGAATGGTTAATTCTATTTGGCTTACATATTGAATATCAAAAGTATCACTTTTGGTTTGTATTATAATAAATTCTTTCACATTTCCGTCATCTTCAATTATACTTTTAGTGACATAATAAAATGTCAATCCAGGCGATTTTTTCCCACTTGGTAAAACAGCAATATCGTTGGTTCGCCCTATTAATTTTTTTAAAATAGGGGTTTTTAAGGTGCTTTTTTCATCCAATATTCCAATATCACCAATATCATATCTTATAAATGGATGTGCTTTGTTGTATAGTGATGTGATAACAATTCGTCCTTCTTTTCCGTATGGGAGTATATTGTTTTCGGCATCTAAAATTTCTACAAAAAGCGTTTCCGAATTTACTTGCCAGTCACCCTTTTTATTTTGAAACGCAATTAAATCCAATTCAGAAGCGCCATATTCGTTTATTACGGGAACACCAAAATAGTATTCCATCATTATTTTATCGTCTTCAAAAAGCATTTCAGATGTTACTACACAACATTTTAAGGTAGGACAAATTGTTTTTAAAACGACATTTCTTTGTTTTAAAAATTTTGCAAAAAGAACAATAGAACTTGTGTATCCATTGATGTAGTCGAATTTTTTATGTTGAAATTTTTCTAAAACTTTTTCTAAAATAATATCTGATAAATCAAAAATTGGAAAGCGAAATCGATTACTTAATACATCTTTAAGACGTTCCTTACTGTTTCCAATAAAATCTAAAGGAATGCCATAAAAACGAGCTTGTAATGACGAATTAAAATCGATGTCAAACCATCCAAAACGACTTAAAATATTTGCCCACGTTAATGCATGACAAAATTTATCTTTAGCAAAAACAAAAGGATCGCCACTTGAACCCGATGTTTTGTTGACGTAAACATTTTTAGCTGTAAATCCACTTGAAAGTCTTTGATATAAAGGTTTTTGAAAATCTTTTTTAGTCATTACCGGAAGTTCTTTCCATGTTTTTACACTAGCTATTCCAACGAGATCTTGATATAATTTATTGTTTTTTAAATGATAATCAACAATTGTCTTTTGTTTTTCGACGATATAATTTTCAAAATCGGAGTCAGAAACAGCTTGAATTTTTTTAAATTCAGATATTGCTTCCTTTATAGGGAAACCATTAATTGATAAAGTATATTGAAAAAAATTAAACATAGAGTTCAAAAAAAGGGCTAACAAATGTCAGCCCTTAAAAATAAGTATTTATTTAGAATTAATTCTTAATAATTTTTACTGTTTCTACTTTGTCGCTAGAATTCAATGTAAAGAAATAAACGCCATTGGAAAGCGAAGAAATGTCAAGTGTATTTTCAATACCGTTTAATGATTTTTGGATAAGTACTTTACCTGATAAATCTGTAACAGATAATTGATACGATTCAATATCTGAAGAAGCTAAGGTTATTGAATTGTTAGCAGGGTTTGGATATACAATAAATTTAGAAGTACTTTCAAAGGCAGCATTACCAAGCGGTCCGGTTAATTTAAATATACCATCAGTTGTAGGGTTAGTACTAAAACCAGCACACCATCCGGTTGTAGCATTTAAAAAAGCAGAAGCTCCTCTTTGTTCATCAGATTCAACATCTATCCAAGTTGCACCATTATTTATACTTATAGAAGTTCCAGTTGGAGCCGCTGCAGAAGTTGCAACTATAGTTGTTGTTCCTGGGATATAATTAAGAATTCGTCGTGTTCCTGTGAAAGAAGCAGGTGCCGACCAAGTAACACCACCATCAGTTGTTGTATAATAGGTTAAAGTTGTTCCAACGGTTTTTAAAAGATACCCAATACTAGCATTACTAAAATACATTTGTCCACTTTGTACAGTGCTACTAAAATCTGTTAAAGGCGCTTGACTAGCTGTCCAAGTCATTCCCATATCGGTAGATCTTAAAATTCTACCTCTGTTGGATGGCAACCAAATGTTAGAACCAATAACAACATTTCCACCATTATAACAAAATTCTCCCGTTAATGGGTTTGCAATGTTAGCACCAGGAACTAATGTCCAACTATCTCCACCATCAGTTGAACGATAAATCTCGAATTCACCACTTATAGGATCTCCCTCAGAAAATCCATTATTTGCATCAAAGAAATGTACAAAATTTACAAAAGAGGTTGGTGATGTAAAACCAGTTGGATTTTGTTGATTCCAAGTAACACCACCATCTGAAGTTTTATAAACTACGCTTCCACCGCCACTTGTAGGATTAACGGCACTCACCCATGCAGTAGTGGCACTTATTGGCGAAATGTTATTGATATTTAAAGAAGTATCGCCAACATCAATAATGCCCGAAGTCCAATTTGTTCCACCGTTGGCAGTTCTTGTAAATTCTTGAATTTCAGCAGTTGGAGCGAGTCCGTCATATGCAAGTCCCCAAACGGTATTTGCATCAACAATTTTAATTTCTGCCAATCCACGAGAATCAGTTGCAAAACCCGTTGCCTGAGAGGTCCATTGTGCATTTACAACTGAAACTGATCCGATAAATAATAAAGAAAGTAATAGTTTTTTCATGATTAAAAAATTAAGGTTTAAAACAAATTTAATTAAATTGTGGTATCAAATAGTTTTATTTAAGATAAAAAAAATTATTTTTGCAATTCAAACAACAAAAATGAGAATATTACTTCTTGGTTCTGGCGGAAGAGAGCATGCCTTAGCTTGGAAAATGCTTCAAAGCTCTAAATGTTCCAAACTTTTTGTTGCACCCGGAAATGCGGGAACTGATTTAATAGCAACAAATGTCGATTTCTCTCCAACTAATTTTGAAGCCATCAAAAAATTGGTCATTAAAGAAAACATTACTATGGTTGTTGTTGGTCCTGAGGATCCTTTAGTTCTTGGGATTTATGATTATTTTAAAAATGACAATTCGTTACGTCATATTTCGGTTATAGGTCCATCAAAATTAGGAGCTCAATTAGAAGGAAGTAAAGAATTCGCAAAAGAATTTCTGATTAAGCATGAAATTCCAACAGCAGCTTATGATAGTTTTACTAAAGAAACAGTAGAAAAAGGATGTGCTTTTTTAGAAACTTTACAACCTCCTTATGTTTTAAAAGCAGATGGTTTAGCTGCAGGAAAAGGAGTGTTAATTATGCATGACCTCATTCAAGCTAAGAAAGAATTAAGAGAGATGTTAGTTAATGCAAAGTTTGGAGAAGCCAGTTCAAAAGTGGTTATTGAAGAGTTTTTAGACGGAATTGAATTGAGCTGTTTTGTACTTACTGATGGTAAAAATTATAAAATACTTCCAACGGCAAAAGATTACAAACGAATTGGTGATGGAGATACAGGTTTAAACACCGGAGGAATGGGAGCAGTTTCGCCCGTTCCTTTTGTAGATTCAATACTGTTAGAAAAAATTGAAACCCGAATTGTAAAACCAACAATTGCAGGTTTGCAAAAAGACAACATAGATTACAAAGGATTTATTTTTATTGGATTAATTAATGTAAAAGGCGAACCAATTGTTATTGAATATAATGTAAGAATGGGCGATCCTGAAACAGAAGTTGTACTACCTAGAATTAAATCTGATTTGGTGGAATTATTTCAAGCAGTTTCAGATCAAAAATTAGATGAAGTTTTATTAGAAATTGATGAGCGTAGTGTTACAACAATTATGATGGTTTCTGGAGGTTATCCTGAAGAATATGAAAAAGGAAAGATAATTACAGGAATAGAAAGCATTAGCGATTCCATCGTTTTTCATGCAGGAACAAAATTAGAAAACGGAAAAGTTATAAGTAATGGCGGGAGAGTTTTAGCGGTTACTTCTTATGGAACTAATTTTCAAGAAGCAATAAAAAAATCTTACCAAAGTATAGATAATTTATACTTTGATAAGATGTATTTTAGAAAAGATATCGGAAACGATTTATTTTAAAAACGAATGTGCCGTAGTATCTTGATTTTCTTCCCCGTTGTTTTGGTGTTTTTGCAATTCTTTACACCAATAGATAAAATATTTTGCACAAACAATAATTAATACCCAACTAACAATATTCGCTAACCACCAATTATCTAATTCTAAAGATCGTAACCAATCAAGAGGTTTAAATAAAAAATCTACAAAAAGCGTTTGTATTCCTTCGAAAAATGCTTTCATCTCATTAAAGTTTTATCAATTATTTGTATTCAATGTAATTCACCATTCTATATGTTTTAATAAAAAATGGACACCTTGCTCATTTCATTTTTAAACATGTGTTATATTTACAACCACAAAAGTATAAAATATCCTTATGATAACAACTATTTTTAAAAAATCTACACCAATAAATTATTCTTTGGTTGTAATTTTATTGTTGTTTTTCTTTTTTTTATACCGAGTACCCAATAGCAAACCGACTGATTTTCTAATCAATAGCTTTCAAAACATCGGAATATTATTGCTTTTATTAGCCTCTTTATTTATAGGTAATTTTATAGTAAAAAAGAATGGATTAACTAAAAACAGTAGTTATACAGTATTGTTTTTTTTGCTTTTGCTTTTGTTTTTCCCTTCGGTATTAAAAAACACTAACTTAATACTTTCAAATTTTTTTATTCTTTTAGCCATGAGAAGGTTGGTTTCGCTTCAAACTTTAAAAGCTCCAAAAGAAAAAATATTTGACGCTTCTTTGTGGATATTTGTTGCAAGTTTGTTTCATTTTTGGGCAATACTTTTTATTTTATTAGTTTATATTTCCATATTTTTTCATGTTTCTAGAGATTACAGAAACTGGTTATTGCCTATTGTAGCATTACTTACTACAATTGTTCTTGCTGTTTTTTACTCCTTGTTATTCGAAATATCATTAATTGAAACTTATCTAAGTAAAATTAAAGTTAATTTTGATATTGATTATTTTACTTCAATTTATCAAAATTTAGCACTCTCATTATTTGCAGTTTTTGTTGTTTATTTTATGTTTTCATTTATGTTTTCATTAAACAACAAACCTTTAAATCTTCAAGCCTCTTACAAAAAAATAATTTTTTCGTTCTTCATCGGGATTGCAATTTATTTACTTTCAGACACTAAAAGTAACGACATTTTACTTTTTACTTTTTTACCTTTAGCTATTATGGCTACCAATACAGTTGAGTATTCCCAAAATAATTTAAGGAATGAAATTGTATTAGCATTATCTATTGTAGTGGGATTTTTTTGTTATTTTATACAACTATAATTTATTTCCATAAGCTAAATCACCAGCATCTCCTAGACCAGGAACGATATAGTTTTTTTCGTCCAACTTTTCATCCAAAGCAGCAACCCACAAATGACAATTTTCAGGAAGATTTTTTTCTAAATAAGCGATTCCTTCTGGAGCTGCAATAACAACGGCAACATGAATTTCTTTTGGTTTTTGTTCCAAATGTAGTTTATGTAACACAGCAACAATTGATTGTCCTGTTGCCAACATTGGATCAATTACTATTAGATTTTTATTTTCAAAAGAAGGAGCTGCTTGGTATTCAACCAAAATCTCAAAAAAGTCATCGTTATTTGGATGATGTCGATATGCCGATACAAATCCGTTTTCTGCATTATCAAAAACAGTCATAAAACCAGTGTGTAAGGCTAATCCAGCTCTAAGTATAGAACATAAAACCACATTATCGGCAATAGTTGTAGTGTGTTTAATTCCGAGTGGTGTTTGTACATCAATTGCTTTATATTCAAGAGTTTTGCTTAATTCATACGCCATTATTTCGCCAATCCTTTCCATGTTTTTTCTAAAACGCATGCTATCTTTTTGAATAGAAACATCTCTAATTTGAGCCAAAAAATGGTTGAGAATACTATTGTTTTCAGAAATATAATGAATATGCATTTTTGAGTTACGATTTGAGATTTCAAGTTTAAACATTTTTAAACTTCTAAACTATTTTCAAAAGTATAAAAACTATCTTTGTAAAAAAATTATATTTATGTTTTCAAAATTTGCCTATACGATATTTGAACAAAGCATTGTTGATTATCATATTCATAATAGTGTAGATCAACCTATTAATAATCCGTATCCAAAAGATAAAATAGAACATTTATTGTATTTTAAAAACTGGATTGACACGGTTCAATGGCATTTTGAAGATATCATTCGTGATCCAAATATTGATCCAGTTGCAGCTTTAATTTTAAAAAGAAAAATAGATGCTTCTAATCAAGAACGTACTGATATGGTTGAATATATTGACAGTTACTTTCTTCAAAAATACCATACTGTTGAGGTAAAACCTTCAGCAAAAATTAACTCTGAAAGTCCAGCTTGGACACTCGATCGATTATCAATATTAGCATTAAAAATTTATCACATGAATGAAGAAGCAACTAGATCAGATGCTTCTCAAGATCATCGAAATAAATGTCAAGAAAAATTAAATGTTCTTTTAGAACAAAGAAGTGATTTATCAATTGCTATTGATGATTTACTGACCGATATTGAAAACGGTCAAAAATTTATGAAAGTGTACAAGCAAATGAAAATGTATAATGATGATGATTTAAATCCTGTTTTGTATCAGAATAAGAAATAAACTTCATTTTCCCTAATTTTTGTCAAAACCAATCCAACATATCGCCGTTATTCGACTCTCTGCAATAGGCGATGTTGCAATGACAGTTCCAGTTATTAGTGCGTTTGTTTCCCAAAATCCGTCAATTAAAATCACATTTGTTTCTCGACCTTTTTTTAAACCATTTTTTGAGGGTATTCCTTATGTAAATTTTTTTGCAGTTGATTTAGAAAAACGGCATAAAGGGTTTTTTGGATTATTTCAATTGTATTTAGATTTAAAAAAGTTGGATGTGGATGCGATTGCCGATTTACATAACGTTTTGCGTTCTAAAGTCATTCGAACTTTATTTGCTTTTAGCGGAAAAAAAGTAGTTTTCACCAACAAAGGAAGAACCGAAAAAAAGGAACTTACTAGAAGTGTAGATAAAATCTTCAAACCATTAAAATCTATGGTCGAAAGACATATTGACACTTTCAAAGAACTTGGATTTTCAATCGATATAAAAACCCCAATATTTCCTAATAATACTTTTTTATCTGAAGCTATTTTAAAAATATCAGGCAAAAACGAAAACTTTAATTGGATTGGAATTGCACCTTTCGCACAACATAAATCTAAAGTGTATCCAAAAGATTTAATGCAGCAAGTTATAGATGAATTGGCTTTAAATCAAAACAATAAAATCTTCCTTTTTGGCGCTAAAATCGAAATTAACAAGTTAAATGACTTTTCAAAATTACATCAAAATATCACCGTAATTGCCGGAAAACTTTCGTTAGAAGAAGAATTAAAATTAATTTCCAATCTAAACATTATGCTTTCAATGGATAGCGCAAACGCGCATATTGCAGCCATGTTAGGCGTTAAAACAATCACACTTTGGGGCGCAACTCATCCATTTGCAGGATTTGCACCATTTAATCAACCATTAGAAAATTGTTTGGTTGCTGACAGAGAAAAATTCCCAAAACTTCCTACATCCATTTATGGAAACAAAAAAGTTGCAGGATATGAAGATACAATGCGTACTATTTTACCCAATCAAGTGGTTGAAAAAATCAATCAAAATCTTAAAGGCGAAAAATTATTTATTTAAGTTTTTTAGCACCACTTTCTTTTAACGCTTTTTGTTGATCTACAAATCGTCTCATTTCTTGAGGATCTGTAGTTATTAATGGAGCGTTTTTTGCATTTATTAAATTATTTTCGAAAGGTTGATTTGAATCTACTCCAAAACGTTGATCTTGGTAAAATCTTCTTTTTGCCATAACTCTATAAGAAAACTCTATATTAGATGTTCCACCATTTTTTTCTTTAACCCTAAACCCTTTACCATCAGCATCCTTAATTACAATTAAACCATTACTTTCACCTTCTTCTTGTAAAAAAATACGAGTTGTATGTTCAGCATCTATAAAAACTGTTTCTAAATACATTTCATCAAGTGCAATATGAGTCGTTCCGTTGGTAAGCCTTCCGCCACCTAAATCTTCAAACCAAATTTCTGGACTTTCAGTACAATATAACAATTGATTTCCTTTTGTTGTTGGAACAGAAGCTGCTTTAGTTCCAGTAACCGAAAATTTGCCTGTTCCATAAAAAGCATACGATCCAGGAGAGTTACTCATGTCTCTAGAATAAACTCCAGTTCCAGTTCCATAATTACATGTTGCGAAAACACCAAAATCTCTTGTTGTTGGCATATCTGCATATGAAGATGCCCAGCCTAAACCAAAAAGCGCAGCACCCCAAAGGGCATAGTCGCCTAAAACACCAATTTCATTTTGGCCAAAATTGGTAGAAACGCCACTTACTCCAGCAGAACCTAGTCCAGTAGAGCCGCATTCGCCTCGAACACCAAATGAAGTGGTTCCAGAACTTGCATTGCTATTTACCCCATATATAACCGGAATATTATCACCATCTGAAACAACATGTAACCGAGCAGTTGGTGCTTGAGTTCCCATACCAACAAATCCATTTGTTTTAGTAATATTAAATGCATCCCAACCAACAGAACTCGTCCAAAACCCCAATTGCGATGCACTAATGTTTCCCATAAAAGAATCTTGTAAATCATTTAGCCACATTCCGCCAAATTCACTATTAGTCCATATTCTTCCTGTAGTTCTAAAATCAACATTTGAAGTACCTAAACCGCTATTGTCCAAACGATATAAAGGATTTGTAGTTCCAATCCCCAGATTTCCTGCATTTGTAATAACCGCCATGTCTATATTACCTATGCGAAATCCTAAATAACCAGCGCCAGTGTTTTCTTTATTTAGCAATGTAAAATTCCCATCATTAGACGATAATAAACTATAACCTGTTGTATTTGCATTTAAATAATTTGCAAAACCAGCCCACGTTGCTCCATGACCAACATCACCAATAAAAGCATTATTAATTCGAGCGTTACCTCCCTGAACATCAAGCTGTTCTGCTGGAGCTACGATTCCTACTCCTACTCTTCCGGCAGCAGTTATTCTAGTTCTCTCAAGACTAGCAGTTCGAGTTACAAAATCAGTACCATCTGTAGTGCCAATAAAATTAACAGCTGGATTTGTACCTATATTTCCTGTAGTTTCCCATCCGCTATTAGTTGTTAATAGTTTAGACCATGATTGAGTAGCAGTACCATTAGTTTTTCTAAACCATAAATCTTGATCAAAAAAACTACCCGAAATTTGAAGTGCATAATTATTTGCATTATTAGAATGTCTGGAATCAATTAAATGCCACCATGAACTGGCTCCAGAAGGAAAATTTGTAGGTGTTGAAGTTTCAAAAAACCCAGATTGAGCACCAGCATTTCCTTGCAATCCCGCATTGTTTCTTGTCTCTGTTCTAACATTACTAGTTCCGAAACCAAAAGATCCAGAAGCTAAATCCAATCGATAAGCTGGCGTATTAGTTCCAATCCCTAAGTCACCGATAGATGTTAACCTCATTTTTTCTGTTCCTCCTGTTCGAGTTACAAAATCTACCGCATCATTTGTGCCAATATAATTCGTTGCAGAATTTAACCCTACATTACCACTTAAACTCCATCCTTTTGCTCCAAAATCAGTCCAAATAGTACCATCATAATAATAAAACCCCGCAACATTATTGGTTTGATAAATCAATAAACCAGTGGCTGGAGTTGCAATTAAATTTTTTTCTGCTTCTGTCATTCGAGGAACTAAAAAACCACTTGTAGTTGATGAAATATCTAATGAAGCACTAACGTCTGGTGTAGTTGTGTTTATTCCTATTTGAGAAAAAACAAAAAAAGGGAATACTATAAAAAAGAACAATGGGATAGTGAAACATTTCATAATTTTTAGAGATAAAGTTATAAAGAAAATAAGGTTAAATTTTCAAATTTCCCTTTTTAAATCAGAAAATTAAAAAGGGAATAGATGAATAGCGTTTTAAATCGACAACCAGACTAACAATTAATCTTAGGAATTATCAAATGTATTCTATTTCAATAAGATATACAAAAAAAAGTGCGATTTTAAAAAAAAATCGATTTTATATAATTGAACAATAATTACATAATATTTTTTAGTGTTAAGTAAATTATTTAAAAAAGCATTGAAATATATTTTGCTATTTAAAGAACAACTATTATTTAAATTTAATAGATTTGTGCGTTTGATAAATTCAATTTTAATGAAAAAAAATTCCATTGCGATTTTATTTTTGACTATAGCTTTTTTTAGTAGTCTTCTTTTGTTTTCACAAGAAAATGAAACCCTACCAAAAGGACTAACTCAAAATGAGAAAGAACTAATATCTCAATTCCAGTTTAGAAGTTCACAGCTTACAAATCCGCCAGCAGGATCAGTTAGAGCTGCTGCTGAATGGGAAGAGGTTGAATATTTGGTAGTTACATGGCAATCAGCTTACCAAAACATACTACGTCAAATAGTTGCTGCAAGTGTAAACGAATGCAAAGTGATTATTGCCACTCAAAATCAAGCGTCAGTTTCTAGCTATCTTACTTCAAACGGAATTAGTTTAACGAATGTTATATTTATGAATGCTCCTTCCAATAGTATTTGGATTAGAGACTATGCTGGAAACACGATTTATTCCAATGATGTAGGCGAAAGAGCGTTAACGGATTGGATTTATAATCGTCCAAGACCAAATGATAATATAATGCCTTCAGCTCATGCTTCACTAGTTGGAATTCCAATTTATATAACCAATACAGGCACCAACGATCTAGTTAATACAGGCGGGAATTACATGTCGGATGGATTAGGAAATGCTTTTGCCTCCGAATTAATTCTTGAAGAAAATACTATTGGAAATCCGTATGGAGTTTCTCCTAAAACAGAAGCTCAAATAAATTCTATTATGTTTAATTATATGGGAATTAACAATTACATTAAAATGCCAACTTTACCTTTTGATGAAATTCACCATATCGATATGCACATGAAGCTTTTGGATGAAGAAACTTTATTAGTAAGCAGGTATCCAATAGGAGTTGCAGATGGACCTCAAATACTAACCAACATTAACTATGTATTAGCCAATTATCAATCGCCTTTCGGAACACCTTATGATATAAAGTGGATTGACGCACCACCAAGCACAACTGGAAGTTATCCAGATACAGGTGGTTCATATCGAACCTACAGTAATTCTGTAATAGTAAACAAGTCAATTTTAGTTCCAATTTACAGACCCGATGTTGATGCTCCAGCTTTGGCTTACTATCAGCAATTAATGCCGGGTTATAACATAGTAGGAATTGATGTTGATAATTCAGGTGAAAATCTTATTGCAAGTTTGGGAGCTATTCATTGTATTACTCATACTATTGGTGTTGCAGATCCGTTGTTAATTGTTCATCAACCAATAAATCAAGCAAATGCAGGCACAACAGTTACAATTAATGCGATGATTAAGCATAATTCAGGAATTCAAACAGCAACAGTTTTTTGGAGAGAAACTGGAGCAACTGTTTTTAATCAAACGGACATGACCTTTGTTAGTAACAACAATTGGTCTTCAACCTTACCAATTTCATCTGCTGGTGTTGACGTTGAATATTATATTCGCGGTCAAGCTGTTTCTGGAAAATCACTTAATCGACCTCTTGTTGCGCCTAATGGATATTGGACTATTGATGTTCAAACATTAAATGCAAATGAATGGGCTAATAACCACATTTCTGCACCTTATCCAAATCCGACTAAAGACAAAGTAAATTTTATTTTAGAGCAAATTCAAGGAAAATTAGAGGTAACCATTACTAACTTATTGGGACAAATAGTTGCCACTCAAAAAATAGAATCAGGAAATGGAGTTATTACTTTAGATTTAAATCCCGAATGGGAAGGCACTTTACTAATTACTTTTGAAGGCGATTTCGGAAGAGTGACTAAAAAAGTAATTAAGTTATAAATAAATCCTCTCGTCTTTACAACGCTCTAAAATGTAATTTTTCAAATTGGAAATGGTTTCTTGATAATTAGGTGATTCGTAACCAAAACGTTCGTGTTCTAATTGTTCTTTTTCGATGGCATTGCAACCTTTTAGAACTTCTTTCAACATATCGAGCATGACTAGTTGTTTGTTGTTTTCTTTTTCAAATTTGAATTCAACAATTTCATCTTCCAAACCATCACAATAATTTAAAAGTTCTTGTACTTCTGGCTCATCCAAAAGTTCTTGTGCTTTTTTAAATATTTCGAGTTTGTTTCTCATTAATTATGAAATTGTTAATCAACAATTTACACATCATCATAATTCACAAAAATTTCTGCAGAAGTTGGATGTGCTTGGCAAGTTAAAATTAATCCTTCGGCAATTTCGCCATCAGTTAAAATAGAATTCTTTTTCATTTCGGCTGCTCCAGAAGTAATTCTAGCCAAACAACTGCTACAAATTCCGCCTTGACATGAATAAGGTGCGTCTAATCCTTGTTTCAAAGCTGCTTCTAATAAAGTTTGCTTCTGACTCATTTCAAATGTTGTTTCTTCCTCATCAACTAAAACAGTAATTTTAGTATGACCATTAGGCGAGGTTGTAATTTCTTTATTTTCTGAAGTTGAAGTAGAAAACAATTCAAATTTTATATTTTTATCAGCAACATTATGTTCTTTTAAAACAGTAGTGACTAGTGTAATCATTTCTTCAGGTCCGCATAAATAATATTTATCAAACTCTTTTTCTTTGTGTTTGTTGTTCAAAACAAAATTGACAGTAGATTTTTCTATACGTCCAAAAAGTTCATTTTCTACTTTTGTTTGGCTATACACAAAGTGTACAAAAAACCTTCCAACGTAGTTAAGTTGTAATTCGTGTAATTCGGCATGGAAAATAGTGTCTAATGGCGTTTTATTTCCGTAAACCAATACAAATGAACTTTTAGGTTCGCTTTTTAACACTGTTTTTATAATAGAAATAACGGGTGTAATACCACTTCCTGCCGAAAAAGCAGCATAATTTTTTTGTTTATCAGAATGAGGTTCAAAAGTAAACTTTCCTTCGGGTTGTCCTACTTCTATTAAATCGCCAATTTTTAAATTATCATTAGCAAATTTAGAAAAATGACCGTTTTTAACCGATTTTATGGCAATTCGCAATTCATCACTTTCTGGAGATGAGCAAATAGAATACGCTCTTCGAATTTCCTTTCCATCAAGCGTTAATTTTAAATTAATATATTGCCCTGCAATAAATTGATAGGCCGTTTTTAATTCGATAGGAACATTAAAAACGACAGAAATAGCTTGAACCGTTTCGCGTTTTACTTCTTTAACTTGTAATTTATAAAAAGATGACATAATAGCTAATTTTTTACAAAGGTAAGAAATACTAATAAGTAACAAATGATTAAAAGATTGAAAAAAATGGTAACATTTTAATATATTTATAAACTAATACACAAACTAAATAACAAAGCAATGTTCAAACATTTTATAACATTAGAATGGAAGTCGTTTTTTCGTTCAGCATCTTTAGGAGCAACAATTGGGATGAAAATTTTATTAGGTTTTTTTGCACTTTATTTTATGGTAATTTTTGTTGGTGCGGGTGTTTTAGCATTCTATTTGATAAAAGAAGAATTTCATTTAGAACCGCTTTCTACAATCAATAAATTTATGATTTATTATTTGGTAATTGATTTGTTAGTTCGTTATTTTTTACAAAAAATGCCTGTTCTAAACATCAAACCATTACTAACATTACCTATTAAGAAAGACATTATTGTTCACTTTACATTAGGAAAAACTATTTTATCTTTTTTTAATTGGACGCACGCGTTTTTCTTTATTCCATTTTCGATAACCTTATTAATGAATGGTTATTCAACAATAAATGTGATTCTTTGGCATATTGGAATAGCGGCTTTGATTTACACTAATAATTTTATCAATGTCTTGATTAATAATAAAGACAGTGTTTTTTATACGGTTTTGTCTGTCGTTGCCATTATAGCTATAGCACAGTTTTATAATTTATTTGATATTACAACGTTTATAAAGCCTTTTTTTCAAGGTTTTTATGAAACAAAGTACCTGTTTTTAATTCCGATATTTTTAGCCATCGGATTGTATTATTTTGCATTTAACTATTTCAAAAGCAATTTAAATTTAGATGAAGGATTGGCTAAGAAGAGTGATATTGCTAAAACCGAAAATTACACTTGGTTAAATCAATTTGGAACATTGGGTACGTTTCTTAAAAACGACATTCGATTATTAAAAAGAAACAAGCGTTCCCGAACAACCGTAATAATGAGTGTTGTTTTTATTTTCTACGGATTGTTGTTTTTTACCAATGCTATAGAAACCTATCAAAGTCCAGCTATGCAAGTTTTTGCAGGAATTTTTGTCTCAGGCGGATTTTTATTCACTTTCGGACAATTTATTCCGAGTTGGGATAGTGCCTACTATCAATTAATGATGAGTCAAAATATCCAATACAAAGAATACATTAGATCTAAATGGTGGTTGATGGTAATTGGAACTATTATTTCAACAATTTTAGCTTCCTTTTATTTGTTTTTCGGACTACATACCTATTTATTAATTGTGGTTGGAGCTATTTTTAATATCGGAGTAAATTCGCATTTAGTTATGCTTGGCGGTGCCTATGTAAAAACACCAATCGATTTAACAACAGGAAAAGGTGCTTTTGGCGACAAGCAAGCTTTTAATGTAAAAACGATGTTAATTGCCATTCCGAAATTAGGCATTCCAATGGCTCTATATGCTTTAGGATATTATTTGTTTTCGCCTAACATCGGATTATTATTTGTTGCACTGGCAGGTATTTTAGGATTTGCTTTTAGAAACTATGTGTTTTTAAAAATTGAAAAAATTTATAAAACAGAAAAATACGCAACCATAGCAGCTTACAAACAAAAAAACTAATTTAGAAATCAAACTAAACTTCTAAACTCACAAACTTCTAAACTTTTTTAAAATGATACAAGTAAATAACCTTTCAAAAACATATGCTAACGGTGTTAAAGTATTAAATATTACTAATCTAGAAATTCCAAAAGGGCAAAGTTTTGGATTAGTTGGGAATAATGGCGCTGGGAAAACCACTTTTTTTAGTTTGCTTTTAGATCTAATTCAGCCCAGTTCAGGAACAATAAAAAGCAATAATATTCAAGTAAATAATAGCGAAGAATGGAAACCATTTACATCAGCATTTATTGATGAGAGTTTTTTAATTGGCTATTTAACGGCTGAGGAATATTTTTATTTTATTGGCGATTTACGAAATCAAAACAAAGCCGATGTCGATGCGCTTTTAGCAAAACACGATGATTTTTTTAATGGAGAAATTTTAAAAAGTAAAAAATATTTACGCGATTTGTCAAAAGGGAATATGAAAAAAGTAGGAATAATAGCTACTTTAATTGGTAATCCTGAAGTAATAATTCTGGATGAACCCTTCGCTAATCTCGATCCAACAACCGTTAATCGGTTAAAAGTAATTATAAAAGAATTAGCCGATAGTCCGAATAGAACTGTTTTAGTTTCAAGTCACGATTTAGTTCATACAGTTGAGGTTTGCAGCAGAATAGTTGTATTACAAAAAGGCGAAATAGTAAAAGATATTCAAACATCTCAAGAAACTTTGAAAGAATTAGAAACTTTTTTTGCAGTTTAAAATAGTTCTGGCGTGACCACGAATAAAAAATTCGTGGTCGTGCTTTTCGTTTTAATCTGTCATTGTGAGGCACGAAGCAATCTGATTACCATAAATTATTTCCGCAATGTCAGGATTTTCTCTGCAATCACTCACGCAAAAAAACCACATTTTATTTCACTATATCAAAAAGAAACGTATTTTTACCAGTTAGTTATACTAAAACTAATTTTTACCAGTTAATAAATAAAACGTTTTACATTGAAAAGTTCTACTATTAAATACATACTTTTTGGAGGTTTTCTCCTTTTTTTAGTAGCATGTTCTACTAAGAAGAATACTTTTCTTTCCAGAAATTCACACGCTTTAAGCACTAAATACAACATTCTTTATAATGGAGGAATAGCTCTCGAAAAAGGAATAATAGAGTTAAAGTCGGGTTATAATGATAATTTTTGGGAAACGTTACCTATAGAAAGAATGCAAGTTTCTATAGATCCAAGTCTAACAAGCAAAACTAAAAACGCCAATTTTGAGCGATCAGAAACTAAAGCTACAAAATCAATTCAAAAACATTCGATGAATATTGATGGCGGAGAAAAAAACCCACAAATGGATGAAGCTCATCTTATGTTAGGAAAATCGCGTTATTATGATCATCGTTTTATTCCTGCTCTAGAAGCATTTAATTATGTTTTATACAAATATCCAGAAAGCGATAAAATTTATGAAGTTAAAATATGGAGAGAAAAAACTAATATGCGTCTAGAAAACGATGCAATAGCTGTAACAAACCTTCGTAAACTTTTAAAAGAAATAAAATTTAAAGATCAAATTTTTGCCGATGCTAATGCAACTCTAGCGCAAGCTTTTTTAAATTTAAAAGAAAAAGACAGTGCGATTGCAAAATTAAAATTAGCAAGAGAGTTTACAAAAGAGGATGAGGAAAAAGCGCGATACAATTTTATTCTTGGTCAAGTTTATGAAGAATTAGGCTATAAAGACAGTGCTTTTGCAGCATATCAAAACGTAATTGATATGAAAAGAAAATCTTCTAGACAATATGTAATTCAATCGCACGTAAGACAATCAAAACAATTTGATTACGAAAATGGCGATACATTAGCTTTTGTAAAAAAATTCAAAGAATTATTAAAAGACAGAGAAAATCGTCCTTTTTTAGATGTTTTAAATCATCAAATGGCATTATTTTACGATAAAAGTAAAAAAACAGATCTCGCAAAAAAATACTACAATTCTTCTTTAAAATCCAAATCGTTAGATACTTATTTAATCGCTTCAAATTATAGAAATTTAGCAGATATATATTTTAAAAAAGCAAAATATGTAACTACTGGAAAATATTTTGATAGTACTTTAACAGTTCTAAATCCTCGAACAAGAGAATATAAACTAATAAAAAAGAAAAGAGAAAATTTAGAAGACGTTATAAAATATGAAGAAATAGCTCAAAGAGATGATAGTATTTTGAGAATCACTTCAATGTCTAGCATTGAAAAAGAAAACTACTATAAAGAATATATCGAAAAATTAAAAAAAGAAGTTGCAGCAACAAAAATTCTTCTTGAAAAACAAGAAGCAAAACTAAATAACCAACCAAGTACTGAAAATGCAGCAAATTCAAATAGTCTTAAAAATTCAGAATCGGCTCAAAATGAAGTTAGCAGAACTGCAGTAACTCAAAATAGCAATCAAACTTTTGTCACAAAACCTGGAGATTTTTATTTTTACAATTCAAATACTGTAATAATAGGAAAAAAAGAATTTGTAACTAAATGGGGAAAAAGAGCTCATGGAGGAAATTGGAGATTGTCTAGAGACGAAGATAAAGGGAAGCAAGATTCAGAAAATGACTCAACCAACATAAAAAAAAGTGATGAAATTGATTTGTTATACACAACTGATTATTACATAAAACAACTTCCAACAAATCAAACCGCTTTAGACAGTATTTCTAAAGAAAGAAATTTTGCCTATTTTCAATTAGGGGTTATTTATAAAGAAAAGTTTAAAGAGTATCAACTAGCCGCCAATAAATTAGAAAAATTACTCGATAATAATCCTGAAGAAAGATTAATACTTCCTTCTTTATATAATTTATATAAAATTTATGAATTAATTGATCCGAGTAAATCGTTAGAAATGAAGAACAGAATCGTATCCACATATCCCGATTCTCGTTATGCTCAATTGTTAAGTAATAATACGGTAAGTCTAGAACTTGGTTCGCCAGAAGAAGTTTATAATAAATTATTTAAAGATTATGAGGCTGGAAAATTTAGAGAGACATTAATGAAAACCGAATTAGCAATTATTCAATTTGCAGCTGAAGAAATGGTTTCTAAATATGAATTATTGAAATCAAATTTAATTGGGAAATTATTAGGTTTAACCGAATATAAAAAGGCACTAAATTTTGTTGCTTTAACTTATCCAAATACTCAAGAAGGAAAAGAATCAGAAAAGTTTATTAATACAAAAATGCCACTATTAGAGTCGTTATATTTTAACGATGCAAAACCAACGAGTTGGAAAATTATATACCAACCATCATCGCTAGTTGAAAAAGATTCAAAAGCGCTTTTAGATAAATTAAATAAGTTTGTTACAGAACGCACAATAGAAAAATTAACAATTTCAATTGATGTTTACACCAAAGAAAGAAACCTTATTGTTATTCACGGAATTAAAACTCAAGAAAACGCAACCGGAATAGCTCAAGTACTTAAAGAATTTAAAGTATACAAAATACCTAATGTTTCTGTAGTTATTTCAAGCGAAAACTATAAAATAGTTCAGGTTTATAAAAATTTAGAAGAATATATAGCTGGAAAAGGACCAAATTTTGAGCCAAAACAAAAACCAGAAATTGTACTTCCAATAGAAGAGGTTTTGCCTAAACCAAATGAAAAACAAAATGAAGGTCAAGTAGAAGAACAAAACAGCAACAATTCTAAAGGAAAAAAACTTCAACAAGAATCGGAAGATACACCAACCGATAATATGTCGCCACCTTCGGAAACGTCTACTAAAAGAGGAGGATGATGTTATGTTTGAAAACAAACCAAAATCATATACTGACCTTCTAGGAAAAACAAATAGAATCGTTGAGGGAACAATTATAAATGGCGAAATAATTTCACCATCCGATTTTCGTTTGGATGGAACTTTAATAGGAAACTTTCAATCAAAAGGTAAAATTGTAATCGGACCTGCAGGAAGTGTAAAAGGAGATATCGTTTGTAAAAACGCAGATATTGAAGGTAAATTTGACGGAAAAATTCAAGTTGCAGAAATTTTAAATATTAAAGCTAAAGCTATTATTAATGGCGATGTAATTTGCGGAAAGCTTTCCGTTGAACCCGGTGCCGAGTTTAGCGCTACTTGCGTAATGAAAACAAATCAAAAATTAATCGCTCCAAGTGGACAACCAACAGAAGAAAAAACGACCTAATAAATGGTTGGCATTTATTAACATTCCGATACAAATGGGAGTTATTATTTATGCCTTCTCGTATTTAGGCAATTGGCTTGATGTAAAGTTCCCTAACAAACATTCTTTACACATAAAAATAATTACTTTATTAGGCATTGCCTTAGCCTTTTATAATTTAAATCGCCAATTAAAAGACATTAATTCTACCGACGAAGAAAGCAAATGAATCTCAAGCAGTACCAACCTATTTTTTTAGTTACCGTTATTTCACTAGTAGCGTTAGCAGTACACAAACTTATTTTTACATTTCTATTTCCCTCAAATTTGGAATCCCAATTTGTGCATTCCTTGCCTGTTTTATATGGTTTTTTCTTCTTACTTTCGGCTTCGATTTTATTTATTTTAATAAAAGTTAGCCAAGTAAGCATGACAAATGTTGGTCTAACATTCATTTTACTCACTACTTTTAAAATGGGAATTGCCTATGTTTTTTTGAAACCCGTTTTAAAAGCAAATTTACCTCACACCGGATTAGAAAAAACAAATTTTCTACTTGTTTTTTTATTGTTTTTGACAATCGAAACGCTAATTACTATACGAATAATAAACAATAAACAAGAATAGGGTTGATAAACCAATTATTCTATAAAAAAAGTAATTTTTATTCTTGCGAATTTTAATAAAAGATGTACCTTTGCACCAAATTTCAGAAAACAAAATCCTAGATATTCAATAGATATGGTGCTTTCTAATAAACCGCTTCGATTTATAATAGCAATTTTAATAGCTTGTCTTCCTTTATTTTCTTTTGCTATCAACAATGATACTGTAAAAGTCGCTCATGAAACTCATGAAGTTGCTACGAAAGAAACAGGAAAAGTGGACGAAAAAGCCGAGATAAAAAAACAAATAGAAGAAGTAAAAGCGCATCACGTTCTTGATGGACACGATTTTACACTTTTTGAAGATACTGAAACAGGAAAACATATCGGATTTCCATTGCCTATTATTCTTTGGGATAATGGTATTCATTTTTTCTCTTCTTCAAAATTTCACCACGGAGAAACAGTTGCCGAAAGCAATGGTAATTTCTACAAATTACACCACGAAAAAATATACAAAACAGATGCTGCTGGAACATTAGATTTAGACGAGCATCATCATCCTAAAAACACGCAACCACTCGATTTTTCAATCACTAAAAGTGTTTTAACAATACTGATAGTTGCATTGTTAATGTTTTTGTTGTTTAGTAGTTTGGCAAAATCGTATGCTAAAAACGGTGGAATTTCATCAGGAGCTGGACGTTTTTTCGAGCCAATCGTTTTATACGTTCGCGATGAAATAGCCATTCCAAATATTGGTGAAAAGCACTATAAAAAATACATGAGTCATTTATTAACTGTGTTTTTCTTTATCTGGTTTTTAAATATTTTCGGATTAACACCACTTGGAATAAATGTAACTGGAAACATTGCAATTACTTTTGGATTGGCAATTATTACATTTTTAATCACCAATTTAACTGCAAATAAAAATTATTGGGGACATATTTTCTGGATGCCTGGAGTTCCAACACTAATGAAAATTGTTTTAGCTCCAATTGAGTTAATGGGATTAATAATCAAACCTTTTGCCTTAATGATACGTTTGTATGCGAACATGTTTGCAGGACATATTGTATTGATGAGTTTAATTGGGTTGATGTTTATATTTAAAAGTTGGGTTGGAAGTAGTTTATCGTTTCTGTTGTCATTTATGATTTCTATCATTGAGATTTTAGTCGCCTTATTACAAGCCTACATATTTACCATATTAACAGCATTATATTTTGGTTCTGCTGTTCAAGAGCATCATCACGAAGAAGAAGCTCACTAATGGCTAATGGCTTTTGCCTAATGCCTCAAAACAAGAATGTTTAATTTTTAATACATATAGTTATGAACATGCCAAGAATTATCGGAGCAGGATTAGTAGTAATCGGAGTAGGAATTGGAGTAGGAAGAATTGGTGGATCAGCAATGGACGCTATTGCTCGTCAACCAGACTCTTACGGAAAAATCCAAACAGCTATGCTTATTGCAGCAGCTCTTGTTGAAGGAATCGGATTTGCAGCTTTATTTGCTGTAGCTGAGTAATTAAAAAACAAATAGCTGTAACGGTTGGTTACAGCTATTGTTTAAAAAATTAAAATTAAAAAGATTATAATACATACACTATGGATAAATTAATAAATGATTTTTCGTTAGGATTGTTTTTTTGGCATTCTGTTATTTTTATCGGATTGGTTCTGTTATTGAAAAAATTTGCATGGAAACCTATTCTCGATGCAGTAAATGAAAGAGAAGAAGGAATCAAAGAAGCATTGCTTTCTGCAAAAAATGCAAAACAAGAAATGCAAAATCTAAAATCAGACAATGAGAAATTAATTGCTGAAGCTAGAGTGGAGCGTGATGCTATGATGAAAGAAGCTCGTGATATCAAAGACAAAATGATTAACGATGCTAAAACAGAAGCACAAGCACAAGGATTAAAAATGATCGAACAAGCTAAAGCCGCTATTCAAAGTGAAAAAAATGCAGCGATGGCCGATTTAAAAAATCATGTTTCATCATTATCAATTGAAATAGCTGAGAAAGTATTAAAAAGCGAATTGTCTGATAAAGCTTCACAAACCAAATTGGTTGCTCAACTATTGGGTGATGCTAAATTAAATTAATCATCATGACAGGAAACAGAGCAGCAATTCGATACGCAAAAGCCATTCTTGATGTAGCCAATTCAAAAAATTCGGCAACACAAGTAAATGATGATATGATTTTGGTTGCAACTACTATTAATGGTAATCAAGAATTGAGTTCTTTTATTCAAAATCCTACTATTAGTGTTGAGGTGAAAGAAAATGCTTTATTAGAAGTTTTTGCAGCTGTTAATCCAGTAACAAAAAGTCTTTTTCATTTATTATTTGTAAATAAAAGATTTGAAATATTAGCACCAATCGCTACCAATTACAAACAATTGTATGACGAAATGAACGGTGTTCAAACAGCAAAAGTAACAACAGCAATTGAAATGGACGCTGCTTTAGAAGCTCAAATCATGGCAAAAATCGCTACTTTTTCAAACAAAAAAATAACAATAGAAAATACTGTTGATCCATCAATAATTGGAGGATTTATTCTTCGAATTGGCGATCAACAATACAACGCATCTGTCGCAAACAGATTGCAAGAATTAAAACGCGAGTTTAGTAATTAACATACCATTAAAGATATATCCAAATGGCAGAAATTAAACCAGCTGAAATATCAGCTATATTAAAAAAACAACTATCTGGTTTTGAATCAGGTGCTTCGTTAGAGGAAGTAGGAACTGTACTTCAAGTAGGTGATGGTATTGCTCGTGTTTACGGCTTATCAAATGCACAATACGGAGAGTTAGTACAATTTGATAACGGATTGGAAGCTATCGTATTAAACTTAGAAGAAGACAACGTTGGTGTAGTACTTTTAGGACCATCAACCGGAATTAGAGAAGGTTCAACTGTAAAAAGAACGCAACGTATTGCTTCACTAAAAGTGGGTGAGCAAATCATCGGACGTGTTGTAAATACTTTAGGAGAACCAATTGATGGTAAAGGACCAATTGGTGGTGAACTGTATGAAATGCCATTAGAAAGAAAAGCTCCTGGAGTTATTTTTCGTCAACCAGTAACTGAACCATTACAAACAGGTATTAAAGCAGTAGATGCTATGATTCCAGTTGGTCGTGGACAACGTGAGTTGGTTATTGGTGACCGTCAAACTGGTAAATCAACAGTTTGTATCGATACTATTTTAAATCAAAAAGAATTTTATGATGCCGGGAAACCAGTATTTTGTATTTACGTTGCAATCGGACAAAAAGCGTCGACAGTAGCTGGAATCGCAAAAATGTTAGAAGAAAAAGGAGCAATGGCATATACAGTAATTGTAGCTGCTAATGCATCCGATCCAGCACCAATGCAAGTATACGCACCAATGGCTGGAGCTGCAATCGGAGAATATTTCCGTGATTCAGGTCGTCCTGCATTAATTGTTTATGATGATTTATCTAAACAAGCAGTTGCTTACCGCGAGGTGTCACTTTTATTAAGAAGACCACCAGGTCGTGAAGCTTATCCTGGAGACGTTTTTTACCTTCACTCTCGTTTATTAGAAAGAGCATGTAAAGTAATTGCTGATGACGGAATTGCGAAAGATATGAACGACTTACCCGATTCATTAAAAGGAATTGTTAAAGGTGGTGGATCATTAACTGCTTTACCAATTATAGAAACACAAGCGGGAGACGTTTCTGCTTATATTCCAACTAATGTAATTTCGATTACAGACGGACAGATTTTCCTAGATGGTGATTTGTTTAACTCTGGAGTTCGTCCTGCCATCAACGTAGGTATTTCGGTATCTCGTGTTGGAGGAAACGCTCAAATTAAATCGATGAAAAAAGTAGCAGGTACCTTAAAATTAGACCAAGCACAATTTCGTGAATTAGAAGCTTTTGCGAAATTTGGTTCAGATTTGGATGCCGTAACTTTAAACGTTATCGAAAAAGGAAAAAGAAACGTTGAAATCTTAAAACAAGGTTTGAACTCTCCTTTTACTGTTGAAGATCAAGTAGCTATTATCTACGCTGGGTCTAAAAATTTATTAAGAACTGTTCCTGTAAATAAAGTAAAAGAATTTGAAAAAGATTTTATTCTTTATTTAAACAACAAACACAGAGATACGCTTGATGCTTTAAAAGCAGGAAAATTAGATGACAACATTACAGATGTTATCGAAAGAGCAGCTAAAGAAATTTCAGCGAAATACAATTAATATTTGTTCTAGGTTGTAAGTTGTAGGTTTTAAAACTTACAACTTACAACTTATAACTTACAACTATTTTACAATGGCAAACTTAAAGGAAATCCGTAATAGAATTACTTCCGTTTCATCAACGATGCAAATTACATCGGCAATGAAAATGGTTTCTGCAGCAAAGTTGAAAAAAGCGCAAGACGCCATAACAGCGATGCGTCCTTATGCCGAAAAATTGACCGAATTATTACAAAATCTTTCTTCTACTCTGGATGGTGATGCTGGTGGCGAATACACAAAGCAACGTGAAATTAATAAAGTTTTAATAGTTGCCATTACTTCTAATAGAGGTTTGTGTGGTGCTTTTAATACCAATGTAATTAAACAATCAAAAGCAATTGCAGATTCTTATGTTGGAAAACAAGTTGACATTTTTGCTATTGGTAAAAAAGGAAATGATATTTTAAGAAAAACGCATTCAGTTGTCGAAAACAGAAGCGATGTTTTTGATAATCTTACTTTTGATTCCGTTGCTGAAATTGCTCAAACCTTAACGGATAAATTTATTTCTGGAGACTACGACAGAATTGAAATTGTATACAACGAATTCAAAAATGCAGCGACTCAAATTGTTCAAACACAACAATTTTTGCCATTAGCACCAATAAAATCAGATAAGCCAGTATCAACAGGCGATTATATTTTTGAACCTTCAAAAGAAGAAATTGTATTAACGTTGATTCCGAAATCGTTAAAAACACAATTGTACAAATCCATCCGCGATTCGTTTGCTTCTGAACATGGTGCTCGTATGACTGCTATGCACAAGGCAACCGATAACGCAACTGATTTAAGAGATCAATTAAAATTAACCTACAACAAAGCGCGTCAAGCAGCAATTACTAATGAAATTTTAGAAATCGTTGGTGGAGCCGAGGCTTTAAAAGGATAATTATCTAATTCAAAATAAATAATAAAGAGTCAACAATTGTTGGCTCTTTTTTTTATATTTATATCAAAAAAGAAATTGAAAAAAATATTATTAACGTCAATTACTGATATGATTGCTCAAATAGAGCTAGTAAAGCAATTGTATCCTAAATTAACTTTAGAAAAATACCAATCGTATCTTCAAGAAATGATTCCGCATAATTACCAACAATTGGCTATTTTTGAAAATGACAGTTGCGTTGGATTAACAGGCTTTTGGAAAGGAACAAAGCTATGGTCTGGGAAATACATCGAAATTGACAATTTTATTGTGCATTCTGATTATAGAAAAAAAGGAGTTGGAAAATTAATGACCGATTGTATTGAAAAAATTGCAAATGAAAATGAATGTACCATGATAGTTCTCGATGCGTTTACTGGAAATTTTAAAGCACATCGATTTTATTACAATCAAGGATTTTCTCCAAAAGGATTTCATTTTGTAAAAATTTTAAATGAAGCTGGGTTAACTTAAAATAAAAAAAATGAGACTTTTTATTAAATCAATACTAGTATTAGTTACTCTTTTTAGCTTTCTAAATTGCTCATCCAAAAAAGAAACTAACACTAAAAAGGCAAGTGATATCGAATCAGTTTATTTTCAAAAATGGCTTGGAGGTCAAGAATTGTCAGGAACGGGAACTAATTTTCATTTAAAATTCAAAAATTCTTTAAATCAAGATGTATATTTAGCAAAAGTATATTTTCAGAATCAAGAAGCGTTTTTCGACAAAGAAAATGAAACTACTTTTATAGCACGTTTTTATACAAAATCTCCTAATCAAGATCTAATTATGGACGGCGATAGTACTAAAGAATACGGCAACACAGTTGAAGATAAAAGAGTAAATCCCGATTTTCCATTTAATTTAAAACCTACTGAAGCAATTCTGGAATTTCATAATAAAAATAAAATCGAGCAACTTAAAATTGTAAATATCAAAGAAAAAGAACTTATTGCTTATCCTTGAGTAGGAAGACCATAGAATTAGTTATTTTTGAGCATTCAAAATCAATAAAAAACGTTGAGTTTATATAAAAATCTTTTCAAACAAACCTTAATTTACGGACTGGCAACAGTTTTGCCGAGAATTATTAGTTTTTTACTCAATCCATTATTTGTTATTTATTTAAAAGATAAAAGTGAAATGGGAGAGGTTTCAGTAATTTTCTCCTATTTGGTTTTTTTCAACGTTCTACTTTCCTACGGAATGGAAACGGCTTTTTTTCGATTTTATAATAGTGAAGAGAATAAGAAAAAAGTAATTTCTACAGCATTAGTAACACTTTTTTGGTCATCAATAGGGTTTTTATTTATTTCATTATTATTCAGAAAAACACTATCTAATTGGTCAGATATTAGTGTCGAATACATTACCTATACCATTTGGATTTTAGTATTAGACGCATTAGTTATTATTCCGTTTTCAAGACTGCGTGCCGAAAAAAAACCACTTAAATATGCTGTAATTAAGATAGGAAATGTATTGGTTAATTTACTACTAAACGTTTTCTTTTTAGCCTTTTTACCAAAATTAGCGAATCAAAATCCAGCGGGTTTTTTAAATTCTATCTATTTCGAAAATTTTCAAATAGGATATATTTTTGTTGCTAACCTTGTGGCAAGTTTTCTTACTTTTATAGTATTAATTCCTAATTATACAACGATTTCTTGGAAATTTGAATGGCAACTTTGGAAAAAAATGATGCGGTACGGATTGCCAATTCTCATCGCCGGAATCGCCTTTGCCATTAACGAACATTTTGATAAAATTTTATTAGATTGGCTTCATGTTTCTAAATCTGAAATCGGAGCTTATGCCGCTTGTTACAAAATAGGAATGTTTATGGTACTTTTTAGAACAGCTTATACGCTTGGCATTGAACCTTTTTTCTTTAGTCATGCTGCCAACGAAAACGCTCCGCAAACCTATGCAACCATTACCAAATACTTTGTTATTTTTGGTTCGTTTATTTGCCTTTTTGTTATTGCTTTTATCGATTTATTAAAATTACCATTGGTTCCACGAAAAGAATATTGGGATGCCATAAAAGTGGTACCACTTATTGTTTTAGCAAACTTTTTTCTAGGCATTTACACCAATTTATCAGTTTGGTATAAGTTAATTGATAAAACTAAAATTGGAGCGTATATCTCAATTGCTGGAGCAATAATTACGTTGGTTTTAAATGTGTTGTTAATTCCAAAATACAGTTATTATGGTTCAGCAATTGCAACTATTGCAGCCTATGGAAGTATGATGATTATATCGTATAAATTGGGACAAAAAAATTATCCAATTCCGTATGACATGACTAAAATATTTAGTTACATCGGACTCACAATTGTTTTTTCGACGATTTCGTTTTATATTCCAACAATTAGAGAAAATTATTATGTAAAAACCCTATTGTTAGTTGTATTTTTGTATTTCATTTATTACAGCGAAAAAGAAACACTTGTTAGAATTTTAAAAAGAAGAAGCTAATCGCGCTATACGTTCCACTTTTTTGCTCAAAAGTGCGGTTTTTCTAACTCAAAAAACAGCTTCCTCTGGTCGCTTTTTTTAATCAACAAAAACCAAACACTTTCACACCAAAAGAGTTCCACTTCTATCACGGCTAAAAACAACGAATTCAGTACAAATTCTTTTCTTAAAATAGAAAACCTTATTATCTTAGCAAATTATAAAAGTTGAAACAAAAAAATGACCATAAAAATCATCAACAAATCACAACACGATTTACCCAATTACGAAACCATTGCTTCTGCTGGCATGGATTTAAGGGCTAATTTAGAGCATCCAATAACGCTAAAACCATTAGAAAGAACCATAGTAAAAACCGGACTTTTTATTGAACTACCAATTGGTTTTGAAGCACAAGTTCGACCACGCAGCGGATTAGCAGCAAAAAAAGGAATTACTGTTCTTAATTCACCCGGAACAGTTGATGCCGATTATCGAGGAGAAATAGGAGTAATTTTAGTAAATTTATCAAAAGAAGATTTTGTCATCGAAAATGGAGAAAGAATTGCCCAATTAATAATAGCAAAACACGAACGCGCTGAATGGATTGAAGTGCAGGAATTGTCTGAAACCTCGCGAGGTGAAGCTGGTTTTGGCAGTACAGGAGTGAAGTAGTTGACAGTGTTCAGTTACAGTTAACAAATAAAAATCTTAGCGAGCTTTGCAAAAACTTTTGCGAACTTTGCGGTTAAAACATAAATAATGAAAATAATAGTACCAATGGCTGGTCGTGGCTCACGTCTTCGTCCTCATACATTAACCATTCCAAAACCATTAATTCCCATTGCAGGAAAACCAATTGTACATCGTTTGGTTGAAGATATTGCTGGAGTCTTGAATCAAAATATTGAAGAAGTAGCTTTTATTATTCATGAAAGTTTTGGTAAAAAAGTAGAAGAAGAGCTAATTGCAATAGCACAAAAATTAGGAGCAAAAGGAACAATTTATTATCAAAACGAAGCTTTAGGAACAGGTCATGCTATTATGTGCGCCGAAGATTCTTTAACTGGTCCAGCAGTTATTGCTTATGCAGATACTTTAATTCGTGCAGATTTTGATTTAGATGCAACAGCAGATAGCGTTATTTGGGTAAAACAAGTCGATAAACCCGAAGCTTTTGGTGTAATAAAATTAAATAAAGAAAATGAAATAGTAGAGTTGATTGAAAAACCAAAGGAGTTTGTTTCAGATCTTGCGGTTATTGGTATATATTATTTTAAAGATGTTGCTATTTTAAAAAATGAGTTACAATTAGTTATTAAAAACAACATCGTTCATGGTGGAGAATATCAAATTAATGATGGAATTAAGCAAATGATGGCAAAAGGTATGATTTTTGTACCAGGAAAAGTCGATGAATGGATGGATTGCGGAAATAAAGATGTAACAGTTGACACTAATAATAGAATGTTGAATTTCTTGCACAATGATGGAGAACATTTAATCGATTATGATGTAAAAAAAGAAAACGCAACCATAATTCCGCCGTGTTATATAGGAGAAGATGTAGTTTTAATTAATGCTACTATTGGACCAAATGTTTCACTAGGAAAAGGTTGTCACGTAATTAATAGTACCATTAAAAACAGTTTGATTCAAACTTATGCTCATATTAAAAATGCCAGTTTAGATAACGCTATGATAGGGAATCATGCTATTTTTGATGGAAATTTTACATCAATAAGCATCGGCGATTATTCGGTTTTAGAATAAAATAAATGAAAAATATTTTTCTTGTATGTTTTTTCTGGGGATTGTTAAGCGCTCCAATTTCTCTTTTGGCTCAAACTGAACCAGAAGAGGTAACATTGGATACAGATGAATTTCAAAATCATTTTTACGAATCGCTAAAACAAAAAGGGATGGAAAATTATGACCGAGCAATAGAATCGCTAGAGAAATGTCTGAAAATACAACCTAATAATTCTACCTTGTTTTTCGAATTAGGAAAAAATTATTTATCTCAAAAAAAATACGAAGTAGCGTATGATAATTTTGACAAAGCAACAAAAATTGACCCAAAAAACCGTTGGGCTTTTGTTGGAATGTACGATGTAAATTACGAAACTCGCAATTTCAATCAAGCTATTGAAATTGTTCAAAAACTAATTGAATTTAAAGCAGATTATAAAGAAGACCTGGTTTCTCTTTATATGAATACACAACAGTTTGATAAAGCTTTAGATCTTATAAATGAATTAAATCAAACCATAGGGAAATCAGAAAAAAGAGAATTATATAAGGCAGAAATTCTTCTTGATGCAAAATACCAAGGTCCAGAAAAAAACAATTTATTAGAACAAATCAAAAAAACTCCAAAAGAAGAATCCAATTATATATCCTTGATTTACATGTATTCTCAAAGTAATCAAGAAGAAAAGGCTATGGAAATTGCAAAGAAATTAGAGAACGAAATTCCGAATTCCGATTGGGCTCAAGTAAGTTTATTTAAATTTCACATCAATAATAATGATGGAGAAAAAGCCGTAAAATCGATGAATACTGTTTTGGCAAGCACTAAAATTGACAAAAAAATTAAACATCGTATTTTTAATGAGTTTCTGATATTTAGCAAAAATGATCCGAAATATGAAGTCGATTTAGATAAAGCAATTGCTTATTTTTCTGACGATAATGATGTAAAAGTTGCAAAAGAATTAGGGAAGTTTTATACTAATAAAAAAGAATGGACCAAGGCAATTAAATATTTTGAATTGCACTTAAAATCGGCTACAGATGATTATGAAACAGCCATTCTTTTATTGCAAGCTCATACCGAAATAGCCGCTTTTGATAAAGTAATTGCAATTTCCGACGAATGGATGCAATTATTTCCATCTCAACCTCAGTTTTTTTATTATTCAGGATTGGGATACAATCAAATAAAAAACTTCAAAAAAGCTAGAAATAATCTCGAATTGGGTTTAGATAATTTAGTAGATGATATTGCTTTAGAAATTAATTTAAATATTCAACTTGGCGAAGCTTATAATGGTTTAGGCGATGTAAAAAAGAAAGAACTCTATTTTTCTAAAGCGGAAGATTTACTTAAAAAAACAAAAAAACAATAACTATTACCTATGAAAAACCACGTTAGTTTACTACTAATTATTGTTTTGTTGGGATTTACCTTTTCGCTAACGTTAGTTTCTTGCAAGTCAAAAACAACTTTACTTGACGGAAATGCAAATAAATCACTAACAGCTGAAAAAATAATTGAAAACCATTACAACAATAAATCCGACTTTTCTACATTATATATTAAAGCAAATGCAAAATATAAAGATGATAAGCAAACGCAAAGTGTAACTGCCGAAATTAAAATTAAAAAAAACGAAAAAATTTTAGTAAGCATTCGTTTCCTCGGAATTACAATGGCAAAAGCATTAATCACTCCTTCTTCTGTTCAATATTATGAAAAGATAAGTGGGAAATATTTTGAAGGAGATTACTCCGGTTTAAGCAAGTGGCTTGGAACCGATTTGGATTTTGCAAAAGTTCAAAATATGTTTTTAGGAAAAGCATTAGACGATTTACATAATTCAAATTATGGTGTTTCTATAATGAATAAATGGTATAAATTAGAAAACAATACTGATGCAAATACAGCCAAAGCATTCTTTTTTGAAGCAGATAAGTTTTTAATAAAACAACAAAATATTAATCAGCCTAGTTTACAAAGATCTTTGCAAATTGTTTATCCAGAATATAAAGAATATCCCGAAATGATTTTACCACTATCCTTTGTAATTGAGGCCTTTCATAAAAATACAAAAACGAATATAAATATAGATTACAAAAATGTATCCTTTAACGAAGAATTCTCTTTCCCATACAGTGTGCCTGATGGTTACGAAAAAGTATTTATTGAAAAGATTTAAAACCATGCAAAAATTTATTTATTCCTTACTATTCATTTTCTTGTCTTCATTCGCTTGGAGCCAACAAACTCAAGAAGAATTAGAACAGAAAAAAGCAAAAATTCAGGAAGAAATTCTCGAAAAAGAAATGATGCTTCAAGGAGTGAAGAAAAAAGAGAAATCAGTAGTTAAATTACTTCAAATTCAAAACGAAAAAATTGGTTTGAAAGAAAAATTAATCAATACAACCGAAAAACAAACCAAGTTGCTTAGCAATGATATGTATATTAATCAAGTTCAAATCAATCGCTTAAAAAAAGATTTAGTTGATTTAAAAGAGGATTATGCTGAGATGATTGTTAAATCATACAAAAGTAGATCTACTCAAAGCCGTGCCATGTTTTTATTGTCATCAGAAAACTTCCTTCAAGCCTATAAACGAATGCAGTATATGAAACAATATTCAAGTTATAGAAAAATACAAGGAATCGAAATAAAAGGAAAAACAGAAAAACTAACAGTTTTTAATGAAAAATTAAGTGGTCAAAAAACAGTAAAACAAAAACTAATTGTTGAGCAAGAAGATCTTAAAAAAGACCTTGAAAAAGAAAAATTAGAACAAGAGAAAATAGCCAATAGTTTAAAAAAAGACAAGAAGCAAATTGCTGCTGAAATAAAGAAAAAACAACAAGAAACTAAACGAATTGATGCACAAATTCAAAAATTAATTCGCGACGCTATTGCCGAAGCCAACAGAAAAACAGCAGCAGCTAAAGCAAAAGCAAATCCTAAAACTACATCAGCTGCCGATACAAAAGCTGTAGAAACATCAACAAAAATTGTACTAACTCCTGATGGACAATTATTAGCAAACAGTTTTAAAGCTAATAAAGGTCAGTTGCCTTGGCCAGTTGAAAAAGGCTTTGTTTCTCTAGGCTTCGGAAATCAACCACATCCTGTTTATAAATCGTTGGTAGTTCATAATAGTGGTGTTGAAATTTCTACAGAGTCTGGTGCAAGCGCTCGAGCTGTATTTAACGGCGAAGTGACAAAAGTAGTTGTAATTTCTCCTTTAAATAAAGCCGTTTTTGTTTTGCATGGTGATTATTTTACAGTTTATCAAAATTTAAGTTCAGTAAACGTTAGTGCTGGCGATAAAGTAACAACTAAACAATCTTTAGGAAAAATAAGAACCAACGGAGAAGGAAAAACTATTTTAAAATTCTTAATATTGCAAAACACAGCTCCCGCTAATCCTCAAACATGGATTAGTCGAATGTAAAACCAACAAACATGAAAAAATTACTACTTATTAGCATTATCTTTTTTGGAACAATCTCTTTTGCACAAACCTTAAACGGACCCGAAAGTATCGAATGGGACGAAGTAAATAATCGCTGGCTTATTGGAAATACAGGAAACGGAACCATACTTGCCCGAAGCACAACTGGAGTCCTTACTTCTTTTGTTTCGGGATTACCCTCTGGTCCTTATGGGATTGAAATTCTAGGAAATGTATTGTATGCTTGCTCAGGAAATACAATAAGAGGTTACAATCTAACAACAGGAGCAAGTGTTTTTACTCTCAATGTTGGTGCTACTTTTTTAAACGGATTAACCAGTGATGGTGTTAATTTTTTATATGCTACCGATTTTACAGGCAAAAAAATAATTAAAATCGATACCGCAGCAACTACATTTACGAATATCGCAACTGGACTCGTTAAAACGCCAAACGGAATTTTATATGAAGGAGCCAACAACCGATGTGTTTATGTTACTTGGGGAACCAATGCCTCAATAATGGCAATCGATTTAACAACATTTGCAGTAACAACAGTACTGGCAACAACATTAACCAATTGTGACGGAATTACAAAAGACGGTTGTGGTAATTATTATGTTACGTCTTGGGGAAATAATAAACTAAACAAATTCAACAACACACTAACCGGTGTTTCAACTATTGTTCCAGGAACATTAAGCAGTCCAGCTGATATAGACACTAAATTTGGAACCATCTCCGACGAAATTGGAATAACAAATAGCTCTAATACCTTATCCTTCGTTACAGTAACTAAACCTGATGTAACTATTTCAGAAGCCTTAAATGTTTTATCAACAACAACAACTTTTCCAAGTTACCAATGGTATTTTAATAGTAATTTAATTTCTTTAGCCAACGCTCAGAATTATACACCTACAGCCAACGGAGATTACTATTGTACAGTTGCCGACGGAACGTGTTCAGATACCTCAAATACAATTACAATTACCACATTAAGCAATCAAAATTTTGAACAAAATTATTCAATTGTAGTTTTTCCTAACCCAAGTTCAGATATTTTAAATGTTACTTATTTTGGTGTAAATCGATTAGAGTATACCATAATAAATATATTAGGACAAGAAGTGTTAGCAAACAAAATTACTATAGAAACTCCAGGTGAAAATCATTTCTCTATTCCAATATCAATTTTAAAAACAGGGAATTATATTTTACAAATGATTATTGATGGAGAAGTAAAAAAAGTAAAGTTTACTAAAAATTAAAAAGAGTTTTAAATAAACAACGCTTTTAATTCGGTAGCGTCATGTGGATTCATTTTTCCCGCTAAAACCAAACTCAACTGTTTCCTGCGTAAAGCGGCTTCATAACGCGATTTTTCTTCGTCGGTCTGTGGATCAATTTGTGGTACTTCAACAGGATTTCCTGTTTCATCAACTGCAACAAAAGTATAAATAGCTTCGTTGGCTTTTGAACGAATTCCCGATTCTCGATCTTCAATCCAAACATCCAAAAATATTTCCATCGATGTTCGAAAAGCACGTGACACTTTTGCTTCAACAGTAACAACACTTCCCAGAGGAATCGATCGATTAAAAGCAACGTGATTTACAGAAGCAGTAACCGTAATTCGACGCGAATGTCGTCGTGCCGAAATACTTGCAGCTCGGTCCATTCGGGCCAATAACTCGCCGCCAAATAAGTTGTTTAACGGATTCGTTTCACTTGGCAAAACCAAATCAGTAAGTATGGTTAACGAATCAATAGGATGTTTAGGAGTCATAGTTTTTTTGCAAAGATATTTATTTATTTGAAGCTATTCCTGCTTTCTGTTCCAATCTTTTCCAAAGCTACAAGATGAAAACTTTATAGCTTTGGAAAAGGATTTCTACTACACACGAGCGCAGCGAACTGACCGAACACAAAATCAAAATCATTATTTTGTGAGGTAATCAGGGCTAAAAAAACGCCTTATTTTCATAAGACGTTTTGTTTTATAATTCTTTTATCATTAACCATGCTTCCGGATTGTGGTCTTTTTGAACCTTAGATAACGCTTCTAACGCTTCTGTATAACTAGAATAACTAGAATAAAGAACAGGAAACATACCAAATTTATTTGGGCTCAACCGTTGTGGTTTATATCCTAATGCTTCTAAATCTGCAAATAATTTTTTTGCATAAAATTCTTTCTGGTATACACCAGCAACAACATGATAGTTTTTTGCTGTCTTTACAGACAAAGTTACGCTAGACAAAGGATTACTAATAAAAAAAGTAGCTTCTTGAATTTTTTTATCAACTTGTCTTTGTACTTTAGTTTGAACCGCTAAAGTTTCTTGTTGAACTTTATTTTGGTAAAATTCATTTCCAAAATAACCACTAGTTCCAAGTAATCCTGCTCCTAAAATAAAAACAGCGGCATATTTCATCAACGAATTGGAACTTCTTTTTTCTGGAGTAAAAGCTATTGGCGCTTTTTCTTCCAAGGCTTCTATTTCTTGTTTGTAAACTTCGCGTTTTATAGCTGGCGAAACATAAGCAGTTAAGCCGAAGGATGTTGTTAAATAATTCAACTGTTCATAAGGAGTAAACACTAAATTGTTTTCCGAATTTAAGGATAATTCACCTACATTTTTTAAGGCAATTGCACCAAAATCATGCAACTTAGATTTCCAACTCGCCACTTGATTTTCAATAACAGAAACCGCCACTTCGTATGACATTTTCTCCGATTGAGAAATATGATTGGCTAGCAAACCATCGTTATTTTTTATATAACCGTTAAACGAAACCGATTTTTTTGGTGGAAAAAAAGAATGAGAATTATCTTGCAATTGTGCCGATTGAATTTCGGTTAAAAAAGCACCAAAACCCGGAACAGTTACACATTGATAACGATAAAGTAATTGCGAAATGTAAAAATCAATCTTCATAATGACAAATTTAAATATTTATAACGGATTGCAAAATTATATCAACAAACTTTGTTAACAATTTAAAAAAATTGTGCTTACTTTTGATTTTCACTATTTTATATAAACCATACAGCTTAATTTAATGAACGATTCAGAATTAGTACACCTTTTAGCTTTGCTACAAGTAGATGGAGTTGGCGATATTGTTGCTAAAAAACTCATTAATCACTGCGAAAATGCAGAGAATGTATTTAAATTTAAACCATCAAAACTAACTTCAATTGATGGAATTGGACAAAATTTAATACGGAATTTAAAAGACAAATCGGTTTTTGTAAAAGCAAAAGCCGAATTAAACTACATAAAAGAAAACAACATTCAAGTTTGTTATTTTAAAGATTCCAATTATCCAGAACGTTTAAAACATTGCATTGACGGACCAGTTTTGTTGTTTTATTCGGGTACTATCAACTGGAACACTCGAAAAATAATTAGTATTGTTGGAACCAGACAAATTACTTCTTACGGAACGGAATTTTGTAAAAAATTAATAGCAGAATTAGCTCCCTTAAACCCAATAATTATTAGCGGATTTGCTTATGGTGTTGATATCATTGCGCACCAAGCTGCAATCGATAACAATTTGCAAACCATTGGTGTTTTAGCTCATGGATTGAATCAAGTTTATCCAAAATCGCATAAAAAGTATATTGCGAAAATGGAAAAAAACGGTGGATTCATGACCGAGTTTTGGAGTACTTCAAATCCCGAAAAAGAAAACTTTGTAAAACGAAACCGCATTGTGGCCGGAATTGCCGAAGCTACAATTGTTATTGAAAGTGCCGAAAAAGGAGGTTCATTAATTACAGCAACTATGGCAAACGATTACAACCGCGATGTTTTTGCAGTTCCAGGACGAACTTCGGATAAATTAAGTCAAGGGTGTAATAATTTAATTAAAACGCAACGAGCACACTTGCTTACTTCGGCGGCTGATTTATTGTATATTTTGAATTGGGAAATTATTTCCTCAACAAACGACAAGGTTATTCAAAAACAATTATTCATCTCATTAGATCACGACGAACAAAAAATACACGATTATCTACAACAAAAAGGCAAACAATTACTTGATATTATTGCAATTGAATGTGATTTTCCTGTTTTTAAAACAGCATCAATTTTATTGAATATGGAACTAAAAGGTGTAGTTCGACCACTACCAGGAAAATTATTTGAAGTAATTTAAGTAGTTAAATTCATTAAAAAAACCTCTTTTAATTTTTATGTAAAATAATTAGTTACATTTTAATAATGATATATTTTATAAGCAATAACTATTTAGCCAATCAAAAAGCTATTTAATATGATTTGAATTTTAAGAATGTTTTAATTACTTTTGTGCTAGAAAAATAATAAATGAAAATTTTTTTTAATTGTATTCTTTTTATAGTACTATTTCCTTTTATAGTATCTGCTCAAGTAGAGAATAGAGCATCATTATTTTATTCTTATTATGCACCTTCATCAGATAATAATCTTAAAAACATTGAACAATCAAATGTAGATTTTCAGTATAATTTAAAGAGTAAAGTACTTGCTAAAAAAATCAGATGGGACAACACGTTTTCCTATAAAAATGTTTTTATGGATAATGTTTTTAATAAAAATTTAATTGATTTATCTTATACATCAGCTTTTGTGTATACCAAAAACGCAAAAAATTTTATTATAGGAAATGCAAGAATCAATTACAGGAGTCAATCAAATCTTCAATTAACAAGCGATGCACTTTTCTCAGCTTTCTCATTAGGATATATGAGACAATCTCAAAAAAACAAATCTATAAGATGGGCAGCAGGAATAAATTATAATAATGATTTTGGTAAAAATGTAATATTGCCCTTTTTTATATTTAATTATGAATCTGCAAAGTTGCGATTTAACGCAACGTTACCTAATTCAATTTTATTACTTATTAGAAATAATTCTAAGTTTTACTATGGTATAAATACAACTTTAAATTCTTCAATATTTGAAGTAGACGACAATTTAGATCAGAGACTGCAACTTTTAAATGCAAACTTTTTAGTTTTTTCTCAAATTAAACTTCATAAGAAACTATGGTTAGAAGTAAAGCCAGGTATTACGTTAAGAAGGGATATAAACATTCTACAAAATAACTTTGAACCCATTAATAGTAATTCTGAATATAGTTTAGATTCTAATTTTATTTTTACAACCGGATTGCTATATAGAATGAATTAGTCATACAAAATTCGAATTCTATGTATTATTTTGTTTTTACAAAAAGATATAGTAATTACTCAAATCCTAATTTTTCTCTCACTCTTTTTAAAACATCTTCGGCAATTGCACTTGCTTTTGTAGCGCCTTGCTTTAGTAATTCATCAACTTCAGTTAAGTTGTTGATGAAATAATTGTACTTTTCTCTTTCGTCTTTAAATTTCTCGCAAACCAATTCAAATAGCGCTTGCTTGGCATGACCATAGCCATAATTACCACCAAGGTAATTTTGTTTCATGATGTTAATTTGTTCTTCATTTGCAAAAAGTTTATAAATACCAAAAGTGTTGCAGGTTTCTGGATTTTTTGGTTCTTCTAAAGGCGTACTATCACTTTCAATACTCATAATTTGTTTGCGTAGTGCTTTATCATCTAAGAAAATATTGATGATATTGCCACGCGATTTACTCATTTTATGACCATCCGTTCCCGGAACATACATCGAGTCTTTTTGTATAATTGCTTCTGGTAAAACAAAAGTTTCGCCCATTTGATGATTAAAGCGAGAAGCAACATCACGAGAAATTTCTAAATGCTGCAATTGGTCTTTTCCAACTGGAACAAAATTAGCATCATACAATAATATATCGGCAGCCATTAACATTGGATACGAAAACAAACCAGCATTTACATCTTCTAAACGATCGGATTTATCTTTAAACGAATGTGCTAATGTTAATCGTTGAAACGGAAAAAAACAACTCAAATACCATGATAATTCTGCAGTTTGGGGCACATCAGATTGTCGATAAAAAATCACTTTATTAATATCTAATCCGCAAGCAAGCCAAACGGCAGCAGTGCTATAAGTGTTGTTTCGAAGTTCGGTACCGTTTTTTATCTGTGTAATCGAATGCATATCAGCAATAAAAAGGAATGATTCATTTTCTGCTTTTTCCGATAAAGCTATCGCGGGAATAATAGCACCCAATAAATTTCCTAGATGTGGTGTGCCAGTGCTTTGAATTCCAGTAAGTATTTTTGCCATTAGTTAGTCATTGCGAGGAACGAAGCAATCTCATCCTCTGAATTAATTAAAAAACAAAGTTAAACACGAATTTCACAAAATTTTATAAAAATTCAATTATTTTTGACGGTATGAGATTATTAAAAATTATTTTTTGGATACTTTGGAGAGTTTGGTTTTATAGTGTAATGGGCGCTATAATAATTGTTTTATTTCCGTTACTTTTTATTTCGATACTTTCCGAAAAATGGTATCCAATGTTTTTTATGTTGGCACGAATTTGGGCAAATGGAGTTTTATTTTTTACAGGTTTTTATTATATAGTGGAGAGAGAGCAAGAAACACAAAAAGGAGAAAGTTACATGTTTGTTGCTAATCATACTTCGATGACCGATATAATGTTGATGTTAGCAGTAGTTAAAAATCCGTTTGTATTTGTGGGTAAAAAAGAGTTAGGAAAAATTCCGTTATTTGGATTTTTTTATAAACGTACGTGTATATTAGTTGATAGAAGCAGTTCAAAAAGCAGGATGGCAGTTTTTGCTAGAGCTCAAAAACGGTTACATCAAGGTTTAAGCATTTGTATTTTTCCAGAAGGCGGAGTTCCAGATGAATCTATTCTGCTCGACGAGTTTAAAGATGGTGCTTTTAGACTTGCAATAGAGCATCAAATACCTATAGTTCCAATAACATTTGGAGATAATAAAAAAAGAATGTCGTATACATTTTTAAGTGGAAGTCCCGGAAAAATGAGAGCCAAAGTACATTATTTCGTTCCTACTTTTGGAAAAAAACCTGAAGATAAAAAAGAAGTAAGTGATCAAGTTAGAGAAATCATCTTAAAACAATTAGAATTCTATACTTCATAAAAAAGAGTGCCTAACAAAGCACTCTTTTCCGTTATTACTCGCAAGCAATAACACCACTTTACAAATTTTAAACAATAACCTAATTAAAAATGGTAACTTATTCCTGAATAAACACCAAACACATAAGGTTTAAAATTTCCTGCACCAGATGAAAAAGTGTTTAATTGATATTTAAATAAAGGTTCAATTCTAGCATCAAATCGTTTTAAAAAGGAGTATTTCATCCCAAATCCAATATTTGTACTAAAGTTAATATTGTTCAAATTATTAGCCTCACCAATTTTTAAATTAAAACCAGTTGAATTTAAATACACATCATTTTGACTCAAAAACAAAGTGCTTATTCCTCCAATTACATCTAAGCCAAATTTTTTAGATATTAATTTATAAGACGCTTCTAATGGAATTTCAATATAAGCCATTTTTTGATTTAAACTTCCTTCAAATCGTTCATTAATAATTCTACTAAAACTCGAATTTACATTGTTTAAGGGATCTATTTGTATTAACGAACCCTGTAAATTTGGATTTACATTTTGCATTCTACTAGCATTAGAATCTTGATAAAACACTATTTGTTTAGTGTCATAATCAACAGAAAAAGTGTTTACACCTGTTCTAATATTGATTTTCTTATTCAGATTATAATTAAATGCCAAGCCATAACTGTAATTGGTACCGTATACTTTTTGGTTTGATTCTAATTTTTCGTCTAATGGAGAACCTTTTGAAAGCGAACTAAAATAAATAGGAGCAATGTTTGGCGTAACTTGCCACCTATTTATTTTTTGTCCTTTAGCAATTTTCTTTTCTTTTTCTTTAAGCAATTCTTCCAACGCATTAGGTTCAACAACCGCCAATTTTGTTGAATCTATTTTTTTAATTTCTTCTAATTTTTTTTCAATTTTTTCTGTAGGATCAATGGTGTTTTTATCTTTTGCCAAATCGTTAACTGCAGTATTTTTATTTGGCTCAATAGTAATTATTTTAATTGAATTGTTACTATTTGAAGGTATTGAAGCACCTTCTTTTTGCACATTTGTTTTTTCAACAATTTGATTTTGATTATTTAAATGACGATTATTAGAATTTGAATTGGATGCTTCAGCTTTTGAAACCAATTCATTTGATGTATTTATTGTTGTTGTTTTTTTACTCCGATTCTTACTAGGATTGGTTTTTAGGATACCAACTGATTTATTTTCGGAATTTTTATATGATGAAGCAGACTTTTCTTTAGCACTAACTTCGCTGTTTATAGTGTTTTCTTGATTCAAAACCACCGATTCTTTTGGAGAAAGAATATTTATTTCTTTAGAATTTTTATCATTTTGTATTTTAATAGATTGGTCATTATTTTGATCTACTACGGTTTTGTTAATTTTAGAATCACTATTAAAATAACCATCATATACTATAAAACCTATTAGTAAACTTGCAGCAATACCTGAAAATTTCCACCAAAAAGGTACAACTCTTCTTTTTTCTTCTTTTTCTTTCAATTTAGCTTCAATGTTTTTCCACGCCATTTCAGGTGGAGTCACATTATAACCCTCTAAATGCTCTTTAAAAAAGGTGTCAATATTTTTTTTCTCACTCATTTCACAGAAGGAATACTAGTATTCCCAATATTATTTTCTATTTTTTCTTTTAAAATCAAACGTGCTCGCGATAAGTTTGATTTTGATGTGCCTATGTTTATATTTAATAATTCACTAATTTCTTGATGTGTATAACCGTCTATTGCAAATAAATTAAAAACCAGTCGATACCTTTCGGGTAATTCTTGTATAATTTTCATTAAAAAATCTAATGAAACTGTTTCTTCTTCTATTACAATATCTTCTGCTTCTATTATTTCTTCATTTACTAAACTTAAAAATGTTTCTTTCCTGTAAAGTTGAAGAATATGATTAATCATTACTCTTTTTAGCCATCCGTCAAACGAACCTTTGAAAGAAAACGAATGGATTTTTTCAAAAATTAAGATAAATCCATCTTGTAAATTGTCTTGAGCATCAGTATAGTTACGAGAATATTTTAAGCAAACAGAAAACAATTTTGGAGCATATTGTCTATATAATTGTTCTTGAGCTTTTAAATCATTGTTTTTACAATCAATTATGAGTTGTTTTATACTCAAGATCTTATTTTTTTTAATGATCTACAATTACATCGTATTCTAAAAATTGATCCAAACCATTCGCATCTTCACCCGACCAAAATTTAAAATGATAGGTTCCAATTTCTGTTGGTCTAAAACGCAATGGCACTTCTACACTTGTAATATTGTCGGTTTGACAACCTTGTTGATTGGTTTTTGCACAATAAATTGCTACAGTTCTATCAAAATCTTCACCATTATAGTAAAAACTATTAAAAAAATGACACGATGTTGGTCGAATGTATTTTACTTTTATTTCAGTTATACTATCTCTTCTAAAGGCTGTAGGCATATTTACCTCAGAAACCGTAAGTATTTCTAGAGTAGTATTTGGACTGTCATCCCCAAGTTCACACGAAATGGATAATAAACCTAAGGCTATAAATAGAATTGTTTTTTTCATATGATTTAATTTTATAATTTTAAGATGCAAATTTCAGTAAAAGGTTGCGTTATGAAGTAAAAAAAAATCCGTCAATGCGGATTTTTTATTTTTAAGCGTTATTTGATTTAATTAGATCTTTAATTTTTTGTTCTAGTTCATCAGCTAATTCAGGATTATCTTTAATTAAGATTTTTACAGCATCACGACCTTGACCAAGTTTAGTATCGCCATAGCTAAACCAAGAACCCGCTTTTTTAATGATTTCAAATTCAACAGCTAGATCCAAAATTTCACCTGTTTTAGAAATACCTTCACCATACATTATATCAAATTCGGCAGTCTTAAAAGGCGGTGCCACTTTGTTTTTAACTACTTTTACTTTTGTTCTATTACCAATAACATTATCGCCATCTTTAATTTGAGACGAACGACGAATATCCAAACGTATAGAAGCATAAAACTTCAATGCATTTCCTCCTGTTGTGGTTTCAGGATTCCCAAACATAACGCCAATTTTTTCTCTTAATTGGTTGATGAAGAAAACCGTACAATTTGTTTTACTAATAGTTCCTGTTAATTTACGCAGTGCTTGCGACATTAATCGGGCGTGTAATCCCATTTTAGAATCACCCATTTCGCCTTCAATTTCACTTTTTGGAGTTAATGCTGCAACCGAGTCAATTACCACAATATCAATTGCTCCAGAACGTATTAGGTTTTCGGCAATTTCTAGAGCTTGTTCACCATTATCAGGTTGAGAAATAATTAAATTTTCAATATCAACACCTAATTTCTCAGCATAATTTCTGTCAAAAGCATGCTCAGCATCTATAAATGCTGCAATTCCTCCAGCTTTTTGAGCTTCGGCAATAGCATGTAATGTTAAAGTAGTTTTTCCGGAAGATTCTGGACCATAAATTTCAATAACTCTTCCTTTTGGATATCCATTCACACCCAAAGCTAAATCAAGACCAAGCGAACCTGAGGAAATAGTTTCTACTTCTTCAACTGCTTTGTCTCCCATTTTCATTACGGTTCCTTTTCCGTAAGTTTTGTCTAATTTGTCAAGCGTTAATTGTAATGCTTTTAATTTTGCTTCTTTTTCTGTACTCATCTTTACTGTTTTTAGTTGGCAATTAATTTTGTAAAAATAATTATTTTTTTAATGTAAAAGCAAGTTTGTAAAAACGAGTTTTAAACAATCGTAACCCAAAATTATTATGTAACTTTACCATCATTTTTTTATTAAATGGAAAAACTTATATCGTATCCGATTTCGATTTTTTATTATTTGTGTTTTATTATTTGTTTGATGATTTTTCACCCAATTCAATGGGTTTGCCTAAATGTTTTTGGATACCAAGCTCACAAAAAAAGCGTTGATTATTTAAATTTTTGCTTGGTCAAATGCACGCATCTTTTAGGAACATGGTTTGAGTTTAGAAATATTAATTATATTCCGAAAAGTGCACCTATTATTTTTGTTTCAAATCATCAAAGTTTATATGATATTATCGGAATTATATGGTACTTGCGACGATTTCATCCTAAATTTGTAAGTAAAATAGAACTCGGAAAAGGAATTCCGAGTGTTTCATACAATTTAAGACACGGTGGTTCCGTTCTAATAGATAGAAAAGATCCAAAACAAGCTATTCCAACAATAAAAAAATTATCAGAATATATTGAAAAGCATACACGTTCAGCGGTAATTTTTCCAGAAGGCACTCGAAGTAAAGACGGAACACCAAAAAAGTTTTCTGAAAACGGAATAAAAATCCTCTGTAAATATTCGCCTTCAGCAGTAATTGTACCAATTTCAATAAATAATTCGTGGAAGATGGTTAAATTTGGCTCATTCCCAATGGGATTAGGAAACCGTTTAGAATTTATAATTCACGAACCAATAGCAGTAAAAGATTATCCATTTGAAGTTTTGATGGATAAAGTAGAAAAAGCAATCATACAATCAATAAAAAAATAATATGTCAATAAAAAATATTCGTCTGGAAGTAATGCAATTTTTGGAGAAAAAGGTAGATGTTTTTGTAGATCAATTTTTGATTCCTGCCGAAAAAATTTGGCAGCCATCCGATTTGCTTCCCAATTCAGAAAAAGAAACTTTTTTTGACGAAGTAAAAGAATTGCGTGAAATTGCTAAAGATTTACCTTACGATTTTTGGGTAGTTCTTGTTGGTGATACTATTACAGAAGAAGCTTTACCAACTTACGAATCGTGGTTAATGGAAGTCGAAGGAGTTGATAATCAAGGAAGAAATGGTTGGTCAAAATGGGTTAGACATTGGACATCAGAAGAAAACCGACATGGCGATTTGTTAAATAAATATTTGTATTTATCAGGACGTGTAAACATGCGCGAAATTGAAATGACAACACAACATTTAATTGCCGATGGTTTTGATATTGGAACAGGGAAAGATCCATACAAAAACTTTGTGTACACTAGTTTTCAAGAATTAGCTACCTACATTTCGCACAATAGAGTTTCACAATTGGCTAAAAGTTATGGAGATAAAAAATTAGCTAAAATTTGCAAACTGATTTCTGGGGATGAAATGCGTCATCATCATGCATATAGCGAATTTGTGAATCAGATTTTCAAAGTAGATCCAAGTGAAATGATGCTGTCTTTTCAATACATGATGAAGCAAAAAATTACTATGCCAGCCCATTTTTTAAGAGAATCAGGTGAAAAAATAAGTTCTGCTTTTGAAGAATTTTCCAATTCAGCTCAAAAAATCGGAGTCTATACAGCTGCCGATTATGTCGATATTTTACAAAAATTAGTAGAAAAATGGGAGATTGATAAAATTGTAAATCTTACCGATGAAGCCGAGAAAGCGCGTGATTATTTAATGAAATTACCAGCTCGAATGGCGAAAATTTCAGAAAGATTGGTTTTGCCAGATGAGACAAAAATATTCAAATGGGTTGAGCCAGCATTAATTAGATAATAGAAAAGACAATAGAAAAAAGATAATAGAAAATAGACTTTAAATCCTTTCGTAATGAAGGGATTTTTAAATTATAAAAGATGGATTTAATTGAGAATACTATTTTCTTTGTAAAACAGAAATTAGAAAATGCTGAAGGCGGACACGATTGGTTTCACATCGAACGTGTTTATAAAAATGCGTTGTTAATTGCTAAAGAAGAAACTTGCAATGCCACTGTTGTTGAACTTGGAGCTTTACTTCATGATATTGCCGATAGTAAATTTAATGAAGGTGATGAAACTATTGGTCCAAAAACAGCTCGTGAATTTCTAGCATCACAAAATGTACCTGAAGCAATTATTGAGCATGTTGTAAATATTATCGAAAACATTTCTTTTAAAGGAGGAAATTTTGAAAAGAAATTCACTTCAAAAGAGTTAGAAATTGTTCAAGATGCTGATCGATTAGATGCCATTGGTGCCATTGGAATTGCTAGAACATTTAATTATGGCGGATTTAAAAACAGGCAACTTTATAACCCAAATATTGCACCAAAATTTAATATGAGCAAAGAGGAATATAAAAATAATGAAGCTCCAACGCTCAACCATTTTTACGAAAAATTACTTTTATTAAAAGACAAAATGAATACCGAAACTGGAAAAAAAATTGCTCAAGAAAGACATCATTATATGGAAGTTTTTCTGGAGCAGTTTTATAATGAATGGAACGGTGTGAAATAGTGTTCAGTAATCAGTGTTCGGTTTTCAGTCGAATTAACTACCAACTAATTATTTTCCTTTAAATTCGGCTTTCCTTTTTTCTAAAAATGCAGTTGTTCCTTCTTTAAAATCTTCGGTTCCAAAACATTTTCCAAACGATTTTATTTCTGTTTTGTAACCATCAACACCATCTTTATAATTAGCGTTTATTGCTTTTATTGCTTGACTAATAGCAACTGGAGAGTTTCGCATTATTTTAGTAGCGATTGCTTTGGTAAACACTAAAAGTTCGGTTTGAGGAACAACATGATTTACTAATCCAAATAATTTTGCGGTTTCAGCATCAACCATTCCGGCTGTCACAATCATTTCCATTGCTCTTCCTTTTCCGATTAATTGAGGTAAACGTTGCGTTCCACCATAACCCGGAATAACTCCAAGTGAAACTTCGGGCAAACCCATTTTAGCATTATCAGAAGCAATTCTAAAATGACACGACATTGCTAATTCTAATCCGCCACCAAGTGCAAATCCGTTAACGGCTGCAATAACAGGAGTTCTTAAATTTTCAACAAAATCGAATAATAATTCTTGTCCTTGAGCAGCCAATTGCGCACCTTCTTCAATAGTAAAATGAGCAAATTCTGAAATGTCTGCACCAGCAACAAACGCTTTTTCTCCTTCGCCAGTTAGAATAATTACTTTAACATCTGAATTAGCCTCTAAATTTTCGAAAGCTTGATGCAATTCTTGAATGGTTGCTACATTTAAAGCGTTTAATTTTGATGGTCGATTGATAGTAATTTGTGCAATTCCATTATCGATAGCAACGATTAAGTTATCAAAGTTCATAGTTTATTTTTTAATTATGGGAAGCGAAACGGTAAATGTTGTCCCTATTCCAAGTTCTGTTTCAAAAGTAATAGTTCCTTTATAATTTTCAATAATATTTTTTATAATTCCTAATCCCAATCCCATTCCGCTATTTTTTGTAGTAAATTTAGGTTCAAAGATGTGTTCAATATTATCTGATTCAATTCCGATTCCATTATCTTTAACAATTATTAGTACATCATCATTTTCTTCTTTTACAGTTACTAAAACTATTTTTTCTTTTTGTAACTCAGGTATGGATTGAATAGCATTCTTAACTAAATTTGTAATTATTCTGATTAGCTGCGTTCTATCTAATTTAGAAATAATTTCTTCTTTTTCACTTTCAAAGACTATAAAATCTTCATTAAAAATATCCAAAGCTAATTCGACAACATCCACTACATTTAGATTTTCATTTTGTTGTGCTGGCATTGAAGCAAAATTAGAAAAAGCAGAAGCAACAGCACTCATAGTATCAATTTGTTGAATTAAAGTTTTAGTATAGTCATCGAGTTTTTGATTCAGATTCGGATCTTTAGCATCAAACTTTCGTTGAAAACTTTGTACTGTTAAACGCATTGGAGTTAACGGATTTTTAATCTCGTGTGCTACTTGTTTTGCCATCTCACGCCAAGCTTGTTCTCGTTCCGATTGTGCTAACATAGTTGCGCTTTCTTCTAATTTATCAACCATTTTATTATAAGCCGAAATAAGTGAATTGATTTCTCTACTATTTGCTTCAATTACAATTTTTTCGTTTTTTTGATTCAAACTAGTTTCATTAATTTTATCAGAAATTGTTTTTAATGATTTGGTAATATAACTTGCTAAAAAATAAGCCAACCCAAATGCAATGAGTAACATAAACGAATATACTTGGCTTAATCGTATTAAAAAAGCTTGAAGCTCATCTTCATAAAAACCATCATCTTCAACATATGGAATATTCAAAATCCCCAACGGTTTAAATTTATCGTCTTTGATTTGACTGAAAGAAGATCGGTTTTTTATTCCATCAATATTTTTTATATCTACGTATCTTTTTTGAATAGATGATTGAACCAACTTAATAATATATTTTGGAATAGAAGGCGAAACCGTATCTACTGAAAAAGAACCTTTAGAAGATTTTAAAAGTTTTCCATTTAAACTATAAATATTAATATCTAAGTTATGAATATCGGCTAATTCATGAATTTTATCCTTAAAAATATAAGGCAAATTGTTTTGAGTAAGTGGATAAGTAGTGTTAGAAAGCACATAATTAATGTGTTCTTTTATGGCATTTTCTTTTCGGTCTAATCGTTCTTGATGGTATTCTTTTGCTTCATTTTTAAATTGAACAATAGAAATAGTTGCCATTAATACAGAAGCAATTAATATCAATACAATCATCGAAAGGAAAATCCTAATTCGTAATGACAGCATTGATATTTTGAATCCGTTTAGCATAGTGTTCAGCGTTCAGTGTTCAGTGTTCAGTGTTCAGTGTTCAGTGTTCAGTGTTCAGTGTTCAGAAATTTAACAAGTTACAGAACATCTTGCTTTACGCCAACTTTATTTGTGTTAAGTATCATATAATTGATGAGTTTGCCAACTGAACACTGAGCACTGAATACTATTTCTTCTCTCTGATTTTTTTATACAATTTAAATCCGATCATTAAAATAAATGAAAATAAAAATATGCCAATCACGCCATAAATCCAATTTACAGCATTTTTTAAAACCACTAAAAAAACTACTGCAAATAAAATTATTGTGGCTATTTCATTCCATATTCTCATAAAGTTTGAACTGTATTTGAATTCATCCTTTTGCAATTGATTGTATATTTGATGGCATTTTAATTGGTACAAATACAATACAAAAACAAAGCCAAGCTTAACGTGCATCCAAGGCATTTGCAGCCAGACTTTTCCAATTTCGGTAAAAAATAACATCCAAAAAGCAAAAATACTGGTTAAAATAGCACTTGGCCAGGTGATAATATACCACAATCGGTACGTCATTATTTTGTATTGTTTTTGTAGGATTTCTTTATCTGGCGATGGTTTATCATTGGCTTCAATTTGATATACAAACAATCGAACAATATAAAACAATCCAGCAAACCAAGTGATTACAAAAATGAGGTGAAGTGATTTTATGTAATTGTAAAGTTCCATTGTTATTTTGTTTCAAGTTTCAAGTTTGAAGTTTGAAGTTGCTTTGTGAAACTTGAAACCTGAAACTTGAAATAATTTTATTTACTCCAATCTTTAATCCAATCCGCAACAACTTCACACCATTTGTCGTCATCATTCATACACGGAATTGCGATAAACTCTTCACCACCGTTTTCTTTAAATTCATGATTAGCTTCCATCGCAATTTCTTCTAAAGTTTCTAAACAGTCGGAAACAAAAGCAGGAGTGACTACAGCTAATTTTTTGATGCCTTTTTTCGGCATTTTATTAATTTCTACATCGGTGTAAGGCGTTAACCATTTGTCGCCAGCCAATCGTGATTGAAAGGTTTGACTGTATTTACCTTCAGGAATTTCTAGTAATTTAACTACTTCTTTTGTTGTTTCATAACACTGATGACGGTAACAAAACTCATGAGCTGGTGATGATGTATTACAACATGAACCATCAATTTTACAATGCGATTTAGTTATGTCGGTTTTACGAATATGACGTTTTGGAATTCCGTGATACGAAAATAACAAATGATCGTATTCAAAAGTATCCAATTGTTTTTTTATCGAATTTGTTAACGCTATAATATAATCGGGTTTATTGTAAAACGCTGGAACAATTGTGAACTTCATTTCCGGAAAATGCTTTTGTCTTAATTCTTCTGCTAAAACTAAAATTGTTGTTGTAGAAGCCATAGCATGTTGAGGATATAAAGGAAAAAGCATTACTTCATTTACACCTTTATCTTTTAACTCTTGCAATCCTTTTAAAATAGTCATAGTTCCATATCGCATGGCTAATGCAACTGGAATATCAACTAGTTTTTCAACTTTTTTCTGCATACGTTGCGAAATAACTACTAATGGAGAACCTTCTTTCCACCATATTTTGGCATAAGCAGCCGCCGATTTTTTAGGTCGCGTTTGTAAAATAATGCCTCGAACTAATAGTGCACGTAATAAAAACGGAACGTCAATTACGTATTTATCCATTAAAAACTCATCTAAATAAGGCTTAACGTCTTTTGGTGTTGGACTTTCTGGTGAACCTAAATTGACTAATAATACTCCTTTCATTTCTTGCAATTTTAATTTTTACAAAAGTAACTATTCTTACTTTTTGAGTTTTTAGATTAACAATTAATTAGTTGTTGTTTGATATACATATTTGATTGTAATCGAATTTTAATTTTTATCCATTTTGATTCAAATTCATTAAATATTTTTTTGGTGTTGTAGCAAATTTTTTTTTAAACGCGGCTATAAAATGACTTCCGGTACTGTAGCCAATTTTTAATCCTACTTCGTTTACATTATAGGAACCACTGTCGAGCAGTTGTCGTGCGTAATCCATTTTGTAATCGAATAAAAAGCCGTAAACCGTATCGCCATAAATTTGTTTGAATCCCATTTTTAGTTTTTTCAAACTCAAACCTACTTGCTCTGAAAGCTCTTCCAAACCTGGTGGTTCAGCCATATTAGCAATCATTATTTTTTTTGCTTTTTTAATTTTCATTACGTTGTCTTCATCAATTAAAAACGGACATTGCTCGGCATTTGGATCCTCTGAACGATTGAAATATAAACTCAATAATTCGTAGCCTTTTCCTTTATAGTAGAGGTTTTTTATGGACGGATTTAAATTATAATGAAATAATTGACTCAATACAATAGCCATCGACGGACTAATATCACCTTCTTTATAATATTTTTTATCTTTGTTTTCTTCACTTAAAAACGGAATGTGTTCGGCTTCGTTGGAAAACAATCCGTGGAACTTTTGTATGGAAATAATCACCGAAATAATCCAAGTATTAGGAGCCAATTCTAAATTTAATGGCAATTCTTTTTGTGGATTGTAAAACAATAACGACTTCTCATCTTTCAACTCTAAGGCATAATTTCCTTCATTGAAAACAAATTTCGACTTTCCCTTAATGCTAAAGTGAAATTGTATAAGCCCTTGGTTTACCTGCTTTTTTACATAAAAATTTTCATTTCCATCATTTTGAAAACGAATTAAAGTAAAATCATTTTCAATTGTTATAACTTCTTGAGAACCCATAGCGACATTTTTTTGGATATCATTTTGAAATAGACAGCGAATCTTATTTAGAATTAATCTATATAATAAATTTATAATGACTTGATTTCAGCGCAAATTTATAATAAATAACGCTATAAAGTCGATTTTGGATTAAATATTCGTTGAGCGATACAAAAAGTCCCTCTAGCGTTGTTTTTATGAAAAGTATAGTGATAATTTTGTTGATCTTTTACCAAAAGTAAATTATGGAAAATTTTAATATGTCTAAACATCCTACTTTTTATGCGCTTGGTTTGAGTTATAAAAAAGCAGATGCGGTTATAAGAGGCAAATTTAGTTTAGACACCAAAGCAAAGTCAACGTTACTTATACAAGCCGAAGCAGAAGGAATTGAAGCCTTGATTATAACTTCTACTTGTAATAGAACTGAGATTTATGGCTTTGCTCAACATCCGTATCAATTAATTAAATTACTTTGTGAAAACAGTAAAGGAACCGTTGAAGAATTTCAAGAAGTAGCCTACATCTATAAAAATCAAGAAGCTATCAATCATATGTTTCGTGTAGGAACGGGTTTAGATAGTCAAATTCTTGGCGATTTCGAAATCATTAGCCAAATAAAAATTGCGTTTAACGAAAGCAAATCAAGCGGATTAGTCAATTCATTTATGGAGCGATTGGTGAATTCGGTTATTCAAGCGAGTAAAAGAATCAAAACCGAAACCGATATTTCTTCGGGTGCAACTTCTGTTTCTTTTGCTTCGGTACAATACATCATTCGTAATGTTCAATACATTTCGAACAAAAACATTTTACTTTTCGGAACCGGAAAAATTGGTAGAAATACTTGCGAAAATTTAGTAAAACATACCAAGCACGAGCAAATTACCTTAATTAATAGAACAAAAGACAAAGCGGAACGATTGGCTCAAAAATTAGATGTCATTGTTAAAGATTACGCCGATTTACAACTTGAATTGCAAAAAGCAGATGTGGTGGTTGTTGCAACTGGAGCTCAAAACCCAACAATTGATAAAACGATTTTGAACCTCAAAAAACCGTTGCTAATTTTAGATTTATCCATACCTAAAAACGTTCATGAAAATGTAAAAGATATTGAGGGAGTTACTTTAATTCACCTCGATCATTTATCACAAATGACAGATGAAACATTGGAAAATCGCAAACTTCACATCCCAGCTGCCGTAGCAATTATTGATGAAATTAAGGAAGAATTTATAGCGTGGACAAAAAATAGAAAATTTGCACCAACTATTCACGCTTTGAAAGAAAAATTAAATTTGATCAAAGAAGTAGAATTGAATTTTCAACGGAAAAAATTATCTAATTTTGATGAAGAACAAGCAGAATTAATCAGTAATAGAATCATCCAAAAAATCACTAATCATTTTGTGAATCATCTAAAAGAAGGCGAATCAATGGATGAAGGAATTGAATGGATTGAAAAAGTATTTCAACTTGAACACGAGAAATCATTTTTTTAACAGCTTTTTGCTATAAAACTTTTAAAAAACTTAGAGAATTAGCAATTTTGCGGCAAAAAAAGAAATGGAAAGAACAATACGTATAGGAACCCGTGATAGTGAATTAGCTCTATGGCAAGCACACACGGTTCAAAAACAAATAAACAATTTAGGTTATAAAACAGAAATCATCTCTGTAAAATCAGATGGCGATTTACTTCTCGACAAACCACTTTACGAACTTGGAATTACAGGAATTTTTACTAAAACCTTAGATCTCGCCATGATAAACGGTCAAGTTGATATTGCGGTTCATTCGATGAAAGATGTTCCAACTGCTTTACCACAAGGAATTGTACAAGTTGCCGTTTTGGAAAGAGCTAACGAATTAGACATTTTAGTACATAAAGGCGATCTCAATTTTCTTGAAGATACTGGTATAATTGCAACCGGAAGTCTTCGGCGTCAAGCGTTATGGTTAAATAAATATCCAAATCATAAAGTTGTTAATTTACGCGGAAATGTGAATACAAGAATAAAAAAATTGCAAGAAAACGACTGGAATGGTGCCATTTTTGCTGCCGCAGGTTTAGAAAGAATAAATATTTTTCCAGATAATTATATCAATTTAGATTGGATGACTCCAGCTCCAGCTCAAGGCGCAATGGTAGTTTTAGCAATGGTAAACGACGATTTTGTTCTTGATGCCGTTTCACAATTGAACGACCTTGATTCAGAAATTTGTACACATATAGAAAGACAATTCTTAAAAACACTCGAAGGTGGATGCACAGCACCAATAGGCGCAATTGCAAAATACAATGAAAAAGAAGACGCCATTTATTTTAAAGGCGTGCTTTTATCCATCGATGGAAAAGAAAAAATAGACGTAGAAAAACGAGTTGACATTTCGGAATGGAAAAAACTAGGATTTAATTCGGCACAAGAAATTTTAAAAAACGGCGGAACGCAATTGATGGAAAAAATTAAGACAGCCCTAAAAAAATAATTCGAGAATTCGTGGCAAACAATATCAACATACTATCCACAAAAAAACTATTACCGAAACAGAAGCAAGTATTGTTAGCGGATGGTTTTGCAATAATAGAAGAAGATTTTATAGCTACAAAAAGTATCAATTTTGAATTGTCAAATGTTAATGACAATTTAATATTTACAAGCCAAAATGCGGTTGAAAGTGTTTTAGACAATTCAAAATGCAGTGAATTAGGTGGAAAACCTGTTTTTTGCGTAGGCATGAAAACAAAAGAATTTTTAGAAGAGAATGGCTCTGAGGTTGCAGTCTACACTGATTACGCCTCTGATTTGGCTGAAATAATTTCGTTAATTTATTCCAATGAAACCTTCACTTTTTTCAGTGGAAATCTACGAAAAGACATTTTACCAAACACACTAAAAGAAAACCAAATTACGTTCAACGAAATCGAAGTGTATGAAACCAATATCACTTCCCACAAGATAAAAAGCAAACTCGATGGCATTTTGTTTTTCAGTCCGTCAGCAGTTGAAAGTTATTTAAAAATGAATACTATAAAAAATGAAGTTTGTTTCTGTATTGGAGAAACTACAGCAGAAGCGTTGCAAAACAGAAAAATAAAAAAGATCGTAATTGCTGAAAAACCCACAGTTGATGAGGTAATTGCTGAAGTTATAGAATATTATTAAAAATAAAACTTAGTGCCTTTGCGCCTTTGTGGCAAAACAAAAATTATGATTAAAAACGACTTATTCCTACGCGCCTTAAACAATGAAACTGTTGAACGTCCTCCTGTTTGGATGATGCGTCAAGCGGGAAGATATTTGCCCGAATTCAGAGCATTACGAGATAAATACGATTTTTTTACTCGTTGTGAAACACCCGAATTGGCAGCAGAAATCACAGTGCAACCGATTCGAATTGTACAACCAGATGCTGCCATATTATTCTCGGATATATTGGTAGTTCCCAGAGCCATGGGAATTCACGTAGAATTAAAGGATAATCTCGGGCCAATTATTCCAAATCCAATTCGAACTATAGAACAAGTAAACCAAGTTATTATTCCAGATGTTCATGAAACATTAGGTTATGTTTTTGACGCCATCAAATTAACCAAACAAATGTTGAACGATGAAGTTCCATTAATTGGTTTTGCAGGTTCGCCATGGACTATTTTTTGTTATGTTGTAGAAGGAAAAGGATCTAAAAGCTTTGATACAGCTAAAGGATTTTGTTTTTCAAATCCAATTGCTGCACATACATTGTTACAAAAAATCACCGATACCACTATTTTATATTTAAAAGAAAAAGTAAAAGCAGGTTGCAACGCAATACAGATTTTTGATTCTTGGGGCGGAATGTTATCACCAGTTGATTATCAAGAATTTTCTTGGCAATACATCAACCAAATTATTGAAGCTTTAGCAGACCATACTAAAGTAATTGTCTTCGGTAAAGGTTGTTGGTTTGCTTTAAACGATATGGCAAAAAGTAAAGCATCAGCATTAGGTGTAGATTGGACTTGCTCTCCACGAAATGCGCGATATTTATCAGGAGGGAAAATTACTTTGCAAGGAAATTTTGATCCAAGTCGACTTTTATCGCCAATTCCAACCATAAAAAAAATGGTTCATGAAATGATAGACGAATTCGGCAAGGACAATTACATAGTAAATCTTGGTCACGGAATTTTACCAACTATTCCTGTGGATCATGCAAAAGCATTTATAGAAGCAGTGAAAGAATACAAGCAGTAAATGACAACAGAAGATATCATTATAGACGGTTTACAATCCAACGATGCTTATCAGTTGCACGAGTTTGTAAAGTCGAATGATAAAAGATTAAAACCCTTTTTTCCAAGAACACTTTCTGATAATGAAACATTAGAAAAGTCGACAAGTTACATTGCAATTAAAAATAAAGAAATTGCAGAAAAGACCAATTTCACTTTTGCCATTAGAGATAAAAAGACTCAAATGATAGTGGGATTGATTATTTTAAAGAAATTAGATTGGGATAAAAAGCAAGGAGAATTTGCCTATTGTATCGGTTCTGAATTGGAAGGAAAAGGAGTAATCTCGTTTGCAGTAAAGAAAATGATTTCATTTGCTTTTGTGGAATTGGGTTTAAAAACACTTCAAATTATTTCCCACAAAACCAATTTAGGAAGTATTAAAGTTGCTAAAAAAAACGGTTTTCTTTGGCAAAGAACATTACTAAGAGAATTCACTCCAACCAATGAAGCACCATTAGATATGGAATTATACGAACTGAAAAATGAAAGATAAATTCTACCAATACATACTCAACCTCCAAAACCAAATTACTTCAAAACTAGAAGAAGTGGATGGCGTGGCGAAATTCCGTGAAGATATATGGGAACGACCAGAAGGCGGTGGTGGAATAACGCGAGTGATTGAAAATGGGGAAGTATTCGAAAAAGGAGGTGTAAACATTTCAGCAGTTCATGGTAAATTACCCGATTCCATGCAACACCTTTTTAATGTTGGTGAAGCCGATTTTTTTGCTTGTGGACTCAGTTTAGTTATTCATCCTAAAAACCCAATGGTTCCAACCGTTCATGCTAATTGGCGGTATTTTGAAATGTATGATAATATCGGAAATGTGATAAATAGTTGGTTTGGCGGCGGTCAAGATTTAACGCCTTATTATCTGTTTGAAGAAGATGCGATTCATTTTCATCAAACGTGTAAAACGGCTTGTGATCAACACAATTTAGATTTTTATCCAAAATTCAAACAACAATGTGATGCTTATTTTTGGAACACGCATAGAAACGAAGCTCGCGGCATTGGCGGATTATTTTTCGATTATTGTAAAGCAACAGAAGAATTCTCAATGGGAAATTGGTTTAATTTCGTAACCGAAGTGGGCAACAGTTTCCTTGAAGCCTACGTTCCAATTGTTGAAAAAAGAAAGGATTTAACTTATGCTGATGCGCAGCGAACTTGGCAGGAAATACGTCGCGGTCGTTATGTCGAATTCAATTTGGTGCACGATAAAGGCACGTTATTCGGACTCAAAACCAACGGAAGAATTGAAAGCATTTTGATGAGTTTGCCACCAAATGTGCAATGGGTTTATGATCATCATCCGGAAATTGGAAGTGAAGAATACAACTTAATTAAAGTATTAGAAAGTCCGAAAGATTGGATATAAATTAATCAAACTATTAAGTAATTAAGAACCATTATGACTTAATTTTCTTAATCATTTAATGGTTAAATAAAAATAAAAACATGTTTCCATTACGAAGAAATAGAAGATTACGCACCAACGAAAGTATCAGAAGTTTAGTTCGCGAAACCATTATCTCTCCCAACGATTTTATCGTTCCGCTTTTTGTAGTTGAAGGAAAAAACGTCAGAGATGAAATTCCATCCATGCAAAACTACTTTCGATTGAGTTTAGACAACCTCGAAAAAGAAGTCAAAGAACTTTGGAAACTCGGATTAAAATCGGTCTTACTTTTCGTAAAAGTACCCGATAATTTAAAAGACAACAAAGGCACCGAAGCGCTAAATCCGGACGGATTAATGCAGCGCGCCATCAAAACCGTAAAAAATGCGTGTCCAGATATGATTGTTATGACCGATGTTGCTCTCGATCCGTATTCCATTTATGGACACGACGGTATCATCGAAAACGGACAAATTGTGAACGATCCAACGGCATTATTTTTAGCAGAAATGAGTGTTTCTCATGCTAAAGCAGGAGCCGATTTTGTTGCGCCAAGTGATATGATGGACGGAAGAATACTCGAAATTCGGGAAGCACTTGAAGACGAAGGGTTTTTAAATACTGGAATTATGAGTTATTCGGCAAAATACGCTTCGGCACATTACGGACCTTTTCGCGATGCTCTCGACAGCGCTCCAGTCGATTTACAAAATATCCCAAAAGACAAAAAAACCTATCAAATGGATTATCATAATCGCCTAGAAGCACTTCGTGAAACTCGAATGGATATCGAAGAAGGAGCAGATATTGTGATGGTGAAACCCGGAATCGCCTATCTTGATATCGTTCGTGAAGTCAAAAATATGTCGGAAGTTCCTGTGGCTGTTTATCAAGTTTCGGGCGAATATTGCATGATAAAAGCTGCTGCAGAACGAGGTTGGATTAACCACGACGCCGTGATGATGGAACAAGTTACCGCTATAAAAAGAGCTGGAGCCGATTTGATTGCAAGCTACTTTGCCAAAGATGTAGTGAAGTTAATTTCGTAATTTTTAAGTAGTCATTGCGAGAGACGAAGCAATCTCCAGCTTTCGCCTTTATCTCGCTCCGTAAACTACGCGAGGATATCGGCTCTATCTGGGCTAGGGCAATTTCATAACAAGAACATTTAAGTAAAATGAAAAACAGTATTTATTTTTTACTATTCTCTTTTTTTATCATCAGTTGTACTAAAAAAGAAAACAAATCAACAACAGAGGAACCCAAAATTTCAGGAGAAGCCATTTTCACCGAAAACAATTGTGCTGCTTGTCATAAACCTGATCAAAAAGTAATCGGACCAAGTTTACAAGACATTGCCAAAATATACAAAGAACAAAACGGAAATATGCTTGCTTTTTTAAAAGAAGAAGCCGAACCAATTGTTGATCCATCAATGTATGAAACCATGAGAATTAATTTGCAAGTCACTAAAACATTACCGGATAATCAATTAAAAGCATTGGAAGATTATATCTTAAGTTTCTCAAAATAAATCTACATTCTGAAACTAAGGGATTGAAGTGAAATTTGTATTTTTATACAATGAAAACTTGCTTTATTCAATCACCTCTCGGAATCACCAAAATAGTTGGTGACGAAAACGGTATTTCAGTAATTTCTATTTTGCAAGAAGGCGAACTATCAAAAACAATTCCAAACGAACTCCAAGAAGCAGTTACCCAAATTAATGAATATTTTGATGGAAAACGTCAAAACTTCGACTTCAAACTAAACCCACAAGGGACCGAATTTCAAAAAAAAGTTTGGAAAGAATTACTCAATATTCCTTTCGGTAAAACAATTTCCTATTTAGACTTAACTAAAAAGCTAGGCGATGTAAAAGCCATTCGCGCTGCAGCTTCTGCTAATGGTAAAAATCCAATTTGGATAGTTGTTCCATGTCACAGAGTTATAGGAACTGATGGTTCTTTAACTGGTTATGCAGGAGGATTATGGCGCAAAAAATGGTTGTTAGAGCATGAAAATCCAACCAATCAACAAAGCTTATTTTAAATAAAAAACACTTCGACAAGCTCAGTGTGACAATATAAATACTAATAAACTTAATTTTTATTTATTTAGTATTAAAACTAATTGCTTAACTTCGTAGCACAAAGCCAATTAAATAATTTTTAAACGCCATCTAAAACCAAGTTATTATGATCGAAAAACTACGATTAGACAACATTCTGTTTCTTGATATAGAAACGGTTCCAGAGCAAGAAAACTATTCTACTCTTGACGAGGAAATGCAACACCTTTGGGAACTCAAAACCCAATACCAACGCAAAGAAGAATATACTCCAGAAAATTTTTATGAACGCGCCGGAATTTGGGCTGAATTTGGGAAAATAGTATGCATTTCGGTTGGATATTTTGTTACTAAAGGAGATATTAGAAATTTTAGAATCACGTCTTTTTTTGGAGATGAAAAAAAGATATTGCTTGATTTTAATAATTTATTAAACAACCACTTTAACGGATCGCAACATATTTTGTGTGGTCATAATGCTAAAGAATTTGATTTTCCTTTTATAGCACGTAGAATGATAATTAATCAAATATCCATTCCAAACAAACTCAATTTATTTGGAAAAAAACCATGGGAAATTGCTCATCTTGACACGTTGGAATTATGGAAATTTGGAGATTATAAACATTTTACATCATTAAAATTATTAACTAAAATTCTCGGAATCCCAACATCGAAAGACGATATTGATGGAAGTCAAGTTGCACATGTTTTTTATATCGAAAAAGATATCGACCGAATTGTAACCTATTGTGAAAAAGATGTTATTGCAGTGGCTCAAGTGTTTCTTAGATTTAGAAAAGAAGCCTTATTAATTGAAGAAGAAATTATTCATATATAAAAAAAGGATGTCTAAAATTTGACATCCTTTTTTATATTATTATAACTTCATTATTTGCGTAATATAATCTTTTTAGAAGTTGACCCTGAACTGTTTTCTAAAGTTACAAGATAAATTCCGTCTTGAAGATTTCCAATATCAAAAGAAGTATTTATCTGATTTGTTTCTTTAGTAAGAATTTTTCTTCCTTGTAAATCATATAAATAAATTAATGTTTTTTCAGAAATTGAAGGAATAGAAACATTTACAGTTCCATTTGTAGGATTTGGATAAACACTACTATTCAAAAGTGAAGAATTTTCGTTTATAGAAAGTGCCGCGACAACTCTACACAGATTCATACTAAATAAGTCAACTGTACCACCATCAATATTATATGGATCGTTAATTCGTAATATCCAAACACCATCAGCTGGCAAAGCATTTAAAGAACTTAAGCTATCAACAGGAGCAATACTTCCAGATATAGCGGGATTTCCCGTACATGATGGAGAAGTGCCATCATCATCTATTGTACAACCAATATTGTCTTCTTCACCACAAGCTTCCCGTAATAAAACAATAATTGGACTTCCAATAGAAGCTGGACCTTCTAAAGATATTGTCATATCTTGAACATAAGTATGCGTTAGATTAATATTCACATTGATATCACCAATAGTATATCCACCAGAAATTGTTAAAGGAACGCTTGCATTAGAATTGGCAACAGAAGCAATTATTGCATCAGAGTAATCGGTTGCAGTAAAGATTTGATCGCAAATTAATATTCCGGTGTCAAAGTTAAATACTGTTGCAGTTGAAATAGTACCATTTCCACATCTGTTAAAAGGAATTACTCTCCAATAATATCGGGTTTGTTGGCTTAAACCTGAAGCAAAATATTGATTTCTTGTAACACTTTCATTAATTAAAAAGTTTGAGAATAATGGAGATGTTGAAACTTGAACAGTATATGTTTCAGCATTTACTTGAGCTCCCCAATTTAAAATTGTAGAAGTTGATAATCCACCCACGCCGTTTGCTGGAGTATTTAATACTATATTTTGAAATGAAGTATTGTAAACATTTAACGATTTGAATCTTGTTTCAGTTTCAGATCCATTGCTTCCTGATATTCCTACTGAATATTCTCCTGGTGCAACTCCAGATAATCCTGAAATTGTCATAGAAACAACTCCAGAAGCACTTAACGAAGTTGGACTAAAAGTGGCAATAGCTCCTGATGGCAATCCAACAGCAGAAAAATTAGTAGTTCCGCTTCCGGTTTGAGAGTAATTAAAATTAAAAACAGCATCTTGATTAGAGCAAACAATTAAATCTGAACTAACTGAATTTATAGCAATAGCAGAAAATACGCCAGTAATTACTAACGAGTATTTCTGATTTAAATTAACTAAATTACCTTTATGAGTTACCGTTATTGTATATCCACCAGCAATTGGATTATCAATTTTTACTTGTTCAACATTATCAACATTATTATCTCCTGATCGTAGCGCTGGATTACCTGGATTAGTGGTATCTAATTTCCATGGAAAATAAGTAGTAGTATTTTGGGTTATTCTAATATCTAAATCGTTTACTAAAGCTCTTGTAGGATCGTTTGGAGGTAATGAACCAGTATTAATAGGTCCAGGAACATCTGTCCAAGTTACTGAAGCAATTAATGGTGATGCACCATTAGCATAAACATTCATAGAAAATGTTTCTCCTTGTCTAATATTTTCTTCAGAAACCCATGAAGTAAGTCCATTTCCAGTTATTGTTTCTACTGCTTTTTTTGCATTCAATAATCCCCAACCAAAAACAGGATCAGGACCCGTATTTCCTCCATCATCTGCTGTATGGCAAGCAAGGCCTTTAAGTGTAGATGAGCGCATGAAACTTCCATATAAATTGTTATAATATTGTTGTAACAAAATTAAACTTCCAGCCACATTTGGGGATGACATAGAAGTTCCGCTTAATGTTGATGTAGAAGTATTACTTGTACTGTTTGTAGAAATTAAACCAGTTCCATTTCCGGTAATATCTGGTTTTATTCTAAAATCATCTGTTGGTCCTTGGCTACTCGAAGAGTTAATGTTTATGCTTCCAGAAATTGTACCATTTGTATTAACAGTAACATCTTGAGCATTAGCAACAACTAAGTTGTTTTTAGAGGTTTTGTTTGTAGTTAATTTGTCTAATCCAAATCCAATTGGATTTGTGTTAGCGGAACTATTTCCGTCATTTCCAGCAGAAGCTACTTGTAAATAATATGGAGAAAGATAGGCTATTTCATCCCAATCGTGAGAATCATTAATGTAGGCTCCAATTATCCATGAAGGTAATGGTCCAGTTGTTCCAGATAGCGGAACACCATAAGAATGATTTGAAACTAACATTCCTAATTGAACTTCTGATAAAGCTTCTCCTTCATCATTTGTCCAATTAAAAGTTCTAGCACTAGCTTGGGGAGCCATGCCTTTAATAGTAGCGGGTGTTGCACTTGCTATCATCGTTCCGGTAACATGTGTAGAATGACCACTCAAAGCTCCTGCTGGATCATCAACAACAGTTACTCTTGAGCCAAATGCATTGTGAGTATTTCTAACTCTATCGCCATCCCAAACACGAACTGTCATTCCTTGTCCTTCTAAATTTAATCCTAACGAACCACCAGAATGAAGGTGATTAGTACGAGTACTTCTTGCAGCAGCTACATTTTCTGTTGAATAATATATTGGATAACCATCAGGAGTTAAATACATTAATTCTGATTTTGAACCGTTTTCATTTTCAACAACAATTGGCCAGTTATTAATTCTTGCTAGAGCAACAGCTTTTTGTTTTTCACTTTGAGCCTTTAAAGAGTAATAAGCTTCTTTCTCTTTAAGTTTATCTAGATCATAATTAGCTACAATTTTTTTTACATCGTTTGCAGATTGGCTGAAAGCCGAAAAACTAAAAAAAGTAAAGATTATTAATAATAAGTTTGAATTTTTCATTATTGTATTGAAATTATTGTTTTAATTTAAAAATGTTGTCAAATATATAAATCAGAAGTTAAATAGTTTGATTTTTAACAAACAATCTTTAAACATTATAAATTGTTTAATCAAAAAAGAATCATATTAAGAGTATACGAGTTGTTGTGGTAAAAGGTTTGTATGGTATTAAAAAATAGTTGCATTTCAAAAGCGATAAATGTTACATTTACAAAAAATAACAAATTATGGTATTAAGTAGATTTTGGCTCGCTATTTTTATTTCTTCAATAGTTTTTGTAATATTCAGTCTGTTTATTGGTAATAGTTATACTATAGATTATGTTTTAAATGGTAAAAAAGAGGATCCTATATTAATATCAGAAAAATATCTTAATCAAATTCCAGCTTTTGTAAAAGATAGTATTGATAAAGCACCTGAAAAAACTATTGTTGTAAATAAGGACACTTTAAACATTGATACGACTTATGTTTATAAAAACAAAACAGTAAAAATATACAGTGGTGTTCAAAAATCAGACGGATTATTGCCAACGTGTAAAAATAGTTTACTCGATTTGATTATTCCGTTAATTGCTTATTTAGCTTTCTTCTGCGGATTGATGGAACTTTTAATTATATCTGGTGCAGCCGAAAAATTGGCTAAGCGATTAAGTCCAATGTTTACAAAAGTTTTTCCAACAGTGCCAAAAAATCACTCTTCCATTTCGTATATGACATTGAATTTTGCTGCTAATTTTTTAGGATTAGATTCGGCAGCAACACCATTTGGATTAAAAGCTATGGAAAGTTTACAAGAGTTAAATCCAGATAAAGACAAAGCCAGCGATGCTCAAATTATGTTTATGTGTTTGCACGCTGCAGGTTTAACTTTAATTCCGACTTCCATAATTGGGTATCGCGCTGCCGAAAACGCAGCCAATCCTGCAGATGTTATGTTGCCATGTATTATTACATCGTTTATCGGAACCATCGCCGCTTTTTTAATCGTTGGAATTAAACAAAAAATTAATTTTAAAAGTGCTTCATTAGTCGTTGCTTTAATGACTATAATTGCAGCAATAGTCGGATTATTATTTTACGTAAACGGATTGGATTTAATAGGTAAAAACTTTTTCACTTCAAATCTTTCGGGTTTGATGTTGGTTGCGATTATCGGATTTACATTGGTGTTTTCTTTTATAAACGAGAAGAAGTTTATCGAAAAAAGCACTACTATTTTCGACACTTTTGTTACAGGAGCGAACAACGGATTAAAAACTGGAGTTACAATTTTTCCATATGTAATGGGAATGTTAGTGGCTATTTCGTTCTTTAGAAATAGTGGTTTGTTCGAAATTATTAGCAACGGAATATCGTTTTTGTTCGCCAATATTGGGGTTAGCAAACAAGTTACCGATTCGTTACCAGTTGCTATGTTGCGACCATTTAGTTCAGGAGGTTCACGTGGTTTCATGATTGATTCGATGAAGATGTTTGGTCCCGATTCGTTTACCGGAAGATTGAGTTGTATTTTTCAATGCAGTGCCGAAACTACTTTTTATGTAATTGCTGTTTATTTTGGATCGATAAAAGTTAAAAACACTCGTTATACACTAGGAACAATGCTGTTAGTAGATTTAATTTGTGTGATTACAGCAATTTTTGTGGCGAGCTGGTTTTTTTAAGATTTTCCTGCAAGGTTTTTAATACCTTGTAGGTATAAATATAAAGTTATGAAACTTGAAATTTTAGAAAAAGACCATCATTATCATATTTACAACAGAGGAATTAACAACGTAAACATTTTTCTTTCAGATGAAAATAAAATATACTTTTTAAAATTATTTTCTAAATACTTAAATAAAAAAATTGAAGTTTATGCTTATTGTTTAATGGATAATCATTTTCATATAGTTATAAAGATTATTGAAGATGAAAAAAAGGTAACTCAAGCATTGTCAAATTTATTTAATGCTTATGCAAAGGCATTTAATAAGCAAAACAATAGAACAGGAAGTTTATTTGAAAAACATTTTAAAAGAATTAAAATTCAAGATGAAATTTATTTAAGAAATGTAATTCAATATGTAAATTTAAATCCAAAACATCATTTAAGGGTAGATTATAAAATGTTTAAATTTTCATCATATCAAACGATGATTTCTACTCAAAAAACTAGTTTAGCAAGAAGAGAAGTGCTTTCTTATTTTGGGGATATTGATAATTTTGTTTATTGTCATGATTTCAAAAATGAAATTCTATCTGAAAAATATATGTTAGAATAAACACCTACAAGGTTTGAAAAACCTTGCAGGAAAACACACAAAACCAGTTACAAATTAACTCAACTTTCCTTAACTTTACACTCCAAAAACAACTAAAATGGACTTTATATATCAAGATCCGTATCCTATTTTAAAAGATGATACACAATACAAAAAAATCACTTCCGATTTCGTAAAAGTAGAGCAATTAGGCGATAGAGAAATTCTAACAGTTGATCCAAAAGCCTTAGAATTGTTAGCACAAGAAGCTACAAATGATGTTTCATTCATGCTTAGAACTGCTCACTTACAAAAGCTGAACAACATTTTAAACGATCCTGAAGCAACCGATAACGATCGATTTGTTGCTTATAATTTATTGCAAAATGCCGTTGTTGCTGTTGAAGGACAATTACCATCATGTCAAGATACTGGAACAGCCATTGTCATGGCAAAAAAAGGAGAAAATGTGTATACCGGAGTTGATGATGCCGAATGGTTATCTAAAGGAATTTTCAATACATTTCAAAATAAAAACCTTCGTTACTCACAAATTGTTCCGATTAGTATGTTTGAAGAAAAAAACTCTGGTTCGAACTTACCAGCTCAAATCGATATTTATGCTAAAAAAGGAAGTTCGTATGAGTTTTTATTTTTAACAAAAGGAGGTGGTTCTGCCAACAAAACTTTTTTGTATCAAAAAACAAAATCGCTATTGAATGACAAATCGATGGAAGAATTTGTTCGTGATAAAATTAAAGACTTAGGAACTTCTGCTTGTCCTCCTTACCATTTGGCATTGGTAATTGGTGGAACATCTGCTGAAGCGAATTTGTCAGCAGTAAAAAAAGCATCAGCAGGTTATTTCGACAATTTACCTACAACAGGAAACATGTCGGGTCAGGCTTTTCGCGATTTAGAGTGGGAGAAAAAAGTGCTATTGTATTGTCAAGAAAGTGATATTGGCGCTCAATTTGGTGGAAAATATTTTGCTCATGATGTTCGTGTTATTCGTTTGCCACGTCATGCAGCTTCTTGTCCGGTTGGGTTAGGTGTTTCGTGTTCTGCCGATAGAAATATCAAAGGCAAAATCACTAAAGAAGGCATTTTTATTGAACAATTGGAAGTGAATCCGAAACAATTTTTACCCGAAGTTCCTCCTCATTTGGAAGCTGCAGTTGAGGTAGATTTGAATCGCCCAATGAAGGATATTTTAGCAGAATTATCCAATTATCCAATAAAAACTCGTTTGAAATTAAACGGAACTTTAATTGTTGCTCGCGATATTGCTCATGCAAAAATTAAGGAATTGTTGGATGCGGGAAATCCAATGCCCGAGTATTTCAAAAATCATCCGGTTTATTATGCTGGACCAGCAAAAACACCAGAAGGAATGCCATCAGGAAGTTTCGGACCAACTACAGCTGGACGAATGGACGTTTATGTTGATGAATTTCAAAAAGCTGGAGGAAGTATGATTATGCTTGCTAAAGGAAATCGTTCGGCAGAAGTTAAAGATGCGTGTAAAAAACATGGTGGATTTTATTTAGGTTCGATTGGCGGACCAGCAGCCATTTTAGCACAAGACAATATCTTAAAAGTGGAAGTAGTCGATTTTGAAGAATTAGGAATGGAAGCGGTTCGAAAAATTACAGTTAAGGATTTTCCAGCGTTTATTATTACAGATGATAAAGGAAATGATTTCTTTGCTAATTTATAATTAAAAATAGACACGAATTCCACTAATTGGCACGAATAATTTTTCTATACATTGATTTCACTAATTAATAATTCGTGAAATTAATAATCGAAACTAATTTGTGTAATTCGTGTAAAAAAATAAAAACATGTCTTTTCAAGAATCATTTTCAGAATTTTACAACAAAGTTAAATCGAGTTTAGCTGATGGTACTTTTGCTAAATTAACATTAGCAAAAACAATCGGTAATACTGAGCTGATGAATATTTATGTTCGTCCGATTATGGATGAAAATGAGTTGAAATTAGAGTTGAAATTTAAATTCCAACAAGAAGAAATTATTGAAATTCAGGCAATAGATTTAGCTTTTAACAGATTATTAGAATTTATAAACAACCCTTTTTTATCGGCGATTTTATTTACGACCGAATTTGATTTGACTTATAAATTGAATAAAAAAAGAGTGGTTTCAATCGTAGAACAGTTTCCTAGTTTTACTCATGCTTCGCCAGTATTGTCAGAATTTATTATGAATAAAAAGTAACTATTTTTTTCTTTACGGATGTGATGAAAAAACAGAATCATCCGAGTTTTTAGAATAAATAGGAGAATCCGAATTATCAACCGAACCATCACCGTTTAAATCGGTTGGTAAAAATCCAAAAGCAGAATCTCCAATATCGTTAAATAAATCAACAGCATCGGTTCCATCGACAGCCTCATCTTGATTTACATCACCTGAATAAAAAGCCCAAATTCCAGGTTCTACTTCAACCATATTTGCTCCATAGGCTTTATTTGCTAAAGTGGTAAAATCATAACTTGTTGCTGAAGCACCAACAGTAACTAATGAAGCGCTACAGGTTTTAACAGCATTTCTATGATTTACTACTAAATAATACAAACCAGTTATTGGCGTATTGAAAGTACAAACAGCAGTTCCGTTAGTTTGTAATTGGGCAGTAGTTGATGCAACTATTGCAAAGGTATTTGAGTCTCTTAATTCAACCATAATATCATCAACAATTGTTGTGCTTGAACCAATACCCTGATTAGCTTTAACGGGTTTCATGGCATGAGTTGTGGTATCATAATAACCTTCAATCATTAATTTTGCATTTACAATTGTGTTGGTAGAAATAATGTTAACGGTATAATCTTCTACTTGTCCATAATCAAAAGTTAAGCAAGAAGTTGGTAAGGCATTATATCTCAGGGAAACTCTCATTCTTGTTGGTCCTGCAGTTGCTGTTAAAGGAATAGTAAATGTTCCAATAATTGGAGTAGCAGTAGTTGCGGCTCTTGTGTAAACTGTTTCTCCTGCATCAGAAAAATCAAGATCGCTATTGTAATCTATAAAAACGGCATAAGCTTCTGGGTATACTGTAGAGGTCCAAGTTGGTGTTATGGTAATGGTTTGACTTGAACCTTGTAGTACATTTGTAGAAATGGAAGTAAAATTAGTATAACCAGATCCTCCAGTAGAAACATTGTCTATTGTGCCGAATTGTACTCTTCCAATTAGTTCGTCTGCAACACTATTTCCTGAAGAAGTACAATAAGTTGGAATTGGCGCCAAAGTTGTAATAGTTACCGAATTACTTGCCAAAGAAAGGTTTCCAATAGCATCTTTAGCTTTTACTGTAAATGTATAGGATGTTAAAGGGAGTAAATTAATTGCTGTGAAATTTGTTGTAGTTGAGGTTCCGATTAAATTTAATCCACTAAATATATTGTAACCAGTAACAGCAACATTATCGGTTGAAACTGTCCAAGATAAATTCGAACTTAAATCGGTTGTACCAGAAGCTGTTAAATTTAAAGGAGTTGTTGGCGGAGTTGTATCTGTAGATATGAAAGTATACGCAGCTCCAATTCCAACTGCATAAAAAGCATTAGTCGTAGCAATAACTTCAAGAGTATTAGCGCCATAAATATCGATTGCCGATTGAATTCCGAATGTTCTAGCATTGGAATAAGTTGAATTTGCAGATAAATAAACCGATTCTAATCGATAAGCAATTTTAGCAGCTTTATCAATAGAGATTCCCGTTACATTATATACACTTCCAATATCATTTGTTCCTGATTTTCCTATTGATAAAATATAAAACCAATGATTTAAAACACCACTGTTGGTATGAACACCACAATAATCATTAGCTTGAGTTGGAGTACAATTCGGATTTATCCAATTGATTCCGCCATAAGTATCGGGTTGTCCAAGAGATTTTGGATTACTCATAGAACGTAAGGCTGCTCGACCCGCTCTTCTTTCAATATCTTCACCAATTAACCAAGTAGATTTTGTTGGAGCAGCATTAAATTCTACACAAGCTCCCCAAATATCTGAAAACCCTTCGTTCATTGCACCTGATTCTTTTTGGTAAGCTAATCCGGCAGTAGTTTCGCAAACAGCATGACCAATTTCGTGAGCTGCAACATCTAAAGAAGTTAAAGCATCAAAAACGGTTCCGCTTCCATCACCATAAGTCATTACTGAGCCATTCCAATAGGCATTATTATAGTTGGTACTATAATGAACATAACTTTTTATAGTGGCTCCCGAATTGTTATAACTGTATCTTCCATGTGTACTTAAAAAATAATCAAAGGTTTTTTCGGCACCCCAATGTGCATCTAAAGCAGCATTATCTTTATTAGTATTGCTAAATTCTAAAGCAGTCCAATCATTGTTTGCATCTGTAAAATTAGTAGCGGTGGCATAATTGGTTCCTCTGTTTAAATTATACGTTTCAACACCATTACCGCGAGTAATATCTTTTAAAATAAAGGTGGTTCCGTTGTTAAAAGTTTCTATAGATTGTGAACCTGAATATCGAGTTGCAGCATTTGCAGGAATAAAACTTAGAGAAGTGTTAGATTCAAAACTAATATTTTCGTTTAAATTTAAAGCATTCGATTTCCCATGAGAATAATCATTTAAATGTTTTATAGTTGCGTTGTAATACAATACTTCACCAGTTGTAGCATCTATATATACATCACCACGACTAACTGGATTAGTAGAATAGATATCAAATTTATAAGTCAATCGAACTTTATCGGAAGTTCTTTCTAAACCTTGTTCTTTCATAGAAGGTAAAAAAACCAATTCACCTTGAGGTTGTTGATAGTTCATTATGGAAGCGTCTTCTGGAATTTCCCACAAATATTTTGAAGCGCCAATATGATCAATAGCTTTATTAAACGCTGTTTGTGATGATATAGAAGGTATAGAAGTTACATCGACAATAGTATAAAATTCGCCACTCATTGACTCTAATTTTCCGTTTTTAGAATGCAATGTATAAGTAGCAAATTCTACTTTTATACCTTGATGGTACAATTGAAATTTTTGATGTGAAAACCCTTGCGGATCAGTTTCTGATTTTAGTAGCGTAAAATCTTGATTTTGTTTTAAACCTAATTGTTCTTTAAAAATCTTTTGAGAATCAGTATTCTTATAATTTGAATTTTGTTTGAAGGAAATAAAATTAGGCAATCCATTTTCATTTTGAATTTTTTGACTTACATATTTATCTTTTTCTTGAGCAGAAATTGAAAAAGTAATTAACGATGTTAGTAATAATAATTTTATTTTTAAAGTAAATTTTGGTGTCATTATGTGTAAATTCATGTTAATAGAACTACAATAATAATGAAAAAATTACTATATTTTTATTATAAATCGATAAAATCGATATTGTAAATCAATAATTTAGAAGAAAAGTGAAATAAAGCAAGTAATATATTAAATTACCATCTCAGGAATTTCTCCTTCAATAATTAATTCAGCTTCAGTAGAAGTAATAATATGTTCCACAGAAATTCCAGGTGCGCGTTCTAAAAGCTTAAAACCGTTTGGAGTGATTTCTAAAACAGCCAATTCGGTCACTACTTTTTTAACACAGCCAACGCCTGTTAATGGCAAGCTGCATTTTTTAAGTATTTTACTTTCTCCAGCTTTGTTTACATGCATCATGGCAACAATAATATTTTCGGCAGAAGCTACTAAATCCATTGCGCCGCCCATTCCTTTAACCATTTTTCCTGGAATTTTCCAGTTGGCGATATCACCATTTTCAGAAACTTCCATAGCGCCAAGAATAGTTAAATCGACATGTTGCCCACGAATCATTCCGAAACTGAAAGCTGAATCGAAGAAACTCGCTCCAGGCAAAGTCGTTATAGTTTGTTTTCCAGCATTGATTAAATCGGCATCTTCTTCGCCATCAAACGGGAATGGTCCCATTCCGAGAATACCATTTTCACTTTGAAATTCTACAGAAATATCGGTACGTACATAATTAGCAACTAAGGTTGGAATTCCGATTCCTAAATTTACATAATAACCGTCTTTTACTTCTTTGGCGATTCGTTTGGCTATATCTTCTTTTGTTAACATAATTTCTAAAGTCTTTGTTCTTTCTTCTATTCTCTTTTTCTAACAGTTCGTTGTTCAATTCTTTTTTCAAACTTTTCTCCTTGAAAGATGCGTTGAATTAAAATTCCGGGAATGTGTATTTGATTAGGGTCGAAAGTACCAACTGGAACCAATTCTTCTACTTCAGCAATGGTAATTTTAGCTGCGCCACACATACACGGATTGAAATTACGCGCGGTTCCTTTAAAGATTAAATTTCCGGCTTCGTCGCCTTTCCATGCTTTTACTATAGAAAAATCGGCTTTAAAAGCGTGTTCCATCACATGCATTTTTCCGTTAAATTCTCTTGATTCTTTTCCGATGGCTACTTCGGTTCCGAAACCAGCTGGAGTAAAAAAAGCAGGAATTCCAGCTTGAGCAGCGCGGCAACGTTCGGCTAAAGTGCCTTGAGGAATGAGTTCAACATCGAGTTCGCCAGATAACATTTGTCGTTCAAATTCGGCATTTTCACCAACATACGAAGAAATCATTTTTTTGATTTGTTTTTGCTGGAGTAATAACCCCAAACCAAAATCATCAACACCAGCATTGTTGGAAATACAAGTTAGATTTTTCGTTTCTTTTTTTACTAATTCGGCGATGCTGTTTTCTGGAATTCCACAAAGACCAAAGCCACCGAGCATAATAGTCATATTGTCTTCAATGCCTTGAAGTGCTTCTTTAACGGAATTGACTTTTTTGTTAATCATAGTAGGAATATGTTTTTATATTCTGGATGTTTTATTTTGGAGTAAAGCCTAGCCCTGATAGTAGCGGCATCCTTTTTTAAATTGCCGCGGGTTTAAACCCGAGGCAATTTAAAAAAGATAGAGCGAATAGCAGGAAATGGCTTCAGATTACTTCGTTCCTCGCAATGATAAATTTGCAATAACGGCATACTATATTACTGTTCAAATTCTTTAATATCTTGTTCTTCTGTTGCTGTAGAATCGGCAGGTTTGTTTTCACTTTTTCCTGAACCACCACCAGACCCAAAACAATCTACTTTTATGGTAGAATTTTCGGGAATTTCAAATTCATCTTTAGAAATCAGTAAGTCTTTGTCTTCGTAACATTTTTTCATAAAATAACCCCAAATAGGTAAAGCAGCTGTTGCGCCTTGACCGAAAGTGATGCTTTTAAAACGAGCAGATCGATCTTCGCATCCAACCCAAACGCCAGTAACTAAATTAGGAACCATTCCCATAAACCAACCATCGGATTGATTTTGAGTTGTTCCTGTTTTTCCAGCAATTGGATTTTCGAACATATAAGGATAACCTGTCCAGCGATTGTCACCAGCGCCACCACCTTGAGTTCGGAGTCTTTCGCCAGAACCACCTTCTGTTACACCTTCTAAAAGTTTGATTACAGCAAATGCAACATCTTTACTTAAAACATCGTGCGATTCCATTATAGGTTCGTATATATTAGCACCGTTTTTATCTTCAATTCTTAAAATAAATTGCGGTTTTACATACACACCTTGATTGGCAAAAGTGCTGTAGGCTGCAACCATATCGTGAACTGTAATATCAACAGCTCCAAGAGCAATTGACGGTTGAACAGGAATTTCGGAGGTTATTCCTAGTTTATGACTCATTTCAATAACAGCTTCTGGACCCGTTTTGTCAATTAATTTTGCGGATATTGTATTGATAGAATTAGCTAATGCTTTTTGAAGTGTTACCATTCCGCGGTATCTATTATCAGAATTTCGTGGTTCCCAATCGGCGGTTACATGATGGCGACCTTTTCGAATTACAAACGGACCATCAACAAAAGTATCACAAGGAGACAATCCAAGTTGTTCGATAGCAGTTGCATAAACAAAAGGTTTGAAGGTAGATCCCACTTGACGTGCGCCTTGACCTACGTGATCGTATTGAAAATATTTATAATTTATGCCACCAACCCAAGCTTTTATTTGACCTGTTTGAGGCTCCATCGACATTAAACCTGATTGAAGAAAATGTTTGTAATAGCGAATAGAATCCATTGGAGTCATTACGGTATCTTTTTCGCCTTTCCAAGTAAAGACCGTCATTTTTGTTTTTACTTTAAATGAAGCGATAATATCTTCGTCGCTTCTATCTTGATCTTTTAGGATGCGCCATCTTTCGGAATTTTTTATTGCTTTATCGAAGATTTTTTTGGTTTCGGCCTCACTAATACTTAAAAAAGGAGCATTTTTATTTCCTCTTTGTTGGATATAAAATTCTTCTTGAAGGTTTTTAATGTGAGAAAGAACAGCATCTTCGGCATGTTGTTGAATTTTTGAATCGATAGTGGTGTAAATTTTCAATCCGTCGCCATAAATATCGTATTCTTCACCGTCTGGTTTTTTATGGTCTTTTACCCAATTTTTCATGTAATCGCGAAGGTATTCTCTGAAATAGGTTGCTGTTCCATCTAGGTGACTTTCGGGATGAAAATCAAGTTTTAGCGGTTTGCTAGCCAATAGTTGTCGCGCCGATTCTTGGATATGATTGTTTCGTACCAATTGCCCCAAAACGATGTTGCGTCTTTTGATGGCTCTTTCTGGAAAACGATTCGGATTGAAACGCGAAGGATTGGTTAACATGCCGACAATTAAAGCACTTTCTTCGACTTTTAAATCGCGTGGTTCTTTGTTAAAATATACTTTGGATGCCGAACGAATTCCGACTGCACCATTTACAAAATCTACTTGATTTAAGTATAAAGCAATGATTTCATTTTTAGTGTATTGTCTTTCTAGTCGAATGGCAATAATCCATTCTTTGGCTTTTTGAACGATTCGAAAAGGTAAAAATTTAGAACCTTCACCATGAAATAAATTTTTAGCCAATTGTTGTGTGATGGTACTCGCTCCACCGTCTTTTCCGAGTTTTAAAGCAGCACCAAAAGTTCGTCTTGCATCAATACCGGAATGTTCATAAAAGCGTTCGTCTTCCGTTGAAACTAATGCATCGACCAATGACTTTGGAAGATCTTTATATTTTATTGCAGTTCGGTTTTCGTTATAAAATTTTCCGAGAGTTACACCGTCAGACGATACAATTTCAGTAGCTAAATTGGATTCTGGATTTTCTAAATCTTCAAAGGAAGGCATGGAACCAAATAAACCCCAAGAAGCAAATAAGAAAAAGAGAAAAACGCCGCCAAGGGTATAAAAAAACAACCTCCAAAACTTTTTAGAATAGTATTTAATGTCTTTTATTTGAGTGTTTTTAGTATTCGCCATTTTATTATTCTTTAGATTCAATTCTAAATCCTACATCAGAGATTCCTGCTAGTTTTGTAACACCAGGTACTTTACCAGTTTGCCTGTTAGCATGTTGGATAGAAACTTTGTATTTTCCCTTCAAATTAAATTTTACATTTTCTTTATAAAACAGTTTACTTTCTTTTACATCGGTGAATCCATCACCCAATAATGAGCCGTCAGGTTCGGTCATTTGATATTCTAAAGTATCAACTAAAACCTTTTTGTTTGGTTGTTCCATCGATACAATTAAAAACATATTATTATATGGATAATCATTATTGTCTCTGATAGTCACAAACAAGTTGTAGTATTTTGTTTCATTTAATTTTGGCAAATCAAAAGCAACAATACTGTCTTTATGCCAAGAATTTCCAACCGATTTGTATTCGTCAAAAACTCTATTTTTGTCACAAGAAATAACTAATATCGCTATTAAAATAAGCAGTAAGCTATTTTTTATCTTCATTCTTTTTAATAATTATTGGTCTTTTAATAGGTGGATTTTGACTATTTCCTTCAGGTTTTATAAGATTTTGTTTTTGTGCTAGGTTTTGATTTGGAACCTTATTTTTATTTTTATTCTTCTTTTTCTTAGGTTGATCAAAACGAGTTAAACTCTCTTGACCCATTGCATTATTAAAATTAGTTTCAGGTTCTTGTATTATTTCGATGGCAAAATCTTCTAAAGAACTTACTTTTTTCTTTTCTTTATTAATCGCTACGATTTCTTTTACTTGATCAATTTTTAATACATGCCAATTGGCAAAATTATTAGTGTAGGCAAACCACATTAATCCTTTAAAAATGTCTTGTTTTTGACAAATAGCATCGCCATTTTCAGTAACAAGTTTAGTGTCAAAATCGGGAAAATCTTTTAAAGCATCAAGATAAGTGTCCAATTCATAATTCAAACAACATTTTAATTTACCACATTGTCCGGCTAATTTTTGAGGATTCAACGATAATTGTTGGTAACGAGCAGCAGATGTGTTTACGCTTCTAAAATCAGTTAGCCAAGTCGAACAACACAATTCTCGTCCGCAAGAACCAATTCCGCCTAAGCGAGAAGCTTCTTGACGAAAACCAACTTGTTTCATTTCGATTCTGATTTTAAAAACCTGAGCAAATTCTTTAATTAACTGGCGAAAATCGACACGATCATTTGCGGTGTAATAAAAAATAGCTTTCGAACCATCGCCTTGAAATTCGATATCCGATATTTTCATTTCTAATTTTAAAGCAATGGCAATTTCACGTGCTTTTACTTTTAAAGGCTCTTCTTTATCGCGAGCATCACTCCAAATATCGATGTCTTTTTGTGATGCTTTTCGGTATATTTTGGCAATTTCGTTGCTTTTATGATCGACACCTTTTTTCTTCATTTGAATTTTAACCAATTCACCAGTCAAAGTTACAATTCCGACATCATGACCAGGAGAAGCTTCAGAAGCTACTATATCGCCAATGCTTAACGTTAACTTTTCGGTATTGCGATAAAATTCTTTTCGTCCGTTTTTAAAACGTACTTCGACGCAATCAAAAGGAGCTTCACCAGTTGGTAAATTCATATTTGCCAACCAATCAAAAACAGTTAATTTATTGCAGCTATCGGTGCCGCAAGTCCCATTATTTTTACAACCTTTCGGCGCACTACCATCAGATGTTGAACAACTTTGACAAGACATAATTATATATGTGATGTTGCATAAAAGCAACTTAAGTTCATAAAACGATTAATTGGTAAAGATAGTAAAGATTTTAGATTTAGGATTTTAGATTTAGGATTTTTTAAAAAACGTATTTATTTCGAATTTATTCTAAAATTTTAAACAACTTATCCGATAATCGAATCCTAAATGGAATTTCAAAAGTTACTTTATCATCAATTTTCGCACTTTTATTTTCTTTCCCATTAACTAACATTTTAGATAAGATTAATTCTTCATTTCCGGTTGTTGGTCCAGAAATTAAGATTTTATCGCCACTATTTAATTCTTGGTTTTGGATAATAAAAAGGCCAACTTGCGCTTTTACATAATAATGTTCCACTTTTCCAATAAGTACTTTTTTTATTTTGATTTTCTGACGAATGTCTTTTGATTTTGAAGCCATCGATAATGCAACATCTGACAATTGCCCAGAATGTTTGAATAACAATTTATCAGACTTTCCCTTTCTGAAAATCATATTGCCGTTTTTAATTCCACGTCTTAATATTACTTGATCAACCAATGACATATGAATAATTTCTCGGCATTCGGCAGAACAACAATTTTCCATTACCGCTTTGCATTCATCACATTGAATGAATAATAAATGACAACTTTCGTTTTCGCAATTGGTGTGATTGTCACATGGTTTTCCACATTGGTGACATTGCGAAACAATATCGTCTGTTATTCTTTCGCCCAAACGATGATCGAAAACAAAGTTTTTTCCTATGAATTTGCTTTTTAGGTTTTCTTCTTTTATTTGTTTAGCATAATTGATAATTCCGCCTTCCAATTGAAATACCTTTTTAAAACCTTGGTGTTTAAAATAAGCAGATGCTTTTTCGCAACGAATTCCTCCGGTACAATACATTACTAGGTTTTTATCTTCTTTAAAATCTTTTAATTGCTCATTAATAATTGGTAACGATTCGCGAAATGTTTCCACATCAGGAGTAATTGCTCCTTTAAAATGACCAATTTCACTTTCGTAGTGATTTCTAAAATCGACGACAATGGTGTTTGGATCATCTAAAATTTTATTGAATTCATTGGCTTTTAGGTGTACACCAATGTTAGTTACATCGAAGGTTTCGTCATTCAAACCATCGGCTACAATTTTATCACGAACTTTAATGGTTAACTTTAAAAACGAATGATCATCCTGTTCAACAGCTACATTTAAACGAATGTTTTTCATGAAATCATAGACCTCTAAAGTTTCACGAAAAGCTTCCATGTTTTCGGCGGGAATAGACATTTGAGCGTTGATTCCTTCTTTGGCAACATAGGTACGACCTAGAGCGTCGAGTTTGTTCCATTCAATAAATAAATTGTCTCTAAATTTTTTAGGATCTTCAATTTTGGCATACGCATAGAAAGACAACGTAAGTCGTTGTTTGCCAGCTTGATCAATCAATTCGGCTCTTTCTTCTGCGCTTAAGGTGTTATACAGTTGCATGCTATAAACGTTTAAGTGAGAATATATTGAATTCTAAATGGAAGAATTTGGTGCAAATTTAGGATTTAACCGCAAAGTTCGCAAGGTTTTTTACGCAAAGTTCGCAAGGTTTTGTTTATCCGTAAAGTTCTTTAGGAAAAAATAAACCGCAAATCCACAGAAGTAATATGTGAATTTGCGGTAAAATAAATTATAAACTTTACTTTGCGAACCTTGCGTAATCCTTAGCGAACTTTGCGGTTAAACATTTAACAGAATTCCACGTAAGCATCTTTTAAGTTTTCAGCAATCATTTCAGCAGGACGACCTTCAATATGATGACGCTCTAACATGTGAACCAATTCTCCGTTTTTAAATAAAGCCATACAAGGAGATGAAGGGGGAAAAGGGAACATGTGTTGTCGAGCCGCATCTACAGCTTCTCTATCTACACCTGCAAAAACCGTAACTAAATGGTCTGGTTTTTTTGTGTTGTCTAAACTCATTTTTGCTCCTGGACGAGCGTTTCTTGCAGCACAACCACAAACTGAATTTACAACCACCAAGGTTGTTCCTTCAACTTTGATAGCATTTTCAACAGCTTCTGCGCTATGTAAATCTTGAAAACCTGCGGCAGTTAATTCAGCACGCATCGGCAATACCATTTCTTCTGGATACATAATATTAATTTTAGATTTTAGACTTAATGATTTTAGATTTGAAAATCTATTGCAAAGATAATGAGAAATTCAAAGTTATGTTTTAAAGAAATGATAAAGATTTGTTATTGTTTGATAGTCTTAAAATCGGTCTTATCTATATTCATTCTCGCTTTTAAAATGGTTTCTATATCTTCCAATCCAAGACCTTTCGCTTTCAGCAATATCAAATAATGAAATAATAAATCGGCTGCTTCTCCAATAAACAAATCTTCATTATCGTCTTTGGCTTCAATTACTAATTCCACAGCTTCTTCACCTACTTTTTGGGCAATTTTATTGATTCCCTTCTGAAAAAGTGACGCGACATACGATTCTGAACTTAGGTTTGCAATGCGATTTTCAATAACGTTTTCCAATTCGTTTAGAAAAGATATTTGAGGTTCAGTTGCAAAACAAGAAGCTGTTCCGTTGTGGCAAGTTGGTCCGTTTGGAATGACTTGAATCAACAACGCATCTTGATCGCAATCTTCGTGTATGGAAACCACTTTTAAAAAATTTTCTGAAGTTTCGCCTTTTGTCCACAACCTATTTTTACTTCTGCTGAAGAACGTTACCACATTTTCATTTTGTGTTTTTTGCAACGCTTCGTCGTTCATATAACCCAACATTAAGACTTGTTGTGTATTGTTATTTTGAATAATAACAGGAATTAATCCGTTGTATTTTGAGAAATCTAAATTCATCTGATGGGAATATTTTGGGTTTTTAAAATGTTTTTTAATTCGGAAATCGGCACTTCATTAAAGTGGAAAATACTCGCTGCTAATCCTGCGCTGACATCGGTTTTGGTAAATAATTCTATAAAATGTTCCGCACTTCCTGCACCACCAGAAGCAATAACTGGAATGGAAATTGCTTCGCTTATAACATTTGTAATTTCTAATGCAAATCCGTTTTTGGATCCATCATTGTTCATGGAAGTTAACAAAATTTCACCGGCGCCTAACTTTTCTACTTTTTTTGCCCAATTGATGGCTAAAATTCCGGTTGATTCTGTTCCTCCTTTTGTAAAAACATACCACTCATTTTCAACTTTTTTGATATCAATAGCAACCACTAAACTTTGACTACCAAAAGCATTTGAAATTTGACTAATTAAATTTGGATTTAAAACGGCAGCCGAGTTAATACTCACTTTATCGGCACCAGATTGCAACAAAATTCTTGCATCACCTACCGATTGAATTCCGCCACCAACGGTAAACGGAATATTGATTTCTTTAGACAATTGTGTCACTAAATTGGCTAATGTTTTTCGATTTTCTAATGTCGCACTAATGTCTAAAAACACCAATTCGTCGGCTCCATTTTTTGAATAAAATGAGGCTAATTCAACTGGATTTCCAGCATCTTTTAGTTCTAAAAACTGAACGCCTTTTACCACACGTCCGTCTTTAATATCCAAACAAGGAATGATTCGTTTCTTTAACATAATTCACGTAGATTTTCGATTTTAATCGTGCCTTCATACAATGCTTTTCCGATGATTGCGCCTTCGCAACCTATTATTTTTAAAATTTCTAAATCAAAAATTGTAGTTACACCACCACTTGCAATTAAATTCACTTTTGTTTTTTCTAAGATATTTACATACAATTCGTTAGAAGTGCCCTGCAACATTCCGTCTTTTGATATATCGGTACAAATCACGTTTGAAATTCCTTTAGCGACATAGTCTGAAATGTATTCAATTACATCAAGTTCGGAAGTTTCCAACCAACCTTGAGTTGCAATTTTTCGATTTAAACAATCGGCACCTAAAATAATTTTTTCGTTTCCATATTGTTGTAACCATTCTAAAAATTCTAATGGATTGGTTGCTGCAATGCTTCCGCCAGTGACTTGATTGGCTCCGTTTTCAAAAGCGATTTCAAGGTCTTTTCTTTGTTTCAATCCGCCACCAAAATCTATTTTCAGTTTGGTTTTGCTAGCAATTTGATGCAAGACTTTGTGGTTGATAATTTGGTTTGATTTTGCTCCGTCCAAATCCACTAAATGTAAATATTTTATGCCGTTGTCTTCAAAATATTTGGCCACTTCTAATGGATTTTGATTGTAGACTTTTTGTGTGGAATAATCGCCTTTGGTCAATCGGACGCATTTTCCGTTGATGATGTCTATTGCAGGAATGATTCTCATAATTTCAAAAAATTTAGTAAAAGTTGTTCGCCGGCTTGAGATGATTTTTCTGGATGAAATTGTGTCGCATAAAAATTATTTTTTTGCATCGAAGCACTAAACGGAACGATATAATCAGAAATAGCAGTTGTTTCGTTGCTAATTTCTGAATAATAACTGTGTACAAAATAGTAATTTTCTGTGTCTAAAAGGGCAGTATACAATTCAGATTTTGTATTAGAAATAGTGTTCCAACCCATGTGAGGCACTTTTAATTTAGGTTCGAATTTCTTTACTACAGCATCAAAAATCCCTAAACATTTTGTATTTCCTTCTTCCGAAGATTGACAGAGTAATTGTTGTCCGAGACAAATTCCTAAAACAGGTTGTATTAGATTTTTAATTACTTCGTCTAATCCTTTTTCTTTTAAATAATGCATAGCCGAACTCGCTTCGCCTACACCCGGAAAAATTACTTTTTCGGCTTGTTTCAAAATGGTTTTATTATCGGTTACGATACAAGAATAACCCAATCGTTCGACCGCATTTTTCACCGAAGTGATGTTACCTGCGTTGTATTTTACTATTGCTATCATAGAATTCCTTTTGTGCTTGGTATGCCGTTTGTACCGTCTTTTTGTACTGCCATTTTTATCGCTTTTGCAAATGCTTTAAAAATCGATTCTATTTTATGGTGTTCGTTTTCGCCTTCACTTTTGATATTCAAATTGCATTTGGCTCCATCACAAAAAGATTTGAAAAAGTGTGAAAACATTTCTGTTGGCATTTCACCAATCTTCTCTCTGTTGAATTTTGCATCCCAAACCAACCACGAACGACCACCAAAATCTAAAGTTACTTGCGATAAACAATCGTCCATTGGCAATAAAAAACCGTAACGATTGATTCCTTTTTTAGAACCTAACGCTTGTGAAAAAACATCACCCAATGCAATACCTACATCCTCAATTGTGTGATGTTCATCAACATATAAATCGCCTTTTACATTGATATTTAAATCGATGTTTCCGTGTTTCGCAATTTGGTCTAACATGTGATCAAAAAATCCTAAACCAGTATTGATGTTGCTTTTTCCGTTTCCATCTAAATTGATTTGAACAGCAATTTCGGTTTCTTTTGTTGTTCGAATCAATTGCGCTACACGCGGTTGTTCCTTCAAAAATTGATAAATAGTTTCCCAAGAAGTCGTTGATACAATCGCTCGTTCATTGACTGTAGCTGAAATAAAAATCGCTTTACTTCCTAAATTTTCCGCTAGTTGAATATCAGTAATTCGATCACCAATTACGAACGAGTTTTTCAAATCATAATTTCCTTTCACATAGTTTTGCAATAAAGCAGTTCCGGGTTTTCGTGTTGGTAAATTTTGCTCTGGAAAAGACACGTCAATAATCACATCCGAAAATTGAATTCCTTCATTGTCAAAGGTCTTTAACATCTTGTTTTGTGCTGGCCAAAAGGTATTTTCCGGAAACGAATCCGTTCCCATTCCGTCTTGGTTGGTGACCATCACCAATTCATAATCGAGTTCTTTGGTTATACGCGACAAATACTGAAAAACCTTTGGATAGAATTCTAATTTTTCCAAACTATCGACTTGAAAATCTATTGGAGGCTCTATGATTAAAGTGCCATCTCTATCTATAAATAAAACTTTTTTCATATGTTCTGATTTTATTTTTTAGTGGTAACATATGGAATCGCTCTTTTATCAAATGTGTTTGTTTTCAACAAACTTTTTATTAGTAGCGATTTCATGATATAACTAATTGTAATGCGTAAACTAATTGTTGATTTTCTCTTGGTGTTCCGATGGTAATTCTAATCGTATTTTCAACCACAGAACTTCGGTTTCGTGTGATGATTTGTTGCTCTATTAAACTGTTGTAAATGGCGGTTGCATTTTCCATTTCGACCAATAAAAAATTGGCTTCTGAAGGATAAATTTTGGTTACAAAATCCAATGACAAAAGTGATGTTTTAAGCAATTCCCGTTCTGATTTTATCAGTTGTACATTCGATTTGAAATTGGCTTCATCAGCGAGTGATTGCACTGCAGCTTCTTGATTTAATTGACTTACGTTGTAAGGCGGTTTTACTTTATTCATTACCGAAATTATCGTGTCATTTGCATAGGTAATTCCAACTCGAACTGCTGCCAAACCTCTTGCTTTGCTGAACGTTTGTGAAACTATTAGATTAGGATATTTATTAATTATTGAAACTAACGAAGGTTGTTCGCTAAAGTCAATGTACGCTTCGTCCAAAAACACAATTCCGTTGAAATTTTCAATAATATATTCCAAATTTTCTAAAGAATTTCCTGTCGGATTATTGGGCGAACACAAATATAAAACTTTCGCGTTTTGAGCTAAAATTGCTTCTATATTTAACTGAAAATTTTCGGTTAATGGAATTGAAATAATTTTTAAATTATTAATATTTGCATACACTTCATACATGCCATACGTTGGCGGACAAATGATGATTTTATCTACATTTGGTTCGCAAAAAACGCGTTGCACTAAATCAATGATTTCATCGCTTCCGTTTCCTATAAAGATGTTCTCAATTGCTACTTTTTTTTGACTGCTCAAAATTTGTTTTAATCGCCATTGATAAGCATCGGGATAGCGGTTTAAATAGCCAAACGGATTTTCATTGGCATCTAAAAAAATACCTTGGTTGCTTTTATATTCGTCGCGCGCACTTGAATAAGGTGTTAGTGTGCGAATATTTTCCCTGATTAAACTAATGATATTATCCATTTTGTAATTTTTTTAATCTTATAGAAACGGCGTTTTTGTGTGCATCTAATTGTTCGGCTATTGCCATGATTTCTATAGTTGGACCGAGATTTTGAATACCTTGAGAAGTTAATTTTTGAAAGGTAATTTTCTTTACAAAACTGTCTATTGAAACGCCGCTATAATTCTTGGCATAACCATTAGTTGGAAGTGTGTGATTGGTTCCGCTGGCATAATCACCGGCACTTTCGCAGCTGTAATTTCCAATGAATACTGAACCTGCATTTTCAATAAACTCGATGTTGTTTTCGGCATTATTAATGGCTAAAATTAAATGCTCTGGAGCATAAAAATTGCTGAATTCTATCGCCGTTGGAATATTTTTAAAAACCAAAGCGCGACTGTTTTGCATTGCTTTTTCTACTACAGATTGTCGAGGTAAAATGGGTTTTAGCTTTTCAATTGCTTCGGTCACTTTTAACACAATATCTTCCGAATTTGAAACTAAAATTACCTGACTGTCAACGCCGTGTTCTGCTTGAGAAAGTAAATCGGAAGCCACAAATTCTGGGTCACAAGTTTCATCAGCAATCACTAATAATTCGCTTGGTCCAGCTGGCATATCAATGGCTACACCTAATTGTTGTGCATACTGTTTGGCAGCTGTTACATATTGATTTCCTGGTCCGAATATCTTGTCCACTTTCGGAATCTCATTGTTTCCAAAAGTCATTGCTCCAATAGCTTGAATGCCCCCGACTTTATACATTTGAGTCACTCCAGTTAGTTGCGCTGCATACAAAATGGCTGGATTAATAGCGCCGTTTTTATCTGGAGGCGAACATAAAATAATAGTTTTACAACCTGCAATTTTAGCTGGAATAGCCAACATTAAAACGGTTGAAAAAAGAGGTGCTGTTCCGCCCGGAATATAAATTCCGACAGTATCGATAGCACGACTTTCTCTCCAACAAAAAACACCTAATGTGGTTTCAACTTGGATTGGAATTTCTTTTTGAGAATTATGAAATTTTTTGATGTTTTCGGCTGCAATTTGAATCGCATTTTTTAATTCGGATGGAACTTGAGCAACAGCATTTTCAATTTCATATGGCGTTACAGCACAATTTTCAATCGATACGCCATCAAAATAATTGGTGTACTTTTTTACGGCTTTACTTCCGTTTTTTTGAACATCATTAAAAATAGATTTTACGGTTTCATTTAAATCGGTTGTTGCAATGGTTTTTCGTTTTGCCAATTCAACCCATTGTTCTGGATTTGGATTTAGGTATGTTTTCATAGTTGTAAATTTTATTATCGAATCATTTTTTCAATTGGGATTATTAAAATCCCTTCGGCACCAAGATTTTTGAGTTGTTCAATTATTTCCCAATAATCGTCGTCGTGAATAACCGAATGCAAACTGCTCCATTCTTTATTTACTAAAGGTAAAATTGTAGGTGATTTCATTCCAGGCAACAAAGAACAAATACTTTCAATAGATGAATTGGGTGCGTTTAACAAAATATATTTATTCTGATTTCCCTCACGAACCGATTGCATTCTAAATAATAATTTGTCGAGAATGGCTTGATTATTTGGAGTCAAATTCGGATTTGAAATTAAAACAGCTTCACTTTTTGTAACCGTTGCAACTTCTTTCAAGCCATTCATTAGTAGTGTACTTCCGGTGCTGACAATATCAAAAACGGCATCAGCTAGACCAATACTTGTGGCAATTTCAACACTTCCGCTTATTTCCTCTACGAAAACAGAAATGTTGTTTTTACTGAAGAAATCGGTTAGTATTTTAGGATAACTGGTGGCAATTCGTTTTCCTTCAAAATAATTTAAATTGGTGTAGCTTTCGTCTTTCGGAATGGCTAATGACATTCGGCAAGCTGCAAAACCCAATTGCTGAATAATAGTAACTTTTTTATCTTTTTCCCACACTTCATTCTCGCCCAGAATTCCGATATCGGCAACGCCTTGTTCTACATATTGCGGAATATCATCATCACGCAAGAATAGAATTTCAATAGGAAAATTTTGTGCAACGGCTTTTAGTTTTCGTTCGCCGTTAGAAATTTTGATGCCACATTCTTCAAGAAGTTGTAGAGATTTTTCACTCAATCGGCCACTTTTTTGAATCGCAATTTTTAAAGTATTCATTTTTAATTTGGATAAAATCTGAATGTACTGCGGAGGGTTGAAAAACAAAAAACCGTCTAAGTACACTCAGACGGTTTTTAATTATAGGTATATAAAATACATCATTAACTCGCCTGTTTGCAAGAATGATGGTGATGAATTTGTGATAATAAATTTTTCATTGTTTTATTTTCGTGTAACAAAACTAGCCATAACTTTACAAAGAAACAGCACTTTTTATAAAGTTTAACATTTGTAGAAGTAAATTTTATCTGAATAATCTTCTGAATAAGGCTCTCATAAAAATCCCTTTCGGACATTTAAACATCACTTTTAAATCTTCTAGAAAAGTAGTTTCTTCATCAAGAAATTTCAATATTAATGATGGATTTCCTTTTTCGAATAAAGATGAAAACACTTTTGAACCCAAATCGTTTCTCTTAAACAAAACATCTAAAAACAATAAATCATAAAACCAGAATTTGTCTCGTTTGTGAAATTTTCTAAAGTCAGTCTCTTTTTTAAGAAATTCAACTAATTCTTTCGCTTTTCTTGTAGTTTTTTTAAATGTAAATCCGGTACTTGCTTTTGTCCAACCGCCAACAGTACCAATGTTTATCATGTTTTTCGTGTTTTGTTTCCAGAATTCATACGAAGTCATCGGAATATTTCCTTGCTCTTTATCTACAATTTCATATTCGGTAATCCCTAATTTTTTGATATAGTTTTGAATTTCATTTTCGTATTCTGATTTAGACAGTAAATCTTCAGAAAACAATGTGTATTCTATTAAAGCTTCTGTTGAAGAAGTTGGGAGTACATACATAAATCGAGTATTTCCTCTTTGTTCGACAGAAAAATCCATAAAAGTTGCCGCATTTTCATTAAAAACTTCCTCTTTAGATTTTATAAACCAACCAATAAAGTGTTGAGATAATAGCGGAAATTTTGATTGTTTTTTTACAATGTTTGGATTATAAATGGAGTTGAAAATTTTATCACATGTAAAATTCCCTTCCGAATCTTCGGGATCAGTTTTAACAATACAATGCTTTTCAAGTTCTTCAAAATTAATTACTTTTTGATTGGCAAAATGAATGTTTTTTTGTTTTGAAATTAAATCAAAAACTAAATTATAAAAATCCAAACCGCGAATCATATTGTATTGATATGGATTTAAATCTAAATTTCTTTTAAAATTTTTGTTTGCAAAAAGGGCAACATCCCATTTTTTTGAAATTATAGTTTCAAATTGTGACCGTTTATTATCCCAAAAACACCAAGTTCTGTTGTTTATTTTTTTAGTATCAATATCAATAATCAAAATGGATTTATCTAAAAATTCATCAGATAAAATCATTTCATAAATTATCATTAAAGTTGACAAACCCGCGCCAGCAAAAATAAAATTGTAGTGTTTCAAGTTTGGAAATTTTCATCAAAAATAGACAATTTATTTATTGAATTTAGTCTAAACAAAACATAAATTATTTGGTTTATTCTTAATTATAGAAAATGATTATTATCTTCGTTTAAATTTAAAAATATAGTAAAATGTTGTCAAAAAATATAGAAATTGCATTAAACAAACAAATCAGAATTGAAGCAGAATCGTCTCAAACTTATTTGTCAATGGCTTGTTGGGCAGAAGTTAGTGGATTAGAAGGTATTTCGGCATTTATGTTTGAACAATCTAATGAAGAGCGAGAGCACATGATGAAGTTAATAAAATATGTAAACGAGCGAGGTGGTCATGCTATTATTACCGATTTGAAAGCTCCAAAAACTCAATATGATAGTTTCAAGAATATGTTTGAGGCTTTGTATCAGCATGAACTTTTTGTTTCTAATTCTATTAACGAATTAGTACATATTACATTTGCAGAACAGGATTATGCAACACATAATTTCTTGCAGTGGTATGTTGCAGAGCAAATTGAAGAAGAAGCACAAGCAAAATCTATTCTTGATAAAATCAATTTAATTGGTGATGACAAAGGCGGATTATACTTATTTGATCGAGATATTAAATTGTTGACGGTTATTGAAACTGTGAAATAATTATTTTTAAACAAATCTTATTTAGATTAAATAAAAATTGTATTTTTGTTGTTTATAAAAATTTACATTTTTGAAAACAATTGAAAAAGACAAGAAAAAAAAGAAATTAAAGGACATTAAAGTTCCTTCTAATAGCAAGACAAAATGTTGTAAGAATTTTAAAAAAGGCGAGAATAAACGTTGTAGTCGTTGTCCGTTATTTGATTTGCTTAAAAAAGCGAGTTGATTTAAAATTAAAAACCCTTCAATCTTTAAAATTGAAGGGTTTTTTTTGGTTAAATACTAAAATACGATACTTTTTAGTAATTTAAAATAGGATTATAGTTTAAAATGTTTTCTCCAAAATCCCAATCAAATCTTTAGCATTCAAAAAATTATTGTATTGAAAAACAATCTCGTTCTTTTCATTTAAAATGCATAAATTAGGATAACTTATTTTTTTATTAATTGTCCCAAGTTCAATTGCCAATTCGTGAATTCCAGAACTTTTTCCGTAAGGTTTAAAAACAAAATCTTGGTTGTTAAAAACTATTTTTCGTTTTTCTTCTGCATCAAACTCTATAAAATAAAATTTTTCGTTTATTAGTTTTATAACATCCCGATTTTTAAAAGTTTTAGTCTTCATTGTTTGGCAATATTTGCACCAATCGGTGTGAATAAAAACAAGAACATTTCGGGTTTCAACTTTCTGTAAACTATCTATTTGCTCAAATTGCACCAAATTCAGTTGGGCAAAACTTTGAGGAATTGACCAAAATATACTAATAAAACAAATTAAATTTTTCATTACTTCAAATTATATCGCAGTCCAAAAAAGCCTCTAATTCCTTGATTTTGAGCATAAACATAGGTCGTATCAAAAGTTAAAGCATACGGATTTTGTGGTGTTGCTAGAACTTGACCGTCAGCATCATATTGCACATTAGCATCAAAAGGATCATTGGCTCCAGCAATCAAAAACGGATTATTCTGTTTTGGTAAAAAGTTCAATAAATTCTTTATTCCCGCATAAAATTCAAAATCCATCAAGCCAGAATATGTAAACTGAATATTTTGAATACTATGTACCGGCGAATAAGGCGATCTTGGATCTAATTCACCTAATAAAGGTAATTTCATTTTCCCGTAAATGTTTCCTGTATAATCTATATTTAAATCCAAACTTCTAATTTTATACGAAACACTCCAAGTTCCTGTAAATTGTTCTGTCAATTCAGGTATTCTACTAATTCCGTTTTCAATATTTCTATTATCCAAAAACGAAACACCAGTAATTATTTTCAATCCGTTCGCGAAATTCACATCAATATTACTTGTAATTCCTTGACTTATGGCATAACCATTTATGTTGTCATAAATAATTTTATCGGGATCGGTCAAATAATCATTGATGATTTTGTTACTAAATCGAGTATGAAAAAACGAAGTTTCTACACCTATAAATGTACCATTTTCAAAATTAAATTTCTTGATAAAATTCAAATTTATATTTAGAGATTGTTCGGGTTTCAAATTGTTTTTAATCACAACTTCTCTTGACCCTGTAAGAGCCGCGTGGTCTTCTGTAAACAAATTGACTACTCTAAAACCCGTTCCAGCATTTAGACGAATAATATTATTGTCATTCAATTTTAATTTATAGGCAATTCGTGGCGTAAAAATATTTCCGTGAAACGAATTGTAATCATAACGTAATCCCAATAAAAGTTTATTCTTTTCATTGAAAGTAATTTCATCTTGCACAAAAATTCCTGGCAAAAATGTTTTTTCGGCTTTGTTTTCTCCATTTTTTGCAGTTGCTGGAGTATTGTCATCATAGTAATTATATCGCAATGCAGTTCCAAAAAGCATATCGTGTTTGTCTATTTTTTTATCCCAAGTAAGTTGTCCAAAAGCAATTTTTTGGTTGGCAATATAATTCGTAGTTCCGTAACGACTATCTTGAAAATGAACATTACCAGAAAACGAAAACATAATTTTCTCCGAAGTCGGCAACTGATAATTTCCTAATAACTCGCCACGTTTTGTATAAATACTTTCACCATAAATTTCATTTCCGCCACGATATTTTCGTTCCCAACGCATATCGCCACCAAAACGATCTTCATATACACCACGACTAGCAATAGTAAACAATCTGTTTTGGTTGCGTTCGAAAGTCCATTTCTGAAATAACGAAATCCTATCGGATAAAGTCACATCGGTAAAATTATCTTTATCATTATCGACGCGGTTTCCGTACTTGAAGTAATTCAAACCTAAAATTGCGGTTGCTTTTTTGCCGATATTGAATTTTGCACCTATATCAATATTATTTTCAAGATACGAAGTTGAGAAAACATCAGCTGAAAATCTTGGAGCATTCATAACGTTTTTAGTAATAATATTTATCAAGCCACCTACTGCTTCACTGCCGTAAAGTGAGGATGCTGGTCCTTTTACAATTTCAATACGTTCAACCAATGAATTCGGAATACCAGACAAACCATAAACAGTTGATAAACTACTCACAATGGGCATTCCGTCAATCAAAACTAACGTATATGGACCTTCTAATCCGTTAATATGAATGTCGCCAGTGTTGCAAACGCCGCAATTGAGTTGAGGTCGAACGCCGTTAACATTTTGTAAGGCTTCGTATATACTTGCCGTTGGATTTTTTTTGAAAAACACGGGCGAATACACTTCAACTGGAACTGGACTTTCTAATCGGCGAACAGGTTTAAGCGTTCCTGAAACAACTACTTCATTGAGTTGATTTTCAGTAATTTTTAAATCAAAGTTTGCAATTAAATCCTCATTTTCTTTTAGAATTAATGTCATTCTAATCGATTCAAAACCCTTAGCCGAAACTTGAATTTTATAGTTTCCGATAGTGAGGTTTTCGAATTTAAAGTTTCCTAGATTATCGGTTTGCTTCGCCAGTTCGCTATCACTTGTGTCAGTTTTTAATTTTGATCCAATTAGATAAATTTCTACATGCTCTAAACCTTTTTTTTCATAAGTAACTTGACCCGAAATAGTTCTTTTTTCTTGCGAAAAAGCAAAAGTTGAAACAAATAAAATAATTGCCAAACATACATTTTTCATATCTATAAATTATTTTTTAGGCAAAACTAAATATATTTTTACACACACGCAAAAAATATTTTATAATTTTTAAAATATTTTCGTTATTTTTGAAAAAATATTTTATAATGACTACTTCCGAAGAAAACTACATCAAAGTTATTTATCATTTGTCATTAGTGTCGCCAACCGGTGTAAATACTAATGCAATTGCAGGAATGTTAGAAACAAAAGCATCATCGGTAACAGAGATGTTAAAAAAATTATCGGATAAAGATTTATTGATCTATCAAAAATATCAAGGTGTAAACTTAACCGAAAGTGGTTTGCTTTCAGCTAAATTGATTGTAAGAAAACACCGTTTGTGGGAAGTTTTTTTAGTAGAAAAACTAAATTTTTCTTGGGATGAAGTACATGAAATTGCCGAAGAATTAGAGCATATAAAATCGGAAAAACTTATTAATAAATTAGATGAATTTTTAAACTTTCCAGATTTTGATCCACATGGAGATCCTATTCCTGACAAAAACGGAAGCATCAAAAAAGTGGAAAAATTATTGTTGTCTGAAGCAAAAATTGGACAAGATTATCAATGTGTTGGTGTAAAAGACACTTCCGTTTCTTTTTTGCAATATCTCGACAAACAAAAAATTTCGTTAGGATCAAAAATGAGAATCATATCTAAGGAAGATTTCGATGCTTCGCAAACCATTCAACTTGGCGATAAAACATTAGTGATTTCTAATAAAATTGCAGAAAATGTATTTATAAAAATTCAAGTTAAATAGCAACTAACCAGTTTATCAACAATTATGTATCAATCTATTATCGATTATTTTACAAGTATTAATCCAATATTGGCTGCATTTTATGCTACGATGTTTACTTGGTTTGTTACTGCTTTAGGCGCATCATTTGTATTCTTTTTTAAAGGAATGAATCGCACCGTTTTTGACGGAATGTTAGGTTTTACTGGTGGCGTAATGGTTGCAGCAAGTTTTTGGAGTTTGCTTGCACCGTCAATAGAAATGAGTGAAGGCGAAGGATTTGTAAAAGTAATTCCTGCAGCAGTAGGTTTTGCTTTAGGCGCATTATTCATTTTTGGATTGGATAAAGTGTTACCCCATTTACATATTAATTTTAAAGAAACGGAAGGAATTAAATCGCCTTGGCAACGTACTACATTATTAGTTTTGGCCATTACAATGCATAATATTCCTGAAGGATTGGCTGTTGGAGTTTTGTTTGGTGGTGTAGCCGCAGGAATACCTGAAGCTTCTATTGCCGGCGCAGTTACACTTGCTATTGGAATTGGAATTCAAAATTTTCCTGAAGGAATTGCTGTTTCAATGCCACTTAGAAGAATGGGAATGAGTCGAAGAAAAAGTTTTATGTATGGACAGTCATCTGCTTTGGTCGAACCAATTGCGGGAGTTTTAGGTGCATTGGCAGTTACTTTTTTCACACCTATTTTGCCTTATGCGTTAGCTTTTGCAGCTGGTGCTATGATATTTGTAGTAATTGAAGAAGTAATTCCAGAAACGCAACAAGCCAATAATACTGATATTGCAACTTTAGGATTTATAGGCGGATTTATTGTAATGATGATACTTGATGTAGCATTGGGTTAATGACAACCACAATCGTCCTCTCCGCAATTTTTTTTTGATTTTGGTTTCCAACAAAACTTTCTAATCAGAAAAAAAATGGCAAAGATAAGTGAAATGTAAACTAATATAGTTTGATAATTCATTATACAAATGTAAAAGGTTCTCGTTATATTGTTAACCTTTTTGTGTTTTTATTATTAAAATTTTGCGCCAATAGAAATATAAAATGTTCTGCCTTCACCAGGTAAAATTCCCGGACCAGGATAACCTCCCGATCTTCGAGTTGCGTAACTTTTATCCATTATATTATTAACGCCACCGCGAATATTATAATGTTTTAAAAACTTATACTCTGAAGAAAAGTCAACAATTCGATAGGCGTCTAGTTCTCCTGTTTGCCCATTTGCTGAGGGTGTAATAGTGTTATTTGCATCTGTAAAAATTTTTCCAGACATTTTATATTGAACGGTGGCCGAAAAATTATTATTTCCCCAAGACATTCCGAAATTATGAATATAACGCGGTGCATTTTCTACTCTATTATTCGACAAATTAGTTTCTGAAATAACAATATTGGGAGCCGTACCTGATGTAGATGTTGTTTTAAAATCAACGTATTTGCTATCAATAAAGGACATTGAGGCAAATACATCTAAGTTTCCGTATGGTTTATCAATTCCAACCATTTTAGTGATGTTTACATCGATAAAACTCTCAATTCCTTTATTGCGTGTTTCCCCTAAATTAGTTCTAAACAAATAAGTTCCTTGAGTAGGATCATTATTAATAAACTGTCTTACACCACCAACTCTATTATTATAACTTAGATAAAATACACTAATATCGAAATTAATATAGTTATTGTATATTCCACGATATCCAATATCTGCATTATATCCACTGGCATCTTTTAAGTTTGTATCTATAATATCAATTACAGCAGAAGGAGTAATGTCACTAAATAATACCGGTCTAAATGCTTCTGAAATGTTAGCATATATATTTGTTTTCCTCCATTTATATTCCAATCCAATTCCAAAAAGGGGTTTGTTTCTAGTTACAGTTCGATTTTCAATAGTAAAATTATTGCCAGAAACTATATCGATTAATCCATTAGCTGTTGATTTTATATGTTCAAAACGAATTCCAGGAGTGATACTAAATTGATTAGAAATTTTAAATTGATTTTCGGCAAACAAGGCCACATTTTTTGTGGTAAAATCTAATGATGTTGGATATTCTCCTTCTATTGATATGTCAAAATCACTTCCAGTGGTTCCTTTTCCTTTTTGAAAACGTTCTGTTTTTGCTTGGTACAAACGTACTCCAAAGGCAAGATTTTGGATTAATTCACCAAATTTATAGTGTAAAATATTACGATTTTCAATTCCGATATTATTATATTTATCACTATCAACACGTCTATTTGAATATTGATTTGTAGAAGTATTTATTACATCTTCAATATTTGCGGCACTTGTAAAACCAACACTGTTTCGTTCACCAATAAGACCGAATGCTTTTACATTTATATCTAAATTAGCATTTACTTTTGTATCGAAATTAAGAGAAAAAATATTCCAAGGCACACCAAACCAGTTTCGTTTTCTTAAAGATTGTCTAGGATTGGCTGCAAATTGAGCATCTGTTAAACCTCCGGGCTGTTGCATTTCATAATCAGAATTAGTGTATTCGGCAGCAATTTTAGTTTTTTCAGTAAATCGGTATTCAATAAACGCATGTGTATTTCTTGCTTGAAAACCATTGTTTTCGCGCCACCCTTTTGAACTTCTTGAATGATTATATAGATAGTAAGACCATTTTTTATATTTTCCACCAATAGCATTAAAAGAACTTAATAATCCGTAATTGCCGACAGTGTTTTGAGTTTCAAATGAAAATGGTTTCTCTTTTTCTAGTTTTAATACATAATTCAACATACCACCAAATTGAGGTCCGAATTGTAAAGAAGCACCGCCACGAACAATTTGAATACTTTCAACAGCTTCTAATGGTGGATTATAATAAGCTTCTGGATAACCAAAAACATCAGCCGAAATATCTACACCGTTTTGACGCGTATTGAATTCCCAACTTCTATTTGGACTCAATCCACGAGCACCAATATTAATTTGTAAACCAGAGCCTTCATTTTCCCAAACAGTAATTCCTGGAATTCTAGCAAAGACTTCACGTGCATTATTGTTGGTTAAATTGGCATTTAAGCTGGATAGTTTTAAAACCTCATTTTTTTTTCCAGAAAATAAAACATTGTCTTTAATTTCAGGTAATCTTTCCGGACTTTGTTGTTTAATTTCAATGACAACAGTTTCTAATTTGGTTATGGAGTCATTTGTACTGTTTTGTTTTTGACCAAAAACACAAGTGGATACTAGCAAAATAGTTGCTATTTTAAAGTAATTCATTCTTATTTAGATTTATTCTACGTGGCAAAAATAAACCTAATTTTTATTTAGACAAATTAAAAATAGTATTATTTTTAATTTATTATATAACTATTTGATTTTTAATAGAAGAGAATAAAACTTTAACATTTGATTAGGTTATTTTAAAACTTGATAAGCAATTAAGGCAATTAAGTAAGCAAAACTACTCATAACTACCAGTTGAATTATGGGCCATTTCCAACTATTGGTTTCCTTTTTTACAATAGCTAATGTACTTACACATTGCATTGCAAAAGCATAAAAAAGTAATAATGAAATTCCTGTTGGGAAGTTAAATATTTTTGTGCCATCCGAATTTACTTCTGCTTCCATTCTGCTTTTAATAGTATATTCTTCTTCACTTCGGCTTCCAACGCTATAAATAGTTGCCAATGTTCCAACAAAAACTTCCCGAGCAGCAAAAGAACTTACCACTGCAATACCAATTTTCCAATCGTAGCCCAAAGGTTTTATTACAGGTTCGATAGATTTTCCTATTATTCCTATATAAGAATGTTCTAATTTATAGGAACTAACTTGATCTTCTAAGAATTTTGGACTGTAAATTTTATTGCTTTTTTCTAGTTGTTTTTGTACAATCTCTTTGGCATTTCCAAAATCTTTTTCTGGACCATGAGAACCTAAAAACCATAATAGGATTGAAATGGCTAAGATAATTTTACCTGCACCAAATACAAATGATTTTGTTTTTTCTAAAACATTAATAGCTACGTTTTTTAACAACGGAATTTTATAACTTGGCATCTCAACCACAAAATACGTTTTTGATTTTATCTTTAAAATACGATTCAAAACATAAGCCGAAAAAATAGCCATTCCAAAACCTAACAGATATAAAATCATTAGCGTTACTCCTTGTAAACTCATGAATCCTAATACTTTATTATCAGGAATTATCAAGGCAATTATTATAGCATAAACTGGTAATCGTGCAGAACAAGTAGTAAAAGGAGTGACTAAAATAGTAATCAATCGTTCTTTCCAATTTTCAATATTTCGGGCTCCCATTATGGCTGGAATTGCACAAGCAGTTCCTGATATTAGAGGAACAACACTCTTTCCAGACAATCCAAACTTGCGCATAATTTTATCCATTAAAAAAACCACGCGACTCATATAACCACTTTCTTCTAAAACAGAAATAAATAAAAATAAGAAGGCAATTTGTGGAATAAATATTAAAATTCCTCCAATTCCGGGAATAATTCCTTCGCTTATTAAATTAGTAAATTCTCCAGATGGAAGTTGATTTTTAGTGTAAGAGGCTAAGTTCGCAAATGAAGAATCTATAAAATCCATTGGAATTTTTGACCATTCGAAAATTGACTGAAAAATGGCAAACAGAATTACAAAAAATATCAAATACCCAAATATTTTATGTGTTAAGATGCGATCTAATTTAGCTCTTATGTTAGTTGCTTTAGAAGCATCTATTTGTTGACCAATTTTTAAAGTATCATTAATAAACTGGTATCTTTTTATAGTTTCTTTTTGTTGCATTCGTTTTAAATCGGCATGCGATTTAGTGAACGAATTTTTGATTTCGTTTCGGTTTAAATTTAAAAAATTGACATCTTGTGTAATAACTAGCCAAAGTTTGTAGGTTAATTGATTAGGGAAAGCGCGTTTTAATTTATCAAAATAGTCAGGATCAACAGAAGTAGTATTCAAACAGGGTTCAGTAGAAAGCGATTCGTAATTAAGAAGTAATTCTTTAATTTTTTCAATGCCAATGTTTTTTCTAGAACTTATTAACGCAATTTTAGTTTTAAGTTCTTTTTCTAAAAAAGGAATGTCGAGTTCAATACCTTTTAATTTCATTCGGTCGCTCATATTAATGACCAAAATGGTTGGTATTTCTAAATCTTTGATTTGAGTAAAAAGTAGTAGATTTCTTTTTAAATTTTCAACTTCACTTATTACAATAGCAACGTCGGGAAAGTTTTCGTCTTTTTTATTTAAAAGTAATTCGATTACTAAATTTTCATCAATGGAACTGGCATTTAAGCTATACGTTCCGGGCAAATCTAAAATTGTTGCTTTCGAAGTAGAAGAAAGTTTACAAGTGCCAATTTTTTTTTCTACAGTAATTCCAGGATAATTCCCTACTTGTTGACGCAAACCTGTAAGTTGATTAAACACCGAAGTTTTTCCTGTATTCGGATTTCCAATTAACGCTACTTTTATGTTGTTTTTTGCCATTAAATGGAATTTTCAATCACAACTGTTATTCCTTTTGCAGTTTCTATTCGGATGGCAACGTGAGAATCGTTAACATTAAAATACATTGGACAACCAAAAGGAGCAATTTGAATTAATTCTATAGTATTGCCGGGCAAACAACCCATTTCGAGTAATTTTAATGGAATTTCATCGATATTAAAATCAGAAATAATTCCTTTCTGACCAATTTTTAATTGAGCAATTGTTGTTTGCAAAGCTTATTTAGATTGAATTAAAATACAAAAGTAAGAATTTGTAATGTAAAAAGTATGATAATTGTCAAGTTTAAGTTTTAATTTGTTTACTAAAATTTTATATAACTAATTTTCTGCTTTACATAAAAAGAGAATATCTTCTAACAATTGTTTTACATTTTTAATTCCGGGTTCTGTTGGACCATCAAGATTGGTTCCGTCATAAAAGCCTCGAACTCGTTTTTTGGTGTCGATTAACACAAAATTTTCAGTATGAACCATGTCATAAAGTTCCTCTGGTTTTCCTATTTTTACTGCAAGATATGATTTTCGAGCCATATAATAAATAGCTTTTTTATCTCCAGTAACTAAGTTCCATTTGCTATCAATTACTCCTTTTTTTAGTGCATATTTTTTTAAAACAGAAACCGAATCAATTTCAGGAGTAACCGAGTGGGATAGTAACATTACTTTCGGATTATTTTTTATTTGACTTTGTAACCAAAACATATTACTGGTCATTTTCGGACAAATAGTAGGACAAGTAGTGAAGAAAAAGTCGGCTACATAAATTTTTCCTTCATAGTTTTTTTGAGTAATTGATTTTCCGTTTTGATTGGTAAAATTAAAATCAGCAATCGTATGATTTTTAGCTATATATTGAACAGTTGAATCAACTAATTCAGGATTAATATCACTTGGATTATATATTAACAATGATTTCTTTGGTTTCAAAACACTATAAAAAAGTGTAATGGTAACAATAGAAAAAAGAAGAAAGAAACCGATAAAAAATTTGTATTTTTTTAGTGTAAGAAGCATTTATTATTTTATTGCAAAAGTATAAAACAAGTGTTAAAAGTTACTACATCAATTGTTAAATAGTTTATTAAAGTACAATATTTTATATATTTGGAAGAAATTCATATTTAAGCAAATCTTTAATTAAAGAACTAAATCAATAAAATTAAATTTAAGTTATGCTTCAACTGAAATTTATTTTGTAAAAATTAAGTCAAAAAATCAAATCGGTCTAAATCAAATCGTTAAAAACTATAATTATGAAAAAAAACACAGTACTATTTTTTTGTTTATTGTTTGGGATAAATCAAATGAATTCACAACAAAAAAAACCTGGAATTAACCTCGATTTAATGGATAAATCTGTAAAACCTGGCGACGATTTCTTTCGATTTGTCAACGGTTCATGGTATGATAAAACAGAAATCCCTAGTGATCGAGTGCGTTGGGGAAGTTTTGATGAATTACGTCAAAATACAGATAAAGATGCTTTAGCTATTTTGAAAGAAGCTGCAGCAAACAAAAAATTAGATGCAAAATCAGATCAAGCAAAAGCTGTTAATGTATATAAAACGTACATGGACACTATTTCAAGAAACAAACTTGGAATGAATCCGATAAAAGCAACTTTGGCTAAAATTGATGCTATCAAATCAATAAACGATTTAAATAAATTCATCATCGAAATGCAGCCTCAAGGTGGATTGGGTTTTTATGGAATAGGAGTTGGTCCGGATGCCAAAAACAGTAACAGAAACGTTGTTAATATTGGACTAGGAAGTTTAGGATTACCAGACAGAGATTATTACGTTTCTGAAGATGCTGATTCGAAAGAAAAGAGAACAAAATATGTTTTACATATTACAAAAATGCTACAGTTTATTGGCGAAGATCAAGAACAAGCAAAAGGGAACGCTAAAAAAGTTTTAGCACTAGAAACCGCTATGGCTTTGCCTCGTTTAGATAGAGTTGAACGAAGAGATAGACGAAAAACCTACAATCCAATGACAGTTGCTGATTTGGAAAAATTAACGCCATCAGTCAATTGGAACGCGTTAATTAATGGTGTTGGAATATCAAAATTAGATTCGCTTAACGTATCTCAACCAAAATACATGACGGCGCTTCATACCATTTTTACTGAAAATAAAATTGACGAATGGAAAGCGTATTTACGTTGGTCGTTGGTAAATAAATCGGCAGATATTTTAACAACCGAAATCGAAAAAGCAAATTGGGATTTTTACAGCCAAACACTTCAAGGCGCAAAAAAACAAAGACCAAGAGAAGAAAGAGCACTTCAGGTTGTTAACGGAACTGTTGGTGAAGCATTAGGGAAATTGTATGTAGAGCAAAAATTTCCAGCACAAGCCAAAGAAAAAGCAGCAAAAATGATTAAAAATATCTTTTTAGCTTTCGAAAACAGAATCAATAATTTACCTTGGATGACACCAGAAACCAGAATTGGAGCTATCGAAAAACTACGAAAATCGAATGTTAAAATAGGTTATCCAGATAAATGGAAAGATTATTCAAAATTGGTAGTCAAAAGTAGTGAAGAAGGCGGAACCTATTACGATAACATGAAAAATGTTACCAAATGGAATTTTCAAGAAAACATAAATGATCTAAGTAAACCAGTTGATAAAACTCGTTGGGGAATGTCGCCACAAACCGTAAATGCATATTACAGTCCAACGAATAACGAAATTGTTTTTCCAGCCGCTATTTTACAACCTCCGTTCTACGATTATAAAGCTGATGAAGCTGTTAATTATGGCGGAATTGGAGCCGTAATCGGACATGAAATTTCTCATGGATTTGACGATTCGGGTTCGCGTTACAATGCCGATGGAAATTTAGTAAATTGGTGGACAGAAGAAGATTTAACACAATTCACAGGATTAAGTGGAGCCTTAGCGGATCAATACAGTAAATTAGAACCATTACCAGGAACTTTTGTGGATGGAAAATTTACTTTGGGAGAAAACATTGGTGATTTAGGCGGAATTAACGCAGCGTATGATGGATTACAATTGTTTTTAAAAGAAAACGGAAATCCGGGATTGATTGACGGATTTACACCAGAACAACGATTATTTATTTCTTGGGGAACTATTTGGCGATCAAAAATGCGTGACGAAGCCATTAAAAATCAGGTTAAAACCGATCCACATTCACCAGGAATGTATCGTGCTTATGTTCCGTTATTAAATTTGGACACTTTTTATAAAGCTTTTAATGTTAGTGAAACCGATAAGTTGTACATCAAACCAGAAAACCGAGTGAAGATTTGGTAGAAAAGTAAACACAAAAAATTCCTCAATTGAGGAATTTTTTGGTTTTAAATATCATATTTTAAATAAATCAATAAGCTCAATATCTAACGCTTTTGCTATTTTTAATAATGAAATAACTGTAGGAATTCTTTTTCCAGCTTCAATAGTATTATAATTACTTTTATCAAAACCACAACGATAAGCAATTTCCGTTTGAGAAATTTTTTTTTCCAAACGCAATGTTTTTATCCTTTTACCAAGAGAAATTAAAAATTCTTTTTCGCTATGTGTTGACTCATCATTCATATTGCGATATTGATAATTAAAGAATAGAAAAAGTTATGATATAGTACAACTTTAAATTATTTTCATATATATGAGAATAATTCTGTAAATTTATTTAATCAAATAGTAACTCCTTATGAATCACAACTTAAAAACCTTTTATAAAGTATCGTTAATGTTATGCTTTTTGTTATTTGTAGTTGGTTGTGAAAAAGATTTATACGAAGAAGGATTAATAGAACAAAGACAAGGAATTAAGAGCAGAAGAATTTCTTTTGATGAACTTAATACAAACGTAAAAGTTATAGAAGAATTGAATTTAGTAAAGGAAAAATTAAAGCCAAATTTAATTGGAAACGAAAGAATAATAAGCGTTGGTGGTTTTTTTATAGAAACTGATGATGTTCTATTATTAGAATATGGTGAATTAAAGTCTTATACTTTTCCAGTTTATTTTACAGAAGAAGATGCAAAACTTAAAAATTTAGTTATTTCTGAAAAATTAGATGGTACTTATTAATCAAAAGTATTAGAATATGATTTAACAGCACAAGAAAAAATAGATTTAGCAAATGATGAATTAAAAACGATTACAAATCCTATTGTGACTACTATGTTAGATAATAGAACTATTGAATGTTAGTATCAATATACAATTTATGTAACTCCTTGTAATGGTCTTGGAAGTAATCATAATGCGGGGAATATGCAAGATTGGGTTTTTTGTCAAGCATCAATAAAACCATCAATAAAAGTTATTGCAGAGGTGATTTGCGGTGGCGGTGGCGGTGGCGGCGATATTCCAACTCCAAATCCAGATGTAGGCGGTCCAGGAAACATTGGTGGTGGCCCCGGAGGAACTCCTACTTTACCTTTAGATTACCCAAATCCTCAAACTAATCCCGAAGAATATCAAAATGGTATTACTCAACCAATTAATCCTAATCTTAATAATGTAAATTTACTACCTAAAACACCTTGTGGTGAATTAGCAAAAATATCTGCAAATAGTTCAATGATAACTAAGCTAACAGATTTAAAAGAAAATCATACTAATGATGAAGAAGAGTCAGGGTATAGTATTACAAAAAATAATATTACAGGAAATTATAACACTCCAACAACCGCATATCCTTCACCATCACAACCTGACCAAATTTACATGCCTTTTGGAAACAACAATATTGGAACCTTACATACACATATACGTGCAAGTATGGGATATCCTCCAATGTTCTCCGATGGAGATTTATATTATCTTTATGGCGTAGCATTTTCTCATAATAACAATGGGCTTCCAAAAGATTTTTCAGAATATTTTTTAACAATAACAACACCTAGCGGCACATTTGCAATTAAAATTAAAAATCCAGGCAAATTACATTTGTTTATAAAAGATCCAGCGTGGAACGGAAATTCTCTATCTAACTTAACTAATAAATATGAAAAAAGATCTGTTGGAAGTAATATTAAAGATTATCAAAGAGATTTATTAAATTTATTACTTGAAATGGATGCTGGGATAGGTTTATATGAGGCAAGTTCTGATTTCTCATCTTGGAAAGAACTTTCATTAAATCCCGACAATTTAATGGCTGATATAATTGAAACACCTTGTAATTAAAAAAATTATGAAAAAAATATTTTATTTAGTTTGTATGTTAAGCTTAACTTTTTGTAAAGGGCAAACTCCAGTAATTGATATATTTGGTAATCAAGCATACGGTACTGTAAATGGTGCCTATTATAAAGATGTGAATGGTTTTTTAAACCAATATATTGGAACCTGGCTTTATACAAATGGAACAACTTCCGTAAGAATTGAATTTCAAAAGAGAGAACAAAAACTTTTAAATGGAATTAAATCTTATTATGAAGATATGTTAGTAGGTGAATATCAATACATAGAAAATGGTATTGAAAGAGTTAACACCTTAAGTCAAATTTCAACAGATTTTGGCACAAGTTCTGTAGAAATGAGAAATCATCATCTTATACAAAATACGTGTATTCATTATCCCCTAATTAGACCACAATGCTTTGAGTGTTATCCCAATGAAAAAAGATTGAGGCTTTTACTCACAGATCCAAATTTTAATGATTTATATGGTCTAGCAAATAGTTTTGTAATTAGAAAATTTGAAGATAATAGTATTCAAAAATTAAAAGTTTGGTTTTATAGCGAAATTCAGGTTCAACCACATGATGAAAATTTTAATCAAGTCCCTTTTAATGGTTTTAATTTACCTTTTGGTGAATATACTTTAATTAAGCAGCCATAAAAAGTATAGCATTGAGACACCATTAGCTTTAAACAAATTAAAAAAATAATTTATAAAAAACCTCAAGATTCTTGAGGTTTTTTTATGTTTTTCACCAAACTTATCACACTAATAAAAGCCCAAGTTCCTTCTAAAATCACAAACGGAATATAGTTAATAAGTAGCGATGTATAACAAGCAATACTGGCTCCTACAATATTTAATACAAAATAGAATTTCCCATTTGTTTTAATGAGTGAAAAATTATTTAAGAAATACGCAATTAAAATAATTCCGACTCCGATGGTTCCGATTACATCATTAAAGTTCATGTTAAGAAAACCTAATTGATTAAATAAGTTTCCATAAATTTTATGACAGCCAATCGCTGGTAATCAACATTTGGTTTTTTTCTAAAACCGTGACCTTCGTCTTTTGCTTCTAAATACCAAACAACGTTTCCTTGCGCTTTTAATTTGTCGCACATTTGTGTTGCTTCTGTAACTGGAACTCGAGGATCGTTTGTTCCTTGAATAATAAACATTGGTTTTTTAATTTTATCGGTATTGTTTAAAGGAGAAATTTTATCCAAAAACGCATACATTTTTTCATTTCTTTCATCACCATATTCAACTCTTCTTAAATCTCTACGGTATTCCTCAGTATTTTTAAGAAATGTATTAAAGTTCGAAATACCAACTACGTCAACCGAACAACGAATTTTATCAGCATAATGAAACGCAGTTGATAAAGTCATATAACCACCATAACTTCCGCCCATTATCATAACTCTATCTTTGTCTAAATCGGGTTGTAAAGCAATCCAATCTAAAAGTGCACCAATATCTTTAACCGAATCTTCTCTTAAAAAACCATTGTCTTTAGCAATAAATGTTTTACCAAAACCCGAAGATCCTCGCACATTTGGAAAAATTAATGCCACTCCCATTTCGTTAGTATAATAATTATTAGAACCTGCGAAAGAAGCTAGCGATTGACCTTCTGGACCACCATGAATGTTAATCATAACAGGTCTTTTACCTTTAAATTTTGAGGCAGCAGGATAATAAAATCCAGAAATTGTTAATTTGTCAAAGCTTTTCCATTCAATAAATTTGGGTTTGGACATGTCTGTTGTTTGCATTTCGCCTAATTCACTTTCGGTCCAACGAACAATTGTATTGTTGCTCAAATTTAATTGATACACATCCGATGAAGAATCGGCTGTAGATTGTGTAAAAAATAATGAGGAACCGTTTTTAGTAAATTCAATTCCGCCAACCAAACCAATCGGAATGTTTTTTACTTCGTTAAATTGTTTTGTAGTTGTGTTCATGATATACAACTTATTCAAACCACCTACATTGGTAGTAAAAGCCAATTTAGTTAAGTCGTTAGATAGTTTATAATTTTCTACATCCCAAGGAATTGATGTGGTGATGTATGTTATTTTTTTAGTTACTAAATTCAAAGTAGCCAATCTTTTGAACTCGTTTTCTCTGTCGGTTACCAACCAAATTTCGTTAGTAGTTTTCGAAAAATTAGCTCTACTTTGAACGATACTTCTCTCTTTTCTATCAGAAATTTCAGATAGATTACCAGTTTCGGTGTCCAACAACCAAATAAAAGATTCATTTGCCGAAATAGTTTCTTGCACTAACAGTTTTTTTCCATCTTCAGAAATATCACTAATTCCCCAACCGCCGCCTTTAACTTCTAAAATAAGTTTAACTTTTTTAGAATCATTTGGATTCATATAGTAAATATCTCTATCGCCACCATTTCGTTTTGTTGAGGAAAAATAGAAACCAGAACCATCTTTTTTCCAAATAATTCCGCCATTTTGAGAACGTCCGCCATCAGTAAGTAAAGTAGATTGTAAGGTTTTTAAATCGAGTTTATAGAGTTGTCCAAATTCATTTCCGCCAGTATCTTTAGAATAAATTATATAGTCGCCTTTTGTAGGTTCGTAATTTCCATTTCCAATTGGTTCGTCAAAAAAAGTAAATTGCTTTCTTGATCCTAAAGGTTGAGAAACAACATGTAATTGATTTGTAGTTGCAAAACGAGTAGAAATAATTATTTCTTCTTTTAATGGATGAATGGCAACCAAAGCAGCACTTCGAGCTTCCGAATATTTTTTTACTTGTGAGGCTAAATCTTTAGAAATTTCGGTAATATTTTCTACAATTAGATTTTCATTTGGAACAATACTATTTTTTGATTGCTGTGCGTAAACAGTACTAAAAGTAAGGAATAACAGATAAAAAAGCTTGATTTTCATAATTATTTTTTTTGATGAAAGAAGTTAGTTTAATCAAAGATACGTTTTTTACTATATTGTTATTTGAAATTCATAGTCTAAAATTTTTTGCACTTTTACACTCAAAATTGTTTTCCCTACAGATACTTTACTTTCATCAAATTCGGGTAAAGGTAAATTCATTTCGATGGCTTTTTGAGTGTAATAGTTTTTTCTTGTTGGATGAAATGGCGCAACAGCATTGAAGGTTTCATTCCACACTTCGTAGTCCCGAAGCCTCGTGACAGTATGACAAACTATTTTCATTATAATTCCAATACAATCATCTAAGTGAATTAAATTTATTGGAGCATTTGGGTTTTCGATGTTTTTCTTTCCAGATAAAAAGTGAATTGGATGTCGATTATCGCCAATTAATCCACCAAAACGAATAATTGAAGTTTGAAAGTTTTTATTGTTTTGTAAAAGTTTTTCCACAGCTACTAATTGTTTTCCGTTTTCACTATTTGGATTCGGTTTTGTTGTTTCTGTAACAGTTGTGTTATCATCGGCATATACCGAAGTTGAACTTACAAACAAGACTTTTTTTATCGATGATTTTTCGATAAAAGGAATTAATTTTTGAATTTTTAAAACAAAATTTTCTGATATATTTCCTTTTAATTTTGGCGGAATATTAATTAGCAGTAGTTCAGAATTTTCTAGAAAAGAAGGCATATCTCCTTCAATTGAATTTTCGTGCAATTGAATTTGAAAAGGAGTAATTCCCGCTTTTTTTAAATCGGATAGTTTTGCTTCGGAAGTGGTTGATCCAAATACAGAAAAACCGTTTTTCAATACTTCTTTTGCTAAAGGAAATCCGAGCCAACCGCAACCTAAAATGCTAATTTGTTTCATTTAAAGCAGCTTTTGATATTGATGTTATCACATTTTTGTGACGACATTATTTTGAATTATTTTTTTCTGGTAATTTAAAATACGGAATTTCCAATTTTTTTGTAGCTTTTATCTTCGCTTTAATACTAATCGCATCAGTTAAAACAAACGGTTTCGGCATCATCCAATCGCGTCTTTTTGCAATAGTAAATAATGGATTAGTCATTAAATCGAAAGAACTTTCAACAAAATTCATATCTAATTTCTGATTGTAATGAATAGAAAATTCCATTACCAACGGAATGTTGTCAACCACATAATAGCTGAGCAATTTGTTAGTTGTTTTAGAAGAAATATTGCTTTTAAAATCAAGTGATTTTACTCCATTTGCCTTAAAATTTCGAATACGTAATTTACCATTAGTAAAAATATCATAGCGATTTACTTTTCGGTTGGGTGAAATAATGATTTTTAAATATCTGAGATTTCCAATAACAGAATCTTTTACAAATTGAATGGTAGGTTTTGCGATATTTTTTATTGGAGCATCTGACATATATGTGTATTGAGAACCGTATTTGCTGTACAATTTATTAGTGTTTAACGATTTTCCGCTTTTTGGGTTTTCACCTAAATACGCTTTAGTCCATTGGTCTAAATTAGTGTCATAAGTTGCCCAATTGGCATTATTGGTATCGCCATCAAGTAGATAAACTAAACTATTGGGTTTTGCTTTTTGGGATGAATATCCAGAAGATTGATGTGCTTTTATAAAAAATCCAATGGTTAATAAAAAGAACAAAATAGACCAAATGCCTTTTTTAGTAAACGATCCAAAAACAGGTAATAATAAAGTGAAACTTAAGACTGTTAAAATAGCACTTCCAACTAAAATTTTTAATCCTAATCCTATTGGGAACATTTGTATAAGTGGTGCTAAAATAATTAAGGTTGGTAAAGTCAAAATTAGGTTTAATAACCAATTTGATTTTTGTGTCAACACAAAATAACTCAACATTAATGTACTCGCTAAAACTGGAAGAAGTAAAAAATTGGCGCCTTTTAACTGAAATGCAATTCCAACATTAATCAAAAGCCATATAAAAAGCGGAATAATCATTTGATTCATTTCGGAATTTCGTTTACTTTCTTTTTTGTAAAATAAAAAGCAAATAGCCATTGTTAGACATATAAATCCATAAATATACTCGTGACCATTATAAGTAAATCCGTGAAGAATATCATTGTATTGAGGATAAAATCCTAAAAGTAATTTCCATCCTAAATAAGAAAGCAAACCAGATAGAAGTAGAGCTCCAAAAAACGGAATACATCCTTTAATGATTTCGTCTAATTGCAAAGTTCGTTTTCCTAATCCAACAAAAACTAAAATAAAGAAAACTACAATTGCACTAATTACCATTGGGAAAATCCAACTATTAGGATAATTTATCAATCCGAAAGGAATACTAAAATAGACTTTATCTTCGCCAGAATTCATGGATTTTAAATCGATATTCGAAAAATGGTTAATTAAAGGAAGCAAGTAAGTTCCTTGATGCGCTAATGTTTTTGGATCAACATTTCTGAATTTATCTTGAGCTGTATGATAATTGAAATGATTATCAATAAAGGCAAAATTAAACCCTTGAATTTTAGCTTTTTCTCTAAAAACAGTTAAATCAGTATCATTAGGCAACATTTTATAAATGCTATACATCAACGAATTGGAAACAGGGTATTTAACGTTTGCATTGCTAAAAGCATCAATCATTTTAGCATTTCCATCATTAGTTTCCATTAACATATAACTTGGTCCTGACGAACCACGTGCTTCAAAATTTAAAACCAAACCTATTTCTTTTGCCCATTTGTGTTGTGTTACAAAAAGTGCTGCTCCGTTTAAACCTAATTCTTCGGCATCCGAAAAAAGTATGATTATATCGTTTTTATGTTTGGTTTTAGTGTGTAAAAATGCCCGAACACTTTCTAAAATAGTTGCTACACCACTAGCATCGTCACTTGCGCCAAAGGATAAGGAATGCGGTGCGCTATCGTAATGTGATAATAACAACAACGCTTTTGTATTTTCAGTACCTTTTATTTTCGTTAAAATATTTTTCGATTTGACTAAAGTACCTTTTTCAGTCATAATAAATCCTTCTTGAAATGAAGTTTCTAACCCTAAATTTTGCAATTCTTTTTTTAAATATTGAGCCACAACTTCGTGATTTTTTGAACCCACATAATGAGGTTTGATAGTCATCTCTTTGACTTTTACCAAGGCACGTTTAGTTGAAAATTCAGAAAGTCTAGCTTCTGTAACATCATAATTTTGAGGCATCAAAGAATAAAAAATGCCACACAAAAATGCCATTATTGCTAACATTGTTAGTAAGCTTTGGGATAATGAAGTATCATTTTTTTTCATAATATTATTGTGGAGAAAGAAGCAAAATTATCCTAGTTTTTATTTTAAATATCTTTTTTTACCAACATAAAATAATCATTTTCTATAGTCATATAGCCTTGATCATATATAAAGTAGTAGGTATTTCCCGATTTGGTATTTAAGATAGTTGTAAAATACTCAAAATCGAATCCTTTATTAGATAATTTTGAACGTGTTGTTTTCGATTTTCCATCCACATTTAACTCATTCAAAATGCGATAATTTTTACGTAATTTATTATTAATATTACGCATATAATTTGTGCTGTCTTTGTTTATTTTGTTATTGTAGGAGTTGCGACAACCATCGCTGCAAAATTTTTTATCTTCGCGACCAACAATTTTTTCGTTGCATTCTAAACAGTGTTTTATCATGGCGTATAGTTTTAAAATCAATCAAATATAATAAATTTTCTATTTGTAAATGCTTACAAACATTTACAACCGAAATTAAATGGTTAAATACCGAATAAAGTTGCTTGGTTGTTACAACTTTGCATCGTCGAAAAGAAACAACGACATTTTATTAATCATTTAAATTTAAACGCCATGAGAAACAAGGTACAATTAATCGGACATGTAGGACAAGAACCTGAAATCAAAAATCTTGAAGGAGGAAAAAAACTAGCATCTATTTCTATTGCTACAAATGACAGTTACACTAATGATAAGGGTGAAAAAGTAGAACAAACCGAATGGCACAAAGTAATTGCTTGGGGAAAAACTGCCGAAATTATCGAGAAGTATGTGACAAAAGGCAAAGAAATTGCTATCGAAGGTAAACTAACACACAGAAGTTACGATGACAAAAACGGAGACAAAAAATACATTACAGAGATAGTTGCTGGTGAATTACTTTTAATAGGTAAATAATACATTTCTAAATTACTATAAAAGCCCGGCAAAATGTCGGGCTTTTTTTTATATTTTTATTTTTTACCAAATTTTTATTCTTTTATCTGGAGCTAAGTAAAGTTTGTTTATTGGTTTGATATCGAAAGCTTCATAAAACTCTGGAACATTTCGAACAACTCCATTAACACGAAATTTTGCAGGTGAATGCGGATCGGAAGCCACTTGATTTCGTAATGCTTCTTCACGACTTTTTTCTAACCATACTTGTCCCCAACCTAAAAACACCCGTTGAATTCCTGTATATCCATCCATTTTTGGCGCTGCTTTATCTTTCAAACTCATTTTATAGGCTTTTATAGCAATACTCAATCCGCCTAAATCGCCAATATTTTCGCCAAGTGTAAATTCGCCATTTAAATTCAAATCAGGAAAAACTTTAAAGCCGCTATACTGATCTACTAACGCTTTTGTTTTTGCTTTAAAAGCGGTTAAATCAGATGCAGTCCACCAGTTTCTCATAACACCTTCTCCATCAAAAGTACTTCCTTGATCGTCAAATCCATGACCAATTTCATGACCGATTACTGCACCAATTCCGCCATAATTTACAGCATCATCAGCATTTAAATTAAAGAAAGGGGGTTGTAGGATAGCTGCTGGAAATACTATTTCATTCAAAGATGGATTGTAATAGGCGTTCACAGTTTGTGGCGTTAAACCCCATTCGGTTCTATCTACAGGTTTTCCAAGTTTTGCAATTAAGCGATTGTATTCAAATTCGGCTGCATTTTCAGCATTCCCGTATAAATCATTTTTAGATACTTTTAAAGCAGAATAGTCTTTCCATTTATCGGGATAACCTATTTTAATCATGAATTTATCTACTTTTGCCAATGCTTCTTTTTTAGTATTATCACTCATCCAATCTAGTTTCTTAATGCTTTCTGAATAAGCACTCAATAGATTTTTAACCATTGTTATCATGCGTTCTTTAGCTTCTGGAGAGAAATGTTTTTCAACATACACTTTACCCACAATTTCACCTAAACTACCATTAACAGCATTAACGCCACGTTTCCAATCTTCTTCTTGTTTTTCAACACCATAAAGGGTTTTGCCAAAAAATTCAAAGTTTTGATTATCGATAGCTGTCGTTAAATAATTTGCGGTATTATTAACTAAACTCCATTTTAAATAGGTTTTCCATGTTTCAATAGAAGTGTTTTTTATGATATTATTCAGGTTTTTTGTATACTCAACCTGAGAGACTATGACTGTTTTTTGATTTTCTATACCAGCGTTTTTCAACATCGCCGTCCAATCAAAATCGGGCATTAAAGTTTTTAAATCGCTAATATTATATTTATTGTACAGTTTGGAAGCATCACGAGTGTCTTCTTTTTTCATGTGAAAAGTTGCTAAAGAAGTTTCTAAAGCCATAATTTTAGTTGCGCTTTCTGTTGGATTTGGAAGTCCTACTAGTTTTAGCATACTTTCAATATGAGCGACATATTTTTTTCGAATGTCAGCCATTTTAGAATCATTAGTAAGATAATATTCTTTTTCAGGAAGACCTAATCCTCCTTGCCAAGTCATTAAAGTATATTCGTTTGGTTTTTTAAAATCTTGCGTTACAGAAATTCCAAACGGAATAGAAACTCCAGTTTTGTTAGCTTTTCCGAAATAAGCTGCTAAATCAGAATGTGTTACAATTGCATCAATTACTTTTAATTTGGGTTGAATTGGAGTAATCCCTTTAGCATCGCGATCTTTTCTATTGATATAAGAAGCATAGTAATCACCTATTTTTTGTTGATCAGAACCATCCTTGAAATCGCCTTTTGACGCTTCTTCAATAATAGATTTTACATCTTTCTGCGATTGATCAAGCAAAATATCAAAAGCACCGTAAGAAGCTTTATCTGCTGGAATTTTGTTGTTTTTCACCCAAGTTCCGTTAACGAAGGCTTCGAAATCATCACCTGGATTAACCAGAGTATCCATATTCTTTTTTGTAATCCCAGAAGTCAATTCTTGTTTTTTGTTGCAAGAAGCAACTAGAATTAATAATGCAAAAATTGTGATTTTAATATTTTTCATATATTTTTTATTTATAGTAAGCAAATTTAGTAAAATACATAAGAATGTTATATTTTTATAACTAAATTTAAGTCAAAATTATTGATTTCTTTAATCAAAAAAATGAAAAATTGCTGTAAGAAAAACTTTTTCGAAATCTGCTTCGTTTATACAGAATAAACTTTTTGCCCAACAAAACTAAATTAAAAAAGAGCTATACTTTCGTATAACTCTTTTTATGCTCCCTCTCTTGGGCTCGAACCAAGGACCCTCTGATTAACAGTCAGATGCTCTAACCAACTGAGCTAAGAAGGAAGGTTAAACCTTTTTATTGCGGTTGCAAATATAAGGTGTTTTTTATTTTTTGCAAACAAATAGAAGTATTTTTTAAAAAAATTTATCTGCAACCAATTCAAAGATATCTTTACCAAAGGTTAGCGCCATTAAAGCGAGTAAAAAAATCATACCTCCAGTTTGCACATATCCCATTGCTTTATCACTTAATTTACGTCCTGTAACCATTTCTGCTATAGTAAATAAAGCATGTCCGCCATCTAATCCAGGAATCGGCAGTAAATTCATAAAAGCCAATCCAATTGAAAATAGTGCTGTGAAGTTCCAAATAAATTCCCAATCCCAAGTGTCGGGTAATTGGCGTGCAATTCCCACTGGGCTTTTAACTTGTTTATAAGCTCCCGTGGCGGGTTTTAATATAAGTTTAAACTGTTTAATATTGTACACAAATAATTGCCAAGATTCTCTAACAGCAGCCGGAATTGCGGTTCCAATTGTATGTGCCTTTATAATTTTTAAGTCCGATTCTTTTATATTGAATTTGATTCCTATTTTACTCTTTTCATTTACTTTAACTTTTATAGGAGTTTCTTTATTATTTCTTACAACTGTAAGAGCAACGTTTTGATTCTTCAATTTAGCTATAGTTTGAATAAATTCGTGATAATAATTTATTGCGACACCATTAACCGAAATAATTTGGTCATTAACCAGTATCTCTTTATTTTCAGAATTTGTTACTTCTTCAATAAAAGTATCTTTAATCGGAATAAATTGATTAAAAAATAAAGACTTTTCTATTCCAATAGAACCTTCTTTATCAACTTTGATAGTAAGAGTTACTTCCTTATTATCTCTAATTACAGAAATAGCTACAATTTTATTTTTGGACTTGTAAATACTATCTGTAAACTGATCAAAATAAATAATTTTAGTATTGTTTACACTAGTAATTACATCGCCTTTTTGAAAAAGAGTTTTGCTTTTACTATTTAAACTATCAACATATAACTTAGATATTTCAATTCTGTTTTTTACAAATCCTTTCCCCTCTTTTCCTAAGATTTCTCCTTTTTGCTCATCGGTTAAAACCAAATCGATTTTTTTGCCATTTCTATCTAATTGTATTTTATCACTTAACAATACATCGATAATCATCCAATTGAATTTTTCTTGTAATTTTCCATCAACTGAAATGATTTTATCGCCATTTTGAAAACCTACACTTTTTCCAACCTTACCAAAAGCCAATCCGTTTTTTTGAATTGCAGAAGTAGAAATGTATTTTTGGCCAACTGTTGCAAACATCGTGGTATAAATAAACCATGCTAAAAGCAAATTAACTATAATTCCACCCAACATGATTATCAAACGTTGCCATGCTGGTTTGGCGCGAAATTCCCACGGTTGAGGTTCTTCACTCATTTGAGCTGTATCCAAACTTTCATCAATCATTCCTGAAAGTTTTACATAACCGCCAATTGGCAACCAACCAATTCCCCATTCAGTTTCTCCAATTTTTTTCTTGAATAAAGAAAATCCTGCGTCCATAAATAAATAGAATTTTTCTACTCGTACTTTAAAAACTCTAGCGGCTATGAAATGGCCAAATTCGTGAAGTATTACTAAAACAGAAAGTATAAAAAGTATTTGGGCTACTTGAATCATTTTTATATATAGGTATATTTTTAACGCACAAAAGTAAGGTTTTCACCTTACTTTTTTACAAATATGTTGTTTTATACTATTTTTTTATAATTTTTTTATGAAAAATTCCATTTGCAGTGGTAATTTCAACAAAAAGCACTCCAGTTGCTACTGTTGACAAAGATATAATCTGAGTAGAATCTTCTGCTACTTTTTGACCTAAACTATTAAAAACTATTACTTTTTCAAGAACTTCACTATTGGGGATTTGAATATGTAATTCATCAATTACAGGATTTGGATACACTAAAATGGCATTTTCCAATTCAAAAGAAGTATTTGATAATGTAACCGTATTGTTTTTTGATATTAAATGTCTATCAGGATCAAATACGAAACTAGTAATTGCAAATGGAACACTTTTTAATATAGTTTCTCCATTTATTGTATTGTTTAAAACCAAATCCAATTGTTGTCCACTTGCTCCAAAAACTCTAACAGGAACCGGCATTTCAAAAAAGCTAACAGATGCATCTGATTGTGTTTGATTTACAACAAAACTCGCTTGACCAGCACCAATATTTTGAGCAGTTATGTTGTATGAAGGATAACCTTGATTGTAAATCCAATCATTAAAAAATTCTGTTAAACTACTTCCATAAACAGTTTCGAGATGTGTTTTTAAATCGGTTGTTACGGCATAATTGTAAGCTAAATTCGAATCGGCTAAATAATTTCTTAAAGCCTGAAAAAATTGAATATCACCCATTTTAAAACGCAGCATCTCAAGTACCATAGCTCCTTTATTATAGGATAATCGACTACTAAAAATTCGGTTAACGCTTGTAGCTTGAGTATCTGTTAAATAAACATTACCATTTGGTTGTGAAGTTATAAAATCAATCATTCCAGTTTTATTATCAACAAAAGCAGCTGGTCCATCAAAATTTTCAATAACTAAAGAAGCTAGATATGTTGCAAAACCTTCATTTAACCATATGTCGTTCCATGTTCCACAAGTTATTTTATCACCAAACCATTGATGAGCCATTTCATGTGCAATTAAACCTCTACTAAAATTTTGCATAAATGAAACCGTTGTGTGTTCCATTCCGCCACCCCAACCAAATTGTGCATGTCCGTATTTTTCATTTCTAAAAGGATACGGTTCAAAAAGAGTTTCAAATAAATCTAAAATTAAAGGTGTTTGATCTAAATCGGATTGAACGGTAGCTAAATCTTCTGGATAAATATAGTTTATAATAGGATATTGATTTGGTGCTGTTCCTCCCATTTGATTGTAAACACTGTAATTGGTACAAGCAATTGCAATTAAATAAGCCGGAATTGGATAACCATGGTGAAAATGAGTCGTTTTATTGGCGCCATTTATAACTGGAGCGGTTGTTTCAATTCCGTTAGCAACACTTACATATTGTGATGGAGCTGTGATATAAACATCAATACTATTTATTTTATCGTTTAAATCTTGCTTGCAAGGCCACCAATCTCGTGCTCCAAAAGGTTCTGATAATGTCCAAATAACAGGAATTCCATTATGTGTAGATTTTACAAAAGCATCAAAACCGTTGGCTGGTGGAACTCCAGAATAAGTCACCTCAACAGTAGCCGAAGTTCCTGTAATTTGAGTTGCTGGCAATGTTATAATTAATTCATTATTAGTGTTTTCAACAAATGTTAAATTGGTAGTTCCTAGTCTAACAAGGCTAACTGTTAAAGCATTTGCCAAATCAAAAGTAATGGTATTCATGTTTGACAATGCGGTGAAAGTTGTTGTAATTTTCCCAGAAACAAATTCAACATTTGGATTAATAGTGAATTCTAATTTATGATACGTAATGTCATAATTTAATGTATTCGGATTTACTGCAAGCGTTGTTAAATTATTAGAAGCTGATCTCATTTCAGCAGCAACTAATGCATCAAATTCATCATTTTTATTTTGGGATAAAGCGAAAGCAACAAAAAATAAAAACAGCAATGTGTAGGTTTTTTTCATAATCAAAACTTTTTTCATGCGAATATAGTACATATCTGTAATAAATTTTCCTAAATAAATATTAAAAAGTGATTTAAATGCATAGAAATGAATTAATTGTCAGTATTATTTATCTTTTAGAATGTTCCTAATAATAAAAATCAATTTCTTAAATTTGCACCCGAGCCTTTAAGGCAAACTGAGCGAAGCTAATCTTAAAAAATTAAGTCATGTTACAAATAGCCTTTATTAGAGAGAATCGAGAAAAAGTAATTACCGCTTTAGCCAAAAAAAATATGGATGCTAAAGCGCTAGTTAATGAAGTTATTGAATTGGATGAAAATCGCAGAGGTGCACAAGTAACGCTAGACAATACACTTTCTGAATCCAATAAATTGTCTAAAGATATTGGCGATTTAATGAAAAATGGTGAAAAAGCTAAAGCCGAAATTCTAAAACTAAAAACCGTTCAGTTAAGAGATCAAGGTAAAGTATTGTCAGAAAAAGTAGAAACTCTTGCTAATGAATTGCTTTCAAAAATGTATTTATTACCAAATTTACCGGCCGATATCGTTCCAGAAGGCAAATCTCCTGAAGAAAATCTAAATGTATTTGAAGAAGGTGAAATTCCTGTTTTACACTCAGGTGCTCAACCTCATTGGGAATTGGTGAAAAAATATGACATTATCGATTTTGAATTAGGTGTAAAAATCACAGGTGCCGGATTTCCGGTTTACAAAGGAAAAGGAGCCCGTTTACAAAGAGCGTTAATTTCTTATTTTCTTGATAAAAACACAGAAGCTGGTTATATAGAATACCAAGTACCACATTTGGTTAATGAGGCTTCAGGATACGGAACGGGACAATTACCTGATAAAGAAGGACAAATGTATCATGTTGGAATTGACGATTTGTATTTAATTCCAACAGCCGAAGTTCCTGTAACTAATTTATTTAGAGATGTTTTATTAAACGAAAGTGAATTGCCAGTTTTATGCACAGGTTACACTCCTTGTTTTAGAAGAGAAGCTGGTTCATACGGTGCTCACGTGCGAGGATTGAACCGATTACATCAATTTGACAAAGTAGAGATAGTTCGTATTGAACATCCTGATAAATCATACGAAGCTTTAGACGGAATGGTAGAACATGTAAAAAATATTATGCGTGAACTAAAATTACCTTTCCGGATTCTACGTCTTTGTGGTGGTGACATGAGTTTCGCATCGGCTTTAACTTATGATTTTGAAGTATTTTCTACAGCTCAAGACAGATGGTTGGAAATTAGTTCGGTTTCTAATTTTGAAACTTTTCAATCAAGCCGTTTAAAATTGCGTTTTAAAGGTAACGATGGAAAAAATCAATTAGCTCATACTTTAAACGGAAGTTCATTGGCTTTACCAAGAGTTTTAGCTGGAATTATAGAAAACTACCAAACTCCTGAAGGAATTGTGATTCCAGAAGTGTTACAAAAGTATACCGGATTTGATATTATTAACTAAACGTTAATCTTAATCTATAATGTACTAAATTGGCACAAAATGTGTTACTTTGGTACATTAGTTTTTTAAAATTATAAGATGAGAAAAATCTTTTTATCGTTTTTGTTCGGATTTACTTTTGTGGTTTGTGCACAAAATGAACAGTTGGCTCAAAACTATTTTGATAGAGGAGAATTTGAAAAAGCGCTTATCAGTTATCAAGAATTACTTAAAAATCAATTAGGAAACTCCAATTATTTTGAAAGAACTGTCGAATGTTATCAACAGTTATCCCAATTTGATAAAGCGGAAGCAGCAATTAACGATCGTTATTCTAAATTCAAACAAGGTAATTTATTGGTGCAATTAGGTTTTAATTTTCAACTACAAAAAGACCAAGTAAAAGCCAATAAATACTTTGACGAAGCGGTAGATAAAATCCGAAACAATCCAAATGAAGTATATCAAATTGCTTACCTTTTTGAAAAGAAAGGATTGATTGATTTTGCGCTTCAATCCTATCAAGTGGCTTTAGAAAAAGAACCTAAATTCAATTTCAATTTTCAAATGGCATTGCTTTATGGTCAAAAAGGAAATGCTGACATGATGATCGATAAATTTCTTATCGAAGCTTTTAACAATCCACAAAACAACATAATGATTCAAAATCAATTGTCTCGTTTTATGATTGAAGAAAGTGAAGCTACTTTTAATGAATCGCTAAGAAAAGCATTATTAGTTCGGGTTCAAAAAACGCAAGATTTATTTTGGTATGAATACCTAAGTTGGTATTATGTGCAATTAAAAGAATACAGTAAAGCCTTTGTTCAAGAAAAAGCAATATACAAACGAAACCCCGAATCCTTTTCCAATATTGTTAATTTAGCGCAACTTGCTATCGAAGAAAATCAAGAAGAGGAAGCCAAAGAAATTTTACTTTTTGTTCTTGAAAACACTAAAGATTTAGACCTTCAAATTCAATCTCATTCCTATTTATTAGAAATGAAAATCAAAAAAGCAACAGAAAAAGAGTATTTAGTTATTGACAAAGAATTGGACGAACTGATTAGAGAATTTGGTGTAAGTCCTTATTCTTTATCGCTTCTTAAAATTAAAGCTCATTTTGCTACATTTAATTTAAAAGATGCCGAATTAGGAAAAAAAATTCTGAAAAATGCTCTCGAAATGCCATTGAATACGTATCAAATTGCTGATGTTAAAATGGAATTAGCTGATGTAATGTTATTTGAAGAAAAATTCAATCAAGCATTACTCTATTATTCTCAAATTGAAGATGATATGAAGAATGATGTTATCGGACAAGAAGCCAGTTTTAAAACAGCAAGAACGAGTTATTTTAAAGAAGATTTTAAATGGGCAAGCCATCAATTAAAAGTCTTAAAATCAGCCTCAACACAACTAATTGCTAATGATGCTCTCGATTTATTTTTACTTATTTCTGATAATACTGTCGAAGATTCTACTCAAGTGGCACTAAAGAAATTTGCCAAAGCTGATTTTCTCATTTATCAAGGGAAAAAGAATGAAGCATTACTGGCATTTCAAGCCATTTTAAAAGAAAATAAAGGTGATGCTATTGAACCTGTAACTTTATTACGAATAGGGAAAATATATGAACAACAAGCAGATTATAATTTAGCATTATCTAATTACAAACAAATTTTAGATGCTTTTAAAGAATGTATTTACATCGATGAAGCTTTATTTTTTTCGGCAGAACTTTACTATCAATTAAAAGATTCTGAAAAAGCCAAACCTTTGTACGAGGAAATAATTACCAAACATCCCGATAGTATTTATTATGTAACTGCTCAAAAAAAATACAGACAATTGCGTGGCGACAAAGATATTTAAAAAAGTGTCCATTGTCCAGTAGCGGTATTCAGTAAATATCTTAAAACAACAACAAATGATTTTATACAACGTAACCATAAATATCCACGAAAGTGTTCACGATAAATGGATGAATTGGATGCAAGAAAAACACATTAACGATGTACTTGCAACTGGAAAGTTTACATCAGCTCGAATGGTAAAAGTTTTAGTAGAGGAAGAAATGGGTGGAACAACTTACGCTATTCAATATACTACCGATAGTAAAGAAACCTTACAACGTTATTACAATGAAGATGCACCAAGACTTCGCGAAGAAGGAAACCGACTTTTTGGCGATAAAATGCTAACGTTTAGAACCGAATTAGAATTTGTCTCAGAATTTTTTCAATCGAATTAATTCACTTTTCTTCTTCACATAAAATTAATTAAAATCAGGAGATTGCTTCGCAAGTTCACAATGACATATGAATCAAGTAAGAGCAAAAAAACACCTCGGTCAACATTTCTTAACAGACGAAAGTATTGCTAAGCAAATTGCTGATACTTTAAGTTTAGAAGGTTATGATACCATTTTAGAAATCGGACCAGGAATGGGAGTTCTAACCAAATATTTATTAGAAAAACCGACAACAACCTACGTTATCGAAATCGACACCGATTCAGTAGAATATCTCAATTCGCACTATCCAAAACTGGAAGGAAAAATTATCTCTAAAGACTTTTTACGTTACAATATTAACGAAGTTTTTGAAGGAAACCCCTTTGCTATAATTGGTAATTTCCCGTACAATATCTCTACACAAATCGTTTTTAAAACCCTTGAACTTCGACATCAAATTCCCGAATTTTCTGGGATGTTTCAAAAAGAAGTTGCCGAACGCATTTGCTCTAAAAAAGGAAGTAAAGTCTACGGAATTCTCTCTGTTTTAGTACAAGCATTTTATATTGCCGAATATTTATTTACTGTAAACGAAGATGTTTTTAATCCGCCACCAAAAGTAAAATCGGGTGTTCTGCGTTTGCGAAGAAAAGAAAACTTTTCCTTGCCTTGTAGCGAAAAATTATTCTTTTCGGTTGTCAAAATAGGTTTTCAACAACGCCGAAAAACATTGCGAAATAGCTTAAAATCATTTCAATTATCCGATAATTTAAAATTAGATACTATCTTTGACCTTCGTCCAGAACAATTATCAGTTGAACAGTTTATAGAACTCACTCAAAAAATAGAAGCCAATGCAGTTTAAAATCAGCAAAGAACTTTTAGTTCAAATTGAGCAATTAATTCATCAAAAAAACGACCAAGAATTGGAAGTTTTGTTGAACGACTTGCACCATGCTGATATTGCCGAAATTTTTGACGAACTCGATATTCACGAAGCCACTTATATTTTTAAAATTCTTGATAGCGAAAAAACAGCCGAAATTCTACTCGAATTAGAAGATGATGTTCGTGAAAAAATACTTCATGTACTTTCACCAAAAGAAATTGCCGAAGAGCTGGATGAACTAAATACAGATGATGCTGCCGATATTATTGCCGAACTTCCGCAAAGCAAAAAAGAAGAAGTAATTTCTGAATTAGAAGACGTTGAACACGCCAAAGATATCGTCGATTTATTGCGCTACGACGAAGATACTGCTGGTGGTTTGATGGGAAAAGAAATGGTTAAAGTTAACGAAAACTGGACCGTTCTCACCTGCGTAAAAGAAATGCGAATTCAAGCCGAAAACGTCACTCGCGTTCATTCTATTTATGTGGTTGACGACGAAAATCGACTAAAAGGAAGATTGTCTTTAAAAGATTTATTAACTACTTCAACTAAAACACCAATTAGCGAGGTTTATATCAAAAAAGTCGATTCGGTTCGAGTAAATACTTCCAATGTAGAAGTAGCTCGTATTATGCAAAAATACGATTTGGAAGCTATTCCAGTTGTGGATGAAATGGGACGATTAGTCGGACGAATCACTATCGATGATATTGTTGACGTTATTAAAGAAGAAGCCGATAAAGATTACCAATTAGCTGCTGGTATCTCACAAGATGTTGAAGCAAACGACAGTATTATTGAACTCACAAAAGCACGTTTGCCTTGGTTGGTTTTAGCACTTTTAGGCGGATTTATTAGTGTGAAAATGTTAGGTCTTTTTGAAGGAGCAATGGATAATCACCGAGAATTATTCTTCTTTACACCTCTTATTGCTGCAATGGCAGGAAATGTTGGCGTTCAATCGTCTGCAATTATTGTTCAAGGATTAGCCAATCATTCTATTACGGGCTCCATTTTTAATCGATTATTAAAAGAAATGTCTTTGAGTTTGTTAAACGGTTTAATTTTAGCAACAATATTATTTGTAGGAAGCCATTTTTTATTGGGAATTGATTCTAAAATAGGTATAATTGTTACGATTGCTTTAATTTCAGTAATTTGTATAGCATCATTAATTGGTACATTTATTCCTTTAATTTTAGACAAATTTGGTATCGATCCAGCTTTAGCTACTGGTCCGTTTATAACTACCAGCAATGATATTTTCGGAATTTTGATTTACTTTTCTATCGCTAAATTAATTTTAGGGTTTTAAGAGCAGAAATTTTGACTTCTATTTGAACACTCCTCCCGCTTTCCGCGCTACACGGTAGCTAGCTTCAATCGGGGCTATTCATCACGTTTTTTCTTTTGTAAACTTTTAGAAATAACTATCTTTAACTTTCAAAAATTATATAAACAAGAGCAGATTGCTTCGTACCTCGCAATGACTAAACAGATAAAAATCCTTCACCTCGATTCCAATCATCCTTTATTATGGGAACAATTGGAACAAGCAGGTTTTCATAACGAAACCGATTTTACATCCGCAAAGGAAGAAATCGAATCCAAAATCCATAACTATCAAGGCATTGTAATCCGAAGCCGATTTAAAATAGATAAAACCTTTATTGATAAAGCCACCAATTTACAATTCATTGCTCGAGTTGGCGCTGGTTTAGAAAGTATAGATTGCGAATATGCTATCGAAAAAGAAATTCAATTAATCGCTGCACCAGAAGGAAACAAAAATGCTGTTGGTGAACACACAATCGGAATGTTACTCTCTTTAATGAACAAACTCCAACGCGCCGATAAATTTGTTCGAGAAGGAAAATGGATTCGTGAGGGAAATCGCGGTAATGAACTAGAAGGAAAAACCATCGGACTCATCGGTTACGGGAATATGGGAAAATCTTTTGCCAAAAAACTACGAGGATTTGATGTCACTACTTTATGTTACGATATTTTGGATAACGTGGGTGATGAAAACGCCAAACAAGTTTCGTTACAAGAACTCCAAAAACAAGCAGATGTACTAAGTTTACACATTCCATGGACTACTTCAACAGACAAAATGATGAATACTAAATTTATAAACTCGTTTTTAAAACCGTTTTGGTTCATCAATACTTCTCGTGGAAAAAACGTTGTAACTGATCATTTAGTAGATGCTTTACAATCAAGAAAAATTCTCGGAGCTGGTTTAGATGTCTTAGAATATGAAAAATTATCCTTTGAAAATTTATTTATAGAAAGTGATAAACCAAAAGCCTTTGAGTATTTATTGCAAGCAGAAAATGTATTGCTAACTCCACATATTGCTGGCTGGACTCACGAAAGTCATAAAAAGTTAGCGCAAGTTATTGCAGATAAAATCATCCAAAAGTATGAGTAAAATCAATTATTATTTAATTTAATTTGTAAACTAATACTATAAATTAAAACCATGGAAAATAAAGATATTAAAAGAGTAACAGGATTGGGCGGATTTTTCTTCAAATCTGAAAATCCAAATCAAATTAAAGATTGGTATAAGAATCATCTCGGAATTCCAGTTGATGCTTATGGTTGTACTTTTTGGTGGAAAGACAAAGACGGTAAAGATTGTTCCACACAATGGTCGCCGTTTGAAGCCAACACCAACTATTTTCAACCTAGCGAAAAGCAGTTCATGATGAACTTTAGAGTCGACAATCTCGAAGCCTTACTTGAAGTTTTAAAACAAGAAGGTGTAACCATTGTTGGCGAAATGGAAAGTTATGAGTACGGAAAATTTAGCTGGATTTTAGATCCTGAAGGAAATAAAATCGAACTTTGGGAACCAATTGATAGTGCATTTCAATAATTTTATTATTTTTATAAAATCAAAAACTAAATTTTAAAAAAATATGGAAACAACTAAACCAACTGAAGATTGGAACAAACCTCAACCTTCATCTCAAGAAAACAAAAAAGTAGTTTGCGGAATTTTAGGTATAATTTTAGGCGGTTTAGGAATTCATAAGTTTATTTTAGGATATACAAATGAAGGAATAATAATGTTGGCGATTACTGTTTTAGGAGTTACTTTTTCTTGTTTTGTTATCCCTCTTTTTGCAGCAATTGCAATGGGTTTTATTGGTTTAATTGAAGGAATTATTTATCTTACTAAGTCTGACGAGGAATTTTTTCAAACTTATCAAGCAAACAAAAGAGCTTGGTTTTAATAAAATAAATGCCTCAAATTTGCGGCATTATCCTTTTTCCTTTCTTTCTAATTCTGCTTGAAACTCTTCCATAACTGGTTTTACCGTACTTTCTGGTAAATCAGAAATACGAATGTACATCAATCCATCAATTGCATTATTAAATTTTGGATCAACATTAAAAGCTATAACGCGGGCATTTTGTTTAATGTATTTTTTTATTAAAACAGGTAATCTTAAAATTCCTGGTTCTATTTCATCAATAATTTTATCAAACTTATTCAAATCGGCTTCGGCTTCATTAAAAACAAAATCTTTATCAGCATCTTTTAATTTCACTTTAAAATCTTTTTTGGCATGAATATATTGCGCCACATAAGGATCGTAATAGTGCGATTTCATAAACTCAATCATCAACGATTTTGAAAATTCGGTAAATTGATTGCTAATACTCACGCCACCAATTAGGTATTTATGTTCTGGAAAACGCAAGGTTGTATGAACAATTCCTTTCCAAAGTAAAAAAAGTGGCATTGGTTTTAGTTGGTATTCTTTACGAATAAAAGCGCGTCCCATTTCGATAGATTTTTCCATCATATCATCTAACTCCGATTCAAATCGAAACAATTCATGAAGATAAAAACCTTCTATTCCGTATTTAGGAAAAATTTCTGAACCCAATCCCATGCGATATGCTCCTGCAATTTGTTCAGCATCATCATCCCACAAAAACATGTGATGGTAGTAATCATCGTATTTATCAATATCAATCGATTCATTTGTGCCTTCGCCAACTTCTCTAAAAGTAATTTCTCGTAAACGCCCAATTTCATGTAAAATATTCGGAATCTTATCCGCCTTTACCAAAAAAACAGAATAGTTTTTACTTTGTAACATGCGATAATCTTCCTTTTTTATAAGTTCAATTTCTTCAACTATTTTGTCATGATTCGCTGGTTTTACAATTTGTTTTTGTGTTTTTGGTAATTTTAAATCGGGGAAAGTCAATAATTTACTTTCTTTATTAAAAGAATTTGCTAGCATATAGGTTTTTCTTCTAATAAATTCAGAATATTCTTCAAGTGTTGTGTGCTCGTTTTGTTCGGCAACTGATATTGGTTTTCCAATTCTAACTTTAATGACTCTGTCTTTTTGAGTTAACAATTCAGAAGGTAATTTTGCTGTTCGAAAAGTATCGCTAATCTTAGATAGAAAGTAAAATAAACGACTGTTTTTAGCATGAAAATATATAGGAACAACCGGAACTTGCGCTTTCCGAATTACTTTTATTGCTCCTTCTTCCCAAGCTTTATCAACCATTAATTTTCCGTCTTTGTAAGTCGAAACTTCACCAGCTGGAAACATGCCAAGTGGTTTTCCATCACTCAAGTGACGCAAGGTTTCTTTAATTCCGATAACGCTCGATTTCGCATCCTTATGCGTCTCAAAAGGATTTACTGGCATTATATAAGGTTTCATTGGTTCTATTCGATGCAACAAAAAATTAGCTATAATTCTAAAATTAGGCTCTCTTTCTAACATTAATTTTAATAATAATAATCCGTCAATTCCTCCAAGTGGGTGATTGGAAACCGTAATATAAGCGCCTTCTTTTGGTAATCGTTTTAAGTCTTCTTCCGGAATTTCAAACTTAATTTGAAACTCATTTAAAATAGCATTTAAAAATTCAAGATCTTTTAAATGTTTATTTCTATCATAAATTTTATTTAAGGTTGAAATTTTTAAAGCTTTCATTAAAAGCCAGCCTGTAAAAGTTCCGAAGATACCGTATTTATCAGTATTGATAGCTTTTGCAACTTCTTTAGCAGTGACTAAACCCATTTGTTTTTTCTTTTTAGAGCAAAAACAAAGATAGTAATTCTAGTCTTTAATCCTAAAAAAAGTGAAATCGAATTAGCTTAATAAAGATTTACAATTTCAATTCTAATTTTATTCTTTTTGTCTATTTTTGAGAAAAATTAAAACTAAAAGCATGAGAATTATATCTTATAATGTAAACGGAATTCGAGCTGCTATTTCTAAAGGATTTTTAGAATGGATTCAACAAGCGAATCCTGATGTGATATGTCTTCAAGAAATAAAAGCCCAAGAAGATCAAATTCCGTTACACGAAGTCACAGCAGCAGGTTATCCTTATCAATATTACTTTTCGGCACAAAAAAAAGGCTATAGTGGTGTGGCTATTTTATCTAAAATAAAACCTAATAATGTAGTTTTTGGTACCGAAATTCATCACATGGATTTTGAAGGCAGAAATCTAAGAGCTGATTTTGATGATTTTTCAATAATGAGTTTGTATCTGCCATCGGGAACCAATATTGAAAGACTCGATCACAAATTTAAATACATGGATGATTTTCAAAACTACATCAACGATTTGAAAAACACCATTCCGAATCTAATTATTTGTGGTGATTATAATATTTGTCATCAAGCAATTGATATTCATGATCCTATTCGAAATGCAACCGTTTCTGGATTTTTACCAGTTGAACGAGCGTGGTTGGATAATTTTATGAAATCGGGATTTATCGATAGTTTCCGTCATTTCAACTCAGCACCTCATAACTACAGTTGGTGGAGTTACCGCGCTGGTGCTAGAGGAAATAATAAAGGTTGGCGAATTGATTATAATTTGGTTAGTGAATCGTTAAGAGATAGATTGAAAAGAGCCGTAATTTTACCCGAAGCCAAACATTCGGATCATTGTCCGATTTTGGTAGAAATCGATTAAAAAAGGTTCTCGATACATTTTTTGCGAACAGTTGTCACTTCGAGTTTTTCCAAATTATAAATTTTGAAAAGTATCGAGAAGTTATCTGCAAAAACACTCGAACTGACGTTTTACAATGTCAATAACAATGTCAATAACAATATTTTTAGATAGACATAATACCATTTTGTTGATTTAATTTTGATACAGATTCAAAAAAATATAAAATGATTAAGAAAATTTCGTTTGGGTTATTAATTTTAGCTCTTTCAACATCGTGTGTTTCGAAAAAAATTTACACCGATTTAGAAAATAAATTTGCCGATTTAAAAAAAGAAAACAGAAAATTATCTGATGATTATGAAGATTTATTAAAATCTAAAAATAAATTAGAATTAGATAGTGCTACTTTAAAAACCGAATTTGATAAACTAAAAGCGGAACGCGATAAGCTTTTAGCAGATTATACAGCAGCTGCCAAAAATTTAAAAAACTTACAATCGTCTTATACTACTTTAGAAAAAGATAGTAATGCATCGTTAACATCCAATATCAATAAAAACAGAGAACTTTTAGCACAATTAGAAGCAAAGCAAAAAGCTTTAACTGCCGAACAAGATCGTTTAAATAAACTAAAAGGCGATCTAGAGGCAAGCTCCAAACGTTTAATCGAATTGGAAACACTGATGGCTCAAAAAGAAGCCAGTATGAAAAAATTGAAAGAGACTTTATCCAAAGCGTTGAATGCTTTTGAGGGAAAAGGTCTTACCATTGAACAAAAAAACGGTAAAGTATATGTTTCTATGGAAAACAAATTATTATTTCAAACAGGAAGTTGGGCTGTAGGAGTTGAAGGTAAAAAAGCGGTTGTAGAAGTAGCCAAAGTGTTGGCTCAAAACCCCGATATTTCAGTACTCATAGAAGGTCATACGGATGATGATAAAATTCTAGGAAATATTGGTGGCGGAATAGAAAACAATTGGGATTTATCGACCAAAAGAGCAACAGCTATTGTTACTATTTTATCAGAAAACAAAGGGGTAAAAAAAGATAATCTAACAGCCGCTGGTCGAGGCGAATTTGCTCCATTAATGACCAACGAAACCCCAGAAGGAAAAGCAAAAAATCGTAGAATTGAAATTATTCTGACTCCTAAATTAGATGAAATTTCTAAAATGTTGAACGAGTTATAAAAAAGTTACTGAGTAACTGAGTGCCTGAGTTGCTGAGTTTTTTGACTCGCATTTCTATGAGAACTCACTCACTCAGTGGCTCAGTCACTCATACACTAATGAAATATACCTTACTACCAAATACCAATCTAAAAGTTAGTGAAATCTGTTTAGGAACAATGACTTTTGGCAATCAAAACTCTGAATCCGAATCGCATTCGCAATTGGATTATGCTGTTGACAAAGGCATAAACTTTTTGGATACTGCCGAAATGTACCCAATAGGTGGAAATGCTCAAATTTTTGGAAGTACCGAACGCCATATTGGAAGTTGGATTTCTAAAATCGGAAGCGATAAAAGAGATACTATTGTTGTTGCTACTAAAATTGCTGGTCCGAATCGCGGAATGGAATACATAAGGAAACCATTGGATTTTTCTAAAAAAAGTATTCATGAAGCAGTTGAATTAAGTTTAAAAAACCTTCAAACAGATTATATCGATTTGTATCAAATGCATTGGCCCGAACGCATTATGAACATGTTTGGGCAACGTGGTTTAACAGAAATTGATACAAATTGGCAAGAAAATTTTGTTACCGTTTTATCAATTTATGACGGATTAATCAAAGAAGGAAAAATAAAACACATCGGACTTTCCAACGAAGCTCCTTGGGCGGTGATGAAGTTCATACACGAAAGTGAAAAACACAATTTACCGAGAATTGTAAGTATTCAAAATCCGTATTCGTTGTTAAATCGTTTGTTTGAAGTGGGTTTAACCGAAGTTTGTCTGCGCGAAAATGTAGGATTAATGGCGTATTCCCCTTTGGGTTTTGGATTTCTATCTGGAAAATATTTAAACGGTTATCCTGAAAATTCGCGTTTGAAATTGTTTCCGAATTTTACTAGATATAACAACGAAAATTGTTTCAAAGCGACACATTTGTACCAACAATTAGCCGAAGAAAACGGTTTGACTTTAACGCAAATGGCAATTGCTTTTGTACACCAACAACAGTTTGTAACTTCTACGATTATTGGCGCGACAACTTTGGAGCAACTACAAGAAAACATTACTGCTTTTGAGGTTGAATTATCGTCAGAAATTAATTCCGAAATTAATAAAATACAAGAATTAATTCCGAATCCGGCTCCGTAGTTTAACCCTCATAAACATAAATAAAAAAGAGCGAAAAGAAAATAAATTCTTTTCGCTCTTTTATACTTATTTTGTGTTTTTTAAAATTTACTCCACTACTAATTTTGTATTAAAACGATTTCCGTTTTCGGTTTCAATAGTTACTAAATACATTCCTTTTGCTAAATCAGCAACATCAATACTATTTTCTGAGGTAGCTTCTAATTTTTTAGACAACAGTAATTTTCCAGTTATATCATACAACTCTAAATTAGTTGCCAATACATCGGTAGTGCTTTTAATAAAAAAAGTGTCATTTGTTGGATTTGGATATAGTGAAAAACCACCTTTTTCAAATTCAGAAACACCTGCGGTTGAATCCACAATTTTAAATATTGTAGAAGAATTTGCAATGTATAATTCTCCGTTTATATCTTCACCAAAAGTGGTAAAGTTATTAGATCCTGTAAAATTGGCAGAATACGTTATTGTTCCTGAATTGTTAGAATAGCCAATTCTGTTCAAACAATAATCGGCAAAAAAGTATTTATTCTGAAAATTAGGATACATACTTCCGGTATAAAAATATCCACCAGTTATTGAACAACCTCCAGTACCAGAATGAGTGTATTGTGTTAAAGGCATTGTCATCGTTCCAATAGGATCACACCCTGAAGTGTTAAATGCAACGGAACCTTCATAACAACGCCAGCCAAAATTTAATCCAGTATTTGGCATTGGACTAGGAATTTTATTTATTTCTTCAATATTACCTTGACCAACATCACCCATCCACATATCGCCATTTAATCTATTAAATGTAAATTTCCACGGATTTCTGAGTCCACGTGCCCAAATTTCTTCTTTCCCAGGTTGGCTTATAAAAGGATTTGTTGCAGGAAAACCATAATTTAAAGATCCAGCAGTTGTATTTACATCTATACGAAGCATCTTTCCTAAATAAATACGAGAAGGATTTCCTACTACTGGAGCGAAAGATAAATCTAAATTTTGAGCATAACCACTTGTATCATTTGCTCCACCACCATCACCCATTCCGATATACAAAAAGCCATCAGGACCAAATTGTATACAGCCACCATTATGATTGGAAGCGGGTTGGTTAATTACCATTAAAATAGTTCCTGTTGTATTGGCAATATCAGGATTAGCACTTACACTATAGCGTGAAATTACTGTAAAACCATCTGAAGGACGTGTATAATTCACATAGAACAATCCATTAGTAGCATAATTTGGATGAAAAGCTAATCCTAATAATCCTCTTTCACTTCCTGTTGAACTTACTGTTGCCGCTAAATCGAGAAAAGGCGTTGCATTAACAGTTCCATTCGAATTTAAAACACGAATTAAGCCACGTTGTTGCACAACAAAAAGGCGGGAATCATTTGGCGCTCTAGAAATTGATACTGGTAGCGATAATCCTGTTGCAAAAGATTGTATTGCAATTGTTTGTGAAAATCCTGCAAAAGAACAAAGACTTGCACATAAAAGTAATAATTTTTTCATAGCATGATTTTTTTGGTTGGCGTAAAAATAACAAAAAAATTGAAATAACTACATTTATCATTTGTTAAAAAAAGCATCCTAAAATTAATTGAACTTTAGGATGTTTTTTGCAGATTTATAAGTTGTCTATGATTTTATCTTTTGGATAGCGGACTTTGTAACTTATTCTGATTTTCTTTGTTTCATTGGATTGCAGTTTTAAATCCCAAGTTAAAATTCCGGTTTCGGTAGTTACTTTTGCTTTTCCGTCATCCAGTAATTCAATAGTAACTTCTTTATCGGTACTCAACGGATATTGATCTTTAAGCAACATTTGCACTTCTTCTTTTTTATTATTTCTAACGGTTAAATCAAAAGTAAAGGTTTGTTCTTTGTAGGATGATAAAAATTTTACACCCGATTTATCGACTACTTTTTCGCGTTTGATGGAGATTTTTTTGTCTCTTCCCATACTTAAATTTAAAGTATCTGTGGTTTGATTTGGATTGATCGTAGTTTTTCCAACATACAAACCTTCAAAAATAATATTGGCTTCACCAGGCAATAAATTGTATTTCGAATAATCGTTAATTTCAGCCAATAAAAACGCTTCTTTATCAACTCTTGGCGCAGCATAATATTTGTAATTTGCTGGTAATTTTATTTCTTTTAAAGCTACACTGTGCACTTTTCCGTTGGATAAAATATCATACGGAATATCAATATCAAACGAAACATTAAGTTGGTTTTCGTTGATTGTTGTGTAATTTGATATGGAAGCAGGTTCCTCAATTGATTTGGAAGCGGCTCTATATCCTTGAACAACCACTTCTTGCAACATATTTGATTTTGCATCACTATTATTATATTCATCATTTTCATACAGATTTGCATACCTCAAAAACCACGAACTCAAAATTGGTGCAACATTATTCTGATTTGGATTTCCAGAAGATAACGTCAACTTCACTTTTTTCCAATCGATTCCAGAGTTCTGAACCACTTGTGCTTTGTACATCATGTTAATTGGATCTTTGATATTTTCAGACCGTAAATCGTAAAAAGGTGTCCACGTTGCTGAGTTGGTGATGTAATTAATATCTAAATTTACGTTTCCTGCGACTTCATTCATGACTTGCAAAATCAATTTTCCTTTCGATGCTTTTTCTTCTTTTTGAGTATTGATTTCGAGTTTGGCATTTAAATTCGCTAACTTTTTATTAAAATTTGCTTCCTTTTCTTGAAGTGTTACAATGGCATTATCCAATTCTATTCTTTTAGATTTATAATACTCAACCAATTTCATTAATTCGGATACATTTAAACCTGTATTTGCGCCGCTAACCATTTGATTTTGATCTAATAATGCGATAGTTTGTTGGTTGGAATAAATATCAATTTGTATTTTTTTGATGTCTTTTTTAACTAATATAATACTATCGCGTACTTTTTTAATTAGTGGATTGCTTTCGTCAATTTCATATTCCGAAATATAATTCTGAGTAAACTGAACCGATAAAACCGTAACTGTTGAAGGTGCTCCAATTTGAACGGTGTTTTCATTTAAATAATCGGCTACATTTTTAATAACGATTTCACTCGTTCCAGCAGGAAGATTGACAGATGTTGTTTGCGATAATTCGGCTGCGTTAAAATAAACCGTTGCTGCTTTTACTTTAGCAGATGTAAAAATTGGTTTTTGAGCAACTGAAATTGCAGATATTAAAAAAGCAATAAGAACTATTTTTTTCATAAAATGGAGTATTAAAAAATTAACTTTATTTTTTATTGTCATCATAATTTATACCTAAACCACCAGCAATTTTATAAGGTTGAAACTCCTTTTTAGGATTTATTTTGATATTTTGAATAAGCACTTGTTTTTTTATCGATTTTACATCAAATGTAATGGTTTTTTGAGCATAAGCACTTTCAGTTTCAATCGAAAAATTAAGCTCTCTTACGTTTTCTTGTAATTGTAATGAAATAGAAAATTCGCCAGTTTTTGGATTTACAGGAACTCTTTCTTGAGATCCATTAACCAAAATAGTTATTGCATTATATTCTTTATGAGAAATTGGTTTGTTGGTTGTAGTGTCCAATAACTTTCCTTTTAATGTAAAAGTTCTCATTTTTAGTATCGGCTTCACTTTTTCAATATAGCCTACAAACATAACTTTCCCTTTTTTATGATTTTGTTCAGTGTTTTGAAGAGGTTTTTCCTGTGCAACCACATTTGTAGTCAATAAAACAGAGGCTGCGATTGCCACAGCATATTTCAAACTTTTAGATTTATCGATTGCATTGTATTCAAAAACTTCTTCTAATTGCGATGCTCGTAGTTGGGCACAAATAGAAGTATTTTTTTTATTTTCGGATATAAATTGAGCGATTTCAGCATTGGTTTTTGTACTCAAATCGATCACATTTTTTACACATGAACTGCAAAAGAAACCTGTATTGGTTTTCTCCATTGCATTTAAATTAGCATCACACGGATTGTTAATTTCTAGTTTAAATATCGTTTTCATTATTTTACAACTTTGTTTAAAACAGTATGTCTATAAGAGTACATTTTGAGTGAAAAGGTTGGAATTGATAGTTCTTTTTAAACAAAAGCTACAACTTATAAAAAGCTGTAGCTTTTTCAATCACCTTTTATAACTTCATTTTTATTTTTCTATTGTGTAACCTTTTGTTTTGGCTAACGATACTATCGAAGCGCTAATTGCATCACCTAAATCGTCTTTTTTATTCACTTTTTTTGCCTCAGCATCAATAAAATCTTGACGCTTTTTAGCTAAAATAGTGATTTCTTTTTGGATGCTTTCACGCTCTTTTGTTTTTTTATCAATCACAACTTTAATTTCTTCTTGCGATTTATTTTTGAACTCTTCAGGTAATTCTTCTTTGGTGATTTTCTTTAAAGCGTCTTTATCATCTTTCATTTTATCTACTAAATCCCAACTCTCATTTTTATAAGCAGCTTTCGATTTACTTACTGAACGCTCTGTTTTATTCGCTTCCGATAAAGTTGCCGCATTTTGATCTTGTACTTCTTGATTCCGTTTTTTTGCACTACCTTGTTTACCATAACTAATATAAGTAGTGTTTATTTTATCGTTGCATTTTGAAATTTCAGTATCATAAGGCGTTGCAATGTATTGAATGATTTGATTGGAGTCGATATTAAAATATTTCCCTTTTCCAGCATCAGCACCATCTTTCCATAGTAAACTAACACCTTCATTTTGGTTTCCGCAATAAATAGTGTTCACATAAATATTGTTTTTTAAAGCATCGCTAATCGCTTCTTTATAATTAATTGTGCCTTGATTAAAAACTTCATTGCCTGAAATATAAATCAGTTTCATATTGTTAATTTCTTTTCCCCATTGTAATTGTTTGGTTGCATCTTGAATTACAGCACCGCAATATTCTGAACCACCATTGGTTTTTAAAGAAAACAATTTTTCGGAAATCAAATCCAAATCGGTTGTTAAAGGAGTTATTTGTCGAATATAATTCGATTGAATTGCCAAACCATCATTACCATATTCGTATAACGAAATTTCGATATTGGGTGTTTTTCCACCATATTTTAAAGTAGTTAATGTGTTTACGATATTCCAAAGTCGCGATTTAGCTTGTTCGATTAAACCGTCCATACTATTAGAGGTATCTAATAATAATGCGACTTGTATTTTTGTTGTTCCATCAACTTTAGCGTTTGGAATTGGAGTTGCTAATGCAATTGGCTTTGCATTAGAATTGTTACAACTTGCAAACGACATTGAAGTTGCTAAAAGTACTGTGATTAACTGTAGTGTTTTCATGATTTTTAGTTTTTTAATTGTTTTGAAATTATTTGTTTTTATATTTTTCTACAACCTTTGTTCCTTCAAATTCAATGCCTTCGGGCGATAATAATTCGGATAACTCATACACATTTTCGTAACCATAACCATACAAATTGATGAATGTTGGAACGTTGAGCGCTAAAGTTACTTCGGGTAAAATTGTATTGGATCGTTTTTGTTTTCCTTTATGAACTATAGGTTCTGGCTTGTATGACTTTGCGGGAAAATCTTCCTCTTTATCAATATTGTTATTGCAATAAATCAAAATTCGGATATCCTTGTTTAGAAAAATTCGAGCTAAATTATAGGGAGTAAAATCTGAAAAATTTAAATTTATTGCTCCTTTGATATGTTTGCGTTTAAACATTTCTGACGAACGTGTATCTAAAATAATAGTGTTAGCTTCTTTAGCATATTCTTGAAATGTTTTCCAATTTATTAAACGCTTTTGACGATACGTTTTCACTTCATTAGCTAATTCTAAATAAGTATCAAAATTTACTTTGGAAGGAATTTGTGCAATGGTAGTGCAACTCAACATTACAATTGCAAAAACTAAAAAATACTTTTTCATAAGGGTTGGTTTTTAAATTACAAGACAAACGTAATTGTATAAATGAGTCGTTTTTTACACAAATGGTGAAACAGCATTTTGACTTGGTGAAACCATTTGTAAAAGCATTTTAAATTGATTTACTTTACATTGTTAATTAAAAAGTTATATGCAGAAGATTTTGTTAGGTTTTAACGTACTGATTTTGTTGTTTTTGCTGTCATCAGAAGCAAAGGCACAAGACACTATTGTAAAAAAGAGACAGCAAAATAGGTCTAAAATTAGTCAATCAGCAGATGATTTAAAAAAGTCGTTAAATGAAAACAATGAAGATAAAATAGCCAAAAATTATGAGAATTTAGCTCAAGAATTTATAGATAAAGGCGACAATCCAAAAGGCGAATTATACCTAAAAAAAGCATTGATTAGTTACACCAAATTAAATAAAGACGATGATAAAGCTCGTGTGGTTCGGAATTTAGCTAAGATTCAAGAATCGCAACAAAAACGAAAAGAAGCAGCATCAAATTACCAAGTTGCTAGTGAAATTAGTAAAGATAAAGAGTATGAAAAAATTAATATCAATGATGCAAATCGATTAAAAACCGAGAATTCCAAAGAAGAAGATGATTACCTTAATTCTAATATTGAATTACTGAAAGAGAAAGAAAAAAAACAAGAAGTTGCAGATGCTTATGTTCAAAAAGCAGTAAACAGCTTTAAATTAAATGATAAAATAGATGCTATTGAAAGTTACAAACAAGCTATTGTTTATACCAAAAACCAACCCGAAAAAGTAATCAAATTAAAAACCGAAATTGCTAAAATTTATGCTTCTGATAATAAATTCGATCAAGCTATTTCAATCAACGAGCAACTTTTAACTACTGCAATTAAGCAAGACGATTTTGATACTCAAATTAAACAAATGCAATCGTTATCAGAAATTTATTTCAAAAAAAACGAAGCAGAAAAAGCCATTTCAGCCCTCAAAAATGCTTATAAATTAGCTTCCCAAAAAGGGAATACAGCCGAAGTAAAAAAGAGTTTAACTGCTTTGTTATCCTATTATAAAAGCAATGGAAAAGACAAAGAAAGCATTGCTTTATACGATGACTTTTTTCAAAATTTTGATAAAATAATTGCTTCTGATACTACTTTAATTGACGCAAAAACATTTCAAATTACAGAAGATAAAATACAACAATTAGAAAAAGAAAAAAACTTGAAAGATGAACTTATTTCAAGAAAAAACACCTTTAATTACTTCTTAATTGGCGCTGTACTTTTGCTGTTAATCTTCTTTAGTTTAATTGCAAAAGCCTTGTTTTCTATAAAAAGGAAAAATAAAGAAATTGCCTTACAATCCCTTCGACGCGAGATGAATCCGCATTTTATTTTCAATAGTTTGAATAGTGTCAACCAATTTATTTCTCAAAATAAAGAATTAGAAGCCAATAAATATTTGTCGTCGTATTCGAATTTAATGCGAAATATGATGGAAAATTCCAACAAAGATTTTGTGACCATCAGCAATGAAATTAGTCAATTAAAAAAGTATTTAGATTTAGAACATCTACGATTTCAAGACAAGTTTGAATACGAAATTTTAGTCGATGACAAAATTGATACCGAAGTTACTTTTATTCCTAATATGATTATTCAACCTCATCTCGAAAATGCAATTTGGCATGGATTACGATATCTAGAAAACAAAGGTTTTTTAAAGCTATATTTTCAAATTATAGAAGATAAAATAAAAGTAATTATTGACGATAATGGTATTGGTTTAACCAAAAGTGCCGAATTAAAAACTGCCAATCAAAAAGTACATGAATCACGTGGATTGACAAATACTAAAGAACGAATAACATTACTAAATGAGTTATACAAGCATCATATTTCATTTAAAATTGAAGAAAAATCAGCGCCGCAATCAGGAACCATTGTTGAAATTAGTTTTCCGATAATTAATAAAATCCGATAATGTTACAAAAAATTAGAAGCGTAATTGTTGAGGATGAAGCTGCTGCTCGGGAAGCACTCAAAAATTATTTGAACAAATATTGTCCTCAAGTAGAAGTTATTGGCGAAGCTCAAAATATAAAAGAAGCTGTTCCGATGTTGCAGGAGTTATTGCCTCAACTGGTTTTTTTAGACGTAGAAATGCCTTTCGGAAACGCATTTGATGTTTTGGAAGCCTGCAAAGATTTACAATTTGAAACTATTTTTGTTACTGCCTTTTCAGAATATTCGTTAAAAGCCTTGAACCAAAGTGCGGCGTATTATTTACTAAAACCGATTAGTATTGAAGAGCTCATTGTTGCCGTAAATAAAGTGCATCAACACATTGTAAACAACGATATTTTTAATCGGAATAAAATTATTGTTGAAAATTTCCGCGAATCAAAACCCGAAAAACAACAAGTAATATTACCCACTTTAGAAGGATTTGAAGTAGTAAAAATGGAAGAAATTGTACGTCTTCGTGGTAACGGTAATTTCACCGATTTGTATTTGAATAACGGAAATAAAAAAATGGTTTGTCGTTTTTTGAAGCATTTTTCCGAGATTTTACCGTTGCCTTTTATTCGAGTTCACAAATCGCATATTATCAATTTGAATTATGTAAAATCATACAATAAAGGTGGTTTTGCAACAATGAATGATGGCGCTGAAATTGAAATATCGGTTACTTATAAAGACGATTTTTTGAAGAATTTTAAATAATTTGGATTATTTTTCGGTGAACAAAACTAGCAGTTGGAACACAGATGACATCGATTTAAAGGATTTTTGCGGATTTTTTATTATTATTCTACAACAATATAGCTCAAATTATTAGGTTAGTTCTGCCATGGTTAGATAAAATTCGTGCAATCTGATTTTTATACTAAAGAAGCTATTAAATCGTCTATTTCTACTTTTTGTGATGCATATTTTTTTTGCAAGTCTGAACCTTCGCCCATCCGTTTGTAATAATCCAAACTCTTAAGCGCAAAAAACTTTTTTTGATAGTCCGAAACTTCCGGAATTTGCGGATAAATTTTATGAAAAATCATTTCGTAATAAGCTTGCCATTCGCGTTCATTTTTATCGTTTACTTCAAAACCTTTTGCTTTTTGATGCACATGAACCATTTCGTGAGCAATTAAGGTAAGCATTAATTCTATTGGAAATTCAAACGTGTTTTCTGGAATTTTAATAATTTGTTGTTCGCCAAAAGTGCCTTCGGTAGTCATTAAAATAAAATCGGGTTTGGCTTTTTCACGCAATTCAAATCCTTTAAAATTAGAATGGTTTAAACCGTATTCCTCTATCAAAAAATTGGCGGCTTGAATCGTTTCGCCAATCTCATGAAAACTGCTTATAATTTGGGATATATCACTAAAGGATTTCATTTCTTTTTATTACTTAACTATTTCTACTTTTAAACCAACTCCTATTACATTAGGCAAATAAGGTCCGTCAAACGAATGAGAAACGATTACTTTATAATTCCCTTTTAGAAGTTTTACCTTTTCTTCTACTTTGTAATTTAAATCGCAAAAATCGACACTACACTCGGCTAATTCTTTACCAGAGGAGTCTTTAATTTGCAAATCAATTTCTTTTTTTTGTGCTGACCCTTTTGGATTTATAATCGTAAAATTGATTGGAACACTATTAAATTGATAATCATAAACATGACTAAAACGAAATGTTATTGTGTATAATTTGGTTTCATCGTCAATAGTAAAATCATAAGTTTTAGTGTCTTTTTCTTGCCATCTATTCTCAGTAAATCCATCATCAAATTGATTGTAAACATCTAATTTGTTGCACGAAATAAAAAATAAAAACAATCCAAACAATGCTAAACAATTTTTTTTCATGATATAGAAATTAATGATAAAAACGCGTTTTTTAATAAATCGTATTGTTGTTTTAACCGAATAATTCGCTGGCTACATCTTCTATTTTAGCAACCATCTGAATTTTTATTCCTGAATTTTTTAATGAAATTTTATTGTATTTAGAAACAAAAATAGTTGAAAATCCTAATTTCTCCGCTTCTTGAATGCGTTGGTCTACGCGATTTACAGGACGAATTTCGCCTGAAAGTCCGACTTCACCAGCAAAACAAAAATCTTTATTAATTGGAATGTCTTCGTTTGATGATAAAATTGCTGCAACTACAGCCAAATCAATCGCAGGATCATCAATAGAAATTCCGCCAGTAATGTTTAAAAAAACATCTTTTGTTCCCAAACGAAATCCGGCTCGTTTTTCTAAAACCGCCAAAATCATATTCAATCTTTTGGCATTGTAACCAGTTGTACTGCGTTGCGGTGTTCCATAAACGGCTGTTGAAACTAGAGCTTGAATTTCAATCATTAATGGTCGCATTCCTTCAAGTGTTGACGCAATTGCGGTTCCAGAAAGTTCTTCGTTTTTGTGCGAGATTAATATTTCTGAAGGATTGGAAACTTCTCGTAAACCAGAGCCTTGCATTTCATAAATTCCGAGTTCGGCAGTCGAACCAAATCGATTTTTTAACGAACGTAATATGCGATACACATGATTTCGATCTCCTTCAAATTGTAAAACGGTATCGACCATGTGTTCGAGTATTTTTGGACCTGCAATGCTTCCATCTTTGGTAATATGACCAATTAAAATAACCGGAACATTAGTTTCTTTAGCGAATTTTATCAACTCGGCTGTGGTTTCACGAATTTGAGAAATACTTCCAGGCGACGAGTCGATATAATCAGTGTGTAAGGTTTGAATCGAATCGATAATGACAATTTCGGGTTCAATTTCTTGAATTTGACGAAAGATATTTTGTGTTTTGGTTTCCGTTAAGATATAACAATTATCTCCGTTCGGCGTAATTCGTTCGGCGCGCATTTTTATTTGCTTCTGACTTTCTTCGCCGGAAACATATAAAGTTTTATACGGTAATTTTAATGAAATTTGAAGTAATAATGTGCTTTTCCCAATTCCGGGTTCACCACCTAAAAGAATCAATGAACCAGGAACAATTCCGCCACCGAGAACGCGATTTAATTCGCCATCTTTAGTATCCATGCGGATTTCTTGCGTGGTATCAATTTCGGTAATTCGTAATGGTTTCGATGTTTTTTTTACTTCGGATGAAGAAGGTTTCCACGATGCTTTTTCTTCTTTTTGAATAACTTCTTCAACAATGGTATTCCATTCTTTACACGAATTGCATTGACCTTGCCATTTAGAATATTGAGCACCGCAATTTTGACAGAAAAAAGAAGTTTTAATTTTAGACATTATTTTTTAATTTGACTTCTTAACTCATCGGCTTTATCAAGCATCATATCTTTATTTAAATAACCAATAGCATCCATAGTAAAAGCATTTTGATACGATTTGACGGCTCGTTTTATATCGCCTGAATTTTCGTAAAAACGTGCCATAAAATATTCGCTAAGCATTGTTTTTGGATAGGCTTTATTTGCCAATTGTGCTAATTGATCAAATTCGCCAAAAGCTTTATTTTTAACGATTGCTGATTCGATAGCTCTAAAATCATTAATACGAATAGTAGTTTTAAAACCCATTGTTTTTTCTAAGTTTTCATATTTAGATTTTAAATAGTCGACATAGCCAGAGGGTAGTTTAACAATTTTATCTTGGTATTCATTTGTTGAAATTGGCTGATAAGAAGCAAAAAATTGATACAAAGCACTTGGAATAGAATAAGGCACTAATGAATAATGAGAAGCTCCTTTAAAATCATCGTATTTGTAATTTAAATTTGGATTTTGAACCATTTTAACGTTGTCATCCAACATTTTTATATCTTCTTTCATCTTTTTTATATCGCCATCAGCGGATGATAAATAGTAATAAACTGGTTTTTTAAATGAATTTAATTGTGAAGGGATATTGACTTCCATATTCATTCCTAATTCGGGACTTAATGCAATATAAGCGTTAAATAAAGGTTGCTCTTTAAATAAAAACAAATTAATAAATCCGGCAGTAATATCGTGTCCTGCAATCATTTTAAACGGTGCAATTCGGTATTTGCTTTCGATATAGGGAAGTAATTCACCGCCAATAAACTCAAAAAACCGAGCTGATTTTCCTTCGGGCAAACCAGTATCTGAAGTCAATGAGCAATCATCAAAACGTTCACCATCTTTATTTTGATGAACACCAACAATAATCATCTCTGGTAAATCATCCCAATAATTTCCGTAACTTAAAGCACCATGAAAAGCATCAAATAAATAATCGCCATCAAGAAGTAGCATTAACGGATATGTTTTTTTGGAATCTTTATCATAAGAACTAGGAACAGAAATGGTAAGGTCTCTGTATTTGTCCATTTTTCTTGAAAGAATAGAATCTTTAACTATTTGTGAAAACCCCGAAAAGGTAGCAATTGTGGTTACAATTAGAAAAAACTTTTTCATCATTATATTATTTAAATTTAAGAATAGTAATGTATTTTAAACTCAAGCAATATAATAATTTATTTCTTATTTAAGATAGGAAGTAATAAATAGGATGCTAATCCCAGAAAAATAGTTAACAATGTTTGTGATGTCCAAACCAACCAACCAAAAGCGGTTCCGATATCGTTAGAAATTCCGTAAAGTGAAAAAATTAATGCTATAGATAAAGGATAAGCTCCTAATCCTCCGTTAGAAAATCCTACAGCTAAACTTCCGAAAATAAAACCCATAACAACAACATCAAAAGTAATATTAGAGGTTTCGGGCAATGCAAAAATAGTAGCATAAAACATCATTAAATAAGAAAACCAAATAAAGAAAGAATGAAATACATACTTCCACCGATCTTTCATTTTATATACACTAAGAATTCCTTCGACTAAACCAGATAATTTTTTTTTAAGTTTTTTAATGATTTTCCATTCGGCATAAATCCAAATTAAAACAAAAATAATAAATGATAAAACGGCTAAAACACCATAAATAAGAATAGTTTTAAAAGAAACATTGTTGTCGATCAAAAACTGGTAAATTTTATCAAACTGAGATAAAAATCCAATAACAACAAAGAGCAAAAAAATCATTAAATCAATTATTCTTTCAGCAACTATAGTTCCGAAAGCTTTATCAAAAGGCACATTTTCATATTTTTTTAATAAAGCAGCACGAGTAATTTCGCCAGATCTTGGGATGGTTAAATTAACCAAATACGATACGCAAACTAAAAAGAAATTATTTTGAAACTTGGTTTGGTAACCTAAATGCTGTAAAGAATATTTCCACCGATAGGCTCGTGACCAAAAACCAAAAAGTGCAATAAAAAGGGACAGATAAATATAGGAGTAATTGGCTTTTTGAAAGCACAATTTTATTTTATCCAATTCTTCTGAGGTAAGAGTTGAATATTGGTAATAAATAATCCCGATTCCAATCATTAATGGAATAACAATGGAAGCTATTTTACCAAGTTGCTTTTTTAGTAGCATTATTTCAAGGAATTGTCAATTTCGTTAGGAAAAACCAACCAAGGTTTGAATGTTTTTGCTTCCTCAAAATCTAAAGTAGCGTAAGAAATAATAATGATAATATCTCCAGCCTGCACTTTTCTGGCGGCTGGACCATTGAGAGTAATTTCGCCTGAATTTTTTGCTCCTTTAATAGCATACGTTTCAAAACGTTCGCCATTATTAATGTTTACGATAGACACTTTTTCACCTTCAATAAGATTTGAGGCATCCATCAAGGCTTCGTCGATAGTAATGCTTCCGATATAATTTAAATCGGCTCCGGTTACTTTAACGCGGTGAATTTTAGATTTTACAACTTGAATTTGCATGGTGCAAAGTTAAATTAATTTAGTGAAATAGTATCAATCAATCGAACATTGTTGACAAAAACTGCTATAAAAGCTCTGTATTTCTTGCTTTTGCTTTTGCGAATACAAGGCAATAAAGTAGCTTCATCGGCAATTTCAAAATATTCCAATTTAAAATCAGCACTATTTTGAAACGTTTTGAAAACAAAATTTGAAACAAGTTTAGCAGAATTCGTGCCAAACCTTTTTTTTGCTTCGACTATAGTTTGATAAATAATTTGTGCTTTGGCTCTTTCGTCAAAACTTAATCGCTCGTTTCTGGAGCTCATTGCGAGTCCGTTTTTCTCTCTATAAATAGCACAACCTATAACATTTACTGGCAGTTTTTCTTTTTTAACTAGTTTTTTTACGATTTGCAATTGTTGGAAATCTTTTTCGCCAAAATACGCATTGGTTGGTTTTACAATTTCAAACAAACGTTTTACAACTGTTCCTACTCCGTCAAAATGACCGGGACGAAATTTACCTTCCATTTGATTCTCCAATCCATCAAAATAATATGATTGCGATTTTGTTTTTCCTTCATAAATGTCATCTATTTCGGGAGCATAGACAATTATTGCATCTGAAACAGACTTAATTTTCGACACATCGCTATCTAAAGTTCGAGGATATTTTTTTAAATCTTCTGGATTATTAAACTGTGTTGGATTCACAAAAATACTAATCACCGTAATCGAATTATTAGCTAATGATTCTTTCAATAAAGACAAATGACCTTGATGTAATGCGCCCATTGTAGGTACAAAACCAATAGTTAAAGTTTTACTTTGGATGTTTTGAAAGTGCTTGTTTAAATCGGCTTTCTTATTAAAAATGAGCATGTGTTTTTTACTATAATCGGGTACAAACTTACACTTTTAGTAAATAACTGCATAAATTTTTGTAATTTTGCGTGCTTTTTATAGCCAATAAATAAAATAAATACAAGATGGAAGATAAGAGGATATTATTTGTATCATCTGAAGTAGTGCCTTATTTGGCAGAAAATGAGGTTTCTCTTATGTCGTATGATGTACCAAAAATGGTTAATGATCAAGGCGGACAAATTAGAATTTTTATGCCAAGATATGGGAATATTAATGAAAGAAGACATCAATTACATGAAGTTATTCGGTTATCTGGAATGAATTTGGTAGTAAACGATTTAGATATGCCTTTAATTATTAAAGTAGCATCCATTCCGAAAGAAAGAATTCAGGTTTATTTTATCGATAATGATGAATACTTCAAAAGAAAAGCTACTTTTTCTGACGAAGAGGGTGTTTTGTATCCTGACAATGATGAAAGAGCTATTTTTTTTGCAAAAGGTGTTGTTGAAACCGTAAAAAAATTAAACTGGGTTCCCGATATTATTCATGTTCATGGTTGGATGGCAGCGTTGCTTCCTATTTACATGAAACATTATTATAAAGATGAAGCTTTATTTTCAGAAACAAAAATTATAAGTTCAATTTATGGTCAATCGTTTGATGGCACTTTAGATGTGGAATTAATCAATAAAATAAAATTTGACAACATTCCACATGAAGCAATATCTGATTTAGAAATTCCAAATTACGAAAACATCTTAAAAGCTTCAATAATACATTCAGATGGCGTAATAATTGCCTCCGAAAATCTTTCGGCAAGTTTAACAAAATTTATAGAATCTTCAGGGAAAGCTTTTTTACCTTTCACCCAGAAAGAAGAGTTTGCGCAAGCTTATACCTCTTTTTATAAAAATATAGTATAATAATTTTCAAAAATAATATGAAATTTAATTCTTTTTTAAAGGCTTTTTTGTTTGGCTTTATTGCAGTTTTTATTGCATCGTGTGATAAAGATTTTAATGAAATTGGTGCCGACTTTGTAGATAATGATCATTATGATTTTTTAACTCAAAAATATGATGTCGTTGCATACAATCAAGCATTAGGTCCAGTTCAAACCAATAATTTACCATTAAATGCATTAGGTTATTATAATAATCCTGTTTTTGGAAAAACCAAAGCGAGCTTTGTAACGCAATTAGAATTGGCATCTGTAAATCCAACTTTTTTAAAATTACCTCAAGACATTGTTGTTGATTCTGTCTATTTACATGTTCCTTATTTTGCTTCAGTAACAGGATCAGATGCTGATAATGTAAATACTTATGCGTTGGATTCTATATATGGTTCGGGAAAAATAAAATTAGAGGTTTTTAGAAATAACTATTATTTAAGAAATCTAGATCCAGATCCAATATCCGGGTTGTTAGAACAACAAAATTATTTCTCAGGAACTTCACAAATAGCAGATATTGAAGCTGTTACATCAACATTATCTTCTGCTAAATTAAATATAGGCGTTGCTTCTCAAAATAATGATTTTGAGTTCAGTAATAACGTTATTAAATTTTTAAAAACAGATACTGCAGGTCAAATTATAACTCCAAATGTTGTTAGAGAATTTTTAGCACCCGGAATCTATATGGATTTAGACAAAGCCATATTTAAAACAGCAATAATTCAAGCAGGTTCCAGTAATTTAATAGATAATAACGCTTTTAAAAATCATTTCAGAGGATTGTATTTTAAAGTAAGTAGCCATTCTGATAATCCTGATGGTGCGGCTTTATCGATGTTAAATTTTGCTCAAGGAAAAATTGTGATTGTTTATAAAGATAACAAATCGGCTACCGACTTAGCTCAAGTTCGAAAAACAATAACTTTAAACATGAGAGGTATAACCGTTAATTTATTAGAAAACATTAATTCTGCAACGAATGGAGATTATACTAATGCTTTAAGTAATAGTACACCTGATGCTCCAACTGGCGATTCACGTTTGTTTCTAAAAGGAGGCGAGGGTTCGATGGCAATAATTGATTTGTTTGAAGGGAAAAAAAATAGCCTCTCTCCTGTTTTAAACACAATGAGGAGTGAAAATTGGTTAATTAATGAAGCTAATTTAGTTTTTAATATCGATAATAATATTTTGGGAGCAAATAATAGTAGTTTGGATCCAAATAGAATTTATTTATACGACTTAAATAATAAAAGACCTTTAATTGATTATTTTTTTGATTCATCTACTACTATAGATCCAAAATTTAATAAATTTGTTCATAGCGGGATTATTCAAAAAGCGAGTATAAGCGCTAGAGGAACTAGATACAAAATACGAATTACCAATCATGTTCGAAATTTAGTAGATTTTGGTGGTGTTGCAAAAGATTCTACCAATGTTAAACTCGGATTGGTAGTTATCGAAAATATTAATTCCTTTGCAAATGCACAATTAAAAAATCCTTTTTCGTATATTGATGTAAATTCAAATACGGGTTTACCAGAAATTAAAACCGCAAAATTTGTACCTGCAATGTCAGTTATGAATCCTCTAGGAACCGTTTTATATGGAAGTAGTTCAGATGTTCCATTAGTGAATCGATTACAACTAGAAATTGTGTACACAAAACCTGATTAATACTAAAAATTATGTGTGGAATTGTTGGATATATCGGATTTAGAGATGCTTATCCTTTAATAATAAAAGGATTAAAACGCTTAGAATATAGAGGCTACGATAGCGCTGGTATTATGCTTTATGACGGAACCGATTTAAAAATATCGAAAACAAAAGGGAAAGTAACCGATTTAGAAGAAAAATCTATAAAAGAACTTGTTACTAAAGGAACTATTGGAATGGGACACACACGTTGGGCAACACATGGAGTTCCAAACGATATTAATTCGCATCCCCATTTATCCAATTCAGGAAACATAGCCATTATCCATAACGGAATTATCGAAAACTATGAACCTTTAAAAAAAGAATTACTAAAAAGAGGCTATACATTTACTTCAGATACAGATACTGAAGTTTTGGTAAATCTTATTGAAGATGTTCAGAAAAAAGACAATTTAAAATTAGGAAAAGCCGTGCAAGTTGCACTAAATCAAGTGGTTGGCGCTTATGCTATTTGCGTTTTTGACAAACAAAATCCAGATGAAATTATTGTTGCACGTTTAGGAAGTCCGTTAGCCATTGGTATCGGCGAAAACGAGTTTTTTATTGCTTCTGATGCAACACCTTTTATCGAATATACATCGAATGCTATTTATTTGGAAGATGAAGAAATGGCAATTGTAAGTTTGCACAAGCCATTAAAAATTAGAAGAATAAAAGATGATGCATTGGTTGATCCTTATGTTCAGGAATTGCAAATGAATTTAGAGCAAATTGAAAAAGGAGGTTATGATCATTTTATGCTTAAAGAGATTTATGAGCAACCTAATGTAATAAAAGATACTTACAGAGGTCGACTTCATGCCAACAGCGGAATTATCCAAATGGCTGGTGTAGAAGATAATCTTGAAAAATTTTTACAAGCGGATAGAATTATAATTATTGCATGCGGAACTTCCTGGCATGCTGGATTAGTTGCCGAATATGTTATTGAAGAGTTTGCAAGAATTCCTGTTGAAGTTGAATATGCATCTGAATTTAGATACCGAAATCCTATTATTTCCAGTAAAGATGTCGTAATTGCTATTTCACAATCGGGCGAAACTGCCGATACTTTAGCTGCAATAAAATTAGCCAAAGAAAAAGGAGCGTTTGTTTTTGGAGTGTGTAATGTTGTAGGTTCTTCTATATCAAGAGAAACGAATGCTGGAGCTTATACTCATGCTGGTCCAGAGATTGGCGTGGCTTCTACAAAAGCATTTACAACACAGATTACAGTTTTAACTATGATAGCGCTGCGACTTGCAAAAGCAAAAGGAACCATGTCGAATTCTGATTTTCATAGATATTTACAAGAATTAGAAGTTATTCCTGAAAAAGTTGCAGAAGCATTAAAAACTAACGATATAGCAAAATCTATTGCTGCTATTTATAAAGACGCACCAAATTGTCTTTACTTAGGTCGTGGTTATAATTTTCCAGTAGCCTTAGAAGGCGCTTTAAAACTTAAAGAAATTTCGTATATTCACGCTGAAGGGTATCCTGCTGCCGAAATGAAACATGGACCAATTGCACTAATTGATGAAAAAATGCCTGTTGTTGTAATTGCACCTAAACAAGGTCATTATGATAAAGTGGTGAGTAATATCCAAGAAATTAAATCCCGTAGCGGAAAAATTATTGCTATCGTAACCAAAGGCGACACACAAGTAAAAGAGTTAGCCGATCATGTTATTGAAATTCCTGAAACTTCGGATGCGTTATCGCCACTTTTAACTACAATTCCGTTGCAATTATTGTCCTATCACATAGCCGTAATGAGAGGATGTAATGTTGATCAACCTCGAAATTTAGCGAAATCGGTTACAGTAGAGTAACAATTTATAAATATTACAAAAGGCGGGTTAATTCTCGCCTTTTTTGTTTTATTATAAAATCTGCAATAAAAATACTATGTGTGCATACTATTTTATAAAAAACTGAATTTTTTGGCTTTTATTCTAACTATTCTATAAATATTGTATTTTCAGTATTTTGGTTGTTTATCATTTATATAGAAAAAAAAATTGTTGTTTGTTGCGAATAGTAAAAAAAATTGTATTTTGGCTACTTAAACCAACAAAATTATAACCTAATGAAGATGTACTATTTTATTTTGACATTGTTCTTTTGTAGCTTTTCTTTTGCTCAAAGTTCAATTTCAGGTTCGGTAAAAGACAACAAAAACGAACCAATTTCCGGAGCCAACATAAAAGTTGTTGGAGATTCCGCTGGAAGCGTATCAGACGCAAACGGAGACTTTATTTTAAAAACAAATAAAAAACCTCCTTTTTCAATCGAAATTTCGAGTGTGGGTTTTGAAACTCAAAAGGTTCAAGTCACTTCAAGTAATCAAAAAGTCACTTCAGTTTTAACAAATGAAGATACTAAACTGGATGAGATTGTTGTTTCGGCTTCTAGAACACCTGAACGTGTCAAAGAATCTCCCGTTACAATTGAAAGAATGACTATTAAAGACATTAAAAAATCGGCATCACCAACTTTTTATGATGGTTTAGAAAACTTGAAAGAAGTGCATATGAATACGAGTAGTATGTCATTCAAATCAATCAATACTCGTGGTTTTGCTACTATTTCTAATAATCGTTTTATGCAGTTAGTTGACGGAATGGATAACTCTTCTCCGCTACTTAATTTCGTTTTAGGTAACTTAATTGGTATTTCTGAAATCGATGTTCAAAATGTAGAGCTTTTACCGGGAGCATCTTCAGCATTATATGGTGCTAATGCCTTTAACGGAATTTTATTTATGAATAGTAAAAACCCATTTAAAAGTGAAGGCGTAACGGCTTATGCAAAATACGGACAAACCAATCAAATTGCTGCTGGCTCAAATGCCTATTATGATTATGGTGTTAGAGTTGCAAAAGCATTTTCTCCTCATTTTGCTGCAAAAGCCAATTTTACTTTCCTTAGTGGAACAGATTGGTATGCAAATAACTATGAAGACTTATCTGTTCCAGGTAGAAACAGAAGTCATCAAAACTATAATGGTATAAATGTTCATGGCGATGAGGCTTCAACAAATATTAGAGCGGTTGCGCAAGGATTATTAACCGCTGGCGCAATTACACCTGCCCAATTTACCGCTTTTAATGCTATATTACCAAATGAAAACGTTTCTAGAACTGGTTATGATGAAGTTGATTTAACTGACTATAAAACACGAAATGCTAAAGTTGATTTTTCACTTCATTTTAAACCATGGGCAAACACAAATAATTTAAAGGATATTGAAGTTATTTGGCAATCTAAATTTGGTTTTGGAAATGCCATTTACCAGGGTGCAAGTAGGTATTATTTAAATAATTTCTTCATGCAACAGCATAAATTAGAAGTTACAGGGAAAAACTTTTTTGTAAGAGGGTATTTTACAACTGAAGATGGAGGAAAATCCTACGATATGCGTTTTACAGGTCTAAATATAAACAACACATGGAAATCAAATAACACTTGGTTTGGTCAATATGCTGGTGCTTATGTAAGTTCAACATTAGGTGGTGCAACTCCACAACAAGCACATGATGCAGCAAGAGGAGTAGCGGATACCGGAAGATTGATTCCTGGAACTCCAGCATTTAAAGCTGCTTTTGATAGAGTAATAGCCGATCCTGATGTTTTAACTGGATCTAGATTGGTAGATAATTCGAAAATTTACCACTCAGATGCCAATTATAACTTTAGAGATATCGTAAAATTTGCTGAAATTCAAGTAGGTGGTTCTTATAGATTATACGATTTAAATTCATTTGGAAGAATTTACACCGATAAAGATAGTGGTATCAGTTATAATGAATACGGAATATATTCTCAAGTTCAGAAAAAAATACTAGAGGATAAATTGAAACTTACTGGTTCTGTTCGATATGATAAAGCTCAAAATTTCGACGGTAATTTTTCTCCTAGAATATCTGCTGTATATTCTGTTGGAGCATCAAAAAACCATAATATTAGAACGTCATTTCAAACAGGTTTCCGTAACCCAACTACTCAAGACCAATACATTGGTTTTAATGTTGGAAGTGCTGTACTTATTGGATCAGCTCCAGATAATTTAATTCGTTTCTCAGAAATAAGAGGTGGTGGCGGTTTTAATGGAACTATCTCTGCAACTGGTCAAGCTATTCTTACAGCCTTGAACGGGGGAATTCCAACATCTACAGTTACTTTAAATGGTAACAATGCATATTTTAATTCTTACACTGCCTCTTCTGCCCAAGCATTTGCAGCATTTGCTACAGCAACAGGAAATTTACAAGGAGCAGCAGCATTATTGAAAAAAACAAATGTAGATTATGTTAAACCAGAAACGGTTCAAGCAATGGAATTAGGTTACAAAGGTCAAATTAAAAAGTTTTCATATGATATAAATGGGTATTATAATATTTATAATGACTTCATTGGAAACTTAAATGTTATTGCTCCTTATTACGGTACAGTTACAGAAAATATTACATTATCTGGGCCAGGCGGAACTCCAAATCCCGGAATTTCTTCTGAACAATCGATTATCGCAGTTGCAAATGGCGATACAAGAGTGTATCAATTGTATACTAATACAGATGTAGAAATTAAATCATTAGGTATAGGTGTTGGTGCTTCTTATAGATTACCTTCTAACTTTGAAATCTCTGCAAATTACAACTATGCACAATTTGATTTTGATCAAGCTAAAGATCCAAGTTTTGAAGCCGGATTTAACACACCTAAACACAGAGTTAAAGGGACTATTAGTAATGACAATTTATTCAAAAACTTCGGTTTCAATTTAAGCGGAAGATGGAGTGATGAATACTTATGGCAGTCTACTTTTGCAGATGGTATGATTGATGCAATTACAGTATTCGATGCTCAAATTAATTATACAATTCCGTCTTTAAGATCGACAATAAAAATTGGAGCAACTAATATAGGTGGCGATGAATATATTCAAGTTATTGGCGCTGGTGCGGTTGGTCAACAATATTTTGCTTCTTGGACTATCAATCCGTAATAAAACAACATTAATTTAAATTTAAAATATCATGATAAAAAATTTCAAATGGCTATTCTTGGTTTCGTTAACCTTTATAGCTTGTAGTGAAGATGAAGATATAGTTACTTACAATTCTTCTGATGGTTTACCATTAACAGCTGGTACTGCCGATTTTACAAAATTTGTTTCTTTGGGAAACTCGCTAACAGCAGGTTTTGCAGATAATGCATTATTTATACAAGGTCAAAAAGATTCTTATCCAAATATATTGGCCTCTCAATTTGCATTAGTAGGCGGTGGCGAATTTAAAATTCCTTTTATGGCTGATAATGTTGGTGGGTTTATCGGTGGGAATCCACAATTTGGACCAAGGCTTTATTTTTCAGGAAATACCGCATCTCCATTAGCGCAGGTTTCCGGACCGTCTACTACAAATCCTACAACTGTACTAACAGGAGGATTTAATAATTTTGGTGTACCTGGCGCTAAAAGTTTTCATTTAATTACTCCGGGTTACGGAACACTTAATCCATATTTTGGTCGTTTTGCAACTTCTCCATCAACAACGATAATGGCTGATGCGATAGCACAAAATGCTACATTTTTCTCGTTATGGATTGGAAATAATGATATTTTATCTTATGCAACATCTGGTGGAACTGGCGTTAACCAATCTGGAAATTTAAATCCTGCTACTTATGCTGGAAATGATATTACCGACCCAACTGTATTTGCCTCAACTTATAATACTTTAGTCAACAGTTTAACAGCTGGCGGAGCAAAAGGAGTTGTTGCTAATCTTCCCTATGTTTCTTCTTTGCCTTTATTCACAACCATACGAACAAATCAATTACCCGGTTTACCTCCGGCAAATGTTACAACATTAAATCAATTGTTTGGAGGAATCAATTTGGCTTTAGCTGGAGCAGGTTTGCCTTCACGATTTGTACCATTAGTAGCCGATGACGGTAACCCTGCAACAATAGAAAGCAATCCTCTTTTGATTTTAGATGAAGCTTTGCCAAATATATCGGCACAAATAACTGCGGCTTTATCGGGCACTTTTGGAGTTCCTACAGCAACTTTTTTAGGCGGCTTATACGGAAGAGCAAGACATGCTAAAAACACTCCTGTAACCAGTAGAGATTATATTTTATTATCTGCAGGTGGATTAATTGGAACTCTTCAAGCAGGTGCGCCTGCTCCATTTAATGTTGTTGGAGTTTCAAACCCAATGCAAGACGGTACAACTTTAACTGCAGATGAAGCAGCTCAAGTTAAAACTGCAACAGACGCTTTCAATGCTTCTATTCTATCAATCGCTACAACTAAAGGACTCGCTTTTGTAGACGCTAATGCTACCTTTAATCAAGTGGCAAATGGAGGAATTACTGCTAACAATTTTACTTTAACATCAAACTTTATAACTGGTGGTGCTATTTCTATGGATGGTGTGCATCCAAGTCCAAGAGGATATGCACTAGCTGCCAATAAATTTATCGAAGCTATTAATGCTAAATATGGTTCCAATTTAAAAGGAGTAAGTCTAGGCGATTACAGAATATTATATCCTGCGAATTCTGCTAATTTTTAAGAACTATTTATTATCATAACAAAAAAACCACCAACTTATATTGGTGGTTTTTGTTTTTATTGAACAATATATCTAATCACTTTACAAGACAATGTCAAAAAAATTAATATTCTTAAAAAAAACATCATTTTTCTATTGATTTTCAAATTAGAAAAATTATCTTTGCACACGAAAAAATCGCCTAGATTTTAATTACAAAACGCTATTTAATAAATACATAAGCAATGTCAAAAGTAATAGGTAAAGTTGCACAAATTATCGGACCAGTAGTAGATGTAGTATTTGATACTAAAAATGCTGAACTTCCAAAAATTTACGATTCATTAGAAATCACAAGAAAAGACGGTACTTTATTAGTACTTGAAGTACAATCGCACATTGGTGAAGATACCGTTCGTACTATCTCGATGGACTCTACAGACGGTTTGTCTAGAGGAACAGAAGTAGTAGGAACTGGAGCACCAATTCAAATGCCAATTGGAGCCGATGTTTACGGACGTTTGTTTAACGTAATTGGTGATGCAATTGATGGTCTTGGGAACTTACCAAAAGACGGTGCAAACGGAATGTCAATTCACAAACAAGCACCAAGATTTGAAGATTTATCAACTTCGTCTGAAGTTTTATTTACAGGTATTAAAGTAATCGACCTTATCGAGCCTTATTCTAAAGGTGGTAAAATTGGTTTGTTTGGTGGTGCTGGTGTTGGTAAAACAGTTTTGATACAGGAGTTGATTAACAATATAGCAAAAGGTCACGGTGGACTTTCAGTATTCGCAGGAGTTGGCGAAAGAACACGTGAAGGAAACGACTTACTTCGTGAGATGTTAGAGTCGGGAATTATAAAATACGGTGACGAATTCATGCATTCTATGGAAAACGGTGGTTGGGATTTATCTAAAGTTGATAAGCCTGGAATGAGAGAATCAAAAGCTACTTTCGTTTTTGGACAAATGAATGAACCACCAGGAGCTAGAGCTCGTGTGGCTTTATCTGGACTTTCAATTGCTGAATATTTCCGTGATGGTGCTGGTTCAGATCAAGGTAAAGACGTACTTTTCTTCGTAGATAACATCTTCCGTTTTACACAAGCTGGTTCAGAAGTATCGGCGCTTTTAGGTCGTATGCCATCTGCAGTAGGGTATCAACCAACATTAGCAACCGAAATGGGTGCGATGCAAGAAAGAATTACATCAACCAAAAAAGGATCTATTACTTCAGTACAAGCGGTTTACGTTCCTGCGGATGATTTAACCGATCCTGCTCCAGCAACAACCTTTGCTCACTTAGATGCAACAACAGTATTGTCTCGTAAAATTGCCGAGTTAGGAATTTATCCTGCAGTAGATCCATTAGATTCTACTTCAAGAATACTTACTCCAGAAATTTTAGGTGCTGAACATTACGATTGCGCACAAAGAGTAAAAGAAATACTTCAAAAATACAAACAATTACAAGATATTATCGCCATCTTAGGTATGGAAGAATTGTCTGAAGAAGATAAACTATCAGTTTCTCGTGCGCGTAGAGTACAACGTTTCTTGTCGCAGCCGTTCCACGTTGCAGAGCAATTTACAGGTATTCCTGGAGTATTAGTTGACATTAAAGATACGATCAAAGGATTCAACATGATTATTGATGGTGAATTGGATCACTTGCCAGAAGCTGCTTTCAACCTTAAAGGAACTATTGAAGACGCAATTGAAGCAGGACAAAAAATGTTGGCAGAAGCTTAAAATAGTTAGCAGTGTTCAGTGTTCAGTATTCAGACTGCCCACTGAACACTGCGCACTGAACACTAATAAATTATGATTTTAGAAATAGTATCACCAGAAGCTACATTATTTAAGGGAGAAGTTACTTCGGTTACACTTCCGGGCGTAAACGGTTCGTTTCAAGTGTTAAACAATCACGCGCCAATAGTTTCTACGTTAAAACAAGGAACTGTAAAAATTATGGCTCCCGAATTTAAACTAAATAAAGAGGTTGCTAGTAAATTCATTACCATTAACGATTCGAATTTCACTCTAGAAATCGAATCAGGAACTATTGAAATGAAAGACAATAAAATAATTGTTTTAGCCGACTAAAAGAACTGTTAAAAAATAAAAGTAAAAAGTCATGTATTATTGCATGGCTTTTTTTATTTTTGGTAAATGGATATTCATCAAAACGAAATAGTTCTCAGTAAAAGTGACAGACCATTTTGGCATTTAATTATTGCTGCAGTGTTTTACATCGCATCATTAAGTTGGGCTGTTTATGCTTTTTACTTAGTGTACACCTTTCCTGAAGACACTTCAATTGAAAAAGATTTGGGAGGAAACTTAACAATTGCTCTTATTGCGTTTGTTATAGGACTAGGGTTTTCTGTTGTAAAAACCCGATATCTTAATCTTGAAAATGAAAAACTAAAAACCGAAATCAGTCAAGGTATATTTAAATTCAAGTACCATTCCTCTATGCCTGAATTAAAATATGTTTCCGTATTTAACAACATTGGCGCCGAACAATTTGAGGTCAACCTTTGGTACGAAGGAAATAAACATTTCATTATAATGGATTTTGATAATGCACAAAAAGCAATTGACTATGGTAAATTGTTTTCTGATAAATTAAATCTGAAATTACTTGACGCTACTGAAAAAGGAAATTCAAAATGGGTTGATAAAACAATATCGTGAAACCTTTTCCAGAGTCTTTATCGAAAAAACTAAAGCAACGTAAGCAAAACAATGCTTTACGAAAATTACCAGAACCGAATGATTTAATCGATTTTGCTTCAAATGATTATATTGGTTTTTCAAAAAACGAAGTAATTTTTAATCAAACGCATCAATATTTACTTGATAGAAATATAAAAACAAACGGCGCTACAGGTTCTCGATTGCTCTCTGGCAACCATGGTTTGTATAATGAAACTGAAAACTATATTGCCAATTTTCATCAATCCGAAAGTGCTTTAATTTTTAATTCAGGTTATGATGCTAACATAGGTTTTTTTAGTGCTGTTCCTCAACGAAATGATATTATTTTATTTGATGAATTGTGTCATGCTTCCATTCGCGACGGAATTCAAATGAGTAATGCCAAAGCATTTAAATTTCAACATAATGATTTTCAAGATCTAGAAAAAATACTTTCTAAACTACATGCATCAGCAGAAAATCAACTAACAACAATTATATACATCGTTACCGAAAGTGTTTTTTCTATGGATGGTGATACTCCAAATATCGAACAACTGGTTCAACTTTCTGAGAAACACAATTGTTATTTAGTGATTGATGAAGCGCATGCATTGGGGGTTTTTGGTGATTCTGAAACTTCAGGAGGAGAAGGAATAATTCAAAGTTTGGGTTTACAACACAATGTTTTTGCTCGAATTATGACTTTTGGAAAAGGTCTAGGTTGTCATGGTGCAGCTATTCTTGGGAGTAACCAATTAAAAAGCTATTTAGTAAATTTTTCTAGAAGTTTTATATACACAACTGGACTTTCTCCGCATTCAGTTGCATCTATTTTAGTCGCTTATCACCTTTTGTCAAAAGAAGGTTTGGCTCTAAAACAATTAAAAAATAACATTTCGTTTTTCAATCAACAAAAATTACAACTCGGATTAAAACCGCTTTTTGTTTATAGTAAATCGGCAATTCAATGTGCGATTATTCCAGGTAACGAAAAGGTAAAAACTATCGCTTCGCAATTACAAGAAAAAGGTTTTGATGTAAAGCCCATATTATCTCCAACAGTTCCAGATGGTCAAGAACGATTGCGATTTTGTTTGCACAGTTACAATTCGGAGAAAGAAATAGTAGAAGTGTTGCGATTGTTAAGTACTTTTGTGTTTTAAATATAACCTTTATAGAATTTTGAAATTCTGAAAGGGTTCAAATTTTATAAAATGAAAATTTTCATTACCGGAATAGGAACCGATGTTGGTAAAACCATTGCATGTTCAATTATTACGCAAGCTCTCGAAGCTGATTACTGGAAACCAATCCAAGCAGGCGATTTGGAAAATTCTGATAGTTATAAAATTCAAAACTACATTTCTAATAAAAAAACCGTTGTTCATCAAAACAGTTACAAACTTCAAACTCCCGTAAGTCCGCATTATGCTGCAAAAATTGATAACATTACTATCGATTTAAAAAAAATCATCGAACCAAAAACAATAAATCATCTCGTAATTGAAGGAGCTGGTGGTGTCTTAGTTCCTTTAAACAATAATGATTGCATTATAGATATTATTCAAAATGATTATAAAGTAATTGTTGTTTCACGGCATTATTTAGGCAGTATTAATCATACTTTACTCACTTTTGAAGCTTTAAAATCAAGAAAAATTGAAGTAGTAGGAATTGTGTTTTCTGGTGATGAAAACAAAGCAACGGAAGAAATTATACTAAATAAAACCAAAGCAAAATTACTAGGAAGAATTGACAATGAACCTTATTTTGATCAAAATGTAATTCAGTATTATGCCGATAAGTTCCGAGAAAATCTACTAAATTTATAACGACATGATGTAATAGACAATTTATCCTTCAATCGCGTCTTTCAACTATTGTCTATCATCTAATTATCTATCATCAAAAATGAACCTTTCCGAAAGAGATAAAAAACACAATTGGCATCCGTACACACAACATCAAACAGCTGCTAGTTTTCCTGCAATTGTAAAAGGTAAAGACGCTTTGCTTTGGGATGAAAACGGCAAAGAATACATCGACGCAATTGCTTCATGGTGGGTAAATCCATTTGGACATTCTAACACTTTTATTGCGGATGCTATTTATAAACAACTTACCACTTTAGAACATGTACTTTTTGGTGGTTTTACGCATGAATCTGCCGTTTTACTCTCAGAAAAATTAATAGAAATTTTGCCTGCCAATCAAAAGAAAATTTTCTATTCCGACAATGGTTCTACTGCTGTTGAAGTGGCTATTAAAGTGGCGTTACAATTTAATTATAATAGAGGAATTAAGAAGACAAAAATCATTGCTTTTGATGATGCTTTTCATGGAGATACTTTTGGTGCAATGGCTGCGAGTGGAATAACTTTTTTTACAGAAGCATTTGAAGGATCTTTATTAGAAGTAACTCGAATTCCAGTTCCAACAAAAGGAAATGAAGAAAAAAGCATCAATTGGTTAACCGATTTAGTTTTAACGGATGAATTTGCCGCTTTTATTTTCGAACCATTAGTTCAAGGCGCGGCTGGAATGGTTATGTATTCTGCAGAAGTTTTAGATAAAATGATTGTCATTTGCCAACAAAACAATGTTTTTACGATTGCCGATGAAGTGATGACTGGTTTTGGAAAAACAGGTAAAACATTTGCATCCGATTATCTTCAAAACAAACCCGATATGATGTGTTTATCAAAAGCATTAACAGGCGGTACCATTCCGATGGCGTTAACTACTTTTACACAAGAATTATTTGAAGGGTTTTTAGACATTGATGTTAATAAAGCATTGTTACACGGACACACTTTTACAGCCAATCCTACAGGTTGTGCGGCCGCTTTGGCTAGTATCAAATTGTTGCTAACAAATGAAATGCAAGACAATATTCAAAGAATAAACAAATGCCATTTAGCTTTCGAAAATACTATTAAAAACCACCCAAAAGTAAAAACAACTCGAGTTCTTGGAGTTATTTTTGCTCTAGAAATCAAAACAGAAACTCAAGAAAGTTATTATGGAACATTACGAAATAAACTCTATAATTATTTTATCGAAAACGGAGTTATATTGCGCCCGGTTGGCAACATTATTTACATTTTACCGCCTTATATCATAACCCAAAAACAGTTGGAAAAAGTATATCTAACTGTAGAAAGAGCCTTAGAAATTGTATAATTATTTTCCGAAACAAAATTCCTAAACCTTGTGAACTTTGCGTAAAACTTTGCGAACTTTGCGGTTAAATAAATCTGTAAGATTGCATCGAGCTACCCAATACCAATGAAACAAAAAATAGCAATAACATCATTATCCTCCATTTCTCCATTAGGAAATAATCCGGATACTATTTGGCAAAATTATCTTTCGGATAAATCACTAATTTCTACTCAAGATTTCGATGGACGAGAAGAATTTGTTGCAGTTATTCCAGCTGATGAAAGAAAAGAAATAGCAATTTTACAAAAATCGGCAACAAAATATAAAGCTTTAGATGAAACCGTTTTACTAGCTATTTTAGTGTCACGTCAAGCCATTAAAAATGCAGGTTGGAAAACAGGTGATGAATTCGGAATTAACATTGGTTCTTCGCGAGGAGCAACACAACTTTTTGAAAAGTTTCATAAAGAGTTTTTACAAACTGGTAAAACAGCTACTTTAACTTCACCAACAACTACATTAGGAAATATTTCTTCTTGGGTAGCACACGATTTAAAAAATAAAGGACCCGAAATATCACACTCCATTACTTGTTCCACGGCTTTGCATGCTGTATTAAATGCTGTTGCTTGGTTACAATCGGGAATGGCAACGAAGTTTTTGGTTGGCGGAAGTGAAGCGCCTTTGACAGCATTTACTATTGCGCAAATGAACGCTCTAAAAATTTATTCTAATCCAAAAAAATGTCACTCTGTCCCGAAGCTTCGGGATGGCGAATGGGCCTGTCGAGCTTTCGATTTACAAAAAACTAGAAATTCGATGGTACTAGGCGAAGGTGCTGCAGTTGCTTGTCTGGAATTAGGTGAACAAGAAAATGCTTTAGCTTATATCGAAGGAATTGGTTATGCTACGGATACCATACAACACAATATTTCTATTTCTGACGATGCTGAATGTTTCCAAAAATCCATGAAAATGGCATTACAAAACAGCAATATAAATGAAGTTGATGCTATTGTAATGCATGCTCCAGGAACTTTAAAAGGCGATTTGTCAGAGTACAAAGCAATCCTAAAAATCTTTGGAAAATCCCATCCAATGCTGACAACAAACAAATGGAAAACCGGACACACATTTGGAGCTTCTGGAATGTTAAATATGGAATTAGCGATACTAATGATGCAACACAACTATTTCATTGAAGTGCCTTTTGCAGAAAAACAAAAACCTAGAAAAGATATTAAAAAAGTGTTGATTAACGCAGTTGGTTTTGGAGGAAATGCTGTGAGTATTTTGTTGAGTAAATAGTTTTTAAGATAAAATACTATTTTTCAAACGCCTTAACTTTTTGATAAATCAATTCACTTTCCCAGCCTTTTCGGAGTAAATAATCACAGAATTTTTTACGCTTTTTTTGTGGATTTTTCTCAATTATTGTTTCCCAATATTTTTCGGATAACGTTTGAAAAGTAGTTTCGTATTCTTCTAAAGGAATTTCTTTAAGTGCTTTTGTTATTAAATAATCTGAAATTTTCCGAAATTTTAATTCGTTTTTTATGCGAATTTTTCCCCATTTTTTTTGATGAAATTTACTAATCGAAAACACCATGGCAAACCGTTCTTCATTCAGAAAGTTTTGATTAATAAGATGTACAATTATGGCAGATTTTTCTTCATTAGTGATAGTAAATCCGTAGAGTTTTTCATTTACCTCAACATGACAGCGTTCTTGGTAGGAACAGTAATACTCAAGTTTTTGTACTACTTCCTTTATAGTGTTGTTTAATTTTTGATTCAAAACATAAATTTTTCAAAAAAAATGATAATTTAGTAACACAAAAGTATTGAAATTCTGTAAATTAAATTTAATTTTGTTATTTAAATTATTTTATTTATGCCATGAAAAAATCTATTTCTTTACTATTGATTTTAGTGTTTATTAATTTTTCTGAAGCCCAAGTTGGGATAAATACAATAAATCCGAATGCTTCTGCTGAATTGGATGTTACCTCGACCACAAGAGGTTTATTATTACCAAGATTAACAACAGCTGCTATAACTACTTTAACCGCTACTGCTTCTGAAGGATTATTGGTTTTTGATACTAATAAAAAACTATTTTTAGGTTTTGACGGAACCAATTGGCAAGTCTTAGGAAATGCTAATTATCCAACTATTTCTTTTGCAAACTGGGAAATAAGTGGTTATACTGGTGGTGGAGCTTCTCCGCAGGCTGCATCAGCAATCAATCAAATATCGTCTGCTAGTTTGGAAAGAGGCGCAGGATTGACTGCTGCATCCTTAGCTGGACTATGGGGATCTGTAGGTTATGACGCTGGGACCAATTTATCTACTGCAATAACAAATAATGATTATGCTACGATATCGTTGGTTTTGCCTCCCGCTTCAAAATTTTCCTTTATTAAAATTGGAACACACAATATAAGGAGATCTGCAACAGCTCCGCCAAATGTTCAATGGCAATATTCAATTGACGGAACAAATTTTACCAATCTCGGTTCGGTTATTTCTTTGCCAGACACAACCGCTTTAGGGAATAATATATCTGAAATTCCGTTAAATTCAATTTATAACCTTCAAAGTTTAACCAATTTAACTGTCATATTTAGACTTGTAGGATACGGTGGAACAAATACCACTGGTACTTTATACATCAATGACATTTCTGGAAATGATCTTGAGATTGTAGGAATGGTTCATTAATTTGACAAACATATTTAGACACAAAAAATCCCAACCTTATTCAGATTGGGAATTTTTTTATTTTAGAACTTTCTATTTCCCTTTTACAGAAGCTTCTAAATTTCGTTCAATTTTATGTTCTGGTCGTGTCCATTTTGGTTTTTCGCCTAACGATTGGTATTGCGAATCTTCGGCTTCTACTGTTTCGGGTTGCGCTACTTTTATAAAAGGTTTTTGCGGAATTAGTCCTAACATCTCAAACATTTTCATGTCTTCATTTACATCTGGATTTGGAGTTGTTAGTAATTTATCGCCAGCAAAAATAGAATTAGCGCCAGCAAAAAAACACATTGCCTGACCTTCGCGACTCATATTCATTCTTCCTGCCGAAAGTCGGACTTGTGTTTGTGGCATTACAATTCGTGTAGTTGCAACCATACGAATCATTTCCCAAATTTCGACTGGTTTTTCTTCTTCCAAAGGAGTTCCTTCAACAGCAACTAAAGCATTTATTGGAACTGATTCTGGTTGCGGACTTAATGTAGATAATGCCACTAACATTCCAGCTCTATCGTCAACACTTTCTCCCATTCCAATAATTCCACCACTACAAACGGTAACATTGGTTTTACGAACATTTTTGATAGTTTGCAATCTATCTTCAAAACCACGAGTAGAAATAACTTCTTTATAATATTCTTCCGATGTATCTAAATTGTGATTGTAAGCATATAAACCAGCTTCTGCTAATCGATGCGCTTGATTTTCAGTAATCATACCAAGCGTACAACATACTTCCATATCTAACTTATTGATGGTACGAACCATTTCTAATACTTGGTCAAATTCGGGTCCGTCTTTCACATTTCGCCAAGCTGCTCCCATGCAAACTCGTGAAGATCCGCTCGATTTTGCACGTAATGCTTGAGCTTTAACTTGGTTTACCGACATTAAATCGTTGCCTTCAATATCAGTATGATAACGCGCAGCTTGTGGACAATAACCACAATCTTCAGGGCAACCTCCAGTTTTTATTGATAATAAAGTAGAAACCTGAACTACATTAGGATCATGAGATGCTCTGTGTATTGTTGCAGCCTCATACATCAAATCCATTAGTGGTTTGTTGTAAATGGCAATAATTTCTTCTTTTGTCCAATTGTGTTTAGTGACGCTCATTTGATGCAAATTTTAGTGCATCAAAAGTAGGTAAATTGTTTTAAGAAACAAAACCAGTTTTTAAGTGTTTTCTTTTGTTTTGCCTTGCCAATATTGCATACTGATAAAAACAACAACTAAACCAGAAGCGATTCCTTCAAATAATAATCCGAAAATATATTCAGTTACAGTTGGTGTTCCGCCGAATAAAATTCCATCAGAAAGACCATTTAAATACGATTGACCACCTCTAAAATAAACATACAAAACAAATGCAATGACGCTTAATAAAATTCCGATAGTTGCTGTTAAAGCAGAGGAAATCAAATTGGGTAAATAACTCAATTTTTTTTCAGTAAAATTCGATTGTAAAGTGCGATGAATTCCAAAATAAACAATAAATACATTAAGAAATCGCAAGTAATGAAGATCTGTTAATCCAAAAATTTCCATTAAAAAAAAGTAAACTGCTAAACCAATAAATACTATAAACCCATTAATAAATTCTTTTGGTAATTTCATAATGCGCTATTTAATTGTTAAGAAATAGGAAAAAATACAGTCAAATTTATAAAAAATAAGCAGTACATCTTAAAAATTAACATAAAAAATAATAGATTTATAAATTCGAGATATGATTTATAGCAAATAGTTTGTCTTTGTTTATTTGAATTTTTAAATCGTCCAACGAATTGAATTTCACTTCCTCTCTTATGAACTCAACAAAAACAATTGTAATGTTTTTATTGTAAATATCCATATTAAAATTCAAAAAATGAGCTTCGATTGTTTGAGAATCTCCACCAACAGTTGGTCGATTGCCAATATTCATAACTCCATAAACCAATTGATTCTCAATTACTGATTTTACAATATAAACACCATTTTTAGGAATTAATTTATAGTCTTCTTTACTTTGAATATTTGCAGTTGGAAAACCAATAGTTCTTCCAATTTGTTTGCCTTTAACAACAGTTCCCGAAAAAGAGTATTCATATCCTAAATATTGATTTGCTAAACTAATATTACCTCCTAAAATAGCAACTCTGATTTTGGTAGAACTGATGGCAATTTCATCAATTTCTTGAGCAGTAATTTGTTCCACTTCAAAATTGTATTGTTGTCCGAAAAGAATTAAATTGTAAATATTTGCAGTTCTGTTTCTGCCAAAACGATGGTCATAACCAATAACTATTTTCTGAACGTTGAACTTTTCAATTAAAATTGTTGTAACAAATTCTTCAGCGGTTAGGCGAGAAAACTTATAATCAAACGGATGAATTATCAAATAATCAATTCCTAATTCTTCAAATAATTGAATTTTTTCATCGATAGTGTTTAGTAATTTGATTTCGCTTTTTTCTTGTAAAACCATTCTAGGATGCGGAAAAAAAGTAAGAACCACACTTTTACAATCTGATTCTTTAGCATTTTGAATTATTTTTTCAAGAATTTTTTTATGCCCAATATGAACACCATCAAAAGTTCCAATGGTAATTACTGATTTTGACTTATTATAACTGTCAATAGTGTAGAAAGTTTCCAAAAATTTTAGTTTGTTTACAAAAGTAATTTTTTATAGAACTTATGTGGTTAAAATAAATATGAATTATTTACCATTATAAGTATTCATTGTTGTATTTAATCCGGCTAATGCAAATGAAAGTATAATTTCAGATGCTAATTCAAATCGTTCTGGAAGTTTTACATTTTCTTCTTCACTCCACTCACCGAGTACATAATTGACTTGTTGTCCTTTTTTAAATTCGTCGCTTATCCCAAATCGAAAACGAGCATATTCGGTAGAATTTAAAATCAATTGTATGTTTTTCAATCCGTTATGACCACCATCACTACCTTTTGCTTTTATCCTAATTGTACCAAATGACAAATTCAAATCATCGGTAATTACAAGTACATTTTCTATGCTGATATTTTCTTTATCCATCCAATATTTTAGCGCTTTTCCACTAAGGTTCATGTAGGTATTTGGTTTTAAAAAAAGCAAAGTTCTTCCTTTAATTTTATACTCGGCAATATCACCCAATTTGGCTGTTTGAAAAGATACGCTTTCTTTTTTAGCAATATAATCAAGTATTTTAAAACCTATATTATGACGTGTATTGATGTAGTCTGCGCCAATATTTCCGAGACCAATAATTAAAAACTTTTTACTCACGTTTTTTATATTGTTTTTTTGTTGTTCGTGAATCTCCGATTTCATCGGATCGATTGTTTCTTTATCTTTTTTTGTAACTATTTTAGAAAACCAATTCATTTGGTAAATATAATGCAATTTGAAAAGTATTCAAAACGTAAATTTTTAACAATGCGGTATTAAATCAACAAAAAAAGGCGAAACTTTGTGCATCGCCTTTTTAATATTGTAAATGTAAGTAATCTATTTAGGCAAAGGCGCGCCAACTGCTGTACCACAAACATGTCCTTCTTGTCCGTGTGGAGGATTCATTCCAGGTGCTGTTACTACTGGAGCAGCAGGAGTTGTTGGTGTAGCAGTAGTATTCGATTTTAACATTTCTGGAGTAACAGTAGTTGATTGTTTAATTGCTTGGGTTGGAATTGACGGAGTTTTTGCTTTTCCAGGAGGAGAATTTAATGGTTCTCCTACAGAAATATCGCAACGATGACCTGGTTGACCATGAGCAGGATTCATTCCTTTTGCAGCTTTTTGTGTTGGAGGTGGAGTCGATGTGCTTCCAGTAATTGGTTGACCGTTCATAACCGAATTTGTGGTATTAGCATCGGTTTGTGGTGTTGAAGGAACATCTGTTGTTGCCAAACTATCTGTTGTTGCTATTGCATTTGCATCAGTAGCAACTTCTTCTACAGGAGTTTCTTCAGTTGTTTCTTCTTTTTTACATGAGGTAAATAATAACGATGCTAAAACGAATATGCTTAAAATGTTTTTCATAAGAATTTTATTTTTTAGATTTCAAATATAACAGTTATTTAAATACCTTTTTTAAAACTTTAATTTTATTACGGAATTATACCATTTAAGGTTAGAATTTACTGCAATAAAAAGTTCCTTTTAGCTTTCTTCTTCAAAATAAAAATAAACCGTAACGATGCTATGTTTGATTTTTCTTTTTTAAATAAAGCAAAAAATCTTCATTTTCTTTATAGTAAATTCTAACCATAAATGGTATTAAATTAATATTTTTTTATGCGGATGTGAAATTAGCTTATTTTTATTTATTTTTATCAAAACTAAAACCATGAAAAAACTACTTACCATTCTATTATTTATCACAGTTTCTTTATCGGCTCAAAACAGCGAAGCTACTAAATCAGAAATAAATGCATTAGTAGACAATTGGCATAAAGCTGCTGCGGATGTTAATTATGATGCTTATTTTGGAGCTTTAACAGAAGACGCTATTTTTATTGGCACTGATGCAACTGAAAATTGGAACAAAAGAGCGTTTCAAGATTTTGCCAAACCTTATTTTGATAAGGGAAAAGCATGGAATTTTACCGCTTTACAGCGAAATATTTATTTTTCAGCAGATGGTAAATTGGCTTGGTTTGACGAATTATTAAACACACAAATGAAAATTTGTCGAGGTTCTGGGGTTTTAGTAAAAGTAAGAAATACATGGAAAATAAAACATTATGTTTTGTCAATGACCATTCCTAATGATAATTCGGATGCAGTTGTAAAAATAAAAACACCTATTGAAGACGCTTTAATTGATAAGTTGAAAAAATAACATTTCGACAAGCGCAGTTTGACAATGTGCAAATAATAGTTAGTGTTTAATAATTACTAACTATTTTCTCAAATTCTCCAACATTACTTCTGTCATCGTATCAATTTCGAATTGGTGTTTCCAATTCCAATCGGTTCTTGCGCAACTATCATCAATAGATGCAGGCCAACTATCAGCAATCTTCTGACGAAAATCAGGTTTGTAAGTAATCGAAAAATCGGGAATGTATTTCTTAATTTCTTTAGCAATTTCTGTAGGTGTAAAACTAATTCCGGCTAAATTATACGACGAACGAATTTTAATATCATCAGCTTCAGCTTGCATAATTTCAACAGTAGCTCTAATAGCATCATTCATATACATCATTGGTAATTTGGTGTCTTCCGAAAGGAAACATTCAAACTTTCCGTCTTTCAATGCTTTGTGGTAAATATCAACAGCATAATCAGTGGTTCCTCCTCCGGGTTCGGTTGTCCAACTAATTAATCCAGGATAACGAATACTTCGCACATCAACACCATATTGATGATGGTAATATTCGCACCATCGTTCACCAGTTTGTTTGCTAATTCCGTAAACAGTTGTAGGTTCCATTATGGTGTATTGTGGTGTATTTTCGCGAGGAGTTGTTGGTCCGAAAACCGCTATACTCGAAGGCCAAAATATTTTTTTTATTTTTTTTGCTTTCGCAAGATTCAAAACATGAAACAACGAATTCATATTCAAATCCCAAGCAAATGCCGGATTTTTTTCTGCTGTAGCTGATAACAAAGCAGCCATTAAATACACATCCGTAATCTCGTATTGCTCAATTAAGTGTTCAATCTGATTGTAATCCAAAGCATTAACCACTTCAAAAATTCCGTTATTAACAATATCGGTATTTAGTTTTCTGATGTCAGATGCAATTACATTTTCATTTCCATAAATAGAACGTAATTTCATTGTTAGCTCAGTTCCTATCTGACCACAAGCACCAATGATTAATATTTTCGTTGTCATTGTTTTTTGATTTTGATATAACAAAGATACATTTTTCAAAATTCAAAATTCCAAGTTGAATATTCCATGTTCAAAAAATGATGAATATTCAATTTTGAACAACGAATTTTGAATTTAAAAACTACTTCAATTGACAAATTTCAATTTTATAAAACCTTTCACATTATCTCTAAAACTAAACTACTACTTTTGTATTTTTGTATATCAAAGTAATTTTATCATGAAATTGAAAGTTATCTATTTAATTTGGTTTTCTTTTCTACTGTTGTCGTGTCAAAACGATAATCAAGAACGTATTGTCGAACAACAAAAAGAAGCAAAAAAAAGAGACGTTATTTTCAATAACATCAATAAAGCATGGAATTTTTCTATTCCAAGTATGGAACCTGGAGCGCAATCCATTGCAAACAATTGGACAGAATGGCGTGCTTTTGTAACTGAAATAAATTTAAAACCCAAAAGTACTATTGGTGCTTTTCAAAAAAAAGCGAGCACACTTTCTAAAAAAGTAACCGATTTGTATAACAATATTCCAGCACGATATAATTCTCCTCAAATAAAAAGCCGTATTTCAGTTTTAACAACTAAAATAAAATCATTGGATTTATTTATTCATTTGAATCAAATACCCGATAAAAAAGTAATCACTATTTTAAGTGATATCAATACCGAAATCAATTCATTGCAAATGCAAATGCAGGAAATTATTCAAAAAAGTTTAATTCCTAGAGAACAAGGCGAACCCGATTTTATTAAAATGAAGGATACTACAAGAGCAGTTCCGAATTCGATGAACGATATAAAACCAATGAAAGTTGAGTAAATCGGAACTACTTTCTATTTATGAAAAATCGGCTAAAGTAAATTTTATTGCTGACGCACTTCAAAAACAAAATGCCAAACTTTCTGTCAAAGGTTTGGTCGGATCGTCATTGTCTTTTGTCATTAAAACTCTATTTGATAAAACCGATTTACCGTTTCTAATTTTATTTCAAGATAAAGAAGAAGCAGCGTATTATTTGAATGATTTAGAAAATTTATTAAACAATCAAGATGTGTTGTTTTATCCAAGTTCGTATCGAAGACCATACGAAATAGATGAAACCAACAATGCAAATGTGTTGCTTCGAGCTGAGGTTTTAAACCGAATTAATTCACGTAAAAAACCATCTATAATTGTTTCGTATCCTGAAGCTATTTTTGAAAAAGTAGTTACTCGAAAAGAACTCGAAAAAAACACCTTAAAAGTTTCCGTTAACGATCAACTTTCCATCGATTTTATTAACGAAGTATTGTTTGAATACAATTTCAAACGTGTCGATTTTGTATCAGAACCTGGTGAGTTTTCGGTTCGTGGCGGAATTGTAGATGTGTTTTCTTTTTCTAACGACAATCCGTATCGATTGGAATTTTTCGGTAACGAAGTCGACAGTATTCGAAGTTTTGATGTTGCGACACAATTATCAATTGAAATTCAAAAAAAGATTAGTATTATTCCCAATGTTGATTCTAAATTATCAAATGAATCTCGTGAAAGTTTTTTGAATTACATCAACGATAAAACGGTATTATTACTTCAAAACACAGAAATTCTGTGTGCACAATTGGATACGTTTTTTCAAAAAGCAACCGAAGCTTTTAACAAACTTTCAAAAGAAATTAATCGCGCTACACCAGATGAATTGTTCATCAACAGTAAATCGTTTCTTAAAAAAGCACACGATTTTCCTATACTAGAAATCGGAAATTCTCCTATTTTTTCTATCGATACAACTATCGAATTTCACACTCATCCGCAACCTTCATTCAACAAACAATTCGATTTATTATTAAATAATTTAAGTGAAAATCACTTTAACGGAATCAAAAATTATTTGTTCTGCTCTAATGAAAGTCAGGCGAATCGATTTCACGATATTTTTCAAAGTATTGATGAAGAAAATCACGAAGACATTCGCAAACAATATAAAACCATAGTTTTTCCTATTTTTCAAGGTTTTATTGACGATGAAAATCAAATTGCGTGTTACACCGATCATCAAATTTTTGAACGATATCATAAATTCAGCATCAAAAACGGCTATTCTAAAAAGCAAACATTAACGCTAAAAGAACTAACCACACTTTCGGTTGGCGATTATGTAACACACATCGATCACGGAATCGGAAAATTTGGTGGTTTACAAAAAATTCAAGTCGAAGGCAAAACGCAAGAAGCGATAAAAATCGCTTACGCCGATAATGATATTGTGTATGTAAGTATTCACTCACTTCACAAAATTTCAAAATATACAGGAAAAGACGGCGTTCCACCAAAAATTTACAAATTAGGTTCGGGAGCATGGAAAGCGCTGAAACTAAAAACAAAAGCGCGTGTTAAACATATTGCGTTCAATTTGATTCAGTTGTACGCCAAGCGAAGATTGGAAAAAGGATTTCAATACGCGCCCGATAGTTATTTGCAAGCCGAGTTGGAAAGTTCGTTTATTTACGAAGACACGCCCGACCAAATTACCGCAACTCGGGATGTAAAAGTCGATATGGAAAGCGATCGTCCGATGGACCGATTAGTGTGTGGCGATGTTGGATTTGGAAAAACTGAAGTCGCTATTCGAGCTGCGTTTAAAGCAGTCGATAACGGAAAACAAGTTGCTATTTTAGTACCAACAACCATTTTAGCATACCAACATTATCGCACTTTTACCGAGCGTTTGGCAGCCATGCCAGTTACCATAAATTACTTAAATCGGTTTCGATCTGCCAAACAAAAAAGCGAAACTTTAAAAGATTTAATTGATGGAAAAGTCGATATTATTATCGGAACACATCAATTAGTAAGTAAAGATGTTAAGTTTAAAAATTTAGGTTTGTTGATTGTTGATGAAGAGCAAAAATTTGGTGTGAATGTAAAAGACAAACTTAAAACTATTGCCGAAAACATAGATACGTTGACATTAACAGCAACTCCAATTCCGAGAACGCTACAATTTTCGTTGATGGCAGCGAGAGATTTATCGGTAATTACAACGCCACCACCGAATCGTTATCCGATAGAAACTCAAGTCATTCGTTTTAGTGAAGAAGTGATTCGCGATGCGATTTCGTATGAAATTCAACGAAACGGACAAGTATTTTTTATCAATAACCGAATTGAAAATATCAAAGAAGTAGCCGGAATGATTCAGCGTTTGGTTCCCGATGCACGTGTCGGAATTGGTCACGGACAAATGGAAGGCAAAAAACTAGAAGAATTAATGTTGGCGTTTATGAATGGCGAATTTGATGTTTTGGTTGCTACTACCATTATTGAAAGTGGTTTGGATGTGCCAAATGCGAATACAATTTTTATAAATAATTCGAATAATTTCGGGTTGTCCGATTTGCATCAAATGCGAGGAAGAGTAGGTAGAAGTAATAAAAAAGCGTTTTGTTATTTTATTACGCCACCATTTTCGTCAATGTCGTCCGAAGCACAAAAAAGAATCAATGCGTTAGAGCAATTTAGTGAATTAGGAAGTGGATTTAATATTGCCATGAAGGATTTGGAAATTCGTGGAGCAGGCGATTTATTAGGAGGTGAACAAAGCGGATTTATTAATGAAATAGGATTTGATACCTATCAAAAAATCTTAAACGAAGCTATTGATGAGTTGAAAGAAAACGAGTTCAAAGACATATACCAAGAAGAAAACAATATGGAAACCAAAGAATATGTAAAAGATATTCAAATTGACACCGACTTTGAATTGCTGTTTCCCGATGACTATATCAATAATATTTCGGAACGATTGAATTTATACAACGAATTGAGTAACATTAAAGACGAAGCGCAATTAGCATTATACGAACAAAAACTTATTGATCGATTTGGAGCTTTGCCAAAAGAAGCACTTGCATTATTGAATAGTATTCGTATAAAATGGAAAGCCACTCAAATTGGAATCGAAAAATTGATTTTGAAACAAGGTAAAATGATTGGTTATTTTGTTGGCAATCAACAAAGTGATTTTTACCAATCCAATCGTTTTATTCAACTGGTTCAATTTGTACAACAAAACGCCAATTTGTGTAAAATGAAAGAGAAAGAAACCAAAAATGGTTTGCGCTTATTATTGACTTTTGAAAACGTAAAAAGTATTAATAAAGCGTTGGAATTGATTGAAAAGATTTAGTTTTTGATAAATCGTTTTATCTGATGAACTAATTCAGCAACATCAACTTTTTCAATAGGATGAATGGTATTTGGCATTACAAAAAACTGAGCGTTATTTAGTTTGCGATAGGCATTTGCAGTTTCTTCAATAGATACCATAGCATCTTTATCGCCAACAGAAAGCAAAACAGCTGTCTTTATTTGTTCAAAATCGCTAGCTTTTAAAGTAGGATTTTTTCCTAAATCGAGCATCATTTGTGCTGTTTTGTGCATTACAATTTCCCAATTACTTCCGTGAAGTTGTTCTAAAGCTAAAGCATATTTTGGAATTTTTTCTTTTATAATTATTGGATTTAACATGGAGGTTTCTTTTAACGAACCTTCAATTGTCCAGTTTAATTTTGTTGCTAAAGTGTATAGTTTTTCTAGTTTTTCAGGAAAATGTTTTGCCAAATACAAACCAACATAACCGCCCATACTGTAACCAAAAATATTGATTTTATCGATGTTATTTTGTTCTAAATAATCTACTACTTCATTAGCAAAACGAGCTATAGTAAAATCATTTTCTGGAATTGTTTTTTCACCATGACCTTCAAAAGTATGTGTGTGAACTTCAAAATCATTTTGCAACAATGGTTCTATTAAGTGAAAATTTTTAGCACTTCCTAAAGCACCGTGTAATAAAAATATCTTTTGCATATTCTTTTTTATAAACAAAAAAACCGAACTTACAAAAATATAAAGTTCGGTTTTTTAATAAGTTCTCTACATTGTTATTTTCTAATTATTTTAAAGTTGGCTTCCTTATCTCCCTCAAATTTTAATTTAAAGAAATAAGTTCCAATTGCAAAAGCTGAAATATCTACATTCGTATTTAATTCATTTAAAGTGTTTTTATATAATAATTGACCAGTTATATTAAACACTTCAACTTGAACTATTTCTGTTTTAGAAGTAATGTTTACATTTCCATTCGTTGGATTTGGATAATAACTAAAATCGATAATATCATTTTCTTCAATACCAAACGTTCCAGTACAAGTAATTGTTGCATTCCAACCAGAAGCATTAATTGCTTGATCAGAATAAAATTTAAAAGTTAAAGAGCCATTTGTAGTTGAAGAAGTATAAGGACCTGGACTTATCGAACCAGTTAATCCTCCAAAAGTTAAATCTCCATAAGTTTCGTCTGGACCATTATAAATGTATAAATAATCGTAATTAAGTTCAAGATTAAAACTAGTAAAAGTTACTTTAATTTTCAATCCAGGATTGGAGGGAATCATTGTTCTTGTCCAAGATTCATTATTAGAATAATTTCCAGATCCACCGGCATCTGTAAAAGGTGTATTTGCGCAATAATCGTTAACAGATGTTGCAAACACCAGTACTCTACTTACAGCGGTTAACCCACTACAAAAAGGTCTTATTCTAATTTTATAGTAAGTGTTTGGCGTTAAACCTGTAGCTGTAAAACTATTACTTGTCACTGTATTCCATACAAAAGTTGAAGAAGCAAAAGGTGTAACAGAAACTTCCCAACTTGTTTGTGCTATATTTGAACTATCCCATGTTATCAATACAGAAGTTGGACTTAAATTATTTGTATTAATCGCTGTAATTGAATTAATGCAAGCAGAAACGCAATCCAAACTTAAACATTGTCCATTATCTACAGCATTTACAATTGCTTGTGCAGGTTGTGTGCCAAAACCATTATTGAAATTAATTCCCACGCCTGAAATTAAATGGCAATAACTCATTATAGTTCCTTTTTCAGTTGCAGTTGGAATTGGTCCAGTTGGACAACTTCCTTCATTAAATCCTGCTTGTTGTCCACAACCATCAATAGAAGTGTTATCTCCATTCCAATAGCATCCATGAGTATGTCTGGATCCTAATAAGTGTCCAAATTCATGCGCTATAACATTTATAGTCCAAGAATAATTAGGTACAGCTGAAAAGCTAAAATTAATATCAGAATAGCTATAATTATTTGCTGTACACAAACCATTTATTGTTCGGGCAACTCCGCCAAGTCCTCCCGGATCAACGCCAACTAATTGACCTACATCACCATCAAAAAAAGGTCTTACTTGATTAAATAAATCTAAATACGCTCCCGAATTAGTCCCTATTGATTGATAAGGATCTAATTCTGTCCAAATAAATAGTGATCTTAAAGATATTGTGATTCCGTCGTTTTCATAAAGTGTTCTAACATTATTGAAAACAGAAGTTATCCAATTAGTTGTCGTTACAGTACTACTTCCATTAGCAAGGAATAAATTATAATCAATTTCAAAATACATGGTAACACATCTATTACTTAAGGTGTTTCTGTTTGTATCGGAATTATTAGGAATGTATTCAGGGTCTTCTTTAACATGACATTCAAAAGAATTTAATATTTTCATGTTAGCATCTGAATATACAATGTAATCAGTAGTATTATTGTCTTTAACCAATTTTCCTACAACTAAATTCCCGAGAACATCACTAGAAATAACGCCATTAAATTCGCCATTAAAAAAATTGAAAGTTGCAATTGAATTCACCTCTCCTTTTATTATTCCACGATAATAGACGCCTTTTTGATATGAAATATCAGTGTTTTTATCAGTATCAACATGAAATCCTTCAGAAAACGGATTTTCTTGATACAACAATACTTTAATAATTTGATTTTGATACGGAATTTCTAACTCAATGTTTTCGTATTTATTAGTAATGATTTCTGAAATACTTTGAAGTTTTATAGTAGCCAAAGTAGATTTATCAACTACTTTATTTACATCAGAATCAGTATTGTTTAGAGAAATTGAAAGTACTGAAATAGGTTTAAAATTTGTTTTCGTGCTCTGTAATTCCTTTACTTTTTGAGCAATTTTATTTTGTGAATAATTGTATAAACTACTTAATAAGATTACTATTAGTGTTATTTTTTTCATTTCTATTATTTTTTAATCTTACGAATTTAATTTAAATAGTTGAGACTAATAGACATTTTTTATTATTTTATAATTTGTTTAGCGTTTAAAAATAATAAAACGCATCTTCTATATGTTCGATTTTGAAATCGTTATCGTCTTTACTTATAGCAATAATATCAAAACGAACATCAACTTCTAAATCGTTAGAAATAACATATTCATTTACGGCTTTTACTAAAAGTTGAATTTTTTTTGGTTTCACAAAATCTTGAGGCAAACCAAATTCAATAGACGAACGTGTTTTTACTTCTACAATTGCAAGAGTAATTTCTTTTTGAGCAATAATATCAATTTCTGCTTTTTGAAACGTATAATTAGTTTCTAGAATTTCATAACCGTTTTTTTGAAGAAATGCAACGGCTAATTCTTCTCCAAGTTTTCCTAATTCGTTGTGTGAAGCCATTTTTAGTGTTCAGTGTTCGGTTTCTAGTGTTCAGTTGCAGTGTTCAGCTATTCAAATATTACTTTACTTTCCAAATCATTCACTTCTATTGAAACCTGTTTTCCAAAAATTAGCGCATGATTGTTAGCCATGTGTCCGGCAGGAAAATTATAAATAATCGGAATATTATATTTTGAAGTCACATCGTCAATAATTTCCAACGCATCTTTTCCCCACGGAATATCGTTATCTTTCATTTTGGTCATTCCGCCAACGATTATTCCTTTTAAACTTTCGAGGCAACCATTGCGTTTTAAATTCATCATCATTCGGTCGATATGATATAAATATTCGTCTAAATCTTCAATAAAAAGAATTTTATCGGTACAATCAATTGCCGATGGCGAACCGAATAAACTATATAAAATAGATAAATTTCCGCCAACCAATTCGCCTTTGACGCTTCCTAAACGGTTTTTATTTTCACACGGTACCGTATATTCTAAATGTTCGCCAAACAAAGCTTTTCGCAAACTTTCTTTGGCTTCTTCAGTTGCTTTAGAACTCACAGGCATTATTCCGTGAATCGATTGAAATCCCATTGTATTCAAGTGACTGTGCAAAACCGTAACATCGCTAAAACCAACAATCCATTTTGGCGATTTTTTGAATGGAGTAAAATCTAATAAATCAATCATACGAACGGTACCGTAACCACCGCGAACACACCAAATGGCTTTAATATTTGGATTATCGAGTTGCGTTTGAAAATCGGCCCCACGTTGCTCGTCGGTTCCTGCCAATTGGTTTTTATCAAGTCCAATAGTACTTCCAATGACTACTTCTAAACCCCAATTTTTTAACCAGGAAATGGCTGGTTGCAAATTATCTTCAATGTTTTTACGAGCTGTGGCAACAATGGCAATCGTATCGCCTTTTTTTAGATATGGTGGTGTAATCATTTTTTTTTGGGAATGAAGTTGTGAAAAGAAAAGAGTGAATAGAATATAGAATATAGATTTTTGCATTTAATATTTTGGTCTGTGTAGCAAATGTATAAAAGTTCTTTTATTGGAACGCGTATGACACGGATTTTATTTTGAGAATACAGATGACGCAGATTTGAAAAATTTACACGGATTTTTGTTTTGAAACCATTTGCACTAGCCCAGATTGAAGCGGCATCCTTTTTACACCTAACGGGTTTATACAACCTGTTAGGTGTAAAAAGATATAGCGGAAAGCTGGAAATAGCTTCTGAATGTTTCGTTCCTCACAATGACAAAAATTAATTGCTTATTTTTGCATTTTAAATACCGAATTTCACCATGTTAGAAAATCCAAAAAGATATACAATTACTGCCGCTTTGCCTTATACAAATGGTCCAATTCATATTGGTCATTTGGCTGGAGTTTATGTTCCAAGCGATATTTATGCACGTTATTTAAGATTGCAAGGAAAAGATATTGCATTTATTTGTGGAAGTGACGAACACGGCGTTGCTATTTCTATGAAAGCTAAAAAAGAAGGAATTTCTCCTCAGGAAGTGATTGATAAATACGACGGAATTATTCGTAAATCATTTATCGATTTCGGAATTTCATTTGATAATTATTCGCGAACATCATCTAAAATACACCACGATACTGCACAGGAGTTTTTTAGAAAATTATACGACAACAACGATTTTATTGAAGAAGTTACCGAGCAATTGTATGATGCAAAAGCGGATCAGTTTTTGGCAGATCGATTTGTAGTTGGAACGTGTCCGCGATGTGAAAATCCAGAAGCGTATGGCGATCAATGTGAACGCTGCGGTTCGACACTAAATGCAACCGATTTAATCAATCCGAAATCGACGATAACTGGAGAAACACCGATTTTAAAATCGACAAAACATTGGTTTTTGCCTTTAGACAGATACCAAGATTTTTTAAAAGAATGGATTTTAGTTGGTCATGCTAAAGATTGGAAAGTGAATGTTTTAGGACAAGTAAAATCATGGTTAGACGACGGGTTAAAACCTCGTGCGGTAACACGCGATTTGGATTGGGGAATTGACGTTCCGGTTGAAGGTGCTGAAGGAAAAAAATTGTACGTTTGGTTTGATGCGCCTATTGGCTACATCTCATCAACAAAAGAATGGGCAGCCAGAGAGGGAAAAAATTGGGAAGATTATTGGAAAGATTCACAAACTAAATTGGTTCATTTTATAGGAAAGGACAATATTGTATTTCATTGTATTATTTTTCCAGCAATGTTAAAAGCAGAAGGAACGTATATTTTACCAGACAATGTTCCGGCGAATGAATTTTTGAATTTGGAAGGCAACAAATTATCAACTTCTAAAAATTGGGCGGTTTGGTTGCACGAATATTTGTTGGATTTTCCCGATAAGCAAGATTCGTTGCGTTATGCACTCACTTCAAATGCGCCAGAAACCAAAGACAACGACTTTACTTGGAAGGATTTTCAAGCTAGAAACAACAATGAATTGGCGTCGATATTCGGAAACTTTATCAATAGAGTCGTGGTGTTAACGAACAAATATTATAACGGAATTATTCCGCAACCAAATGCATTTTCAGAAGTTGACGAACAAACGTTAGCCGAATTAAAAGCGTATCCTGCTGTGATTTCAAGTTCAATTGAACGCTACCGATTTAGAGAAGCACAAGGCGAATTGATGAATGTAGCACGTTTAGGAAATAAATATTTAGCGGATGAAGAACCATGGAAAATGGTAAAAACCAATCCAGAACGCGTGCAAACCCAAATGTATGTTGCTTTACAAATTGCAGCGGCGTTGCAGGTTTTGTGTGAACCGTTTTTGCCGTTTACATCAAATAAATTGGCTACAATTTTAAATTTGAAAGATTTAAAATGGAATACAGTTTCTGAGAAGTCAGAATTATTAAAAACGGGACATAAAATTGGCGAAGCAGAAATATTGTTTTCGCAAATAGAAGATGCCGAAATTCAAAAACAAATAGACAAATTAGAAGCGACAAAAAAAGCGAATGTTATGGAAAACCAAGTTACCGAACCACAAAAAGAAACGTCAACATTTGATGATTTCTCTAAATTGGATTTGCGTGTTGGAACGATTGTCGAAGCCGAAAAAATGCCAAAAGCGAATAAATTGTTGGTGTTGAAAGTCGATACCGGAATCGATGTGCGTACCATAGTATCTGGAATTGCTGAACATTTTTCACCCGAAGAAGTCATCGGAAAACGCGTTACAGTTTTAGTCAATTTAGCACCAAGAGCGTTGCGTGGTGTTGAGAGTGAAGGAATGATTTTGATGACAAATAACGCTGAAGGGAAATTGGTTTTTGTGAATCCTGATGCTGAAGGCGTGGATAATGGTGCGTTGATTAGTTAGAAAAATTAAAACCGGAAAATATATTTTAGTTTCTAGTAGCATTTACACATCTCAAATATAGTTTAGAACTATGCATTTTAGTATTTAAATTTTTCGACACGAATTTCACGAATTTCCACAAATTAATTGCTTCGCCAATTCGCTATGCTCGGGTCGTGCCAATTCGTGAAATTCGTGGCTAATAAATAAATTATCATGAACCTAAAAGTAATCGCTTTCGATGCCGACGACACCTTATTTGTCAACGAACCGTATTTTCAAGAAACAGAAGAGAAATTCTGTGCATTGCTATCCGATTATTTATCGCAACAAGGATTATCACAAGAGTTATTTCGAGTAGAAATCGCTAATTTAGACTTATATGGCTACGGAATAAAAGGTTATATTTTGTCGATGATTGAAGCAGCGATGACTATTTCTAACAATACTATTTCTATTGAAATTATCGAAAAAATCATCGAATACGGAAAAGAATTACTTCAAAAACCAATTGAATTACTTGATGGTGTTGAAGAAACATTAGAAGCTTTAAAAGGGAAATACAAATTAATTGTAGCTACAAAAGGCGATTTAAAAGACCAACAAAGTAAATTGCATCGCTCGGGTTTGGGACATTATTTTCATCATATCGAAGTCATGGCAGACAAACAAGAAATCAATTACGAAAAATTACTAAAGCGTCTGGAAATCAATGCTTCCGAATTTTTTATGATTGGCAATTCCTTAAAATCGGATGTTTTACCTGTTTTAGGAATTGGTGGTTATGCCGTTCATATTCCGTTTCACACTACTTGGGAGCATGAAAAAATAAATCATAAAGTCGAACATGATAATTTTAGAACTTTAGAAAACATCATTGACGTTTTGCCTATTTTATTAAAGTAGGAAATAAATTCTGAGAGCACTTACGTTAAATAAAAAAGCACCAAGATTATGGTGCTTTTTGTAATTGTATCATAAAGAAATATTATTTCTTTTTTCCACCTTTTTCTGCTTTTGCTGCTTCTTGAGCTGCTTTCATAGCAGCACGTGAAACTTTAACTTGAGCAACAACAGTGTTGTCTGGGTGCATCAATTTAAAATTAGCTACAGGTAATTTAGTTACATATAATTTATTTCCCATTTGCAATTCAGAGATGTTAGCTTCAACAAAATCTGGCAAATTTTTTGGCAAAGCTTTCACTTTTAATCTACGTTGATTTAAATTTAAAACACCTCCTAATAAAACACCTGGTGAAGTACCTGTAATTTTAACTGGAACTTCCATAGTAATTTCTTTATCATCACTCAATTGGAAAAAATCAATATGATTAATTCTGTCTGAAACTGGGTGAAATTGGATGTCTTGTAAAACAGCATTGTATTTTTTACCCGCCAAATCTACCTCAACCGTGTGTGCGTTTGGAGTGTAAACCAAGCTTTTAAATGCTCTTTCATCTGCTGCAAAATGAACTGGCTGACTTCCTCCGTAAATAACGCAAGGAACCATTCCAGCATTACGTAAGGCTTTAGTCGCAACTTTGCCCACGCTTTCTCTTTCTGATCCTTCAATTGTAATCGATTTCATTGTAAAAATATATAGTTAATAATTAAAAATTTGTTGTTGGTTGTCGGTTGTTAGTTATCGGATTTGATTCAGTTACCATTCGACATTTTATTTTTTTGGTGTTTCCTTCGTTCCTCAGGTCGCGCTATCGCCTGCACGCGGTGCTTGGCTCTATCGCTAACGCACTTCCCTGCTAAACTTCAAATTTACATTGTTAATTGAAGTCAGTCTTTATTCTCGAAGCGAAGTGGTCTTTCTTCTATTATCTTTCTCCTACATCAAAAACTTTCCACTAATGGAGTTGTTGTGTTGTACCATTTGCATAACTTCGGCAAAAAGCGGTGCACAACTCACTACTCTTATTTTTTTTGATTCTTTCTTTAACGGAATAGAATCGGTAACAATTAATTCTAATAATTTAGAATTTTCTATTTTTTCGTAAGCATCGCCAGATAATATGGCATGTGTGCAAATTGCCCTCACACTTAATGCTCCTTTTTCTATCATCAAATCAGCAGCTTTGGCTAGTGTTCCTCCTGTATCAATCATATCATCTACAAGAACTACATTTCTACCTTTTACTTCTCCAATTAGTTCCATTGTATCAATAACATTGGCCACTTTTCGTTGTTTGTAACAAATTACTACATCCGATTCTAAAAACTTAGAATACGCATAGGCTCTTTTTGAACCTCCCATATCGGGTGATGCGATAGTTAAATTGCCTAAATTTAAGCTTTTTAAATACGGCAAAAAGATAGTTGATGCAAACAAGTGATCGACTGGTTTTTCGAAAAACCCTTGAATTTGATCTGCGTGTAAATCCATTGTCATAATTCGTGTTGCTCCAGCAGATTCTAATAGTTTTGCTATTAATTTTGCTCCAATTGGCACTCTTGGCTTGTCTTTTCTATCTTGTCTAGCATAACCAAAATATGGAATTACAGGTGTTATGTGTCGTGCCGATGCTCTTTTTGCGGCATCAATCATTAACAAAAGTTCCATTAAATTATCGGCACTTGGGAAAGTAGAACATACAATAAAAACACGTAAACCACGTATCGACTCTTCATAAGAAGGTTGAAATTCACCATCACTAAATCTAGAGAACGTAACTTTACCCAGCGGAACACCATAATTACTGGCTATTTGTTCAGCTAAATGAACACTTTGTGAACACGCAAATATTTTTGCTTCTGGTTCTAAATGTGACATTTTAATTCGTTGTTTTATAGTTAGTTACTTGCCTGTTGTTTTAACGAGGTGCAAATTTAGGAATAAAATCCAAGTACGAAAGGAAATTTTAGAGTATTTTTCTAATGAATGCAGAATTATTTTTTACATTTGCAATCTGCTAAGCCCGAATGGCGGAATTGGTAGACGCGCTGGTCTCAAACACCTGTGGGAAACCGTGCCGGTTCGACTCCGGCTTCGGGTACAAAACCTCTGAGAAATCGGAGGTTTTTTGTTTTTAGTACGGAGTCAAACCTTTTTAGGTTCTCCGGCTTCGGGTACAAAACCTCTGAGAAATCGGAGGTTTTTGTTTTTAGTATGGAGTCAAACCTTTTTAGGTTCTCCTGCTTCGGTTACAAAACCTCTGATTTTTTCAGAAGTTTTTTGTTTTTAGTACGGAGTCAAACCTTTTTAGGTTCTCCGGCATCGGGTACAAAACCTCTGAGAAATCGGAGGTTTTTTGTTTTATATCCTATAGGATTCTTGTGATTATAATTCTTTTTAAGAATTGTTTATTCAACAACCCTTTCCTAGCTTTAGTTTTCGTAACTTCACAAAAATATAATTTATTGTATTTCAATAATTTACGCACAAAACCTGTGAATTATATAACTTTTAAAATTGTTATATAACTAAAACAACAGACTTAATACCACCTTTGTCTACTACTCTAAACAAAATAATTTGAAACTATTCATAAAATACATGGTTAGCAATCGCTGCAAATTGGCAGTGAGAGACGAGTTAAAAAAATTAGGTCTGCATTTTATTGTGGTTGATTTAGGGGAAGTTGAAATCATGGAAAACATCACTTTCGAAAAACGCGAAATGTTGAAAATCGGACTACTCGAATCGGGTTTGGAATTGATGGATGATAAAAAAGCCATTCTGATCGAACGCATCAAAAATATCATTATCGAAATGATTCACCATTCGGAAGAAGAAATTAAAGTAAATTTTTCTGATTATTTGAGTGAAAAATTAAATCACAACTACACTTATTTAGCTAATTTATTTTCAGAAGTGCAAGGAACAACTATCGAACAATTTATCATTTCTCATAAAATTGAACGCATTAAAGAACTTATGATTTATGGCGAACTCAACATTACTGAAATAGCATGGAAAATGAACTACAGTAGCGTAGCACATTTGTCAAGTCAGTTTAAAAAAGTAACCGGACTTTCGCCATCGCATTTCAATAAGCTTAAAGACAAAAGGAGAAATTCAATCGAAGATATTTAAATAATTAAAAAAACAAAATCATGAATATTAAACGAATTTTTGGAGCCATACTAACCCTACTAGGAATTGTTGGACTTATATACACCGCAAATATATTTTTAAGTACTTCTGGTGGCGAACGCGATGTAAAAATGCTCATTATATATGGTGTTTTGGGATTGTTGTTTTTTGTAACAGGAATTAGTCTAGTTCGAACTACAAAAGACGAATCATAATTATTAAAACAAGACAATGACGTATACCTTAAATAGAAAAAACACTATCTTTTATTACATAGCAGTTGCAATTATTGCTATGCTATTAGCTTTTTTTTATTATAATTCTATCAAAGTGAAGTCAACCGAAAAATGGACTGAACACTCGCGAATTGTTATTGATAAAAACTATGAAATTCTTTTAGACATTATTAATATTGAAACTGGAGCTAGAGGTTTTATATTAACAAATAAAGAAACCTTTTTAGCACATTATAAAGAAAGTCAAAAAAAAATATTTAAAAATTTAGAATTACTTTTAAAGTTAACAAAAGACAATCCCAATCAGCAAATAAGAGTAAAACAATTAAAAAAAACCATTTCTGAACGAATTGAGGTATCCAAATCGTTGGTTAATAATAATAAAGAAATTGAATTAGCTACTATTCTTAAAGGAAATGAAAAAATGGAAGCCATTCGGTTAATCATTAAAGCAATCAATAATGAAGAATTATTTTTGTTAAAACAACGAAAAAGCGAAAATGTTTTTAGTTCCGAATTGTCTAAAATTTTACTTTATGCTTTGTTCTTTTTATTATTGATTTTGGTATTTTTTATTTATTTTTTATTTAAAAATCACAACAAACGTAGTTTAGAATTAGAATCGTTTAATACCTACCAAAAAGAAGCTTCTCAATATTCGTTAAGTTTAATTGAAGCCAGCTTAGATCCTTTAGTAACCATCAATAACGAAGGTAAAATTACCGATTTGAACCAAGCAACGGTAAGAGTTACCGGAATTGAAAAGGACAATTTAATTGGCTCCGATTTTTTTGATTATTTTACCGATCATCAAAAAGCACGCGAAGTATACCAGGACGTTTTTACGAATGGTTCGGTTACCGATGCACCATTAACTATTCGACATAAAGAAGGAAAATTAACAGATGTGCTGTTTAATGGTTCGGTTTATAAAGATGAATTTGGTGTTACTAAAGGCGTTGTAATTGTAGCACGCGATATTGCCGAACAAAAATGGGCGTTGGATTTGCGCAAAGCAAATAAAGAATTAGAACTACAAAATGAAGAAATGGAATACCGTGCCAACGAGTTACTCATTGCCAACGAAGAATTAGCCTATCAAAATCAAGAAAAAGAGAATCGAGCCAATGAGTTATTAATTGCTAACAAAGAATTAGAATACGAAAGCAAATTAAAAGAAAAAAAAGCATTAGAATTAATTATTGCCGACAAAGAACTTGATTTTCAAAACCAAGAAAAAGAAAAGCGCGCTATTGAAAATAAAGAATTAGAAGCGTATAGTTATTCTTTAAAATTAGCTTCGCAATATTCATTAAGTTTAATTGAAGCCAGTCGCGATCCATTATTTACTATTAGTATTGATGGCAAAATTACCGATACCAATCAAGCATCTGTTCGAGTTTCTGGCGAATCTAAAAAAACTTTAATTGGTTCTGATTTTATAACCTATTTTACCGAACCCGAAAAAGCAAAAAAAGGGTATGAAGAGGTTTTTTCTAAAGGATTTGTTGTTGATTATCCACTTACTATTAAAGATCATAAGTTAACCGATGTGCTTTTTAATGGTTCTGTTTATAAAGACACTAACAACAATGTAATTGGAGCCGTTGTAGTGGCACGTGACATTACCGAACAAAAGAAAGCCGAAAAAGAATTAATTGAAGCTAAAATATTTGCCGAACTCGCTACTACTATTGCCGAAGATGCTAAAATAATTGCCGAAACAGCCACTACAAAAGCAGAAGAAGCGGTAAAATCAAAACAACAGTTTTTATCCAATATGAGTCACGAAATTCGTACGCCAATGAATGCCATCATTGGTTTTACCAAAGTAGTGCTCAAAACCGAATTAACGGCAAAACAAAAAGAATATTTAACAGCAATCAAATTAAGTGGCGATGCATTAATAGTTTTAATTAATGATATTCTCGATTTAGCAAAAGTAGATGCCGGAAAAATGACGTTTGAAAAAACGCCTTTTAAATTGCATTTGTCTATAAAAGCAATGTTGCATTTATTTGAAACCAAAATCCAAGAGAAAAATTTAAAGTTAGTTACGCATTACGACAAAAATATTCCTGAAGTTTTAGTTGGTGATCCTGTAAGATTGCATCAAATAATTCTGAATTTAGTAGGTAATGCGGTAAAATTTACCAACGAAGGTAAAATTACAGTTAGTGTGAACTTGCTTTCTGAAACCGACGAAAATGTAACGCTTAAATTTGCTGTTACCGATACTGGAATAGGAATCAAAGAAACAAAAACCGAAAAGATATTCGAAAACTTTCAACAAGCTACCAGCGGAACGTCTCGACTATTTGGTGGAACAGGCTTGGGTTTAGCCATTGTAAAACAATTAATCGAAGCGCAAAACGGAACTATTCATGTTGAAAGTACTTTTGGAAAAGGTTCCACCTTTAGTTTTATTTTAAATTTTATGAAAACAGATAAAGATGCAGTTCTTGAACCAGAAATACTCGAATTAAATACCGAAATAAAAGACACTAAAATATTAGTGGTTGAAGATATGGAACTCAACCAATTGCTAATGAAAACCTTATTAGACGATTTTGGATTTGAATGTGAAATAGCAGGTAATGGTAAAATTGCTGTCGATAAACTCAAAAAAAATAATTATGATATTATTTTAATGGATTTACAAATGCCCGAAATGAATGGTTTTGAAGCAACTGAATACATTCGAAAAACCATGAAACTAAACATTCCAATAATTGCGCTAACAGCCGATGTAACCACCGTTGATGTAGCTAAATGTAAAGCTGTCGGGATGAACGATTACATATCAAAACCGGTTGACGAACGATTACTGTACAGCAAATTAATAAGTTTTATTAAAAAACCAGTTGTCATTATCGAACATACAATAGATGGAAAAAAAGAAACCGATACTATAAAATACGTCGACTTGAGTTATTTAACGTTGCTTACCAAATCCAATCCAAAATTAATGACCGAAATGATTCAAGCGTATTTAAAACAAACGCCACCACTTATTTCATCGATGGTAGAAAGTCATAAAAATAAAGATTGGAAATTACTTAAAGCCACAGTTCATAAAATGATTCCGTCTTTTGCTATTATGGGAATTAGTCCTGATTTTACCGAATTGGCAAAAAAAATCCAGGAATACGCCGAAAAATTAGAATTGTCGGTCGAGCTAAATGATTTGGTAGCAAAACTCGAAAAAGTCTGCTTGCAATCGTGTGCCGAATTAGAAAACGAATTAAATAACCTACACTAATTAAAAAATAGTATGAAAAACGAAAATAAAATCAAATTGTTCCTTGTAGATGACGATGCTGTATTTTTAAAAGCCTTAGAAATTGAGTTTTTACATCATGGCGATTTCGAAATAGAAACGTTCGAAACAGGAGAATTGTGTCTCGAAAATTTATCCAAAAAACCCGATGTAATTGTACTCGATTATCATTTGGATGGTATTGTTAAAAACGCCATGAACGGAATTCAAACCTTAGATAAAATTAAAGAATTCGATTCAGAAATTCCAGTTGTAATGCTCTCATCACAAGACAAAATAGAAGTTGCTGTAAAAAGTATTCATCACAATGCTTTTGATTATGTTGTAAAAAGTGAAACCGCTTTTGTGCGATTAAAAAAAATAATATCTCTCATTTTTACTTATAAAGAAATGAAGAAGGAACTTAATTGGTATATGGATAGAATGTAGGGTTTTAGATTGAAGGTTACGATTTTTGAAATTGATTTTTGAAATAGGAATAATACAACTTTTTATTAAAATTGTATAAGCAATTTTGTGCCTTATGGAGTGAAATTTGTACGTTAAAAAAAGGCAAAACACTACAATTATGTCTGTTAAAAATATCAAAGGTTTATCCAATGAAGAAGTGATCGCTTCAAGAAAAGAACACGGCGAAAATGCTGTTGTCTTAAAAGAAGAAAATCATTTTTTAAAGGCAATTTTAAAATTCCTAAAAGATCCAATGATTTTGTTGTTATTGGTCGCTTCTGTTATTTACTTCATCAGCGGAAAAACGGATGATGCACTATTTTTGGCATCAGCAATTGTATTGGTTTCCTTAATTTCATCATATCAAAATGCTAGAAGTCGCAGTGCTTTAGCCAAGCTAAAAGATTTTACAAAACCCAACTGCAAAGTCATACGAAACGGAAAAACTATCGAAATAAAAACCGGAGAATTAGTTATTGGCGATAGTTTATTGGTGGAAGAAGGCAGTTCAATATCAGCAGATGGAACCATAATTCATTCCAACGATTTTTCTGTAAACGAATCGATTTTAACTGGCGAATCAATGTCGGTTTTCAAAGACAAATCATCAAAAGAAAACACTATTTTTCAAGGTACAACTGTCGCAAGCGGTTTGGTAATTGCAACTGTAACAGCAATTGGAGGTAAAACCAAATTAGGTAAAATTGGTAAAAGTCTCGAAAGTATAACCGAAGAAAAAACACCATTAGAAATTCAGATTGGCAATTTTGTAAAAAAAATGGCAATTGTTGGTGGTATCGTTTTTTTAATAGTTTGGGCAATGAATTATTTTCATTCCTATAATTTATTCGACAGTTTGCTCAAAGCATTAACCTTAGCAATGAGCATTTTGCCCGAAGAAATTCCAATTTCCTTTACCACATTTATGGCTCTCGGGGCTTGGCGAATGATGAAAAAAGGTATCATTGTAAAGCAAATGAAAACCGTCGAAACACTAGGAAGTGCCACAGTAATCTGTATTGATAAAACAGGAACAATTACGGAAAATACCATGAGTTTGGCGAAAATTTTTACTTTAGAATCTAATAAAATTACCGATTTAGAAACCGAATTATCTGAAGCTGAGAAAGAGTTAATATCCTTATCAATGTGGGCGAGCGAATCAATTCCGTTTGACCCAATGGAAGTAGCGTTGCACGAAACCTATTCTAAAGTTATCGAAAAAGATGAACGTTCGCATTATAAAATGGTACACGAATATCCGTTATCTGGAAAACCACCAATGATGACGCATATTTTCGAAAACAAATCTGGAAATAGAATTATAGCCGCCAAAGGTGGTTCGGAAGCGATAATGGCAATTGCAAAACTTTCAGCAAAAGAGAAATCAGCAATTTTAAAAGCCATAAAATCATTAGCGACAGAAGGTTACCGAATATTAGCTGTTGTCGAAGCTGTTTTTGAAGGAAAAAATTATCCAAAAACACAACAAGAATTTAAATTTGAATTCAAAGGATTATTGGCCTTTTATGATCCTCCAAAAAAGAACATTCATCTCGTTTTACAACATTTTTACAAAGCTGGAATTGCAGTAAAAATTATAACTGGTGATAATGCCGAAACTACTGCATCAATTGCCAAGCAAATTGGCTTTATAGGTTTTGAAAATAGTATTTCTGGTGATGAATTAATGAAACTAACAGATGCACAACTTAAAAGGAAAGTTTCGGAAATTAATTTATTTACCAGAATGTTTCCCGAAGCCAAACTTCGAATCATTAATGCTTTAAAATCGAATGGTGAAATTGTAGCCATGACTGGCGATGGCGTAAATGATGGTCCAGCTTTAAAAGCAGCACACATCGGAATTGCAATGGGAAAAAAAGGGACAGAAATTGCCAAACAAGCAGCATCACTAATTATTATAAATGACGATTTAGACAAAATGGTTTATGCTGTTTCTATGGGAAGAAAAATATATTCCAACCTCAAAAAAGCCATTCAGTTTGTGATTTCTATTCACATTCCAATAATTCTTACCGTATTTATTCCGTTGGCTTTGGGTTGGTTGTATCCTAATATTTTTTCACCTATTCATATCATATTTTTAGAATTGGTAATGGGACCAACTTGTTCTATTGTGTACGAAAATGAACCTATCGAAAAAAATACCATGTTACAAAAACCGCGTCCATTTACCGACACTTTTTTCAATTGGAGAGAACTTTCAACAAGTATTATTCAAGGTTTAGTGATTACAGTTGGTACACTATTTATTTATCAATATTCGGTTTTTAATCACTTTAATGAAGAAATCACTAGAACAATGGTTTTTGTGGTTTTGGTTACTGCTAATATATTTTTAACCTTAGTCAATCGTTCTTTTTATTATTCAATTTTCACTACTCTGCTGTATAAAAATAATTTGGTTCCAATCATTATATCGATTACAATTGGCATTACAGGTTTACTACTTTATGTAAAACCGTTAACAAATTTTTTCGAGTTTGAACATTTAAATACCATTCAATTATCAATTGCAATTGGTGTTGGTTTCTTATCGGTAATTTGGTATGAAATCGTTAAAATAAGAAAAAGAAATTTAAAAAATAACTAAACTATGACAACTTCATTATCATCGATTATAAAAAAACTAGTAGTACTTCTTCTTGTTTTTTCAGGGTTGTATTTTGCTCAAGAATTCTTAATTCCATTGTGCATAGGTGGCATTTTAGCAACCTTATTTTTGCCTTTTTGCAATTGGATGGAAAAGAAAAAAATCCCAAAAGGAATAGCTGTTTTTATTTCACTTTTAGGATTGTTGTTATTGCTTTTTTTGCTGATTTCACTATTAGGTTTCAAAATTTCTGAACTCATAAGCGACATAGAAATATTAAAACAAAAAGGCATTGAAGCAGGAAACAAAATCCAAAAATATATTTTTGACACACTCAATTTGACTATCACAGAACAGGACAAAATTTTAAAAAGCGAGCAACCATCTTATGGAAATGTGGCTCAAGTTATGCTGGGTTCAGTAACCAGTTTTTTGTCAAGCAGTATTTTGTTATTAGTATATTTTATTTTCCTATTATATTATCGCAATCACATCAAAAACTTTTTTATAAAAATAACTCCAAAATCGCAACAAGCAGAAATGCAAGAAATTATTCAAAAAGTGGCTACAGTTTCGCAACAATATTTAATTGGACTTTCTAAAATGATTTTTTTACTTTGGATAATGTACGGAATAGGTTTCAGCATTATTGGTGTCGAAAACGCTATTTTCTTTGCCATTTTGTGCGGATTATTAGAAATTGTACCTTTTGTTGGAAACATTACAGGTACGACTTTAACCGTTTTATTTGCAGCTATAAATGGCGCAGATATTCAATTATTATTTGGTATTGTGATTGTTTATGGTATTGTGCAATTCATTCAAGGTTGGATTTTAGAGCCGTTAATTGTTGGTTCTCAAGTCAAAATCAACTCTTTATTTACAATCGTAGCATTGGTTTTTGGAGAATTACTTTGGGGAATCCCGGGCATTATTCTCGCTATTCCGTTAACAGCAATGTTCAAAATTGTTTGTGACCATATTGAACCAATGAAACCCTACGGATTTTTGATTGGAGAAATTGAGACTCCAAAAAAAGAAATTGTGTTTGTAGAGAAAATCAAAAAAATAATAAAATCTAAAAAATGATACCATTCAAAATCAAAGATTTAGGGAAACTTTTCAAAATTTCTTTTAAAGAATGGTGGGAAAAAGATCCTTTCCGACAAAGTGCCATTATTGCCTATTACTCCATTTTTAGTATTCCTGGATTATTGGTTTTAATTATTGCTATTGCTGGATATTTTTTTGGACAAGATATTGTAAATAAAAATTTAATAGACCAAATATCCGAAACAATTGGTTCAGAATCGGCTTTGCAAATTCAAGAGGTTTTATTGAAATCAACTTCCGAAAAATCGACCACTTGGGGTTCAATTCTCGGAATAACCATTTTATTAGTCGGAGCGACAGGTGTTTTTGTCGAACTTCAAAAAACATTAAACCTGATTTGGAATGTAAAGGTAAAACCACAAAACGGAATTTGGATTATTTTAAAAGCAAGACTTTTTTCATTCGGATTAATATTAGCGATTGCTTTTTTATTGACTATTTCTTTGGTAATCTCTACAACATTGGTCGCTATTAGCAATTATATTCAGTTTGAAAGTACACAACTAATGATGACACTTTATGGAATCCTGAATTTTATCATTTCCCTTCTAGTAATTTCTGTATTATTTGCTATGATTTTCAAAATTTTACCCGACGCAAAAATAAAGTGGAAGCACGTTTGGTTGGGCTCCTTAGTCACAGGAATATTATTTACGATTGGTAAAATGAGTTTGGCTTATTATTTCGGAAAAGCAGAACCAGCTTCAATTTATGGTGCCGCTGGTTCTATAATTCTGATTTTACTTTGGGTTTCTTATTCATCTATGATTTTATTTTTTGGTGCCGAATTTACTGCCGCTTACGCCAAAATGTACTCCGGAATAATTCCGCCAACTCAAATTGCAAAAGTCGAGATTCCGACTTCAACAGAGAAAACGATGTGATTATAAACAATCAAAAATGAAAACACCATACAAAATCCCAACCGAAACACGAATCGGTCACGTTCACCTAAAAGTATCCAATTTACAACGGTCACTCGAATTTTATTGCGATTTATTAGGTTTTGAAATAACCACAATGTACGGAACCGATGCGGCTTTTATTTCCGCTGGCGGTTACCATCATCACATTGGATTGAATACTTGGTACAGCAAAAATTTTCCGTTGGCACACGAAAAAGGAGTTGGCTTGTTTCACACTGCTATTTTATATCCAACACGAAAAGATTTGGCAACTATTTATGATAGAATTCTAAAAGCTGATTATCCATTTTCTGGCGCGGCAGATCATGGCGTTTCTCAGGCTTTGTATTTAAACGATCCTGACAATAATGGTGTCGAATTATATTGGGACAGACCAAAATCAGCATGGCTTTACAACGATGACGGAACTATTGTAATGTATTCAGAAGCATTAGATTTAGACGATTTGCTGAAGGAATTAGATTAGAATTTAGGAATTTTTATGCTTTACACTAAAATTCTAAAACAGGTATTTTACTCAAAAAGATAAATTTTGATGGATTAAAATCAACAATTTATCCATCAAAATTCATATCATGAAAAAGTTGATTTTGCTATTAATATTATTGACAATTTCTTGATCTTCAACAAAAATTGTTACTAGTTGGCGAGAATCTAATAAAGAAATCACAATTAACAATCTAAACAAAGTTTTGGATCTATCATTATTCAAAAATGTAATTAGTCAGCAAAATACTTCGGTTCAAAAGGATTTTATTTAAAAGGAAAAGATATTCAATCTTGCAATCGCTGAATTTACAATACTAAATCAGGCTATTATCTTGCATATAAAACGTATGCGCTTAAAACTAATGTGTAACTCAATTGCACCAGATAAAATAGTTTGATGCGGTTTCAAAAAAAAACAGCTAATCCATTAGGTTTAAAGTACATTTCCAACGAGATGACAACTTAGGATATCGCCAAATAAGCCGTAAACCTATGAATATTATAAACTATTCTAAAATTTGTGTAACATCATATTCTTCATACAGATTCACCTTTGTAGAAATAATTTAAACAAATAATCATTATGAAAAAGTTACTATTTCTATGTATATGTATAGCATCTACATTTAGTGCAAAAGCACAAACAGAAGACAAAAAATGGAATGTCGGACTTCACGGAGGAATCATTCAATATCATGGCGATTTAGGTCACGATTATTACAAAACAAATAATTCAAATTACGGTTTTGGTGGTATATCGGTTTCTAAATACTTAGGTAAATATCTTGATGCAAATTTATTTTTTGCTCGAGGAACTTTAGGTTACCACAACGGAGAAACACAAGATTTTAGAAGCGATTTTAGTTCACTTGCATTTAATTTACGTTTCAACTTTATTGGTCCAGAATACAAAATCAGACCTTATGTACAAGGTGGTGTTGGTGCCATGCTTTTTGACAACCAACTTAATTTTCACGATGAAAAAATTGATTATGCTTTGCCTACAGCTGGAGCAGGTATTAATTTCCGATTGACGCCAGTATTGGTTTTAAATATTCAAGAATCTTTTATGTTTACCGATGGAGACACAAGAGATGGTGTTGAACAAGGTAAAAATGACGATTTTCTGTATCATTCTGCCGGTTTAACATTCAATTTTGGAAGCAAAAAAGATGCTGATTTAGATGGTGTTTCTGATAAAAACGATAAATGTCCGGAAACTCCTGCTGGTGTAGCAGTTGACAAAACTGGTTGTCCTTTAGATAAAGACAATGATGGTGTTGCTGATTATTTAGACACTTGTCCTGATGTTGCTGGTTCAAAATTATTAAGTGGATGTCCAGATAGCGACAATGACGGAATTGCAGATGCTGAAGATCGATGTCCAAATCAACCTGGTTCAAAAATGTTAAAAGGTTGTCCAGATGCTGATGGTGATGGTGTGGCAGATTTAGATGATACTTGTCCAAATACTAAAAAGGGAACAAAAGTAGATGCAAAAGGATGTGCTTCTGACAGTGATAATGACGGTGTTTCCGATGATGTAGATCGTTGTCCAACATTAGCTGGTCCTGCAAGTTTAAAAGGTTGTCCTGATACTGACGGCGATGGAGTTGCTGATTTAGATGACCGTTGTCCAAATACAAAAGGAACTATAGAAAATAAAGGTTGTCCAGAAATTACAAAACAAGATGCTGTAAGAATTACGTATATCGGAAGTAAAATTTTCTTCGAAAATAATAGCGATAAATTAAAAGTTGCGTCATTATCTCAATTGGATGAATTGACTGCTATATTAAACCGATATGAAGGTGCTAATTTGACTATTGAAGGACATACAGATTATAACGGTTCGGATGAATTTAATATCAATTTATCTCAAAAACGTACCGAATCGGTTAAAGCGTATTTAATTCAAAAAGGCATTAATAGTTCACGTTTAACAGGAATTGGTTTTGGTGAAAGCAAACCAATTGCAAACAATAAAACATCGTTAGGTCGTGCTAAAAACCGACGTGTAGAGTTAAAAACAGCATATTAAAAAATAAAGGTTAGGTTAGTTTTTGGTTTTGGTTAAGAGCTGTCATTAATTTGACAGCTCTTTTTATTATTGTAATCGTTTTATGTATTGACAGCTAAATAGTTAATTCTAATTAACAACATAATTATATAATTTAATACACTAATTATGTAACAATTTAACACCATGTACAAAGTAGATTTACATAAAATATTTGAACTTAATTGAATATTTATAAACTAAATAATTATGAATAAAAATGTATTAAAAATCGGATTGTTTTCATTAATCCTTCTCGGAACTTTTTCTTGTAAAAACAAAGAAAATGATTTAGCGAATCAAAGAATTAGCGAATTAGAAAGTTATGTCGATTCGTTGAAAACGGTTTCAGCTGAAGATATGCAAACAAATTGGGACAAAATCGCTGAAGATTATGACACAAAAAGCACCAACGCTAACGATGCTTTGGCAGATTTAGATGAAGAAACAAAAGCTACTTCTCAAGCAAGAGTTACTACTACGGCATCTAAATATGATGAACTTAAAGCAAGTATACAAGCCAAACCTGTTGCCAATAATGTTGATGAACCTGTAAAAACTTCACCAAGTCAATCGTTAAGAGATCGATTGTTTGGAGCTGGAAAAATTGGAGCCGATATGAGTTTTGCTTGGGTAAATAAAGACAACATATTAAAAGTATATGACACCTTTTATCAATCGTATAAAGAAAATAAAGAAAGTTTTTCGAGAGAAGATTACGATGAAATAAAATTGATGTGGGAAGCTTTAGACAGCAGAAAAAATACGGTTGAAAAAGAAGGTTTATCATCAGAAGACAATGGCAAAATTGCTTCTATCAAAGTGAAATTTTCTCCAATGTTTAAAATGAACAGAGTAGGAGCAAAAAGCAGAGAAAATACTGAAGCAAAAGAATAATAAACTTAATTATTAATTTCAAGGGAAGAATGGCAATCAGGGATGGTTGTCATTTTTTTATGCCTAAAATTCAACAAATTAATGTTCTGAAATTTTATTCAAAACATAGGAATAATACAACTATTGGCAATAGTAATATAACTTTATTATGCTATGTTTTTGAGACCTTTATAATCCTTTTATACTAAGTTATAATTAAAAACAATATTATGGCAATTAAAAAAATCCACACATTCACTCCCAAAAAAAGTGATGCTAAGAAAAAAATGGAAGCAGCAAACTCGAAAACAAAATCAGCAAATTCAAAACAAAGTAATAAAAGAAAGCGTAATGAATTTGGAGACGACGATTTAATTTAAACACTAAAATTTAACACTATGTACACACAAAAACAAGATTTATACATTCTAGAAGATAACACTTTGTCTTCCGCTAGTTTGATGAATTTTTTAAATAAAAGATTCAATCAATCACTTAACATCTCCATTTTTATAGATGGTGAAAGTTTATTAAGAAAAATTGATTCTGAAACAGCTATTGTTGTTCTTGATTTCGATTTAAAAGGAGAAAGAGCAGACAAATTATTACTCGATATTAAAAAGATAAATCCAACTACCGAAGTTATAATTCTTTCTTCTGATGATGAAATCGGAACTGCCATTGATGCTTATAGAAAAGGTGCGAAAAGTTTTGTTCATAAAGGTAAAAATGATTTAAAAAATATACATTCCATAGTTTATCGAATTATTTACTATCCTGTTAAAATTATCCAACGCTTTTTTGGCTTTAAAGAACTTTTAGCCATCTTTATTGTTGAAGTAGCCTATATTGGACTATTTGTTCTTATTGGAATGTCTGTATTCTTCCGAAATTAAAATCACAAAAAAAATAAAATTATGATACCAAAAATTGGAATATCCGAAATCAATCTTCAAAAAAGCATCAATCTTTTAGCCGTTGTTTTATCTGATGAAATGACGCTGTACATCAAAACTAGAAAATTTCATTGGAATGTTGCTGGCGAAAGTTTTATGGAACTGCATAAATTATTCGAATCACAATACTCAGAATTGGAGGAAATTGTAGATGTTGTAGCCGAAAGAATTAGCAAATTAGGAGGAAAAACCATTGGAACAATGAATGAATTTACATTGCTTTCCAGAATCATTGAACATCCAAATAAATATCCAGTTCAAAAAGCAATGATTTCCGAATTATTATCCGATCACGAATTACTAATCGAAGATTTACGAAAAGACATTGATTTATGTTCTGAAGAAAATCATGATGCAGGAACTGCCGATATGCTAACTGGAATCTTACAACAACACGAAACAATTGCATGGGTTTTAAGAAGATATTTAAACTAAAATAAAAATTATGATACGAACAGCAAAAGCCCATTGGGAAGGAAATCTCAAAGAAGGAAAAGGAACATTATCCACGCAAAGTGGCATTCTTGAAAATACAAATTATAGCTTCAAAACTCGTTTTGAAGAAGGCGAAAAAGGTACCAATCCAGAAGAATTATTAGTAGCAGCACATGCGGGTTGCTTTACAATGGCAGTTGCATCAATGCTTGGTATAAAAGGAATAACCGCCAACAAACTCGACACCGAAGCTACATTAACTATGGAAGGATTGAACATTACAGGAATTCATTTGAATATTACAGGCTCGATTCCTGGAACAAATGCAGAGGAATTTGCAACTATTACAAAAGATGCCGAAAAAAATTGCTTGATCTCTAAGGTTTTAAATATTCCGATAACTTCTGAAGCGCACTTTGAAATTTAAAAAAAATGTAATAATGAAAATACTAATTGTCCTTACATCGCACAGCAAATTAGGCAACACAGATGATAAAACTGGTTTTTGGATAGAAGAATTTGCAACACCATACTATGTATTTAAAGATGTAGGTGCCAAAATTACATTGGCTTCTCCAAGTGGTGGACAACCTCCAATTGACCCCAAAAGTGATACTCCAGAAAATCAAACCGAGTCAACAATTAGGTATAAAAATGACAGAAATTTATTAGAATTGATGGCTAATACCTTTAGATTGCAAGATATTTCAGCCACAAATTTTGATGCGATTTTTTATCCTGGTGGACATGGTCCTTTATGGGATTTAGCCACTAATAAAACATCTATAAAATTAATAGAAGATTTTTGGGATGCCAAAAAACCAGTAGCAACTGTTTGTCATTCTCCATCAGTTTTATTGAATGTTAAAGACGAAGATGGTATCGCTTTGGTTAAAGATAAAAAAGTTACTGGGTTTTCTAATACAGAAGAAAAAGCGGTGCAACTCGATAAAATTGTTCCGTTTCTTCTTGAAGACGAATTGAAAAATAAGGGTGGAATTTATTCTAAAAAAGAAGATTGGGCAAGTTATGTTGTAAAAGACGGATTGCTAATCACAGGACAAAATCCTGCTTCATCAGCAGAAGTTGCAAAAGAATTGTTGAAACTTTTAGATCATAGAAATAAAGGAATTTAAATCATTAAATAAAAACAAATTATCTACAAATAGTGAATGTGTGAATTGCAGAACTTAAACAAATAAATCTGTAACAATTTAATAATCAATATATTGTACTCTTATATGTAGAAATGAATCTACAATTAATAAATTAATAAAATGAAAAATGTTCAAGTAAGTATCGAGGTTTGTTTGGCTTGTATGGTCGAATGTGAGAAATGTTCAACAGAATGTTTAACAATGCAAGGACACGAAGAATGTGTTAAATTGTGTCGTGATTGTGCCGACATTTGCGCACTTTGTGCGAGATTATTTGCAAGAGGTTCAAAATTTGCCGATACACTTTGTGAATTATGCTTACAATGTTGTAATGATTGTGCCAACGAGTGTAGTAAACACGATATGGAATGTTGCAAAAAATGTGCAGAAGCTTGCAAAAAATGTATAGAAGCATGCAAAATGTAAAAAGTAATCAATTCAATACTAAATGTTTATCGAAAAGTATTTAGTATTGTTTTAAAAAATCAAAAAAAATGAAAAATATAATTTTAGCAGTCTTAATTTTGGCTTTAGTAACTGTTTCTTGTAATAAAAAAGTGGAAGAAAAAGGAACTACAGATACTCATATGATGAATGATGGTTCTGAAATGATGAATGGAGATACCGAAATGAAAACACACGCATGTTCAATGCACCCAGAAATAATGGGAACGAAAGGCGATAAATGTTCTAAATGTGGTATGGAATTAACAGAAAAAACCACGGATAAAAAAGTTGATACCAAAATTTACGCTTGCCCAATGCACCCAGAAGTACAAGGTAAATTAAATAGTAAATGTTCAAAATGTGGAATGCCTTTAACAGAACCTGTTGCAGAAAATACAGTTGAATAATTTATTAATTTCACTAAATTAATTAATCAACTTTGCAAATTATTTTGTGAAGTTGGTTTTAATTCTACAAACTAATGAAACATAAATATACGATTACAGGAATGAGTTGTAATGGTTGTAAGTCTAAAGTTGAAAAAGCATTAAATGGAATTAATGGTGTTGAAGCAATTGTTTTTTTAGTGTCAAATAGTGCTTCAATTTCTATGGAAAAACACATTCCAATTACCAAATTTCAAGAAATACTGTCATCGATTGGGAACTATTCAATCTCAGAATATAAGGAAGGAATTTCAGAAAAATCAGAAAAACTTAGTTCAGATAAAATTTCAGAAGTAAATAAAACTTCCGCTTCAGAAAAAGAATATTCAGTTGCCAACTACCATTGTCCAATGCATTGCGAAGGCGATAAAAATTATGATAAAGCTGGAGATTGTTCAGTTTGCGGAATGAATTTGGAAAAAGTACATGAGTTAGAAAATTCAAAAACAATGTTCACTTGCCCGATGCATCCAGAAATTATTACAGATCATGCTGGTTCGTGTCCTATTTGCGGAATGGATTTGGTGCCAATGAATCCAAGCGAATCTGAAGATCAAAAAACCTATAAAGATTTAGTTAAAAAAATGAAAGTGGCAGTGGTATTTACTGTTCCAGTTTTTTTCATTGCAATGATAGAAATGATTCCAAACAATCCATTACTCAAAATAATGGACGCTTCAAAATGGAATTTTGTTCAATTAATACTAACGCTTCCCGTAGTTTTTTATGCTTGTTGGATGTTCTTCGTTCGCGCTTTCAAATCCATAATTACTTGGAATTTAAATATGTTTACCCTTATCGGAATTGGAACTGGAGTCGCTTTTATTTTCAGTTTAGTTGGGATGTTTTTTCCATCTATTTTTCCCAATGAATTCAAAACTGAAACTGGAGCCGTTTTATTATATTTTGAAGCCACAACAGTAATTCTAACTTTGGTTTTATTAGGACAATTATTAGAAGCCAAAGCACACAGCCAAACCAGTGGCGCAATTAAAGAGTTATTAAAATTGGCACCAACAGAAGCTACTTTGGTTATTGATGGAAACGATAAAATAATATCCATACACGATATTAAAAAAGATGATTTATTGCGCGTAAAACCTGGAGATAAAATTCCGGTTGATGGTAAAATAATTGATGGCGAAAGCTGCATCGACGAGGCAATGATAACTGGCGAACCAATTCCAGTTGATAAAAAGAAAGACGATAATGTAATTGCAGGAACTATAAACGGCAACAAATCATTTTTAATGATTGCCGAAAAAGTAGGATTGGAAACCTTGCTTTCGCAAATTGTCAAAATGGTAAATGAAGCTAGTCGATCCAAAGCACCAATTCAAAAATTTGCGGATCGTATTGCCAAATATTTTGTGCCAATTGTAGTAATCATTTCAGTAATTACATTTTTTGTTTGGGCAAAATTTGGACCAGAACCGGCTTTAGTTTTCGGATTCATAAACGCCATTGCAGTTTTAATTATTGCTTGTCCTTGCGCTTTAGGTTTGGCAACACCAATGTCAGTTATGGTTGGTGTTGGAAAAGGTGCACAATTGGGCGTTTTGATAAAAAATGCAGAAGCATTAGAAAATATGAATAAAGTCAACGTTTTAATAACTGATAAAACAGGAACAATAACAGAAGGAAAGCCATCAGTTGAAAAAATTTATGCTGTAAATAATAATGTTGATAATTTGTTGCAAAACATAGCTTCGTTAAATCAATACAGTGAACATCCATTGGCGCAAGCTGTTGTGAATTTTGCCAAATCAAAAACCATTTCATTAATAGAAGTTAAAGATTTTGAAGCTATTGCAGGAAAAGGAGTTATTGGAACAGTAAACAATAAAAAAGTTGCCTTAGGAAATAAAAAACTAATTGAACAAGTGAAAGGAACTGTTTCAGATGATTTAGAAACTAAAATAATTGCCGAACAAAAACTAGGAAAAACAGTTTCTTACATTGCTGTTGATGGAGTTGCATTGGGTTTTGTTTCGATTACAGATGCCATTAAAGCATCTAGCAAAGAAGCTATAAAAGAATTAATGCGTCAAGGAGTTGAAGTAATTATGCTTACTGGCGATAACGTAAATACAGCCAAAGCAGTTGCTGACGAACTCAATTTAGCATCTTTCAAAGCTGGTTGTTTACCAGAAGATAAACTCAACGAAATAAAAAAATTACAAGCGCAAGGAAAAATTGTAGCAATGGCTGGCGATGGTATAAATGATGCACCTGCATTAGCCCAAGCCGATATTGGCATCGCAATGGGAACAGGAACTGATGTTGCCATAGAATCTGCAAAAATAACATTGGTAAAAGGAAATTTACAAGGCATTGTAAAAGCAAAAAATTTAAGTCACGCTGTAATGCGAAATATCAAACAAAATTTATTCTTTGCTTTTTTCTACAACATACTAGGAATTCCAATTGCAGCAGGCGTTTTATTTCCGTTTTTCGGGATTTTATTATCGCCAATGATTGCCGCTTTAGCAATGAGCTTTAGTTCGGTTTCAGTAATTGCAAATGCATTGCGTTTACGGAGTTTGAAAATTTAGAAAATTTAAATCGGGCAACAGCGTGACTGAAGACCGATCAACAGCGGAACTGACGATAAATAAATACATATATTATGAAAAATTTAAAATTAATTTCGACAAAAACAATTTCATTACTAACACTGTTTTTAGTTATGATTCCGTTAAGTGCTTCTGCGCAAACAGCAAAAAAATCTACAATGATGAAAAATTGTTGTATGATGAAAGACGGTAAAATGATGGTAATGAAAGATGGCAAAACTATGCCAATGAAAAAAGATATGGTTATGAAAAACGGTACAACATGTATGACCAATGGAGAATGCATTATGAAAGATGGAAAAAAAATGACGATGAAAAACGGAGATTGTATGGAAATGAGCGGGAAAATGTGCAACGACAAAATGAAAAAAATGACTGAAATGATGTACAATTGTCCAATGCACCATGGAGTTACTAGTGATAAACCAGGTAAATGCAATAAATGCGGCATGGATATGGTTAAAAAAGCGTAAACAACTCCCTAATTATTTTGGAAATTATCATCAATTTTTCAGAAAATCATTTAAAAAAAATTGATGGTAATTTCATTTCAAAAATTAAACTTATGAAAATCAAAATATTAGTTTTTTTAGTATTTTTTGGGTTAATAAATATAGCAAATTCACAAGTTAAAACAAAACCACAAACGTTTTACACTTGCGTAATGCATCCACAAATTCATGAAAGTAAACCAGGAAATTGTCCCATTTGTGGAATGGCTTTAGTTAAAGAGAAATCAAAAACTCCAAAAAAATCAGTTGTAAAAAAACCAATTTCTGAAATTAAAAAAGTAATTCCTGAAACTAAAAAAGACATTATTGATGTACCAATTCAAAAATCAGTTTCAAAAAATAAAATTGAACCAAAAACTATCTCTAAAACAGTGCGTTACGATTTATATGTGCGTGATACCATCGTAAATTTTGGAAACAAACCAAAACGAGCCATTGCAGTAAACGGACAAATCCCAATGCCAACCTTAACCTTTACCGAAGGCGATATCGCAGAAATTTATGTCCACAACGAATTAAAAGAAAGTACATCATTACATTGGCACGGATTAATGTTGCCCAACAAAGAAGATGGTGTACCGTATGTAACACAAATGCCTATTGAACCTGGCACAACATACAAATATTCGTTTCCAATTATCCAACACGGAACCCATTGGTATCACAGTCATACGGGTTTGCAAGAGCAAATTGGAATGTATGGCTCTATGATTTTAAATAAAAAGCTAGAAGATATAACTTTTCGAGAAGGCATTGACGATTTACCAAAAATTCCAGTAATTTTAAGCGAATGGAGTGATATAAATCCGAACAATATTCACAGAATGTTACACAACGCCTCCGATTGGTTTGCTATTAAAAAAGGAACAACTCAAAGTTATGCCGAAGCCATTCTGGCTGGACATTTTAAAACCAAAATTGCCAACGAATGGAAACGAATGAACGCAATGGATGTTAGCGATATTTATTATGAAAAATTTCTAATAAATGGTAAAAATGAATCAATCGCTCCGATTTTTATATCGAAGAAAAAAATTAGATTGCAAATTTCAAATGGTGGTGCATCAAGTTATTTTTGGCTGACTTACGCTGGCGGAAAAATCACAGTCGTAGCCAATGATGGAAACGATGTTGAACCAGTTGAAGTAGATAGATTACTCATTGCAGTTTCTGAAACTTATGATGTAGTTGTAGAAATTCCAGAAAACAATACTTCTTATGAATTTTTGGCAACTTCTGAAGACAGAACAAAATCAGCATCATTATATATTGGAGAAGGAATTAAAAAATTGACTTCGCCACTTCCAAAACTAAAATATTTTGAAGGAATGAAAATGATGAACTCAATGATGAAAATGAATGGTGATTTAGACAATATGGGAATGGAAATGGCATACAATAAAATGGATATGAACTCGGTAATGTATCCTGAGATTACTGGTGAAGAAGAGAAAAAAGAGAATAGAGAAGAGAAAATAGATCATTCTAAACACAATACGAATGATATGAAAATGTCTGAGAAACAATACAACAGCAACGAGCTTTCAAATAGTACAACTTTAAATTATGCGATGTTAAAATCGCCTTTTAAAACCAATCTTCCACCAGCTACACCATTTAAGGAATTACGATTTGAATTGTCTGGAAATATGAATCGTTACGTTTGGAGTTTAGACAACAAAGTAGTTTCTGAAACTGATAAAATTCTAATTAAAAAAGACGAAAATGTTAGAATTACCTTGTATAACGGTTCAATGATGCGACATCCAATGCATTTACACGGTCACGATTTTAGGGTTTTAAATGGTCAAGGAGATTATTCGCCACTCAAAAACACCATCGATATTATGCCAATGGAAACCGATGTAATCGAATTTAATGCTAATGCAGAAGGCGATTGGTTTTTTCATTGCCACATTTTATACCATATGATGGCTGGAATGGGAAGAATTTTTACTTACGAAAATCAAGCAGCAAATCCTTTGATTACTGATGCTAAATTGGCGCAACGAAAATTATTTGGCGAAGACCGAAAGTTTCATTTTATGGGCGAAAATGATTTTGCCACCAACGGAAACGACGGAATGATAATGTTGAGCAATACACGTTGGAGTATTGGAACCGAATGGCGATTAGGATATTCTGACCATCACGGTTATGAAACTGAAACACATATTGGTAGATATTTAGGAAAAACGCAATGGTTGATGCCGTTTGTAGGTTTCGATTGGCGTTACCGAAAAATTGATGACGATTTAGAAAAAAATATTTTCAATCAATCCAATACCAAAAACAACCGTTCGGTTTTTAGTGCTGGTTTAGAGTATACAATGCCAATGTTGATCAAAGAGCAAGCCGAATTATTTACCGATGGAAATTTCAGATTACAATTGGAACGAATGGACATTCCAGTTTCTAAACGCTTGCGAATGAACTTAATGTGGAATACGGATGAAGAATATATGGCAGGATTGTGTTATATCATAAAACGAAACTTTGGAGTAACAACGCATTATGACAGCGATATGGGATTTGGTTTTGGAATGTGTTTGAATTATTAAAGTATTATAAAACTGCAAATTGTAATGTGGAGGTGGTTTATGTTTTTAAAATAATTACAATAGTTTACTTTCAAAATTTATAAGTTTTCATCAAAAACTATTGTATTATAAAGTCTTCTATGTACTTTATAAAGTTCAAATTAATATCAAACATTTATACCAAAATCTGTTAATTATAAAACTTTAAATCATTTTTATATAAAAAAAAACACTTTTTGATTGAGATATTTGTAGAGTTCTAAATTAGAAAAAAACAATAAAAAATGTATCATATTTCAATCATTTCATCTAGCATTCGAACTGGCAGAAAAAGTCACAATGTAGCGTTGTATTTTCAAAAATATTTATCAGATAATTATTCGGCAAACGTAGAAATTCTCGATTTAAAGAGTTACAATTTTCCGCTTTTTGAAGCACCTTTGAAATACCAAAAATCACCAACTTTAGATGTATTGGAATTTAAAAATAAAATTATCGCTTCCGATGGAGTGCTTATTGTTTCACCCGAATACAACGGAAGTATTCCTGCTAGTTTAAAAAATGTAATCGATCTTTTATATGAAGAATGGCATCGCAAACCAGTAGCTTTTTCTACTGTTTCTTCAGGTGATTTTGGAGGTTTACAGGCTTTAACGCACTTACAATTTATATTTTGGAAAATAAGAGCTTGGACTTTTACAGCTAATTTTCCAGTTTCTGAAGTTCAAGATAAGTTTAACGATTATGGTGTTCCAACCAATAAGAAAGAATCCGACAATTTTGCAAAATTGTTTATCGATGAATTTTTTGAATGTATTAAATCAAGTAAAAAATAATATAATGAATAATATTCTAAAACTATCATTTCTTTCTTTATTGATTTTTGGATGCAAAAAAGAAGAAGTAATTTCATCAAATGTAAATCCGAAACAAAATGACACAGCTATTTTTCTTGAAGAATCAATCATCAATTCTTTTTTTGTAAATAATCCTCAAAACGAAACCATTAAAAAAAATGTAATGCTGTTTTATAAAAACCGGAACTTTAAATATGCTTGGTTCAACAAAAACGGAATGACACAAGCAGTGCCAAATTTTTACAATCAATTGGTTAATTATAGTACTGATTTTGATGATAACAGTTTCAATAATGCACAATTAGACACCTTAATCACTTTAGTGAAAACGCAAAAAAGTGAACTTAAAACAGAATCTAAACAAATCCAAAATTTAGAGTTGCTACTTACCACAACCTTTTTTAAATATTCTGCTAAAGCTTTTGGAGGAATTAATAAAACGCCTCATCAACTTGATTGGTTTATTCCGCGAACCAAAAAAAATTATCTCGTTGTTTTGGATTCATTAATTTTGAAAGATAAAAACGAGGCAATTTATGAACCTGTAAATCAATACTATTCTAAACTAAAAGAAAAACTTCAATTGTATCGAGATATTCAGAAAAAAGGTGGTTTTCCGATAATTAAAATGAAGGAAGAATTTCTTTTTAAAAATGAATCTGATTCTGTTTTGATTCAAGTTAAACAAAGACTTTTTTTATCAGGTGATTTAAGTAAAAATGACAATAACGTATTGTATACTATCGAATTAGCCGATGCGATTTCTAATTTTCAGCAACGAGTTGGTTTACCTGAAAACGGAAAATTAGACTTCAAAACAATTGCCGAAATGAATAAAACAGTTGATTTTCGAATAAAACAGATTATAATCAATTTAGAGCGTTTGCGTTGGGTTCCTGTTGAAGTTGAGAATGATCATATTTTGGTGAACATTCCAGAATATAAACTGCATGTTTTTGAAAACAAAAAACTGATTTGGCAAACCAGTGTTGTTGTGGGCAAAGAAGCAAAACAAACGGTTATTTTTAAAGGAAAAATAGCAACTGTTGTGCTTAATCCATATTGGAATATTCCAAATAGCATTATTAATAACGAAATTTTGCCAAAACTAAAACGCAATTCAAATTATTTAATTAGAAATAATATGGAAGTAGTTGCGGGAAATAAAGTAGTTAACGCTTCTAAAATAAATTGGAAAAAGTATTCAAAAAACATTCCTTTTGAAATTCGTCAAAAACCTGGAAAAGATAATTCATTAGGAAAAATGAAATTTCTTTTTCCTAATGGATATAATATCTATTTACACGATACGCCAGCAAAAGAACTTTTTAATCAAAGAAAAAGAGATTTTAGTCATGGTTGCATTCGAGTTGAAAATCCTAAAAAGTTAGCCATGTATTTACTTCAAAAAGATAAAACTTGGAACCAAATAAAAGTAGATTCTGTTTTGCAAACGAATGAAGAAACTAAAATAGCAATACATCCAACAATACCAGTTTACATTGTTTATTTCACAGCTTGGGTTGACAGTAAAGGAAATTTGAATTTCAGAAACGATATTTACAATTTAGATGTGGAATTAGCAAAAGAGATCTTTGTAGATTAATTTCAATCACAATTTAAATTTAATAAATTAAAAAAATAGGAAATATGAATAAGATAGTAGTAGCCATCGATTTTTCTGTCAATTCCAAAAAAGGGATACTTTTTGCATTGCAATTGGCATCGCAAACCAATTGTGAACTGATTTTTTATAATGTTGTCACCATTTTTAGACCTACAATTTGGGACAATGTCTATTACGAACAGTTTGAATACGATGAGCTTGAAAGAAGTCAGCAATTTATCGAAAAGTTTGTAGCTACTACTCTTCATAAAGCTAATTTTTCAAAAATAAATTACAAGTGTGTTTGCGAAGTCGGAATGATTGCTGGTAATCAGATCATTGCGTATGCAAAAACAATCAATGCAAAATACATTTGTGTAAGTACGGTTGGTGCTGGAAAACTAGATCAATTATTCGGTACAACCGCTTCTGAAATGATAACTTTTTCGTCAATACTAGTAATTATTGTTCCTAAAAATTACCGTATTAAAACAATTAAATCAATGTTTTTCGCATCCGATTTTAAGTATTTTGAAGAAGAATTAAAAAAAATTGAAAGTTTTTTGAGCCCAATAAAAATTAAATTAAATATATACCATTATGACTATAAATCAATTCTGGCTGTTTATAAAAATAAATTTGATAAAATACGAGAAAAGCATCAATCAAAAAATATAACATTTAATTATAAAAAATTAGATTCTGGAACTTCACTTTTAGATCATATAGAAAAAGACATTTCTCGAGCAAAACCATCTATTGTAGTTCTTTTTACAAAACAAAATCGAAATTGGTTCAACCGTTTGTTTCTATCGAGTTTATCTACAGAGTTGGCATTTGATACCAAAACGCCAATGTTGGTTTTTAAGAAACATAATATATGAATTTTGAAACTTATTTAAAAATTTATATAACAAAGTAAACGTCTAATTTATTGAATTTTACCATTATAAAATAACATTAATTTTAAATCAAAAATAAAATGGAAATCGAAAAAACTATTGAAGTTTTAAATACCCTAATCGTAATTAATAACGACCGAATAGAAGGATACAAAACAGCAGAAGCAGAAGCTCAAGAAACCGATTTAAAAATGCTTTTTTCAGATATGATGGAAACAAGTGTGCAAAACCGAAAAGAATTGGTTGCAGAAGTTACAAGTCTTGGAGGAACTCCCGATGAAGGAACAAGAGTTACAGGAAAATTTTTTAGAGTTTGGATGGATGTAAAAGCTGCATTTACTGGAAACGACCGAAAAGCAATATTAAATTCATGCGAATATGGCGAAGATGTGATACTCGAAACCTACAAAAAAGTATTGATTGAAAATCATCAAGATACCAACTCCAAAGAGCAAGATATGTTAAACAAACATTATGAATTATTGAAATCAGATCATGATAAAGTAAAGCAATTAAGAAATTTAATTGAAAAGCAAAAAAATTAATATACAGATCAATATTATTTAGTCAAGAGAAGAAAATTTCACCAAATCTAAAATTTTGGTACTAACAAATAAAATTGATATTCTATGCCTACACGATTTCAATAATCGTGTAGGTTTTTTAATTTATGAATCAACATGATGTGTGAATTTTGCAACTTTTGTGTAAAGTTATATAATAATTTAACTATGTGATATAACGAATTTTACTATATCAAAACAACTAAAAGTAAGTGAGTTACAATGGATATATCAAAAACAATCGAAGCTTTTAATTCACTTATAGTTATTAATAATGACCGAATTGAAGGATACCGAACCGCTTCTGAAACTATTGAAGATGAAGAGTTACAATTATTCTTTTCTAACTTAAGTAAAACTAGTGTTGAATGTAGAAAAGAGCTTATAGAGGAAGTTGAAAGACTTGGCGGAACAGCAGATAAAGGAACAAGAACAGCAGGAAAATTTTTTAGAGCTTGGATGGAAATTAAAGCCATACTTTCTGGAAATAATAAAAGAGCCATTTTAAATTCGTGCGAATGTGGCGAAGAAGCAGCTCTCGAATCGTATAAAAATGTTTTAATTCAAGATGTTCATGAAATCAATTCGTACGAACAAAATTTATTAAATAAACAATATGCCTTGTTAAAATTAGATCACAGTAAAGTAAAACTAATGCAAAATGTTCTTAGAGCAGAAAGCCGAAGTAACAATTAAAAAAATCAATGTTGTTTAGTCAAGAGAAGAAGTTGCTCACCAATACAATCAGTTTTTGGTACTAACAAATGACATTGATTACTTTTAAAACCAACACTATTTCCGCGATTTTTTAGGTTTATTTTAATTACAAAATAAAATTTATGGAAACAACTACACTATCAAATAATTGGAAATTAGCAATTTGTATTTTAATTTGTCAAGCAACTGGAATAATTTCAGGACTATTGACTACTACTCAAAATAATACATGGTATGAAACTATTATTAAACCATCATGGAATCCGCCAGGTTATTTATTTGGACCAGTTTGGACAGTTTTATATCTCTTAATGGCAATTTCGCTTTGGATAATTTGGAAAAGTGATACAGTTGAGAAACAAAAAATGGAGGCATGTCTAATTTTTGCTTCACAACTATTTTTAAATTTTTGGTGGACTATTTTATTTTTCAAATTTCATTCTCCAGTAGTTGCTTTTATAGAAATAATAGTAATGATTGTACTTATTTTCATTACCATATTTAGATTTTCTGAAATTAGTAAAACGGCTGCTTGGTTATTAGTTCCTTATATTTCTTGGGTATGTTTCGCAGCTATTCTAAATTATAACCTCTGGATTCTAAACAATTAAATTATGCGGGCTTATATTAAAAATATATTTGAAAACGCTGGAAATTTTTCTTTATTCACAGCTCGTTTTTTCAAAGAAATAGTCAAACCGCCATTTCAAATCAATGAGTTTTTCAGACAATGTTATGCTATTGGCAATAAATCGTTGCCTTTAGTTATTATAACCGGATTTATTATGGGTTTGGTTTTAACCATACAATCGCGTCCAACTATGGTTAAATTTGGAGCAGAAAGTTGGTTGCCAAGTATGGTTTCTTTATCCTTAATTAGAGAAATTGCTCCTGTAATTACAGCTTTAATTTGTGCCGGAAAAATTGCTTCTGGTATTGGCGCCGAATTGGGTTCAATGAAAGTTACCGAACAAATTGATGCTATGGAAGTATCTGCTATTAATCCCTATAAATATTTAGTTGTTACCCGAATACTTGCTGCCACTTTAATGATACCAATTCTTGTAATTTTTGCAGATTTTATTGGTATTTACGGTGGTTATGTTGGCTATAATGTTCGTGGTAACATTAGTGTGTATCGGTATTTTTCGGATGTAATTGAACATCTTGAATTTATTGATACTGTACCAGCAATTATTAAAACATTCTTCTTTGGATTCTTTATTGGTTTAATAGGTTGCTATAAAGGATTTAATGCCAAAAACGGAACCGCAAGTGTTGGAATTGCAGCCAACGAAGCGGTTGTTGCGGCATCACTCTCCGTATTTATTCTTGATATGCTTGCTGTTCAAATAACCGATCTTTTTTTCTAAAATACTATGAAAACAGAAGCGATAATTTCTATAAAAAATCTTCACAAATCATTTGGTAAAAATGAAGTACTTAAAGGTGTTAACTTATCTGTGAGTAAAGGTGAAGATTTAGTAATTCTTGGTCGGTCAGGTTCTGGAAAATCGGTTACCATAAAATGTTTAGTACGATTAGTTGAAGCTGATAAAGGTTCTATTTCTGTTTTTGGTAAAGATATTACTCATTTAAAAGAACGCGATCTTAATAAAATTAGAGTAAAAGTTGGTTTTATGTTTCAAAATGGTGCTTTATACGATTCGATGTCAGTACGTCAAAACTTGGCTTTTACATTAAAGCATCATACAAGAGATGTTTCTGATGAGGATGTAGAAAAAGAAATAATCGACGCTTTAGATAGTGTTGGATTAAAAGATGCCATTGATAAAATGCCATCCGAATTGTCTGGCGGTATGAAAAAGCGTATTGGAATGGCACGAACTCTAATCATAAAACCAGAAATTATTTTGTACGACGAACCAACATCTGGTTTAGACACTATAACAGCAAGAGAAATTAGTGAACTTATTTTATCCATACAAAAAAAACAAAAAACAACCTGCATTATTATTACTCACGATATGGCTTGCGCTAAAATAAACGGAAAAAGAATAATGATTTTGAAAGACGGAATTATTCATTCAGAAGGAACGTATAACGAACTAGAAAATAGCACCGACCATTGGGTTCGCTCTTTTTTTATTTAACTTAAAAATACAACTATGAAAACAAATTCGAATTATATATGGAAGTTGGGAATGTTTGTAATAATGGGAATCGTTTTACTCATTATTTCAATCTACTTTATTGGTAAAAATCAAAATTTATTTGGATCAACATTCCATTTAAATACTAAATTTAAAAATGTAAGCGGTTTAAATATTGGTAATAATGTTCGGTTTTCAGGAATTAATATAGGAACTGTAAAAGACATTGAATTTATATCCGATTCGAGTGTTGTTGTAAAATTAGTCATTAAAGAAGACGTTCATCAATATATAAAAACTGATGCAATTGCTAGTATTGGTTCAGATGGTTTAATGGGTGATAAAGTATTGACTATTTCTCCAGGAACAGCCTCAAATGATATTGTAAAAGACAATGCAACAATTGCATCGAGAAAAGCGGTAGAAATGGAAGACTTGATGAAAGGGTTAAGTAAAAGTGTTGACAATGCTGAAGTAATTACACAACAATTATCGGAATTTAGTCTTAAAATAAACAAAGGAAAAGGTGCATTGAATAAAGTTTTAACGGATGAAGAATTTTCTAAAAGTATCGATATCATGCTGAGTAACCTCGAAACCAGTTCGAACGAATTTGTTGTTTTTACTAAAAACATGAATAATAAAGAGGGAACATTATCCAAACTTATGAATAATCCTAATTATGCTAATAGCATCGAAAAAACATTATCTAATTTAGAAAAAAGCACGAATGAATTTGAAATCTTAACTAAAAAAATGAACAACGAAAAAGGAATTCTTTCTAAATTAATTAGCAATGAACGTTTGGCAACATCTTTAGACACAACATTAACAAACATAGAAACCGGCGCAAAAAAATTACTTGAGATAGAAGAAGCAGCGAAAAACAATTTCTTATTGCGTGGTTACTTCAAAAAACAGAAAAAAGCAGAAGCCAAAAAACAAAAAGATTTACTAAAGCAACAATAACTGTGAATAATGTAACTTTTAAAGAAATTATTGTAACAAACTTACTTCATAATAGGTGCAATTTTACATTATAAATAACAACTCATTACAATATTAAAATGAGATAAAAAATAGTCACATGAAAACATTAAAATTAATTGGATTTGGAATTTTTATTTTACTTATGGTTCCCTCATATGCACAAGTCTCTGTAAATGTAAATTTAGGAACTGCTCCATCTTGGGGACCAGTTATTACTAATGAAAAATATTATTATTTACCCGATGTTGAAAGCTACTATGACATTCGAAATAAACAATTTATTTATTTTAATAATGGAGTTTGGATTCGTTCTAGAGCATTGCCAAGACGCTATAGAAGTTATAATTTAAATACAGGATATGTAGTAATTGTAAATGATTATTATGGAAATAATCCTTATGCAAATTTCAAAACTCATAAAGCAAAATATTACAAAAGAAATAATGGTAATGATAATTTTAAAAGAGAAAAAAATGATGATAACGGCAATCATTCTAAAAACAAAAATGGAAACGGGAATAATAAGTATAAAAAAGGGAAACATTAATTCTGAAAAAGCATCAATTTAATTTGGTGCTTTTTTTATCCAATTGATTAAAAATGAAAACAGCAGTAGAACTCAATTCTGATATTTTAAAAATTACGGCTTTAATTCAAAATGAATTTCCAGAATTAATGAAATATTTAAACGAAATGCCTGAAACAATTCCAAATGTTAAAAATCCTGAAATAAACGTTCTCATTCTTCAAAATTATTATTCATCTTTAGAAAGCTTACTAAGAAAATACGCTCCAAATCATCAAATTTTATTTAAAAAAAAATAAAATGATTTCGAAAAGTAATTCAAGATTGAAGAAGTAGCTTAAAAAATAAATTTTTAAAAGGTTTTTTAAAACAAAAAAATAAATACCATCATATGAAAAATGAAACCATTAACAAACTTTTATCTGATGAGCAAAAACATCTTGAAAAATTACACAAAATTGTAAAAGATGCTATTGATGCAGAGGAATTGATTATCCATAATCTGTCAAATCCAGAAATAGAAAATTTAAATTTCGGACAAAGAGTTTCAGATGAAGTAGCACTTTTTGGTGGTAGTTGGAAATTTATTATTTGTTTTTTTATTGTTTTAACAATTTGGATTTTTTTTAATGTATTTGCAATTGGAATTTACAAGTTCGATCCTTATCCGTTTATTTTAATGAATTTGATTTTGTCTTGTATTGCAGCTTTGCAAGCACCAATAATTATGATGAGTCAAAATCGTCAAGAAGAAAAAGACAGAAAACGCAGTGAAAACGATTATTTAATCAACCTTAAAGCTGAAATGCAAATTCGTAGTCTGAATCAAAAAATTGATTTATTGCTAGAAGAACAAATTAAAACCTTATTTGAAACCCAAGAAAAACAATTTGAATTATTAAAACAGATTAATGAAAAAATCAATATAAAAAACTTAAAAAATTAAAAGATGGAAACACCAAAAAAAGTAGCAGTTTATATGGATCATTTTTCTGCCAATTTAATCGAATTTTCTAAATCAGCAAAAAATTTAAAAACCATAAAATCAGAATTTAATCATTTTGAAAAAGAAATAATTCTGCAAAAAGGCGAAAGTCATTTGCATAACAAAGAGCAAGATTTACAAGTAAAATTTTATTCAGAAATTAAGTCAGAACTACTTGATTATTCACAAATTTTATTATTTGGACCTACCACAGCAAAAGCCGAATTACATACAATTTTATCAAGTAGCAATCGTTTTTCTGAAGTTGAAATCACAATAAAAATGACCGATAAATTAACTCCAAACGAACAAATTGCTTTTGTTAATAATTGTTTTTATATCGATAATGTATGAAAGTAGTGTATTTAAAAATTGAACGAGTTTTTGAAAGACTAACCTCAATCGCAACTAAAATTTTAGGAAATTCAATTACTTTTATTTTAGCCTTTTTTATGGTGATTTTTTGGTGGTCAACCAATTTATTTACTTCTAATAATTCGCATCAAAATATTGGTGATATTATTTTCGGAATTACTTTTTTGAGTTTGTTCGTTATCCAAAAATCGTTTAACCGTTATTCAGCATTAATTCATTTAAAAATCAATGAATTAATATCTTCTCATGAACCTGCCAATAATGCCGTAATGGATACAAGTCAAAAAACAGAACAAGAAATACGTGATCTTTCAAAAGAATACATTTCAGAAGAAACTATTGAAGAGGAAATGGATGAAGTTTTAGTGGAGGAAGAAGCAATAGAAAAGTTAATACAAAAAGAGGCTACTAAAAATAAAGTTTAAGCATTAAAAAGTGGGAATTATATAACTCTTTCACAACATATTGATAATTAATTAAAGGTAGTATATGCACCTTTGTATAACAAATAACTCTTAAAAATTAAACAATGAAAAATGCAATTTTTAGTACTGTAATGTTAATCGGATTGACTTATGGTTTACAAGCACAAAGTGTATCAAAAAACGCAATCGGTTTGCGACTTGGCGATAATGACGGTTTTGGTGGCGAGGTTTCGTATCAAAGAAAATTAGGAACTAAGAATCGTTTGGAACTCGATTTAGGGTGGAGAAATAGTAAAAATGTTGATGCTATTAAATTAGCGGGTATTTACCAATGGTTTTGGAATATAGACAAAGGATTTTATTGGTTTGCTGGAGTTGGTGGTGGATTAGGAACTTGGAGCTATGATAAAAATGGAGTTAATGATAATGGTGCTTTTGGTTTTGCTGCAGGTGATATTGGTATTGAATACAATTTTCCAATTCCGTTGCAAATCGCATTAGATTTTAGACCAGAGGTATATTTTAATTCGGATGATTTTAGGGAAGATAATTTTGGTCCTGATGTGGCTTTATCAATCAGATACCGATTTTAAATTACATAATTACACTTTGTTACTATAAATCAAAGGTGCTTTATATTTAAAAAAAGGGTAATGTAGTAAAAAAGAAGAATTACATAACTCTTACTAAAAATTATATAAAACACTTTAAATGAATTGTTTGCATCTTTGTAATAGTAATAAAAGAATTTAAAAATAAAATACATGAACACAACTGAATTAAAAGGAAGCTGGGAAGAACAAAAAGGTAAATTAAAACAAAAATTTGCAGCATTAACAGATAATGACTTAAAATATATTGAAGGGAAAAAAGCAGAAATGTTAGGTAAACTTCAAATTAAATTAGGAAAAACAAAAGAGCAATTACAAAAAATTATTGACGCTCTATAACTTAAGATAAGTTATAATCTAGGAACTAAATTAGTTTATCATGAAAAAAATAATAGTAATAATTGTATTCACTTGCATCAATTGCATACCAGAAGTAACATTTTCTCAAATGGAAAAAAAATTCAAATTTGGTATTAAAGCAGGCGCCAATTTTTCAAATATTTCTGATGATAATGCAAACAATAACAAAGTCCTAACGGGTTTTAATTTCGGAATTTTCGCAAAATTGCCAGTAACAAAGTCATTTGCTATTCAGCCCGAAATTTATTTTACAACAAAAGGTGCTGAACATACGTATCAAAATGTATTTGTTGATGGTACAGCTAAATATGATTTAAATTATATTGAAGTTCCGGTTTTGATCGTTTTTAATCTTTCAAACAATTTCAATTTTCAAATCGGACCTTATTTTTCCTATTTAGTTGATGCTAAGGTTAAAAATGTATCAGATGTTAATTTTTTCAATTTTGAAGACAACATCGATTCAAATGATATTAACAATTTTGATACTGGTTTAGTTGCTGGATTAGGTATTGACATAAAATCATTTGGAGTTGGAGTTCGGTATTATTACGGTTTCATCACAGTTGGAAAAGAAGAGAATTACTCTGGAACAAATTATACATTTCCAGATGGTAAAAACAGTGTTATCAATTTATACCTATCCTATTCAATTTTATAAACAATTAAAAACAACCATTATGAGTAATTTATTATACACAATTGCAATTATCTTAATTATTTTTTGGGCTATCGGATTCTTTGCTTATAGCGTAGGTGGAATCATCCACATATTATTAGTTATTGCAGTTATTGCAATCTTGTTAAGATTAATTCAAGGAAAAAAACTTTAAAAATTTAAAAACAATAAAAAAAAGAAGATTATGAATTCAAGTAAAGTATTATTAGGAGTATTAGGCGGAGTAGCCGTTGGAGCAATTGCAGGAATATTATTTGCACCTGCAAAAGGAACAAAAACCAGAAAAAGAATTTTAAACACTGGAAAAGATTACATGGATAATATTAAAGGAAAATTTGATGATTTGTCACAAGATATTACCAATAAATACGAAAGTTTTCTTTCAGAAGCCAAAGAAATGGCAACTAAAGAAGAAGTTTAATTTCACATTCAAAACCTGTTTGCTCAAATAAGAAAGCGGTAAACAGGTTTTTTTAATATAAAATTATTATTTATGACAACTACTACAACTGAAATTGAAAAACTTATTGAAAAAGTAGAGTTCTATAGCAAAACTTCTGTAGAATTGTTCAAGTGTAATGCTATTTTCAAATCGGCAACTATTTTTTCTAATTTGACAGTTAAATTAGCAATTATAGTAGTTGTAATTATAGCTTCATTGTTTCTTAATATTGGATTTGCTTTATGGATAGGTAAATTATTAGGAGAATCTTATTATGGTTTTTTTGTTATTGCTGTAATCTATTTTTTTATTGGAATTCTAATTTATATTTACCGAGTTAAATGGATAAAAAATCCAGTAGGTAATTTTATCATTAATAAATTACAAAAATAAATTGTAATGAAAAAAAGTAATGAAAAAGCTGCATTAATTGAAAAGATTGCAGCATTACAGATAAAACATTTGGAAGAATTGAATTCTTTAAAAGTTCAATTTCAAATAACCTATGAAAGTTTAAAACCTTTGAATTTTATTAAAAGCACCTTGCATGATGTAACCTCATCTCCAGAAATAAAAAGTGATCTTTTAAATGGTGCTTTAAATTTAGCGACAGGATTAATTTCAAAAAATGTACTTTTTGGATTAACAGAAAAACCAATAAAAAATTTAATAAGCACTTTATTTAAATTTGTAGTTAAGAAATTTGTTTCTAAAAAGCAGTAATTAACTATAAACAAGCATTATAGTATTTGAATTATATAACTTAATTGTATAATTATATAAGTACAATTTTAGATTCAAAGTTAAATTTGTAGTATATAATTTTAAAAACTAAAATCATGAAAACCACATTTATTACAATTACAATTCTATTAGTATCTTCTATTGTTTTTTCACAAAATAAAAACGTAAAAGACGAAACAAAAACTACTGTTACAACTGTAAAAAATTCGGATGGAGAAAAAAAATTCATCAAAAAAGAAAATACCAAAGAAGTTCAAAACATTGAATTGAAAGAAGAAAAACCAAATACGTTAAATATCGAAACTAAAGATTCACCAGTTTCAGTTACAACTACTACAAATATTACCAATCCCGATGGTAGCACAAGAACTGTTGATATTGACAGAAGCTCGTATTATATTTCAAATGGGAATAAGTACAAATTAGAGCTTGATGCGTTAGGATATACCATTAATTACAAAGACCAAAAACCAGCGTTATTAAGAAAAACAACAACAAATAGTTACGTTTACAGAAGTGTTGATAAAACGGCAATTGGTTATTTTGACACTAATGGCGATTTGATTATTGAACTTTATGATGATAAATTAGATAAGATTTCAATTGAAAAATATACAGTTGTAAAAGAGTAATTACCTACTAAGACTTTTATTTTTGAAAACGATTCCGTAGTGAGTCGTTTTTTTATGGATTAAGTCGATAAATTACTATTTACTTTTCAAATAAAAATTAAGGAACTTTGACTGTGAAAGAGAAGTTTCTCTTAGCTATTTTTTTATTTTTGCTTTTATCGTGTCTAAGTGCAGATACCAATGGAAATCAATTTTTGCAACTGCTTTCAGCTGCTATTTTATCAGTGATAAGTCAGTCGCCAAATACTAAAACAATGTCGCATTATGCACGAATTGGGACAGATGCAACTGGGTTTTATACTAAAGTAACTACTATCGATTATGATTTTATCGGATTGTCGTATTGCTTGATTTTGCAGGGAAAAAATTTATCAGAAGTGGCATCTACAATCAATACAATAGGTCAAATTTTTAATAAAGCGTAATCATTGCCGAAACGCGTATACGTATACGTTAGGATTTAACGATTGGACTAATAATTTTTTAGGAAGTGCAGACCAAATAAATCCACTTTATCCAGCAACACCAGAAGGACAAAAAAATTACCTGTTGGTTTTCAAAGCTACCATAAAAGGAACACAAAAAGGAATCGGTTTTTGTTATTTGGGAACCGAATGGATTGCTTTTAGAAGAAATCAATCTACTAATTGCTCTTCATGGGAAAATCAAACCCTATGAGATTTTTACAATAAAGCGTTACCAGTAATGCAAGTTTTCAATCCGTAATTAAATACTTTTTATTACATACGTTACCATTCCCCAAATAATTAATTCGTTTTCATCTGTAACTTTTATTGGTTGAAAAGCTTCGTTTTCAGGCATTAAATACACGCAATCTTTTTCTACTATGATGCGTTTTATGGTAAATTCACCGTCAATAAAACAAACGGCAATTTTGTTGTTTTTTGGTTCGATGCTTCTGTCAATAACCAAAATATCGCCATCGTCTATTCCGGCTCCAATCATCGATGTTCCTGATGCTTTAGCATAAAAAGTAGCTTCTCTGTTTTTAACTAACACATTGTCTAAGCTAATTTTACTTTCGTCAAAATCGGCTGCTGGTGATGGAAATCCAGCTTTTATTCCACTTGATATATAGGGAAGTTCATTCGTGTTTTCGAAATCAGGATAAAAAAAAGTTATTTTGTTTTTTAATGACATCTTTTCGTCAGTTCGAGTGATTTTTAAAATTGTATATTCTTTCTAATTTATGATTTGTTCTTTTTTAAAAATCACTCGAAATGACGAAAGACTTATTAACTAATGACACATCACTCTTAGAACATCCTTAAAATCAGTGGTATATTTTGGCGACAAATGATTCTGTTTCATTTTCCAAGTGCGTTGCAAATCTTGATTGCCCAATCGTATTTTGCGTTCGCCTGTTTTTTTATGAAAAGCGTCAATGACTTTCATTAGTTTTTGATGCTTCGGATTTTCTTCTTCAAATAAGTGGAATTGCTTAGCATCTTGTGGAATAATCTGTGTGACGATAATTCCTGCTTTTTTATATATTTCACCTTCTTCAAAAAGTGCTGCAAGCATTTTAACCGCAACCGAACTCAACGTAATATTTGAGTTGCTTGCAAATGGCAATATTTCTAATTTATAAAAATTATAGCGTTGTCTATCAACTTTGTATTTGTCTTTTCTAAGGTATAAAATCACGCCATGGCAACATGAATTTTGCTTTCGTAATTTTTCGGCACAAACAGTAGCAAAAGTAGATACGCGTTCTTTCATTTCATTAAAAGTGGTGATGTTACCATCAAAACTTCGGGTGACAGCAATATTTTTTTTATCTTTTGGTTCTTCCATTTCCAGAACCGATTTGCCTTCTAACTCCATTTTTAATCGAAGACCAACAACACCCATTTCTTTTTTGATAAAGGCTTCGTTTTGAGGCTGAATAAAATCAAAAGCAGTAAAGATGTTTTTGTTTTGCATTTTTTTAGTCAGTCGATATCCGATTCCCCAAACGTCTTCAATTTTGGTCCATTTTAATGCTTTAATTCGTTTTTCTTCGTTGTCAATAATGTAAACTCCTTGCGTGCGTTCTTGGTATTTTTTTGCAATTTTATTGGCGACTTTTGATAATGCTTTGGTTTCGGCAAAACCAATACACGTGGGAATACTTAGCCATTTTTGGATACGTTTTTTCATCTGCAAACCATAATCGTGATACTCAGAAATTTTCATTCCGTCAAAATTCAAGAACGCTTCGTCAATGCTATACACTTCAACATTGGGCGTAAAACCTTCTAAAATTTTCATCACTCGATTACTCAAATCACCGTATAAAGCATAATTGGAAGAAAAAACATGAATGTTTTGTTGCTTGAGTTGACTTCGAAATTTAAATTCGGGTGCACCCATCGGAATGCCTAAATCTTTGGCTTCATAACTTCTCGAAATAACACATCCATCATTATTAGACAAAATAACAACAGGTTTTCCAAGAAGTTGAGGTTGGAAAACACGTTCGCAGGAAGCATAAAAATTATTACAGTCGACTAAAGCATACATTCTGTAAAGTTACAGAATAGTCGAGTAGGAGAAAGTTAAAATTTGGAATTTGTTGATAAAAATAAAATTTACTATCTCAATAAATTGGTTAGCAATTCAGGGTGAATTCCGATAAGGATATTCAGCAGAATCGCAACAACTCCTACAACATGATAAACAAGTGGAGTAGCAGCCGTTTGTTCGTCATTTGGCTCTTTGGTGTACATCGCTAGAATCAGTTTGAAATAGTAACCAACGCTTATAATCGAGTTGATGACACCTGCAATTACGACTACCAAATAACCTACTTTTATAGTTTGTGTAAACAAAATAAATTTGGCAAAAAATCCAGAAAAAATCGGAATTCCAGCCATCGATAATAACGAAGCAGTTAATACAGCGGCTAATAGCGGATTGGTTTTTCCGAGTCCGTTGAAGTTTACAATGTCTTCATTATCTTTATTTTTTGTTACCCAAATCACTACAGCAAAAGAAGCGATTCCGGCAAGAGCATACGCAGCTGTATAATATAATAAAGTACTTGCCGCTGTTGGTAAACTCAATAATGCCATCAACATAAATCCGGCATGTGAAATACCTGAGAACGCTAACATTCGTTTCACATTACTTTGACGTAATGCCATAATATTTCCTACTGTCATAGAAGCAATAGAAATGATAACGATTATAATTTCAAAGTTGTAAGTTAAACCAACTGTCAATCCGCTAAGTAATTTATAAAGAGTCGCCATTGCAACTACTTTTGCCAGCGTACTCATAGTTGCTGTAGTAAGCGCAGGCGAACCTTCATATACATCGGGAGCCCAAAAATGGAAAGGAACCGCAGCAATTTTAAACAACATTCCAATAATCATTAAAGTTATTCCGATTGGAAACCAAATAGGTAATCCAGCACCTTGTGATAAATCGTATATTTCGGCAACATCAAAATAACCCGTTGCACCATAAATTAAACAGATTCCGAACAATATTATTCCAGATGCAAATGATCCCATTAAGAAATACTTCATTCCGGCTTCATTACTTTTTATATCCAATCGTTTACTAGCTGCTAAGATGTAAAGAGAGATGGACAGCACTTCAATTCCGAGAAAAAACATCGATAAATTTGTGAACGAAACCATCGCAACCGCTCCTGCTAAAAGGAAAATTTTTATGGCGATAAAATCGGATATTTTAGATTGATGTTCTTTGTATACATCGTAACTCAAGGTAATTAAGAAAATCGTAAGTACTATAAATAGTGAAGTGAACGCATTTGAAAAGGAGTTCGCCTGAATCATATTTATGTAGTTCTCGTCGAAAGTAGTTCCAAAAGACCACAGGTTTAATGTGATGCCAAGAATGGCTAAAAGCCCTGCTATTGATACAGGAACAAGTGCTTTTCTTAGATTAAAGATTTCAGCTAGAAGGCAAAAAACACCGAGTGCTGAGATGGCTATTAATGTTTGCATTTTTTATTCAGGATTTAGGATTTTGGCATTTAGGATTTTGGCATCCATAAAAAACAAAATCTTATTTTGATTATCTATTAATATGAATTAAAATCTCTTTTATGCTTGGCGTTACCAAATCGGTAATTGGTTTTGGATACAATCCGAAGAACAATAAAAAGGCAAGTATTGCAACTAAAACGATGCTTTCGTTTAGAGTGACATCTGCAAAAACTTTTGTATTAGTTTCTCCTAACATTACATTTTGAAACATTTTCAACATATAGTAAGCACCAAGAATAATGGTTGTTCCGCCAAAAATGGCATACCAAATAGAAATTTGAGATAAGCTATATAAAACGGTAAATTCTCCCACGAAATTAAATGTTCCAGGCAAAGCTACAGATGCTAAAACTAAAATTATAAACATAGACGTAAATTTAGGTGCTTGCGAACGAATTCCACCCATTTCATTTATTTTTCCTGTTTCATAACGTCTGAAGATCATTTCTGCAATGAAGAATAATCCAACGATTACAAATCCGTGGGCAATCATTTGATAAACAGCGCCGTTTAATCCGTCAAGCGTTAAAGTATAACATCCAGCGGCAATTAAACCAACATGCGCTAACGAAGAATACGCTAATAATTTTTTCAAATCTTTCTGACGTAAAGCAACAATAGAACCGTAAATGACACCTGCTATACTCAATCCAAGTAAAATTGGCATGTAGGTTTTTGCTGCATTTGGAGCTATTGGTAATTGCCAACGAATAACGCTGTACAATCCCATTTTTAGCATGATTCCCGAAAGCAACATCGTTCCAACGGTTGGTGCTTTTTGATACACTTTAGCCTGCCAAGTATGAAAAGGAATGATTGGAATTTTGATAGCATACGCCAAGAAAAAAGCGAAGAATATCCAAAATTGTTGTGTATCTGATAAGTCTAGATTATATAAATCTTTAAGTAAAAAACTACCTGCTAATTGGTATAAATAAGCAAAAGCAATTAACATAAATAAAGAACCTGCGAGAGTATAGATAAAGAATTTTACTACTGCTTTTTTGCGACTTTCAATATCGCCGTGACCCCAAATTAAGGCGATGAAATAAATAGGTATTAATGATAATTCCCAAAACACATAGTACAATAATCCGTCAGATGCCAGGAAAGTTCCTGTCATAGCAAATGCCATAAACAGTACTAAAGCATAAAAGTTTTTAGTCCCGAAACTTTGGGATTTAAATTGATTTCCGAAAGACGAAAATAAGATTAACGGAGTTAAAGCCGTCGTCAATAAAACCATTGCCAGCGATAAGCCATCCGCTTGAAAAGCTATCGCTACTTTTGGATTTTCCATCCAATTTCCTAGAAAACTGATGTCTGTTCCGTTGGAATATAAATTCAATAAGTAGACAGCAAATCCGAAAGCACTAACACTAAAAAGCAATGCAATTTTAGATGCTAATTTATCTCCTGAAAGATATGTTGCAATCGAACCAACTAAAAGTAGAATTAATAGAGTAGTTACATCCATTATACAATTTTTTGAGCTAAAAATAAATAAATAATTATGGCACACACACCTATAACAAATGCGAATAGATACAAACCAATACTTCCTGTTTGTACTTTTTTACCTTGATTCCCGATGCCATTTGCAACGGATCCAAAACTAAAAACTACTTTTCCTAAAGCAGGTTCTAATGTTGTTCTGAAGAAATTAGCCAAGGAGTTGAAGGGTTTTACAAAAAGAAACGTATACAATTCGTCAACATAATATTTGTTGTAAATGGTTTTAGCGAAGCCTGTAATTTCTGCATCTTCTTTTGGAACAAAACCTTTTTTGATGTATTTAGAATACGCCCATAAAATTCCAATAGTTGCACCAGCTAATGCAATTCCCATTAACATATATTCTTGACTTCCCAAAGGATGTATTTCGTGTTTAGTGCTCAATATTGGTTCTAAAAAATGATCTAACCAATGACTTCCTGGAAAGTTTATTAATCCGCCAACAGTTGCTAATATGGCTAAAATTACTAATGGTAAAGTAATTAAACTCGGACTTTCATGTAAATGCTGTTCTTGTTCTTCAGTACCTCTAAAATCTTTAAAAAATGTCAAATACATCAATCGGAACATATAAAAAGCAGTCATTATTGAGGCAATAGAACCTATAATCCATAACGCTTTATTGTGCTCGAAAGCGACCATTAAGATTTCGTCTTTAGACCAAAATCCAGCAAATGGAAAAATCCCTGCAATTGCTAACGTCGAAATTAACATCGTTGCAAAAGTAATTGGCATTGCTTTTCGCAAACCTCCCATTTTTCGCATGTCTTGTTCACCGTGCAATGCGTGAATTACAGATCCTGATCCTAAGAACAAACAAGCTTTAAAGAAAGCATGAGTTATTACATGAAAAACGGCAACAGTGTAAGCTCCCAATCCGAGTGCTAAAAACATCAAACCGAGTTGAGAAACTGTTGAATAGGCGAGTACCTTTTTAATATCGTTTTGCAATAAACCAATAGAAGCTGCTACTATAGCCGTCGAAGCGCCAACTATGGCAATTATTTCTTTCACAAAAGGTGTTAATTCGAATACAAAATTCATTCTTGTAATCATAAAAATTCCAGCAGTTACCATCGTTGCTGCGTGAATTAATGCAGAAACTGGAGTTGGTCCAGCCATTGCGTCAGGCAACCAAGTATATAAAGGTAATTGTGCCGATTTTCCACAAGCACCAATAAACAAACACAAAGCTGCTATCGAAAGTAAACTGTCTGATGCAACATCAGTTGTAGCTATAATTCCTGATTTCATCAACGTATAATCCAACGAATTGTAGCAATACGCCAAGATAAACATCCCGATAAGGAATCCTAAATCGCCAATTCGGTTCATAATAAACGCTTTTTTTGCTGCATCGTTATAGTCTTGGTTTTTATGCCAAAATCCGATAAGTAAGTAGGAGCAAAGCCCAACGCCTTCCCAACCAATAAACATCACCAATAAATTACTTCCGACAACGAGTGTTATCATGAAAAACACAAACAAATTCAGGTACGAAAAGAACTTGTGAAAATTCTCGTCATCGTGCATGTAACTGATAGAATACAAGTGAATTAACGAGCCTATTCCAGTTACAAATAACAACCACAATAATGATAATTGGTCTAATAAGATTCCAAAATCCAATTTGAAATTACTCACTTGAATCCATTCAAATAACGAAACCTGAATAGGAGATCCAGTTTGATTAACTTGCATGAAAAAGTAAATACTCAACACAAACGGAATAACAATGGCAATGGTTCCTAATGATCCAGAAATGCCTTTTCCAACTTTTTTCCCGAAGAAAACATTGAATAAAAATCCAATAAAAGGACTTAATAATAATAGTAAAACTAAATGCTGTGCCATCGGGATTATCCTTTTAAGTTCTTTAAATTTGCGATATCAATCGAGCCGATGTTTCTAAAAACCGAAACCAAAATTGCCAAACCTACAGCCACTTCTGCAGCGGCAACAGCCATTGAGAAAAACACAAAAACTTGTCCTTCAGCATCTTGATGGTAGGTTGAAAAAGCCACAAACAATAAGTTCACAGCGTTCAACATTATTTCGATTGACATAAATACGATAATCGCATTTCGTCGGTATAAAACTCCAAAAACGCCAATGCAAAAAAGCAATACCGAAAGGAAAATGTAGTTTTCTATACCTATTTCATTTAAAATATTAATCATCTTATTTGGTTTCTTTTTTAGACAATAAAACGGTTCCAATCATCGCTACCAATAATAAAATAGAGGCAAATTCAAATGGCACCATATATTCGTTGAGCAAAACTTTACCTAATTTTTTTATCGATTGGTAATCTTCACCAGTTAAATCATATTCACCCATTATTGTTTTTGAATTTATAAATAGGGTAATCAAAACGATACTTAATAAACAAAAAACCACTATTGCTCCCAGTCGTGTAATTCTGGGTTTATACACTTCATCTTCTTTGTTTAAATTCATCAACATGATGGTGAACAAAAACAGAATCATTATCGCACCCGAATACACAATGACATGAACAATTGCTAGAAACTGCGCATTAAATAGTAAATAATGACCTGCAATGGAGAAGAAACAAATGACCAAATAAATGGCACTATGAATTGGGTTTCTGCTATAAATTGTTAAAAAGGCTGTTGCTAAAGTAATTGCAGCTAAAATGTAAAATATAATAAGTATTGTCGACATTAATTAGCGTTTTTTAATTGTGTAGTTGTAATTGCCATTTCTAAAGGCATTACTAATTTATCTTTTCCGAAAATAAAATCTTCCCGATTATAACTAGAAGGCACTAATTCTTTTGAAAGCGTTAAATATACAGCATCTTTTGGACAAGCTTCTTCGCATAATCCGCAAAAAATGCAACGCAACATATTGATTTCATAAATCGATGCGTATTTTTCTTCTCTATATAAATGCAATTCGTCTGGTTTTCTTTCAGCAGCTGTCATTGTAATAGCTTCAGCTGGACAAGAAAGTGCACACAAACCGCAGGCTGTACAGTTTTCGCGACCTTGTTCGTCTCGTTTTAACATGTGTTGTCCACGATAAACCGGACTAAATTCGCGTGTTTGCTCTGGATAATGAATGGTTGCTTTTTTTCTGAAAAAGTGTTTTATCGTAATAAGTAACCCTTTTACGATGGCAACCAAGTACATGCGTTCAAAAAACGTCATTTCCTTATTGGAAACTTGTTTTTTTCTACCTGATAATGATATTGTTTGTATATCCATTTTTATTGTCATTGCGAGGCACGAAGCAATCATATGATTATTGTATCCTCTTTTATTTTTTTTGAAGCTATTCCTGCTATCCGCTCTATCTTTTGTTGCGTTGCACTACACAAAAGGATGTCGCTTCTATCAGGGCTAGGAACCGCTATTCTTTATAGCCTATTTTCTTTCGTTCTACTTTGTTATCTTGTTTGTCAATTAATTCATCTAAATAAGCAAAAACGAGTTCGATGTTTTTGTCTTGATTGATTAGTTTTTTCTTGATTGTTTCGACTTCTAATTTTAAATTTAGATTCTCTGTTAGATAATTTCTTAAACTAACAAAAACCTCAATAATCTTTATACTCATTAATGTTGCTCTTTCACTTTTTAAAACATTTGACAATTGCAAAACGCCATGTTCGGTAAAAGCATAGGGTAATTTTCTTGTTCCTCCCCAACTTGATGTCGCAAATTGCGACTTCAAGATTTGAAATTCATCTTCATTCAATTGAAACATAAAATGCTCCCGAAATCGTTCACTATTTCTTTTTATCTGTTCGTTTATTCTTTTGGTTTCTACATTAAAGAGTTCCGCTAAATAAAGATCTAACATTACTTTCTCATTTCTAATTAAGTAAATTTTATTAGAAATTATTTCATTTGGAATTATAATTTTACTCATTCCATTATTGTTTTCTCTTTTCAGGTGGTTACAAATTGTTATTGGCTTATATTTTTAAGGTGCCAAATTGGCTCCTAAAGTTTCTTATTTAAATGTTAAAATGCAAATTCCTGTAACTATAATATTGATAATCGAAAGCGGAATCAATACTTTCCAACCTAAATTCATTAATTGATCGTATCTAAATCTCGGAATCGTCCAACGTATCCACATGAAGAAGAAAATAAATCCACATATTTTTACAAACAAGACCATAATTCCTAAAACATTAGCAATATTAACTCCCCAATTATCAACAGCCCAACTCATTCCTGGATAATTGTATCCACCAAAAAACAATACGGCTAAAACTGTCGATGAAATAAACATATTGGCGTATTCGGCAAACAAATAAAATCCCATTTTCATAGAAGAATATTCAGTATGATAACCACCAATTAATTCTGTTTCACATTCGGCTAAGTCAAAAGGTGTTCTATTAGTTTCGGCGAAAGCACAAATTAAAAAAATCAAAAATGAAACCGGTTGGTAAAATACATTCCAGCTCATTCCAGCTTGTTGAATCGAGATTTCTTTCAAACTTAATGTTCCTGTCATCATCAATAAAGCAATTAAAGATAATCCCATTGCCACTTCATACGAAACCATTTGTGATGCAGCACGAACTGCTCCAATTAACGAAAATTTATTGTTTGACGCCCAACCCCCAATCATAATTCCGTAAACTCCCAGTGAAACTACTCCTAAAATGTATAATAAAGATACATCAATATCGGTTGCTTGAAGGTAAATATCTCTTCCAAAAAGATGTAATTTATCGCCCCACGGAATTACAGCACTCGTCATCAAAGCGGTACTCATTGCAATTGCCGGACCAACAACAAATAAGAATTTATTAGGAGTATTTGGGAAAAACTCTTCTTTAGCAAACAATTTCATTCCGTCGGCAAGTGGTTGTAATAAACCTCCCCAACCTGCTCGATTGGGTCCAACTCTGTCTTGTAAATAAGCAGCGACTTTACGTTCAGCCCAAGTAGAATACATTGCCATAATCATTGTAATGGCAAAAACCACGACAATAATCACACTTTTTTCTATAATAAATGTACTATCCATTTTTTGCTGAATTTAGTGGTGTACCATCTGCTTTTTCGTTGTAATCTATCTCAGCCATACTTATTTTCTTTCGGTCTTCGTCGCGTCCTTCTAAGATACCTTTTTCAGTTTCGATGATTACTTTTTCTAATTTTTGAGTATAGTTATTTTGATTGATAACCGAATCTTTTTCGAATTTTCGCGGTCCTTCAATAGTCCAATCTGTAACTTCTTTTTTATCAAAACGGCAGGTATTACAGATGAATTCTTCTACTTCGTGGTATTCGTCTTTTCTTCCTGTTACTCTTTGAATTTCGTTTCCAAACATCCAAAGCGTTGTTTTTCCGCAACAACCTGGAGTTGTGCATTCTCTGTGTGCGTTGAATGGTTTATTGAACCAAACTCTCGATTTAAATCGGAAGGTTTTATCAGTTAAAGCGCCAACCGGGCAAACATCAATCATGTTTCCAGAAAATTCATTATCAATGGCTTTAGAAATACAAGTGGAGATATTAGAATGATCGCCTCTATCCATTACACCATGAACACGATTGTCTGTTAATTGATCGGCAACCATAACACAACGGTAACACAAAATGCAACGATTCATGTGCAATTGAATATTTTCGCCAATATTTTCTGGTTCAAACGTTCTTTTTTCTTCAATGAAACGCGTTTGTGATTTTCCGTGTTCGAAGCTTAAGTTTTGCAAATCACATTCGCCAGCTTGATCGCAAACCGGACAATCTAGAGGATGATTGATTAGAAGAAATTCGGTTACTGATTTTCGAGCTTCAGTTACTCTTTCAGACGATTTACTGTTTACTTCCATTCCGTCCATGCAACCCGTTACACAAGATGCCATTAATTTTGGCATTGGTCTTGGGTCGGCTTCACTTCCTTTAGAAACTTCAACCAAACAACAACGGCATTTTCCACCGCTTCCTTTTAATTTGGAATAATAACACATGGCTGGTGGAACAACTTCTCCACCAATTTTACGAGCTGCCTGCAGGATGGTTGTTCCTGGTTCTACTTCGATGCTTTGTCCGTCTATGGTTACTTTCATGTTATAAACATTTAGCTCCTACGGAGCTTTTTATTTTTATTTTCCAGAATTAACTGGAATTATTGAATTTTATTTTTTAGCCCCGATTGAAGTGGAAATCCTTTTGCTTTTTTCTTTAAAAAGTAAAAGATTACAACGAAAAGCGGGAAAATGGTTGGCAAAAATGCCCAAGCCATTCGCTTCTATCCTACGACAAGCGCAGGATTATAATTTTAAACCATTTGCTTTGTCAACAAATGCTTTACTTTTTCGAAAGGCTCGTTCACAAAGTGATCTCTATTTTTTATTTTTTCTGGAAAACGAATATGATATTCAAATTCCTCTTTAAAATGACGAATAGCTGCTGCCACTGGCCAAGCTGCGGCATCTCCTAACGGACAAATGGTGTTTCCTTCAATTTTACTTTGAATGCTCCAAAGCAATTCGATATCTTCTTCGCGACCGTGACCGTTTTCAATTCGGTGTAATACTTTTTCTAACCAACCTGTTCCTTCACGGCAAGGCGAACATTGTCCGCAACTTTCATGATGGTAAAAACGAGAGAAATTCCATGTATTTCTAACAATACAAGCCGTATCGTTATAAACTATAAATCCACCAGAACCTAACATAGATCCTGTTGCGAAACCACCATCAGACAATGATTCATACGACATTAATCGATCTTCTCCAGCTGCTGTCTTGTAAATTAAATTCGCTGGCAAAACAGGAACAGAACTTCCACCTGGTACAAATGCTTTTAGTGGACGATCGTTAATCATTCCGCCACAATATTCGTCGGAGTTCATAAATTCGTAGACGCTCAAACCCAATTCTATCTCAAAAACACCTTGATTTTTTAAATGACCCGACGCCGAAATTAATTTAGTTCCGGTTGAACGACCTATTCCAATTCCTGCATAATCGGCACCTGAATTGTTTACAATCCAAGGCACAGAAGCAATTGTTTCTACATTATTTACAACGGTTGGATTTTGCCAAAGACCAGAAACTGCTGGAAAAGGCGGTTTGATTCTCGGGTTTCCTCTTTCACCTTCTAAACTCTCAATCAATGCGGTTTCTTCACCACAAATGTAAGCTCCAGCTCCAATTTGAACGTATAAATCCAAATCGTAACCTGATCCTAATATATTTTTTCCTAACCAACCTGCTGCTTTTGCTTCGGCGATGGCTCGTTCTAGTATTTTATAAATCCACATGTATTCGCCGCGAATATAGATGTACGATAAATTGGCTCCTAAAGCATAACTTGAGGTAATCATTCCTTCAATTAAAAGATGAGGAATGTACTCCATCAGATAACGATCTTTAAAAGTTCCGGGTTCTGATTCGTCGGCATTACAAACTAAATGACGAGGTTTTCCTGATTTTTTATCAATAAAACTCCATTTCATTCCGGCAGGGAAACCCGCTCCACCACGACCACGCAATCCTGAAGTTTTCACTTCCTCGACCACTTCGTCCGGCGTTAAGGTTTTTATTGCTTTTTCAACAGAAGCGTAACCACCGTTTTGACGGTAAACTTCGTAGGTTTTTATACCCGGAATATTTATTTTATCTAATAATATTTTTTGTGACATATTATTTATCGTGTAAAACTATTTTATTGTTTTTGCAATCTGCAATTAACTGGTCGATTTTTTCTTCGTTCAAATGCTCTTTATAAAAATCGCCTAATTGCATCATTGGAGCATAACCGCAAGCACCCAAACATTCAACACCAACTACTGTAAAGTTTCCGTCTTCTGTTGTTTCGCCAAGATTTATTCCCAATTTTTCACAAGTGTAATCCATTAGATTCTCTGCTCCATTCAAACAACATGGTGAAGTTTGACAAAATTCGAACATGTATTTACCAATTGGTTTTTGGTTGTACATCGTGTAAAACGATACTACTTCGTAAACCTCGATTGGCTTGATTAAAAGAATCTCAGCTACTTTGTCCATTAATTCAATACTCAACCAATTCTCGTGAGCATCTTGAACTTCATGTAAAACAGGCAATAACGCCGATTTTCTTTTATCTTCAGGATAATGACTGATTAATTCATTGATACGAGTCATCAATGCTTCGGTCATATTTATTTCTTGTTTGTGATACGTACGTTCCATTTTTTATTATTTCAAATTCCGAATTCTAATTTTTTAAAGTTTTTTGACTTTTATTCAAAATTTATAATTCATCATTTATAACTTTATTAAGCGTCTAACTCTCCGGCAATAACATTTAAACTTGACAAAATAACAATTGCATCCGATAGTAATGAACCTTTAATCATTTCTGGATACGCTTGATAGTAAATAAAACAAGGTCTGCGGAAATGTAATCTATAAGGAGTACGACTTCCGTCAGTTACTAAATAGAAACCTAATTCTCCGTTTCCACCTTCTACAGGATGATATATTTCAGCAACTGGAACAGGAACTTCTCCCATTACAATTTTGAAATGATAAATTAAGGATTCCATATTATGGTAAACATCTTCTTTTGGAGGAAGGTAATAATCAGGAACATCAGCGTGAAAGTCATTTCCCTCCGGCATTTTATCCAATGCTTGACGGATGATACTCAAACTCTCCCAAACTTCGGCATTACGAACACAAAAACGATCGTAAGTATCGCCTGATTTCCCAACTGGAATAATAAAATCAAAATCCTCATACGAAGAATATGGTTGAGATACACGAACATCGTAATCAACTCCGGCAGCACGTAAATTTGGACCTGTAAAACCGTAAGCCATAGCTTGTTCAGCTGTTATAGCTCCTACATTTACAGTTCTGTCAATAAAAATTCTATTTCTTTCGAATAAGTTTTCAAATTCTTTCCAGGCAGCAGGAAAATCTGCTAAAAAAACATCTAATTTTCTAAAAGCTTCTGGAGACCAGTCTCTTTCGAAACCACCAATTCTTCCCATATTAGTAGTTAAACGTGCTCCACAAATTTCTTCATAAATTTCGTAAACTTTTTCTCTAAATTGGAACACATATAAAAATCCGGTATAGGCTCCGGTATCCACTCCAAGGATTGAATTACAGATAATATGATCGGTGATTCTTGCCAATTCCATTACAATAACTCTTAAATACTGCGCTCTTTTAGGAACTTCAATATCTAACAATTTTTCTAATGTCATCCACCAACCCATATTGTTTATAGGAGATGAACAATAGTTCATTCTATCAGTAAGAGGTGTGATTTGGTAAAACGGACGGTTTTCAGCGATTTTTTCGAAAGCTCTATGAATATAACCAATAGTTGGTTCTGCTTCCAGAATTCTTTCTCCATCCATCAACAGGATATTTTGAAAAATACCGTGTGTAGCTGGGTGAGTAGGCCCTAAATTCAGGATCGAAAGCTCACTTCCATCTTCGTTTAATTGTTCTTTTATCCTTTTAG
>JANNWH010000004.1:0-81058 GCA_031408335.1 Flavobacteriales bacterium | reverse complement strand
GATTTCGGATTTTTCGATTTGATTGGCAGCTTAGAAAACACGATATTAGTTGCCCTGTTAGCTTCTAATTATCAAAGGATTGTATCGTATATCGTGATAAAAAAATGCCTCTTTTATAGGATGATAAGCTATAATTGAGGCGTTTTTTAATTTCAAAAGATGTGGTTTACAAACACCAAGTGTTTATTTTTTTATAGGAGTGTTTGTGAATCGAAAAATAATAAGATTGTTTTTTATATTGATGATTTCGGATTTTTCGATTTGATTGGAAGCTTAGAAAACAAGATATTAGTTGCGCTGTTAGCTTCTAATAATCAAGTAAATAAAGTAATATATCGTGATAAAAAATGCTTCTTTTGTAGAATGATAAGCTACAATTGAAGCATTTTTTTATTTTTAGCATTAAATTTAATAAAATTGTATAATAGAGTTTGTCGCAAATAGTAAAGCGAATTTAAAAATCACTATTTTTGTTTAACAATAGCAAATCTATGACAACTATAACTTTAAAAATCAACGAAAAGACAAAGGCAGGCAAAGCACTTTTGTCTATGGTTAATTTAATTTCTTCTGAAAATAAAGGAGTTGAAATTTGTGATGCTCCTAACTTTGAAACCATCAAAGCAATGTATGATGCTGAGAATAAAATAAATACTACTAAAACAAAAGACTCAAAAGATTTATTTAAAAAAATCGGAATTTGATGTATAGCCTAGTTTATACTACAAAATTTAAAAAGGACATTAAACTTTGCCAAAAAAGAATTATGATTTTGAAGAATTTAAAGTAGTTATAGAAGCACTTGAAAAAACAGGAAAACTTCCATCAAAATATAAACCACATACCTTAATTGGTAATTACAAAAATTATTGGGAATGTCACATAAAACCAGACTGGCTTTTGATTTGGTTGCAAGATGATTCGTTAAAAGAACTTGTTTTGGTAAGAACTGGAACGCATAGCGATTTGTTTTAAAACAATTCCAATTGAGTAGGTTGCGCTTCTTTTGGCACTTCAGCTTTCCCCCAAAAGTTTAAAATGTTTCCAAATTGTTTATCGGTTATTCGTAAAACACTTACTTTTCCTAATGGTGGAAGTAATCTGTGAATTCGTTTTTCATGTACATCTGCACTTTCGCTACTGGCACAATGGCGAACATAAACAGAATACTGCATCATACTAAAACCATCTTTTAATAAGTTGTTTCTAAAACCAGACGCGTTTTTCTTGTCTTTTTTAGTTTCTGTAGGTAAGTCAAAAAATACAAATAGCCACATAATTCGGTATCCGTTTAGTTCCATAATTTTGGATATTTAATCTTCTTTCTGTCACCAGTGTAACATTGTTGTAACGAACTTGCCGTTTTTTGCAAGGCAACCATTAACGGACTTTTTTCATCTTTAAAATAAACGGTTCGTGTTAGAATTTGTAAAAGCTCTGATTTAAGTAGCGTATTTAATTCTTGCTCGTCATAAGTTTGCATCAACTCAAATACTTTTTCATCTACAATTGGTCGGAATGGTTCCATAATGTCATCTGCCAGAGCAAAAGCATTGTATTTACTTTTATGATGAATTCCGAGTGTATTTAATAAACCACTTCCCGATAATGCTCTGGCAGTTGCAGCTCGTAAAATAGCATAACCATAATTGAGAAAATTATTTGGATAATCGCCAAAACGTTCGCGTTTAAATTTGACATCAAAAAATGATTTCCAATATTGACTTGCTGCAACTGCTTCCATGTTAGAACTGTCACCACTTAACACTTTACTACTTAAAAAATCAAAGGCATTTTTGTTTCCACTAATTTTTTCTAATAAAATTCCTTGATTGTTTATTTTTTCTACTATAGTTTGTTGCCACAATTGTTTCTTTAAAGGAATACTAGCATCAATTTGATTTTTAAAAATTTCTTGTTGAATATGATGGCTGTTAAGGTTCAAAAACATTCCGTTAGGTAAATGATTGGTATTGCAGATTATTACTGATGAATTGTTTTCAATAAGCAAGTTCATTGCAGTTATACTTACATAAATTTCTGGATTATCAATAACTAAAAAACCTATATCTTCAATAGGAATAGTACTTTCACGAGTTTCTGTTTTGATAACTAATTGTTGATTTTTTGTGGTAAGCGATGCTTTGTTTTCGAGTAAGATAGTTTTTTTTAACATAAATACGGTATTAAAATCAATCTAATGTACTAAAAATCAATTAAATAAAAATAATTTCGTATTTTACTGCTAATTTGCGTTAAGGATAGAAGCGGCATCCTGTCATTGCGAGGAACGAAGCAATCTGACAGATAGAGCGAATAGCCTGGCCGCTTTTTCAGCGGGAACGCCTAATGGAAAATATGTTAAATAAAATCCTAAATGTGATCGTTAAGTGTAGAGACTAAAATCTAAATAATTTATATTTGCCCACCATAAACGAACAAATGAAATTCGATTTACTACAAAAAGATCCAAATTCTAAAGCCAGAGCGGGAACTATAACTACTAATCATGGTGTAATTGAAACACCAATTTTTATGCCTGTTGGAACAGTTGCATCTGTAAAAGGAGTCCACCAACGGGAATTAAAAGAAGAAATTAATCCCGATATTATTCTCGGAAATACCTATCATTTATACCTTCGTCCGCAAACTGCGATTCTTGAAAAAGCGGGTGGTTTGCACAAGTTTATGAATTGGGACAGAAATATTTTAACCGATTCAGGAGGTTATCAAGTGTATTCGCTTTCGGCTAATCGAAAAATTAAAGAGGAAGGTGTAAAATTCAAATCGCATATCGATGGTTCGTATCATGTATTTACACCCGAAAATGTAATGGAAATTCAACGTACAATTGGTGCCGACATTATTATGGCTTTTGATGAATGTACGCCGTATCCTTGTGATTATCGTTATGCACAACGATCAATGCACATGACGCACCGATGGCTCGATAGATGTATCAATCATTTGGATAAATTGCCTTTTAAATACGGATTTGAGCAAACTTTTTTTCCGATAGTGCAAGGAAGTACCTACAAAGATTTACGCCAACAATCGGCAGAATACATCGCCAATTCGGGACAACAAGGAAATGCTATTGGCGGATTATCAGTAGGTGAACCAGCCGAAGAAATGTATGCCATGACTGAAGTGGTTTGTGAAATTCTTCCCGAAGACAAACCTCGTTATTTAATGGGAGTTGGAACTCCGATAAATATTTTAGAGAATATTGCACTCGGAATTGATATGTTTGATTGTGTAATGCCTACGCGCAATGCTCGAAACGGAATGCTTTTTACCGCCAACGGAACAATCAATATCAAAAATAAAAAATGGGAAGATGATTTTTCGCCAATTGATGAAATGGGATTTACTTTTGTTGACACCGAATATACTAAAGCGTATTTACGCCATTTATTTGCTGCGAATGAATATCTTGGAAAACAAATTGCAACGATTCATAATCTCGGATTTTATATGTGGTTGGTTCGTGAAGCTAGAAAGCATATATTAGCAGGAGATTTTAGAGTTTGGAAAGAAATGATGGTGAAACAGATGAGTCAAAGACTTTAGTGGATTCGGTAATTTGAGGATTTGGTAATTTGTACTGCAGATTTCTAAATAACCAAATTAGCACATAATCAAATTAACATACATGTTAAAAATAATAGACAAATACATTTTAAAAAGATATTTAGTTACATTTTCGGTAATGTTATTGATGTTTATTCCTATTGGAATTGTTATTGATATTTCTGAAAAAGTGAATAAAATGATCGAAAATAAAGTTCCGTTTAAAGAAGTGGCTCTTTATTATGTCGATTTCACGATTTATTTTGCTAATATTCTGTTTCCGATTTTTCTCTTTTTATCCATTATTTGGTTTACTTCAAAATTGGCTAATAATACTGAAATTATTGCGATTTTAAGTTCTGGAATTTCCTTCACACGTTTTTTAAGACCATACATTATTGGTGCTACTATTGTTTCAATATTTGCTTTATTGATGGGATTTTTTCTCGTTCCAAAAGCAAGTGAAGGTTTTAAAACATTTCGATATACCTATCTTATAGGAAACGGTCAAAATGAAATGCGAGACAATTCGGATATTTACCGTCAAATTAGTGAAAACGAATACATTTATGCCAGTAGCTTTAATGCAGTATCTAAAATGGCTTTTAATTTTTCGTTAGAACGATTTACTAAAAGCGATAGTTTAGAATATAAAATTACTGCGGATAGAATAAAATGGAATGAAAAAGACAGTACGTATTCTTTATACAATTACAAAAAACGAAAAATAGGAAAGCTAAATGATGTATTAGAATCAGCTGAAAAAAAAGATACCGTTTATAATTTTGATTTAGAAGATTTAACTCCTGTTGTTTATATTGCCGAAACGCTTTCTTACACCGAATTAAATAGTTTTATTGAAAAAGAAAGAGCGAGAGGTTCTAAAAACATCAATACTTATTTGGTGGTTTTATATAAAAAATACAGCATTCCTGTGGCAGCCTTTATTTTAACAATTATAGCTGTTGCGGTTTCTTCTATGAAGCGAAGAGGCGGAATGGGAGCTAATTTAGCTATCGGAATATTATTGGCTTTTGCCTTTGTATTTTTAGATAAAATTTTCGGAGTTTTAGCCGAAAAATCATCTGCTCCACCAATAATAGCAGTTTGGATTCCGAATTTAGTATTTGGTATATTAGCCATTTATCTTTTAAGAAATGCTAAACGATAATTTAAAAAGTTATCTTCACCTTCACTTGATTGTTTTCATTTGGGGATTTACCGCTATTTTAGGAAAACTCATCTCTTTAGAAGCTTTGGATTTAGTTTGGTTCCGAATGTTTTTTGCCGTTATTTTTATGTTTATTTATATATTTTATAAAAAAGAAACTTTAAAAGTTCCCTTAAAGGCTTTTATCGGATTTATGATACTCGGAATTATAATTGCTGCTCATTGGTTCACTTTTTATGAAGCTATTAAAGTATCTAATATATCTATAACATTAGCGTGTTTATCTACGGGAGCTTTTTTTACGTCGTTATTAGAGCCCTTTTTTTACAATAGAAAAATAATTTGGTATGAAGTATTTTTCGGAATCTTAGTAATAATTGGATTAGCGATTATTTTTAATGTAGAATCTCAATTTAAAAACGGAATTATATTAGCTTTAATTTCGGCATTCCTTTCCGCATCGTTTTCGGTTATCAATAGCAAATATGCAAAAGAATTCAACTCAAATGTTATTTCAATATATGAGTTAGGTGGCGGATTGTTTTTTTTAACGATTTATCTGTTACTTACTGAAAAAATAGATTCAGCATTTTTTAGAATTTCTATTAACGATTTTCTGTGGTTGTTACTTTTATCATCAATTTGTACCGCTTATGCTTTTTCTGCATCGGTTAAAATAATGAAATTTTTAAGTCCGTATACTGTTATGCTTACTATAAATTTAGAACCAATATATGGTATTGTCTTAGCATTACTTATTTTTAAAGATTCTGAAAACATGAATTCTCTATTCTATATTGGAGCACTAATTATTCTTTCTACAGTAATAATTAATGGGATTATAAAAAATAAAAAAGTGAATAACTAATAGAGTAAAAACTCTAAATTAGTACTTATTATACTATATTTGTAATTCCGATAAATCGAAAAATTAACTAAATTATCAACTAATACTATGGAGTATTTAGATTTTGAACTTCCAATAAAAGAGCTTGAAGATCAGTTAGATAAATGTCAAGTAATAGGACAAGAATCAGATGTAGATGTAACGAACACCTGCAAACAAATTGAAAAAAAATTAGACGAGACCAAACGTAAAATATACAAAAATTTAACAGCTTGGCAGCGTGTACAGCTTTCCAGACATCCAAATCGTCCGTATACAATGGATCACGTGAATGCTTTATGTGGTGATACTTTTTTAGAACTTTTTGGAGATAGAAGTTTTAAAGACGATAAAGCAATGATTGGTGGTTTGGGTAAAATTGGTGGACAATCGTTCATGATTGTTGGACAACAAAAAGGTTACAATACCAAAACACGTCAGTATAGAAACTTCGGAATGGCAAATCCAGAAGGATATCGAAAAGCGTTGCGATTGATGAAAATGGCTGAAAAATTCGGAGTTCCAGTAGTCACTTTTATAGATACGCCTGGAGCCTATCCTGGTTTGGAAGCCGAAGAAAGAGGACAAGGCGAGGCAATAGCTAGAAATATTATAGAAATGTGCCGATTAAAAGTACCTATTATTTGTGTTATTGTTGGAGAAGGAGCTTCTGGTGGCGCATTAGGAATTGGAGTTGGTGATCGCGTTTTAATGATGGAAAACACTTGGTATTCTGTTATTTCTCCTGAATCATGTTCTTCTATTTTATGGAAAAGTTGGGAATACAAAGAACAAGCGGCCGAAGCACTAAAATTGACTTCAAAAGATATGAAAAAGCAAAAGTTAGTTGATGACGTGATCCCAGAACCACTTGGAGGAGCACATTACGACAGAGAAACTGCTTTCAAAACAGTGGAACAATACATCACCAAAGCGTATAATGAATTAAAAGATTTATCAACAACCGATTTAATTTCTCAAAGGATGGATAAATACAGTAAAATGGGCGAATATAAAGAGTAAAATCTTACAAATGATATAAAAAACGTCTCGTCCATTATGAGGCGTTTTTTTTTGCTTATTAACAAAAAACAATTAGTTGTCAACACAATTTAATAATAACTTAAGTTTAAAAAAAGTCCAGAATAAGTTACTTTCGCTACATGGAAAATATCAGAAATATAAATCCCATTAAAGTAGATAAAACTACAATAATTAACTTAGAAAAAGGAAAGTTACCGCCACAAGCAATCGAATTAGAAGAAGCTGTGCTTGGCGCAATGATGATAGATAAAAAAGGAATTGATGAGGTAATCGATATTTTACAACCCGATGCTTTTTATAAAGAATCACACAAACATATTTTTGAAGCTATTTTTCAGTTATTCACAGATTCTCAGCCTATTGACTTATTAACAGTTTCAGCTCAATTAAAAAAGAGTGCAAAATTCGACCTTGCTGGAGGTGATTTTTATTTAATTCAACTCACACAAAAAATATCATCATCGGCACATATTGAGTTTCATTCTAGAATTATTTTACAAAAATACATTCAACGTAGTTTGATAAAAATTTCTTCTGAAATTATCGAAGAATCGTATGATGAAACAACCGATGTATTTGATTTACTAGACAAAGCCGAGTCAAAATTGTATGAAGTTACGCAAGGAAACATCAAACGAAGTTCGGAAACGGCTCAGAGTTTAGTTATTCAAGCTAAAAAGCGAATTGAAGAAATTGCCAACAAAGAAGGATTGAGTGGAATAGCGACCGGTTTCGAAAAATTAGATAAAATTACATCAGGTTGGCAACCTTCCGATTTGATTATTATTGCTGCTCGACCAGGAATGGGAAAAACGGCATTTGTGCTTTCTATGGCTCGAAATATTGCCATCGATTTTGGTCATCCTGTTGCTTTATTTTCTTTAGAAATGTCTTCCGTTCAGTTAATTACACGTTTAATTTCTTCTGAAACAGGTTTGTCATCTGAGAAGTTAAGAACAGGAAAACTCGAAAAACACGAATGGGAACAACTGAGCATCAAAGTAAAAAATCTCGAAAAAGCACCTTTATTTATTGATGATTCACCGTCGTTATCAATTTTCGATTTACGAGCTAAAGCGCGACGTTTGGCATCACAACACGGTATAAAACTAATCATTGTAGATTACCTTCAATTAATGACCGCTGGAGGAAGTAACGGAAAAGGTGGCGGAAATAGAGAACAAGAAATCTCAACTATTTCCAGAAATTTAAAAGCGTTAGCAAAAGAATTAGGTGTTCCAGTTATTGCATTATCGCAATTGTCACGTGCTGTTGAAACTCGTGGTTCGAGTAAAAGACCTTTATTATCCGATCTACGTGAATCGGGTGCTATTGAACAAGATGCCGATATTGTGTCGTTCATTTATCGTCCAGAATATTATAAAATTGAAGAATGGGATGATGATGAACAATCGCCAACCGAAGGTCAAGCAGAGTTTATAATTGCCAAACACCGAAATGGATCTTTAGAAAGTATTCGCTTGAAGTTTATAGGAAACCTAGGAAAATTTGATAATTTAGAACAATACTCAGGTAGTTATGACGATTTACCATCTAAAATGAATCACGACGATAACCCGTTTCAAACTAAAAACCTTCCTACTGCTAACGAAGCTTTTGGCAGTAATACTAACCATGAAGATGATGGTGATATTGCTTTTTAATTAAATTTTGATTGTTTTTTTGTAAGATGTATTTTTGTTAATTTATTTTATTTAATTTTAACGTAATTAATTTAACACTAAAAAATAAAATAGTATGGGAACAATTATCTCTTTATTAGATGCACAAACTAGAATACAAAGATGGTTAGATAAATCGGTTAAGGGTAGTGATTTCAAAGCCAGTTTGATTTCTCAAGACGATTTGAAAGGATTGATGGATGAAATTGGTGAAAACGGAATACGCGCTTATAATGGTATTGACGATAATGGAGCCTATAAATTAATTATTGTTGCTGTTGATGCTAATGGTAAAGACTTAATAGATCCAGAAAATGGTTTTAATATCTATGATTTTACTTTACCTTGTCCGGCTACATGCGACGTAAATAGTCGACTTTTTACCTTAAAATAAAAATTGAGTAAAGATATTTTTGTTAATTTAGGGCATATACTTTTATTTGTTAATTGTATTTTACTTTTAAAAGGTTTTTCTGCAAATGGAAAGCCTTTTAAAATTTTTGCCTTGTACAGTATTGCCATGTTTTTTGTCCAATTGTTTTCGCTTATTTTGGTGAAGAATCACATGCAGAATTTATTTTTATCGCATTTCTATTTTATATTACAATTATTATTTTTGAGTTTGTTTTATTATCATCTTCTCAAAGATAAATTTCAAAAAAAAGTAATAATTGTTAATTCAGCATGCTGTTTAATAATACTTTCAGTGCAATATGCTTTAGATTGGCAACTTTTTTATCGATTTAATTTATTGGAAATTTTCATAACATCATTACCATTAATAATTTACGCTACTTTTCATTTGTATAATTTATTGAATCAAATAAAAGAGTTTTACTATATTACTATTGGTTTGCTTATTTATTTGTTTGGAAGTACCATTGTTTTTTTATCTTCTAATTTATTAATATCGTTAAATTCTAATTTACCATTTAAAATTATTTATAGTTTAAATGTTTATTTATACATAGGTTATCAATTGTTTATTTTATTTGATTTGACAAAGAAACGTTACTATGAATAATTCTGAATTAGTTACACTTATTATATATACATTTCTAGCCTTTATGATAATGGCTTTGGTTTTGGTGTTGTTTTTTTATTTCTCTAGAAAAAAAATAATCAAGCAAGAAATCGAGAAAAATAACTTAGAATTACTTCACCAAAAAGAACTTTTAATCGCGGTTTTAATCACTCAAGAAGAAGAACGTAAACGTATTGCACAAGATTTACACGATGATATTAGTTCCAAATTAAATATCGTTTCCTTAAATAGTCACATGTTAAAAGCTACAGACTTGTCAGAATCTGAAATAGATGAAATAACTACAACTATCATTAATTTAACTACCAAAGCATTAGATAGTTCCCGCCGAATTGCTCATGATTTACTTCCACCAGTTTTAGAAAAATTCGGATTGAATGCTGGTATTGCTGAGTTAGCAATCGAATTTAATAGTAGTAAAAGTGTAATGGTAAATTATGAAAATAATATCGATTTTGATACTGTAGCTACTGACAAACAATTGCATATCTTTAGAATTTTACAAGAATTGATGAACAATTCATTGCGACATGGAAAAGCAAAAAACATCAATATAATTTTTAATTCATTGGAAGGAAATATGACATGTAATTATTCAGATAATGGTGTAGGTTTTGATGTGAATGATAAAAAAAATCAAAACGGACTTGGAATGAAAAATATTGAAGGTAGAATTAACTTCATCAATGGAGCAATGAAAATAACTTCAAAAATTAATAATGGAATTCAAGTTGAATTTAATTTTTAACATATGAATAAAAAAATCAATATAGTTTTAGCCGACGATGAAGTCTTATTTCGTGAGGGTATTTCTTTTATTTTAAAAAGAGAAAAAAATATTACTGTAGTTCATGAAGTTTCTGATGGAAGCGAATTGATTGCTTTTTTGAATTCAAATGCTACTAATTTGCCCGATATTATTTTAATGGATTTAAAAATGCCATTATTAAATGGAGTCGAAGCAACTAAGATTATTAATGCAACACATCCCAATATAAAAATAATTGCATTAACTAGTTACAATACTAATTCGTTTATAGCAAACATGATTAATGTAGGAGCTGCTTCGTATTTAGTAAAAAACACAACACCATTAAATATGATTCATACCATAAATCAAGTTTATGAAAAAGGATATTATTATGATGAAAATGTGCTAAAAGTTATACACGATGGTATTTTATCTTCAAATAATAAAACCAAAAGTAATTTAGATAATGAATACTTAACGTCTAGAGAAAAAGTAGTGCTGAAATTAATTTGTCAACAATTAACCACCAACCAAATAAGTGAAATGTTGTTTGTTAGTCCGAGAACAGTTGAAGGATATAGGAGTAGCTTATTTTTAAAAACAGAATCTAAAAATATTGCGGGTTTAGTGGTATTTGCTATTCAAAATCAAATTATAGATATTGATAATTTGTAGCTTTAAAATAAAATCAATTTATTAAATAATTGATGGATAATATCAAATAAATAATAATTGTAAAAACCAATAAAAAAAGCCCCATTTTTTTTAAGACAGTACTATTTTTTGAAGAAGATTTCTTTTGATATAAATTATTATTCATTTTCTTTTTATTTCTTATTTGAAAAACAAAAATACAAACTAATTAATTATCCCATATACGTAGTTTTACGTGTTTTTCTTTTTTTTTGATAGTCATTTTAACAAAAATTTATCTTTGATAGTTGTCATAAATTATAGTATCTTCGATTTAAATTTTCACTTAATAAATAATGAAATTTTTTAAAGATTCTTTTTTATACTTACTCTTTATTTTAGCTAGTTCAACGGATTGTTTCGCTAGTTTTATTTTATTGCCAATGGATGAAGTTTCTCAAAAAAACCATCTAAAAGCATACGGAATTACTTATTGGTGTTTAGACAAACAATACAAAGCTAGCTGGTTATTAAATTACCGTGGCGGTTCTTTTTTATTGCCTGATGTGGCAGAAATTAGAAAAGAATGTCAAATTCGTGGTGTAAGTTTTGAACTCCTTTCTGATAGTGAAACCAATCAAATACTAGACGAAATTTCGAGTCCTTCTCAAAATATGGAAACTGTTGTACTCGAAAAAGCACCAAAAATTGCAGTTTACACACCAAAAGGAAAGCAACCTTGGGACGATGCTGTAACAATGGTTTTAAAATATGCCGAAATTCCATACAAAGAAGTTTATGATGAAGAAGTGCTATCAGATCAACTACTTTTATACGATTGGTTGCATTTACATCATGAAGATTTTACAGGTCAATATGGTAAATTTTATGGTGCTTATAGAAATGCACCTTGGTATATAGAACAGAAAAAAGAAGCAGAAAATTTAGCAACAAAATTAGGCTACAATAAAGTTTCTGAAGAAAAATTGGCAGTAGCAAAAAAAATTAGAGATTTTGTAATTGGAGGCGGATTTATGTTTGCAATGTGTTCTGCAACTGATAGTTTTGATATCGCTTTAGCAGCTGAAGGTCACGATATATGCGAATCTGTTTTTGATGGAGATGATAGTGATCCTAATTTTCAATCTAAAATTGACTATACCAAATCGTTTGCTTTTAAAGATTTTATTTTAGATAGAAAACCAGAACATTATGAGTTTTCTGATATTGATATGACAGAAAAAAGACGAATAATGATGGACAAAGATTATTTTACTTTGATGGAATTTTCTGCAAAATGGGACCCAATTCCTAGTATGTTGTGTCAAAATCACACACAATTGGTAAAAGGATTTATGGGACAAACCACTTCTTTCGATCCTGAATTAATCAAATCAAATGTTTTAATTTTGGGTGAAAATGAGTTAAATAGTGAAGCACGTTATATTCATGGTCAAAAAGGAAAAGGAATGTTTACTTTTTTCGGCGGACACGATCCAGAAGATTACCAGCATAGAGTAGGTGATGAGCCAACAGTTTTAGATTTACATCCTACTTCACCAGGTTTCCGATTGATACTCAACAACGTATTATTTCCTGCTGCTAGAAAGAAAAAGCAAAAAACATAAGTGGGTTTTGAAATTAATACAACTAATTTTTTAGCATCACTTTAAATCCAATTAATTTTAAAGCCAGGTTTGTCATTAACTATATATTGAGTAGTAATTCCTTCTTTGGAAAGTACGTTCTCCATTTCAGATACTTTATAAATCATGGTTAAAGAACACTGGTCTATTTCTAGTTTTTCATCACCATAAACACAAATTTCTGTTGAAATTGCAACAGAAGTGTGCTCATTTTTATCTTCTTCAGTGATTAAAGTTGTAATCTCAGGAAATTGAAGATGATTGGACTTAGTTTTTAAAACTTCTTCTTTATTTAATAAAAAAACGGTTTTCTTTTTAGTGTAGTAATCTTGTTTTTTTTCTTCAAGACCAGTTAAATAAGCCATTTTCTTTTTAGAATTTATTAAACAAAGACTTAATTTAATTTCTTCTGGAAGTAAAATAATATCTTCTCTTAATTGTGGAACTAAATTGTAAGTAATCGCTACTTGTTGTTCTTTTACCAATGCAAATTGCATACATTCTAAAAGCAAAATATCAATATCATCAGGATTTTCTAGTTCAAGTTTAACGGCATCAACAGAAATAATTTCTTTAACATAGGCTTCAATTCCGAAATTAGAAATGCACTTTTTTAAACTAGCAACACTCATTGGATTTATTTCAACCAAAATAAGTTGTAACTCTTCGGGTTTAAAAACGGTAGTTAACGGAAGTACTAATGTTGCAAAAGGTCCAGTTCCAATATACAAAAGTGTAACTGGGTTATTTTTTTTTAGTTCTATTTTATTTTTAATTGCTTTATAAGTGCCTTTTGTAAATTGTTTGGTTCTTAAAATATCATCGATACACAATTCGGCCCATTTTGGTCCAATTGCTTTTCCAGTTGCATGATGAATATCTAATTCATACTCCACTTGATTTTTATCAATTTCAGAAACTTCAATAAAAAGTGATTTCAATTCTATTAAAGAATTTCTCAATTGACCATAATTAATGTTATCGTCCAATAAAACATCTGTTATCTTAGATAATTGTTTTTGATAATCATTTTGTAAGAATAGTTCTGGCATTTATTTTTTTTACAAATCTAACATAAATTAATAAAATTTAAAAATTATAAAATCACGTAAAAATACGTATAAATGTAAGGTACCAATTTCTTAACTTTGTTTTGTTAATTAAATGTTATAACCAATTAATTTTTTTTATACATTTATCAAATATTAACAAAAAAATCTATTATTTATGGAAAACTTGTACGCTAGAAGAAATTTTCTCAAAAATGTAGCCTTAACTTCTACAGGAGTATTGTTTCTTTCATCTACTTCCATTTTGCAAGCATTTAATAAAAATGAATGTCCGTTTGATGGTTATAATCCCTATTCAGAAGAAAAAACAGATTTAAGAAAATTCTTACTATCAGATAATCATATTACAATTAAAGGTATGGTTTTTAACAAATCTAATTTAAATGCACTTTCTAATGCTACTATTGAAGTTTGGCATTTGTCTCCCAATTCAAAAAGATACGGACATCAAGCTAAAATGACAGTGAATTCTAATGGTGAATATACTTTTATTACCGACTTTCCCAATAGAGAGTTAGGTAAATACGCTAAAGTATTTTTTAAAATTTCGAGTGGCGATAAAGTAACTTTCACCGAGTTATCTCTTTCCAATGATGATGCTTTTATAAACCATAAGCATTATGCAGAGAACATTCAATTAGGAGATAATTTACTTCCAACTTTCAAAATTGTAAACAATCAAAAAATAATCACATTCAATACAGTTATTTAATTTTAAATTTTTTTATTATGGATCCATTTATAGGCGAAATCCAAATGTTCGGATTTGATTTTGCACCCCGATTCTGGGCATTTTGTAACGGACAATTATTGCCAATTAATCAAAACCAAGCTCTATTCTCTTTATTAGGAACAACGTATGGTGGCAATGGCACTGTCACTTTTGGTTTACCCGATTTAAGAGGTAAAAGTATGGTGCATATTGGTCAAGGTCCGGGTTTATCAAATATTGTTCAAGGTGAAACTGCTGGTGTTCAAACCGTAACACTTTCTATACCAAACATGCCTTTACACACTCATTCCGTAAGTGTTGCAGTAAATGCAGGAAGTGGTACAAGTGCTGCTCCTACTGATAAAATTGCTTCAAGCCTTAACGCTTTTAGCGAAGACGCTACAAGTGGTACCTTTTTAGGTGGTGTATCACAAACTCCGGTTGGTCAGAACCAACCTTTTTCTGTTGTGAATCCTTATATAGGAATATTTCATAGTATAGCATTATCTGGGATTTTTCCTTCAAGAAATTAAAACATTTTAATAATTAAAAAATAGTATTATGGCATTAGATCCATTTATAGCAACAATTCAAGCAGTAGCTTTCAACTTTCCACCCCGATTCTGGGCACAATGTAACGGTCAATTATTATCAATTGCTCAAAATACAGCTTTATTTTCTTTATTAGGAACAACATATGGTGGTAACGGAACAACTACTTTTGGTTTGCCCGATTTAAGAGGAAGAAATGCAATTCATTCTGGTCAAGGACCTGGATTGTCTTTCTATAGCTTAGGTGAGTTAGGAGGAGTTGAAAACACATCTATAACAACAGCAACTATGCCAGCGCACAATCACAGTGTAACAGTTGGTGTAAATACCGCTTTGGGTGAAGAATCCAATCCAACCAATAGTATAATAGCTTCAAAAGCTAATGCGTTTAGTACAACTACAAATAATAGTCTTGGTGGTGTTTCTGAAACTCCAATTGGGCAAGGAATACCATTTGGTATAAGAAATCCCTATTTAGGATTGAACTTTTGTATCGTATTACAAGGGGTTTACCCATCAAGAAATTAAAAAAATATAAATTAAAAAATAATAATTATGGATCCAATTTTAGGTCAAATTATAATGTTTGGAGGAAATTTTGAAATTCAAGGCTGGGCTTTTTGTAATGGTCAATTGCTATCAATTGCTGAGAATAGTGCTTTGTTTGCCTTGTTAGGAACAACCTATGGAGGTGATGGTCAAAACACTTTTGGATTACCTGATTTAAGAGGTAGAGTTCCTGTTCATCCCGGAGGACCAAGTAATATTCAACAAGGACAAGTAGCTGGTTCTGAAAATGTAACTTTAACAGTTAATAATTTACCAGCGCATTCTCATAATGTATCAATAGCAGTAAATAGTAATAAAGGTGAAGAGTCTAAACCTGTAACTAAACTAGCAAATAGTTCTAATACTTATAGAGAAGATGCCAATGCTAACCTTGGTGGTGTATTACAAACTCCGGTTGGTCAGAATCAACCGTTACCTATTAAAACACCTTATTTAGTAGTTAATTATTTAATTGCTTTAGAAGGGATATTCCCATCACGAAATTAATTTATGGAAGTTAGAGTTGGACTGTTTTTACCCAATTCGGAAATGTTTCCGAAACTTGCTCTCGATTTTTTAAATGGAATAAAGTTGCCGTTTAAAAATGGACAAGCGAGTCATTCTGCTCCAAAGTACATTATTGAAAGTATTGGAAATGGTACTGATTCGACTTTTTCCCAGCGAATTGAAAAAATGTTACTACAGGAAGAAGCCGATTTGATTATCTGTTTTTGTAGTTATTTTTTATTAGAAAATGTAGTAGCAATTGCAAATACATATAAAAAACCAATAATTCATGTAACACTTGGAGCAAGAGTATTAAAGCCAATTCATTATAGTACGTATGTAGTACATCAATCATTAAATCTTTGTCATACAAGTTATCTTTCAGGAAAACATATTGCTGAAAAAATGGGAACTAAAGTAGCGATGCTTTCTTCTTTTTACGATGGAGGATATCATTTAGCAGAAGCTTTTTATAACGGATTGACAGATTATAGTGGAGAAGTTATCAATAATTATGTAAGTCCGATGGATTATAAATCAGAATCGTTTCAAAAGATGATAGACGGTATTGAATTGGCTAAGCCAGATGCTTTGTTCTGTATTTTTAGTCATATTGAAGGAAATAAAGTAATGGATAAACTTATTGAATCGGGTTTAGATGCGATACCATCAATTACAATTCCGTTAATGACTGATGAAAGTTTATTAGTAAACGATTTTTATCCTAGTAAAATGCATTCAATTGCATCATGGGCTTTTGATGATGATACTATTGTAATGAAAAACTTTTGTTTTGATTATAAAAACCAATACGAAGAAGTTCCTACAATTTTTAGTCTTTTAGGTTATGAAGTTGGAAGTATTATTTTGCATTGCAATCAAAGTGAAAACAAATTTCCAAATAAAATAGGAGATTATATAAAAACACAAAATTTAGTTTCTCCAAGAGGAAGTATTCAATATACAGAATACAATGAATCGCTTCCAGAAACTTTTAAAATTCGAAAACTTGAAAAAGTAAATGGCAATTATCAAAATACAGTTTTAGAAGAAGTCGACTCTTCTTGCTCAGAAATTATTTATAAAAAAATGGAAAACCTTCCGGATACTGGCTGGAAGAATCCTTATATATGTACTTAAAAAAAACAATTATGAAAAAAATGACACAAAAATTAATGTTCCTTTTTCTACTTCTTATGGTTAGCGTCGGCTATTCACAAAAGGTAGCAGTTATCGGGATAAACCATGTCTCTACGGCACCATTTACGGATGGTTTTACCTTTGTAGTAACACAAGATTTAGTTAACGGTGAAATAATTTACTTTACCGAAAATGAATACAGCGATGCAGCGAATGCCTTTGTGGACAACACGGAAGCAACGGTTGCTTTTACAGCAGGTTCTGCTATTGTTAAAGGTACAGTTGTGTATGTAAATGAAACATCTATAGATACCTTTACGGTTACATGTACTGGCGGCGGAAGTTGCGGTGCTGCTGTAAAAACTCCTACAAGCTCAAATTTCGCTTTAGCCACAGATGGTGAAACGTTTTACGCTTATAGTGATAGCGATAACAATCCAGTAAATGGAGTTACTACAATACACTCTGTTATGTTTACAGGTGATACACAGCCTGCTCCCGTTAATGGTGGAACTATTCCAACAAATCAAAACCCGAGTTTTGACTATCCTACAGCAATTGTAATAGATGGTTTTCCAGCGGTTCTACCAGGTCGAGTTGAGTTTACACCAACAGTACCAGCGCGAAATAATGTTAGTAAAGTGGTTTTAGAAAATCCTACTAATTACGTTCACGCTCAAGCTCATCAGGCACTTTCTACTATTTTCTTTACTAATTTAACTCTAGTAGATCCCAATCCAATAGTTACAGTTACTGCTTCTCCAACTTCAGTTCTAGAAAATAGTGGAACCGGAATGGTGTACACTTTTTCATTAAGTGCTAATGCAGTTTCTAATTTAACAATCAATTTTACTGTTGGAGGTTTAGCAACTTTTAGCTCTGATTATTCTCAAACTGGTGCAGCAACTTTTAATGCTACTACTGGAACTGTAACTATTTTAAGCGGTTCAAATACAGCTTCCTTTACATTAACTCCAGTTGGTGATACTACCTTAGAACCAAATGAAACTGCAATTATTACTATTACAGCAGGAACTGGTTATGTTGCAGGAAGTCCAGGTGCAGCAACAACAACTATTAATAATGATGATACTAGTAATCTAGATCCATTAATTGCAATAACAGGAATTAGTCATGCAGATCCTGATGGATTTTCGTTTGTAGCAGCTCAAGATATTCCAGCCAATACAGTAGTTTATTTTACAGATAATTCATTTGATAATTCAAGTTTATTATTTGGAACAGGAGATGCAGTTTTACGATGGACTTCACCTGGAAGTAGTGCTATCACAAAAGGAAATGTTGTAGTTATCACAGAATCATCTCCAGATGTATTTACTCTTACTTGTAGTAATGGTACTTGTGGAAGTATTACATTAATTTCTGGTAATTTTGCTATTGCAACAACAGGAGAAACAATGTATGCTTATCAAGATAGTGATACAAATCCTTCAAACGGAGTTACAAATATTTATGGTGTTATTTTTACAGGAACATCTTCGATTTCAGGAGGAAGCATACCAGCAATAGAAGATCCTTCAACTATTTTCTTAAAGTCTATAGTTGTAGATGGTTTTCCAGCTACAGCACCAGCAAGAACGGAATACGATCCAACCAAAAGAGCTGTTTTAGTAACCGATGTTGATTTTGAAAATATTGCTAATTGGATTCATGCACAAACGCCACCAGCTTTATCTACAGTTCCTTTTACTAATATATCATTAGTTCCACCTTTAGCATTAACAAGCTTAACACAAACCAATATTTCTTGTAATGCAGGAAATAATGGAGCAGCAAGTGTAAATCCAGCAACTGGAGGAACAGCGCCATATACTTACAATTGGACACCAGGAAATCCAACAGGTGATGGAACAACAAGTGTAACTGGATTAATTGCAGGAACTTGGACGTGTACAGTTACTGATGGTGTTGGAGCTACAGCAACACGAACATTTAACATCACTCAACCATCAGCTTTAGTTGCATCAGCAGCTTCGCAAACTAATATTTCTTGTTTTGGAGGATCTAATGGCGCAGCAAGTGTAACAGTAAGTGGCGGAACAACAGCGTATACTTACAATTGGACACCAGGAAATCCAACAGGTGATGGAACAGCAAGTGTAACTGGATTAATAGCAGGAACATGGACATGTACAGTTACCGATGCTAATTCGTGTACTACAACACGAACATTTAATATCACTCAACCATCTGCTTTAGTTGCATCGGTAGCTTCACAAACTAATATTTCATGTAATGGTGGAACTAATGGTGCAGCAAGTGTAACAGTCAGTGGCGGAACAACAGCGTATTCATACAATTGGACTCCAGGAAACCCAACTGGAGATGGAACTGCAAGTGTAACTGGATTAGTAGCAGGAACTTGGACATGTACGGTAACCGATGCTAATTTGTGTACCACGACGCAAACATTTAATATCACTCAACCATCTGCTTTAGTTGCATCTGTAGCTTCACAAACTAATATTTCATGTAATGGTGGAAGTAATGGTGCAGCAAGCGTAACAGTCAGTGGCGGAACAACAGCGTATTCATACAATTGGACACCAGGAAACCCAACTGGAGATGGAACTGCAAGTGTAACTGGATTAATAGCAGGAACTTGGACATGTACGGTAACCGATGCCAATTCGTGTACTGCTACACAAACATTTAATATTACTCAGCCTACAGCAATTACGGCTTCTATTTCGTCAACACCATCGGGTTGTACTAATAATACAGGAACCGCTACTGTTTCCGCGGTTAGTGGAGGAACACCAGGTTATACTTATTTATGGCAACCATCTGGAGCAACGGTAGCAACCTTAACTAATTTGGCAGCTGGAACATATTCTTGCACAATCACTGATGCTAATGCATGTAATATTATTAGAGTAACAACAGTTGCAGGTTCATCTGGACCTACTTTAACATCTGCATCACAAACAAATATTTCTTGTAATGGTGGAACTAATGGTGCAGCTAGTGTAAATGCTGCAACAGGTGGAACAGGTCCTTATACTTACAATTGGACACCAGGCAATCCAACAGGTGATGGAACAGTTTCTGTAACGGGTTTATCAGCTGGAACTTGGACATGTACGGTAACCGATGCTAATTCGTGTACAGCTACACAAACATTCAACATCACTCAACCAACAGCTTTAGTTGCATCAGCAGCTTCGCAAACCAATATTTCTTGTAATGGTGGAAGTAATGGTGCAGCAAGCGTAACAGTCAGTGGAGGAACAACAGCGTATTCTTACAATTGGACACCAGGAAATCCAACAGGTGACGGAACTGCAAGTGTAACAGGATTAATAGCAGGAACTTGGACATGTACGGTAACCGATGCTAATTTATGTACAACAACACAAACATTTAATATCACTCAACCATTAGCTTTAGTTGCCACAGCATTATCACAAACCAATATTAGTTGTAATGCAGGAAGTAATGGTGCAGCAAGTGTTACAGTCAGTGGAGGAACAACAACGTATTCATACAATTGGACGCCAGGAAATCCAACAGGTGACGGAACTGCAAGTGTAACTGGTTTAATAGCAGGAACATGGACATGTACAGTTACCGATGCTAATTCATGTACAACAACACAAACATTTAATATCACTCAACCATCAGCTTTAGTTGCATCAGCAGCTTCACAAACTAATATTTCATGTAATGGTGAAAGTAATGGAGCAGCAAGTGTCTCGGTTTCAGGCGGAACAACTGCGTATTCTTACAATTGGACACCAGGAAATCCAACAGGTGATGGAACAGTTTCTGTAACTGGTTTGTCAGCAGGAACTTGGACATGTACAGTTACCGATGCTAATTCGTGTACCACGACGCAAACATTTAATATCACTCAACCATCTGCTTTAGTTGCATCAGCAGCTTCGCAAACCAATATTTCGTGTAATGGAGGAAGTAATGGCGCAGCCAGTGTAACAGTTAGTGGCGGAACAACAGCGTATTCTTACAATTGGACACCAGGAAATCCAACAGGTGACGGAACTGCAAGTGTAACTGGATTAACAGCAGGAACTTGGACATGTACGGTAACCGATGCTAATTCGTGTACAACAACACAAACATTTAATATAACCCAACCAGCTGTTTTAGTTGCATCAAGTTCACCAGGAACAATTACTTGTTTTGGCGGAACCACAACCATTAACATAACGGCTACAGGTGGAAATACTCCTTATACAGGAACAGGAATATTTACAGTTGGAGCTGGGGCTTACTCTTTTTTAGTAACCGATGCAACTGGTTGTACTACAACTATATCAGGAGCCATCTCACAACCGGCTCTACTAACAACTTCTACAACAATTACATCAGCTACTCCTTATATATGGTCAGTTAGTGGACTAACATATCCAACATCTGGTGTATATGTTTTTAATACAGTAAACGGAAGTGGTTGTACTGTTGTAAATACATTGAACTTAACGATTGTAAATTCGGGTCCTACAGTAAATACTTTCGTAATTGGAACTTCATGTGGAGCTACAATTAGTGGTTTGAATGTTACTATAATTGCTGCTTTTGGAGGTTCGTCTTATGTGTTTAGAGTAACTAATCTAGCTACATCTATTTCTCAATCAGTTACAAGACCAGTAAATTCATTTGCATTGTCTAACATGCCTGGAATTTTATTAGGAACGGCTTATCAAATTGAAGTATCTATAAATGGTGGTCCATTTGGTCCTCCTTGTATAGTTAATACACCATCGCCAACTTCAACAATTGGAACGCAATGCGGAACTACATTAACTGCAATGTCACAATGGGTTTATGCTACTTATTATCCAACAGTAACAGGTTACCGATTTAGAGTTACTAATACATCCAACAGTACAGTTCAAATATTTGATTCAGGATTAAATCGATTTAGTTTTAATCAATTAGCGAACAGATCATTTGGTACAATTTATACAGTAGAAGTAGCTTTAAGAAACACAAATGGTACTTACTTACCATTTAGTTTAGGGTGTTCTATTACAACACCTGCTTTTCCAGCTTCTGAAATTGTATTATCACAATGTGATTATACTGCTTTAAGTAATACACAAAGTATTGGTGCAGTATTAGTTTCTGGAGCTACACTATATCGTTTCTTAATTTACAACACTACATTAGGATACAGCTTTAGTATTGATAGAGCACCAGCTAACTTTAACTTAAATATGTTTCCAGGCTTACTAGCAGGAACAACCTATTCTGTTCAAGTAGCAGTTAAAATTGGTGGTGTATTTGGACCTTATGGTAAAATCTGTAATCTTACCACTCCTGCAGGAACTAGAGTAAATGTTGATAGTGTTTCAAATCTATTCAACGTAGTTTCGTATCCAAATCCATTTGCAGAAAACTTTATGTTGCATGTTAAAACTTCATCAGAAAGTACACTTCAAGTTCGCGTTTACGATATGTTAGGAAAACAAATTGACAACAGAAATGTCGATGTATCTGAAATTGAAAATCTTCAAATAGGTTCAAATTATCCTTCTGGTGTATATAATGTAATTGTATCTCAAGAAAGTAATACCCAAACTTTAAGAGTAATTAAAAGATAGTTTCTCTATGATTTATTTAAAAAACGCCTCAAGAAATTGAGGCGTTTTTTTATTTATAAGATACAACGTTCCGATGTTTTGAGAGCAGCAAAAGCTTCAATTACTACTACTTATTATTATCAATTACATAATTTAAAACCTTAATCATTAAATGCACTCGATCTTTTCCTTGTACATTATGTTTTGCCATTGGATACGGAAAGAAATCGACTTGTTTTCCGGCTTCAATGAATTTCTTAACTAAAGCTAAATTGTGTTGCATCACCACTACATCATCGCTTGTGCCATGAATTAAAAGCAGTTTTCCTTTTAAATTTTTAACATAATTCAAAGTATTCGCTTCATCAAAACCTTTTTGATTTTCAGCAGGTGTATCCATATAACGTTCGCCGTACATAATTTCATACCATTTCCAATCGGTTACTGGTCCGCCAGCAACACCAACTTTGAATACATCTGGCTTTCTCAACATTAAAGATGTAGTCATAAAGCCGCCATAACTCCAACCATGAACTGCTAAACGATTACTGTCAACATAGGGTAGCGAATTTAAATAGTCAACCCCTTTTATTTGATCTTCTATTTCATTAGTTCCACAATTTCCATGAATTACGCTTTCAAAGGCAAAACCTCTATTATCAGAACCTCTATTGTCAACAGTAAATACTAAATAACCTTGTTCTGCCATCCAATACATCCATAAATTGGCACCATCTAAATAAGAGTTGGTAATCATTTGTGCATGTGGACCACCATAAACATAAACTAAAACAGGATATTTTTTAGTAGCATCAAAATTACTTGGTTTGATTAATCGGGTATATAAATCGGTTGTTCCATCAGCTGCTTTTATGTTTTTTATTTCAGACGTTCCAATTTCGTAACCATCGTATTTGTTTTTACTTTCTAATAAAGTGATTGCTTTTCCTTTTTTGTCGTACAACAACGATTTTGATGGAGTTGAATGATTAGAATATTCATCAAAAATCCAATTTCCATCATCAGAAATGGCTACATTATGAACACCTAAATCTTTTGTAATTAAAGTTTGTTTTCCTTTTAAATCAACTTTATAGACCAACATATTGGTTTCGTTTTCACCAGTTGCTTTGAAATAAATTTCCGTTCCAGTTGGATTTGCACCGATGATTTCTCTTGCTGGAAATTTATTTGAAGTAAGTTGTTTAATGAATTTTCCGTCAATAGAATAATAATAAAGGTTTTGAAAACCATCTTTTTCACTAAACCAAATAAAATTATTAGAATTTGAATTTGGGAAAAAAGCATCATGTTCAGGTTCAACCCATTTTGAATTGGTTTCATTTAAAATAGTTCTGATAAATATACCTGAATTGGAATCGTAAACATTCAAGAACATATTATTCTGACCTCGATTTACTTCGGCAATTAAAATGTATTTTTCGTCGGGTGTCCAAGATAAATTGGTTAAATAATCTTCGGTATTGTTTCGAGGTGCAATGAAAACCGTTTTTCCCGATGCTAAATTGTAGATTCCGACTTTTGGTTTTTCAGATTTTTGCCCAATCATTGGATATTTGATACTTACTAATTTTCCTGGCGTTTCATTACTATCCAATAAAGGATAATCGGCAACTTCGGTTTCGTCTTTTTGATAAAAAGCCAAATACGATGATTTTGGCGACCAAAAAATTCCGCCAGAAATTCCGAATTCACTTCTAGAAATAGCTTGTCCCGATACTATATTTTTATCCGAATTGGATGTAACTGCAATTTTTTGATTATTTTTATTGAAGAAATACAAATTATTGTCTTCAGTAAAAGCTAAATTTTGTTTGGCCTTATCTAAAGTTTGGTTTTCTGCATTTTCAGTAGATTCAAGAATTTTTATACCTGATTTATTTGTTATTGAATAGGAGTAGTACTTTCCGTTTTCTGTAACTAAAAGTGAAGTGTTATCAATCCAATCGGTCCCAAAGAAGTTTTTAAGTTTGGTTCCCAAAGCTGAATTGATTTCAGAAAGAGTAACTAATTCTTTGTCGTTTTTATCAACTGTTGAAGCAGAAACCATTTTGGTCCAAGAATCTGTATAATATACGTAATTATTAGAGTAAGGAATCCATTGAAAACCGGTTAATTTATCAGCTCCAAATTTTCTGTTTTGTTGTAAAACCCCATCTTCAAGAGTTATTTTTTTTAATTGCGCTTGCATTGAAAAGGCAATGAAAAGACTAAAAAAAAGTAGTGTTTTTTTGTTCATAATTGAAATTATTTTAAGAGGTAAATGTATAAAAAAAGATACTATTTTCTTAAACTTGAAATAGTATCCTATTTTTATACCATTTAAGATTATTTTTTTACAATAACTTTTTGATTTACAATACCATTTTCAGTATCAATTTTTATCAGATAAATTCCATCTTTTAGTTGATTTAAATCTAAGTTGTTATTCGAAGTCTTTTTTATTTGTTGTAGTTGTCTTCCAAAGTTATCAAAAATAGTTATTTGATTTATTGCGTTTTCATTTCCTTTAAATTCAACTTTTCCTTTGGAAGGATTTGGAGTTAATGTATAATCATCTTTTATAGATTCAAAATTGTCAGTTTCTAAATAATTTACTGTTCCAGTTGGTCCGGCTGAAAAAAAATCACAAACAGTTGCCGAGGATGAATTAAAAATACTTACATTAATATCATAATTTGTAGTATTTGTAACTGGAATTAAGAAATCATTACTGATTTGAAAAACAGGTAATGTGAAATTAAACCAATAACAAACGGATAGATTTATTGTATTTCCGTTAATAGTATAGCTATGACTTAAATATCCAGCACCGTTGTAAGTTGTGACTAATAAATTAACGTTGATTCCACCACTCACAGGAGTTGGAGTAATTTGATTTATTTGGATTGATTGCCCATAAGAAGTACTTAGTTGTCCTAAAAGCAATAAAAAAAATAATTTTGTTTTCATAGTTTTAGATTTTATAGGTTTATTTAAATGTTCTATTAGTAATTAAACTAAGATTTTATTTTAGAAATGGTTAGGCCAATACTTTTGTTTGGTTTTTCCGTATCATATAGTGCAAATTCGATCGACTTTTTTAGTAAAAGTGCTACTTTTTCATTTCGATAATCATTTTTTTTTTCAATTGGAATGTGACGAATTAATTTTCCAGTTCCAGTTAACAAATTATTTGAATCATCTAATAAGGTTCCTTTATTGAACCCTAAATTTAAATGATTGGTGTAAATTGGTATCATGCAAAAAGCATCCGAGAGTTTGTCAGAAACACAAAATACCGAAGTTAATGCGTGTGTATGATAAAGTAACTCGGTACTTTCGGGATAAATGAAAAGTATAAATTCTCTTATATCTTTAAATAAATCAATCACTTTTTGATCTTTTAACTCTAAATGTTTAAGAAAATCAGGGTGAATAGGTCGCATAGTGTTAGTAAAAATTAATTTGAAATCTCTTTTATAATTTAAAAAACTACAACTTTTATAATTGTAGTTTTTCTATATTAAAAAATAAGTTATTATTATACTTTATACATTACCTTCTTCACTTTCTTTATCCAAATATTCTTGAACAATTTCAATAGCATTGGTCACTACATCGCTTAAAGCGGTAATAAAACTTCCTTCTTCAGCGTTATCGATAGCATGTTTTATAGCCTCGACTTCTTTTTTGATGATTTCGGTAGTAACGTTTTTGCCAGAAGCTGCAATACCTTCCATAATTAAACCTATTATTTCTTCTTCAGTTCTTCCACGTAAGTGTTTTTCTTGACGGATGATAATATGGTCAAACATTCGTGCTGCAATTGTTGCACATTCTTTAATATCTTCGTCACGACGATCTCCAACTCCTGCGATAATTCCGATTTTTTTGGTGGCTTCAACGCTAGTTAAGAAATCTTCAATTCCTTTATAACCTGCTGGATTGTGAGCAAAATCAATTAATACTTTAAATTTTTTAAACTCGAAGATGTTCATTCTTCCCGGAGTTTGCGCCGCACTCGGAATAAATGTTTGCAATGATAAACTAATATCTTCTGTTTTAAATCCTTGTAAATAAGCAGCTAAAGTAGCGGCAAGTACATTAGCTATCATAAATTTTGCTTTTCCTCCCATTGTTAACGGAACATGAGTAGCGCGTTCTACACGAATTTTCCATTCTCCTTTTTTAATCGTAATGTATCCGTTTTCGTATACAGCAACTATTTTTCCTAGTTTTGAAAATTCTTTTACTGTTGGATTGTTTTCATCCATACTAAAATAGGCAATATTGCAACTTAGTTCGTTAGCAATTTTTAAACATTGTTCGTCTTCGGCATTTAGAATTGCCCAACCCTCTTTTTTAATACTTTTTACAACCGTAGCTTTTACGCGAGCCAAATCTTCTAGGGTATGAATGTCGGATAAACCTAAGTGATCTTCTTGAATATTAGTTATTATTCCGATATCACAACGACTAAAACCCAATCCAGATCGTAAAATTCCACCACGAGCTGTTTCTAAAACGGCAAACTCAACTGTAGGATCTTTTAAAATATATTCGGCAGAAACAGGTCCAGTTGTATCGCCTTTTTCCATCATATGATTTTGAACATAAATCCCGTCTGATGTTGTAAAACCAACTTTGTAACCATTATTTTTCACAATATGAGCCATTAAACGGGTTGTAGTAGTTTTACCATTAGTTCCTGTAATGGCAATAATCGGAATTCGACTTGGTTTTCCTGGAGGATACAACATATCAATCACTGGAGCAGCTACATTTCTTGGCAAACCTTCTGAAGGCGCTAAGTGCATTCTAAATCCGGGTGCTGCATTAACTTCTAATATACAACCGCCATTTTCTTTTAAAGGTTGCGTAAGATTTTCTGCCATAATATCAACACCACAAATATCTAATCCAATAACACGAGAAATACGTTCACATAAGAAAATATTTTCAGGGTGCATCATGTCGGTAACATCAATCGAAGTTCCGCCAGTGCTTAAATTAGCTGTCGATTTTAAATAAACTACTTCGTCTTTTTGGGGAACTGTTGTTAAAGTGTAATTTAATTTTTCTAATAAATCAGTAGTATCTCTATCAACATCAATTTGAGTCAATACATTTTCATGTCCGTAGCCTCTTTTTGGATCTAAATTCGTTTTATCTATTAATTGTTGAATGGAGTGTTTGCCATCACCTTTTACATGTGCAGGTTCTCTTTTTGCTGCTGCGACTAATTTATTGTCGATAATTAATACTCTAAAATCGTAACCCGTAATGAATTTTTCAACAATAACACGATGGCTATATTTTTTGGCATAAGCTAAGCCTTCGACAGCATCTTCTCGTTTTTTTACATTTATAGAAGCTCCTTTTCCGTGATTTCCATCCAAAGGTTTTATCACAATTGGATAACCAATTTTTTTAATAACATCATCTAGGTCTTCTTCGTCAACACAAATTCCGCCATTAGCAACAGGAATTGATGCAGCATCGAGCATTTTTTTGGTTTGCTCTTTATTACAAGCAATATCAACAGCAATGCTACTTGTTTTGCAAGTAATAGTTGCCTGAAAACGCATTTGATTGATTCCATAACCTAATTGAACAAGCGAATTAGTCCCCAATCGAATCCACGGGATATCACGAGCAACTGCTTCTTCAACAATACTACCAGTTGAAGGACCTAAACGAACTCGTTCTCTAATTTCACGCATTTTTTGAATGTCAGCTTCTACATCATATTCTGTGCCATCAATTAAAGCTTGTGCAATATTTACAGCACTTTCAGCAGCGAACATTCCTACGTTTTCTTCGGTGTAGCTAAAAACAACATTGTATATTCCGGGAGTTTTGGTTTCACGAGTTCGTCCAAAACCTGTTTCCATTCCTGCAAGCGTTTGAATTTCGAGTGCAATGTGTTCAATTACATGTCCCATCCAAGTTCCTTTATCAATTCGCATAAAAAAACCACCACGACATCCTTCAGAGCACCGATGTTCTATCATTGTTGGAAACATAGCTTCTATTCGTTCACGAAAACCGTCTATTTTGTTGGTTGGACGTTCTTCCATTTCTTCTAAATCCAGACGCATTTGGATTAACTTTTTTCTTTGTACACTCCAAATATTTGGTCCACGTAGCGCTTGAATTTTATCGATCTTCATAATATGTAGTATTGTTTTTTTTGTAAAGTTGTAATGAATTTGTTAAAAATAAAAAATATTTGTTAGTCTTGAACATTTTTCATGAGAAAAAGTTAGTTTTTTATTTGATTTGTTAAATTAAGGTTGATTTTCAAGGTTTTGATTTTGCCACAAAGACTCAAAGTCGCGAAGTTTTTTTATATAGTTGTTATTAATGTTAGGATTGTATTGACTTCGTCAATGTTTTTTTGTTACACATAGGTTCACTGAGGTTGCACAGAGATTCACAAAGAGTTATTTGTACTCTTGCATCTTTCCCACGAATGCGGGAAAGACGCAATCGTAGCATTGAATTCTAAGAATTCTAAAAGGTTTAAGTAGTCTAAATAAGTCTAAGAATCCATTTAACATAGAGTTCTAAGAAATTATAAAAGTTGTTATCTAGACCCGATTGGAATGGAAATCCATTTTATTGCGATTTTTCATCGCAATAAAATGATTGGAATGGAAAGCGGGACAATTGTTGAAAAGTACTCAATAAGTTTTGCTTCAAATAATGAAAATAGGTTTGTGTACTATTAAGAAATAGTTATTTTTACGGCATGAACATAAGAGGAAAATTAATTATAATTGGTGGAGCTGTTGATAAAGGCAGTTTTACTGAAACTGATTTGGATAAAAATAAGCCGCAAAATCTGAATTTCTTTGAGGAAGGGATTTTGAAGCGACTTATAAAAGAGTCAAAAAATCAAGAATTATCAAGAGTTGAAGTAATTACTACGGCCTCTAAAATTCCGAAAGAAATTGGAGCAGAATATGTTAAAGCATTTAGTTATTTAGGTGCCAATAATGTTGATGTTTTAAATATTGAACGCCGAGAACAAGCAATGGAACCCGGAGTTTTAGCACGTTTAAAAGCGGCTGATGTAGTTATGTTTACAGGTGGCGATCAATTGCGTTTGACTTCTATTTTGGGCGGAACTCCTTTTGATGAGATTATTCTCAATAAATATAGAAACGAAGAGTTTATTTACGCAGGAACTTCAGCTGGAGCAGCGGCAGCTTCTAATAATATGATTTATCAGGGAAGTAGTTCAGAAGCTTTATTAAAAGGTGAAGTAAAAATTACTTCTGGTTTAGGATTAATTGATGATGTAATTATTGATACTCATTTTGTACAACGCGGACGAATAGGAAGATTATTCCAAGCGGTGGTTGGTAATCCGAAAGTACTTGGAATTGGTCTTGGAGAAGATACAGGACTTTTAATTACTAACGGAAGACAAATGGAAGCAATAGGTTCTGGTTTAGTTATTTTAGTTGATGGAAGAGAAATTAAAGATACTAATTTAACACAAGTAGAATTGGGTCAACCTATTTCGATTAACCATTTGGTAACGCACGTTTTGAGTAAAAACGATACTTTTGATTTGGATACTTTTAAGATGACGATTAAATCTTCTCAATACGTATAGTCTACTTAGATTGTTCGACCTTTTAGACTTCTCAAATTAAGAAATGTCTAAAAAGTCTAAGCTAGTCTAACTAATCAAAAAATCTAAAATGAAAATAATCATCCACGGCGGTTTTTTCTCGGAGTCATCTACCAATTACGAAACAAAAGTGGCGAAGCAAAATGCTTTGTTGCAAATTGTTAAAGATTCGTATGATTATTTAAGAACGCATACTGCTCTTGAAACCGTAGTTTTTGCAGTTTCATTATTAGAAGATGATGCATTGTTTAATGCCGGAATTGGTTCTCAGATTCAAAGTGACGGAAAAATCAGAATGAGTGCCTCGTTGATGGATGGAACTACCGAAAAATTTAGTGGTGTAATCAATATTGAAGAGGTAAAAAACCCCATTCAAGTCGCACAAGTTTTGATGAATTTTGACGACAGAGTTTTGGGTGGAAGTGGAGCAACGAATTTTGCAAACCAACATGGATTTGAGAAATTTTCGACTGAAATTGCACAAAGACGACAAGAATACGAAGCCAAATTAGCATCAATTGGACTTGGAACTGTTGGTTGTGTTGCTTTAGATGCAAATGGAAATTTGGCTGTAGCAACTTCAACTGGAGGAAAAGGTTTTGAGATTCCAGGACGCATTTCTGATTCGGCTACCGTTGCCGGAAATTATGCTAACGCTTTTTGTGGTGTGAGTTTAACTGGCGTAGGCGAAGATATTGTGAGCAATGCAACAGCAGCAAAAATTGTTACTCGAGTTACTGATGGTTTTACTTTAGAAAAAGCTTTTGAAAAAACGTTTGCAGAATTGTTACCTTATGATGGTTTTGCTGGAGCAATTGCTATTGATAAAAACGGAAATGTATTTCACCAAGACTCACATCCAAGTATGGTTTTTGCCAGTTTTGATGGTGAGAATGAGGAAGTTTTTTGATAATAAATGGAACGCGGATTAAGCGGATTGTGACTGATTTTATAAAAAAGCCACGAATTTCACAAATTTTCACAAATTAATTGCTTCGCCAATTCGCTATGCTCGGGTCGTGCCAATTTGTGAAATTCGTAGCTAATAAATTTTAATCGATTTGTGGGTATTTGTTCTTTTTTTTGATTGCTGTGTATACTTTTCAATAACAATTACAACAACAATTCCCACAACATAACATAGCAAATCTTCCCAAGCAAAAGAAGTTCCGATTACGGTTCGGGCAACTTTAGATTTTTCTAAACCTAGTTTTTCAACGAGATTAATGTATTGAAGTAATTCTATTGTGAAAGCAAAAAGCAACACAAATAGTGTAACGAGCAAAACAGGTAATTTTAGAAACGATTTAACAAAACAAAAAATTAAAATTACAACTAACACATCGCCAAGATAAGGTCGGACAAAACTATCATCAATAAATAAAGCGATGAAAACTTCGGAAATAAAAACCAAAATTGTTACTAAAAAGTAGTTTTTGTTGAAGTTGAACATCTACTCTTTTTTTCTAATGATTCGCTTTTTTGGCAAACTAGCTTCTTCAGTTTTGCTAGAAGGAGCAATTAGTTCGTTAAGTTGTTTAATTTCAGCATCGCTTAAATCGCGGTAACGACCAACAGGAACATCTAAGGAAATATTGATAATTCGGGTTCGCTTTAAAGCCGTTACTTCAAAATCTAGATACTCACACATGCGACGAATTTGTCTATTCAATCCTTGTGTTAAGATGATTTTAAAGATGTATTTGCTGACTTGTTCTACTTTGCATTTTCGGGTAATCGTGTCTAAAATCGGAACACCATTCGCCATTTTTTCTATGAATCTATCAGTAATTGGGCGATTAACAGTGACAATATATTCTTTTTCGTGGTTGTTGCGAGCACGAAGAATTTTATTCACAATATCGCCGTCATTGGTCATAAAAATTAATCCTTCACTGGCTTTATCAAGTCGTCCAATTGGAAAAATGCGTTCAGGATAATTGATGTAATCAACAATATTGTTGCGCACTTCAAGATTGGTTGTACACTCTATTCCTACAGGTTTATTGAAAGCAAGATAAATGGGTTTATTAGTGTTTTCTCGAATAAGTTTCCCATTTACTCTAACTTCATCAGTAGGCGAAATTTTAGTTCCCATTTCAGGAACTTTTCCGTTGATTGTAACTCGACCTTGTTCAATTAATTTATCGGCTTCCCGGCGAGAACAAAATCCGGTTTCCGATAAAAATTTATTGATTCGTGTGCGGTTTTCTTCCATCCCGCAAAGGTAAATTTATTTTTTTAAAATAATTAACGAATTTCAGTATTCTATTATGTTAAAAATAATTTGTAAATTGCTCAAAAATATTAGATTAGCAACATCTTATAAAATATGTATCATGAATAAAAATTTAATTTTACTTATTGTTTTAAGCGTTTTTATTGGATATTCTCAAGATAGAAAAGGACAATTACAACCAGCAACTTCAAATTTTCAACATGTTTTATATGTCTCATTTGGATTGAATGTTGATTTTGAAACACAAAATCATATGGAAGAATTGACTGCAATTTCTCCAGAATTTAAATTAATTGCATCAGAATATAATCTTCAGTTGCAAAAGGCAATTTTAATTTCGGAAGATAAATTACTCGAAATGGAAAGTAATGCTTTAAAAATTGTTGGAAATACAAATGCAGTAAAAAAATTGCGTACTATATTTAAAGTCGAAATTGAGAATCCTACAAACACACGTTTACTTCAAGTTGGTATTGCTCTTGAACGCCTAACTAACGTTGATTACTGTAGCTTAGTTTCTTTAGAGCCAATACAACCTCCAAATGATATTCCGCCAACGACACCAAATTTCGAATCGAATCAATCGTATATACAAGCTAATCCTGGTGTAAATATGCAACACGCCTGGAATTTAAATTTGAATGCTCAAGGAATTAAGTTAAGAGATGTAGAATATGGTTTTAATAAAAATCATGAGGAGTTAGTCGATATTGCGACAAGTGTTGCAACTGGAATGACAATTTCTTCAAGCGCAAGTGTTGCTTATACTGAGCATGGAACTTCAGTTTTTGGAATTTTTTATGGTCATAAAGGAAGTTATGGTATTTCGGGATTAGCACATGGTGCAGTTGAACTAATTTTATTTCCAGAATGGCAACAATCAGGTTACGATAGAATAAATGCTGTAACTCAATCAATTGCTAATTCAACTTTAAGTGATGTTATTATTTATGAATTGCAAATGAATGGAGCTGGACCATCTTCAACAGATTATGTTCTAGCAGAATATGATCAAGTGATTTGGGATTTAACCAAAGCCGCAACAGATTCGGGTATTATAATAGTTGCCGCTGCAGGAAATGGAAATGAAGATTTGGATTCTTCATTATATACAAGTTATATGAATCGTGGTGATAGTGGCGCAATTATAGTTGGAGCAGGAACGTCAAATACAAGTCACGATAAAATGGGTTTTAGTACGTATGGTTCTCGAGTTGATTTGCAAGCTTGGGGAGAAAACGTTCAAACTATAGGTGATAGAACTACCGCAATATTAATTAACAACGATTTTAATCAAAGTTATTATGCTACTTTTGGTGGAACTAGTTCGGCTACACCAATTGTTGCATCCTGTGCTGCTGTTTTACAATCATATCACCATACTTTAACAAACGGTTATTTAACTTCACAACAATTACGTGATATAATGAAGCAGACTGGAATAGCACAAGGTACATCTGTAGCTGGTAATATTGGTCCAATTCCAAATATGGTAACTGCTATTCAACAAGTATTTAATAATTCTTTAGTATTAGATGAATTTACTTCGGTGCATTTTTATGTTTTTCCGAATCCTGTATTAAATCAATTATTTGTTATGACTAGCGATTCGATAACTACAGCAGCTCAAGTTGAAGTAATCAATAGTTTGGGACAAATTGTTTTAACTACGCAATTAAATGCAGATAAAACTATTGATGTTTCTTCACTTTCTAGTGGATTTTATTTGGTAAAAATAACAGATAATAACCTGTCGTTTACTCAAAAAATTATTAAAAATTAATTTCTTTTTCAGTTATAAAATTTATAATTGTTTGATACAAATAAACATCATGCATGCTGTGATCTAATCCTTTTGTTTCGATAAATTTAGCTGTTTTCCATGAGGCTGCAATTTTTTTTCCTTCTTTTATACTTACCACTTTATCTTCTGTGTCATGAGCAATGATTCCGGGTATTTTGGTATTTGTTAGAAATTTGGCTCCTGAAAATTCGTCGATAGTGAAATCAAAACGTTCCTTAGTATAAGCAATTAAGTAGTTGTGAATTTTAGAATTTAAACTTAAAATATTAATGTAGTTCTGCAGTAAAACACTAAAATCGGAAGGAGCACCAATAAGTACCATTTTTTCAATTTGATGATTTGGATATTGATGTTGATAGTAAGCACAAGCAGTTCCGCCGATAGAATGTCCGATTAAATATTTTGGTTTGTATTTTTGGCAAACAACATCGATAAATTCGGCATAAATAGGAACATTAAATTCTTTTCCACTCGTTAATCCGTGAGCTGGAGCATCAATAGCAATAATTGTTTTTCCTGTATTTTTTAATAGTTTTAGTAATTTTTTCCATCGTGTGGTATTGCTTTCCCAGCCATGAACTAATAAAATTACATCCTTATTACCTTGTGTCCAAGTATAAGTTTGGAATTGATGTTCGTTATAAATATGAGTTTCCTTTTCAGAATCTAAAAGCATTTTAGGAAGTTTATCATTTTTTAGTTTTCCTTTTTGAGGTTGACTAAAAAAAGCATACGCTAATGAAAATCCTTTTTTAGGATAAATATGACTCAGCATGTTGAGGTACATTCCGAGGCTTTTAGCTAGTATTTTTTGTATAATTTTTGGCATAAAAAAATCCCGATAATTTCGGGATTTAAGGTATTACATTTTTGAGAATAATTTTTCCATTTTTTCTCTTTCTTCATCAGCAAGAGAAGCATCAACTAAAATTCTTCCTGAATGTTCATCAGTAATTATTTTTTTACGAGCTGCAATTTCTACTTGTGTTTGAGGCGGAATAGTAAAGAAAGAACCAGCAGAAGCACCACGTTCGATAGAAACAACAGCTAAACCATTTCTTACGCTAGAACGAATTCTTTTGTAAGCAGCTAACAAACGCTCTTCAATTAGCGCTTCATATTCAGCTGATTTTTGTGTTAAAAAACCTTCTTCTTTTTGAGTTTCAGACATGATATCACTCAGCTCTGACTTTTTATGTTTTAAATGAGTTGATTTTTGTTCAACTTTATCTTTAGAATTACTAATCACTTCTTTTTTATGCTCAATAGAAGCTCTCATTTCTTTAATTTGCTTTTCAGCCAATTGAATTTCAAGTTCTTGAAACTCAACTTCTTTAGTTAACGAATTAAATTCTCTGTTATTACGAACATTTTTTTGTTGTTCAGTATATCTTTTTATTGCAATTTGATGATCGTCAATTGCATTTTTTTTAGTTTTTATTTGCTCTTCGATGGAAGCCAAATCACTTTGCAGTTTTTCTAAACGAGTAGTTAAACCAGTTACTTCGTCTTCTAAATCTTCAACTTCTAAAGGTAATTCACCTCTTACGTTTCTGATTTCATCAATTCTAGTATCGATAATTTGTAAATCGTAAAGCGCTCTTAATTTATCTTCAACGCTTAATTCTTTTGTAGTAGCCATATTTTATAAGTACTTAACTGGATTTGTATTTTCTTCTGATAAAACGACTGCAAAATTAGTCATTTTTTCTTTAAGATAATCAACAATATAATTTTTTGTGAATCTTTCGCTTTCATAATGACCAATATCTACCAAAAGCATCTGATTTTCAGATTCATAGAAGTTATGATACTTTAAATCGGATGTTAAAAAAACATCAGCTTCAGCTTGCATTGCATTTTTGATTGCAAAACTTCCTGAACCACCTAAAACTGCAACTTTTTGTATTGATTTATGTAAAAAATCACTATGTCTAATACTTACACATTGCATTTTATCTTTAACAAATAAAAGAAAATCAGTTTCCAACATGGGTTTTTCTAGTTCGCCAATCATTCCCAATCCAATATTTTGATGCGGATTTTGTAAATCATAAATTTCGTAAGCTATTTCTTCATAAACATGGTTAGTGAATAACGCTTTTAGGATTTTAGTTTGTAAATGATTTTCAAAAACAACTTCAATTTTTATTTCTTCAGCTTTAACAAATTCAAATCGTTCACCAATTTCAGGATTACTATTTTCGTTTCCTACATAGGTTCCAATTCCTTTAGAAGTAAAACTACAATCGTCATAATTACCAATTTTTCCTGCTCCAGCATTAAATAATGCAATGCGCACTTTTTCTAAATTCTCAGGAATAGTATAGGTAACTAATTTTTGAATGAAATTTTGCTTTGGCACTAAAATTTTTGTATTTTTTAATCCTAATGCATCACTAAAAATCTTGTTCACTCCGTTTTTATGATTGTCTAATGCCGTGTGAACAGCATAAATTGCAATATCATTTTTTATCGCTTTTAGTATTGATTTTTCAACATAATTTTTACCAGTAATTTTCTTAATTCCAGAAAATAAAATAGGATGGAAGCAAACTACCAAGTTGCATTTTTTGATAATTGCTTCTTCAATTACAGTTTCTAAAGCATCGTGACAAACTAATATACCAGTAGCTACATTTTCTTGATTTCCAACTAACAAACCCACATTATCAAAATCTTCAGCGTAGGCTAAAGGAGCCATTTCTTCTAGGATTGTAAGTATTTGTTTTATTTTCATAGCTGTGTTTTGAATGTATACAATATTAAATCAAGTCGTCCAATCATTAAGAGTTTCCTTTATTATCCATATACCATTGATATTTTCAAACAAAAAATACCTGCTGCTATTGTGTTCTATGTTTCTGTAAAAAGCAACTTTGACTAAGTAATATTTTGAAGCAAAAAAAATGGGCTTGCTAATAATCATTAATCGTTGATTATTATCGTTATATCGTTTGGAAACTTTTTGAAATTCTTCTAAGGATAAACAACTATTGACTTTACTTTTTAAGTATTTATTTTCAGAAGCAAAAAGGGTGTTCAATGTTGCAGACCAATCTTCATTTAAGCTAATATCAATTTGTTTTTTTATTTCAGAGGCATTTTTTTTGAGTAATTCATTTCCCTGAATTACTTCATTAACTTCTTCGTTATTTGGTGCTTTATTGCAATATAAACTAAGGTATTGCAGACGGTTTTTTACAATCACTTTCTCGGTTTTGTAGTATTTTGATAAGATAACTTTAAGCAAAGCAACTTCATGATTTTCTTGACTATGTGCCAAAGAAAAAAAGAATAAAGAAAACGCAATAAGGAGTTGTTTAAATTTGTATTTTACAATCACGAATTATTGAATTTAATTTTAAAAAAAATATAAAAAATAAATTCAAAGATAAAATATTAATTGTATCAAAAAGTTAAATATAATTAAAATTAATTCGCTTAATCGTAGCAAAATAATTACTTTCGTGCAATGGTTATAATAAGGTATTTACTTTTTCCTTTTGCTGTTTTATATGGAGTAATTACTTCTTTTCGTAATTTTCTTTACGATGCAGCAATTTTAAAATCGTTTTCATTTCCAGTTCCGATAATTGCTGTTGGAAATTTGAGTGTTGGCGGAACCGGAAAAACACCTCAAATAGAATATTTAATTCGATTGCTTTCATCAAAGTATAAAATAGCAACATTAAGCAGAGGTTACAAACGAAAATCGGAAGGATTTGTTTTAGCTGATAAAAATTCTAATGCTAAAATTTTGGGAGATGAGCCATATCAAATGCATTTAAAATTTCCGAATATACTTGTTTCGGTTGATGCTGAACGAAAAAACGGAATTGAAAAACTACTTTTACTAAATAATAAACCAGATGTAATTTTATTGGATGATGCTTTTCAACATCGAAAAGTAAAAGCTGGGTTTTATATTTTGCTTACCACTTTTAGTGATTTGTTTAGTGATGATTTTATATTACCAACCGGAAATCTTCGCGAATCTAAAAATGGAGCTAAAAGAGCAAATATGATAATTGTCACAAAATGTCCTAAGGATATTTCGGATATTGCACAAGAAACCATAAAAAATCACATTAACTTAAATATTCCAGTCTATTTTAGTTGTATTGATTATGATGATAAAGTCTATAATGAAAACGAAAGTAAAAATATTGATGAAATTCTAGCAATCGATAAATTATTAGTGGCAGGAATTGCAAATCCAAAACCATTTTTTTCCTATTTGCGTGGAACTAATGATGATGTTATATCGTATCCGGATCATCATTATTTTACAGAAAACGACATAAAGAACATTCAAGAAAAAGCAATTAATAAATTGATTATCACAACAGAAAAAGATTATGTTCGATTTAAAAATCAGCAATTGAATTCGTTATTTTATTTACCAATTAAAAGCAAATTCATTTCTGAAAGCGAAACTTTTGATAAAACCATTTTAAATTATGTGGGAACAAGTACAAGAAACCGTTAGTTTTATTAAAGAAAAAACGGGTTTTACTCCAGAATACGGTGTGATTTTAGGTTCGGGATTAGGAAGTTTTACCGATGATATTCAAATTGAATTCTCACTATCTTATGCTGATATTCCAAATTTTCCTGTTTCAACAGTCCAAGGTCATAAAGGTGCTTTGGTTTTTGGAACAATAGGAACTAAAAAAGTAGTTGCAATGCAAGGGCGTTTTCATTTTTACGAAGGCTATGATATGAAACAAGTTACTTTTCCGGTTAGAGTAATGAAGTATTTAGGTGTTACAAAATTAATTGTTTCGAATGCCTCTGGAGGTGTAAATCCGAATTATAAAGTGGGAACTATAGTCATTATTACAGATCATATTAACATGATGCCAGAACATCCGCTTCGTGGTAAAAATGATGAACGTTTTGGTCCACGATTTGTAAATATGAGTGAGCCTTACAGTAAAGCTATGATATTAAAAGCAAAAGAAGTGGCGAATTTATTAGCTATCGAAGTTCAAGATGGAGTTTATATGGGATTACAAGGTCCGACTTTTGAAACCTTATCAGAATATAAAATGGTCAAAAATATTGGAGCTGATTGTGTTGGAATGTCAACTGTTCCCGAAGTAATTGTAGCACGGCATATGGACATGGAAGTTTTTGGACTTTCTGTGATTACTGACATGGGCGATGAAGAAAATATTGAAGAAGTAAATCATGCCGAAGTATTAAAAGCAGCACAAAAGGCTGAACCTGATGTAAGGGAATTGATTAAAAAATTAATTATAAGTTATACTAATTAAGCTTTGAAATAAACATGATAAATAATTCTTTAACTTGATTTCTAAGCTATGAGGATAGCATTAATCGGATATAAATTGTGCTATAGTTTGATAAAATTTTTCGGGCTCGAAGGGTTTCGTTATTACATCGTTCATTCCAAATGAAATAAGCATGTTTCTGTTTTCATTTAAAGAGATGGCTGTGAGTGCAATAATTGGCGTTTTTGTATTGAATTCTCTTATTTGTTGCGTTGCAACGGTTCCGTTAATTCCTGGTAAATGAACATCCATTAAAATTAAATCGAAATTATTTTTTGCTTTTATCAATTTAACAGCATCTTCACCATTGTCAACTATTCTGCAAAACATTCCTTTATTTTCGAGCATTTTTTTAGTTATCATTTGATTGATTTTGTTATCTTCAACCAAAAGAATTTTTTTGTTTTGAACTAAACTTTCATCATATTTTGGTTTTTCAACCGGAATTATAATGTCTTCACTAATTTCAAAAGGCAGTTCAAATGAAAATGTAGAACCTAATCCTACTTTACTATTCAGGAATATTTTACCACCAAGTAGTTCAATTAATTTTTTTACAATTGCTAATCCCAAACCAGTTCCACCATATTTTCGATTTATTTCAATAGAACCTTGAGAAAAACTCTCAAAAATTGTTTCTTGCTTGTCCTCCGGAATTCCAATTCCGTTATCGGCAACTTTAAAAGCGATCGATATGTTATTATGATCAACCGAATTCAATTTTGCAACTATTTTAACATAACCATTAGTGGTAAATTTTAAAGAATTAGTAATCAAGTTCATGAAAATTTGTGAGAGTTTTGTTGGATCTCCTAATACATTTTCTGGAATTTTTTTATCAATATCAATTGTAAACGTATTTTTATTATCTAAAGCAATTTCTTTAAGCGAATTATGAATATTAAGTAACAATAATTTTAAATTAAAAGTTATTTTTTCTATGGGAATATTTTCCGATTCAATTCGATTAATTTCTAAAATATCATTGATAAAAGTTAAAAGATAATTCCCAGAAAATTTCAATGAATTTAGATAATTCATCTGACTTTTATTCGGATTTTCTTCTATCAATAAATGTGTAATTCCGTTAATAGCGTTTAACGGAGTTCGTAATTCGTGACTAACAGTTGATAAAAATTCAGACCTTGTTTTAGTTGCTTTTTCAGCATTTTCTTTTGCTATTTCAAGCTCTTTATTTTTATCTTGTAATAATTTATTAGATCTATTTCTGATAATATTATTTTTATATAGCGACAAACTCAATAAGGATAGAATAGAAATTAAAGCAATAGCTAATATATTTACAAGCTTTGAAAAGGTTTTCGCTTTTTGCCGCGATTTATTTTCTTTATCCAACTGTTCAATAGCCTTTAACCGCTCAATATTTTTATAAGAATTAAAATCTTCTATACCAATTTTCATTGTATTTAATTGATTAATAGAATCTTTTAATTGTAGGTGATTTTTTAACAGTCTATTTGATTTTTCATAATTTAAAAGCTTTTCATAAACGATACTTAATCCTAATAAAATTTTAGATTTTTCTTCTAAATTATCATTTTTCGAACTAATACTATAAGCTCTATTAAAATAGTTTTTTGCTAAATTTAATCTATCTTTTTTTAATTCGATACTTCCAATCTGATAAAATGCTTCTGATCTGGTTTTGTATAAATCGGAAGTGTCTTTTTTGGAAATAATTTCATTAAAACGCGATATGGCTAAATCAATTTTGCCATTTTCTTTATAAACAATTCCTTCTTGAAGATTTAATAATTCGATTGCACTTGGAATTTTTATAGTTTGATAAATGGACCTTGCTTTATCAAAGTTAGTTTTTGCCATCGAAAAATTATTCTTTTTCATATAACATAATCCCAAGTTGTAAAAGGTAAAAGCTTGATTTGCCGATAATGGAAGCGTAGAATAATAAGCTATACTTTTTAAATATTTATCGATAGCATCATCACTTTTATTTAATTCATAATATAGCGATCCTAAGTTTGAATAGCTTATTGCTAATTGTAATTTATCGTTTGAAACCGTAGCAAAATTGACTGCTTTTTGTGAATAATAAAAACACTCTTTAAAGGCATTATTTTTTTTATGAAATTTTACTAATTCGTTATAATAGCTAACGCTGTCAATTTTCTTTACGGTATTACGCTGAGAAAATATACATAAAGGAAATAAAACAAAAGCTAGAAATAGTTGCTTCATTACATAAATTTGAAAGCTTTAAAAGTCTAAAGTAAAGGAATTATTTAGAAACGAGAACAATCAAATCAATTATTCTCGATGAATAACCAATTTCATTGTCGTACCAACCAACAACTTTAACCATTTTATCAATTACCGATGTTAGTAAAGAATCAAATAGACACGAATTTTTATTGCCAATAATATCAACAGAAACAATTGGATCATCCGTATAATCAAGAATTCCTTTTAAATTGGTTAGTGAAGCTAATTTAAAAGCAGCATTTATTTCTTCTATTGTAACTGCTCTTTTAACATTAAAAGTGATATCGGTTAACGAGCCATCTGGAACCGGAACTCGAATTCCACAACCTCCAATTTTCCCTTCCATTTCTGGAAAAATTTTGGTTAATGCTTTGGCAGCTCCAGTTGTTGTTGGAACAATCGATTGACTTGCGCCACGAGCTCTTCGCAAATCTTTATGAGGTTGATCGTGTAAACTTTGATCGGTTGTATACGAGTGAATTGTTGTTATGTAAGCTTGTTCGATTCCACATAAATCGTTAATCACTTTCATCATCGGAGCTGCATTATTTGTTGTGCAACTTGCGTTGGAAATAATTTTTTCAGTTCCATCTAGAATGTTTTCATTTACTCCAAGAACAACTGTTTTTATATTTGGCACTTCGGATGGAGCAGAAACGATTACTTTTTTTGCTCCAGCCAAAATATGTTGATTAATTTCGTTAAACGATTTGAATTTTCCAGTTGCTTCAATTACAATATCAATGTTGTAAATTGACCAATTCAGATTGCTGATTTTTTTTTCATGAAAAAATAAATACGATTTGTCATCAATGATTATTGAATTTTCATTAAATGATACTGTATTCGATAAAACACCATGAATACTATCATATTTTATCAAATGAGCCATAGTTTTTGAGTCGGCAATATCATTGATAGCAACTATTTCAATTGAAGGATGATTGATGAGCAATCGGAAAACACTTCTTCCAATTCTTCCAAAACCGTTGATGGCTATTCGTGTTTTCAAGTATTGAAGTTTATAAGTTTATATGTTTAAGAGTTTAGGGTTTATAACTAAACTTCTAAACATTTTTATAAAATATGTTTTTGAGCGTGATAGCTTGAACGTACTAATGGTCCGCTTTCAACATGACGAAAACCCATTTCTTTTCCGATGTTGTAGTACTTCTCAAATTGTTCCGGTGTTACAAAAAATTTAACGGGTAAGTGCTTTTTACTTGGTTGTAAATATTGTCCAAGTGTAACAATATCAACATGGTTGTCTCGTAAATCTTGCATGGTTTGAATCACTTCTTCTTCGGTTTCACCTAGTCCGAGCATGATTCCCGATTTGGTTCTTTTAATTCCTTGGTCTTTTAAGTATTTCAAAACTCGTAAACTTCGGTCGTATTTAGCTTGAATTCTGACTTCTCGAGTTAAACGGCGAACAGTTTCTACATTGTGAGAAACTACTTCGGGATTGGCTGCTATAATTCGATCGATAATATGTTCTACTCCTTGAAAATCTGGAATTAAAGTTTCTAAAGTTGTTTCGGGATTCATTCTTCGAATTGCTTGAATGGTTTCGTACCAAATAATCGAACCCATATCTTTAATATCGTCTCTGTCTACACTTGTAATTACTGCATGTTTGATTTTCATTATTTTTATCGAACGCGCTACTTTTTCGGGTTCATCCCAATCAACGTCTTCTGGTCGTCCCGTTTTTACACCACAAAAACCACAAGATCGCGTACAAATATTTCCTAAAATCATAAATGTTGCTGTACCTTCTCCCCAACATTCGCCCATATTCGGACAACTTCCCGAGGTACAAATCGTATTGAGTTTGTATTTTTCAACCAAACCACGTAGTTCGGTGTATTTCTGACCAATAGGCAGTTTTACTTTGAGCCATTTTGGTTTTCCAATAGGTAATGTGTTTTCAGAAACAGTTTCCATGTATGCCATTTTTATCAAGCAAAGATACGAATGTAGATTGTAGAATGTAGCTATTTAAATTCGGAATTTTTATGGAAGTATTGATTGGATTTATCAGAAACGAATGGCTTGGGTGTTTATGGTTTCCGTTTTCCTGCTTTCGCTTATAGTTTTCCACTGCGTTCCAAAGCTAACCACTCAATCAGGGTTAATTAGGTTTTGTCTTTTGTGAAATTGTATATCACTCTACAAAATCCATTTCCTTGTTATGCGTTTCTGTACTCGTTATCGTTGCGTAAATTCCCAATCCGAATACTACAAATCCGACCAAAGCAGCCGAAATAATTACCGTTTTACTTTGCTTCAAATAGTCGAACCCAATTAACATCAAAGGCAATAAACCTCGTACCATATTCGGAACGGTTGTAGTAGCTGTGCTTCGAATATTGGTACCAAATTGTTCTGCCGCAACGGTAACAAACATCGCCCAATATCCAGTTCCTAATCCGAGCCAAATACAATAAAAATAGTACATGTTCTCTGTTTTTTCGCCACTAAAAAGCAACAATCCAACTCCAATTATGGTAAAAAGCATCATATATAAAATGGCTTTTTTTCGAGAATGTAAAGCATGTGAAATAAATCCGCTGGCAAAATCGCCAATCGAAATTCCGATATACGCCCACATAATCGCCTTACCAGGAATTATAGATTTAATTCCCATTTCGGGTGCAAATTGATTTGCCATCATAGCTAAAATTCCGATGCAAAACCACGTTGGCAAACCAATAGCTATGCATTTTATGTATTTTATAAATCGGGTTTTATTAGTGAAAAAAGTTATAAAATTGCCTTTTTGAATCGTGTCATTCTTTTCAATATCTTTATAAATACCACTTTCTGCAACACTAATTCTGAGTACTAAAAGCATCAATCCCAAAGCGCCACCAATAAAATAGGCTGTTGTCCAACTTCCCGCAAGAACAACTGTTAATTGTGCAACAACAGCGCCTAATAATCCAAATCCTGCAACAATTGAAGTTCCGATAGCTCGTAATTCTTTAGGTAAACTTTCTGCTACTAATGTTATTCCAGCTCCTAGTTCGCCAGCCAAACCTATTCCAGCAATAAATCGTAAAATAGCATAAAGGGTTGCTTTATCACCAAAATTCATTTGAGGTAAAAATCCGCAAGCAATATTAGCTAATGAATACACTATAATGGAACCAAATAAAACAGACAATCGTCCTTTTTTATCACCTAAAATTCCCCAAAGAATTCCGCCAATCAGCAAACCAGTCATTTGGTAATTGATAATCATTGTTCCCACTTTATCGACATCCAAACCCAATTTATTCAAACTTGGAACACGTACAATTCCGAAAAGCAACAAATCATAAATATCAACAAAATAGCCAAGAGCAGCCACAATAACTGGAAAACCTAACAAGTGTTTTATTTTTTCTTTGGTAGTAAATTTTTGCATGATAATTAAAAAATTAGCCGAAATGTAATAAAAAAACCTGTCTCATTATTAAAACGAGACAGGAATTTCAGCTAATGGCATTCAGCTCAGGAAATATTAATTCATTTGTATTTTTATTGGCAAAGTGTATTGTGTTCTTACATTTTCGCCCGCTTTTACACCAGGTTTCCATTTCGTTTTTAGTGCTTTTAAAACCCGAATGGCTTCTTTGTCTAATCCATAACCAACATTTCGTAAGACTTTTATATCAGACATACTTCCATCTTTTTCTATCACAAAAGAAACTAAAACACTAATAGACTCCACATCATCAAGGTTTGGTTTTTCAAAATTATTGCCAACATAGTCATAGAATTTTTTCATACCGCCTGGAAATTCTGGTTGTTTGTCAAGTAAGGCAGTAATTTCAATTTTATCTTTTACTTTATTTTCTATACCGTTTCCAGTTTTTTCTTCGCCGCCGCCAGTTCCTAAAAAATCGCCAGTTGAATTTCCAGTTCCTTTATTTGAACCTGTTTCAGAAGTATTGGTATTCGTTTTTGATTCGTCATTTGTTTTTAAATCAACAAATTTTTCATCTTTTTTTGCTACAACTAGATTATTTAAATCTTCTTTTTTGATTTCGTCTTTAATCTCCTTTTTTTTAGTTTCGGTTTTTTCTTTTTCTTTTTCAGGTGGATATTTACCGCCATCCAATTCAATTTTAGATCCATATTCACCCGAATCAGGTAGGATATTGTTTGTTGAATTCGAAAATGAACTTAAGGTAATAACCAATCCGAAGAGAAATAACATTCCAAAAAAGAATGCTAAAAGTGTAGTTTTGGAGCTTTGCTGACGCAATTTGTATGCGCCATACTCTTTGTTTTTGCCTTCAAAAACAAGATCGATCCATTTTTTTTCAAAGATACTTACGTTTGACATGCTATATAGTTTTTATGGTTAAGTATCGATGTTACATAAGCGAAGTGTTTTTATTTAATAACGCAAATAGTGATTTAAATATTGTGTGTATTTCAATAAAAAAGTCGCTGGAATTTACCAACGACTTTACTATTTACTTTAACTAAGTATTATCGAATAACTAATTTTTGTGTAATTTTTTCGAAGTTATACATTACAAATTCTATGATATAAGTGCCAGTTGAAAGATCTTGAGTATTTAATTCGATATCTTTTTTATTAGTTATTTTGTTAAGTAACAAACGACCTTGTATGTCATAAATCGTAATTTCTGAAATACTTTCTGCTGAACTGATTTGAATAAAATCATTCGCTGGATTTGGGTATATTTTTATTTTTTCAGATGTAAAATTTTCATTTCCTAGCAAAGCTGACCTAAAGCTTCCCGCTGTCAGAAATATAGCAGATTCTAAAGAATTGTCACCAACATTTGCAATAGCGAGTTTAACATGGTACGTTTGGCTTGGTGTGACTATGCTTGAAGCTGTAAAATTGGTAGTACGAGCATTAAATTGATATTGGGTTCCACCTGTATTATTGACGTAATACTGACAATATTCACAAGGACCATTGTTAGAGACACCATTATTTAAATTATTGATAGTAACAGGAACATTTGTTCCAGGTAAGGTTGCAATATTTATTGCTCCATTACTATATGGTCCAGAAATACCTGGTCCGCTAAGAAATAAACCAAACGCATCATTAAAACTCGTATTAACAAACTGGGGATATTCTTCGGAAGCGAAAATATATTCAAAAAGTACTGAATTGAAATTTGGAATAAAGTCGAACTCTATAATACAAACATTTCCTACCATATTAGTGGTTATAAGATCCAAATCGGGATCTCCATTTACTGGAATACTGGTAACATTAGTTACACTACCGTTATTGGGTCCAGTTGCAACAATTGCCTTTCCTGTACAAAGAATCAAACCTTCATTGCTTGATAGACCAACACTTCCATTGGAAAATCGTGCTACTTGGTCACGAATTGTTTGTGCGTTTGATTCTGTTCCATTAAATTTAATATTACTGATTGAAACATTTGTACCCATAAATGAATTGAGTATCAATTGCTGTGGTGTTTCAGTTGTAGTAACTACTAATTGCGAATATACAGGAAAAAAAACCAAAATTAATAGGATTGAAAGTAACTTTTTTTTCATTTGACTTATTTTTTGCATAGATACGAAATGTTTTTGATAGAGTAAAATTTTAGAGGTAAAGTGTTTATAATTAATTATTTAGCAAAAGACAAAACCCAATTTAACCCTGATTACTTCAATTAATGATTATTTTTTAGTGAAGTTCAGTGAATTCACATTTGAAGGAAATGCCGCGCATGACGAAAAGCAGGAATACGGAAACCATAAATCTCAGAACCTTTCGTTTTAAATGAAAAAATTAACGCTTTTTTTGAATGATTTCTGCCAATAATTTTTTAGCGCGTAAGAGTTTGATTTTTACGTTACTTAGAGGTTCTTCGAGTTGTTCGGAAATTTCTTGATAGCTCATTTCTTGAAAATAGCGCAGTTGAATAACTTCTTGGTAATGCGGTTTTAATTCTTTAATGAATTGGAGTAATTGTGATAAATTTTGGACTGTAATTAGTTCATCTTCAGCAGATGGAGAACTATCAGCAACATTATAGGCTTGATAATCTTCTTCGTCGGTGATTTCGATGAATATACTTGATTTTTTTTTACGTAACATGTCGATATGAACGTTTTTTGCGATGGCAATTAACCAAGTATTGAATTGAAATTCGGGATTGTAAGTAGCAATTTTATCAAAAGCTTTAGAAAATGTTTCGATAACTATGTCTTCGGAATCAGTTTCATTTTCGGTACGTTTTAGCATAAATCCGTACACTTCATTCCAATAATGATCCAGCAAATAAGTGAAAGCCACTTGATCTCCTTTTTTGGCATTATTGATATGTTGGTTTATTTCCAATGGACTGGTTTTGAGAATGTATTGGTGATGAAAATATTTAACTGTGTAAAGATAAGTGCTATTTCAATAATCGGGAACCAATACATTACGTCTTTTTCTTTTAATTTTGAAGCTGCAAAACCCATCGAAATCCATGCAAATATAAAACGAAATCCGATTAAACTTACAACAGCAATCCATTGGTATAAAAATAAAAGCAATACGATTGGAAGTATGTAAAATAAGAGTTGCGATACATAAAATAAAGCCAATTGACTTCTATCGAATGATTTATAGTTTTTGGCAGTTGAAATATGTCTTCTTTTTTGTGCAAACCATTCTTTAAATGATTTTTTTGGTTCAGAATAAGTAAAACTTTCTGGGGTAAAACAAACTGTAGTGTTTTTTGCTTTTGCTGCTTGGTTGATAAATAAATCGTCATCTCCAGAACGAATGCTCATGTGCTCAATAAAACCATTTGTTTTAAAAAACTCTTCGCGTTTGTATGCTAAATTTCGTCCAACTCCCATATATGGTTTTCCTAATTTTGTCCAACCAAAATATTGTGTAGCCGTTAATAATGTTTCGTAACGAATAATTTTATTTAAAAAAGAGTTTTTAATTTTTTCGTACCCACCATAACCTAAAACAATTGTTTTTTGTTGCGTAAATTGGGAACTCATTGTGGAAATCCATTCGGTTGTTTTTGGATAACAATCGGCATCTGTAAACAATAAGTATTCGTTTTTAGCAGCTTTAATTCCGAGTGTTAAAGCAAATTTTTTATTTCCCCAAAAGGCTTCAATATTTTCTACTTTAACGAGTTTAATATTAGAATATTGCTTTTCAAATTCTTCAAAAACCTCTAAGGTTTCATCACTAGAAGCATCATCAATTAAGACAATTTCGAAATTGGGATAATTTTGTTGCACTAAAAGCGGAATGAATTTTTTTACATTTTCTTCTTCATTTTTAGCACAAACAATTACAGAAATTGCAATTTTTTTTGGTGAACTGGTTTGTATTTTAGCGAACGAAAATTTACCAAAAAACACTACATAATATAGTAATTGAACAACTACAACAGCAATAAATAGACAAAAAAGGATTAGTAACATAATGGCTTTCAATCATTAATTCCTAAAATTTAGGAGCGTGCAAAAGTACGAAATCAATTATAAATTATGAATTTTATTTAGTATTTATCTCGGACATTTTTTCATTTCATCTGCAATAGCAATTGATTGATTCGAATTTAATTTTTCCAATTCAGAAATGATGTTTTGATAATTCTTTACATCCCGATTTTGCGACAATTTTTTTTGTGCTTCTATAGTTTCTATTGCAATTGAAAAACCGATTATTCCTTTGGCTTCTCGCATTGTTTTTTCGGATAAATCTTCAATTCGAATGGGATTTTCAGAATTAACTTCGTATTTATCCACTAATTTTTTTAATGATAAAACGGTTTCTTCATGTGATAAAAGTGTGACTTTTCCATAAACATGAACCGCTAAGTAATTCCAAGTTGGTACATTTTCATGATCGTACCAAGACGAAGAAATATACGAATGCGAACCATTAAAAATAACCAAAACATCATCATTCGTTTGAAAACTTTCACCTTGCGGATTTAATTTGGAAACATGACCAATTAGTTGTTGTTCTCCTTTTTCGTTTGTTTCTAAAACTAATGGAATATGTGTTGCCGAAAGTTTTCCATTGGTTTGATTTACCAAAATAGCAAAACCGTTTTCGTGAATAAAATTTTGAATTTCTTCTTGGTTTTCGTTTTTGTAGATTTCAGGAATATACATTGTGTGTTAATTACGAATTAATAATTAGGGAATTAATAATTAGTTTTATTCATAAGACTTATTACTATTGCCTATTTCAAATCACATTTACTTCGGCTTCAATTGCAATTCCGAATTCCTTCAAAATGGTAGCTTGAATGTCTTTGGAAACATTTAATATTTCTTGACCAGTTGCATTTCCGTAATTGACTAAAACCAAGGCTTGATTTTTGTGAATTCCGGCATCGCCAAAACGTTTTCCTTTAAAACCTGCTTTTTCAATCAGCCAACCAGCAGGAACTTTTACTTCGGTTTCTGAAATAATATAATGTGGCATTTCGGTATGTAAAGCATAAATTTTATCAAAATCGCTTTTCAAAATAATTGGATTTTTAAAGAAACTACCGCTATTTCCTAGTTCTTTAGGATCAGGTAATTTACTTTGACGAATTGCAATTACAGCGTTGCTAACGTCTTTTAAAGTAGGAGTTTGAATGTTATTTTTTTCTAATTCTTTGAAAATATCACCATACGATGTATTTATTTTATGATGGTTTTTGGTTAATTTAAAAACCACAGAAGTAATAATAAATTGGTCTTTTACTTCGTGTTTGAAGACGCTTTCTCTGTAACCAAATTTACAATCGTCTTTAGTAAATGTTTTTGATTGTTGTGTTTTGATATTTATTGCCTCGCAGGAAACAAAAGTATCTTTAATTTCGGTTCCATACGCGCCAATATTTTGAACTGGAGTTGTGCCAACATTGCCTGGAATAAGCGACATGTTTTCCAATCCACCAAAATTTTGATCGATGGTCCAAAGCACAAATTCGTGCCAATTTTCTCCTGCTTGACTTTCAACCCAAACAAAATCGGAATTTTCTTTTACTATCCTTTTTCCTTTTAAATCGATGTGAATTACCAAAGCATCAATGTCTTTGGTCAATAACATATTACTTCCACCGCCAAGTATGAATTTTTTGTCGTTTTGATAATTCTCTAAAACTTTTTTCAATTCAACTTCAGAAAGAACAGCTACAAATTGTTTTGCTTTGGCTTCAATTCCGAATGTGTTGTATTTTTTTAGCGAGAAATTATGTTGAATATGCATGGATAATTACGAATTACGAATTATGAATTACAAAAGTAATGAAAATAAAAATTCGTAATTCGTAATTTTTAATTCTTAATTGTTTTTAATCTTCTGTTTCTAAGGCTCTTCTTAAAAAGTCATTCATTGGTTTTAGAGCAATTAATTTTTGAGCTATTTTTTTACTAAAATCGGGTTGAGTAAATAATTTATCGTCAATTTTTTGAGATGCTGTAAAACTTTTCATTTTTAAAAATTCAATAGCTGGATGATTAGGATCAAAATCTTTTGGTGCTTTTTTGAGTGTATTAGTGTCATCACGAGTAATTTCTTTAAATTCTTTTTTAAAGTTAGAATTGGCGATAATAGTTTCTAAATCTTCATGAAAAAATTCAATTTCTTTACGAATTTGTTTTAATTCATTTGGCTCCGGACACCATACACCACCTGCGATAAACGATTTTCCTTTTTCAAAATGAATATAATAACCAGGACTATTTTTTCGATTTTTGTTTTGAGTAAACCAAATTCCCATATTGGTTTTATAAGGCGATTTGTCTTTTGAAAAGCGAATATCACGATTGATTCGAAAAGTACAGTTTTTTATTTCTAATGGCTCTAACGATTTGTCTAAGGCTTTCATTTCGGCTAAAACGCAAGCAATATAATTGTGATAGTCTTTTTTATAACTTTCATATCTCTTTTTGTTAGCATGCATCCACTCGGTGTTGTTGTTTGCAATTAAATCTGCTAAAAATTGCAAGGCATCTTTCGTAATCATTTTTTTAAGTTTATGAGTTTAAAAGTTTAGTAGTTGAAGATAATTTTAACTTACATACATTTAACATCTAGTTATAAATGTATTCTTAATTCTTCTTCTGTTAAATATCCAATATTTCGCCAGACTTCTTTTCCGTTTTCATAGATTAAAATCACTGGTAATCCATCTAGTTTCATCGAATCTAGAAGCGTTTTGTTCTCGTCGGCATTTAATCGAACTAAACTAGTTTTAGTTTTGCTCAGTTCTGTTATACCTTTGGTTTCTTTTAATTCTGTTTGCATTTTTAGTATGTAAGGTTCCATTTTTTTACATGGTTCACACCATTTAGCATAAAAATTAATAATTACTTTTGACTCAGAATAAATTAATTTTTGATACTCTTCAGACGACATTCCTATTGGATTAGTAGAATTTACAGAAACCTTTTTCCCTTGCCATTTCATAATTCCACCATCTAAATTGTAGACTTCTTTAAAACCTAATTCTGATAATTTATTGGCTGCTTGGCTGCTTCTTCCTCCAACTTTGCAATACACAAAAACAGGTTTTGATTTATCTAATTTTTGAACTTTTGCTATAAAATCGTTTCCGTTCCAATTTATGTTTGAGGCATTTTCTAAATGTTCAACAGTAAATTCTTCTGAAGTTCTTACGTCTAAAAGTTGAATTTTTTCGGTCGCTTTTAATTTTTCAGCAAACAGTTTTGCATCAATAGTTTGAACTTCTTTTGCAGTTTGTCCTTGACAACTATTGAGCAAAAAAGCAATAAAAAGGAATAATATTATCTTGGTTTTCATAGGTTGATATTTCTTTAAATTCAATCAAAAATCAGAAAGTAAAAATAGTGATATTATAGCAAATGTTATAAATTAAAAATTTTATAGCTTTGATGAGTCGATTTTACAATATTTTCTGTACGTTCTGAATGAGTATCCGAAATAAATAATTGTCCGAATTGATCATTATTTACCATTGCTATAATTTTGCTGACACGAATTTCATCTAATTTATCAAAAATATCATCAAAAAGCAAAATTGGTTTTTCGCCACTTTGTTTTTTTACAAATTCAAATTGTGCTAATTTTAATGCAATTAAGAATGATTTTTGTTGTCCTTGAGAGCCAAATTTTTTAATTGGGAAATGATCAATCTGAAAAGACAAATCGTCTTTATGAACACCAACCGAAGTATATTGTAAAGCTCTGTCTTTTGCCAAATTTTCTTCTAAAAGTGTCAACGTGCCTTTTTCAAATAAATGGCTTTCATAAACTAATTGTACGGTTTCATTGGAGCTTGTAATTTCTTGATGGTGTTTATTAAAAATCGGAATAAATTCATTCAAAAATTCTTTTCTTTTTTCAAAAATAGATTGACCTAATTGATTTAGCTGTTCATTATAAATGCTCAAAGTGTCGTTTTCAAAAACTCGATTTAAAGCAAAATATTTTAGTAATGCATTGCGTTGATTTATTATTTTTTGGTATTGAATTAGTTGCTGTAAATAAGAACTATCCAATTGTGAAATAACATTATCTATAAATCGTCTTCTAGTTTCACTACCATCAATTATTAAATCGCTGTCACTAGGCGAAATAATAACTAAAGGAATAAATCCAATGTGTTCAGAAAATTTTTCATAAGGTTTTCCGTTGCGTTTTAAGATCTTTTTTTGCCCTTTTTTTAAACTACATAAAATTTGTTCTTTACGGTTTGACTTTTCAAATTCACCATCAATCACAAAAAATTCTTCGTTATGTTTAATATTTTGTACAGCTAAAGGATTGAAATAGCTTTTTCCGTTCGCTAAATGATAGATTGCATCGAGTATATTTGTTTTTCCAATGCCATTTTTTCCTACAAAGCAATTAATCTTTGCATCAAAATCGAAATTGACTTCCGAAAAATTTTTATAATTAAATAAAGATATTTTTTTTAAATACATTGTTAGGACTTACTATTGCTCAAAAGCTTGTGGTTTTTAATTATTTATTTTAGTGATCGTGCAAATTATTGAAAAATAACGACAAAAATCGCTTTTAAATTTGAATAAAAATTTTATTTTTGCGCACACTAAATTAAAATTAAATGGCAACTTATAATAAAAGAGGTTTTAAATCACCAAAAGATAAAGAGGTAAAATTAGATAATAATTTTATTGAAGATGTAAATGTTGATGCAAAAGATAGTGCAACAGCTAAAGCATTTGATGCCTTAGATCAAACAGCTTCTAGAACAGAAGATTTTGTTGCCAAAAATCAAAAATATATTTTAGGTTTCTTAGGTGCAGTAGCAATTGTTACTATTGGTTATTTATTGTATCAAAAATTTATTTCTGGACCAAATGAGCAAGAAGCTGCTGATGATTTATTTGTTGCGCAACAAAATTTCCAGAAAGCTGTTGATGGAACTGTACAAAAATCGCAAGATTCATTATATAATTTAGTACTTAAAGGTGCTGAAGGAAAACAAGGTGCTATTGAAATTGCTAAACAATATTCAGGTACTGATGCTGGAAATTTAGCTAATTATTACGCTGGAATTGCTTATTTAAATACAGGTAAATTTACAGAAGCTATCGATTATTTAGAAAACTTTTCAACTAAAGATGTTATGCTAAATGCTATTGCAATTGGTGCAATTGGTGATGCTTATTCTCAGAAAAATGATGCTAAAAAAGCACTCGAATATTATGTTAAAGCTGCTGATGCAAGTACTAATGAATTAACCGCACCACGTTATTTATTAAAAGCGGGTCAAACTGCTTATGCTCTCGGAAATAAAGAAGATGCCTTAAAATATTTTACGCAGATAAAAGAAAAATATGAAACTGCTCCCGAATCAGCTACAATAGATGGTTTAATTGGAATGGCGCAATAAATAGTTGGCAGTGTTCAGTGTTCAGTAAACACTGCATACTGAACACTGAACACTAAAATAATGGCTACAGCTAATAAAAACTTATCCAATTACGATAAAAACACAATCCCAAATGCGAAAGATTTTCGGTTTGGGATTGTTGTTTCTGAGTGGAATGAGCCTATTACAGAAGGATTATACAAAGGTGTAATTAAAGCTCTTTTAGATTGTGGCGCAGTTAATGAAAATATTATTCGTTGGAATGTACCAGGAAGTTTTGAATTGGTTTATGGTGCGCAACGAATGATTGTTACTCAAAATGTTGATGTTGTAATCACAATTGGTTGTGTAATTAAAGGAGAAACGATGCATTTTGAATTTGTTTGTGAAGGAGTAACGCAAGGTATTAAAGATTTAAATGTGCAAACAGATGTTCCTGTAATTTTTTGCGTATTAACCGATAATAATGAACAACAATCTATTGATAGAAGTGGAGGGATTCACGGTAACAAAGGTACAGAAGCAGCAATTGCTGCAATAAAAATGGCAGCGTTGCGAAAAAATTCGGAAGAAAGTTAATTTAAAATCCTTTAAATTAATTTAAAACTCATAAACTTATTCCTTTTCGAATAGGTTTTTCTTTTTTTAGGAAGTTGTTAACTATTAAAACTAATAGTTTTTGTTTAAATTTGCTCACTACGGTTTTATTAAAACTGAATACTAATTTCTAAACACCGAATACTAAAAAATGTCAAGCATAATTCAATTACTTCCTGATCATGTTGCCAATCAGATTGCTGCTGGAGAAGTGGTGCAACGTCCAGCATCTGTTGTAAAAGAATTGCTTGAAAATGCTGTTGATGCAAAAGCTACTGATATCAAATTGATTATTAAAGATGCAGGAAAAGCTTTAGTTCAAGTCATTGATAATGGTATCGGAATGAGTGTTACCGACGCTCGATTGTGTTTTGAGCGTCATGCTACTTCTAAAATTCGTCAAGCGGAAGATTTATTTTCGTTGCATACAAAAGGCTTTCGTGGAGAAGCATTAGCATCTATTGCAGCAATCGCTCATGTTGAAATGAAAACCAAACAAGAACAAGAAGAATTAGGAAATCATATTGTTATTGAAGGCAGTAAATTTATTTCATCTGAACCAGCTGTTTCTCCAAAAGGAACCTCGTTTTCTGTTAAAAATCTTTTTTTTAATATTCCAGCTCGACGAAATTTTTTAAAATCTGAAACCGTCGAGTTTCGTCATATAATTGATGAATTTCAACGAGTGGCATTAGCACATCCCAACATTTTTTTCACTATGTATCACAACGGGAGTGAAATGTATAATTTACCTAATTGTAATTTTAGACAACGAATTGTGGCTATATTTTCGGGTAAAACCAACGAAAAATTAGTGCCAGTTCAAGAGGAAACAGAAATTGTATCAATTCAAGGTTTTGTTGGAAAACCCGAATTTGCAAAGAAAAATCGCGGAGAACAATTTTTTTTTGTTAACGATCGATATATAAAAAGCAGTTATTTGCACCATGCTGTTATGAATGCCTATGACGGATTGTTAAAAGACGGAGCGCAATCAAGTTATTTTATTAACCTTACTGTTCCTCCAAATTCAATTGACATCAATATTCATCCCACAAAAACTGAAATTAAATTTGATGATGAACAGGCTTTGTATGCCATTTTACGTTCTACAATTAAACACAGTTTAGGACAATTTAATGTTGTTCCTTCTTTAGATTTTGATCGTGATCCCAATTTGGATACGCCGTATAATTATCAAAATAAAAACGCTGAACATCCAGTTATTCAGGTAGATAGAGCTTACAATCCTTTTTTGGATGACACTCGAAGCACAGCCGAACAGAGTGGAACTAAACCAATAAAATCGTTTTCAGAATCCTTTTATAAAAAACCTGAAATGCAAAATAATTGGGAGAGTTTGTATTTGGGTTTGAAGCAAGAGACACATCAAATAGAAACGCTTACATTTGAAAATGATGAAATTACTGCTTCTTTGTTTGATGAAAAAGACGAACAAGTTGTTAAACAGACGTATCAAATTCAGAAGAAATATATCGTAAGCCCGATAAAATCTGGAATGGTAATAATTGATCAACAACGAGCTCATCAACGTATTTTATACGAACAATTTTTGACAAGTATGACCGTTAAACAAGCCGCTAGTCAACAATTATTATTTCCATTGCAATTACAGTTTACTACTAATGAAATTAATCTTATTAAAGAATTAAAAGAATCTTTAGAGAATACAGGTTTTGTATTTGAAAAAATTCAAAGCGATAACATAACAATTATAGGTATTCCGGTTGCTATTACAGATAGTCACGTTGTTAAAATAATTGAATCCGTAGTACACGATTTACAAGAGGAAATTCCAAACAGTAGTTTTTGCCAAAATGATACTATTGCTAAATCGATGTCTCGAAGTTTAGCACTAAAATCAGGAACTTATTTAACAGAACTTGAGCAAGAAAATATTGTAAATAACCTTTTTGCTTGTAAAGAGCCTAATGTTTCTCCGTTTCAAAAACCAACATTTATAACGATGAGTGTTGACGATTTAGATAAAAAATTTGCATTATGATGACAATTACACCGGTTGTAAAACAACTTTTGATAATTAATATTATTTTTTTTATAGGCGCACAATTGATACTTTCTCCGGAAGTAGCGAGTAGCTATTTTGCCTTGCATTATTTTGAAAATCCTTCTTTCAAAATTTGGCAAACAATAACACACATGTTCATGCACGCCAATGTGATGCATATTTTTTTCAATATGTTTGCGTTGTATTCCTTTGGAAGTAATTTGGAACATTTTTGGGGCGGAAAAAAGTTTTTGTTTTTTTATATTTCCTGCGGATTGGGAGCGGCATTACTTCATTCAGGTATTAATTATTTCGAGTATCATTCGGTTTTAGATAGTTTATCAAATTTGAAATTCTCTGAAGCAGATTTAAATGTTTTAATGAATGCCAATTATAAAAGTCTTTTCGATTCTAATAATCAAATGATTGCTGGTAATGTAAAAAATATATTGGATAAAGCAAATTGCAATCAAGATCAATTTAATACTTTAATGGAAGCCTATATGACTTATAAGTCTACTGCGGTTGGAGCATCTGGAGCAGTTTATGGACTTTTAGTAGCTTTTGCTTTTATGTTTCCATCAGCTCAATTGGGATTAATGTTTATTCCAGTTCCAATAAAAGCAAAGTATTTTGTGCCTGGAATATTAGTGATAGATTTAATTTTAGGACTTAGAGGAAGTTCTTTATTTGGTGCAAGTAGTACTGGAATTGCGCATTTTGCTCATATTGGTGGTGCCTTAACCGGATTTATAATGATGTGGTATTGGAAGAAAAATCAGTTTAATAAAAACCGTTGGAATTAAATAAATAGCATGAGTATAATTGAAGATATAAAATTACAATACAAAATAGGCGGAATTGCCAATAGAGTTATTTATTGGAATGTGGCAATATTTCTGCTATCGTTGTATTTTTATCAGTTTAAAGAACTACGATTTGATTTCCCGCATTGGATTTCACTTGCTTCAAATCCAAAGGAGGTTTTGTATTTTCCGTGGACATTACTCACTTATGCGTTTCTTCATGCTGGATTTTGGCATTTGTTTTTCAACATGATGGTGTTGAACTTTTCGAGTCGATTGTTTCTAACTTTTTTTACTCAGAAACAGTTTCTCGGTTTATATTTATTAAGTGCTATTTTCGCTGGATTGGTATTTGTAATTGTTTTTTATTTTATGAATGTCGAGACAACTATTGTTGGTGCTTCGGCTGCAGTAATGGCAATTTTAGTTGCAACAACAACCTATCAGCCTCTAATGGAAATACGTTTGTTTTTATTAGGAAATGTTAAGTTATGGCATTTAACCGCAGTTATTATTTTGTTAGATACAATGCAAGTTTTGGCTCAAAATTCTGGCGGACATATTTCGCATTTAGCAGGAGCTGGTTTTGGAATAGTTTATATAAAATTACTTCAAAATGGCACCGATTTAAGTACTATTGTTACAAATACAATTCACTTTTTCACTAATTTAATTTCGAATAAAAATACGTCAACATTTAAAAAAGTACATGTTAATCCGAAAAAACCGGTAGTTAAAAAAGACAGTAAAATAGTTATAAAAGATAAATCGCAACAACAAATTGACGAAATATTAGATAAAATAAGTCAATCGGGTTATGATAGTTTAACGGCTCAAGAAAAAGAATTTTTATTCAAAGCTGGAAAATAATTTAAATGAAAAAACTCTCCTTGTTTAATAAAATAATGTTTGTTTTCAATATAGTGTTGACTGTACTAACTTTCCTTGCTTATGTTTTACCTTTTTTAGCTCCAAAATTATTTCCACTTTTATCAGTTCTTACCTTAATTTTGCCTTTATTTCTTATTTTAAATGGTTTATTTTTTGGATATTGGTTATTGCAATTAAAACGACAAATGATTTTATCAGGAATTGTTTTACTACTTGGCATCACATTTATAAATAAGTTTTATAAATTTTCTTCTAATGATTTGCCTAAAGAAGAAGGCGATTTTGTTGTAATGAGTTATAATGTTCGTTTGTTTAATTTGTTTCAATGGTTGCCTAAAGAAAGCGTTGGTGAAGAAATATTGTCGTTTATAAACGAAAACAATCCTGATATTTTATGTATTCAAGAGTATTCTGAATCAGCCAATATTGATTTGCGTGTATACAAATATAAGTACATTTATATGCAAGGAAATAGAATCAAAACGGGTCAAGCTATATTTTCTAAATTTCCTATTATAGATAAAGGAATTATCGAATTACCAAAGTCGGATAATAGTGTTGTTTTTGCCGATATTCATAAAGGAAAAGATACTATTAGAGTGTATAATATGCATTTGCAATCGATTAAAATTACTCCAGATGTCAATGAAATTCAAGATAACGTTGATGTAATCAATCAGCAAAAATCGCAGCAAGTTTTTAAAAGAATTCGAAGTGCTTTCGAAAAACAACAATCACAAGCCGAATTATTAATGAACCATAAAAACGAATGCAATTTTCCTGTCATCATCTGTGGCGATATGAATAATAGTGCGTTTTCGTATGTATATAGAAGCATTAAAGGAAACTTAAATGATTGTTTTGAAGAAGCAGGAAATGGTTTTGGTGAAACTTATAATTTCAAATATTATCCAGCGCGAATCGATTATGTTTTTGCTGATAAAGGTATAAAAGTAAAGAGCTTTAAAAATTTTCCAAAGTTTATAAATTCTGATCATTATCCAGTAATGACACGACTGAAATTAGAATAATTAGAAGCGAATGGTCGGTATTTTTTTGTTTTCCTTTTTCCCGCTTTCGTCACGCGTGGCGTTTCCTTCAATCGGGGCTAATTGGGTTTTGTCTTTTGTAAATTTTAGTTTTTCAAAACAAATACAAATTAATTAAAGCGTTTGTTTCTTTAAGTAATCCAAAGCATATCGTCCTTCATTAAACAACAAATCTAAAATGCTTAAGTTGTTCAAAAATCCATGTTTATCTCCAAAAACTTGTGTGTAAGAATCGAAAGTAGCAGTGTCTTTTTTACCATTAGCTAAATTCCGATAATCGGTTTTATCAGTAATTTCATGAAAATATTCACTCGTTTGATCGTAAGTTAAATCGAGGCGTAAACAATTAGATATTATTTCTATAGTTTGTAAATTCAAATCCATTAAAAAAGTATGTTTTTTTTGAAAAATTGGAAGTAATTCGTCTTCAAAATATTCAAAAAAAGGCGATGTTCGATAAGCAGCTTCCAACGATTTAAAATGTTGTTTTTGCCAATCAAAAGCGGTTTCTAATGTAACATCTTTTGTTTTTTGGTGTGGATCTTTTGTATGTTTTACCGGAATGTTTAATAACTGAATTCCGTTCGGACTGTATATAAACGTTCTATTCCTATTGGTTTGCTTCTGAAAATTATCATCCATTTCAAATGTTACCTTTTCTGCATTAACAATAGCAACAAAATGACTTATTGATGGAAAATAGGTTGGATGGATTATGATGTTGTTCATATTTATTTTCTCTCAAACTTGTCATTCCGAGGAACGAGGAATCTCATAATCAGAATTACTGGATGAGATTCCTCGTTCCTCGGAATGACAATATTGACTATACTTTCTTCGATTTTCTTCTCTTCCAAAAATACTCGCCAACAAAATACGCTGCTAATAAAAACAAGAAATACTTAAAATACGATTGTGGCTGACCTTCACCATTAACAGTTGTGAACACTCTATCCCAACGCACTTTATTTATTCCTTTGCCATTTGTATCCCAACTCATCCATAAAAAAATTGGTTTTCCAACAATATGATTTTCTGGTGTGTAGCCAAAATAACGCGCATCTAATGAGTTGTGACGATTGTCTCCCATCATCCAATAATAATCTTGTTTAAAAGTATACGATGTTGTTTTTTTATCGTTGATGTAAATATCGTTTCCAACTACTTTTAACGTGTTTCCTTCGTATTCATTGATTATGATTTTATAAAAAGGCAATGTTTGTAAATTTAAAGCAATAGTTTTTCCAGCTTGAGGAATGTATATTGGTCCAAAATTATCATTACTCCAAGTATTTGTTACGGAAGGTTTTCCGTCTTGAAAATCAGGAAAGATTCCATCTTCTGGACCTTTATGAATGACTCTTGTAACTGATTTTATACCAGAAACTGATTTTAATTTTTCAGCACCTTCAAATGTTAAGGCTCTTACCAATATTGTATCTCTTTGTTCATTGATAAAACCTGCGCCGTCTGTACTATTTATTTCTTTAAGTAAATATTCGAAATCAATATCAGTTTTGCCATCATTAGTAATATAATAAGAATACTGTGGTTTTGCTCTTTCAGGTAAAATCAATTCTTTACCATTAATAAATACAATTCCGTCTTTAATTTGCAAATTATCACCTGGAATTCCTACACAACGTTTTACATAATTTGTTTTCTTATCTATTGGTTTGTCGTAACGCTTGTCGGCTGGTAAGTACATATTGAATAAAGTATCTCTTGGCCAGTTGAAAACCACAATGTCATTGTTTTTAATTTTTTGAAATCCGGGAAATCTAAAATAAGGAACTTGAGGCCAACTGCTATACGATTTTTTATTGATAATCGGAAGTGTATCATGAACCATTGGTGCTGCAACTGCTGTCATCGGTGTTCGTGCGCCATAATTGATTTTACTTACAAACAAAAAATCGCCAATTAACAATGATTTTTCTAACGAAGAAGACGGAATTACATACGGTTGTATAAAATAAGTATGTACAAAAGTAGCTACAATTACAGCAAATAAAAGCGAACTTATTGTGTCAGCGATTGTATTGGTTGGCTTTAAACTTCGGTCGGCTATGTATTTTACATCTTGCGTATAATTCACATAATAAATGTAAAAACCAAGTGTGACAACTCCTAATAAAGTATCAATCGTTTTGTTTTTACCAAAACTTCGTAAAGTCTCCACCCAAACAATTGGAAACATCAATAAATTAATAACTGGAATAAATAGTAAAAAAGTATACCAAGTTGGACGATTGATTATTTTCATTAATACAATCGAATTGTAGATTGGAATTCCGGCTTCCCAGCCTTTTCTTCCTGCTTTTTCGTACAATCGCCAAGTTCCTAAATAGTGGATAAGTTGAACTCCGAGGAAAAAGATAAACCATTGATATAAATTCATAATTTTTTGTTTTTAAGATTTAAGAAAATAGAACATAGAATATAGAGAATAGACTTACGTTAGTCCATTTTGAAATGACATTGTCATTCTTTGAAATTCTTCTATTTTTAGTTCTAGTTTTTGAAATGTATTTTCTATTAAATATTTTCTATGTTTTGCAACAATTAATTGCTTTGTTAATTCAAAAGATGATCCTAAATAAATATCTAAAAAATGACTAAATGATTTATCAGTTCTCGACGAGCCTTCGGCTATATTACTTGGCATTGAAAAAGAACATCTACTTATCTGAGAACTTAAATCATATCTTTCATGTTTAGGAAAATCAACTAAAATGTCTGATATATCATTGGTAATTTCAATTCCTAATTGCCAGATCTTTAAATTTTTGTAATTATGGCGTTTATTTGAACTCATTTAAAATCTATATTCTTTTTTCTATATTCTATTTTCTAAACTCAAAACATCTCTCATCGTAAAAACGCCTTTTTTTCCAACTAACCATTCGGCAGCGATTACTGCGCCGAAAGCAAATCCGTCACGATTATGCGCTGTGTGTTTTATTTCAATTGTATCGACTTTAGATGTATAAAAAACGCTGTGTGTTCCTGGTACATCATCGGATCGTATCGCATCAATTTTAAATTCATTTGCTGACGGATTTTCTAAAGTCCAATTGTCATAACTAGAATGATTAATAATACTATTCGCTAATGAAATGGCAGTTCCGCTTGGTGCATCTAACTTTTGAGTATGATGAATTTCTTCTATTTCCACTTTGTATTCGCTAAATTTAGACATCAATTGCGCCAAATAATCATTCAATTCAAAAAACAAATTAACACCTAAACTAAAGTTGGAACCATAAATGAAAGCAGTATTTTTTTCAACACACAAACGTGTCATTTTATTGTAATCTTCCAACCAACCGGTTGTTCCAGAAACTACAGGAATTCCTATATTCAAACTTTCTGTAATATTAGCAACTGCAGCTTCAGGAGCACTAAATTCGATTGCAACATCCGCATTTTCTAATCCTTTAAAATCATCAGAAATAGACTTTTTTAGTACTATTTCGTGACCTCTTTCTAAAGCAATTTGTTCAATTACTTTTCCCATTTTCCCATAACCAAGAAGTGCTATTTTCATTGAGATATTAGTTGGTTAATACGATTTTGCGTTACAGTTATCTAAGTTAAATATTTCTAAAATTTATAAGCAAAAGCAATTCCTAAATTTTGCTTATTAGTAAGCTCGTTTTGTTGAATTTCAGGACGAAATGTAAGTTTATCGTTTACATTAAATTGAAGAAGATGTGCATTTACATTTGCCTCAACAATATTTAAAATATACAAAGCAACAGTAATTATTGCTGATAAATCTCTATTTTTTTGATAAAATTTTTGACCTTGAATTAATCGAGAATCATCAAGAAATTGAAAATCATCTTCTTTTCCAGCTAATCTTAGTTTGTAAGCATCTCGATACAAACGGTACTTTTTATTGTTCCAAATATACGAATATACTCCGGTACCAATTACAGCATAAACAATCGGAATTTTCCAATATTTTTTATTGTAAGCTTGTCCTAATCCTGGTAATATTGCAGAATAAAAAGCTGCTTTTGAGGGTGCTAACGGATTTACAACTGTTTTTTTTAGGGTATCTTTAATCACCAAATTTTCTGTAAGAATTGTTTTTTCTTGCGCTAAAAGATTTGATATTCCGAAAAGGAAAGCAAAAAAAGATATGTAAAAATAACGACGCACTATTTATTAATTAACTTAATAATTCGGTCAAAATCTTCTTGTGAATGAAATGGAATTGTGATTTTACCTTTACCATTTCCTGCTATTTTTACTTCTACTTTAGCACCAAAAAAATCAGTAATAGATTTCTTTTGACTGTCAACTATAGCAAATGAATTTGATTTAGAAGTTTTATTAACAGATTGTTTTAAACTATTTTGATAATTTTTAACTAAAACTTCGGTTTCTCTAACAGATAAGTTTTGGCTTACTATTTTGTGATAAATATCGGCTTGAATATCTTGATTTTCGATGTTGATAATAGCTCGACCATGTCCCATACTAATAAAACCATCACGAATTCCGGTTTGAATAATTGGGTCTAATTTTAATAATCGAAGGTAATTTGTAATAGTAGAACGTTTTTTTCCAACACGTTCGCTCATTTGTTCTTGTGTTAATTGAATTTCTTCGATTAAACGTTGATACGATAATGCAATTTCTATAGGGTCTAAATCGTGACGTTGAATATTTTCAACCAAAGCCATTATTAACGATTCGTTATCATTTGCAATTCTGATATAAGAAGGAATAGTTGCTAATCCGATTAATTTAGAAGCACGAAGTCGGCGTTCACCCGAAATCAATTGGTATTTATTAAAGTCGAGTTTGCGAACCGTAATTGGCTGGATAACACCAAGTTCTTTAATTGAAGAAGCTAATTCTTGAAGCGCATCTTCATTAAAATTGCTTCTGGGTTGAAACGGATTAATTTCAATAGCTTCAATATCAAGCTCTATAATAGTACCAACTACTTTATCAGCATTTTTATCACTAACCGATTTAATATCATTATCAGGATCTTTTAATAATGCAGACAATCCTCTTCCTAAAGCTTGTTTTTTTATTGCCTTTGTCATAAACTAATTACTATTTTTTTTGATAATTTCTTCAGCTAAACTGAGGTAATTGGCTGCTCCTTTGCTTGTAGCATCAAAACCAATAATACTTTCACCAAAGCTTGGTGCTTCTCCTAATTTTACATTTCGTTGAATTATAGTTTTGAAAACCATATCGCTAAAGTGTTTTTGAACTTCTTCAACAACTTGATTTGATAATCGCAAACGACTATCAAACATAGTTAAAAGTAAGCCTTCAATATCTAAATTTGCATTATGAATTTTTTGAACACTTTTTATGGTATTCAATAATTTTCCTAAACCTTCTAAAGCAAAATATTCACATTGAATTGGAATTAACACACTGTCGGCTGCGGTTAAAGCATTTAAAGTTAATAATCCTAATGATGGAGCGCAGTCAATTAAAATATAATCGTAGTTGTCTTTTATTTTTTCTAAAGCTTGTTTGAGCATGTACTCTCTATTTTCTTTATCAACCAACTCAATTTCTATGGCAACTAAGTCAATATGAGCAGGAATAATATCTACATTTGGTGATGTTGTTGCAACAATTGCTTCCTTTGGACTATTACTATGTTCTAAAATTTGATACGTTCCAATCACTACACTATCAACATCTATTCCCAATCCCGAACTTGCATTGGCTTGAGGATCAGCATCAATAAGAAGTACTTTTTTTTCTAAAACACCTAAAGATGCCGCTAAATTAACAGAAGTTGTTGTTTTTCCAACACCACCTTTTTGGTTTGCAATTGCAATGATTTTACCCATTTATTTGTTTCAAATTTTGAGTGGTAAAAATACAATTTATTATGGTTTATGAAAATGTTATTTGTTAACAATCTTTAAATTTTTAGTGTTCATTATTCAGTATTCAGTGTTCAGCGCTCAGTGTTCACTATTAAGTGATTAGCGCAAAGTGTTCAGCGTTTACATTTTAAAAGAAAAAGTCAGAATGAAAATTTCCATCTGACTTTATTTTTGTTTTATCAATACAATTTAACTAAACACTGAATACTGCTAACGGAACACTATTTACTTCCTTTATTTTTAATCATCGCTTCTAGCATGTCCCACATTTCGGAAGGAATTTTTTCTAGAATATTGAATTGTCCCGCACCTTGTAACCATTCGCCGCCATCTATAACAACAATTTCACCATTAATATAGGCTGAAAAATCGGATACTAAATAGGCTGCTAAATTGGCTAACTCTTGATGATCACCAACTCGTTTTAAAGGAACTTTTTTAGCCATATCAAATTTATCTGCTAAATCACCAGGCAATAATCGGTCCCAGGCTCCTTTAGTTGGAAACGGACCTGGAGCAATTGCGTTGGAACGAATTCCGTATTTTGCCCATTCAACCGCTAAACTTTTTGTCATTGCTAAAACACCAGCTTTTGCAGTTGCACTTGGAACAACATAAGCCGATCCAGTAAAAGCATAAGTTGTTACAATATTTAAAATAGTTGAAGTAGGTTGTTTAGTGTCAATCCAATGTTTTCCAAAAGCGAGTGTACAGTTTTTAGAACCTTTTAAAACGATATCAATTACGGTGTCGAAAGCGTTTGCTGAAAGACGTTCGGTTGGTGAAATAAAATTCCCGGCTGCATTATTTAGCAATACATCTACTTTTCCGAATTCTTTTAAAACTTGTGCAAGCATATTTTCGACTTGATCGTAATGACGTACATCGCATTGCACAGGAAGGCATTTTCCGCCAGTTTCCTTTTCAAGTTCGGTTGCTGTGGTTTTAAGTTTTTCGATATCACGTGAAGTGATGGCAACTTTAGCGCCCAATTCGAGAAAATATTTGGTCATGGCTTTACCCAAACCACTTCCGCCACCTGTTACTACAATTACTTTATTTTCTAAAGCATTATCGCGAAGCATTTTTGCTGAAAAATCCATAAATATAAATATTATTTTGTGTAAAGATAGTAATTATCGTAGTATGCACGCATAGTAAATAAAAAAACTGGACTGAAATTAGTTTTCAATCCAGTTAAAACAAAAACATTTAACTAATTATGATTATTTTTTAACGAATTTTTTAATTATTTTTTCGGAGTTGGAAGCGATTTCTAAAATGTATATTCCAGAATTTAAATTACTTACATCCATAGTATACATGTAATTGGATGAATTGGAAACAGTATTTTCCTTAACGATTCTTCCTTGAATATTGATGATTTTATAATCGATGGTTCCTAGAGTTTGATTGGTTGGAACGATATTAATTTCGTTGTCAACTAATGTAGGATACACTCTAAAAGAGTCATTGATTGGATTTTCAATTAAAGATAAAGATTGGGAATTACTGATTACATTATCAACAATTAATCGACTTCCAAAAGTTGGTGTAGAACCTAATTTTGCCATATTAAACGAAATCTGCATAGAAGCAGCTGTTGTATTGTAAGGATGATAAATGTAAGAATAGATATAACGAAATTGATTATCTGTTCCTTGAATATCGATGGTAGTTCTTCCAATTTCATTTCCGTTAGCATCAAAAAGTAACATCTTAGCTTGAGCTACATCATTTCCAGCAGCTAAAAATTTATAATAAAATCCAAGTCGTTCAACATTTGCGTTAGGATTTAAAGGAATTCCTGGATTCCATCCTGGAAAGTCTTGCGTAGCATCACTAAAAATGGTCGCTTCACCAGGAATAACAAGGTTTTGAGTTTGATTAAATGCGTTGGAAATTTCCATAGCATATTGTCCTGTATGTGATTCAGTACTTGCATAAACCATTGATGGAATGATTGAAGTATAAAGTATATTGTTACTTGTACTTTGTCCAGTTATAGGGTCGAATGTAACGGCTTGAGTGAAATTCATTCCCCAATTACTCGGTAAAAAATTGGGTTTAACAATTTCAAAGTTACCATTTACGACTTGTGCTTGTAGGTTTAAAGCGTTAAAAAGCATAACAAAATTCAAAATAATAATGAAATTCTTATTACTCATCGCTATTATTTTTTTTTGGAATTCGTGACCCAAGCCATTTTGGCGAACGGATGAAATAATCTTCGATTTCATAGCAATTTATTTTTAAGTTAGCATTTTATAAAACTTTGATAACAAATTTAAGTTTTATTTATTTATGGTATTAAAAATTTAAGTTGACATTAGGTGAACACCAATCTATTTTATTTAAAATGTTCCTTTTGTTTTTAAACCGATAGAATAAAATCGGTTAGATTTTCTTCGGTTGATAATTGTAGTTTTTTACGTAAACGATGGCGTGCCGTTTTAACACTGTCGGGAGAAATATTTAAAATAGAAGCCATTTCTTTAATAGATAAATTCAATTTTATTAAGGCACACATTTTTAAATCATTGGAACTAATTTCAGGATAATTTTGTTTTAAACGAGTATAAAAATTTTTATTAATACTTTCAAAATAGTAATCAAAATCTTTCCAATTATTATCTTGAATGGTGTATTTATTTACAATTTTTTTTAATTCGGTTTCCGAATTAGGTTCTTTATTATTTAGGATGTTTTTTATTTCATCCAACAACTCATTTTTTTCAACCATTTGAATGGTAATAGCACTTAATTGGCTCTCTTTGAACTCAATTTCGTTTTGAAATTGTTGCTCTTTTAAACTTTTTTGTTCTTCCATCAAAGTCACTAAAACTTCTTTAGTTTTTAAGACTATTTTATCGCGCTTGTTAATTTTTTTTAAGAAAAAATACATTATTGTAAAAACGACGAGTAGTAATCCTAATAAACTAATAAGTAAGTAATTGGTTAGTTTAGAAACTTCTTTTTCAGCAGAAATTAATTTGAGTTTGCGATCTTTTTCAGAAACTTCAAATTGAATCTCTAAACTTTTCACGATTTGCTCCCTTTCAAATGAATAAAAGGAATCTTTAATTTGAATAACTTTATTTTGCAATTGACTAACTTCGAAATAATTGTTTTGTTTTTTCTTAACTTCAATTAGTGATTCTATTGCTTTAATTTCAAAAGTTTTATCGGATAAAGGAACAGCAATTTGAATTGCTTTAGTAAATAAATTTTCAGATTCAGAAATTGTTGATTCAAATTCTAAATGCCATTTTCCCAATGCAATCAATGCAATTACTTGTGCTTGTTTATTTTCTGATTTTTGAGCTAACAACAAAGCTTTATTGAAATAGCTGCGACTAATTTCTTTCTGTTTTTTTTGTTTGGCTAATTCACCTAATTTGCAATATGAAGTTGGTAAATAAGCAAAATTTTTAAATTTTTCAAATTCAGCTAATGCCAAATTATAATAAATTTCGGAGGAATCATTTTGTTTTTTTATCTCATACAATCCACCTATGCTGTTGTATGCCAAACCTAAAGTTCCTGATGCGTCTTTTTTATTTCTTAACTCGTTAATTACTTCTTTACTTAAGCGAAAAGCATCGTCATATTTTTTTTGACGACTGTAGATTGTACTTATAAGTTGTAGACATTTATAACGACCAATTTTTGCTTCTTGAAGTTTATTTTTTTCGAGGTTTTTAAATTCGCTTAATGATTTTGTTGCAAATTGAAGTCCTTTTTCTAAACTAGAACCATAAGAACTTATTCCTAAATAAAGTAAAGCATTTGCTTTATCTTCGGTATTATTTTCTTTTTTACCCTTTTCATAAGCTTGCCAAAAATAGTTGAATGCTTCAGCTTCTTTATCTTTAACTAATGCATTCCAACCTTTTTGCATTAACTCATTTTCCGATGAAACAGCAAAACTGCAATTGGTTAGTAGGAATAAAAAAAATATATAAGTTCTCAAAAAAAACATACTTCAAAAGTAGATTTTTTTATGATTAATTAGTAAAAATTAAGGTAAACAAATAGTTGACTTCATTTGAAAATCTGGTTCAAGTTTTTTAAAAATTTAAAAGCTTACCTTTTTAAAGCAAAATGACCTTTGTGAATTCGACCATCTTGACGGTAAACTACAAACCAATAATCGGTTGCGAAATTTTGAGTTCCGTTGTAATTTCCGTCCCAACCAATTGAATTAGATTGAAAATTGGTTATTAATTTTCCGAATCGATCATAAATAAATACATTAAAATCGGGTTCGAATTGTTGGTTTTTGATGAACCACGTTTCATTAATTCCATCACCATTTGGTGTAAAATATTTAGGATAATTTAATAGCCAAACTTCTTGTTCAATCGAACCACAACCTAATTTATCTCTAATAATTACAGTGTATAATCCTGAAATTAAATTTAAAAAGGTATTTTCATTCTGAAAATTTATTCCATCTAAAGAATATTCAAATGCATCATTGTTGGTAGTAAATACGGTGATGCTATTTTCGGTATCTGTCCAATCTGTAGTTTCAATATAGTCTAAGACTGGAAGTTCAGATATTGTGACAGTTATATCTTTTACATTTGTACAAGATTCAGTTCCATAAATGTTTGTTGCTGTTACGGTAAGATTGGTTATTCCAAATTGGCTAATAGAAATAATTGGACCAACAGTTCCATCAGACCATAAATAGGTTGTTGTTGGTAAATTACCATCAGATGCATTCAAAATTACGGGATTAGTAGTACATTCTAAATAATCAGGATTTAGATTTATAACAGGTGTTTGACCAACAAATAACTGAAAAGATGTGGTTTCGTAACAATTCGGTATTTGATTAAAAATTAACCTCGTATAGATGGTTTGCGGATTTGTTGTTGGATTAAAAGTGGTTAAATTTGTTATAGGATTTGTGCCGTTTTGAGCATTTGCTAATGATGTATAATAAGTTAATGTATAATCTGTTGTTGATTGTGAACCGAGTATGGTTGCACTTTGTGTAGATAAATCAAACAATTCATTACCAGAAATTATATTTTGACAGAAGACGATATCATTTGCTTGATTATTATTCACTAAAGAAATTAAACTAGACACAACAAATTGTCTGTTTACAATATTTCCACAATTATCTTCGACTTGTAAAATGTATACTCCAGGAGCTAGATTGACAAAAACATTAGAATTTCCATTATCTAAAAAGAAAGGCAAACCATCTCTTTGAATTAAAGCATATTGTAGCGGATCTGCACCATTGGCAGTTATTATTACATCTAAACTTCCGTTAGTACTACAAGGCATTCTGTTGATATCTATTATTTCTAGTGATTCGTTAAACGATAAAGTTGGACTTAATATTTCAATACAGCTTCGGTCTATTGAGGATACGGTTCCGTTATTGAATTCACTTCCATTATAAAAAGAGAAAAAATTACGTACAATTCTAAATGTACCATTAAATGAAATGTTTAAATTTGCATTGTTGTTGAATAACTCATATGAATTGGTTGCGTTAGGTATTGTTCCGTCTTGATAAATAACATTTGTACCAGGATTTCCCCATGTATTAGTTGTTGGATTAATTAATTTTTGTAACCAAAATGTTTCACTTAATCCACCATTACTTATAAAGCTTAACGGAATATTAAAAGAACCACAATTTTGTTGTAACGAAAAATTACTACTAGTAATTACATATCCATCTATTACAAATGATGTTACATTGGTAAAATTACATTCATCGATACAACTAAAAGTGTAATTTCCGGGTGCTAAACCGTTCATATAAAAAACTCCAGTTGATGTAATATTAGAATTTCCATTAAATGGAATAGGAAAACCAAAACCAGCTGGAGCTGCTGTAATTGTTATTGATGTTAGTTTCCCATTCAAACTGGATACACTTACAGATCCTTTATTTAAATCGCATCCTGGTCTCAATTCACTGGCTAAACCTTGATTTACATATATTGGAACTGTTATGTTTATTGGTAAAATTATACTACCACAGTTATCTGTTAAAGCAATTGTATAGTCTCCTAAAGGAACAGGATTTAGCGTTAAAACAAAAGTGGCATCAATCAAAGAAGTAACATTATGTGGAATTGGAAAAGGATAACTTGCAGGTGCACTGGTTACTATTGCTGTTACAATTTCATAATTTGGAATAAATACAACTATCTCACCAGAATTGGTTAAACAACCATTGTTGGTAGCCAAAGCTGATGGTACTGGTGGCATTGGTATTAGGGTGTAAATATTAGTTTGATTTCTTCCACAAGCATCAGTAATGGTTACATTATAAATGCCTAAAGGAGTTATATTTGTTGGACTTCCAAAAGTTGTAGTTGCCAAATTATAAGGTCCAGGATAACTTGCGTTAAATGTTAAAGGATTAAATCCGGCAGGAAAACTATTAAAATTTAATGTGTAAGGTGGAGTAAAATTAGTAGCAAATAACTCAAAATAATTTTGGTCGCAACCAATAGGAATTACAATATTAGCTAAAGTAATTGATAAATCAACAATAAAATTATTTGTAAAAACAGAACCACAGGCATCTGTAATTGTTATGTTATAATCATAAACCTGATTTGTGTATGTAGGTATACTAGTTGATATACTTTGTGAAGTTTGATTACCATTAGACAAAATACTATTTAAAATTATTGGAAGTCCACCACCTGGAGGATTTACGGTATACTGAATCGATAATGGATAGCCAATTACTGTACCAAATGAAGCTGTAATTGTATTCGTTGCAACAATCGAAGTACATGAAGGCGGAAAAGTGTTGGAATAAACTGGATCTTCAATAGTTAATCCTGTTGGATTTAGTGTTACAGTAAAAGTTGAAACTACACCAGAACCACAAGCATCAAAAACTCTAATTGTATAAACTCCAACAGGTAATCCGGTGAAAGTATTTGAGGCTTGAAGCGGAAATGTAATTGGTCCAATAAATATTTCGTATGATACGCCAACTCCAGTTGTTGTGTTAACTATTATATTACTTGTTGTTGAACAGGCTTGATTTAAACTTTGCACAACGTAGGTTAACGGAACAACATTATTATTTATAGTAACATCAATTTGTTGTGTTGTAGCAACTGTACCCACAGTTTCAGTAGCTATAACTCTATAAATACCAGCAGATAATCCGCTTAAAAGTGTTGTGTTTAGTGTAGAATAAGGTGTTGTTGTATTGGGCAATAAGTATACTAAATAAGCTATAGTGCCAGCAGGATCAGTGTTTGCTGGAAGAAAAGTTATAGAACCGTTTCCTGAACAAGTTTCATTTGTTGAAGTTACAGTAAGTGTAAAACCAAAAACAGAATTAGTTACAAAAAATAATCCTAAAAATAAAATAATAATCCATTTTTTCATAGCATAAATGAATTTTATTATTGATTAAGTTAATTCAATAAGGGAATAACAAATGTACAAATTGATATTAGTATAATAACGTAATACTACTTAAAATATTTTATATTAATAGAATATCAATTAGTAAGATATTTTTAATAATCGCTCTGTTGCAAGGGATAAAGTTTTTTCGTCTTTTGCAAAACAAAAGCGTATGCATTGTGTTTGTTTTAAATTAGCATAAAAAGGAGAAAGCGGAATTGTAGCCACACCAAATTCTTTTACTAATCGTTTAGTGAAATCGATATCATTTTCTTTAGAAATTTTTGAGTACGATGCCAATTGAAAATAAGATCCTTCGCAAGCTAATAGTTCAAATTTTGTTGATTTGATTAAGTTTTGAAAAAAATCTCTTTTTTGTTGGTAAAAATTACTCAGCTCTGAAACCTGCACATTTTCTAAATAATCATTAATTGCATATTGTGCAATACTGTTGACACTGAATACTAAAAATTGATGTACTTTTTTTATTTCTTTCATCAAATACTCCGATGCAATCAGGTAACCAATTTTCCAGCCTGTAATGTGAAAAGATTTTCCGAAGGATGAAACAACTATGCTTCTTTCTTTTAATTTTTCTCGATGATGTATCGAAATATGTTTGTTTTCAAACGTAATGTATTCATAAACTTCATCTGATAATACTATAACATTTCGATACAACTCTAACAATTTTTCCAATTGAATAAAATCGCTTTATGACCAAATTTTCCCACTTGGATTATGTGGATTATTGATGATTACCATTCTAGTTTTAGAATTCATGCTGTTTCCAATTAATTCCCAATTTGGTGTAAAATCATCTTCTAAATTGATACGAATTGGATTGGCATTGCAAAGTAAAATTGGAGTTTCATAACAATCATAACTTGGATCGAGGATAATAACTTCGTCATTTGGATTAACTAACGCTTGTATTGTTGCAAAAATTCCTTCGGTTGCTCCGGCTGTGATTAAAATTTCGGTTAAAGGATTTACTTTTCGATTGTACGAATTTAATGTAAGTAAAGCTATTTTATCCAATAATGAAGGCAAACCAGCCATTGGTAAATATTGATGAACTTCTTCTTTCGCCCATTTTGCCAAACTGTTTTTAAGTTGATCATCTACAGGTAAATTAGGAAATCCTTGTGAAAGATTAATGGCATTGTACTGTTTTGCCATTTGCGACATTATAGTGAAAATGCTTGAACTAATATGAGGAAGTTTGGACATTTGCTTTTTTTTGGAATTTAAAAGTACAATAAATTTCAAATAATGTAGCTGTTGGAAGTTATAAAAAAAACACCTCTTTTGAAGGTGCTTTAGTTTATGCTAATTTAGGTTTATTTTATTCTTCTTTCTTCATGTTAGATGCATCCATATCGCGTATGCAAAGATACTTACCATCTCTTTTTTAATAAATTATTGGTTTTATTGTTAATAATTTTAGTTTATCTATAAAATAAGGTTGTTAAATGCAGGGATAAGTTTTTTCAGTTTAAACCTATCAGGTTTTTAAAACCTGTTAGGTTTGCGTTAAATACCTAATTCATTTTCAATTGAGAAGCAGTCATTTTTAAGTTGATGAACATATTTAAAGTTGTCGATATCATTAAAAATTTCAATTACTTTTTTGCGTTGCAGTTTTGTTGTTTGGTTTGATAAGCAAGATATATAGGAGCTCCATGTATATTCTAATGGATGTTCACAGATCTTATGATGTATAGGATTATTATGAATATAAACAATTGTATTTTGCAGGTAAATGTCAAAATTAATTTCTTTTCGTTTGAAAGCTCTTTCAAATAAGGAACCATGACGATTATAGTGTTTGTTAAACGCTTTTGTGTAGGCATTACAGAGATTTGAAAAAGATTGTGATGGTAGGATTTTCTTTGCTGTTGTTATTTCATGGACTTCTTTAATTCTTACCAGAAAATGAAAATGATTTTTCATTAAACACCATGCATAGGTTTCTGCAATTGGAGTAATATGTAAATCGAAAAGTTTTAGGAAATGTTCGTAGTTCGCTTTCTCTTTGAATAGAATATCACTATTTATTCCTCGGTTGTATATATGGTAATAGCTACCATGTTTTAAAGGGTCAATCATATCTGTATGGCTTGTAAATGAGACGTAAATATAATTAACTTGTTTGACTTGATGGCAAACCTGACAGGTTTTTTAAAACCTGTCAGGTTTCAACCATACAACTCGGAAAAATTAAAGAAAATCAAAGTTTAGCAGAAATAACTATAGAATAAGTAATTGTTTGGTGTTTCGAAGGGAAGCAGTCTTGGTACATTTTTCGAGGCTGCTTTTTTGTTAAAAGGTTATGACTTTTTTTGGGGATTTTGGAATGAAAGTAGTATTGGGTTTTAACTTGAGAGACTTTGGAGTGTTGGAGTAATTATTATTAATTAAAATTGGAATTAATCACTTATAATTTTTTAAGTTTATAAAAAAATCAAATATGATTAATGTTACTTGTGCTATTATTACAGTAGATGAAAAAATCTTGGTCACACAAAGAAGTGAAAAGATGGAATTACCTTTAAAATGGGAGTTTCCAGGAGGTAAATTAGAAAGTAATGAAAATGAAATAGATTGTATAAAAAGGGAAATAAGAGAAGAGTTAAATATTGAAATTGAAGTTTTAAAAACTTTATCTAATAGTATTTACGATTATGGAGTTTTTAAAATAAATTTGATTCCTTTTGTATCAAATTATGTTTCCGGTGAAATTATTTTGTCCGAACATAAAGATTATAAATTACTTGATAAATCAGAATTATTAAATTTAGATTGGGCCGAAGCAGATATACCAATTGTTGAAGAATTTTTAAAACTTGAAATATGAACCAAGGATTATATGAAGAATTAGTTACCAAACTAATCAACTTTAAATTAAACGAATTAGATAAGGATACTTTTCAAGTAAAAAAAACATCAATTGATAAAGCGGAAGCAGCTCAATTATTATCACAACATATTGGTAAAACTATAAAACAAGCTTTTAACTTAATTAAAGGTGAAGACATTCTTGAAACTCAAATAGAAATTGCCAATAAAATTATTCTATTTTTAAAAGAAGAACTTAAAAGAGAAGAGTTTGAAGAAGATTTAATTGAAACAGAAGGTAAAATTCTGAAAGCAGTTTTCACAAAAGTTGATAGCCATTTTACAGATTTAAATTTGCATTTAAAAGAAATTACACCTTATACAAGATTAATTCATAGTGAACTTTTTACAGGAGGAAATTCAGGAATTACGTTAGAAAGTGAATTGAGAAAGGAGATTTTATCATCAGATGAAATCGACTTGTTGGTTTCTTTTATTAAATGGAAAGGAATTAGAATTCTTGAACCTGAATTGAAAGAATTTACTGAAAGAGGTGGTAAGCTTAGAGTAATTACTACAACATATATAGGAGCAACAGATGCAAAAGCAGTTGAATTTTTATCTTCATTAAAAAATACAGAAGTTAAAGTTTCCTATAACACAGGAAATGAAAGATTACATGCTAAAGCTTACTTGTTTCAAAGGAAAACAGGATTTCATACTGGATATATTGGTTCTTCTAATTTCTCACGTTCTGCTTTGACTGACGGCTTGGAATGGAATTTAAAAGTTACAACAAAAGAAGTTGGACATATTATTGATAAATTTAAAAAAACATTTGAAGCTTATTGGCAGAACTCGGAGTTCGAATTATATAATCACGATATACATTCTATAAAATTGGTTTATGCTTTGAAACAAGGTAAGTTTTCGAAAGAATACACTTTTACTTCGGCAAACTTCGATATCAAACCATTTCCTTTTCAAAATGAAATATTGGAAAAATTAGAAGTAGAAAGAATAATTCACAATAGATATAGAAATCTATTAGTTGCAGCAACTGGAACAGGTAAAACTGTGATATCTGCATTTGATTATAAAGCTTTCAAAACTAATAATAAATCATCTCGACTACTTTTTGTTGCACATAGAAAAGAAATCCTGCAACAAGCAATAGCAACTTTTCAAGGCGTTTTAAAAGATAATAATTTTGGTGATTTATGGGCAGATGGTATTGAACCCAAAAGTAATGAATATGTTTTTGCTTCAGTTCAAACACTTAATAATAGGCTTAAAAATATTCAACTTAGTCCAGAATATTATGATTTTATAATTGTAGATGAGGTGCATCATATCTCAGCGAATACATATAGACCAATAATAAATTATTTTAAACCTAAAGTGCTTTTAGGTTTGACTGCAACTCCAGAGAGAATGGATGGTGCAGATATTTTAGAAGATTTTTGTAATAGAATAGCTGCTGAAATTAGATTGCCTGAAGCTTTAAATCAAAAGTTACTTTGTCCATTTCAGTATTTCGGAATAACAGATAGTATAGATTTAACAAATGTAAAATGGGAAAAAGGAAAATATGTTGCAAGTGAATTGACAAGTATTTATACTAAAAACAATTTTAGAGTTGGTCAGATTATTAGTAATCTTGAAAAATATACTAATGATATTAACGACCTCCGCGCAATTGGTTTTTGTGTAACAGTTGAACACGCTATTTTCATGACTGAAAAATTTTCTTTAGCGGGTTTAAAAGCCAAATATTTAACTAGTAATAATTCAAATGAAAGAGACAGGATTAGAGAACAATTCAAGAAAAAAGAATTTAATTATTTGTTTGTAGTTGATATTTTCAACGAAGGAGTAGATATTCCTGAAATTGATACCGTTTTATTTTTACGTCCAACAGAAAGCTTAACTGTCTTTCTTCAGCAATTAGGTCGTGGATTGCGACTGGCAGAAGGGAAAGATTGCCTGACAGTATTAGATTTTGTTGGCAATTCTAGACAAGAGTATGATTTTGAAAGTAAGTTTAGAGCTTTAATTGGAAAAACTACAACTTCTGTTCAGAAAGAGATTGAAGATGACTTTCCACATTTACCTTTAGGATGTTCTATAGTTTTAGAGAAAAAAGCTAAAGAAACAGTTCTTGAAAATATTAAAAAAGCGACCTCTTTAAATATAAATCAATTAATAACTAAGATTAGAAATTTTCAGCATCAAACTACTTTACCATTGACTTTAATAAATTTTATGAATTTATTTCACATTAGCCTTGAAACGATATACTCAAAAAAAGAAGCTTGGACAAGGTTGTGTCATAGAGCAAGTGTAATTGATGATTTTGAAAATATTAATGAAAAGCAAATTTATTCCGCTATCAGTAATAAATGGTTGTCAACCAATTCTACAAGTTATTTCAATTTCATTTTAATGATTGCAAAACAAGGATTTAATATTAGAATAAATGAGTTTGATGAAACTCAAAAAACCATGTTATTGATGTTACATTACGATGTATGGCAGAATGCAGGAGGTTTCGATTCTTTGGAGAAAAGTATAATTCAAATTGGTAAAAATAAAAATCTTGTTAATGAAATTATTGAAGTTTTAGAAATTTTAAGTGACAAAATAGGATTTAAAGAAATAGATATTAAATTACCTTACGAACAACCATTAAAGTTACATGCTCGTTATACAAGAGATCAAATATTAGTTGCTTTTGGCTTGAGTACATTTGATAAAAAATCATCTAATAGAGAAGGTGCTGCTGAAAATAAAACTTTAAATACAGAAATACTTTTTATCAATTTAATTAAATCAGAAGAAAATTTTTCTCCAACAACTATGTATGATGATTATGCAATAAGTGAAACTTTATTTCACTGGCAATCTCACAATGCATACGGACCAGATACAACAAAAGGATTGTCATATATAAATCATGTTGAGAACGATAAAAAAATATTACTTTTTGTTAGAGAAAAGGCAAATGATGAAAATGGAAATACTCTTGGTTATGTTTTTATAGGTGAGGCTAATTTTAGAGAAATGGAAGGTTCAAAACCAATGAGTATCAAATGGGAATTAAATGAGCCTATTCCAAATTATTTATGGAAGGAATCTGCAAAAATGTCTACAGGTTAAACATCACCATTACAATCAGACTCACTTTATGAGATTCCTCGTTTCTCGGAATGACTAAATGGTCTGTAATTGACTTTTACAATGCTGAAAACTGAAAACTGAAAACGGAGACTAAAACTAATCCTCCAACAAAACCTCCAAAATACTTATCGCTGCTTCACTAATTTTCGTTCCAGGACCAAAAACGGCAACAGCACCAGCATCAAATAAAAATTGATAATCTTGCGCCGGAATTACGCCACCAACAATCACCATAATATCTTGTCTGCCGTATTTTTTTAATTCTTCGATTACTTGAGGTACTAAGGTTTTGTGTCCGGCTGCTAACGACGAAACGCCTAAAATGTGAACGTCGTTTTCAACTGCTTGTTTGGCGGCTTCGGCTGGTGTTTGAAAAAGCGGACCAATATCGACATCGAAACCTAAATCGGCATAACCGGTTGCGACCACTTTGGCACCACGATCGTGACCGTCTTGTCCCATTTTGGCAATCATAATTCGTGGTCGACGACCTTCTTTTTTAGCGAAGTCATCAGCCAATTGTTTTGCTTTTTCAAAACTCTCGTCGTTTTTTATTTCTTTACTATACACGCCACTGAATGATCTAATTTGTGCTTTATACCTGCCAAAAACTAACTCGAGAGCATCGCTAATTTCACCTAATGTAGCTCGGTTTCGGGCAGCTTCTACTGCCAAAGATAGTAAGTTATCGTTTTGATTCTTTGCACAATCGGTTAATTTTGATAAACAGACTTTTACTTTTTCGTTGTCACGTGATGCTTTTATTTGTATTAATTGTTCAATTTGTTGCTTGCGCACCATATCATTATCAACATCCAAAATCTGCAAAGGATCTTCTTTTTCTAATCTAAATTTATTAACTCCGACAATAATATCTTGACTGCTGTCAATTCTGGCTTGCTTTCTTGCAGCTGCTTCTTCTATACGTAATTTCGGAATTCCAGCTTCAATAGCTTTTGTCATTCCTCCTAATTCTTCAACCTCTTCAATTAATTTCCAAGCATTTTGAGCAATTTCGTTAGTCAAACTTTCAACATAATAACTTCCTGCCCAAGGATCGACAGTTTTGCAAATTTTGGTTTCTTCTTGTAAAAAGATTTGAGTATTTCGAGCAATTCGAGCCGAAAAATCGGTTGGTAAAGCAATTGCTTCATCGAGTGCATTGGTATGTAACGATTGTGTTCCTCCAAAAGCAGCAGCCAATGCTTCAATTGCTGTTCGTGCTACATTATTAAACGGATCTTGTTCGGTTAAACTCCAACCCGAAGTTTGACAATGTGTCCGTAATGCCAATGATTTTTCGTCTTTTGGATGAAATTGTTTTACGAGTTTAGCCCAAATCATTCTTGCAGCTCTCATTTTGGCAATCTCCATAAAATGATTCATGCCAATTGCCCAGAAAAAGGAAAGGCGAGGAGCAAACTCATCAATTTTCATTCCAGTTGCTAAACCCGTTCGTATGTATTCTAAACCATCAGCTAAAGTATACGCCAATTCAATATCAGCAGTTGCTCCAGCTTCTTGCATGTGATAACCCGATATAGAAATGGAGTTGAATTTCGGCATTTTTTTACTCGTATATTCAAAAATATCAGCAATAATTTTCATCGAAGGAGTAGGCGGATAGATGTAGGTATTTCGCACCATAAATTCTTTCAAAATATCGTTTTGTATGGTTCCAGAAAGTAGTTCTGGAGCAACACCTTGTTCTTCCGCTGCGACGATATAAAACGCCATGATTGGTAAAACGGCTCCGTTCATTGTCATGGAA
>JANNWH010000003.1:0-141605 GCA_031408335.1 Flavobacteriales bacterium | reverse complement strand
TTCTATTTTTTACATTAATTATTTCCAAATGCCATTGAAATTTCTTGCTGTACCGCTTTTTTATAAAATATTTCCCTTCCGGAATGCAGGAAACTTTCGTTTCGTTCATCTTCCACGGCAATTCAATGGTTTTACAAATCAATTTGCCTTCGCATTCGATTTTTCCGTTCGTTCCATCAGGGAAATAAGTTCTCGATAGTCTTAAAACCATCTTACAATCCGCTCACTTGCACCAATGCTAATGGATTAAACGCACCATTTTTCAATGGGTACATTTGACCATTTACTTCTTGGTAAAACTCAACTCCAAGAGCCAAAAACAAAGGTTTTGTACTGGCTGGAGTTACAGCATTTGTTTGACTAATTACAGCCGTAGCGGTTGTGTCCCAGGGTAAAATTGCCGTTTCTGAATGCGCTTCAACAAATGTTTCCGCTTCAAAATCGACTTCCGCACCAGAAGAAATAATTTTAAAGTGAGTTGTTCCACTTGGTGCAGCAATCATATTGGCAGGAATAAATGAAGCCAAATCAACTGTGATGTTTCCTGTAACACGGTCAATTACTCCCACAAAAGGAGCAAATAAACTGGTGCCCAGTTTCCCACGGATATTGAATTCAAAACCTGCTAAAAGTTCGGCTTCACCATCAATAACATTTCGCAATCCTCTAACGCTGATTAAATCAGCTTGGATAACTTGAACCATTTTTTGAGTTAAACGGCTTACCATTCTACCGTCAGCAGAATTCAAAAGCAATGCTCTCAAAGCAGTTCTCAAAATCTTTCCTGCTTTACCAGCTCTCCCAAACTCCGAACCGTTCTCACGGGTTCTTTGAAACGCAGGATCGTTTTTGATACGACTGGCATCAATTCCTCCTTTTTCACGCGCCAAATGACCATCTTGGGTTTTGTAAAAAGTAATATCTCCGATAGTACCTTTCAATTTAATTATGCCTTTCTGTCTTGCCATAATTTCTAAAATTTTTAATTAATAATCATTTAAAATTTCCTCAATCATCATCCTGTTGCAACATCTTTCAATTGATTTCGAGACAAATTTTAGCCAATTAAACAGAATAAAAAAGTAAGTGCAGTTCCATATGTCGCAAAGCGACACAAATGGCTTAAATCGACATAAATACTTACTCAAAAGCAGTATGATTTATGTTTCAAAAAGCATTATTTTTGTAAATAATTTAACCATAGTTTAAGCTAATCAAAGCCTAGTCAAAGGCATAGATAATGTATGAATATTGAAAAACAGAGGGTGTGCATCTATCCGAAAGACTTACAGCGCATAACAGGGAAGAGTTATCGCCAAAGTACCAGATTAATGCAAAAAGTGAAAACTGACCTCAACAAGCTCGAAAATGAGTTTCTGACTATCGAAGAGTTTTGTTCGTATGCGGGATTAAAATCTGAACAAGTAACTCACTTGATTTTTGGTTAAATTGATGCAAATAACAGTATCAAATTTTTAACCGATAGCCATAAAAATATCCTTAAATAACTAGTTCATTTTTTAGCCTTGATACTTTGTTATTCAAATAATTACCCTTATATTTGACTACTTTGAATTAAAGATAATTGTATCCTAATAAAGAGGTGTCAGTCGAGGTGTCACTTAAATAAAATACTTTGCGAAGTATTGTTTTTATTGGTGGCTTTTACAGCAGACAAATCCCTCTTTCTCCGCTGGTTATTTCAAAAAACCTACCAAAACCCTTTAAATCGTATGATTTAGAGGGTTTTTTAATTTACGCCCTATCCAAATTATTCATAGTTTCTCATTCTAAAGGGGTACAATTCGGGGCACTTTAATATTTCAAAATCATTGTGCCCCTACCTTTGTAAACACTTTAAAATAAGAGGTTCATTCAGTGAACATCTTGTTTTGAGTTGATAGTTTTTCTAAATTTCTATTAACTTAAAGGTTACCAATTATGAACAATCCAATTTCAATTCTTTTTTATTTGAAAAGAGTCAAAGTCAATGCTCAAGGTTTGGCTCCGATTTTTCAACGAATTACCATCAATGGTAGACGATTAGACAACAGCACTGGGAAGTTTGTTGACCCCGACAAATGGCATTCCGAAATGTCTATAATGAGAGGAACTTCTGAAGAAGCTCGTTCAATCAATAGACATCTTGACAATTTAAAATCAAAGATATTAAATGTCGAGAAAAATTTAATTATAAAAGACATCCCAGTAAACTTTGAATCCTTTAAAAATGAGTTATCTGGTAAGAAAGAACGTGAACGAATGTTAGTTCCTATCTTCGAAGAACACAACCGCAAAATCAAAGAATTGCTCGGTCAAGAATACGCTCCAGGAACACTAGAACGATATCAAACCTCACTCAAGCACACCAAAGATTTCCTATTCTGGAAATATAACCTCACCGATATCAATATCGAAAAGATTGATCATGCGTTTATAATGGAATATGAATTCTATTTGCGCAGCGTTAGAAAGTGCGCCAACAATACTGCTGTGAAATACATCAAAAACTTCCACAAGATAATCAACCTATGTTTGGCCAACAGTTGGCTCAACAAAGACCCATTTATAAACTACAAATCCAAAATTAAAGAAGTCGTTCGCGGATTTCTAACGGAAAAAGAAATCGAGGATATCATCAACAAAGAATTCATGTCCGAACGTTTGGAACTCGTTCGCGATATATTCATTTTCAGCTGTTTTACTGGATTGGCTTATATCGATGTTCAACAGTTGAAAACCGACAACGTTGCGTTGGGGATTGATGGCGATAAGTGGATTTTCAAAAATCGTCAGAAAACAGACACTCCTTCCAAAATTCCATTACTACCAATAGCACAAGCAATCATTAACAAGTATGAGAACAATCCCATTTGCAAAAATGAAAACCGACTACTTCCAATTTTAAGCAACCAGAAAATGAATGCCTATCTCAAGGAAATAGCCGACGTTTGTAAAATTAATAAAGAACTGACCTTCCACATTGCCCGACATACTTTTGCAACCACTGTAACACTCTCCAATGGCGTTCCAATCGAAACCGTAAGCAAAATGTTAGGACACACAAACCTAAAGACAACACAACATTATGCAAAAGTATTGGATAGAAAGGTGAGTGATGACATGATGATATTAAAAAATAAGTTCTCTATAAAACAAGAACAAACTCAAAGTTCAAAACAACAGTAGTAAGTCAAAAAAAAAATATAGGTTCAGTGAAAATTTAAGATAATTTTTGCAAATAATTTAATACAAAATGGTTTATTTTGGTATCATTATAAACCATTTTTAAATTATATGCGCCAAACCCACTTAAAACTATTGTATGAAATTGAAACCGAATTGCATACTATCAACCAACAATCCAACCCCCCAATTCACAAATTTACAACCGCTAAAAACTATCTCGAGCAAAAAGCAACAGAAGTAAACTCATGGCTCCGGAATCATCAGTTTGAATGCGAAAAAGAAGAAATTCATTTTTTCAAAAACATCAAATCGCAGCTGTTATCCAAAATTATGGTATCTAAATTTCAATTGGATATTGCTTTGAAATTGCCTCATTCCAAAAAAGCTATTCCGGACTATTACCAGAAGTTAATTCTAAAACATTCCCAAATTCCTAAAAGCCACAATTACTTTTACAAGTATTTTAGAAGCGAATCCACACACCGGGACCAGGAATATTTTTTAAGGAAAAACAACATCACTAACATTCATGATCAATACCAGTTTTTATTTTGTGATGAACGGATTACCACAAAAATGGAGTTTTCGCTTGCGGAACTCTTAGCCAAAGAACAAATAATAGAATACTTAGAATCCGAACTTGATAAAATTGAAAACCCACCCAAAGAAAATAACAATATCAGTACCTCTGATCTCCAATGGACAGGAACTAAATTTGAATTAATAGAACTTATTTATGCCTTACACCATCAAAAAGTAATCAACCACGGAAGAGTGGATTTAAAAGAAGTGGCAAAGCAGTTTTACAAAACGTTAAATATCGATTATGAAGAGAATATATACCGATACTATTCCGACATCAAGCTGCGAAAAACCAATAAAACTCGATTCATGCAATCCTTATCGGATAACCTCAACCAAAAATTATCACAAGAAGAATAGCCACCAAAACCAAGTCTTTGACTTGGTTTTTTTATAAAATCGTACACAACCTAAACACAACTTGTGAATAAAACTGAATCAAATCCTATTGTTTTGCGGTAATTAATCCTAAAACAATACAAAATGAACTTACATCCAAAAGAACTATTCCCAGAAGTAGAAAACTTAGAACTACTTAAACACCAAACCGTAACCAAAAGAGACCTCCTCAATTTTGGAAACATTCTTCTACATGAATTCAGAAGTTTACCAACCGCACAAGAGCAACCCGCTCAATGGTTGAAATCGGCTGAAGTTCGCCAATTATTAAAAATCTCACCAGGAACACTCCAAAACCTACGAGTAAAAGGCATCCTAAATTATAAGCGTGTCGGCGGCACGTTATACTACAAATATGATGATATCAAAAAAATGCTTGAGAAATAAAATGGAAACTACCATTAACACCTGCAACGGCACCTGTGAAGTCTGCGACTGCCCTCTAAAACTCATAATTCATAATTCATAACTCATAACTCCTACCATGAACTACATAAAACACCTTACCGGTTTCTTCGAAAAAGTAACCTACGATTTCGATTTCAATCCAACACACATAAGTCTATACATAGCTATGTTCCAAGCATGGAACCTAAACCGATTTATAAATCCCATCAGCATAACCCGTGACGAATTAATGAGAATCAGCAAGATCAGTTCCAAGGCAACCTACCACAAATGCATAAAGGAGCTAACCGAAAAAGGATATATCATTTATAAGCCATCATTCAATCCCTACAAGGGAAGTACCGCAGAAATAATTAACCTCGATTATTACACCAAACCCATGACGAAGAAATTGGCAAATAAATTAAAAAATGAACAGCTTGTCGAACAAGAAGTGAACAAGCAATGTACTAGTACTGAACAGGTATATATAGATACAAACAATGCAAACATTTCAAACAGTATAAACGATATAAACAATCAATCCCAACAAATTGAAAAATTAAATTTTCAACCAGACTTTACTAGCGAACATCAATCAAAAAAAAAGTTGCGCGAAAAAAAAAGGTACAATCCCGATGACATTCCTCCAATCTTTGAAGAGGTCCAAAAGTACTTCATCGAAAAAAACGGCACCATTCAGGAAGCAGAGAAGTTTTTTAATTATTACACAAGCAAAGGTTGGCTTGTTGGTGGCAATTCCAAAATGAAAGATTGGAAAGCATCTGCCAGAAACTGGATACTCAATACAGAAAAGTTCAAACCAAAAAACACTCAACCACAAGCCAACCATCTACATACTTCAAATCATAAAAACTATGGCGAACCTTTGTAAAACGATCACAGAAACATACAGTATCGAAGACGATATCAAAGTCTATGATTTCAACAAATGCCTAGACTTTATAGAATTCCAAGGCAAAACATTATACGGACAATCATTTAAAATCAACCCAATTGACATCCCAACCATCTACAAACTAATAATCTACATGATTAAAGACCATGAAGCGGCGCTAAAGCAAGAAATTAATCTCACTAAAGGTATTTTGTTGTCGGGACCAATTGGATGTGGGAAAACATCAATTATGCACCTCATCAGACAATTTTCAAACTATAAATCAGACTATAAAATAAAAACCTGCAGAGAGATATCATTCGAGTTTGCCAAACACGGTTACGAAGCACTTAACCCTTACACCCACAAAATAAACAATCAAATGCGACTGACCGGTTATTGTTTTGATGATCTTGGTGCCGAGCAACAAATCAAACACTTTGGCAATGATTGCAACGTTATGGCTGAGGTGCTCATAAGTCGTTACGAACATTTTGTAGAAAACAATTCAATGACCCACGTGACTACCAACTTATCAGCGACTGAAATTGAAAATCATTATGGGAATCGTCTGCGTTCTAGAATGAGAAATATGTTTAACGTGATAAGTTTTGATTCTAATTCAATGGATAAGCGATAAGTTTCATTTTAAAAACAAAACCTGTTCATAAAATGAATAGGTTATTTTAGTTAAAATATATAGTTTTACAAGTTGATGGATATTGCTAAATAAATGCAAATCATAGAACGAGTAATAAAGTATGTTTACAACCAAACATCAGATAGTAAGGTACAACAAATTGGACAGATGCTTTCAGAATTTTGGAAGAGAATATAACATTGATGATCTGTTGGAAGCCGTAAATGAAGCTATAATGGATTTTGATTCAAAAAGTTCAGGTGTTCAAATGAGAACATTAAGAAAAGACATAGCATTTATGCGTTCAGAAGCTGGACATAATGCTCCTATTGAAACTTTTAAAGGATCAAGTGGAACAATTTATTACCGATATCTTGATAAAAACTTTTCCATTAATAAAAGTCCACTAAATGATACCGAAGCACAACAACTAAAAAAAGCAATATCAATACTACAAAGATTTGAAGGCAGTCCAGAATTCGAATGGGTTAATGAATTAGGACCATTATTAAATGATAAATTCGGACTCAAAAATAATGATCAAAAAGTTATGTCCTTAGAAACTAATATTGATTATAAAGGATATGAATACATCACACCTATATTTAACGCTATAATTAATAAATCAGTTGTAACAATTAATTATGAACCATTCAATAAACCGGAATATCAAATAACCTTTCATCCTTATCATTTGAAACAATTCAATAATAGATGGTTCGTCTTTGGATATAATGAATTTAATAAAATGCCTCAATGGAATTTAGCTTTAGATAGAATAAATGGTGAAATTATTAAAGTGAAATCCAAATATATAGCGGACACTACTGACTGGACAGATTTCTTTGATGACATTATAGGGGTTTCCAAGGATCCTAATAATAAAGTAGAAGAAGTCAAATTAATTTTTGCTAAAGAGCAAGCGCCATATATTGAAACAAAGCCATTGCACTGGTCTCAAAAAACAACATATCTCGAAGATGGTTCATTAGAAATCAGAATAAAAGTGATGCTAAATTATGAACTTGAAATGCGAATACTTTCCTTTGGTGAAAAGGTGAAAGTAATAGAGCCAGCAATATTAGTAACTACCATTTTAAATAGAATAAAAAAGCAATTTGAAAATTATTAACAAACTGTGCACTTATACTGCACAAATAGTTAAGACCTTTGAACTGTAATTAAAAAACAATTGATTTTATGGCGAAAGTAGTATACTCAAACCCAGTGGAAGTGATCTCATTCAAAATTTTTGGTGTTTTCGATGCTTTTAGAACTAATCCTAAATTAAATCATTTAGAGGATTCTGTACAAATTGTTCTTCTGCTTGTATCATTATATAAAGATGGTGTAATTTGTGAAAAAACGTTCACTAATAATTTTAGTCTTTCAGAACTTAAAAAACTCATTTTTGAGTCAGATCTAAATACAGAGACTAAGGATACTTATTTAATGATTTTTGATGTACTTAGTGATTCTTTGTCAAAAGTATTTAGTCAACCACTTAGTTATCTAAACTTTCATCTTTTTCAAATCGAGAAAGAATTACTTTCAGAAAATTTTTCTAGTGTAATTGACGACATTATTTATAAGATTTCTAAATCCCAAGGGCGTTATGCGGGCGAATTTATTCAACCATTAGAATTGTCTCGATTAATGTGCGGCTTAGCTAACTTAAGGATAAATTCAAAAGTATTCAATCCTTTTGCAGGTTTGGCTTCGTTCGATGTTTATCTTAATAAAAGTCAAAATTTCTATGGACAAGAGATAAATAAAAAGACCTGGGCAATGGGCGCTTTAAGACTTATGGCTTTCGGTAAACAAGTAAGTTCCGAGTATATATGTGAGGATTCTATTTTAAATTGGCCTAAAAACGAAAATAAGTTTGATTTGATTATTTCCAATCCTCCATATGGTGTGCGATTTGGTAATCAATATAAGGATGTTGAGCACGAATTTAGAACTATCGAACATTTTTTGATCAAAAAAGGAGTACATTCTTTAACTGAAAAAGGTAAATTAATTGCCCTTTTACCTCAAGGTTTCTTATTTAGAGGAATGCAGGAAGAGAAGTTGAGAATGTTTCTTATTGAGGAAGATTTAATTGATACTATTATATCATTACCAGGAGGTCTGTTGTTAAATACAGGTATTCCACTAACAATTTTGGTTATTAACAATTCGAAAGACTTAAAGGGTAAAGTTAAGTTTGTCGATGCATCAAATTTTGTAACGAATGTTGATTCTAGACTAAAAGTTTTGGATGATAACAAGTTAATAGACTTTATTCACAGTGAGGTATTAGATAATAGTGTCATACGAATTGTTGACAAAGAACAAATTCGTAATAACGATTATAATTTGAGTGTTGCACGTTATTTTCAAGAACATATTGAAGGTGTAAAACTTGGTGAAATTATTGAACCTTTTAAAGGACGTAGAGGAAATCTTCCTGTAACAGGAAAGTTACTCCGTATTCGAGATTTAAAAGATGATAATGTAGACTTTTTATTGGATGATAAAGCCGTTGAAGAAACTGAGCTGAACAGACATATCATCCAACAAATAGATGAATCTTGTCTTTTATTGGCAATACGTTGGAAAACTTTAAAGCCTACATTTTTTGAGTTTAAGGGTAATCCAATTTTCAAGAGTCAAGATATTTTTTCTGCTAAAATAAAAGGAGCAAAAATTGATGAGGTTAACATAGCTTATTTAATAAATGAACTCAAGTCAGAATATGTTAAGAAGCAATTGGATTCTTATCGTTTAGGTGCTACTATTCCATTTATTCGTCAGGATGATTTACTCGATGTTGTAATTAAATTGCCTTCCTTAGAGGAGCAACGTGCAAAAGTTAGTGGAATTATTGAACTTTCTTCTAAACTTAAGGTACTTGAGGCAGATAAAGAAAATTTATTGAAAGGTATTAAGAAAGAAGAAACTGAAAGTTCAACTTCTTTAAGTCATATTTTAGGAAAACCTTTATTAAGTATAGGTTCTTCTCTTGAGATAATTCAAAATACTTTATCTAAGGTATACCCTGAATGGAAAGAAATATTAATCAGTGAAACGAAACAATTTCATATGATTGATGCATTTGAATCTATTTCTAAAAATGTTAAATATATTCAAGAACTAACAGATGAAAACACAGCGTTAGTAAATGTATCTTCGTTCAATTTAACAGAAATTAATTTTCTGAAATTTCTATCTGAATTCGTAAAAAATGAAAAGAAAAGTTTAAAAAACAATATTGAACTTAAACTTGATATCCATGAAGATATAAAAGAACAAATGAACAGTAAAATTTTCATTTTGGGTAATGAACAAAAACTAAAAATTGTTTTGATAAACCTTATCGACAATGCAAAAAATCATGCTTTTATAGATCCAGATATGGAAAATAAAATAAATATTGAAATACTTCCTTTTACCAGAAATGAAAGAGAAGCCTCTTTGTTAAATTATGATATTAATGGACGAAAATCATATATAGAGTTAAAAGTTTCAAATACAGGTAAACCATTTCCTAAAGATTTTACATTAGAAGACTACACTAGAAAAAACTTTGCTGTTGGAAAAACTCGTAATAGAGGTTTGGGTGGTTATGAAGTTAATGAGATAATAAAAGCCCACAATGAAGGAAAAAAAGCTCTCAATATATCTTCGTCAGAAGAAGATAAAAAATATAGTTCAACTGTTTCATTTTTAATACCAATAATTTAATTATGAGTAATATATACAATATTCTTTGGGTCGATGATGAGCATAATGATGAAGCTTTATTGCCTTTTATAGTTCAAGCTGAGTCACAAGGTATAATAATAGATGGATACAAATCCTTTAAAGAAGGTTTTACCGTTTTAGAATCAAATTTGAATAAGTATGATGTTATTCTTCTAGATGCTTTATTTTATGAAGATGAAACATCAGAAACTCCAAATCCCGCTGGTTTAGGCTCTGCAATTCAGAAAATAAATGAATTAAGAAGCAGAAAGTCGTTTCCATTTTTTGTATTATCCGGTCAAACTCATTTTACTGATGTTACTAATCCAATACTTGAAGCTTTCAAGATTAGATGTTACAACAAAAAGAATCCAGATGATGTAAAAGAGTTATTACTCAATATAAAGATTGAAGCGGATAATCAAATAGTAACTCAAATTAGGCATGAAAATCAATTACTTTTTAATGTTTTAAAAGAATATCCCGACGAAGTTAGAGATACATTTATTACTATTTTAAGAAACCAAAAAGAAGGGAATAATCAGTTCGATGATCAATTATACTTTACACAATTAAGAATTATTTTGGAGCACTTATTTAGAAAAGCAAATAGTATAGGACTGCTTCACGATGCATGTGTTCAACAAGGGAATAATCAGGTTAACTTAACTGAATCGAGTCTATTCTTATCTGGTTTTGATACAAAACATTTTAATGTTAACTGTACGATGACCCATTTCCCAAAGTTAATAGCTGAAAATGTAAAAAACATAATTCATACCACTGGTGCTGCATCTCACACCTCTAATGTAGATGTAACTCAAAATATCGATATACAAGCATATAGAACAGAAATAACATCTCCATATCTATTATATTCGTTAGCTTTTCAGTTAATGGATGTTTTAATATGGTTTGATGGCTATAGCAAAACAAATAGCGACATAGCAACCAATCGATCCTATTGGAAAAACTTCAATAAAGATCAATATGGTAACAAAATTGAAGTAGAAACAATAATTAATATTGCAGGTAATGGTTGGGGAACAGTTGCAATTAATAAAGGAACTAAAAATATTAGTATACACAAAGATGCTATTACTCAAAATAATCTTGGTATTGGAGATCAAATTGAGTTCGTTGTAAAAGACAACTCTACTGCACAAAACATAACAAAAATTTAAAACACATACTTTAATCCATGATAACAGGCGACCTAAAATCAAAAATTGACGCAATTTGGAGCACTTTCTGGACAGGAGGTGTTACCAATACCATAACAATCGTAGAACAACTAACCTACCTCATCTTTATAAAAGACTTGGATGAAACAGAAGTGCGCAACGAATTAAAAGCACGTCACGGATTCAAATACACACCTATTTTTAGCCCAGAGCAACAAAACTACCGTTGGAAAAATTTAAAAGAAATAGATGTTACCGCGCGTCATGATATTTTTACAAATACGGTCGATGGTATCTTTCCATTCATTCGTTCATTAGGAAAAGACACGAGCTTGTTTAGTACGTATATGAAAGGAGCAGCTTTTGGAATTTCTAAAGCTTCAGTATTGGACCAAGTAATGGAGAAATTAGAAAATATCGATATGTCCAATCAAGACACCAAAGGAGATATATACGAATACCTATTATCCAAATTAGAAGGTGGTGGAACAGCCGGTCAATTCCGTACTCCAAGACATATCATTAAATTGATGGTCGAATTAATGCAACCAACTTTGGAAGATACAGTTTGCGACCCATCAGTAGGAACAGCAGGATTTTTAGTAGCTGCTAAAGAGTACATCGATAAACACAATGATGTTACCAAACTAGACAAATTCGCAGAACACATCAATAAAAAGATGTTCAACGGTACTGAGTTTGATGCAACCATGTTGCGTATTGCCTCTATGAACTTATACTTGCATGGTGTAGAAGAACCAAACATTATTGATGTCGATGCCGTTTCTAAAGACAATACAGTAGCAAACGAATACACGTTAGTATTAGCCAATCCACCTTTCAAAGGAACGATTGACAAAGAAAGTATTGCACCAGGATTAAAAAACGTAACCGATACCACAAAAACCGAATTACTATTCTTAGCGCTTATGCTACGCCAATTAAAAACAGGTGGACGTGCCGCGGTTATTGTGCCTGATGGTGTTTTATTTGGTAGCGGAAAAGCATACAAAAGCATCCGTGAAGAAATTATTGCGAAAAACAAACTAGAAGCCGTAATCTCAATGCCTAGTGGTGTTTTTAAACCGTATGCCGGAGTTAGCACAGCCATAATTATTTTCACAAAAACAGGCACTGGTGGAACCGATAATGTTTGGTTTTACGATATGCTAGCTGATGGTAAATCTTTAGACGACAAAAGAAACCTTTTAGTTGACGAAGAATTGTTTATGGACTTCGCTTTTGGTAACGCTTTAGAAAATGCCGATGAAAAGCTAAAGCGAAGCGTACACGACAAATTCAATTTACCGCAAATTCTAGATCATTACCGCTATTACAAAAGTGATTATTTCAAAAAAATGCACGGTAAAAAGGGTGAAGTGTTGCACGTTAAAGACGTGCCAGAGAATTTAGGCTTCAACCATTTTATGGTTGAAACACTAACCCATGATTATAGCGACAGAACCTCTCAAAGTTTTTTAGTGCCTTTCAAGGAAATCAAAGAGAACGGATGGGATTTAGCAATAAACTCATATAAAGAGATTGTATACGAAGAAGTAAAGTATGATGAACCAATAGTAATTTTAAATCGCATTGATGATTTAAGTATAACAAGAGAAAAATTAGCGAATCAATTAAAAAATATTTTATAATGTTGAAAAAGCATTTTTCTGAATTATTTGATTTTCAAAAGAAGTCAAAAATAAAAGCTGGTGATGGACTAAAATTAGAGGTTGGTAAATATCCATTCTACACTTCAAGTAATGTATTAACAAAATCAATAGACAAATATTTATTTGACAAACCAAGTTTAATATTTGGAACTGGTGGTTTAGCAAGTGTTCATTTTAGTTCAAATAAATTTGCTGTATCTACAGATTGTTTAGTTGCACAACCAAAAGATGACAAAATCATTTTTTCAAAGTATGTTTATCATTACTTGTCTGGTAACATTCATATTTTAGAGGAGGGCTTTAAAGGTGCGGGATTGAAACATATATCAAAAGGTTATATTTCAAATATTTCTATCCCTCTACCATCATTAGAAACCCAAAAAAAAATAGTTCAAATTCTTGACGATGCAGCTGCTTTACGAAACAAAACAGAGCAATTGATAAAAGAATACGATGCTTTGGGGCAATCTATTTTCTTTGATATGTTTGGAGATCCAGTAAAAAACTCAAAAGGTTGGAAATCAAAAAAGTTAGGAGACATTTGTGATATAGGTTCCAGTAGACGAGTTTTTGTTGATGAACTTGTTGAAGAAGGTATTCCCTTTTATCGAGGCAAAGAAATTGGTGAATTAAGTACTAACAAATCCATTAAATCCGAGTTGTTTATTTTGAAAGAACATTATGAAAATTTAAAAAAAGAAACAGGTGTTCCTAAAATTGGTGATTTATTAATGCCCTCAATTTGTCCTGATGGAAGAATTTTAAGAGTAAACAATAATGACCCATTCTATTTTAAAGATGGACGAGTATTATGGATAAAAATAGACCATTTGAAAATCAATAGTTTCTATTTAAAAACATTTTTAAAGGAGTTATTTTATAAAAACTATAGTAAAATTGCGTCAGGAACAACTTTTGCAGAATTAAAAATAGTAGCATTGAAGAAAATTAAGTTTCTTGAGCCACCTCTTAGTTTACAAAATGAGTATGCTGAAAAAATTACTTTAATCGAAAAACAAAAAGAGTTAGCAAAACAAGAACTCAAAGAAAGTGAAGATTTGTTCAATTGCTTATTGCAAAAAGCGTTTAAAGGTGAATTAGTGTAAATAATTAAATACTAAGAATTGAAAGAAACTTTTTTACTTCAAGAAATAGCCAATTGGCAATTAGAGGCGAAAACATCAGTAGTAGAATTGCCTTCTATTCAAAGAGGCTTTGTTTGGAAACCAAAACAAATAGAAGATTTATGGGATTCTATTTTGAGAGGTTATCCTATCGGTTCTTTTTTGTTTTCAAAAACCAGTAACAAATTGCACTTAATGGATGGCCAACAAAGAGCTACTTCCATATTCTTAGGGCATTTCAATCCTTATCATGCAAATAATGCTACCACAGCTTGGTCTATAAAAGGAGAATTACCTATGGTTTGGTTGGATATTAAACCAGAAAACAAACCAGACAATAGTAAATTTCTAGTGCGTCTTACAACTCGTTCACATCCTTGGGGCTATCAACATCGAGAAAACAATAAAGCCTTAAGCGTTTCCGATAGACTTAAGGCACTTGAAGTATTTCAAAAACACAAAGATAATAGTGGCGGTTACACTACTTTTAAAAACACCACAACTTTTCCTTTTGATGCTTGGTTTCCATTACCATTAGCTTTTTTTATAGAATCGAATTCTACGGATGAGGTAATTGCAAAAGCACAGCAACATTTACCCGATTATTTTAAAACCCTAAGAGGTAGTTTTGAAGATAAAGAAGCATTCATAAGGTTATTAAATACAGAATTAAAACAAGACCTCGAAAGTATTTGGAACACGGTACAAAAATCAAAATCAATTAATATTAAATCAAATATAATTGAACATGAAGTTTTAAATGAGGAAAACGAATCCGAAAATCCTACACTGTTTGTAAGGATAAACTCGTCAGGTACAACGTTAACAGGTGATGATTTAATTTATTCCATTTACAAAGCCATATTTCCAGACATTAAAGACTTAATGGAAAATATGAATTTAGAATTTATTGCTCCTACGCAAGTACTTTCTTTAGCTTCTAGAATAGTAGCATCTGATTTGGATGAGAATCATTTTATAAAGAAAATTAATGTTAGAGATTTTCAACGAAGAATAAAAAATGAAGATTTCAAAGAGGGTTTAAAAAATCTCTTTCAATCCGAACAATTAAAAAAGTTATTCCAACAAGCCATAGAAATTTTATCTTGCAAAGACAACGATTTGTTTGAGGGTGAAGTTCCTCCAGTCATTATCAAACAGTTTATAAAAAGTAATCAAGATTTGTTCTTGTTTTTTGTATATTGGTTGCATAGCCACAAAGTGGAATTAAACAATCAAGTTAAATTGAAAATGGTTGGTAAACTAATGACATTTGCTTGGTTTGGTTTTGACAATCTTCCTAAATTATGGAATGAAAAAATAACAAATTCAAACTTTTGGGATGAACCACTTAATGAATTATTATGGTGGAACGATATCGACGGAATTCACTTTTTGATTAAGCCAGAATTGTTGAGAGAATATTATCTACAATCGGAAGTAGAAAACAGGTTTATAAAAGAAGATGAAGATAGATGGGGACTTTTAGAAAGTGGCGTTGGTGAAAGAATCATACAATATTACAATGATGTCAAATCACAAGAATATGATTTTCCTAAAGCAAATGAATATTTCTGGAATTTTATAGGTAAAATTCAATACAATAGACAACTAATTTTATTAGCACAAAGAGAATATATAAACACCTCCTTTGGTAATTACAACCAAATGGATGATTTAGAGGATACAAATGTTCCTTGGGATTGGGATCACATCTATCCAAGTGAATGGGTTTATCGAATGGTATGTTGTAATCGAAGTATTCGCGACTGGAATAATTCAAACGGAAATTTTCGCGCTTTATCCCTGGAGCAAAACAGAAGTGAAAGTCATTCACATTCCCCAAAAGTTAGACTTACAGAAGAAGAAAAAAGAAAAATATCTTTTGTAAATGGCGATTGGGAATATTGGCAAAATATTGATGACCGAATTAAGGATGACAAAGTAGAAAATCATTTTAGAGCAATAACTTCACGAATGATAACTATTTACGAAGTATTTTGGAACGATTTTAAAATAGATGAGTTAATAAGACTATGGTAAATTATAAAGAAGAATTGTATCCAAAGAATTTAAATGTTTTATTAAGTTACGCTGATGAAATAGCAGAAAAAATTATAGTAAACCTGAATAGCAAAAACGCTAAAAGAGTTGTTGAATTATATTCAGAAATCAACGGAAAAATAATCCGAAACAAAAAGCAATTTGAAGAATTAGGGTATACTCCAAATGAGTCAAATGAATTCAAGGGTTTATATATTTTTGGAGAAGAACAAAGCGGTAAAGTAATTCCAGTGTATGTTGGAATTAGCAGAACTGTATTTCGACGATTAAGACAACATACTTTTGGAAAAAACCATAACCAATGCAGTCTTGCTTATTTAAAAACAAAGCAAAAGAAGATAGAAATTACTAGAAAAACAGTTACAAGTGAAGACATGCTGCCGGCAAAAACAATCATTCAAAATTATAAAGTAGTTTTAGTTCCAGTTACTAATGATTATGATTTATACTTCTTAGAAGTTGTTTTGGCAGGAAAATTCAAGACAAAATGGAATAGTTTCAAAACACATTAGTATCTTAGTCTAATGAAAACAAATTTTCAATTTTTAGCAGAAGAATGGGCTGACTTTCACCAAAGAAGTGTAAAAGCAGAACAATTTGTGGTTACAGATCCTCGTACTTCATTGACCTATGCTCGTATGGCATTAGAGCTGGCTATAAATTGGATGTTTGCAAATGACGAAGAGTTAACTTTGCCTTATGACACTTCTTTAAACTCTTTAATGAAACAAAGAGAGTTTCAAGAACAATTTCCGCATAAATTATACAGTGAAATCGATTTAATTCGAAAAGCGGGTAATTTAGCAATCCACAACAAACCAGTCACCAAAACAGATGCTGAAAAAATAATAGAAAACCTTTTCTATTTCTCAAGATGGTTTGCACAATCGTATGCAAAGAATACTTTAGGCACGATTCCAATGTTCAATTGGGAATGCATTCCAACTGAGGGACAAGAAGCGCTTTCCAAAAAAGACTATAAAAAAGTACAAGATAAATTTGAAACGGATTTAGGCAAGTTCAAATCAAAACTGGAGCAAGAAGCTGAAAAAAACGCAGCTTTAGCAATACAAAATGAACTGTTTAAAAAACAAATAGAAGCTTTACAAGCACAAATTGAGGTTAACAAAAAAGAAGCAAATACAGCCGATTCAACAAATCATCCACGTAATGAATACGAAACACGTAAATATTTTATTGATGTTACGCTTCGTGAAGCAGGCTGGGATTTATCAGGAAGTAAAGACAAAGAATTCAAAGTACAATTCATGCCTAGTTCAACAAACACCTCTGAAACAGGTTATGTTGATTATGTGCTTTGGGATGATGATGGTTTACCGTTAGCAGTAGTCGAAGCAAAAAAGACAATGGAAAATGCAAGCAAAGGTGAAAATCAAGCTCAATTGTATGCAGATTGCTTAGAAAAAATGTACGGTCGTCGTCCGGTAATGTATTATTCAAACGGATTTGAAACCTATTTATGGGACGATCAATTCTATAAAAAATCAAGAATAGTTCATGGTTTTTACACCAAAAAGGAACTACAAACACTAATGTTCCGAAGAGAAAATCGAGAAGACATTAGAGAAAGACCAATAGATACTACAATAACCGATAGAGGATATCAATTCAGAGCCATCAGGTCAGTAGCCGAACATTTTGCAGGTAACGATAAGTCAACCGACAAATTAATTGGAACACATAGAGCTGCTTTATTAGTTTTAGCTACAGGAACAGGAAAAACACGTATTAGTATAGCATTATCAAAGTTATTATTAGAAGCCAATTGGGCAAAAAGGATTTTGTTTTTAGCCGACAGAAAAAGTTTAGTAAGTCAGGCTAAAAATAACTTTGTAAAATTAATGCCCGAACATTCTTGTGTGAATTTATTAAAAGAAAAAGACAATATTGAAGCTCGTATTGCTTTTTCAACTTACCCTACCATGATGGGATTAATAGATGGCTCCAAAGAAAAAGACAAACGTTTTTATGGTGTAGGTCATTTTGATTTAATCATTATAGATGAAGCACACCGTTCCATTTATAAAAAATACCAAGCGATATTTGATTATTTTGATGCACTATTTTTAGGATTAACAGCAACACCTAAAAACAGTATTGACAAAAACACGTATTCTATCTTTGGCTTAGCAGATAAAACACCTACTGACGCTTATACTTTTGAGGAAGCAGTCGCAAAAAAACATTTAGTTCCTTATAATACAATTGAACTACCTACTAAATTCTTAAGAAGTGGCATTCATTACGATGAACTGTCAGAGGAAGAAAAAGAGGAATTTGAAGACGAGATTTTAGATGGTGAAAAGGCAACAGGTCAAGAAGTCATTCCGTCAAGCGAATTAAACGATTGGCTATTCAATAAAGATACCGCACTGAAAACACTTAAATTTTTAGTTGATAATGGAATTAAAAAAAGAGGTGGCGATGAAATAGGAAAAACGATAATTTTTGCCCGAAATAAAAAACATGCACAATTTTTAAAAGATATGTTTCTGGAATTAGATCCAGAACGTTATGGAAATGATTATGTAAAAGTAATAACCCACGGAGAACCAAAAGCAGAAGAATTTATTCAACGTTTTTGCGACGAAGAAAAAGAAAGATTACCACAAATAGCAATTTCAGTAGATATGATGGACACTGGAATAGATGCACCAAGTTGTGTGAATTTAATGTTTTACAAACCTGTCAAGTCCTATGCTAAATTTTGGCAAATGATTGGTAGAGGTTCTCGTTTACGTCCAAACTTATTCGGGGAAGGTCAAGACAAAGAAAACTTTCTGATATTTGATTTGTATGGTAATTTCGAATTCTTCAGAGAAAACCCAAATGGTATTGAAACAGAATCTCAAAAAAGTTTAACGGAAATTGTTTTTGGTTTAAAATTACAATTGGCTTTATACTTAAAAGAAGATAATTTTAAAAACGATAGTGAACTACAAGAATACAGTGAACGATTATTGAATGAACTTCACAATTCCATTATTGAATTAAACAAAGAACGTTTCGATGTTAGGATGAAAATCGAAAAAGTAATGGATTTTTCTAATAGAGAAGTCTGGAACCATTTAGATAAAAAAGACTGTAAAACCATTTTAGATATTTTGGCTCCATTAGTAAGACCAACTAAAGATGATTCTGATTTGGCTCGTTTTTACGACAAAATAATGTACACGTTAATGCTAAAAAGAATTGAGACACCCAATACAGAAGAGTTTTTAGCAACATTAAATGTACCAATAACAAAAGTAGCCATAATCTCAAAGAAACTACTGAAGAAAACCACTATACCAGAAATCAAACACAAAGAAGAGTTAGTAAAGCTGCCATTAAATGAAGATTTTTGGAAAAAGAATGGATTAAATCATTTAGAAAAAATCCGTGCTGGCATTCGTGAACTGGTAAAATATATTGACCCTGTAGATCAAAAATATGTGACAACAAATTTTGAAGATGCAATTCTCGAAGAGCAAATTGTAACTACAATTTTCGGAGAAGGAGACCGTGAGCCATTTGGTAATCCTTTTGCTAACAACAAACATCGTTTAGAAGAGATTATAAGAGAAAACAAAAACAACATTACTATTAGTAGAATACAAAATGGAGAGACAATTACAGAAGAAGAATTAAAATCTTTAGAAGCAATACTTTTTTCAAATAAAATCCAAAAAGAACAAGTTGAAAAAGAAATTGGACATCGTCTAGATTTAGTAGATTTTATAGTGGGTTTAATTGGTTTGTCTTCAGAAAAAGTTAATGCAGCTTTTGCAGACTTCATTAACAAATACCAATTAACAGCAGTTCAAATTCAATTTCTAGATACCATTAAATTGTTCCTTACAAATAATGGTAAAATTGATCCGGCAAAATTATACGATTCTCCTTTTAAAAACTACCACAGTCTAGGAATTGATGGTGTTTTTAATGAAGAACAATCTACTAATATATTTAATATCATAGAAAATTTCAATAAACAAACTTCAGGAAATTAATTTTCTATATAATAACATATAAACATAACTCTATATATTTTTAAACACTGTGCACACATAATGCACAGTTACTCTATAACTTTGCAGTAATAAATTAATAAATGTTATTGAAATGAATAAAAAACTAGTTGTAAGAGCAAGAAAAGCAATACCTCAAGGTGTTGCTAGAAAACTTTGGGTAAAATCTGGAGGAAGATGTCAATACGATGGCTGCAATATACCTCTCTGGAAAGATAGTTTAATGCAAAAAGATTTAAATAAATCATATATATCACACATTGTAGCAGCAAGTGAAGATGGACCTCGTGGTGATGTTATTTTGTCACAACAACTTGAAACTAACTTTGATAATTTATTACTCCTTTGCGACGAATGCCACCGTAGAATTGATAAACGTGAAGTAGAGAGTCATACAAGAAAGTCATTGACTGAAATGAAAATAAAGCAGGAAAGAAATATAGAACTCTTAACTAGTTTAACGCCAGATAAAAAGAGCCAAATCGTTTCTTTTACATCAAAGATTGGATCATTCGAACCTATTGTTAAATTTGAAGATTGCATACATGCAATTCTTCCAGATTATTATCCAGTTAGTGATAATATTATTCAACTTGGAACTTCAAATTTGGCAATAAAGGACAATAAAGCAGGTTATTGGGAAATACATTCTAATCAGCTAGAGGAAATGGTAAAACAACATATTAAACCATTAATAAATCAAGAGAAAAAACCTCATTTTTCAGTTTTTGCTCTAGCACCTCAACCATTGCTGATTAAATTGGGGACATTAATCCCTGAATTATCAATTAGCGAAATATACCAGTTTCATAGAGAACCTAAACAATCTTGGAAATGGAGCAATGAAGAGGATTCAATAGAAGTAAATTTAATAGAACCTACTGAAATTCTTTCAAATGCGGTATTAGTAATTAGCTTAAGTGATAATGTAACTGACGATAGAATATTCAATACTTTAGGTAATGATGTTTCAATTTGGAAAATTACTGTTGCTAGTCCAAATCGGAATGTTTTAAAAAACAGACAAACACTTATTAATTTTAAAAATCAAGTAAGAAACGCATATAGTAAAATTAAACTTCAATATTCAATGAATAATTCAATTCATGTTTTTCCAGTTATGCCAAATTCGTGTGCTATCGAAACAGGAAGAGTTTGGATGGAAAAAGCAGACTTATCTTTAATCATATATGACCAAAACTCAACTAATAATGGATTCAGTAAAACTATAGAAATTAAAAACCAATAACTATGTTTGAATTAACTAACAAACCAAACAAATTAAACGACTTACTAGAAAATATTGCGCAAGTTTTGGATATTACACAAGCACAGCATGAATTAGTAGTACAAAAATATACAGCTGTTGCCAATCAACTTTCTAAGGATGGTTCAAAATTAAGTGTTTATAAACCCGAAATTTTACCACAAGGTTCATTCTTATTAGACACAATGATTAGACCAATAATGGAAGATGATGAACTTGATGTGGATTTAGTATGTCGTCTAACAGGGAAAATTAATAATTGGGCTCAAATTCATTTAAAGCATGCTGTAAAAAATCAACTCATTGACAACAATGATAATTATAAAAGAATGCTTGATGAAGAAGGTAATCGTTGCTGGACACTAATCTACGCAGGTGACAAATTCCACTTGGATATACTTCCGGCTTTAGTAGGTAATAACAATCATGTAAATTTAAGTGAAAGATCATATAATAAATTAGATAAAACTGATTTAGAAAATATTTCTGTTCGTATAACAGACAGAAGAGAAGAAAACTATCATTCGGAAATAGACCCTAATTATTGGTTAAAAAGTAATCCTTTTGGTTATGCGGCTTGGTTTAAAGAAAGAAGTAATATAAACACTCTTAAATCAGTTTTATTAAGAGAGAGTGTTACTCCTTTACCAGAATATAAAAAAGAAAAAGCACCTTTAATTAGAGTAGTTCAAATACTAAAAAGGCATAGAGACATTATGTTTGGTGGCGATGATGACAAACCTATTTCTATCATTCTGACAACATTGGCAGCCAAGGCATATCAAAAAGAAACTAATGTCATTAATGCTTTAAATAATATTCTAAACACAATGCACTTACACATGAAAGAAGTATATAGTGCAAAACATGGGAGAGATATTTGGTGGATTGGTAATCCAGTAAATGAGGATGACGAAAATTTTGCGGATAAATGGCCAAATGAAAAACAAAAACAAGATAATTTCTTTTCATGGTTAGAAAAGGCAAAATCTGATTTTGGGGCATTACAAAATATGGATCCTTCAAATGCTTACAGAGTATTAAAAAATATAATAGGCACTAGGACTGTAAACGAAGCAGTAAGAAACTTAGGATATGATGAATTGATCACTGAAAATTTTAAACCAGTAAATTATTCTGCTCAAATGCTTTCGGTCTCTCATAGACAAAAACCTATTTGGAATTTAAACTTAGGTTATTATTGCAATATTTCTGGTGTTTACACAGATGTAACAGATGGTAATAAAAGAAAAAACCTAACAACTTCTTCAGTATTACCGAAACGATGCTTTGTCACTTTCAATGCAATGGATACAAATGTTCCTAAACCTTACGATGTCTATTGGCAAGTTGTTAATAATGGCGAAGAAGCTGCAACTGGAAATTGTTTGAGAGGTGGCATTTTTAAAGCTAAAACTGCTGGAAAAGGTGGTTTAATTTATAGGGATGCGACAGCTTTTTCTGGATTACATTGGGTAGAATGTTTTATTATTAAAAACGGAGTTTGTGTAGCTAGAAGCTCTGAATTTTTTGTAAACATTAGATAAATAAAATAAAGAACTAATGTTGCATATACTTTAAATTTTGTTTCTATATTTTAAATTACATAACATAATGTATACTGGAAAATAATTACCAAAAACTGTTTTTTAATGGAAAATAGAACTCTTTTTAATGGTGATAAATGCTTTTAGTGGAAAATAAATGAAATAAAAATTGCGTTTATAATGGAAAATTTTTGATTAAAATAAGCTTTTAATGGAAAAATAGGGGTACTTTTGAGAAGTAAAAGCTTTTATAATGGAAAATATCATCCCAATACACCTTCAGGAAATCATTTTTGCAACAAGTGATAGTGCTTTAAACCGTCAGTTAAGTAAGCTTGAAAAGGAAGATAAAATAAGAAAAATTGCACCTCGAATTTATACATCCAATTTTAATGAAGCTGATGAAGTAATCATTAGAAGAAACATCTTTACCATTTTAGGGAAACTATATCCAGGATCAGTATTAAGTCATCGTTCTGCTTTAGAATTCAAACCTACATCGGCAAATCAAATATTTGTTACCTACACCTATACCAAAAAAATTGAACTTCCTGGAATAACAATCCGTTTCATGGAAGGAATGCCTGCAATCGAAGGAGATAACCCATTTTCTGGAGAATTATTTGTATCACAACAAGAAAGAGCTTTATTAGAGAATTTGCAATCTTCACGCCAAATAGGGCCAACTTCTAAAACACTTACGTTACCAGAAATTGAAAGTAAACTAGAACAAATAGTACAAGTAAAAGGAGAAGCGGGACTAAATCAATTCAGAGACAAGGCAAGAGAAATAGCAGAAAAATTAGGAATGCAATCGGAGTTTGAAAAACTAAACAAACTAATCAGTGCTTTGCTAACAACTAAACCTTCTAAAATACTTACTTCACCAACGGCGGTAGCAAGAGCTTTAGGAAATCCCTATGATAAACATCGTTTAGAATTATTTGAAAAACTGTTTGTAGAATTGCAACAACAGCCCTACAAAGACCGCCAAGATGTAAATACAGAAAACAATGCATTTAGAAATTTTGCTTTCTTCGAAGCTTATTTTTCAAATTATATTGAAGGAACTATATTTGAAATAGAAGAAGCCAAAAGTATCATTCAAACCGAAACACCAATTCCAAATCGTGATGAAGATTCACACGACATTTTAGGAACATACAAATTAGTAAGCAATCTCAAGGAAATGAGTACAACTCCTTCAAATCCTGAAGAATTACTAAACATATTGCAATACAGACATCAAATACTTTTAGCAGCTAGAACTTCTAAAAAACCAGGACAATTTAAAGATAAAAACAACCGAGCAGGAGAAACTCATTTTGTGGACCATACTCTTGTAAAAGGAACATTAATTAAAGGTTTTGATTACTACCAAGCATTACAAGAACCATTTGCCAAATCAGCTTATATCATGTTCATGATTAGTGAAATACACCCATTCCTAGACGGAAACGGCAGAATTGCAAGGGTAATGATGAATGCAGAATTAGTAAAAGTAAATCAAACAAGAATTATAATTCCAACAGTGTATCGCGATGATTATTTGGGAGCATTAAGAAGACTAACAAGAAACGATGATCCAACGGTTTACATTAGAATGTTACAAAGAGCTCAAGAATTCAGCGAAACACTAGTAGCAACCGAAATGGAAGCATTAGAAAATCACTTAACCCAAAGCAACGCGTTCAAAGAGCACGATGAAGCAAAATTAAAGATATTTAAAGCATAATAATGAGCGTCCAACAATTCGAGAAAAATAAAATAGCAGCACCATTTTTAGGAGAGCCATTAGTTCATATTGTTGGACAGGATCCTTTGGGTCTTTTAAATACAGGTGGTAAAACTTTTGATTTAGTACTACCAGGATTAAACAATGTAACCGACCGCATTAGATATTACTCCTTTTACTGTTGGTTTTTTCATTGTTATGCAAAGTATATCAGTAAACCAAGTAAGAAAGAACAGTTTGACCATTTGCGTAGAGCAGAATTCATTTTATCATTATTAGCGGCAAAAACTGGTGTACAAGGTATTGGAGGTATAACCAAAGCTTTAGAACTCTACAACACATCACAAAACGCATTTGATTTAACAATTGGCACAGGTGAGGAAAAACAAGCCAAAGACGGAACCTATTGGAAAAACCCAAGAGGTATTTTTGGTCAAAATTATGTCAGTTCATTAAAGCAGCTCAATCTAATTCGGGAGTATGATATCAATAGTGAATTTTTTATAAGAACAGAATTTGAAATTGAAAATAAAATATCAGGGTATCAACTAGCAATAGCATTTGAAGAAAATTTAGGTTCAGAAATAGCTCAATTATTTGTTGATATAATGAAGAAAGGAATTATTACCCAATCAGAAATCGAAAAACTTATTGAACCTTTCAATATGCTCAAAATTCCAATCAACACAAACGAACATAAACTGATTTGGCAATTAATTACTGGGAATGATGAACCAAAACAAGACAATTCAAATTTATTCAGAAAAAGAACAATTCAATTAGTATTAGAAAAAGTAAAAAAGTATGATGATGCATTTTTTGATTACAGATTAACTTTTGATGCTTACCATTCTAAAGGGGTAATTGATATTGAAATAGACGAAACATTTTCATTATGGTATTTTTATCAGTTAGAGCAATTCTGGCATATGGCATGTACGGGTTCATTATCTACATTTTTGAAAATTCTAAATAAAGAGAGTAATGGTAATTGGATTGATGAAGAAATACTAATTGATAAAATAGCAAATCAAGTTGTAGAATTTCTTACAAGCGAGAGTTTTATAGAAATAAATCAAACGTTCAAAGAACTAAAAATCATTGATATATCGGAGGAAGAGATTGTTGAAGAAGCAAAAGAATCAAATGATACCTTTGAAAAAATCGGTTATAATATACTCTTGGTTAGAAAGTTAATATTCAATAATAAATCCGAACTTGATAGACTAGTCCGACTTACTAAAACCTATGACTTAAATTCAAATAGTAGTTTCATTTCTTCAATAATTTCAATGCAAAACAATGAAGAATTAGCATTAACAGATTTTGTAAAGTATTATTTAAAAAAGTATGTAATTATAAGACATCAATGGGTTTCACTAAAGAAAATGAATAACACACAATCAACTGAAAAATTCATTCGTGAAGATGGATTAATTCGTTTTATTGATGATGTTGATTATGCTTATTCTTCTCCAAGATTGAATACATTGATTGATTTTTTAAGGGATATGCAGCTCATAAATGAAGATAAAAAAGACTTAACAAATATTGGTCTAGAACTTTTTAATTCGCTTTAATTATGATTGATAGACATAATATTTTAGATTTATTAGGTGGAGATAAAAGAAAATACCATAGTTGTATAATAACTTGTTTTTCATTCGATTTTATATTTTTTGAGCAAAGAGTTTTACCAAAATTAAGACAAGCAGGAATAACAAATATCAATATCTATGTAGATGCTTATCAGTTTGAAAAGCAAATAAATAGTTTTGTTGGTAGTGAATTACTAGATAACAAAGCTGGTTATAGTATTACGCCAATCAAAATGATTGGAGCGTTCCACCCAAAAGTATTAGTAGCAGTTGGTAAAACAAAAGGTTTTTTAGCAATTGGTTCTGGTAATCTAACAAGTTCCGGTTTAAGTTCCAATGAAGAAATTTGGGGAAGTTTTCATATTACGGAAACAGATAAAACAACAGAGCCATTTTTTAAAGAAACTGCCAATTATTTAAAGAAATTAGAAACTTTTGTATTTGGAACCAACCTTTTGAAATTAAATTGGATAAAAGAAAATTCAAACTGGTTCAATAATTTATCAGATAATGACAATGCTACTAAAACAGTTGTAAATAAAGATGAAACTTTCGAAATGTTATTTACATACCAAGAAGAAAGTATTTATAAATCAATAGTTGATAAATTACCAACGAAACCAAAATCCGTAAAAATATTATCACCATACTACAATACTAATGGTTCGTTTTTAGACAAATTAGTCCAAGATATCGAACCAGATAAAGTGCACTGTATCGTTGATCCTCTGTATGGTTCTGTTCCATATAAATATGAAAACAAGCATAAAATTGAGTTTTCAGATTGGAATAATTTGATAAGAACGGAAAAGTATAGTAGCAATAGGTTACACGCTAAAGCAATTCAATTTGAATATGAAGATGAAACCTATTTTATTTTTGGTAGTGCTAATGCAACAAATGAAGCATTTGGCAGTAATTCAAATAATTCAATAAATGCTGAAGTTTCAATTCTTACACACAACAAAAAACCAAAAGATTATTTCAAAGAATTGGGTATTAATTTTCCTAAAAAAGGGAATTATTTAATTCAAGATTATGATTTCAAAGGTCAAATTGCATCTAATGAAAATGAAAAATTTAAGTATTTAGTTTTCATAAATAATGTTGAAATCGATGGAAATGAAATAACTATTTATGTTGAAAGTAAACTCGATACGAAAGTAAATATTTGTGTTGAAAATGCTAATGGTTTAAATATTTTAAATCAAGAAATTGATTGTTTAAATGAAAAAACCATCATAAATATTGAAAATATACATCTCATAAAACCCTTTAGATTAGCAACATTTAATTCATCTGAAAGAATATCTAATTATGCTTTAATTCATCAAAAAGCATTTCTATTAAATACCAATCCGGATGCAAGAATTGCTCATTTCAACTCATTATTAAATTCTGACTTTTTTGGTGATTTTGAATTAGAAGAATTGATTGATTTTATTTCTTTAAAGTCTGATTTTAGTGAAAATAAAAATTCTAAATACGTTCAGAATAATAAAAAAAAGGAAGAAGATATTGAAGAAGTTGAAGCAATATCAGAAGAAGAATTCAATAAAAATAGTGCCAATTTTATAGGAAATGAAAGCTTTAATAATTATACAACTTCTAGGATTGAGGAGTTTCTTAATAGTTTAAATTTTGAAGCAAATTCAGTAGATGATGTTTCCGAAAGTATAGAAGATGCTGCTTTAATAGCTGGTTTAGATGGTTTAGACGATGAAGACAAAAGTATTTCAAGTAGAAGAATAGATGTTCCATTTGAAACAGGTTTAAGAATTGGAAATAAAATTGAAAAAACAATTGAAAAAATTACAAAATCATTATATCCGCAAAAAGCTAATCATTTAAAAATAATAAAACTTCCAGAAGCAAACAGTTTAGCTACTTTACATCAATTGAATGCACTATTAATTGGGTTTCACATTGTTTTGAAGAAAAGAAACGAAAACTATTTTGAGAATAGATCATTGTTAAAATTACAGTATTCAGGTAGTGATGCTTTATACACAATTGAAAAACAATTTTTAATAGAAAAGCTTGAAAAACAAGTGGGTAATCTTAAAAATGAGGTTAGTTATACAATCAATGAAAATAAGGTTAATGCTCTTAAAGATTTTATAAGAGTCAATCCAGGTATTAAACTTAAATACGTTGATGAAACAGCAAGCCAAACACTTACACACTCTTATTTTTCACCTAGATTTTGGAGTAATGAGAGCAATCACCCCTGTATAAATGATTATCTAAAAGACGGTTTAGGATCTTATTTATTGCTTCTTACAAAACAAGTTGAAATCAAAGACGACAAGGAAAATGCTGCTTGGATTGAGAAAATAAGAAGGTTGAAATTATTAAGTATTTGTACTATTTTAAATTATAATTGGACAACAAATCATCAAGACACTAAAAAATTATTACTGTTAAACATATTCCATTACCTTGGAAACAATGAAGATTTTGAAACGCTTACAAAAGATTTAGAAAATTATATTGAAAAACTAAACTTGAACTCATTTGTAAAGCCGGAAAGCATTAAAGAAGCAATTATTTTATATAAACAATATTTGAAATGGCTAAATCAGTATAATTCCGATGTAAAAGTTTTAAAAAGAGAATTAAATAACTGGAGTGAGAATAACATTATTTATAGTAAAACCTATGGTTTTTCAAAAATTGCCAATTTCTATAAAAGCAAATTAGTAAATCTTGAAACACCTCTTGGAGTATATGACGAGGAAAGGAATGTATTTGGTTTTGTAGAAGTATTTGTAGGTTTGCAACCTGTATTCTTTTAAAAGAAGTGTTAAAATATAAATTCATTATCTCATTACTAAATCAAAAGAATATCTGCAAAAATCTAATAAATACCACAGAGCAAAATATATAATTCTTGAAAAAAAATGTCTGCAAAATGAAAAAACAAAACAAAAACCGAAAAAATGATTTAGCTACCAACTATTTTGGGACATCAAAAACAGCTTTTTTATACGTAAAATATAGCGATGGAAAACTTTTGGATATTAAAACCCAAAAGCCCATAGAATTAAAAGAAGGTGCAACTCTTAAAATTACAGCTAATTTAAGTGATGTATCAGATGACTTTCACAAAGAGGTTACACAAACTATTGAAAGAAAAGTGATGTCAGCAGGCGATTTTTTGTATTTTTATTTGGAAAACAAATATAGCTTTCAAATAGAATTATTTGAAGATTTAATTTTTACAAAAAAACTCAATAAATCAGCTGTTGCAAAAAGATGTAAATTAATTGTAAACGAAATGCGAGATTCAAAAAATAATGTAATTTTAGACTTTATTCCTATTGAAGTTAATAGTTTAAGTCAAGCCTATTTTCAAATCTCAATAAAATATAGTCCTAAAAGTAATTTTCATCATATTAACATTTACGATAATTTTTTATTTTCTAAAAAATTTCTATCCAAAAAACTAAAAGATTTGAGGTTTTAAGGAAAACCAGCACTAATTGATTTTTACAAAAGAGATAATGATTACCTCGAATAAAATGAAAAAGGAAACTCAAAAACCAGAATGGGTAACACAAGAGCAATGGAACAACATGCCATCAGTACAATGGTGGATGGACCAGAAAAAAGGAGAGCTTAATGAAGAAGATTCCAAGATATATTTTAACACATTTCACAAAGAAACAACGGAGAGGACATTAAAGAAAATAGCAGAATCGAAGAAATCGCCTCTGCCAACAGAGATAGTTATCGAGCAAATGCAAAGGAACTCAAAGGATCCTATATAGAATATTTATTCAACCAAGACGGAATCATAAACAATGACAAACTCAACACAATCACTACCCACGAAAAAAAAACCAACATCTAATAAATAATGGTTTCTTAAAAAAAAGTAAAAGAGAATTGAGCAATGCAAAAAAAAGTAAGTGCAAATGGAAAGTTTGAATTGTTTTATTAAAGTTCATACATTGTAATAAAAGGGTAAATGTTATTTTATAGAGACTTTCTATCACTCTATTATATATTTGTAGAATAGAAATATAAACAATAATTTAGAAATAAATATTACTAAAGATGGGCAAAAATTCTTATCCGATAGCAAACCAAACTCCGAGTATTCTAACTCAAGTGAATCCAACCTACAACGGCAAGGAGATACCTCAGACAATAATAACAACAAGGGGTATTTTAGTGCAGTCTGCTCAAAGAATAAGTACATCCAATTCAAAAGGACAAACTAAATCAAGAAAGCATTAAATTGTGCTCAAATAATAAGTTTGATCCTTTGTTTAGAGCTGATGAGAAGAAAAAAAGTATACAGGTATTGCCCCTGCTGACAAATTAGAAACTTATTTAATCTATTATGATTTAATCATATTAAAAGCCTAATTCCAAATTACATTTCCGTTTAACATCAAGGGCAATCAAGCGGTCTCTCTCTGGTCGTTCCCTTTGTTCCGTTCGGCTGTTCCAGTCAGTCGTGCCTCCTTCCATTCCACAGCCACTTCAACAGCACAAAAAAATAACCGCTTAAAAAAAAGCCGTTATTTTTTTGCGCCGTTTCGTTCCTCATCTTCACACGGTCACTTCCTGCGTTCGTCGGGGCTTATGCATCCACAACACAGCTTCATTTCGCTACACTCCGCAGGCTACGTTGCGCTCAACTAAGCAGTGTCATGTCTGCCGCCCCTTGTTGTTTCAGCGGTTGCACTTTCGCACAGCCATCGGGGTTGGCGCCGTTGACACTTTGCCCTAAATCAAGGTACGCCAACGGCTGTCTTTAATTTTTTCCCCGCCGTTTCACGCTGCTATCCCTTCTCTCCACTTCGCAAGCTACGTTCCGTTCCCGGTCTAGCGCGGCTGTTCGATTGCCGCAACACCGCCACGTCGCTCCTCACAAAAAATAATTTCCGCTACTGCTACAATTATTTTTTGCTGCGGTGCTTGGGGGTGTTCTCCAACCACAACATCTGTTTTAATAACAACCTTATAGTTTTTTTTCTATTGATTTTTTTTGGATAAATGAAAAATAAAAAAATAAAAAAATAAAAAAAAGAATACAAAGTTAAGTTCCAGGTGTACAAAAAAGCAAGTTCAAGCCCTGCGGGTTTCGGATAAAATCTCCACCCTACGGGTAGTATTTTATCCGAAAAACTTTCTTTTTTGAAACCTTCCACTTCCACGAAAGGCTTTCTTTTTTCTCTTTTTTTCTTTTGAAAAATTTTGTGTGCGAAGCTTTAGCAGAGCACATCACTTTAAATCCGAAGCCATGACCAATTTTATTATCAAAACCCACAGAAAAGACACCCATTACGCAAAACCCCATTTGTTTATACTCAACAAAGGAATGAACAGCGGAAAGCCTTCAAAAGAGCAATTTAGTAACAGTTTTGTGGTCATTTTTCAAAATGAAGAAGATTGCGAAAACATTTACTGGGTCACATTTAGTATGTGGAAATCCAAATTCTGGCACAGAAATCTTTGTGGCTCTGTAATTCCTTTTCTGCGCATCACAGATTTTATCAAGGAATTTTCAACTAAAGCAGATGAAATGTTAGCGGATTTTGAGCAACACAAAAAAGATGTATATGCGCTGCGGTTATTGGAATTTCAGGAAAAACAATTCCATCAAAATATTAATCTAATTAATGACTTGCGCAGGGTTATTCTGCACAGGTATTGCAAATAATTAATCTAATACCAATATTTATGACACTATTTATTCTATTCCAAACAGACATATGGAAAAGCAATGCATCCTGTGTTTTTTTCGGAGTATTCGACAGCAGAATTAAAGCAATAGACTGCGCAAAATACCACGGTCTATATTCCAATGCTACTGAAGTAGTAATTGAAGAAGTTACACTAAATTTATGCGAAGAATGTCAATAAAAAAAGGCAGGTCTTTCTACTTGGTTTTCTTAATAAGATATTTTGTATATATTTGAAATACATAAAGTCTAATATTAATTAGACCAAACAATGCTAAAGGTATAGATTGGGATGATTTTGTCAGACCTATAAACAAGTTGTGAGCAATTTTAACGACCATATGAGTAAAGGAGAAAAAAAAAGAGAATTACTTTATGACAAATTTTCAAAAAACCTTTTATTTCTAAAGGTAAATAATATTGTATCGGACGATAAAGTTGATTACATATGCCCGATTTGTCTTAATAATTTCACGAAAGAAGATTTAAACCAAGAAAAAGCTAATCCCTTAAGCTTAGAAGACGCTCCACCGAAATCTTTAGGAGGTTCACAAATTGTATTAACCTGTGAAAAATGCAATAACGGAATGGGAAAAGATATTGACTGGCATTTAACAGAAAGATTGAACGAACTGGACTTTCACGACCGAATACCTGGAGCCGAAATGAAAGGTAAATTTACCTTAAATGGAATAACAGTTAACGGAAAAATAATGATTGAGGAAAGCGGAGAAACTAAAGCTCACTTATCAAAAAAAAATAACAACCCTGGAGCTTTGGAAAAATACATCCAATTAATTAAGGAAAAAGGAGAAAAGAGACCTTATTGGGAACCTAACCAAACAAGAGTAGATTCAAAGAAACTTCAGATAGCATTAATTAAAAATGCATACTTACTATTGTTTGAAAAGTTTGGTTACGCCTTTATATTTGATAAAGAATATGATAGAATAAGAGAGCAACTTTTAAATCCAAAATTTGACATCTACCCTTTGAAATGCTGGTTCCAAGGTCCGTTTCCAGAAGAAAGAATTGGTGTTCCTTTTATCACAGAAAAAAATTTGGAATCAATTTTTACATTATTTAAATTGTCAACGAGACTAAGTACAAGAATTTTTGGTGTAGTTCTTCCACTATCAGGTTCTAAAATTGAAAAAACAATTGCAGAACTAGATAATAGATTTGAACATAAAAAGCAATTTGCAATTGATATGGCAATATACAATGATGATTATTTGACGAATTTAGAATCTGTAAATATGCTTTTGAAATATATGGAAACCCTAAAATGAAAAACTGCTCAGAACAGCCGTTTGGCTCAATTGCTAGGCTTAGTTTGTGTCTGAGTACTGTAGTGAATATCTTTTTCGTTTTTAAAAACGTTTTTTCTTTCTAACTTTTCGGTATATTTGTTTGCGCTTGGGCTTAAATTACGCAACTGAGCCAAGCGGCGAAAAGTTAGTAGTTAGCAACCACTTTAAAAATAGTATTATGAAGAAAACTTTGCTTTTGTTTTTTCAGTTTTACACATTTTTTGCGTTTGCACAAGAATCGGAATTTACTCTTTCAAAAGAAGGACTGACAGATTACATTGTAACTGAATGTAATGGTAAAGCTCAGAGCGAAATATATAGAAAAACCCTTGATTGGATTTCCGTTACTTATAATACTCCAAGTAAAGTTCTTAAGGGAAACATTGAAAATGAATATTTAAGAATCGAAGGTTCAAGCAAAGATTTGATGGTATTAAATTTTTTTGGAAAAGATCATTGTAACGCAACATATCAAATTGAAATTTCATTTAAAGATGGAAAATATAAATTTGATATAATTGAGATAAAGTACTTTAATGAACAAGGTTTTTCAGACCCTAGTTGGAAAGAATTTAAGGTAAATAAAGCGAGTATCTATTACGACAAGCGGGGACAAATTTCGAATGTGTTTAAATATTTACCTGACACATTACCTCAATACCTTAATAACTTAAATTCATCATTGAAAAATTTTGTTATGAGTAATAATATTCCAAGTAAAAGAAAAGACTGGTAAAAAAATTTGCTAACTGCAGCAATAACAAATCTTAATCGTTATGAAGAATAGTAATTTTCAGAAGCATCCATCACAAATATTAATCAGTTTGTATAACAAAAGGAATTTTCAAGGCGCAAATCCGTTTGATGCAAAAGTTTTGTTCGTCGGTAAAGATCCTAATTGGGCAATAAATATTGACGAATCTCATGTATTCAATCTTGTTGAAGAATATTTGTCTGACGGAGTAAAGTTCTGGCAAAAGTATAATATTCATCATCCTTTTTTACACCCAAAATATGATGGTGAAGGTAAAAAGTATCATAAAGCAATTTCCAGATTAAATCTTCAAAATAATTTGGCGGAGAAAATATCTTTTATCGAAATTATAGGATTTCCAACAACTGGGATGTCATCTTCAAATCAAAAACAGTTCATTGAATATTTATTATCTCAAGAAAATGAAAAACACCTTAAAGAATTGGATAAATTAATGAACGATTCCGAAAAACTAATTTTCCTGTTTTGGGGACTTATAGATTATCTAAAATTCTTAAATAAAAAAACTGGATTGTTTAAAAAGTTTGCAAATTTAAACAAGAACTCTATGAGTAGAACTGATTTAAATAAAGTTGAAAATGTTTATTTTCATAAGCATTTTTCAATGGGGATTAGTCAAGAAACATTGAATAAAATCTCTGTAGAAATAAATAATAAATTCAGTATAACTTTAGCTAAACCTTAAAACAAAAAAAAGCATAATCTTACGACTATGCTTTCTTATATTCCGGTATAGGTTACCAATCAAAACCGGATTATTTCTTTTTTGGTTTTGTCAACCATTTTAAGAGAAGAGAAACTGCAAAACTTACAGTCGCTCCGACAACTGCTAAGATAATAGTTTTTAAAATATCTTGAGAAAGAATGTTGGGTAAAATACTCAACAAAGTTCCTGTGGCAGTTCCCGTCTTCAGAGAGATATTAGTTTCCATCACGTGCTTTGTTGAGGTCATCCTCTTTAACAGTTAATTGACTGACAGCTGATGCAACACCACCGGCTACAACTAAATAACCACCAACTGATGTTAAAACTATTGGTAAAGCAATAGGCGCTGCCAATATAGTTCCGCCAATAGTTGCTAATACCAAACCAACATTTCGAAGCACTTTAAAAAATTTCGGAGTAGGAGCTTGCGCTCTTTTTACAAGTTTCATGATCGAGCTCTTATTTAGGAATATTAATACTGCAGTCAGTATCAAAAATGCTTACTCCACCAAGGTCATTTCCTTTGCCTCCTGTATCGCAAACAGTGAACTCACCTGTTGTACTTTTTCCGCCATTTCCCCCGGTATCAGATTGTTCCAGACCACCGGTGGAGTTTTTTCCGCCTGTTTCATTAAAGTTACTTTTCCCAAGAATAGCTGCATAGTCACCAGTGTTGGTACTTGTACCTTTACTACCGCCAGTTTCTACATAGCCCAAATCATCTGGAGAAATTACTTGTCCAGTGTCGGAACTCGTCCCTTTTCCGCCAGTATCGGCAATGTAAAATGACTGGGATTCGTTCTCTAGTACGTCAGCCATGTAGCAAATTCCGGGTAACGAAGTAGTTTTTGGCTTGATAATATATCCAGGATCTAAAGTTTTGTTTCCTCCAGTATCTATTGTGGTAATTAGGTTTTGCGTCGGCTGTGCATAGCTAACAAATGTTCCTAGAACGGCTAATAAAAGAAACAATCCTTGTTTCAGTTTATTTAAAAAAAATGTTTTCATAATAATAAAAATTTAAGATTTGATAATGATTAAAACTCTTTGCTTTTCATCCAAAGCTTTATAAACAATTGTTTTAAGCTTGGTAAAAGCTTTTCGGGATTGTAAACCTAAACCGGCTCCCGATATCTTTGTTACCGGCGCGATACATCCATTTAGTTCTTTCAAAGCATTATTGGCAGGATGAAATAGAATGAATCTTCTATTCTTTACATCAATCACTTCCAAATGCCATTGAAACTTGCGACTGTACCGCTTTCTAATAAAATATTTCCCTTCTGGAATGCAGGAAACCTTTGTTTCGTTCAACTTCCATGGCAGTTCTATGGTTTTACATAGCAACTTGCCTTCACATTCCAGTTTACCATTAGTTCCATCAGGGAAATAAGTTCTAGTGAGCAATAGAATCATTACACACCACTGTCAACTTTAGCAATTGCTAACGGGTTGAAAGCGCCGTTTTTCAATGGATACATTTGCCCATTTACCTCTTGATAAAACTCGATACCTAAAGCCAAAAACAACGGTTTTGTGCTAGCAGGTGTTACCGCATTAACTTGATTTATAACAGCTGTTGCTGTTGCATCCCATGGCAAAATCGCTGTTCCTGATGTTGCGACTACAAAAGTCTCGGCCTCAAAATCAACTTCAGCACCTCCCGAAATAATTTTAAAATGCGTAGTTCCACTTGGAGCGGCAATCATGTTAGATGGCACAAAAGATGCCAAGTCAACAGTGATTTCGCCCGTAACACGGTCGATAGTTCCAACAAAAGGAGCAAATAAACTGGTTCCCAGTTTACCTCTAATGTTGAATTCAAAACCAAATAACAATTCAGCTTCTCCATCAATCACGTTACGCAATCCTCTAATACTTACCAGATCCGCCTGAATAACTTTTACCATTGCTTGAGTAAGTCTACTCACCATTCTACCATCAGCAGAATTGATAAGCAAAGGTCTAAGAGCAACTCTTAAAAGCTTTCCGGCTTTTCCAGCTCTACCAAACTCAGAACCATTTTCCCGAGTTCTCTGAAACGCAGGATCACTGGCAATTCTATTAGCGTCAATACCGCCTTTTTCTCTGGCCAAGTGTCCATCTTGCGTTTTGTAAAAAGTAATATCTCCGATAGTACCTTTCAATTTAATTATGCCTTTCTGTCTAGTCATAACTTCAAAATTTTAATTAATAATTGGTTTCAAACTCCCTCAATCTTCATCCTGTTGCAACATTTTTTGATTGATTTCAAAACAAATTTTATAATTAAATGAACACATTAAATAGGGTAGAAGTTCTATTTGTCATACAGTGGTATGATTGTCATAAATAAGCGTAAATGTCATACTTTATCGAATATAAAAATCAAATAAGTGATATATGCTTTTACATATAAATAGATATTATTTAATAAATTTATATGCTTTTACATATAATTTACTATATTTGCTTTAAATCAATGCAAAAGCATATAATTATGAACACATTAGCCGATTTTGTAAAAGAAAAAAGAAACGAAGTAAAGCTCACCCAAGAAGCATTTGCCGAAAGGGCAGGAGTGGCGCTTACGGTCATCCGAAAAATAGAACAAGGCAAGGAAAATCTCAATCTCGAAAAAGTAAACCAAGTACTTAAAATGTTTGGACATACTTTGGCTCCAGTCAACGCAAGGGAATTATCAAAAAATGACGACTAAAAAATATGAGAAAAGCAGCCATTTATTATAAAGATTTTCTAGCGGGTATCCTAACTGAAACAGACGACGGAGACTACACTTTCGAGTACGATGAAAAATATACTATAGAACATCCCAAAGAAAGTATCACCTTGACCATGCCGGTAAGATCAAAAAGTTATACCGACAAGCGATTATTCCCTTTTTTTGAAGGATTGATTCCAGAAGGATGGCTATTAGACATTGCTTCCAAAAACTGGAAGATAAACCAAAATGACCGTATGGGATTACTTCTGGCCTGTTGTCAGAATTGCATCGGAGCCGTAAGTGTACAACCAATACCAAACGAAAATGAGTAAGAAGTGTCTATATTGCTACAACCCATTGCCAAATGATACCGTTGGTGATTTCCATGAACAGTGTAGTCTAGAGTTTTTCGGAACCAAACAACAACCGGTATTCGAACATTCATTAAAACAAATGTCCGAATTGGCTAAAAATGTGGTAGAACGAAGCGTTGCGGTTCCTGGTGTGCAACCCAAACTATCCCTGTCTATTGTTAACGACACCCTACAGGACGGAAACAAAGGACGACTTACTGTTGTTGGAGCCTTGGGAGGAAATTACATATTCAAACCGCCATCCGACCAATATCCGGAAATGCCCGAAAACGAACACGTAACGATGCGCATTGCAGAAGCCTTCAGAATCAATACTGTAAAATCAAGTCTAATACGCTTGCAGTCAGGCGAACTATCTTACATTACCAAACGCGTTGACCGAACAGATAAAGGAGAGAAAATTCACATGCTCGATATGTTTCAAATCACCGAGGCCTTTGACAAATACAAAAGCTCGATGGAAAAGGTAGGTAATGCACTAAACGAATATTCAGACAACACTTTGTTAGACAAATTGTATTTTCTAGAATTGGGTATTTTTAGTTTCCTCACGGGTAACAATGATATGCATTTAAAAAACTTCTCTATGATCCATTCCAACGAAACATGGACATTGGCTCCAGCATACGATTTATTAAACGTAGCCATAGTAAATCCAAACGACACCGAGGAACTGGCACTAACTATAGAAGGTAAAAAAAGAAGACTCAAATGGGCAAATTTTGAAAAACTAGGCATCAACCTTGGACTTAATGAAAAACAAATAAAAGGAATCGCAAAACGCTTCCAAAAAAGCAAACCCATCGCTATCCAATGGATTAATAATTCATTTCTATCACAAGAATACAAAAAGAAATACAAAACGCTAGTAGAAGAAAGATATCGCGCCTTATTTCAGCGCGAATAAACACATCCTTTTTTTGATTAATTTTACTGCACGAAAGTTTGGCCAACAGTACTTTACAGTATCTCAAAGCCTAATCAAAGCCATAGATAAAGTATGAAATCAGAAAATAAGAGATTGTGTATCTACCCAAAGGACATACAACGTGTTACTGGCAAGAGTTACCGCCAGAGCATTAGATTATTGCAAAAGATTAGAAAGGACCTACATAAGCTTGAAAATGAGTTTGTGAGTATCGACGAGTTCTGTCAATACACTAGCTTGAAATATGAACAAGTGATGACCCTAATTATTGATTAAAAATAATTTTGTGGTGTTCAAATTTTAAACCCAACTAGTTCAAATTTTGATTGGAAGATTGCCAATTATTGAACTTAATTTTGTAAATTTGAATTGTACAATATAAGTGCTAAAATGAGTTAAAATTAAAGGTGCACAATTCGGTGCACTTCATTCTGAAAACTATCGCGAAGTCAATAAATACAAGGGGTGCTATTTTTAAAACCGTCCCTCTTTCTCCGCGAAAACCTTTATAATCGTTTGATTGTAAGGGTTTTATTTTTTAGTTGTAAATTCGAATACTTTTATTAAAGACTAATTTCAAACAGATTTAATTTACTTTCAGAAATAATAGTCAACTATTACAAGTAAATTGTAATTTTACAATTTAATTGCTAAATTACAATCATGAAATATTTATTCTGTTTTCTCTTTTTTAGTACATCTATTTTTGCCCAAACTTCAATTGATAGTCTTTTAACAAAGTACAATAATAAATCAGTCTCTTATATAACAATTAAAGAATTTAAGGAACTTAAAAATCCTATTATTCTTGACACAAGAGAACAAAAAGAATTTGATGTTAGTCATATTGAAAATGCCTATTGTGTAGGATATGATAAATTTAGTTCAAAAAAAATTAATGAGAAATTCAAAAACTATTTAGACACAATTATCGTATATTGTTCTGTTGGTATTCGAAGTGAAAAAATTGGTTACAAACTTAAAAAATTAGGTTACAAAAATGTTTACAATCTTTATGGTGGAATTTTTGGATGGAAAAATAATAATCAAAAAGTGGTGAATAATAATCAAATACCGACAGAAAATGTTCATGCTTTTTCCAAAGAATGGAGCAAATATTTAATTAAAGGGAAGAAAGTGTATTAACTTCTTTGTTCATTCATGAAACAACTTCTAATCATTTTTGTAAAAAATATAAAATTGGGTAAAGTCAAAACCCGATTGGCTAAAACTATTGGTGATGAAGGTGCTCTTGAAGTCTATACCCAATTAGTACAAATTACTGAAAAAGCTACCAAAACCATTGATGTTGATAAACTAATATATTTTTCAGATACCATTATAAATACGAAATGGAAAATGGTTAATAAAAAAGTGCAAATTGGAAATGATTTAGGCGAACGAATGCACAATGCTTTTTATGATGGTTTTAAACAAGGTTACGAGTCGATTGTTTTAATTGGATCTGATTTACCCGAAATTTCTGCAGCTATTATTCTAAATGGTTTTGCAGCTTTAGAACAAAAGGAAGTCGTTTTTGGTCCAGCAGAAGATGGCGGATATTACTTAATAGGTATGAATTCCTTAAATCCTATGTTATTCGAAAATAAACCGTGGAGTAAAAACAATTTATTAGCAATTACTCTTCAAGAATTATCCCAAGAAAACATTGCTTTTTCATTAATAGAAATGTTAAACGACATTGATACTTTTGAGGATTTACTAGCTTCTGAATTTTATAAAAAAAACAAATCGTTGCAACAGAAGTTTTCTAGTTTACTTCCATAAAAATTGGCTTTACCTATTTGCACTTAGTGTTTCTAATATCTTTTCTTCAAAACCTTGCAAGGCTCTTCGGGCGTATTTGACTTTCTTTTTTGTTTTGAATTTATACGATACTTCCAAGAAGTTTTTAAAAGGTTTATCTGGTTGAATTGCTAAAGCATCATTCTTTTTATACGTTACTTTTATCGGAATATTTTCGTAATAAGTAAAATATTCCGGATGCGTAACTAATCCTAAAGTGGAGCAATCAAAAGGAATAAATCCCCTAACGCCAAAATACTTTTCGTTCAATTCCATCCAAGGTTGAACAATGTCAAACAACCATTTATCAGCTTCATTGTTTTTATCCAAACTCGCTAAATCAATATTACTAATGTGGGTATAGGAGCTTGGTTCATAGCCTGCAAACTCCAACAGAATAGAAGAATTCAGCAATACTTCCATCGATGCCTCATCAAACTCATAATTATAATCAAACACATTTAGTTTTCTATTGCCTGGATTAAATGGTAAATCGGGTGTTCTTGCAGCACAAATAGCGATGCGTTCTATTTGGGGAATAATATCTGGATGATTTTTGACTAATGTGGCAATATTAGTCAATGGACCTAATGCCAAGATAGTCAGTTTCTCTTTTTTCAGAGCAGTATACAAAGCTTTTGTTCCATCATTTTCGGTTCCTAAATCATTTGCAAATGCCGAACCTTTATAAACCGGAATTGCTTTTCCTTTGTTGTGCCAATTTACTATTTTTTGAATTACGCCAAATCCATAATCTACATAAGTGATGTTGCTGATGCCAACAATCTCAATTTGTGGTTGTTTGAGTGCCATAATTAAAGTAATTCCATCATCTACTTCTCTAGCAGCTTTGTCGGGCATTCCAATCATGATATCGGTATCAAACCAAACTTTAGTTTGCGCTTGTAGTTGATTTACTAACAAAAAAATCAATAGGTATAACTTAATTTTCATGGCAATTATTTTAGAATTAATGTCTTTGCAAACTCAAGCAATTGTTTCTTTTTGGTCAAATCCATTTGCAAAGGCAATTGCGCCAATCCAATCAAACGGCGCATGATTTCAACGCCAATAAATCCATTCAAAATTTTTAAATTCAGTTCGGAATACGCTTCATATTGCACAATCACATCCAATAATAAGTCTTGATTTTGTACAGATAAATGCAAATGTGCTATTAAAACACCCAAATCAAATTCCCGCAAACCATAATAACAAAACTCAGGATCAATAATCTTAATGCCATCAGTAGTTTTCAACCAGCTTCCCGGATAATAATCGCCGTGTAACAAATACTTCCCTTTTGATAAATAAAGGGAACCTAACGTCGAAATTTGTTTCTTTAGTTCGTCATTATTTTTATAGTGCAAAGCCAATTCCTGCAAACCATGTTGCACCGAATTCAAATCAAAACCATTCTCTTCCATAAAAGGAAATCTAAAAATGTGTTCGTAATTGAGCGTTCGCAATTCTAAATTTTCGAGTTCATCATCAATAATCGCTTTTTGAAACGAGTTATGCAATTGTTTTAAATATTCGATCAATTCAAACAGTTCGGGTTCATGCAACTGATACTTTTCATCATACAAAAAAGTAAAATCATTCGATTTGCCCAAATCTTCAATAACCATAACATTGTTTGCAACATCAAGTCCAATTAATTCGGGCATAAATTTTTGAACTGTTTTCTCGCTCGAAATCTTCTTATAAAAAGCACCTTCCGTAACAACACGCTTTTCTGGCGCGGCAACTTGTGGATATTTTTCGACATAAGCCCGCGATTGCTTGACAATAAAAGTTCGGTGTTCGGTAGTAACGCGCAACACATAATTCATATTACCTTCACCGGGTTTGGTCAACGATAAAATTTTTTCATCTAAACCAAGCCATTGTTGCTTTTGTAAATAAGCTGACAATTCATTGGGCTCGTTTGCATTGAGTATAAACATATTTTTTGTTTTATGGCGTTACCAGTTTGCTTCGTGCCTCGCAATGACTGGTCGGGCTATTCGCTCTATCTTTTGTTGCGCAAGCTCCACAAAAGGATGCCGCTTCTTTCCCTAACGCAAATTTAAAATCCTGCAACGATTTAAAGCCATTTCAGGATATTTTTTTTAAAATAAATAACGCACACCAAACTGAAACTGCCTTGGTGGTGAAGCATTTCGTTGCGTAAACAAACCACTAGCACTAGAACCACCTTGAATTTGATTGCTTTGTGTGGCATTATTACTATAACCACTTAGGTTTTCAGCATTGAATACATTAAAAATGTCGGCTCGCAATTCAATTTTGTTATTCTCAGAAATTTTAAATTGATGTTGCACACCAATGTCAAAAGTAGTGCTCCAAGGCAAACGATCATTATTTCTACTTTCACCCGGAAAGCGATCGCTATTTCCTTGATATGCATCACTAAAGCCTGACCCATCACCATTCAAATCGGTTGTTCCAAACCCAAGTGGAATTCGGTTAATCGGTTGACCGCTTTGCAACAATCCGGCTAATGTTACCGTTGTTCCTGTAAACGGATAATAACTGTAAATACCGTTAATATTATGAGTTCTGTCATTAATAGATGGTCCCCATTCGTTACCATAATTGTTTCCATCCATCGCTCTAAAATTAATATCTTCCGTATTATTTTTTAAAGAGGATAAGGTATAATTCAATCGATAGGAATAATCATCATTTCCTCTCGCTTTTTGATAATTCAAACTTAAAGCATAATACCTCGATTTGCCTTCGCTTTCGGTAATAATAACATTTCTAGCGACACCAGTAACCGTATTTCCGTTGATGTTTGCTGCTCCACCAACAATCGGAATTGGTCGTGTTGCATCAGCTTCGGCTGGTGTTCTGATGATTACATTATTGGGATCAATTGTATATTCAGCCGCAGCATTTAAATTTCTCAAGCGAAATAAATCGGCACCGCGATTATGAACCACATCTACAAAAAATAGTTTATTCTCATCCAATTGTACCTGATATCCTAAAGCAAATTGATGCGAATACGGATTTTTATACCCATTTGGATTTAATATTCTTCTTTCGTTAGAAAAAGCGCCTTCGCGTTGCCCTTGCAATAAGTCACCTGAAGGTCCTTGAAGATAATTTACATTAGAAAGATTTGCCGAAATATTTCCGTTAAAAGTAATAGCGTCGAGATTTGTATTGGCTGGTAAAATTCCTAAATTGATAAATTCCTGTAATTGTGTTCTATAATCGGCTGATTTGGTATTTTGTTGCAAAGCATCGCTGTAAATAGCATAGTTAATTTTATCATACGCAATACCATAGCCACCACGAAGGCTACTAGTGTTATTGAGTTTGTAATTAAAATTAATGCGAGGTGCTAAGTTGTTTGTATCGCCTTTCATATTTCCACCTTTTGAAAGATTATCATAATCATAGCGCAATCCTAGAGTGATATTCAGTTTATTGTTAACAGACCATAAATCCTCCACATAAGCTGAATAAATATCCTGATGGGTTCCAAAAGACGCGGGACGCAATTCTACATTGTAATTTATAACCGTTGCATTTGACGGAATATCATTGATATTTAAACCGTTGCCAACGCCGCTATTTCTAATATCGTCTATTTGAGCTTGGGTAAGTTTTATGGTATAATTACCATTTGGATTTCCGCCACCAAACAATTCGTGGTTGCCTCTGATATAATTCAAACCCGATTTGATGGTATGGTTGTCTAAATAATACTTGAATTTCTGTTGGAATTGAACCGTATTTTCAATGGCATTAAAATAATAACCAGGATGACCCAATATAGCCAAGGTTTCGTCGTTAGTTCCTAAAACAACAACTTGCGGTGCATTTGCATCTAAAGGATTGGCGTAATCCCAATTAAAACGACTGTATTGAATATTGGTTTCGCCACTTACTTTTCCTAAATTATACGAGTTTTTCAAAGCAAGTAAAACGCTGTTTCTTTTTTGCGTATTGGCGGATGAAGGAAATGCTGCACCACCTTCTAATCCGCCGCCTTGTCTTTCAACATCTACTAAACCAATATTGGCACGAAGCGAACTTCTAAAATTTTTAGCCCAAAGTTGGTCTATTTTAGTAGAAAAATAATTAAACGTATTGGTACCTCTTACGGTCTCAACTACTCCTAATTGAGGCACATTTAATAAATTATCTTTAACATCCGTCGTGTGTTCAAAATTGAAATAATAAAAGGTCTTGTCTTTAACAAAAGCACCACCAATTCCGCCACCAGCTTGATAACGGGCAAAACCATCTTTCACTTGATTACCAGATAAATCTCGTTGTGCGAAAGGCGAAGTGCCATCAATTGCTGGTCCAGGTCGGGTAATAAAAAAAGTTTCACCTGTCATTTTATTTGACCCAGATCGAGGCGTAATATCAACAACACCGCTTCCGGTAAGACCATATTCAGCCGAAAAATTACTGGTTAAAACGGTAATATCTTTTACAAAACCAGATGGGATATTAAATTTTTGTCCACCTAAAAAACGTTCGTTATTGTCCATTCCATCAATCAAATAAGAAGTAAAAAGACCATTTGCACCATTGATACTCACATTGGGTGCTTCGGGATAAAAACCTGTTGCTTGCGATACATTGGGCAATCGATATAACACTCTTGTAATGTCTCGTCCTTCCACAGGAATTTCTTGAATTTCAGCCGCTTTCAATTCAAAAGAGACTTCAGCATCGCGTCGATTAATTTTTGCTATTGCATTGGATTTAATAATAACTTCATCCAATTGTTGGAAAGAAGTTTTCTTTAGTATCAAACTGACATTTGGATTTTGATTGGAACGAATGCTAATCAGTGCAGAATTTTGAGAACTATAATCAGCAGTGCCTTCAAATACAACTTGATAGCCATCAAGAGCTGGGACACCCTTAAAAATTACCTTTCCTTGAGTATTTGTGGTCTGTTGTAAAAGTAAATTTCTAGTGGTATTTGATAATTTAACAGTAATATTTGGAATTGGCTTTTGTGTTTCAAAATCAATAACCGAAACGGTAAGGTCTTCTTGAGCGAATGCTGTTGTCGAAATGCAAAGCAAAGCCCAAATAAAAAATTGTTTCATTGGATGTAAGAATTAATTAGTAAAAAGGAATAGCAATCTAAACGAGTATTTAGAAAGAGTGTGGAGATCCTTTGTTAAAATTTAAAGAGGAGATTTTTGCACTAAAAAAAGGTGTTTCATATCGATTGATAGGAGCATTATTTCTAAATAGCGAAAGAATTAAATGCAGTAAACTATCTAAAAAAGAAAGGTTAGGAACAATTTTCTTAAAATCGTAAGCGGTATTACAATCGTTAAAACTTGGAAGTATTTCCAAAGTGTTATTTAGAGACAGAACTTTTAATTCATTAAAAACTGAAGTAGTTTGCCAAGGAATAGTTTTAAAATTTTCGAGGTTTAATGCCGATTTCGTAACTCCAATTAAATAAGCGCCGCCATTATAATTAGCACCAAGAACAAAATCATTATTTTGCAATTGCGAAACAGCTTCAATTAAATGATGTGATTTTAATTCGGGACAATCATTTCCGATAATAATAACCTTTTCAAAACCATTACTAAATAATTGCAGTATAGCGTTTGTCAGTTTTTCCCCAAATGAAGTTCCAATTTGGTTGGTTTCATTAGAATGGAAATAAGGTAATTTGGATTTTGAAATGGTTTTTAAAACACGCTCATTCATTTTTTTCCACAACAAAACGTTTTGCTTTGTAGTACTAGCAATTGGTTTTGTAATACGTTCAACATTTTCGCTTTGAGCAAAAAGAAGGATAGCGGTTTTTGAAGTAAGGGTGTAATTCTTTAACATATGTATGTAAGTCGTTCATTCTTTTTTTCCTTACATTGTGATCAATACTATTTTTTAGAATTTTTCATATTTACCCAATACCAACTTCTTTAGTCATGAGGTAATCAGTTACTTTTTTTTTGCCAACTTAATTACAGTAACCTCACAAATTAAAAGTAAAAAAATTAATTCTGACAAAATTGTGTAAGGAAATGACAGTTATTCGAACTAACTACTATTCAACCAAAATCAAAAAGCCATGAAAAAAAATCACAAAATCGTTTTAATAGCATTACTGATTACTTCCTTAAACTATGCTCAAAGTCCGTGGACACGTGACAAAGGAAAAGCGTATGTACAACTTGGATTTACTGGATTATTTTATGACGAAATTCAACTTGAAGGCGAAAAAGTAGTTTTACCAAATGATGTAAGTGACGTTACTTTGCAAGTTTATGCCGAATACGGAATTTCTAGTAAATTAGAAGCACAATTAATTGTTCCCTTTAAATCAGTTGGTTATGAAAGTAAACTTGGTTCAACTTCTGAAAGTTTATCTGGTTTAGGAAATGTTTCTGTAGGTTTAAAATACAAATTGTATGATAAGAAATGGAAAATCAGTTCGGGGCTCATGTACACTGCCAATTCAATTAATAAAGATGCTGCTATTGGATTAACAACCGGATTTAATGCGAATACTTTTTTACCTTATGTAGTGGCAGGTTCTAGTTCAGGTAAATGGTATTACTTTGCAAATCTAGGTTATGGTTATATGGATAACGATTATTCTGATTTTTTTAGAGCTTCTTTTGAAGTTGGCTATGAAATAATTAAAAACGGACACTTGATGTTTATTTTAGATACTAGAAACATAGTTTCTAAAGAAAGTGCTTTTGATAATGATGTAAATCAATGGCCGTCATATTTAGACCGACAAACCTATAATGCAATTGGTATTAAAGGAAATTACGAATTTATAAAAGATAAATTTGGAGCAAATTTTGCAGTTATTGGTGCAACTGGAATTGACAATGCGGCTTTAGCACCAACTTTAAATTTTGGATTATACACCAAACTATAAAATGAACAATTACAAAGAAATAGTAATCAACTCGTATTCCGATTATTTCAATTACTTGAAAAATGAACTATTTTCGTTGCACATCGAAAATTATTTCTACGGGTTGATTTTTATTTCTTTAGCTGTTTTTATTCTTGAAATTGTATTTCCGTGGCGAAAAAACCAACCCATTATTCGAAAAGATTTTTGGTTGGATATTTTTTACATGTTTTTTAATTTTTTTCTATTAAATCTGATTGTTTTAATTGCTTTATCAAATGTAACCGAACAATTATTTAACGATTTTCTTTCGTTATTTAAACTACAATTAGCTTATTTTCAATTACTCGATTTATCGTTGTATCCAAAAGTAATTTCACTTCTAATTTTCTTTTTGGTTTCTGATTTTATTCAATGGACAACACACCGAATGTTGCATCGCGTTCCATTATTTTGGAATTTTCATAAAGTGCATCATTCGGTAAAACAAATGGGATTTGCTGCGCATTTGCGTTATCATTGGATGGAACCTGTAATTTATAAATCGATGTTATACATACCGCTTGCAATTATTGGCGGTTTTACTATTCAAGATGTTTTTATAGTTCACTTTTTTGCCATTACTATCGGACATTTAAATCATGCTAATTTGGGTTGGGATTACGGAATATTTAAATACATTTTAAATAATCCAAAAATGCACATTTGGCATCATAGTAAAAAAATGCCGAATAAATATGGTATGAATTTTGGAATAACATTGAGCGTTTGGGATTTTATTTTTAAAACAAATTATGTTCCAAGTGATGGACGCGATAATGAACTCGGATTTGAAGATGATGAAAAATTTCCAAAAGATTTTTTGCATCAAGAAAGTTATCCTATAAAATTTTAAATTATGAAAAAATTATTTGTTATAGTATTGATTAGTGTTTCTAGTTTTGCTCAAAATTTTGATTACAAAAAAACCAATACTTTTTTAGGTAAATATGTTTCTGAAAAAGGAAACGTAAATTACGATAAAATAAAAACCAACAAAGTTGAATTGGATGCAGTTATAAAACAATTTGAAGAAAAGCAACCAACTGATAAATGGTCAAAAAACGAAAAATTAGCATATTATATTAATGCCTATAATGTGTACACATTAAAAGTTGTTATTGATAATTATCCAACCAAAAGCATCAAAGATATTGACAATGCTTGGGATAAAAAGATAGTGCAATCGGGCAAAAGCAAAATTTCTTTAAGCGATGTTGAACATAAAATTCTGCGAAAAATGAACGAGCCTCGTATACATTTTGCCATTAATTGTGCTTCTTTTTCGTGTCCGAATTTGTTAAATGAAGCTTATTTACCTCAAACTTTAGACAAGCAATTAGAAGCCGTTACAAAGTCATTTATTAATGATAAAACTAAAAACACAATGGCTGTAAACGAAATTAAAATCTCTGAAATATTTAATTGGTTTGGTGGTGATTTTAAGACTAAGAATACTTCAGTAATTGATTTTATTAACATCTATTCGACAATAAAAATAGATAAAAAAGCGAAAATCAAGTATTTAGATTACAATTGGAGTTTGAACAACTAATGAAAATTTCTATTGTAATTCCTGTTCTAAACGAAGAAAATAGCATTGCTAAATTGCTGGACTTTTTACTTGAAATTCAAAATCCAAAATATACAAAAGAAATAATTGTCGTTGATGGAGGAAGTACTGATTCAACTTTAGAAATCGTAAAAAGTTTTCCCTTAATAAAAGTAATTCATTCTCAAAAAGGAAGAGCAGTTCAAATGAATACTGGGGCAAAAAATGCAAGTTCAGAAATACTATATTTTTTGCATTGTGATACTTTTCCTCCTAGAAATTTTGATGCTCAAATTGTTAATCAAGTTCAGAAAGGCAATCTATCAGGTTGTTTCAAAATGAAATTCGATAACAATCATATCGTATTAAAAGTAACTCAATGGTTTACACAATTCAATCATATTTCTTGTCGTGGTGGCGATCAATCGTTGTTTTTGGAAGAAAAATTATTTTATCAATTAAATGGTTTTGATGAAAAACTAACAATTTATGAAGATAATGAATTCATTCAACGATTGTATCAAAATTCGAAATTTACAGTTATTCAAAAAACTGTAACTACTTCGGCAAGAAAATATTTAAAAAATGGAGTTTGGAGATTACAATATCATTTTTTAGCAATTCATATCTTGTTTTGGATGGGTAAAAAGCAAAATTATTTGATAAAATATTACCATAAAAATATTAAATAGACAATTAATTACTAAACAAATTATGAAAAAAATTTTAACACTTGTATTACTTATCTCTCTTTTTGCTTGTAAAAATTCCGATAAACCTAGCGATTTTGTTTCCATTACAGAAACGGCACATTTAAAATTCGAGTTTCTTAAAAAAGAGGCTATTCAATTTAATATAATTGCTTTTTTTGGAACTTCGGAATGGATAAATGCAAAAATGACTTTAGCAACCAATTCTGGAAATGGAAAAATTGAATTTAAAAATGGAGACCAAATACTCTTTAATAACCAAAAGGTTTTTTTCTCTAAAACAATAAAAGATACTTCTGGAGTTCGTTTTGATGCCTTTACAATACCTTATTTTTTCTTATTACCCTATAAGTTATCAGATAAAGGAACTGTTTGGACAAAATATAAAAATAGTGAAAACGATAGTTTAAATTTCGATACCAAAAAACTTTCATTTGCACCAAAAACAGGTGATGCGCCTGATGATTGGTATATAGTGTATACGAATAAGAAAACAGATTTAATTCAAAAATCGGCCTATATTGTTACTTTTGGAGGAACATCACAAACCGAAGCAGAAAAGGAACCACATGCTATTGAATATTTAAATTATGAACCAATAAACGGAATACCTATTGCAACAAAATGGAAATTTTGGGGATGGAAAAAAAACTTTGGTTTTCAAAAGGAACTTGGAAATGCAGTACTCTCGGATATTAAATTTATTAATACTACACCAAACTTCTTTGAGCCAACGGATTTATTTTTAGAGAAAAAATAGCTTCAGTTTTAAACTTTCCAATTATCAAGCTTGATATGAATAGCCATTAAATTTTCTTCACCAATCACACTTGCTTTGTGTCCGTGAATAGTGCTGTCAAATGCTATGTTTTCAGGTAAATTATCCGTAGCAATAAATTGTTCTCCAGCTTCAAAGTCGATAAATTGATTGTTTTGCAAAGTAATACGTAATGTCCCTTTTTGAATAATAATCAAAGTTGGATCTCCTGCCAAATGCCAATTAGTGCTATAACCTACTTTACTTTCACGAAGTCTGAAATTTTTAGCGCCAATTTGCTCCGATATAATTAGTCCGTTTCTGTCATTTTTTTCATAAGTTACTTCAGTAAAAATGGAGTGGTATTTTTTATTTGTAGTGATACATTTAATTTTGAACATATTTGCTAGTTATTTAAGCAAATATACATTTATAAATAAATTGATTTTGGTGTAATTTAACAAAAACGTCAAGAAGAATTGATAACATATAAAGTAAACTTGATAATAATTTCTAAGTCTTTTTATACCATCTTTGTATCATAAATAAATCAAAAAATGAAAAACTGGAAACAAATAACAACTGATGAAGACATAAATGCAATTATAAAAGCATCAGAAAATAAAACACAAATTATTTTTAAAGATAGTACAACATGCGGAATTAGTGCTTTTGCCAAAGAGCGATTACAGAATGGTTCGGATGCCTTAACCGAAACTGCCGATTTCAATTATTTAGACTTGTTACAATATAGAACCGTTTCAAATTTAATCGCATCTAGATTAGGTATTATTCATCAATCACCACAAATTATTGTTTTAAAAGATGGGAAGGTTGTTTTTCGCGATTCTCATCATTCGATTAAACCAGAAAAAATTCTAAAATTTTTATAACGTTCAAAAAAAATATCATAAGGTTTTGTTTTTAGCATTTTTTTAAGAAATTATTTAGATGTTAAAACGTAATTTTGTTAAAAACGTTGTTATGGAATTTTACGGGAAATCAGACGAATACCTTTTGTTATCTAGTTTAAAAAATTCAGATACTGAAATTATCAATAAAAACAATAATAATACCTTATCTGTATTTTGGAATTCTGAAAATGAAACTACTTTAATTATTGATAATGTTACCTATGTTTTAAAAGCCAATCAAATGGTTTTTTTGACAGAGTTTCATAAAGTTGATGTTTCTCATGTTTCAACAATAAATATTATTCGATTCAATCGTAATTTTTATTGTATAGGAAATCACGACAGTGAAATAGGTTGTAAAGGTGTGTTGTTTTTTGGTGCGTCTCAAGTTCCAATTATTAATTTAAATGAAGAAAATGTTAAGAAGTTTGAGTTGCTTTGGAGTGTTTTTTTAACCGAGTTACAATCTAAAGATGAAATGCAAATAGAAATGTTACAAATGCTTTTGAAACGATTTCTGATCTTAGCAACTCGAATCTACAAAGAAGAGAATCATATAATACATCTCGAAGAAACTAAAATGGATGTGATTAGAAACTTCAGTTTTCTTGTAGAAGTGCATTATAAAACCAAACACACCGTTTCGGAATATGCTGATTTAATGAATAAACCTGCCAAATCATTAACCAATCTTTTTGCAAATCATATCGAAAAATCGCCACTACAAATAATTCAAGAACGAATTTTTCTTGAAGCCAAACGAATGTTACTCAACTCGGAACGCAGTATAAAAGAAACCGCTTTTGAACTGGGTTTTGAGGACATACAATCGTTCAGTCGTTTTTTTAAAAATAAGCAAGGTGTTTCTCCTAAAGAATTTAGAGTCAATTAACTTGATGTAATTTTGATAATCATTTAGGTAAAATTGTGAAGCTGTAAAGTACTATTTTTCAACAACTTTGTAGTAACTTTAAAATGCTACGAAAATGAAAAAAATTACAATTTTACTAATTATCACATTTGGATTTACATTTCAGCTCAATGCGCAATGTACTTCAAATGCAAGCGGATTTGGAAACAACACTAGTGTTCCTATGTATAATGTAACTGGATCAAACTCTGTTCAAGTAGTTTTAAACGCAAACAATACTGTTACTGTCAACTTAATGTCGAATTTTGCAACTGCATCTGGACCCGATGTGCGTATTTTTTTGGTTGATAGAGGAACATTAACAACTGCACAATTACGAATGACGTCAAATTTTTTAACCCGACCTAGAATTGAAATGGGACTTTCTCCTGCTTCTGGAATGGCAAGTTTTACTAAAACTATTCCAGCAGGAACAACTATTTCAGATTTTAATACTGTTTATTTTTATTGTCAAGCTTTTAACCAATTTTGGGATTTTGGAAGCTATACACCTTTTACAGCAGTTAGTTGTGCGCTATTAGGAATAGATAATTTCGAAAATGACAAACTGCAATTGTATCCTAATCCTGCTACAAATGAATTAAATATAGCACTCGATACTGTAACTACTAACTATTCAGTTGCTATTTACAACACCTTAGGAAGTTTAGTTTTTGAAAGTAAAAATCGACTTTCAGACGATAATAGCATCAATATAAACAACTTAAATTCGGGCGTTTATTTTGTTCAAATTACAGATGATGAAAATAAAGTTTATCAAAAACGATTGATAAAAAAGTAAAAATATTTTGTTTTGTTTAAAGCGAAAAGTGTAATTCTAGTTTTTAGGTTGCACTTTTTTTATTTTTTAGAATAGAACTTTTTGACAATACTTTCTGCTGGCTTGTTTTGAACTGTATAATCACTATCATCAATGCCTCCAACTAAATTGTGATTATCATACCATTTCCATAAAAAACCACCGGCAAACCATTTTTCTTTCCAAAATTGATTAAAAAGTGCTGATAAAGCATTGACTTGTCCTTTTAGATTAACAGTTCTACTTTTAGAATGATCCCAAGGTTCTAATGTGCTATAATTTTTACTTTGGTAACCATATTCTGTAAAAAGAATTTTTTTATTGTATTTTTTTGACAACAACTGCATTTCTTTTTTTAAAGGTTGCCATGATGTTTCTAATGATTTAATTGTTGGTGTTTTAGCAGTATCTAAAGGAAAATAAGCATCAATACCTATATAATCTAGTGAAGCTATAAACGGAACTTTTTTATATGTATCCCAATTCTCTGCATAGGTTATTTTGCCTTTATAAACCGATTTTATTTTTGTAATTAATTGGTTCCAAAAAAGGGATCTAGCCATTACAAAAGTATTCAATTCGGTACCAATACAAAATAAATCTACTTTTGAAGCTTGTGCTATTTTTGCATAAAAAAGAATAAAGTTTTGATAACTGTTTTCCAAAGACTTCCATTCTTTTTGAGAATTCATTAAAATACGACCAGTAAAACCACCTTTAGGAATCCAAATTTGTGGTTTAAGCATTACTTTAATTTTCTGATTTTTGAATAGTTTAGCAGTTTGTTCAATGCCTTCTTTTCGTTCGTTAATCCATTGTCGTTTGCTGTTGAAAATTATAGTTGAATCGGTTTCCGATTTCATAAAACCATAAGGCATCAAAGCTACCCAATTGGCATGTATCGCAATTACGGGTTGGATAGCTTCAATAGTAATTTCTCTGTTTGATGCCACAAAACTGATTCCGTTGATTTTTGTTTGAGCAAGGCAAGAAATAGAAAATAGTAAAAGAAAGAAATACCTATTTTTCATCTATGAGAATTTAAAAGTACTGCCCAATTCCAAAAACAATTCCGTTAGAAGCATTTTTAGTTATTCCATACCCATAATCGATTCTAAAAGTGGCATTAAAAATGGTTTTGTGAATAAATCGTAATCCTATACCTGGATAAACTCTAAAGTTATCTGAATTTGCAAAATCATCAAAACCACCACCAGGTTTTCTCCAACTTCCACTGTCTACAAATGCATTTCCTTGCAAAACAAACCATTTTTTTTCATATAAAGTAGTCCTGTATTCGGTATTAAAAACGATTGCACCAGTTCCTCTATCAATAATATTTCCAACACCTCTAATGTTTAAATTATTGTCTAAAGCAAATGGCGAAAACGGACTTTCATCATTAGAAGATAAACCCAATCGCAATCTGCTCGCCCAATTGCCTTTTTTTCCTATTCTTTTAAAATATGAAAAATCGTTCCAAGCAATAATAAATTCGTTTTGGAAATCATTAGAACTAATTACATATTGACCAAAAAAAGTACTTTTAAAGCCTTTAACCAAATAAAAATCATATCGTAAATTATCATAATTATAGTTTGACTTGAATAATGTTTTATTGACTTCTAAAAACTGTGGTACACCAGTAGCAGTAGCTCCAGAAAGATATTGATACTTCTCTTTAAACATATTTACACCTAGCTTTACAGAATTTCTATAATTTATACGATGTACACCCAAAACTTCAAATCCAGTATTTGTGTATTCGTATCGAGCTGGACTATCCGTAATAAAAATGGGTTCAATACTTGCTAATTTTTGAAAACTTGTTTCTAGACCAAAATTGGAAGAAAACAAAAAGGGTGCAGAAAAATTTATTCCATAGGATGGAGCACCATTAGATTGATAAAAACCACCAATAGTAGCATTTTTTCCTAAAAAATTATAATCATAAATACCAATTCTGTATGCTGCTGCAGCTTCATCCGTAGTCCATAGAGAAAGGTTAGGCAAAATACTCCAATTCTCGATTAATATAAACATTAGATCGAAGCCCAAACTTGTTGTAGCAACTTCATAAGTCATATTAGAAATACCATTCAAACGTGTTAAAGCTGCTATATCTCTATTGATTTTTAAACTATCTAAAGGTTGTCCAACTTTAGTTTCAATAAAATTAGTCATGAATTTAACACTCATTTTTTTGTTGCCTTTCCAATGTATTGAGGTAATATTTTGCTCTTGAGAATAGACTATAATTTGAGAAAAGAGAAAAAAGAAAAGAAGGTATCTCATAGTTTTTTTTTACAAATATCTAAATTAAATCATTATTATTTAGGGCTTATGGAAAATTGCTAACTATTGAGGTGAAATTGAAAACCAACTTTATTCAATTAACAATCAAATTTGCTTAATAAATCATTTGAATTTATGAAATCGTAATGATTCAAAAGGCCCAAAACAATAATTAAGAATGTCGATTTTATATTACGATAAAAAACGAATAGAATTTCATGTTTTGTTTGAATTTTTCTGGGAGTTTGACTAAAATCAAACTTCAAGTTTTAAAAATAAATAAATAATTATGGCTCAAATGTAAAGTAAGTGACAAAATTTATTTTTTATCAAATCTATATTTGCATCAACAATAAATAACCTTTTAAAAACATGAAAAAAATAATAATATTAGTCGTACTTTTTGCTTCACCTATTGTTAATGCTCAAGGGTTAACAACATTTTTTACTAAAACTGATACTTTTTTAAAGAAAAATGTTTCCAATGGCAAAGTAGATTATCAAACCATTAAAAGTGATCCAACTTTGTTAGATGATGTTTTAGAAATTGCTTCTAAAATAGATTTAGCCAAAGAAAACACTAACACTACAAAAGCTTTTTGGATCAATGTCTATAATTTATCACTTATTAAAGGCATTATAACTAAATATCCTGTAAAAGCACCAACAGATATTGCAGGATTATTTGATAAAATAACCTATACAATAGCTGGAAAAAAATATACACTTAACGATGTTGAAAATAAAATGATTCGCGAAAAATATAATGATTCAAGAATTCATTTTGTATTAGTTTGTGGAGCTAATGGTTGTCCGCCAATTATTAATAATGCTTATTTACCAGAAACGTTAGAAGATCAATTAAACAAACAAACCAAGTTAGCGTTAAACAATCCTAATTTTATAAAAGTAAATACTGCTTCTAAAAAAGTAGCACTTTCTCAAATATTTGAATGGTATAAAGAAGATTTTGTTTCTAAAGGGAAAACCGAAATCGATTTTATCAACCAATATCGAGATGTAAAAATTGACACAAATTCAAAAATAAGTTATTATACCTACGATTGGACATTGAATAAAAAATAACTTTCTCATAAAAAAATCAATACACATGAAAAAAATAATCTTCCTATTTACCATCACATTTGGCTTTACTACTATAAACGCGCAACAAGATAGTACTGCAGTAGAACAATCAAACATTCAAAACTATACACCATCAAAACTCTTAGAAAAAGGAAAATGGGATATTAAATGGTTTAATAATTTATATACGCAAACGGAAAGAACTGATAAAGGTGTAAAAAGCACTATTCCCAGAGAAAGCTTTTTTACCACATCATTAGAAATTTTTACTGGCGTTTCCAATAACAAAAAACTAAATGCAGGATTAATTGTAGAATATCGGTATAATGTTTTTGTATTTCAAGATAATCCGCTTATATCGTTTATAAATTCAGATGACAAAATACGTTCAGGCTTATCGCATATTGCGCCATCAATAAAAGTTTCGCCTTTTAATAAACTGTCTAATTTTTCGATACAAAGTTCATTTTTTATACCTGTTTTTGATGAAGAAAGTAACGATAACGGATTTCTAGCCGCTAAAAGTTACATTTGGCAAAACCGCTTTTTTTACGATTATACGTTTAAAGGAAATAAATTTCAATTGTTTACAGAGTTAAGCTCTCGTTATTTCTTTGGTCAAAAATTAAAAAATGATGATGGAAGCAAAAATGAAAAAGGAGGTTATGCCAATAATAGTTTAGAATTGGCTCCAAGCGTTTTCTTGAGTTATTTTCCAACAAGTAAATCTACAATATTTACATTTTTACAACACGCGCAAGTAATCGATTTAGGTAACGATTTTGAACAAAACTATTCAGCAGCAGGCTTTGGTGCAAAGTACCAATTATCTAAAGTATTGAATATTGAAACCATATATAGTAAATTCATACGAGGTGATGATACTGGTTTAGGACAATCGTTTAATTTAGGTTTAAGAGCCATTTTTTAAAACCAAATAATTACATTTATAAACTTCTTAAAAATAATCTGTTTGGTGAAATTAATAAAATCTATTAAAAAAGATATTTTTGATTAAAATCTGAACTCAATTAGAAGTCAAATGTCAGTATGATCCTGTCGAAGACTTAAAAAAAACATTTCGACAAGCTCAATGTGACAATTAGCTATAATTAATTAATAAAAACTAATTTCATCCAACGGGCTAAAAATAATAATATGGAACACATCGTAATTATAGGAAACGGAATTTCGGGTGTTACCGCTGCACGACATATTAGAAAACTTTCTAGTAATACAATTACTATAATCTCTTCTGAAAGTGAATTTTTCTTTTCGCGAACTGCCATGATGTATGTTTTTATGGGACATATCAAATTTGAACATTCAAAACCGTATGAGGATGATTTTTGGAAAAAAAACAATATCAACTTAGTTAATAATCATGTTGAAAATATTGATTCAAAATCAAAGAAAATTATTTTTTCTGATGGGAATATATTGCAGTTTGACAAATTAATTATCGCCACTGGTTCAAAACCAAATCGTTTTGGCTGGAAAGGTCAAGATTTATATGGAGTTTTCAGTTTATATTCGAAACAAGATCTAGAAAAAGTAGAAGAATTATCCATCGGTTGTCAAAGAGCTATTGTTGTTGGAGGTGGTTTAATCGGAATTGAATTAGTCGAAATGCTACTTTCTCGAAATATTCCTGTTACTTTTTTAGTTAGAGAAAAGACTTTTTGGTCAAGTATTTTGCCAAAAGAAGATAGCGAATTAATCACCAAACACATTTTAGATCATAAAGTTGATATTCGTTTGGATACTAATTTAGATGAAATCATATCAGACGGTTTTGGAAATGTAAAATCAATTGTAACTGATAAAGGAGAAACAATCGAATGTTGTATGGTTGGTTTAACTGTTGGTGTTTCACCAAATGTAGATTTTTTGAAAGGTTCTGATATCGAAATCGATCGAGGAGTAAAAGTCAATCGGTTTTTAGAAACCAACATCAAAGATGTATATGCTATTGGCGATTGCGCCGAACAAGAAATTCCTATTGGAAACCGAAAAACAATAGAAGCTGTTTGGTACACAGGCAGAATGATGGGCGAAACGGTTGCTCAAACTATTTGTGGAAAACCAATGCAATACAATCCAGGCAATTGGTTCAATTCGGCTAAATTTTTAGATATTGAATACCAAACGTATGGTTGGGTTTTTGCTAATCCGATTGAAAATGAAGCGCAAATTTATTGGGAACATTCCTCCGCAAAAAAAGCAATCCGAATTTCTTATGATAAAAACACTAATGAATTTTTAGGAATAAATACGTATGGAATACGAATGCGTCACGAATTTTTTGATACAGTTTTAAGTGAAAAAAAATCAGTTCAATATGTTTTGGGACGTATAAAAGAAGCCAATTTTGATCCAGAGTTTTTTACTAAACATGAAGTCGAGATTAAAAATAAATTTGAACAACAAATTAGTTTTTTAAAACAAAATAATTATGAGCCAACAAGCTAAAAATTTATCCATTACATCAAATCATTCCAACGAGTTGAACCTTTTACAAAAAATAGGTTTAACGCTTGGTTTTGTTGGTTTGTTTATTTTAACATTAGCGTTTTTAAATATTTCATTTCCTAATAAAACCATTTGGTTAACTGTTTCAATTTCTTCTGTTTTGATAGGAATTGTAGTATTTGCAAATGGAACTTATCTTTCAAAATTAGAAGGTATTAGTAATAATGGGATTTTTCATAAAAGTATTTCTAACAAAGGAATTGTTGCTTGGTCAATTGGTATCATTTTAACCTTGTTTTACATTGCTTTATATTGGTTTCCAAAGTATTTAGGATTGGGTGAAAATGGCACTAAAAATATGGGAATAATTGGTTTCTTTGATCCATTAAGTTTGCTACTTAACGGAAAAGTTGCCAGCCAATGGTTTGTATACGGAACGCTTTATACTATTGCCATTTTAGGTTTAGGTTATAAATTTATTTTAAAATACCGACACAATAAATACCAATTGGTTCGAACCATTTCGGTAATGTTTTTTCAGTTGGGATTTGCATTTTTAATTCCTGAAATACTCGAAAAACTGAATCCTGAAAAAGCCTACTTTGCTAAAGATTTAAAAAATATGTGGCCTTTGAATTATTACTTTTTTAATGATTGGCATCTTAAAAATCTTTTAAATGGTGGAAACCTCGGATTGTTTATGTTGCTCTTTGGCGTGGCAATGATTTTTATTATTTCACCAATTCTGACTTATTTTTATGGCAAACGTTGGTATTGTTCTTGGGTTTGTGGTTGTGGTGGATTAGCAGAAACTGCTGGAGATAGCTTCCGTCATTTGTCCAATTCTTCCAAAAAAGCTTGGAAGTTCGAACGTTGGTCTATTCACATTGTATTAGCGTTTTCATTTATTATGACCATTGCAGTTGTGTTTACTTTTTTGAATGATAATCCTGCGTTGAGTTTCATTACTAAAAATCAATTTATATATGGCATTGTATGTTTTCTAATTGTTTTTACAAGCGTTTTATTTATTTTCAAACGCAAGGATTTAGACACAGATGCAAAATTTACTATTGGAACTTTAATTACAATTATTATTGTTTCATTAGGAATTAATTTCTTTTCAGGAAATACAAATATTCTTTTTATTGATAGTTTTAAATTAAGAGAATGGTATGGTTTTGCTATTGGATCAGCGTTTTCCGGTGTAATTGGTGTAGGCTTTTATCCTTTATTAGGAAACCGTGTTTGGTGTCGATTTGGTTGTCCGATGGCTGCTATTTTAGGACTGCAACAACGTTTGTTTTCAAAATTTAGAATTTCAACCAACGGCGGACAATGCATTTCGTGTGGCAATTGCACTACGCATTGTGAAATGGGAATTGATGTTCGTAGTTATGCTCAAAAAGGCGAAAATATTGTGCGTTCTTCGTGTGTGGGTTGCGGAATTTGTTCGGCCGTTTGTCCGCGTGGCGTTTTAAAATTAGAAAATGCTTCCGAAAAAGGAAGAATAAATTCTGCTGCTATTCTTTTAGGAAATGATGTGAATTTGTTGGATTTGTTAAATCAGAAATAATGAAGAATATAATTCTAATTGTAATCATTTTCATATCCTATTCTTTCTCCCAAAAAGAGTATTTAAAAAATTATCATCTCAACGGAAAACTGAAGGAAGAAGGTTGGATAATCAATAATAAAAAAACGGACTATTGGATCTATTATTATGAAAACGGTTTAAAAAAAGAAGAAGGTCATTATAAAAACAATCAAAAAGTAAATTGGTGGATTTATTATAATGAAAAACAAATAGTTACAAAAAAATGTGAATACAAAAACAACAAGTTAAATGGTCTTGCAATTGTATATTCAAAAGGGGAAATTACAAAAGCTGAAAAATACAACAACGGTATAAAAGTAAAAACCTGGACTGATTTAGAAGCGTTTAAAAAAGATAATAGTTATTTACTGAATTAAATGAGGAATCTATCAAATAGCGAATTGTTTAATTTATCAAAAATGAAAAGTTTTTTAGTATTGCTTTTCATTATTTTTTTTCAACAAAACTATGCTCAATATGCCATCTCAGGTTTTTTTAATCCCAAAGGTAAATTGGTTGTAGCTTCCAATTTCACCTATAAAAACGGAAAAGAACTTTTTGCAGGCGAAGAATTAATCAATATTGTACCGCCAGAATTTGGAACAATAGATACTCAAATTGTAAATGTATTTGCCAATTACTCCTTCAAAGATTGGTTTTATGTTTCTGCTAACGTTCCGTATTTGTATATTTATAATAAAAATAATGCTCCAGATCCAGTTACTAACAAACCAACGCAACAAGGTTTTCAAGATATAGAAATCAATGCTAATTTTAGACTAGTTTTTAAAAAATACAAAGCCAATTATTTAACTGTCAGTTCAGGTTTAGGATTTTCAACGCCATTATCCAATTATACTGAGCAAGGAATTATTGCATTAGGACACGGAGTTACAACAGTTAATCCGTTTGTAATTCTTCAATATAAAATTAAGCGAGGTTGGTTCGTTGAAGGATTATATGCTCGAAGTTTTAAAGAAACTCGTGACGATTACAACATTCCGAATGCCAATATTTTCAATTTTAAAACAGGTTATGCCAAATCGAAATGGTACACAGATGTTCGATTGACTATTCAGAATTCTGAAAAAGGTAATGATATTTTTTCAGATGATTTTTTCGCTCAAGGCGGATTATCAGCTTTTGCAAACAATAGAGTAAATTTTACTAATATAAGTACCACTGTCTATTATCAGTTTAATAAAAAAATAGGTGTAAGCACTTTATTAACGCAAACGCTTGATGGCAGAAATGTGAGAAAAGAAAAAGGATTTAGTATAGGAATAGTTTACACCAATAAATAAAATGAGTAGTATAAAAGTAATAATTCCTGCTTACAATGAAGAAAAAGCCATTGCAAAAGTTATTAATGAAATACCATCATTAGTTCACGAAATTATTGTAATCAGTAATAATTCGACTGACCAAACTGAACAAGTCGCCAAAAATGCTGGCGCAACAGTACTTTCTGAAACTAGAAAAGGATATGGATATGCGTGCTTAAAAGGAATGGATTATATTTCAAAATTAGAAATAAAACCCGATATTATTGTTTTTCTCGATGGGGATTATTCTGATTATCCCGAAGAATTAATCAAACTAATTGATCCTATTCGAAATCAAAATATCGATTTTGTAATTGGAGCAAGAGTTTCAAACTTACGCGAAAATGGTTCGATGACACCACAACAAGTATTCGGAAATTGGTTGGCAACATTTTTAATGAAAGTATTTTTTAAAGCAAAATTCACCGATTTAGGTCCGTTTCGAGCTATAAAATATGATAAACTACTACAACTCCAAATGGAAGATAAAACGTATGGTTGGACAGTAGAAATGCAATTGAAAGTACTGAAACAAAAAATGACGTACATAGAAATTCCAGTTCGCTATAAAAACCGCATTGGCGTTTCTAAAGTTTCTGGAACAGTTAAAGGAACCATTATGGCTGGAGTAAAAATAATTGGTTGGATTGTAAAATATACGTTTAAAAAATAAAATGATTTTAGTTCTTTCTTACATCGTTCTCTTTGTTTACAGCATTGCTATTCTATTGATTTTTTTCTATAGTTTGGCACAATTCAACTTGCTTTTAAACTATCTAAAAAGTAAAAAAACTATAAAATTCATAGAAAAATTTGATTTTTCAAACCCTAACGAAATCCCACTAGTTACCATACAATTACCTATTTATAATGAAAAATATGTGATGCAACGATTGATTGACAATATTGTGTTGATGGAATATCCTAAAGACAAACTCGAAATTCAAGTTTTAGATGATAGCACTGACAATAGTATATTGTTGACAAGGAATTTAGTTTCCAACTATGCAAATCAAGGAATTGATATCAAACACATTACCAGACAAATTAGAACTGGATTTAAAGCTGGAGCATTAAAAGAAGGTTTAGAAACTGCTGAAGGCGAATTCATTGCTATTTTTGACGCTGATTTTATGCCAAAATCCGATTGGTTACTCAAAACTATACCCAATTTTAAAAATAATAGAGTAGGAGTAGTGCAAACACGTTGGGGACATTTAAACAGAAATTATTCGATTTTAACTAAAATTCAAGCTTTTGCCCTCGATGCACATTTTACGTTAGAGCAAACAGGACGAAACTCCAAACAGCATTGTATTAATTTTAATGGAACTGCAGGAGTTTGGCGAAAATCGTGTATTATTGATGCTGGAAATTGGGAAAGCGACACTTTGACCGAAGACCTGGATTTGAGTTACCGAGCGCAACTTAAAAACTGGCAATTTATTTATTTAGAAGATGTTGAAACTCCAGCAGAATTGCCTGCAATTATTAGCGCTGCACGTTCACAACAATTTAGATGGAACAAAGGCGGTGCAGAAAATTTTGTGAAAATGGCATCAAAAGTCATTTCTTCTAAAACAATTTCTAGAAAAACAAAGTTTCATGGATTACTGCATTTACTGAATAGTTCCATGTTTTTGTGTATTTTTATAATGGCAGTTTTGAGCGTTCCGATGCTATTTGTAAAAAATTATTTCAGTCATATTAGTTTGTATTTTGATATAATGATTTTCTTTATTGTAACATCTATCATTTTCTTTATTTGTTATTGGTATACATACAAAAGTCTGCAAGGTGGCGGTTTTAAAAATTTTATTAAATACATCGGTATGTTTTTTACTTTTTACGCCATTGCAATGGGATTTTCATTTCAAAATTCGGTTGCAGTCTTAGAAGGATTTTTAGGTAAAAAAAGTGAATTCATAAGAACTCCCAAATTTAATATTGAAGCTTTAAAAGAAAAATGGAAAGACAATATTTATATTTCTAAAACCATTTCCAAGAACACCATTATCGAAGGTTTACTCGTTTTGTATTTCCTTTTTGGTTTATATACTGGCTTTATTTTGAACGATTTTGCTTTATTCCCTTTACATTTAATGTTACTTTTTGGCTTTAGTTATGTTTTTGTACAATCACTAAAAGTAAAATAATTTGGATGCTTTTTTTGCTAAATATCAAGTTTATATTGCTACACTACTTAGCCTATTTGCTTATGTTTTTTTGGGCTATTTTTTTGAAAGAGAACAATTTTACGTATTACTATTTGCCTATTCATTAGCGTTTTTGGGAATTATAATGTTATTGCAAACCAACGAATATGAAAAGACGTTTTTTAAAATTGGCATTTTATATCGTATTTTATTTTTATTTTCTACGCCAACTTTGTCGCAAGACTTTTACCGATTTATTTGGGATGGACACGCTATTTTATCTGGCATTAATCCCTATCAATATAAGCCAGAAGTTATCATAAATACTATTGTTTCATTTCCAAACGCTGAATATTTGTATGAAAAAATGGGAAGTTTAAGTGCTTCTCATTTTTCAAACTATCCTCCAGTTAACCAATTATTTTTTGCTGTTGCAGCTTTCATTGGAGGAAAATCGATATTGGTTTCAACAATTGTTTTGCGAATAATTATAATTCTATCGGATATTGGAATTTATTATTACGGAAAAAAGATACTCATTCATTTCAACAAAAACACCGAAAACATTTTCTGGTATTTTTTAAATCCATTGGTGATTTTAGAACTTACAGGAAATCTTCATTTTGAAGGTGTAATGTTGTTCTTTTTTGTTTTTGGTTTGTATCAGTTAGTAGCAAAAAAATGGATCATTTCGGCATTTTTTATTGCCATTTCTATAGCTGTAAAATTACTACCGTTATTACTTTTACCCTTATTTTTTAAGTATTTAGGATTTAAAAAAAGTGTTTTATTCTATACTTTGATAATCGGTTTGAATATGCTTTTTTTTCTACCTTTTTTAAATACAACACTCATCAATAATTATGTAGAAACCATTTCGCTATGGTTTACTAATTTTGAGTTCAATGCTAGTATTTATTATTTAGTTCGAGAAGTTGGCTTTTATATGAAAGGATTTAATATCATACAAACAGTAGGAAAAATTACTCCTATTATTACAATTCTAATGGTACTTTTTTTTGCTTTTATAAAGAAAAATAATTCCGTTGATAAAATTGCAGTTAATTCATTGATGGTTATTACATTGTATTTGTTTATTTCTACAACGGTCCATCCTTGGTATGTAATTAATTTAGTTTTGTTGAGTGTGCTTACAAAATATAAATTTCCAATAGTTTGGAGTTTTGTGATTATTTTGAGTTATTACGCTTATAGTGTTTTTCCTTTCAAAGAAAATATGATTTTGATTATTGTTGAATATGGTATTGTTTTTAGTGTTTTCGTATTTGAAATTTTATATCAACCTTTACGATTAAAGAATTATGGAAAATGTTGATGTAAAAATTAAAACTGTCGAAAATTGGGTATATCAATATGGTGACGCTCTTTTTTCTTGGTCCATTTCAAAAACCAAAAACAAAGAACTATCGGAAGATTTAGTACAAGATACTTTTATTGCTGCATTAAAATCATTTGAAAGTTTTGAAAACAGAAGTCAACCCAAAACATGGTTAATTTCGATATTAAACAATAAAATCATCGATCATTTTAGGAAAGAAAAAACAAGGTCTTTTCTTGTAACAGAAAAAAATGGTGTGGCTATTTCAGATTTGATGTACAATGAAAATAATTTTTGGGTTGAAAACGATATCATTCCGTTTTGGGAACTTGAAAAAGAGTTACTCAAAAATGACCAATTTGAAACCGATGTTATGAATTGTTTTAACGAACTTCCCGAAAAGTGGAATTTAGCGTTAACCTATAAATATTTTACTTCTAAAAAAGCGGAGGAAATTTGTAAGGAATTAAATATTACTACGACCAATTATTGGCAAATTATTCACAGATCGAAACTGTTGCTTAAAAAATGTGTCGAAACGAAATGGAACGTTTAAAAAAATACTTACCTTTATTATTATATTCTTGTAGAAGAGTTTCAGAAATCATCTCGAAAGAGGAGTATGAAATTACATCGAAAGAAAAATTAATTTTGTTATATCACAGAACCATTTGTAGAACCTGTCAGCATTACAAAATACAAACTGAAATCTTAGAAAGCACCATTTCTAAATCGTTAGCAATAAAAATAGAGAGTTCACTATCTGACATCAAGAAAAAGGAAATTGTAACCCTTTTAAAAGAATTATACTAAATGTATTTACTAACCATTTCTAATAATAATTCTTTGTTTATAGGTTTGGTAATATAATCGGTAAAACCCATTGAGTTTACCTTTTCTCTATCTTCTTCTGATGCATGTGCGGTTTGAGCAATAATAGGAAGATCAGGTCTAATTTCAGTAATCTTTTCAAATGCTTCATAACCATTCATAATTGGCATTTTTATATCCATTAAAACAATATCAATTGATGGATTTTCTAATGCAATTGCTACAGCTACTTGTCCGTTTTCGGCTCTAATTATATCGTAATTGGTTACTTGAAGCATTTTTTTAATCAATATAAAATTGATATTATCATCTTCGGCTATTAATATAATTTTATTTTTAGCTGTAGTTTCTTGTTTTAAATTTGAAATTTCTTGAACATCAATTTTATTTGTTTTATCATATTTTAATGGAATCTTAAAAGTAAAAATGGTTCCTTTGTTTTGATTTGTACAGATTGAAATTGTTCCTCCCATCATTTCAACATAGGCTTTTGTTATGGCTAAACCAAGACCTAAACCTCCTTTTTCAATGGTTAAATCGCTTTCTACACGCTTAAATCGGTCAAAAATATTTTTTTGATGCTCTTTGCTAATACCAATTCCGGTATCTTTAATTGTAAATTCAATGAAAGCTAACTCGCCATCTTCAATAACTTCATATCCAAAAGCGACATATCCTTCTTCGGTAAATTTAATAGCATTATACACTAAATTAATGATAATTTGCTTCAACTTTACTTCATCAACTTTAATATTATAAAACAGTTTTGTATTACTTTCTATAATATGGAAATCAATTTTTTTAGATTTCGGAATGTCAACTTTTATAGTATTGTAGAGTTCTAATAGACAAGTATCTAAATCAATATCGGTGTAATTTGGAACTATTTGGTTCGCATCAATTTTAGACATTTCAATTAAATCTTCTATTATTGAAACTAGATTAGTGCCACTTTTATGAATAATTGATAAATATTCTTTTTTCTCTTCTTCATTTAAATTTGTTGTCAACATCAAATCGGTAAAACCAATAATAGCATTCATTGGCGTTCTAATTTCATGTGAAAGATTTTCTAAAAAAGTAGATTTCAATCGTTCACTTTCTTCTGCTTTTATTTTGGCAGAAACCAATTCGTATTTATGATTGTCATTATCTTGAAATAGATTTCCAATGTACGCAAACTCGCCAGGAATTGCTTTTAACAATTTGATACTTTTTTTACTTCCTGTTTCTAATGAATCTGTTATTAATTTTATAGGATTAAAAAACCATTTTTTTAGAAAAAAGATTGAAATTATTGTTGTAAAAAAAATAAGAAGTAATAAAATCAGTAATCCATTTTTTAATGAAGTAATTGAAAGTGTAAATTCATCAATAAAGTTTTGATTTTGAATATCTTTAATTTGTGATAGTAGAGAAGTTTCCTGTTGTAAAGTTCTACAATAAGAAACAAAAATTATAAAAAATAACAAAACATTAAAGATTAGAATTAATCCAATAGTTTTATTGATTGTTGTAAATGTCTTTTTTTTCATAACAAATTAATTATTAGTATATACGAAAAATAATAATTGTTGGATGAAAGTACTATTTTAATGAATAGGAATAAAATATTCTGTAATATTGCTAACAATTAAGGTAAAATAGAAAACTATTATTACTGTTTTATATTAGATTTTTGTTTGATAAATTATAAACAAATGATTGAATTTACTGATGATGTAACTATCGATAGTTTAATTAAAAAAAACAAGATTTTAATTCTAAATTATTACGCCAAATGGTGTGGACCATGTAAATCTATTTTTGGACATTTAACAGAGATAAAAGATAATTTCGGATCAGCTATTCAAATAATTAACATTAATGTAGATAACCTTTCAAATATAGCTTTAGAACAAAATGTAAGAGCTATTCCTACATTACAATACTATAAAGATGGTGAACTTTATCTAAAAGAAAGTGGATTTAGAACCAGAGATCATTTAAATAAAAATGTTGAAGCTTTACTGAACATTACATCAATTAACATTGATAAAACATAAAAAATAAGAGATTGCTATGAAAGAAAAAAGAGGAACATTATTTTAATGTAACCTCTTTTTTTAGTTAATATTTATGTTTTCCAACAGACCAACCGTTGTCTGAAAGATATTTTTCGCCGCTTTCAATTGCACCATCTTCCATTTGTGTTCCCATACTGTCATTCCAGCGATTTAAAAATCCGAATAAAGCAATTACGCCTAAAATTTCAACAATTTCTCCATCATTCCAATGCAAACGCATTTTATCGGCAATGGCATCGTCTACTTCATTTGGAATTAAAGAACTTTTTAAAGCAAATTCTAATGCAACACGTTCAGCATCCGAAAAAGCAGGATGTGTTTCAAAACTCCAAATATTTTCCAGTTTTTCTCTGTGTGCATCATAACGTTCAGCAGCTCTTATAGTATGAGCCTGACAATATTGACAGCCAGCAGCATTACTACTCATAAATCCGATTAGTCTTTTTAAATCACTTGTAACGTTACCTTTATTCTCCATCACAGCCTTATTTAAGGCAATAAAAGCATAAGCAATTTCAGGACGATGATACATGGTAACAACGCTATTAGGACAAAACCCAAGTGTTTCTTGATAAAAAGCAATTAATTCTTGAAGCTTTTGATCATTATTATTTTTTACTGGTGCAACAAGTGGTTTTTTCATAGGTAGTTTTATTGTTAGTTTTAGTAGGAAACATAATCTAATATCTCTAATCCGTATCCAATCATACCCACTCTTTTAGTTTGTTTGGTATTTGAAATTAGCCGAATTTTTGAAATATCAATATCGTGTAGAATTTGTGCTCCAATTCCGAAGTCTTTGGCATCCATTTTTATTTGTGGCGCATTTTTTATTCCTTGATCTTGTAATACTTTTAATTCTTTAATTCGATTTAATAAATCTAAAGCTTGAATTTCTTGATTTATGAATAAAATGGCGCCACGACCTTCTTGATTTATTAATTGAAACATATCATCTAACTTTTTATCCGCATTAAAGGTTAAAGTTCCTAAAATATCATTATTGATCTGAGTAGAATTTATTCGAGTTAAAATAGATTCACCAATACTCCAACTGCCTTTTGTTAATGCAATATGAATTTGTTTATTTGTTGTTTGTAAATAGGCTCTCATACGAAAAACACCAAAACGAGTTTCAATTTCGTAATCTTCTTTTTTTATAATTAAACTATCATGTTGCATTCGGTAAGCAACCAAATCTTCAATAGAAACTAATTTTAAATTGAATTTCTTAGCCACATCAACTAACTGTGGTAATCGAGCCATAGTTCCATCTTCATTCATTATTTCGACAATTACACCAGCCGATTTAAATCCGGCAAGTCGAGCAAAATCAATAGCAGCTTCTGTATGACCAGTTCTTCTTAAAACGCCACCTTGTTTGGCAATTAGCGGGAAAATATGACCAGGACGACCTAAATCATGTGATTTAGTTTCGGAATTTACTAATGCTAAAACAGTTTTTGCTCTATCTAAAGCAGAAATTCCTGTGGTAACACCATTTCCTCTTAAATCTACTGATACTGTGAAAGCAGTTTCCATAATATCGGTATTGTTATGTACCATGGCATTTAATTCGAGTTCTTTACACCGATTTTCTGTAAGTGGAACACAAATTAATCCACGACCATGAGTAGCCATAAAATTAATCATTTCAGGAGTTACTTTTTCGGCTGCAGCTAAAAAATCACCTTCGTTTTCACGATCTTCATCATCAACAACAATAATAATTTTTCCCTGACGTATATCTTCAATAGCTTCTTCTATTGTATTTAATTGTATTAATTCTGACATATTTTTATGTTTTAGAACTGTTATTTTTAGTATAAAATAAAGTCTCTTTAATTGTTGAATAAGTTAACACATATGATAAAAAGAATAAAGGAAATCCTAAAAGCAATGCTATTAAAGTGCCTTCAGGGAAAGTTTTCCCAACTAAAACTTCTAATTTTCTAATGTTTTTTTGAGTTATAAATATGGAACTGTATAATAGTACTAGTGAAAGTATTCCAATTACTACTAATAAAGTATGAAATGTATCTAAAATTAAAATGGTTACAAATACAGAAATGATATAAAAAACTAAAGAAATAGTATTAAACAATTGTATTTTTTTTGTTAGTTGTAAAATCGGATTGTTCACTGAATCCTTTTCATTGGTAACTTCAACTACTTGTTTTATAGTGTTTTCTTTGTTTTTAATAAAAGGGAGATTTTGAAATAGTTTAATAAAAGGAGCGAAAAAAGTATCACGATTAATCATTCCCCCAATATCATTTGTAGCACGATATGTTAATAAAATGGCTAACGGACTTAATATCATCGAAGACATCCAAGTTCCCATAAACGGAGTTATTCCGTTTTCTTGAGCCACTTTTTTGCCAAATGTATTGATAAAGTGAAAGATGATAAAAATGGCTACTGCTAAAACAATTGGAAGTCCTAATCCTCCTTTTCGGATAATTGCTCCCAAAGGTGCTCCAATAAAAAACATTAGAATACAAGCAAAAGCAATTACAAATTTTTCAAAAAGAGCAATCCAATGACTGTTGATGTTTTTAACTTTTTCTTCCATTTCAATTTTAGAACTATCAATGGTAAAAGTGGTACTTTCAATAGTATTTAGTGCAATTTTTAAAACTTCTGTTTTTTTTAATTTATCAATTCCCTCCAGAATATTTGATTTGAATTCATTATTTTTAGACGAAATTATTGTGTCAATCGGACTTTTATAAAAGGAATTGACATAAATGCGTTGGTATATATTATCGGTATACGACTTTATGTCTTTTTTATAATTTGTATTTAATGAATCTAAAGTATATTTTAACTCACTTATGTTAAGCATTGTATTGGTGTTTGCAATTTCACCATTGTCAATATTGGTATTTAATTTTGACAAATCAATATTGATGATGTCTTTCTTAAAAGTAGCTTTCGCAAATGGTAATCGGTTTCGTTCTTCAAAATTTGTAGGTTTCAAATCTTCATAATAATAACCATCATACAATACTAATTTTAACGTATTAGATGATTCACTGCTTATTAGTTCGCCTCTTTTTGCTTTGATAACCGTTTTATTACCTTCTCCATTATTTAATTTTATGTGAATAATTACGTCGGTTAAAATATTTCCTTTGTCGCCCGATTTTTTATCCACTTTTATAGTATAATTCCCAACTTCGCTAAACTGACCTTCAGCAATTGCCATCGCTGGAGTTCTTTGAGCAATATTTCGTCTAAAATTGATGAATTTATATTCGGCAAACGGAATAACATTATTAGCAAATACAAAAGCAACAATACTTAATAAAACTATGAAAACAGAAATGCTTTTCATGGCTCTTTGGAGCGATATTCCAGCCGATTTCATTGCAGCAAATTCGTAGTTTTCAGCCAGACTTCCGAAAGTCATTATAGAAGCTAATAAAACAGAAAGTGGCAATACTAACGGAATAATACGAGGCATTGAAAATAGTAAAAACTTTAGTATTAAGATAAAATCTAAATCTTTACCCGCTAACTCAGAAATAAATAACCAAACAGTTTGTAGAATGAATATAAAAAACAAGATTACAAATACGGTAGTAAATGTAATTAGGAAAGTTTTTAATAAATACTTGTCTAATATTTTCAAAAGAATTAATCTAATTTATTGATGTAGTAATTAGGATATTTACTTGCTACAAATATAAATTGATTTTTTGATAATGGCTGATTGGTTTTGAAAGAATTAACAGTCAAAGTAGTTTTTGTACCATTCTTACCATTTTCAATCAGATTGTATATGTGCTTTGTTTGAATATCAATTCCAAGTAACACATCTTTACGTTGATCTTTTGAATTATTTGGAATTAATTTAATGTATTGAATTTTTCTACCTTTCACATCTTGTATAATATCCCAAGTGTACTTATAACCATTATTAAAAAAAGTTAACATTTTTGATGGTGTAATTGCTTTGTCGTCAGCATCATTAACACTTGATATTGTTACTTCTTCATCTTCAGGAACTATTGTATACGTTTTCTTTTCATCATATATTTTAGTAACGCCCATAAAATTCAAAACATATTTATTACCATCTATTGTTACATTTCCTTTGCTATCTTGATTAATGTTTTCTTTTGCATTATTTAGTGTATATTTAAAATCAATAACTATGTTGTTATAACTTTTAATTTTTGCGGTCACTTGATTTAAAAGATCTTTCGCTTTTTTATCTTGAGCATTTGTAGAAAATACCATTGTAACAAGTATTGCGATAGAAAATAAATATTTCATTTTAATCATTATTTTGTTCATTTTTAAAAAATTGGTCAAGAGCAACTAAATCAGAAATATTTACACTTCGAGCTTTACTTCCTTCAAATTGACCTACAATTCCAGCTGCTTCTAATTGATCAATTAAACGACCAGCTCTGTTGTATCCTAATTTCAACTTTCTTTGCAATAATGATGCCGAACCTTGTTGTGCTGTTACAATAATTTCTGCAGCTTCTCTAAATAGGTTGTCTCTTTCCGAAATGTCAATGTCAAGATTAATACCACTTTCTTCTCCTACAAACTCAGGAAGCAAATAGGCATTTGCATACGCTTTTTGTGATCCAATAAAATCAACAATTTTCTCCACTTCAGGTGTATCAACAAAAGCACATTGTACTCGTACTAAATCATTACCGTTAGAAAATAACATATCACCACGACCAATTAACTGATCGGCACCGCCAGTATCTAAAATAGTTCTAGAATCAATTTTAGAAGTTACTCTAAACGCAATTCGAGCCGGAAAATTAGCTTTTATCATTCCGGTAATAACATTTACAGATGGACGTTGTGTTGCAATAATCAAATGAATTCCAATAGCACGCGCCAATTGTGCTAAACGAGCAATTGGTGTTTCTACTTCTTTTCCTGCAGTCATTATTAAATCGGCAAACTCATCAACAACTAAAACGATGTAAGGTAAAAATCGGTGACCGTTTTCCGGATTTAATTTTCGTTGTTTGAATTTATCATTGTATTCTTTAATATTTCGAACCATGGCATCTTTTAACAACGAATAGCGATTATCCATTTCCACACAAAGAGAATTCAATGTATTGATTACTTTGGTGTTATCTGTTATAATTGCATCTTCAGTATCGGGCAATTTAGCCAAATAATGTCGTTCTATTTTATTAAATAATGTAAGTTCGACTTTCTTAGGATCGACTAATACAAATTTAACTTCGGCAGGATGTTTTTTGTATAATAAAGATGTTAAAACGGCATTTAATCCAACCGATTTTCCTTGACCAGTTGCACCAGCCATCAATAAATGAGGCATTTTTGCTAAATCGACTACAAAAGTTTCGTTAGAAATGGTTTTACCTAACGCAATTGGAAGTTCCATTTCGGCTTCCTGAAATTTGGCGGAAGCGATTACGGTTTTCATCGGAACCATTGTTGGATTTTTATTCGGAACTTCAATACCAATAGTTCCTTTTCCGGGAATTGGTGCAATGATACGAATTCCTAAAGCGGCTAATGACAAGGCAATATCGTCTTCTAAACTTTTTATTTTTGAAATTCGAATTCCTGCTTCGGGTACAATTTCATATAAGGTTACCGATGGTCCAACAGTTGCTTTTATTTGAGCAATATCAATTTTATAATTGCGAAGTGTTTCTACAATTTTATTTTTATTTTCTTCTAATTCCTCTTGATTTATAGTAATTCCAACCGAAGTATATTCTTTTAATAAATCAATGGTTGGAAATTTATAATTAGATAAATCCAATGTAGGATCAAATTCTCCAAAATCAGCTACTATTTTTGCTGCTAAATTTTCTTCAATAATATCATCATCATGAACTTTTTCAATTACAAATGATTCGTCATTACTTTTGATTAGTTCGGGTTGTGTAATTTCTAATGTTGGAGTAGAAGTAGGTTCAGAAATTTTTGGTTCATTTTTTAGAGTTGGTTCTAATTCAATTTCAGAATAACTCGAAATAGTTGGCTTTAAATCTTCTTTGTTTATTTCAAATTGAGAAGTAGAGTTGGTTTTATTTTCTTCATTTTCGTTTACAGCATATTCTTCCAAATTGTAACTTCCACCAGAATTTTGAGAATTCATTTCATTAAGATCCGCTGTAATATCTTTTTTCTTTTTCTCGAAGAATGTTTTTATATTATCTGGCGAGATTTTAATCTTAAATAAAAGATAAACAATTAATCCGCTAATTAATATTAATAAAGTTCCTGTTTTCCCTATAAAATCTTGAAAAAATAAGTTCATTTCATAACCAACAGTTCCACCGAGTTCAGGTAAAGAAGTCGCAAAAAAACCAAAAAGTATGGATAATATAATGATTGCAAATAAATCCCAAAACCATGTATTTCTGAGTTTCTTTATTGGTAAATCTAAAATTAAAAAAGCTCCTGTCAGAAAGAATAATTTCACAAATAAAAACGATGCAGCTCCAAATCCTTTATAGATAAATAAATCGGCAATGTAAGCACCAATTTTTCCTAACCAATTGTGGGCAATTTCATTCCGAACAGTAAACTGATTAACAATACTTTGGTCTTTTTGACCATGAATAAAAAAGGAAATAAAAGCAATTAATAATCCAATAGAAAACAATACAAACAAACAACCTAATAAAACTTTGTATTGTTTTTTTAACATCCGAGGTTTTTTTTCTTCAGAAGTTGTAGTATTTTTTTTTGAAGTATCTTTTTTTTCTGTTTTAGCCATTCTTAAGAAATTAGCAATTATAGTTTCGGAATGTAAATGATGCAGCCAATAACAAAAGCGGTCAATGCCGCAAAAAATACTGCGCCGGCAGCAATATCTTTTATAAAACCAATTCTCTCATGAAATTCAGGATGAATAAAATCGGATACTTTTTCAACTGCTGTATTTAAACCTTCAATACTAAGCACTAAGCCAATTGCTAAGGTTTGAAACATCCATTCTTCTCTTGAAATTTTAAAGTAAAAACCAGCAATTATCAATACAATTGAAATTGTAGTCTGTACCATAACACTATGTTCAGAAGTAATAAGTTTAAATGCACCTTTTAGTGCAAATCCCATACTTTTAAATCGTCCTGAAAAGAATGTTTTGTCTCTTTGAAAATCCATTAGGTTGATTAAAGAGTTGCTAAAGCCAATTCGTAATTGGGTTCATCTGCAATTTCTGGAACTTGTTCAGAATAAGTAATTGTACCCTTTTCGTCAATAACAATTACGACTCTCGAATGCAAACCTGCTAATGGTCCGCTAACCATTTCTAAACCATAGTCTTTTCCAAAATTCCCAGAATTAAAATCGGATAAGTTTATTACATTTTCTATTCCTTCAGCACCACAAAAACGCTTTTGAGCAAATGGTAAATCTCTTGAAATACATAAAACTTTAGTATTTTCTAACGCACTTGCACTTTGATTAAAATGTCTAACCGAAGCTGCACAAGTTCCTGTGTCAATACTAGGAAAAATATTTAAAACTAATTTACTTCCAGCAAAATCTGCTAATGTTGTGATTGATAAATCGGTTTTTACTAATTGAAAATCGGTTGCTTTTGAACCAACTTTTGGTAATTCACCATTCGTGTTTATTGGGTTTCCGCCTAAAGTTATTGTAGCCATTTTATATAAATTTATTAAGTTTCAAAAATAAGAAATTATTTCGGATTAAGGAATAACAACCTATTTATAAATTTAACAAAAATAATTAGGTTTATAATATTGTTATATCGTAATATTGCAATATAAAAATTTATAGAGTTATGGGTGCATCAAAATCAGCTTCTTTTTCAATGCAACATAACGAATTGGCAACACTATTCAAAGCTTTATCGCATCCAGCTAGAATAGCAATTGTTGAGTATTTATTAACTGTTGATACTTGTATTTGTGGCGATATTGTAAACGAATTACCTTTGGCGCAACCCACAATATCGCAACATTTAAAAGAGTTAAAGAATGCAAACATCATCAAAGGAAATATCGAAGGAACTGCTATTTGTTATTGCATCAATCCCGATACCATTGATAAAATAGAGAATCACTTTGGTATTATTCGACATAAATTAAAAAACAAGTGTTGTTAACTACAACACAAAAACAATTTAAAATAATGTATAATTTAAAATTGAGGAGATTGCTTCGTTCCTCGTAATGACTATGAAACTATCAGAATTTAAACACGAATTAAAAAAGTTGCCAACAATAGCTTTTCAATTGCCTAATGGCGAATTAGTTCCGAGTCATTTTCACGTGACCGAAGTGGGAAAAATAACCAAACATTTCATCGATTGTGGCGGAACTATTCGCATTGATGAAGTAGCCAATTTTCAACTTTGGGAAGCCAACGATTACGATCACCGTGTGCATCCAGAAAAATTGTTGCATATTATAGAATTATCGCAAGAAAAATTGCAAATTCCCGATTTAGAAATCGAAATCGAATACCAAATGGAAGAAACCATCGGAAAATTTCAATTAGTGTTCAACGGAACTAATTTCCTCTTAACCTCTAAAGCAACCAATTGTTTAGCTAAAGATCATTGCGGAATTCCAACCGACAAATTGAAAGTTAAAATAGGCGAGTGGAAAGAAAAAGAAACAGCTTGTTGTGCGCCAAATTCAAATTGTTGTTAATTTTTTGAAGCTAATTCCAGCCATGCACTACAAGTTTTTGCAAATAAAACTGTTTTTGTAAACCAAAAAAAGAGCTTCTTGGGTCGCTTTTTTTCGGTAACAAAAACTAGTCTTCTTTCACAAAATGCTTTCCGTTACTGTCTGGGCTAAAAACAAACAAGTAAAACAATCAAACATTTGCAGTTAAAAAAAGTTATGTTAGAAAATCTATCCAAAACCATCCAAATCATTTCCAACCAAATCGTTACTCAAGAACGAAAGGAAATTCTTCAACCATTAATTGATTACATTCAAAATAAAGTCAACTTCAACGAAGAAATCCGACTTAATTTTATTTGTACACACAATTCTAGAAGAAGTCATTTGTCTCAAATTTGGGCACAAACTATGGCGTTTCATTTTAATGTAAAAAATGTTTTTTGCTATTCTGGCGGAACCGAAGCCACAGCAATGTTCCCAAAAGTGGGTGAAACCTTATCCAATCAAGGATTCCAAATTGAAAAGCTAAGCAATGAAAAAAATCCAGTTTATGCTGTAAAATTCGCTAAAAATGAACATCCAATTATTTGTTTTTCAAAAGCATTTGATGACGATTTTAATCCGAATTCGGAATTCGCCGCAATAATGACATGCAATAACGCCGACGAGGCTTGTCCAGCAGTTTTTGGTTCTGAAGCCAGATTTCCTATAAAATATAATGATCCAAAAGCCTTTGATGGAACGAATGAAATGAATTTAAAATATGAAGAGCGTAGTTTGCAAATTGCGAGCGAAATGTATTATGTATTTGCTCAACTAAATAAATAAACAAATGAAAAACTTTGAAAAAATGAGTTTAAAATCAACACTAGTCTTACTTTGCCTGTTCTTTATATCGTTTGTACAAGCTCAAAAAAACGAATTGAATCCCAATTTATTGAAGTATTGTTCATCACTTCCAACCGAATTCAATCAAATATCTCAAGAAAGAAAAACCGATTTAGAAGAAATAGCCAACTACATTTATCAACAACAAAAGGAAAAGAAAACAATCAATTTAATTTTTGTATGCACTAGTAACTCTAGAAGAAGTCACATGTCGCAAGTTTGGGCACAAATTGCTTCGGTATATTATGATGTAAAAAAGGTAAGCACATTTTCGGGCGGAACTGAACAAACCAAAGTGAATAAAAATGCATTGTTAGCTCTTGAAAATTGCGGAATTGTATTGCAATCTAATCAACAAAGTGAAAATCCAATTTGGCTTGCAACCATTGGTGAGAAACTAAATCCTATGGTTTTGTTTTCAAAAAAATATTCGGATTCTACTAATCCAACACAAAATTTTGGTGCTGTAATGGTTTGTTCAGAAGCCGATAAATCATGTCCTGTTGTTATGGGCGCCGATTTTCGATTGGGATTGCCTTTTCAAGATCCAAAAGTATTTGACAATACACCACAGCAAAGTGAAAAATATGAGGAAAGATGCAGGCAAATTGCTCGTGAACTCTTTTATGTTTTTTCTAAAATAAATAAATAGTTTTATGAAAAAGCGATTGGGATTTTTAGACCGCTATTTAACGCTTTGGATATTTACAGCAATGCTGATTGGAGTCGGAATTGGTTATTTAATTCCAAATTCTTCCACTTTTATCAATTCCCTTTCATCGGGAACAACCAATATTCCAATAGCTATTGGTTTAATTTTAATGATGTATCCACCATTGACGAAAATCGATTTTTCGAAAATGGCTCAAATGTTTGAAAAGCCAAAATTGCTCACCGCTTCGTTTTTTATCACCTGGGTTGTTGGTCCGTTTTTAATGTTTTTACTCGCCACTTTTTTCCTAAAAGACTATCCCGAATATATGACAGGATTAATCATTATCGGATTAGCACCTTGTATCGCAATGGTTATTGTGTGGAACGAATTGGCCGAAGGAAATCGCGAACTAACCGCAGGCTTAATAGGAATTAATAGCTTGTTGCAAGTGTTTTTCTTCAGTTTGTACGCCTATTTTTATTTGGAAATTATGTTACCTTTATTTGGAATTAAAGGATTAGAATTGAATATTACTATTGCAGAAATTGCCAAAACTGTTGGCATATACCTTGGAATTCCATTTGTATTAGCTGTTGTTAGTCGGTTTTTGATTAAGAATTTTATCGGCGACAAATTTTTCAATCAAAAGTTCATCCCTTTTGTTTCGCCAATCACATTAATTGCGTTGCTGTTCACCATTGTAATTATGTTTAGTTTAAAAGGCGAAATGATTGTCGATTTACCAATGGATGTGCTTAGAATTGCTCTTCCGTTAGTTATTTTCTTCGGAATTATGTTTTTCTTAATGTTTTTTGTTTCTATGAAAATCGGAGCCAATTATCGCGATGCAGTAGCGTTATCGTTTACCGCATCTGGAAACAATTTTGAACTAGCAATTGCCGTTTCAATTGCCGTTTTTGGCATCAATAGCGGACAAGCTTTTGCTGGCGTAATTGGACCTTTAGTAGAAGTTCCAGCATTGATTTTATTGGTAAATTTAGCTTTTTGGTTACGGAAGAAGTATTTTAGATAAATGATTGCCACAGATTCACAGATTATTTTTTTTAGTATTCAAATCGATGGTTATTTTATTTATTACAAAACTCTAAAACTTTATTAGTAATGCTTGTTAAAGCAGTTTCTGAATTGTATGAAATTCCTAGAAAAAAAAGAAACACAGATTAATTAAATTTTAAAATTTATTTAATCTGTGTTTCATAAATAAATGAATTACCTATTGGTTGTAATCAATCAAGTTTTATTAAAATAACTTTTTAAGTTAAAATTCTGTCCCAATTAAAACCAATCTGTTAGTCAGAGCTTGACTAAGTTCTTCCATCATGTGGTTTAAATTTAATAAAATTTTGTTACTAGCAATGGTTTTCGCGTGAGGGCGAAAGTGAAAATGACGAAGGCTTTTTTTTGCCATTTTGTGGTCATAAAAGAGCGACCCAAGGAGCTACTTTTAGGCTCTAACAAAAAGCAAAAAAAGCTAAGGAATTGCAACCGTAGACCGACAGCATTGCGTTGGAAGAAGTATGGGAAATGCTGGCACGCCCAAAAAAAATAAAAAAGGTAAACTAAATTAGTCTACCTTTTTTTATATAATAATATGAAATTATTTTAAGTCGAAACGATCCAAATTCATTACTTTATTCCATGCTGCAACGAAGTCTTTAACGAACTTTTCTTGTGAATCATTACAAGCATAAACTTCTGCTAATGCTCTTAATTCTGAATTAGAACCAAAAATAAGATCGACACGAGTTCCTGTCCATTTTAGTTCGTTTGTTGCACGATCACGACCTTCAAATATATCTTGTGAATCAGATGCTTGTTTCCAAGTTGTACCTAAATCGAGTAAGTTTACAAAAAAGTCGTTGGTTAATGTTTCAGGACGCTTAGTAAAAACACCAAGTTTAGATTGATCAAAGTTTGTATTTAATACACGCATTCCACCAATTAAAACGGTCATTTCTGGAGCAGTAAGTGTCATAAGTTGTGCTTTATCAACTAGCATTTCTTCTGCAGATACTGTATATTTAGTCTTCATGTAGTTTCTGAATCCATCAGCAGTTGGTTCTAAAACCGCAAACGAATCAATATCAGTTTGTTCTTGTGAAGCATCGGTTCTTCCCGGTGTAAAAGGAACAGTACTATTTTGACCAGCATTTTTAGCGGCTTTTTCAATTCCAACACATCCACCTAAAACAATCAAATCTGCCAATGAAACTTGTTTACCATCCGTTTGCGAACTATTAAAAGAAAATTTAATTTCTTCTAATGTTGACAAAACTAACCCCAAATGATTGGGATTGTTAGCTTCCCAATTTTTTTGAGGAAACAAAGCAATACGAGCACCGTTTGCACCACCGCGTTTATCTGATCCACGGAAAGTATAGGCAGAAGCCCATGCGGTAGAAACTAATTGCGATAGTGGTAAACCAGAATCTAGTATTTTAGATTTTAAAAAGGCGATATCGGAATCATTAATTAATGGATGAGTAATCACAGGTACATGATCTTGCCAAATTAGTTCTTCTTTCGGAACTTCTGAACCAAGATAACGAGCAATTGGTCCCATATCACGATGTGTTAATTTGAACCAAGCACGAGCAAATGCATCAGCAAACTCGTCAGGATTTTCAAAAAAGTGTCTTGAAATTGGCTCGTAAATAGGATCCATTCTCATAGCTAAATCGGCTGTTGTCATAACAGGAGCATGAGTTATTGCTGGATTGTGAGCATCGGGAACCGTTCCAACTCCACCGTTATTTTTTGGTTTCCATTGATGCGCTCCAGCTGGACTTTTTGTTAGTTCCCAATCAAATCCGAATAAATTTTCAAAGTAGTTATTACTCCATTTTGTTGGAGTGGTTGTCCAAGCACCTTCGAGTCCACTTGTAATTGCATGTTCTCCTTTTCCTGTACCAAAAGAATTCTTCCAACCTTGACTTTGTTCTTCAATAGGAGCACCTTCAGGTTCTGGACCAACATATTGATCAGGATCAGCAGCTCCATGCATTTTACCAAAAGTATGACCACCAGCAACAAGAGCAACAGTTTCTTCATCATTCATAGCCATTCTTCCAAAAGTTTCGCGAATATCTCTTGCCGACGCAATTGGGTCGGGATTTCCATTTGGACCTTGTGGATTTACATAAATAAGTCCCATTTGAACTGCAGCAAGCGGATTTTCTAGTTCACGATCTCCTGAATAACGATTGTCATCCAACCATTTTCCTTCGGTTCCCCAATAAATATCTTCTTGTGGTTCCCAAACATCTTCACGTCCTCCTGCAAATCCAAAAGTATCAAAACCCATTGATTCAAGTGCACAATTTCCGGCAAGTATCATTAAATCAGCCCATGAGATTTTCTTCCCATATTTTTGTTTAATAGGCCATAACAATAAGCGGGCTTTATCAAGATTTCCGTTATCAGGCCAACTGTTTAATGGAGCAAATCGTTGTGTTCCAGAACCTGCACCACCACGACCATCAGCTATTCGATACGTACCAGCACTGTGCCAAGCCATTCGAATGAAAAAAGGCCCATAATGTCCGTAATCTGCTGGCCACCAATCTTGTGAAGTAGTCATAAGATCGAAAATATCTTTTTTCAACGCAGAAAGATTTACACTTTTAAATGCTTGAGCATAACTAAATGAATCATCCATCGGGTTAGATAGATTAGCATGTTGGCGAAGAATATTTAATTTTAATTGATTTGGCCACCAATCAGCGTTTCTCGAACCATTACCAGCTGTTTGTTTTACTTCACCACCAGAAAATGGACACTTACCGCCATTGCTAGTATTATTGTTGTTTTGCATATTTAGATTTTTTTTTATTTCTCCCACAAATTTAATTAATTGTTTTAATTTTCAGTATTGATTTTAATTATATATTCTTATTAATTAATAGTTTTTAGTTATAATTTGTAAAATTCTATTTTTAGAAAAAACATATTTAAATAATACTATATTTGTTTTGATAAAAATTTAAAAACACATTATGTCACTATCAAATTTATTTCGAAAAAAATCTGCAAATGTAATTGTTCAAGAAGGTGGAGATGGTGAAGTTCATTCAGGGTTGCATAAGGTTTTAACCGTTAGAGATTTAACTTTTTTTGGAATTGCTGCTATAATTGGTGGAGGAACTTTTAGTGCAATTGGAAACGCTTGTTTTTCGGGTGGACCAGCAGTTGTTTTATTGTATATTATGTGCGCTATTGCTTGTGGATTTACAGCTATGTGTTATGCCGAATTTGCTTCACGAGTTCCAGTTTCTGGAAGTGCTTATACTTATGCGTATGTTTCTTTTGGAGAATTATTTGCTTGGATAATTGGTTGGGCATTAATTATGGAATATTCTATCGGAAATATATATATTGCCTTTTCTTGGAGCGGTTATTTTACCAATTTATTAGAAACGTTTCATATTCATTTACCCGAGTGGCTAACCATCAATTACAAATCGGCTCAAGATGCTTTTGTTGCTAATAAAGGGGAAGAAGGATTAATGGCTTGGCAGAATGCTCCTGTTATTGGTGGTTTAAAAATAATATTTGATTTGCCCGCAGTAGTAATAAATTTATTGATTACTTATTTAGTTTATCGTGGTACAAAAGAATCAAGAAATTTTAGTAACATAATGGTTTACATTAAACTAGCCATTATCATTTTAGTTATTATTGTTGGTGCTTTTTATATTGATATTGACAATTGGACGCCTTTTATGCCCAATGGTTTTAGTGGTGTTATGGGAGGAATTTCGGCAGTTTTCTTTGCTTATATAGGTTTTGACGCGGTATCTACACTTGCTGAGGAAAGTAAAAACCCACAACGTGATTTACCTAAAGGAATGATTTATTCTTTGGTGATTTGTACAGTTGTGTTTATAGTTTTAGCATTGGTAATTACTGGAATGGTTTCGTATGAATTGTTAGGCGTTAGTGATCCTTTAGCAGAAATTTTTGCTTTAAAAGGAGTGAAATGGATGCTTTTTATTGTTTCCATAGCTGCAGTTGTTGCAATGACAAGTGTATTGTTAGTATTTCAAATGGGACAACCTCGAATTTGGATGACGATGAGTCGTGATGGTTTAATGCCAAAAAAGTTTGCAGAAATTCATCCAAAATACAAAACACCAAGTTTTGCTACAATTGTAACCGGATTAGTAGTTGGAATTCCGATATTCTTTACCGATGAAAATTTTGTTTTAGATTTTACTAGTATCGGAACTTTATTTGCTTTCGTATTAGTTTGCGGTGGTGTTTTAATGCTTTCGCCACAAAGTTCGGAAGAATTAGCTGAACGGGCAACTAAAGGTAAATTCAGAATTCCTTATGTCAATTCAAAGTTTATTTTTCCTTTAATTATGGTTGTTGCAATTGTTTTGTTACTGAAATATGTTCCAACATTTTTTACTGATATTCTTGATTTTTCGGATGGAAAAATGGCAACCAATATTCCAATGTTAGTATTTCTATTAGTTTGTGTAGTAATGACCGTTTTATCATTTCTTAAAAACTTATCTTTAATTCCGCTTTTAGGATTAGTTTCTTGTTGTTATTTACTAACTGGAATGGCGGTTTCTAACTGGATGTGGTTTGGAGTTTGGTTGTTTATAGGTTTGATATTTTACTTTCTTTATGGCTATAAAAACAGCAAGTTAAACAAGAAATAAATAACAAAAAAAATCCCGAGTTAATCGGGATTTTTTTTTTATAATTTAATGAACTTCTTAGTCGATTTTCCTATATTTGTTTCAATTGTAATAAAATAAGTTCCACCATTTAATTCACTTACATCTATTGAAATGTTGTTTTCAATTAAGCCAGAAGTTTTTTAATATTGGTAGTATAATTCATTGGATTTGGATTTAATATAATTTCTTTCGGTCGGTTGATTTTAGGCAATGTATTTTAATTGTAAATTTATTGCTTTTTAGAAGTTGTTCTAATTATATCATTTGGAAAAACTACCACGCTTTCATGTCCGTTTTTTGATACGGATGCAACACCAAAATAATAGTTGTCAATTACAATTCCTTTCAATTCAAAATTATCAACATTGCCTACAAATCGGCTATTTTCCCATTGAGGTGAAGTAGTTAATCGCCAATAAATTTTATAGCCAACAATAGCATCGTCATTTGATTTTTCCCATTTTAATTTGGTGTTTGGTTCTACAATTCCGCCAATTAAAACATTTTTAGGTGCAATAGGTGAAGATGCCAAACTAGCTAATACTATCGAATTTACTGCTGTCAGTTTATTGGCATACTCAAAATTAACACCTTCAATAACATCACCATATTTGATATTATTTTCTATTCTATTATTTTGATGTTGTCGATTGTAATTTTCATGAGCTTCCATTAATCGTACACCCGCAAATCCTAAATCATTAAATGGTCGATGATGTCCGCCACGACCAAATCGATCCAATCGATACACCAACATCGGATTCATTTCGGGCATATAAACAGTAGTTGTTTTATGAATATATCGCGCCAATTGACGAGAAATACCATCAACTTCGCCTCCATAAGAACGTCTGTTTTTTCGTTCTTTTTCAGTTTCTGTAACTGGTGTTGGCTCCGAGAAAATTCGAAATGTTCGGTTATCAATTACACCATCAACACCTTCAATATTTCCAATCATATCATTATTTAAAACACCAATAATTTCCCAATTGTTTTTCTTTGCATATTCGGCAAAACCTTTTCCGCCAAATAGACCTTGTTCTTCACCTGAAAGTCCTAGATATATAATACTATTTTCAAATTGATATTTGGATAAAACTCGAGCAGCTTCAATAGCTCCAGCCATTCCAGAAGCATTATCATTGGCACCAGGTGCATCGTTAGTGAAATCCATCGTATCCGAATTTCTACTATCAATATCACCTGTCATAATAACATACCTATTAGGATATTTAGTTCCTTTTTGAATCGCAACAACATTTACTATCCAAGCGTCTTTTGGAATGCGATCACCATCTTTTGTGGATACAAAATCTTTTTGATAGAAAACATTTAAACAGTTTTTGCACTCTTTTGAAATAGATTCGAATTCCGATTTTATCCAACGACGCGCAGCGCCAATTCCTCTTGTAGTTGAAACGGTGTCACTAAACGTATTTCGAGTTCCGAAATTGGCTAAAATAGTAATGTCTTTCTCAATTTTTTTTGAAGAAACTGCATCAATAATATCATACAATTTCGGGTCTGTTTGAGACAACAATAATTGAGAAAAGAAAAGTAGAAGAAGTAAATTAAATTTAGACATTTTTTTTCTTTCAAATATAAAAAATAAAAATTGAAATTATTTCTTATTGAAATTGATTTTTGACATTGAAATTGAAATTGAATTTGTAATTTTGCATCACTAAAAAAATAAAACTATGAGTTCATTTGACGTAGTCATTATAGGTTCTGGTCCAGGCGGATATGTTTCAGCTATTCGTTGTGCTCAATTGGGTTTCAAAACTGCTATTATCGAAAAATACGGTACACTAGGCGGAACGTGTTTAAATGTTGGATGTATTCCTTCAAAAGCGTTGTTGGCTTCTTCGCATCATTATGAAGAATTGCAACATTTTGCCGATCATGGAATTGAAGTTTCAGGCGAAGTAAAAGTGAATCTCGAAAAAATGATTTCCCGAAAACAAGCGGTTGTGGATCAAACATCTGTTGGTGTAAAATTCTTAATGGATAAAAATAAAATCACCGTTTTTGAAGGTTTAGGTTCATTTGTAGATGCAACTCATGTTGCTATTGCTAAAGCTGACGGAACATCAGAAACTATTGAAGGAAAAAACATCATTATTGCAACGGGTTCAAAACCATCTAATTTGCCTTTTATAACTTTAGATAAAGAACGAATTATCACATCAACAGAAGCATTAAAATTACCAGAAGTTCCTAAACATTTAATAATTATTGGTGGTGGAGTTATCGGAATCGAATTAGGTCAAGTGTATCTTCGATTAGGCGCTCAAGTTTCTGTAGTCGAATATTTAGATAGAATTATTCCAGGAATGGATGCAAGTTTGTCTAAAGAATTGACCAAAGTATTGAAAAAACAAGGAATGAAGTTTTATACGTCTCACAAAGTAAAATCGGTTGTCAGAAAAGGTAAAACTGTTTCTATTCTAGCCGATAATGCTAAAGGAGAAACAATTTCGTTCGATGGTGATTATTGCTTAGTTGCAGTTGGTCGAAGTCCATATACAAGAGGATTAAACGCAGAAAAAGCAGGAGTGAAGTTAACTGATCGCGGAATGGTAGAAGTTAACGATCATTTACAAACTAATATCCCTACTATTTATGCTATTGGCGATGTAGTACGTGGTGCTATGTTAGCTCACAAAGCCGAAGAAGAAGGCGCAATGGTAGCTGAAATTATTGCTGGTCAAAAACCACATATCGATTATAATTTAATTCCGGGAGTTGTATATACATGGCCTGAAGTAGCCGCAGTTGGAAAAACAGAAGAACAATTAAAAACAGAAGGAGTTGATTTTAAATCGGGAAGTTTCCCTTTCAAAGCATTAGGAAGAGCTCGTGCTGGTGGGGATTTAGACGGATTTGTGAAAATCTTAGCTGATACTAAAACGGATGAGGTTCTTGGTGTTCATATGATTGGTGCTCGTTGTGCCGATTTAATTGCTGAAGCTGTAATTGCAATGGAATTCAGAGCATCTGCCGAAGACATTTCTAGAATGAGTCACGCACATCCAACATTTGCAGAAGCTATCAAAGAAGCGGCTTTGGCAGCAACAGACAATAGAGCGTTGCACGTATAAATTCAAAAACTATTATTTTAAAATCCAAATTTCAAAAAAAATATACTTTGGAATTTGGATTTTTAATTTTTTACTATTTTTTTAATACTTACTTCTTAAACCATTTTTTATATCCAATAAATACTAAAAAGCCAATCAAAGCAAAAGGCCAAAGTACAACGACAATCGAAATCATTTCTTCCAAAATATACCAACCTGTTTTAATACTATCCCAAATTTGTAATCCAATATTTGGTCGGTAAGCATTAATGCTTTTTTCATTGGCTATCATTTCTTGTTTTATAGTTTGATCTTGGTATATTTGAAGGGTTAAAGTGCTAAAATTCACTTGATCTTCTAATGACAAATTTTGAATTTTACTCATGTCATTAGCTTCTTTTTTTGTGTCTAAATTTTCTTCAGCATCAATAATTTGATTGAGTTTTTTTCCTTTTGTATCAATAGCATTAACTAATCTTTTTTCCGAAATCGAACTTCTGTTTTGTGCTAATTTATTTGAAAGTAGTTGTAAAGTCACATCATCGGCTTTAATTATTCGGAAGTTTAAAAAACCAATCTGATTGCTAATCGATTTTATAACAGTATCTAATTGGCTATTTGGAACACGAATTATTATGTTGTTATCAACAATGAATTTGGTGGTAACCAAAGTGCTATCTTGACTAATTTTTGTTTTGTTTTCATCTGAAATAGTGCTTTGTAAATTGGTATTTGTTACAAATCCTCCAAATTTTGTAGTTACATCTTCCACTATTGTAGTTGATTTGGCTACGTTTTTAACTTTAAATTTAATGTCGGCCGTTCGTATAAACTTTCGATTACTATTTTTGGGTTCAACAGCTGCTGCTGAGGTAACAACATTTGTAGTGTCACTAATTGCATTTGACGCTTCTTGATTTGTTGCATTATCAGATTGTTTACAGGAAAATGCTACACCAAGACAAAGTAAAACTAGAACGGTTTTTGTGTTTTTTTTCATAAAAATTAATTTAAAGTTATTATTTAGATAATTGTAATTAAATAGATGTATTTAAGTATTTTTACAATCAATAATAAAAATTTATTTTAATGAATATTTTAGTTATTTTCCTAAGTATAAAAACCGTGCCAAAAATTTCAATTGTTGCATAGGAACATAAAATATTATTTATCGTACTTTTGAAAAGTAAAATTTATAGTTTTTGAGAACTTCTATTACCAAACAAATTGAAAATCCAAATGAATTCAAAAAGCAACTTTTGTTGTGGTCGAATCAGTTTAGAGAAGTCGTTTTTTTAGATTCTAATCAATACCATCAAAACCATTTCAACTACGATTGTTTGTTGGCTGTAGATGCAATTACTTCTTTAGAAACGGATACTTTTAATGTTTTTGAAGATTTACATCAATACCAAAGTCAAACTAATGATTGGCTTTTTGGCTATTTATCCTACGATTGTAAGAATGATATAGAAGATTTAAAATCTCAAAATTTTGATGGTTTGCAGTTTCCTGATTTGTTTTTTTTTCAACCAAAAAAGCTATTTTTGCTAAAAGAGAATCAATTAGAAATTCAATATCTAAAACTATGCAATGATGAAATTGACGATGATTTTGAAGAAATAAAACAGTGTTCAGTGTTCCGTCTTGAAGCTTCGGGACAGTCCTCAAACGTTCCGATTAAGCAACGAATTTCCAAAGAAAATTATCTTTTCAAAGTCAACAAAATGCTTGATCATATTCACCTTGGTGATATATATGAAGCTAATTTTTGTATGGAATTTTTTTCCGATGAAACTCAAATTAATCCGCTAGCTATTTATCAAAAGTTAAACACTATTTCTGAACCTCCTTTTGCAGTTTTTTTTAAAAACAATTATAATTATTTGATGTGTGCTTCTCCAGAACGCTATTTAAAAAAAGAGAAAACCAAAATAATTTCGCAACCAATTAAAGGAACTGCCAAACGTGTTTTCGATTTGGAATTGGATGAACTGTCAAAAAAAGAGCTCTCCCAAAATCCAAAGGAAAGATCAGAAAATATTATGATTGTCGATTTGGTTCGCAACGATTTATCAAAAACAGCTACAAAAGGTTCGGTTGAAGTGGAAGAATTATGTAAAGTATATACTTTCAAACAAGTACATCAAATGATTTCTACTGTTGTTTCAAATGTTGAACATACTGTTTCGCCAATAGAAATAATAAAAACTACTTTCCCAATGGGAAGTATGACTGGAGCTCCGAAAATTTCGGCTATGCAAATTATTGAAGATTTAGAAGAAACCAAACGCGGATTATATAGCGGAGCCGTTGGATATTTCAGTCCGAATAACGATTTCGATTTTAATGTAGTAATTCGCAGTATTTTATATAATTCGCAAAATAAATACCTTTCCTTTTCGGTTGGTAGTGCAATTACTTCCTTATCTATTCCCGAAAATGAATACGAAGAATGTTTGTTAAAAGCAAAAGCCATGTTTGAAGTGCTAGAACAGAATTAATTTGTTATTTTTAACCATGCAAAAAAAATTCCATAATCATGTTATTCAAAATTTTCCTTTTTTAATAAAAAAGAGATTTTTTATTGCTGTTAGTGGTGGAATTGATAGTATGGTTTTAGTTCATTTGTTTCAAAGCATCGGATTTCCTTTTGCGATTTTGCATTGTAATTTTCAGTTGCGTGGTAAAGAAAGCGATGACGATATGGATTTTGTTCGAAATTATGCCGATAAATTTGTTATTCCTTGGTCGATTGGACATTTTGAAACAAAAGCATATGCAAAAGAAATGAAAGTTTCTACACAAGTGGCTGCTCGCGAATTGCGCTATGATTGGTTTGATGAACAATTAGCTGAAAAAGAGTTTGATTATGTACTTACAGCACATCATGCCGATGATAGTTTGGAAACGTTTGTAATTAATTTATCACGAGGAACTGGATTAGATGGATTGTTAGGAATTCCAGCAATTAATGATTCTATTTTGAGACCAATGTTACCTTTCTCTCGTTTAGAAATTGAAAACTATGCCAAAGAAAATAATATTAAATGGAGAGAAGATTCAAGTAATGCTACAGATGCGTATTTGCGAAACAAAATTCGACATGATTTAGTTCCGGTACTAAAAGAGTTGAATCCCAATTTCATGGATTCATTTCTAAAAACAATTCAGTTTTTAAATCAATCCAAATCAATGGTTGAAGATGCTTCTGGAATAATTTTCATGCAAGTATGTACAGAAGTTGGTGACGATTATCATTTCAATATTGAAAAAATTAAGCAATTAGAAAATCCCAATTCGTATATATTTCATTGGTTGCAAAGTTTCGGATTTACTGCTTGGGATGATATTTATGATTTAGTTGATGCACAATCTGGGAAACAAATTTTTTCGGATACGCATGTTTTGTTAAAAGATAGAAAATTTCTAATTCTGTCATTAAAAAATAAGGCAAGAAGTGAATCGTTTTTACTTTATAAATTAGATTTACAAGTTAATATTCCCTTAAAATTCAATTTTTGTAATGTAAATGACATTTCTGATACCGATTCTAATAGTATATTTGTTGATGAAAATAAAATTGAGTTTCCATTGGTTATAAGAAAATGGAATGATGGTGATTATTTTTATCCTTTTGGTATGAATGGAAGAAAGAAATTGAGTAAATATTTTAAAGACGAAAAATTATCATTGATTGATAAAGAAAACACTTGGCTATTATGTTCCGATTATGAAATAATTTGGATTGTTGGAAAAAGACAGGATGATCGATTTAAAATAACTGAAAACACAACAAAAATTTTGCAAATAAGCCTAAATATATGAAAAGAGTAGTTTATTTATTGATAACATTTATAGTTTTTTCAACTGTAAATGCACAGATAAAAGAACCCGTTAAATGGAAAACTAGAGTTGAAAAAATAAGTGATGTCGATTTCAATTTAATCCTAACAGCCACAATTGAAAAGGATTGGCATATTTATTCTCAATTTACACCTGTTGATGGTCCATTGCCAATGGAATTAGAGTTTAAAGATCAAAAAGGAAATTTTGAATTAATAGGAAAAGCAAAAGAGAGTCCATACAAAAAACAATTTAATGATGTTTTTGGAGTTGATGAATATTACTTTGAATACAATCTTACTCTCACTCAAAAAGTAAAAATCAGCAATCAAAAGACCTCAAAAATTAAATTGACTCTAGATTATCAGGTTTGTAAAGAATCGTGTATCAATGAAAGTAAAAATTTTATTTTTGATATTCCAGTCTCAATTTCAACAGAAAAAGTAGCTACTCCAATAGCAATTGCTGACTCAACCACTATTGATTCCACAACTATTAATAAAGAAGTTGCAAAAGAAATTGTTACAACTGCATCAAAATCGCTTCCACAAAAAGAAAAAGAGAAAGGTTTATGGACGATATTCTTTTTAGCTTTCCTTGGCGGTTTTGCGGCATTGCTAACACCATGTGTATTTCCAATGATTCCAATGACGGTTAGTTTTTTTACTAAACAAAGTAAAACTCCAGCTCAAGGTAAACGAAATGCAATACTCTTCGGAATTTCAATAATTGCGATTTATGTCGTTTTAGGATTGTCTATAAATGCAATTTTTGGTGCTGATGCTTTAAATGCTTTATCTACAAATGTGTGGTTTAATATTATTTTCTTTTTATTATTAATAGTGTTTGCTATTTCTTTTTTAGGTGCTTTCGAAATTATGTTACCTAATTCTTGGGCAAATAAAGTAGATAAACAAGCTGATAAAGGCGGAATTCTCGGAATTTTATTCATGGCTTTAGCTTTGGCAATTGTGTCTTTTTCTTGCACTGGTCCAATAGTTGGAACACTTTTAGTTGAATCTGCTTCAAAAGGCGGAATAGCTCCAATAATTGGAATGTTAGGATTTTCATCTGCTTTAGCATTGCCATTTATGTTGTTTGCTTTATTTCCAAGTTGGATGAATTCTTTACCAAAATCGGGTGGTTGGTTAAATACCGTTAAGGTTTCTTTGGGATTTTTAGAATTAGCGTTTGCATTTAAATTTTTATCCAATGCCGATTTGGTTTTGCAATTGCATTGGTTTGAAAGAGAATCTTTTTTAGCTATTTGGATAGCCATTTTTGGAACTTGGGGAATTTATCTATTAGGAAAAATTACCTTACCACATGATTCACCATTAACTCATATTTCTGTTGGACGATTAGTATTAGCACTTTTAGTTTTCTCGTTTACATTTTATATGATTCCCGGACTTTTTGGAGCTCCATTAAAACTAATAAGTGCATTTCCGCCACCACAATCGTATAGCGAAAGTCCAAAAGGTTTTTTTGGTAATTCTTCTGATGAAAAATTGCCAGAAGGTGCCGAATTTGGTCCAAGTGGGTTGGCTGTTTTTGCCGATTATGAAACAGGATTAGCATATGCTAGAAAAGTTAAAAAGCCAGTTTTGTTAGATTTTACTGGACATGCTTGTGTGAATTGCAGAAAAATGGAAAATAATGTTTGGACACATGAAAGTGTTTTAAAAATTTTAAAGAACGAAGTTGTTATTATTTCTTTAGTTGCCGATGACAAACGAGAACTACCTAAAAACGAGCAATTTATTTCCAAATCAACAGGTTCAGAAATTGAAACAATAGGCGATAAATGGACCGATTTTATGATTACCAAATACAAAACCAATACCCAGCCATTGTATGTTTTAGTCGATTTAGACGGAAATAATTTAAATTTAATTACGCCAACTACAAGCTACGATCCTGATGTTAAATTGTATGAAAATTGGTTGAAACAAGGCATTTCAAATTTTAAAAAATAATATAATCCCTTCCATTATTTTGGAAGGGATTTTTTTAATCGGTAACTTCTAAAGTAAATATTTCTTCAACAGGTTTCTCAAAATACTGCGCTAATTTTAAAGCTAAAACCGTTGATGGAACGTATTTTCCTTTTTCCATTGCGTTTATCGTTTGACGACTGACCTCAATTTTTTTGGATAAATCTTCTTGCGAAATATTCTTAATAGCGCGCAAGACTTTTAAATTATTCGTCATCGCTATTAGAGTTTAGTTTAAAAATCATGTAATGAAAACGGATAATGAAGAAAAAAAGTAGCGTGAACATATTGTAAAATAATACATTTAAATAGGGCATTCCGTATAAAAAAATTGTAAAAAATACAATCAATCCGTAGTTTAAATACGTTGACCATACTAAGCTTTCATAGCGAATTTTTGAAATGTATTCATCTTCGTTTTTAAGTTTAGAAAAACAAATTAGAATTCCACCAATGATTAAACTGATGGTTAACAATTCATCAGCAATACTGTTTTGAATGATACTAAAAAAATGTGATTTATTGCCAAATGTATCATGGTATAAAGCAAGAACTTTTACATTTAAATAATTATCCAAATTTAATTCAAATAGAATAGCAATGAATTGAATAATCAATGATGGAACAAATAAGACCCAACCCATTTTTTTGTATTTGTTCGGAAATAAAAATTGTGTTTTCATAAATCTTGATTTTAAAATTATTTTCAAATGTAAAGTATATTTTACATATAGACAAATAAAATTTACAAAAAGATTACTTTATTTTACATTTCATATATTTTTCACTGCTTTGGAAAGATACTGTTTATAAAATTTTATATATTTACAATTGTAAAAGCCATAAAAAAATGTAAAAGCCATGTTAGTAAAAGTATTTGGAAGCGCCGTCTTTGGCGTTGAAGCCACAACCATAACAGTAGAAGTTAATATTGATAAAGGTGTAGGATATCATTTGGTAGGACTGCCAGATAACGCCATAAAAGAAAGTAGCTACCGAATTGCTGCAGCTCTTAAAAACAATAACTACCAACTTCCTGTTAAAAAAATCACTATTAATTTGGCGCCAGCCGATTTGCGTAAAGAAGGTTCTGCCTACGACTTAACACTTGCGATCGGAATTCTTATTGCTTCTAGTCAAATTAAAGCCGACGACGTTGATAAATACATTATTATGGGAGAATTGTCGCTCGATGGTGGTTTGCAACCAATAAAAGGTGCTTTATCTATTGCAATTAAAGCAAAAGAGGAGGGATTTAAAGGATTTTTTCTTCCTATTCAAAATGTTAAAGAAGCTGCCATTGTTACTGGTTTAGATGTTTATGGCATTTCAAATGTAACTGAAGTAATTGACTTTTTTGAAGGAAAATCCATTTTAGAACCAACTGTAATAAACACTCGTGAAGAATTTAATAAAACAATAGACTTTCCTGAATTTGACTTTTCGGATGTAAAAGGTCAAGAAAGTATCAAACGATGTATGGAAATTGCAGCTGCTGGTGGACACAACATTATATTAATTGGACCGCCAGGTTCTGGAAAAACAATGTTAGCCAAACGATTACCGAGTATTTTGCCACCAATGACTTTAAAAGAAGCTTTGGAAACTACAAAAATACATTCGGTTGCTGGAAAAATTAAAGATGCCGGATTAATGAACCAACGACCTTTTCGAGCACCACATCATACCGCTTCTTCAGTTGCTTTGGTTGGAGGAGGAAGTTATCCGCAACCGGGAGAAATTTCGTTATCTCACAATGGAGTATTATTTTTAGATGAATTACCTGAATTTAAACGCGAAGTTCTTGAAGTAATGCGACAACCTTTGGAAGACAGAGAAGTAACTATTTCACGTGCAAAATTTACTATAACATATCCTTCCTCTTTTATGTTAGTGGCGAGTATGAATCCGAGTCCGAGTGGTTATTTCAACGATCCAAATTCACCACAAAGTTCTTCACAGCAAGAAATGCAACGCTACTTAAGTAAAATATCTGGTCCACTTTTAGACCGAATTGACATTCATATTGAAGTAACTCCAGTTCCGTTTGATAAATTAACAGAAACTCGAAAAGCAGAAAGTAGTAGTGCCATACGAAAAAGAGTCACTGCTGCAAGGGAAATTCAATCAAAACGATTTGAGAAATTTGACAACATTCACTACAATGCTCAAATGAGTTCCAAGCAAATTAGGGAATATTGTACTTTGGATGAAACGTCATTACAATTATTAAAAACGGCTATGGAGCGACTGAATTTGTCTGCAAGAGCTTTTGATAGGATTTTAAAAGTAGCACGAACAATTGCTGATTTAGAAAATGTAGAAACTGTAGTTTCAAATCATATTGCCGAAGCGATACAATACCGTAGTTTGGATAGAGAAGGTTGGTTAGGATAGTAGTTTTTGAGTATTCAAAAACTAGTATATTAAACTTTCTTCAAACTATTTTCAAGTAATTTTAAGAATCGACAGTTTCGGCTTCTAATTTAGGTCCATAACTAATAAGACGTTTACCTTCTTCTGTATTAGTATATTGTTCAAAGTTTTTAATATAACGAGAAGCTAAATCTTTTGCTTTTCGCGTCCATTCTTCTTTGACTTTATAAGTATCTCTTGGATCAAGAATTTCATTACTAACGTTTGGTAAAGTCGTTGGTATTTTCAAATTCAAAAAGGGAATTAATTTAGTTTCTTTTTTATCAATTTCACCGTTTATAATGGCGTCAATAATAGCTCTAGTATTTTTCAAAGAAATTCGTTTTCCTGTTCCGTTCCAACCGGTATTGACCAGATACGCTTTTGCTCCATGTTCTTTCATTTTTCCAATTAAAGTTTTAGAATACATTGTTGGGTGCAAAGTTAAAAAAGCCTCACCAAAAGCGGGAGAAAAGGAAGGTTCAGGTTCTGTAATTCCTCTTTCTGTGCCTGCAAGTTTTGATGTATAACCACAAAGAAAATGGTATTGAGCTTGATTTTCATCTAAAATAGAAACAGGTGGTAATACACCAAAAGCATCAGCTGAAAGATAAATTATTTTACTGGCATGTCCTGATTTAGAGGGTAAAATAATTTTATTAATGTGATGTATTGGATAGGAAACTCTCGAATTTTCTGTTATAGAATGGTCTGTATAGTCAATTTCACCATATTCATTTACAATCACATTTTCTAACAAAGCATCTCTTTTTATAGCTTTCCAAATTTCGGGTTCTTTATCTTCACTTAGATCGATTACTTTTGCATAACAACCTCCTTCAAAATTAAATACTCCATTATCATCCCATCCATGTTCGTCATCACCAATTAAATATCTTTTTGGATCTGCGGATAAGGTTGTTTTTCCGGTTCCAGATAGACCAAAAAATATTGCTACATCTCCATCTTCACCAACATTTGCAGAACAATGCATAGAAGCAATTCCACGTAGCGGTAAATAATAATTCATCATTGCAAACATTCCCTTTTTCATTTCTCCGCCATACCATGTACCTCCAATGATTTGTATTTTTTCAGTAAGATTAAAAAGAACAAAATTTTCTGAATTCAATCCCTGATCTTTCCAATTCGGATTTGTGGCTTTAGAACCATTCATTACTATAAAATCGGGTTTTCCAAAATTTTCTAATTCATAAGTTGAAGGTCTGATAAACATATTAGTTACAAAATGCGCTTGCCAAGCAACCTCCATTACAAAACGCACTTTTAATCGAGTGTTAATATTAGTTCCACAAAAAGCATCTACTATATATATTTTTTTAGAAGTAGAAAGCTGTTCTAATACTAAAGTTTTTAAATCATTCCATATTTCGACAGTAGTAGGGAAATTTACTTTTTTATCCCAATAGATTGTATCTTTAGTCACATCATCAAGAACAATATAGCGATCCTTTGGCGAACGACCTGTAAATATGCCCGTTTTTACTGCCACAGCACCAGTATCTGTAGTAGCTCCTTTTTCGTATCCTTTTCTAAAATGTGAAACTTCGGCTTGATACATTTCTTCATAACTTGGGTTGTGTGAAACATCTTGATAACCTGTTATGCCCAAATCATGTAACTCCTGAATAATTTTAATGCTTTTCATAGTGTATTAACGATAAGAATATTTTATAAAAATGAATTTTCAGTTTCTTTTTGGAATTTAATAGTGTCTTCTTCTGAATTAATTTCAACTTCAGATTCAATTAAATCCAATTCTGAATCTGAGTTTTCATCAATGCTTACAAATTCTTTCTCTGATTTTGAAATAACAATCGTAGCCACTCCATTTCCTATAAAATTGGTAATGGCTCTTGCTTCACTCATAAATTTATCAACACCTAATAGAAAAGCAAGACCTTCTAAAGGTATTTTATGAATAGCAGTAAGCGTTGAGGCTAATACGATAAAACCACTCCCTGTAACACCAGCAGCACCTTTAGAAGTTATCATTAAAAGTCCAATAATTGTTAGAATTTCACCAAAAGAAAGATGCACATTATACAATTGAGCCAAAAAGATAATGGCCATTGATAAATATATTGAAGTACCGTCTAAGTTAAATGAATACCCAGTAGGAACAACTAAACCGACAACAGATTTACTACAACCCATTTTTTCTAGTTTAGTCATAAGGTTGGGTAAAGCAGCTTCAGAAGAAGATGTGCCAAGAACAATTAATAATTCTTCCTTAATATACTTTATAAAATGCCAAATATTTAATTTATAGTATTTCATTATTCCACCAAGAATAAGAAAAATAAAAATAAACATGGTAGCATATACAGTTAGCATTAATTTTCCTAACGGAATAAGCGTATGTAAACCAAACTTCCCAACTGTGTAGGCCATTCCTCCAAAAGCACCAACAGGAGCAAGATACATTACAAATTTTAATGCTTTAAATACAATAGAAGAGCATTTGTATAAAAAAGCAACTATTATTTCTCTTTTAGAAAGATAATTTAATACAATTCCAACAATAATTGCTACAATTAGAACTTGAAGAGTAATATTGTTCATAAAGAATGAAAGCCAACTAAATCCTTCACTTGAGCTTTGTGTATACTTACTTGCATCTTGAATTTCTAATCCTGTTTTGTCTATTTTACCAGGTTGAGCTATATAGCCAACAATTATTCCTATTGCTAGTGCTAGTGTGCTAACTATTTCAAAATAGATAAGAGATTTTACACCAATTCGACCTACTTTTTTTAAATCGCCAATCCCTCCAATTCCCAATACTATTGTTAAGAATATTATAGGAACAATAAAAAGTTTAATAATACTAATAAATCCATCGCCTACAATCTTCATATTTACTCCGGTTTCTGGAGCGAAATGGCCAACAAAAATTCCGATTAAAATTGCAATTAGTACCCAAAAGGTAAGATTTGTAATAATTGAAAAAAATATTTTTGATGCTTTTGAAGAATAGTTCATGTTATAGGATTATATTTTGTTAAAAAACCACTTGGATACTGAACTGAGCGGAAATTGTATTTATTTCTTCGTATGAATTCAAAACAGCATTATATCTATCATCATTTGTTGAAGAAACAGAAGTTTGAATTTTTAGATTATTACCTTTTATATATTTAGTCAATCCTAATGTAAACGCCTCTTGATCTGTTAATAAGGAATTATTATTATCTATTTCTTGGATTAATTTTTCATATCTTAAATCGATAGAATAACCAGATTTAGTTACATATCCAGTTTGAATATTATATCCATTACCTAAAACTAGATAATTACTTATTTCAGTCATGTATAATGGAGTAGTAGCTGTAGCATTTACAAATGACCCATCAAGAGATAAAGCAGAAGTATTTATATACTCTCCCAAAAACGAAAATCCTTTATATTTTAAAAGAATATCACCATACCATTTTCTGTAGTCGGGATATTTTTGTTCTAAATCGCTATCATAAAACGTAAAATCACCATGACCTTCGCCAACTTCATTACTTGCACCAACATTATAACTAAAAGCGGCACCTGCTAGTATTTTAATTTTATCTTCATGTAATAAATCAGCGATGTACTCATCGTTTCCATTTTTAAATTTACCTAAAGGGATAATGTCTAATCTTCCGCCATATTTAAGTCCACCTCTATCTACATCAGTAGAATTTGTGCCAAAAGAATTGATTCCATCGCCTGAAGTTATGGCAAATTTAGGTTTAATTAAAAAGTTATTTATACCAAATTGACTTTCAAAAAATATACCTAATTCTCTACCAGTTCTACTAAATTGGGAACTAAATATTCCACGTTCAACGAACTGTAACTTATCTTCATAGAAAGTCATTTCTCTGTTATTTGTAAAAGTTTGTTTTTGTCCGAAACTAATTTTTAAATTAGATATTGGAGTATAAGCTACCCAAGCATCTAAAAGAGGTTTTCCATTACTAAAATTATTTTGAAATAAAAAAGACACCTTTTCTTTAAACATACTACCAGAAATAGTAAGGTAAGTATTTTTAGCATTCATGTAATGTAAGGGTTCTAAACCATCCGTTTTTTCATATTTATAAACTCCTTGTATAAATCCACTGATGCTAAATTTATAGTCTCCATCGTTTACATTAAATCGTAAACCATCTCCTAATTGGAATTCTTTAGAACCAGTTTTAATTTCAACTTGTGCAAAGCCAGTAAATCCAAATAAAATAATTATTAGAGTAGTAATGGCACTTAAATTTAATTTTTTATTATATTTTTTCATTGGATAGGTATCTATAGATTGGTAATTCATTGTTAATATTTGTTTTCAAAACTTCAAATTTTAAAAATCCATTTTCACTTTCTGGTTCTAAAACTTCAGTAGCCATTTTTGCATTTTTTTGATTTAAATAAATAATATACGTTCCTTTAATAAAAGATTTATCAATGGTAGTGATTGATGTTTCTGCTTTTTGTGCTTTAAAACCTTCTTCTTCATCTGAACTAACAAGTATAGAAGTAACTTTATACGACTCTACTTTTATATTCTTCTCCTCGGTGAGTTCTTCAACATTCAGCCCTAAGATTATTAATTTGTCGACAAGTATTTTTTGTTCCGGAAGAATTAGATAGGCAGTTGGTCTTTTTCTTTCTAATATAGGGATGCATTTTAGTGCATTATTGACTTTAATATCTAAAGAGATTTCGGTATTATCTTTCAAATCAATGGTTCTAATGGTTTGAATCTCTTGAGGTTTTTTTGCTAATACGACTATATTTTCTGGTTTCATATTATTTGAAACTCTTAAAACATCTTTTATGTTTGTAAAGTCATCATACACTGTTTGAAGAAATGAAGTAGCAATTAAAAAAGTGGTATGAATTCTTCTTTTAAATGATGTTTTTTGGAGGTTTACCCCACGAATTTCTATTAAAGATGAAATACAATTTGTTAGAGCATAGGAAGTTGTGCTTGATCTTGCTTCAGTAGTACACTGATTGAAATGTATATCATTATTTTGTTTTACACTCGCTATATAATCTCTAAATATATAGTTATTAGTCTCAAGAACATTTTTGGCATTTCCAACAAAAACATCTTTAGTATAATCTCTTAAATTTTGAGGTAGATTTAAGTTGCCTGAATACATAAACATAGCATCATAAATGGAGCAAATACCATTTGTTCCGAGTAAATCAAATTCTTTTCTAAACGGGCGGTATTCATGAAAATCGACTGCTACTTCAGCACCAAAATCACTAAATGCCTTTTTTAAAAAATTACTCTCTTTTGCTAAAAGTTTTACTTGATCTCGATTTAAATCTAATCCGTTAGCGGCATAACGATCTTGTTTTTCATAACCATCTATATTTGCCATAGGCACAATCGTTAGTGTTATTTTATCTAATAGACTGTTATATTTCGGATCATTTAAAAGTTTATCTAATACATACAGCATAGTTTCTGTTCCGGCCGGTTCATCTCCATGAAGACCTCCTTGAAACCACACTTTTATTTTTTCTTTTCCATTATCTTTATTTAAAACTACTTTTGGAATTTTCTTATTTTTTTGACTTTCGCCAATAAATGAAATTGACATTTCTGACGAATGCTCGCTTACTAATTTATTTAGATAATTCATCATATCGTCATAATTAGTAAACCCTTTTTTGCTAAAAGAAGGTGTATTAATTTCTAAAGGTGGATCTGGGAAAAACCTTTTAGTTATCTCATTATTTTGTGGGTTAAATTGTCCATAAACTGGAAAAACAGCCAATAGAATATAAAAAAAATATTTAAATTTATTTTTCATATACTTAAAATGTGATGGTTGTAATTAGCCTAGTTAAAAATTCGTCACCTAAAATTGGATTTCCAAAAATATCATTAGAACCATTTTTAGCATTTATATAAGTACAATCTAATTGAATTTTAGCACCATAATTTCGTGCTAAATATTTAGTTATTCCTAAAGTAAAATAGTTGGATCGATTGTAAAAAGTACCATTATTTAAAAAGGAATTTTCCTTTGGTTTCAAGTGCGAGAATCGTCCATCAACAGAAATAAGGTTTTTAAAAACATAACCGCCCTGAATATTATAACCTTCTCCTACCATCATTCTACCATTAACATAGTTTTCAACATCTTGAATACCATTTACAAGGAATTGATTAGTGGTTGTTCCATCATTTCGAACTCTCTGTGTTATGCCATTCGGAACTCTTGAATCAGCCTTTATATATTCACCTAACATTGAAAAGCCTTTGTATTTAAACAAAAAATCTACACCATATTTAACATAATCAGGTAATAATTCATTATTTTGATTGTCAAGATATAATATAGTTCCACTTTGACTTCCTCTTCTGTCACTAATCCCGACATTATAGCTATAATTAACACCTATTACAAATTTTGGAGTTAGTTCTCGAACTAAATCGGCTTGTCGGTATTGTCCAAAATTATTAAAAAGACCAAAAGGCAAATAATCAATTCTACCACCATATTTAAATCCTCCATAATCTCTATTGTAAACATTGATACCATCGCCATTGGTAATGCAAATCTCTGGTTTAATATAGGATACTTTAGAAATTTTGTGTTTTGATTCTGCAAAAAAACCAAATTCTCTAATAGTACCAAAAGCAGTTGTCAACGGACTTCTGTCTACCAATTGAAGTGTGTTAGAACGCATTGAAAGTTCCCGATTGTCTGTAGGAGTACCTTTTTGTCCAAAAGTTAATTTTATTCTCTTGGTTATATCATAGGCAATCCATGCATCAAAAACTAAACTTTCAAGTGTAGCATCAGATTCTCCTCCTCCAGTGAGATCAAGTTGTAAACGATAGGTTAATTTTTCTTGAGCAGCAGAACCCGCAATATTTATTCTTGCTCTTCTTAATCTGAAACGATTGTATGAATTTTCATCTTCATTATCTAGATATCTTCTATTCTCTAAAAAGGGTTGGAGATATCCGTTAATTTCAAATTTATAATTATTGTCTTTACCAGAAAAAATTAATCCCTCTCCAAATAAGTATTTATTGAGAACTATTTCTTGTGCGCTTGAATATTCTATAACTGTAAGAAATAGAATTATTAAAGTTATTACCCTTTTTAGATTCACCATTTATATTGTATAACTTTATTAATTTAATTTCTAAGGTTCCAAGTAGTATCTACTCGCATACCGTCAATAACAACATTTGGAGAATTTGCATTGTCTTGTCTAAGAACAACTCTTCCTGGAATTATATCAACAGATGCGGTATCTTCTATGCCTAATGTTGGTGTACTTGGCTCAGAGAGATAGTTTGAAGAAGTATCAAAAACATACAGACTTGATTCATCACGTCCTAAGTTTCCACTACTATTTATAACTGTAGGATCTATAATTTTATATTTAATTACGACTAAGTAAGTCGCACCATAATCAAATAATGTGGTAGTATATTTATTAGTAGCATTTGCAGCAAACACAAATTTGAATTTTGATGGATTGGAAGTATCTTGATTGATCATCAATTTTGCTCTGTAAGCTGTATCTGAGGTTGTATTATTTCCAAATCCAAAGAAATATTGGTCAATACAAAGTGGCGAAGCTGTAGCTTTTACCAAAAATGAAGCATAAACAGTTCCAGAGGTAACAGGAGTAAATTGCAAAGAAACATCTTGTCCTATACTTGTTACACTAGCAGCATTACCTATTCCAGAACCATAATAATTAGGAAAAGTAAGTCCAGGGGAAGTAATCAAAATCGGATTAGTTGCCGAACTACTATGGGCAACCCAGCCATTGGCAGTTAAAGCTGTTCCTGTAGTGCCAATAAAATTATCATTAGCAATATTAGCCATAGGAGTACTTGCAGTTACAGTAAATATAGCACTAGTATTTCCAGATGCAAAAGTGCCAAAAGCAGCCTGTGTAGCAACAATAGTTGAATTTCCAACTCCGATAATTGTAACTGTTGAGCCACTAATTGTAGCAACAGAAAGATTGCTACTTGTATATGAAAATGCACCTGCACTATTTGAAGTTGGATCTGTCAACTGAAAAGGTGGACTACCTAACATTTTAGAAGGCACATTAAATACTCCAATGGTAGGAGGCGCCAATGCGGTAACATCAAAATTTGCCGTTATTGATGCAGAACTAAAGCCAGCATTTGCGGCTTGAATTGCGGTAATAATACAAGATCCAATGCCTACAACTGTTAAAGTAGAACCATTAATAGTTGCAATAGAAGCATCAGAAGAAGTATATGTAAATAATCCTGAACTATCAGAAGTTGGCGGAATTAACTCAAATGGAAGACTCCCAATTTGTTTTGGAGGAACATTAAAAGCGCCTAAAGTAGGAGGAAACGGTTTTACATCTTCTGTAGTGCATGATGATATAAATAATACAAACGCTAATGTATACAGAATTAAAAAGTATTTGTGAAAAATTTTCATATTTTAAATATATTTAAATAAGGATAATAGTAAATTAGTTATTTTGAACCACTATTTTTTGAACAGTAACTCCAATTTCAGATTTAATATGGGCTATATAGACACCACTTTTAATGTTTTGAATATCAATTTTATTACCGATAATACTAGACATAAATACCTTTTTACCCAATAAATCATAAATTTCTATGGATTCGATTGTGTTATCATAATTAGTAAAATATAGTAAACCGTCATATGTTGGATTTGGAAATAGATTGTATTTAGTGGAGTCGAAATCATTAATTCCTAAAGGATCTATCTCTGCAATAGCAAAATCTCCAAAAGTTGAAATACTAGTTGCTGAAGCATCAGTATCAGTAGGTGTACCAGATAAATTACAAACCGACCAAGATGTACCATCATATAATCGGATTTTAAAATTCGCAGAAGTCGCACCTGAATCAATATCGGCACTTGTGTAGGTGAATAATGCAGAATAAGTTCCAAAACCAGCTAAAGCATCATTTGTTAATGTCCAATTTTTATTTACACTTTTTAAAATGTCTAGACCTGAAGTAGCAATTTGTGGATGATCTGCTGTGTTTATTCTAGCTGATAATCCTCCAGCAACTGAAGTAACTCCGGAGAAAGTTAATGTTAAGGGAGTGTAATTATTAGAATCACCAATAGCATAATTATAAGTTGGACTAGCACCTGAAGCAGTTAATTTTTTCAAATTACCAGCTATCCAGCCTGTTGATTGTCCTGCTCCAGTAATAGTTCCTGAAATCCCTATGGTTATTGTGTTTATTGATGTAGTAAATTTACCTGATACAAAAGTAAGATTTCCATTAATAGTTAAATCTCCGGATAAATTTATTGCTGTTGCAGGTGCCGTTTGATTAACGGTTAATGTTCCTGAAACAATAGTGGGCCCATTTATGTTTTTAGGAGTAGTACCACTCAAAATAAGGTTTTTATAATCTGTTCTTGCAGTTACATTTTGAGTCCCTCCGGCATTTCGAACATATTCAACAATACTATTTGCTCCTAACGTAAGATTTTCATTTCCAATAAATTGAATATCACCAAAGCTGTCATTTGATGCACCCACATTACTAGATACAAATCCTGTTAATTTTGGCACTTTTATAGTTCCATTTATAACAACTGATCCACCAATAGGAATAGTTATATAAGCTGAAGAAGCACTAGTTGGAGCTGTTAATGTTGAAGTTGCATCAACATTAATATTTTTTATAACTGGTGTAGCTGTTAAAGTAACATTTGCCGCATTTACAAGAGAAACAGTTCCAAAACTTTTTGTGGTTGAGGAGGATACAGTTACACCATCATAAATTATTACTAAATTGTCATCAAATATATTTCCAAATGAAATAGCTGTAGTTCCTTTGTATATTACTGTTTGGTTACCTGAATTTGGTGCCAAAACATCAACATTTCCTGTACCACTCGGACCAATAGATGCTCCAGTATTTAAAGTTAGAGTAATTGCTGGTTGGGTAGTACTACCAAAACGTATTTTTGTTCCGTTTGCAGGATCTGTTCCAACTGTCCATGTACCATCAAGAGTTACTGCAGTAGTATTTCTAATTTCAAAAACTTGAGACGGATCTGTAAAATTAGTAGGAGCAGTTCCAGTGCCATTTGTATTTAAACCCCAATTAGAAATATCTGTCAACAATCCTGTACCTTTATAATAATATGTTGTAGCTATAGACTGAATAGGAGAAGTTGTGGCACTTTCGTTTGAATAATTGAATGCTTTATCTAAAGCATATACTTTGTAATAATAATCTACACCTGGACTTAAGCTTGTGTCTGTAAATGAAAGATTAGTACCTATGTATCTAACTAAACCTGCACCAACTGAATTAGCTACTTTGTAAATTCCATTTTGATTTGGATCATCTGAAGCAGATGGTACAGTTGTAGGATAACGAATAACTATATAACCTCCTCCGTCAACACCACCAGAAGCGGCATTCCAACTAACACTCGCTGAACTACCTGCAAGTCCAGTAGCAGTTATTGCACCAGGAGAATTAGGAGCTGTGTTATCAGGAGCATTTGCTTGATAAACCACAAAATCATCAAAACTAGCGGTAAAATTTGAACTTGAAGTAAATGTAATCAATGCTAATCCATTAGTACCTACTGTTGCTGCTGTAGTAACTTCTACTGCCACTCTTGTCCATGTTGACGTTGATGCAGCCGGATCTATACCTGCAGCTACAAATGCTCTAGTTCCTACAGCTGCAGGCGCAGCAGTTAATGAGGCATTATCTATAATTAATTCTGCTGTACTTCCAGACAATGTACCTGTTGTAGTTGAAGGTTTATAAAAAAACTGTATTTGGTATTTAGTATTGGCAGCAAAATTTGATCCTGCAATAACTGGTGAATAAAACAATTTTTGAGAAGCTGATGCTGTTCCAAATGAACCACATTGCGGGCCTGATCTGCCTCCAGAAGCTAAAATCGTTCTAACAATTGCTGTGCCTGACGTAGTACTTGCAGACCAAAGTGTAGTTCTAAGATCTACTTGAGTTGCATTTCCAGCTGGCATATTTCCAGTGTTTTGGTTTTCAAATCCTCCATCATGAACAGAATATACACCAATACCTGTTTGGGAATATCCAACAATAGCGAAAAAAAATGTACACAAAAAGTAAAATTTATATTTCATATTATATATTTTAAAAAAACAAATTTATTTATTTTAATTCAAAAAAAAACAAATTGCTTTGTAATTGCACTTTAAAGCAGTAGATGTTTATTATTTTAGGTTTAGTGAGTTTAATTTAATTATTTAATACACTATTAAGTGTTAAATTATAAATGTTATTTATCTATAAAGATAAATTAATATTAATTTAAATTGGTTAATTAAGGTAATGGGTAATTAGCAAAAATTGAACTCATAGTATTGTTATCAAAGCTAGGTACGTCTGAACCATCAACCGCTCCGTCACCATTTATATCAGTTACCTGAACTCCAAATGCAGAATTTTCAACATCATTTGTTAATTGTGGAGCATCTGTTCCATCAATAACTTCATCTTGATTAATATCTCCTGAATAGAAAGCCCAAACTCCTGAATCAACTGTTTCAATCATATTATCTCCATAGGCTTGTGATGCAGCTGTACTGAAGTTATATGCTAAAGGAACAACAGAACTAACTGATTGTGGAGTCTTACTCCAAGTTTGAACTGCATTACTTGTTTTTACAGCAATGTAGAAAGAACCACTAGGAGCTGTTGGGAAATTACAAATTGCAGTACCATCTGTTTTTAAAGTTGCAGTAGTTGACGCTACAAGAGCATAAGTAGTTGCATGACGTAATTCAACAGTAATGTTTTCAACTTCATCAGGAGGAGAAACACCATCTTGATTTAATTTTACTGATGCCATTGAACCTGAACCTGTATAGTATCCTTCCATAAATAAAGTTAAATTAACTGTTGATTTAGGTCTGTAGAAATAAATATTATCTAAATACATTTGATAAGCTGGAGCAACATTTTGTTCGAATTTGAATCCGTAAACATTAGTTAAATTAGCTCCAACAAAAGAAGATAAATCAATATCTAAAGAATTCCAACCTGCTGCAAGTGGGCCTGTATTATATAATTGGTCTCCATTAGTCAGTAAGAAAATAAATAAATTTGATGTTGGCTCATTAAGATATACATCAACATGTAGTTTTGACATTGCTGCTACACTAAAACGAGTTGGCTCTTGATCAGTTACATAACCTAAGAATCCTAAATTATCCACTTTTAAACAGGTATTTGAGCCATTTGGTATAGTTGTTAAAGTTGTTCCAGCTGTCCATGGTGCTCGTACCATATTAAATCCTACTGGATTAGCATAAACCGATGGAGAACCTGTAAACATAGAGAAAACATCATTTGAATCTCTTGCAGGCGGAACAGGTGAAGCAGGAGGTGGGCCAAAAGTTACAACAAACGCTGTTGATATATTGGCTGCATCAAATCCTCCAGCTGCTGCTTGAGTTGCAGTAATAACAGAAGTACCACCACCAATTATTTGAATTTGATTTACATTAACTATTTGCGCAACATTCGTATTACTACTGAAATAAGTAATTGCACCACCACTATTAGTTGTTGGAGGAGGAATTGTAAAATTAGGTGCACCAGCTGGTTGACTTGGAATAGAAAAATTAGCAAGACCTGGGTTATTTGCACTTACGTAGAAATAGATATTGTCTAAATAAATCTGAGTTGGTGGCCCAACATTTTGTTCAAATTTAAATCCTGCTATACTTGCTAAGTTTGCGCCTGGATATGTAGTAGCTAAAGTAAGATCTCTAGAATTCCAACCTGTTGAAAGAGGACCTGTATTATATAATTGATCTCCATTAGAAAGAAGAAAAACAAATAGATTAGCCATAGGGGCATTAACGTAAATGTCTATATGAAGTGTTGTCATTCCTACAGCACTAAAATTAGCACCATTTGATACATAACCTAAGAAACCCAAATTATCAATTTGCAAACAAGTATCTGTTCCGTTTGGAATTGTTGTTAAACTAGTTGGGCCATTTGACCATGGTGCTCTTATTCCAGTCACTGCATTGGCATAAACAGGTGGAGTACCTGTAAACATAGAAACCACATTTCCTGGTGCTCTTGCTGGAGGTACAGGTGAAGGCCCAGGAACTGGAAAAGTAGCTACAAATGTTGTAGAAACAGATCCTGCAACAAATGGTCCATTTGGTGCTTGATTTGCAGTAATTATTGATGAACCGCCACCAATTATTTGAATTTGATTTACGTTAACAATTTGAGCAACGTTGGTATTACTACTAGTATAAGTGAAAGCACCACCACTAGGAGATGTTGGAGGATTTATTGTGAAATTAGGAGCACCAACGGCTTGTGTTGGGATTGAAAAATTGGTAAGGAGTGGTTGATTAGCATCGAGATAAAAATAAATATTATCAAGGAAAATAGTCGCTGGTGGGCCAATATTTTTTTCAAATTTTATACCGTTAATATTTGTTAAATTAGCTAATGGATAGGCAGTTGCTAATGTAATATCTAAAGAATTCCATCCTGCTACTAATGGTCCTGTATTATATAAATTATCATTAGGAGCTAAAAGAACAATAAACATGTTCGCTAAAGGTGCATTAAGAAAAACATCTACATGTAGTTTTGACATTCCGGAAACACTAAAATTAGCTCCATCAGTAATGTACCCTAAGAATCCAAAATTGTCTAATTGCAAACAGGTATTGGTTCCATTTGGTATCGCATTTAAAGTAGTTCCTGCTGTCCATGGCGCTCGTATTGCATTTACTGAATTGGCATAAACGGTTGGTGTACCTGTAAACATAGAAACAACATAACTTGGATCTCGTGCAGGAGGAATAGGAGATGCGTTTGGAGACACTATAAATACTGCTGAAGTTGTACCTTCACCATAACCTCCAGCTGCTGCTTGAGTAGCTACAATTGTAGATGAACCAGCGCCATTTATTTGTATTTCATTTGTGTTAACAATTGTCGCAACATTTGGATTACTACTAGTGTATGTAAATGTACCAGGACTATCAGAAGTTGGTGGTGATATAGTTACATTAGGTGCACCAACCAATTGAGGAGCAATAGTAAATGCACCTAAATTTGGAGGTTGTTGCGTTGCAGGTCTATAAAAGTAAACATTGGTAATAAAAAGTGTAGCATTTTGTCCAAAAGTAACAGGAACAATCCATTTTAAATTACTCAGATCAACTCCTGCAAAGGAAGTTAAAGGAATATCATAAGAATTCCAATTACTTTGAGTTGTTCCACCTGGAGCATTTAATTCAACATTAGTCCCATTTACAGCTTCCAATTTTACTCTAAAAGAAGTAAAGTTTGGTGACCAAACGTCAATGTGTAAATGTGTCATTTGAGCTGCAAAAAGGCCTGTAACATCAGTATTAGCTGAAATCCCAGAAAAACTGTGACCAGTATATTTTTTTACAACGCTAGCATCAGCTAATGTTTCATCACCAACGATAGTACTTCCGCCAAAACTGTCAAAAACAATGTTAGGTGGATTGGTGTATGCGCTACCATATTGTGATTTCACATCCCAAGGATTCCTTGCTGGAGGCGTTGTTGGTCCAGCTGCTGGTGTCTGTGATTGTCCTATTGAAAAAGTCAAAAGGAAAATAAATAATAAAAATTTCTTCATGAGTTAATAGTTTTTGTTGAATTTCAAACTTACATGAATATTTGTTTTTTATTATTATTTGATAGTGTATAAAAACTATACAAAAATAGTTTCTGTGTTTAATTGCAAAAAAAACTATATTTAATGGTCTAATTCTATAATAATAAATTTCTTTTACTTTAAAATTAGTAACCTATTTTATTATGAAACTTACTATTATGTTGTAGAGATGTATAGGTATTTTCAAGATTATAATTTGTATAGATTATTTTATTTATTAATATATAGGTATAAAAATGAACTAATTACAAATTATTATTTAAATTTTTATAAATCTAATAATCTTTATATTCTTGATTTTATTTATAATTTTTTGTAGAATATTAATTTTTTTATTTTAATAGTTAATGATTTAATAATAAATACTAATTAAATATTTAGTTTTATCAGTATTAAATTCTGTAAAAACATTATTTTTTATTAAAAAACAGATTCTTAAACGTAACTTAGTTTAAATTTGAAATTAAATCCCAATTTTAGATGTTAAATATCAAAGATGTTACGTTTAATTATAGTAATGAAATTACAATTAATAAGAACAGTTTTTCTGTAGAAAAAGGAAAAATTCTTGCTATTATTGGCGAAAGTGGTTGCGGAAAAAGCACTTTATTGAAATTAATCTATGGCTTACATGATTTGAATGAAGGTCAAATATTTTGGAATACTATTCAAGTATTGGGTCCAAAATACCATCTCATTCCAGGAATGGATTTTATGAAGTATTTAGCGCAAGACTTTGATTTAATGCCTTTTATAACTGTAGCAGAAAATGTAGGTAAATATTTATCTAATGTGTTTCTAGAAGAAAAAATAAATAGAATATCCGAATTACTTCAAATTGTTGAAATGACTGAATTTGCCAATGTAAAAGCAAAATATTTAAGTGGTGGACAAATGCAACGTGTTGCAATAGCAAGAGTTTTAGCATTAGAACCTGAGGTTTTATTATTAGACGAACCGTTTAGTCATATTGATAATTTTAGAAAAAATAGTCTACGAAGAAAGTTATTTACCTATTTAAAAGAAAAGCAAATCACAACAATTGTTGCAACTCATGATAGTACAGATGTTTTATCTTTTTCCGACGAAGTTTTAATTATGAAAGAAGGTGAAATTATTGAAAAAGGGAGTCCGAAATTTATTTATGAAAACCCCAATAGTTATTATGTAGCATCTCTTTTTGGTGATGTGAACGCAATGGAAATTGATGGGAAAACACATTTTGTTTATCCTCATCAATTGAAAGTAGTAAAGCAATCAAATCTAAAAGTAATAGTTTTGAATTCTTATTTTAGAGGAAGTCATTATTTAATTGAAACAAAATTTGAAAACAGAATTTTGTTTTTTGAAAGCAATTGCAATCATTCAATTGATTCAGAAGTTTATCTAAAAAAAACAGACTTCTAAATTATTCAATTCAGGAGTCTTTCCCTTTTATGTTTGTTGTTTATTCTAATTTTTTAAATATTGATATAGGTTATAGTACTCGAAATATTCGTAATTGGATTGATACGTATTCCACCCAAACGCATTTCATCTTGGTTCAATTCGTCTAATGTTTTGTATGTATTTCGGTAACTCAAAAGCATAAATTCTTTTTTAGTATCCATATTTACCGATGGTGCTCTTTCATAATTTGCTAAGTCAAGAATCTCTTTTGAAGGATTTTGATAAGTTACATTTTCTTGAGCTATTGATAAAAAACCAAAGCCTAAAATAATTAGTAAAAAACGTATTTTCATAATGCTATATTTTTAAGAATCAAATAGAGGTAAAAAGTTAACACTAGTTGTTACAAGTTTAGTATCATTTATCACAAAAAATAGTAATGTCAATGAAGGATTGCTTTGTATTTTTTTATAATTTTACAAAAAAAATAAGATGAAAAGATGTTATTATTTATTAATTTTTATATCACAATTTGTGGTTTGTCAATCATGGTCGCCTCTAACTTCAATTTCGCAAAATCTTAATGGACAACGATTTGATGATGTGTTTTTTTTAGATGAAAATGTAGGTTGGGCAGCTAATGGATATTATGCAGCAGTTTATAAAACTATTGACGGCGGTCAAAACTGGATAGAACAAACCAATAATTCACAATTAGGTAGCGCTCATTATTTTAGAAATATTGAGTTTTTAAATAGCGATATTGGTTTTTTAGGCACTTTAAATAATAAGTTTTATAAAACTATTGATGGAGGAACTACTTGGAATCTAGTATCAAATATAACTCCAAATCCAGTAGCAATTTGCGGAATAGATTGTGTAGGAACTTCAACTATTTATGGATGTGGCGCTTATTTTTCTCCAGCATATGTAATAAAATCAACTGATAGTGGTGTTACATGGCAATACATAGACATGAGTGCTTATGCAACTGCTTTGGTTGAAGTTTTGTTTTTAAATGCAACAACTGGATTTGTTTCTGGCAAAAATGCTTCAGGTGCTGTTATCCTAAAAACCACAGATGGAGGAACCTCTTGGACGCCAATTTATAATGGCACAATTCCCGGTGAATTTGTATGGAAATTGGAAGTTTTACCATCTAATACAAATGTAATTTTTGGTTCGATTGAATCGGTTGCTCCTAACTTCGGAAAACTATTAAAATCGGTTGATAGTGGATTAAATTGGATAACTAAAAATTTTCCAGCTGATGATGATGTTCAAGCTGTTGGTTTTATTACAGAAAGTCATGGTTGGATGGGTGGACATGATTCAGGGTTTTATGAAACTTTTGATAGCGGCGATACTTGGACGAATACAAATGTTGGAAGTAATTTAAATAGAATTTTCATTGTGAATAGCAATTTGGCCTATGCTTGTGGCACTACAATTTATAAAATGACGAACGTTTTAAATACAAACGAGTTTCAAGAAACTCCAAGAATGCCATTAGATGTAAGAGTTTCTCCTAATCCTATAAAAGATAAATTAAATATAGAAATTGATTTTAGAGGAAATGATCATTTGGTTCTCGAATTGTATTCGGCAGATGGGAAATTAATAAAACAACTAAAATTAGACTTAATTAATGAAACTGGAACTCAAAGATATTCTTTTGATTTTCCATATTCTAACGGAATTTACATTCTTAATTTACATACTAATACCGGAAGACAATCGATTAAAATTACTAAGTAGAAAAACTATTACATTATAAATTTGTTTAGATTATAAAAAACATTTAATTTTATTTTCTAATAAAAATTAATTCTTAAAAAAAAACAATAATGGGAAAATTTGTAATTACAACTAGAAAAAACGGTGAATTTCAATTCAATTTAAATGCGGGAAATGGTCAAACTATTCTTGCAAGTGAAGGATATACTACAAAAACTGCTTGTGAGAACGGAATTGAGTCAGTGAGAAAGAATTCGCAAGAGGATGCTCGTTTTGAAAGAAAAGAGTCTTCTAATGGGAAACAATATTTCAATCTTAAAGCAGGAAATGGTCAAGTAATTGGTAATAGCGAAATGTATGAAAGTGGTGTTGCTTGTGAAAATGGAATAGTATCGGTTAAAAAAAATGCTCCAGATGCAACTATTGATGATCAATCAGCATAATTAATAATCACACTTTAAAAAATGCTTTCCAATTTTGTGAAAGCATTTTTTTTACAATATACCTAAAATTAATAGTATAGCATATATAAAAAGCATCACTGCAACGATACTCTGAACGGTTTTAATAGTTACTTTTTTTAATAATTTATTTCCGAAATAGATTCCGATAAAAGCTGAAATTGTTGCCACCAAAATAAGTTTAAAATCTAAAAAGTTATTTTGTTTTACAATTTGTGGAATATAAACCGATAATCGCGATACATCTACCAAACAAGCAATAACTACTCCTGTTGCAATAAAAGCTTCTTTAGATAAATTAGTTCGAATTAAAAATGCACTTCGCAATGCACCTTGATGTCCAGATAATCCACCAAAAAACCCACTTAAAATTCCTCCAAAAGGTAAATATTTTTTATCAAATTCGAGGTTTTTGTATTTCGGAATGATGTCCATCAATGAAAAAACAATTAATACTAAACCAATTATTATTTTAATTGGCATTATTGAAAATGATTTTTCTGCAATTTCATATTCAAATAATGGTTTTAAAGTTAGTAACGACTTTAAAATGGTTGCGCCTAAATAAGAAAAAAATAAAGCGGGAATTCCAAATTTAATGATTACGTTTAAATTCGCTTTTTTTCCAAATAATATTAATTTCAAGATGTTATTCGAGAAATGAACTATTGAAGTTAGTACAACTGCAATCTCAATAGGAAAAAACAATCCAAAGACTGGAAGTAATATGGTTCCCAATCCAAAACCAGAAAACAAAGTTAAACCTGAACCAATAAGTGCAACTAAACAAATAATAAAATAATCCATTTGTGGTAATTAATTCAATACAAAGTAATAAAAAAAATAGTTTAAGTAATAAGAATTTGATAAAAAACGAGCATTGATATACATTGTTTTTTAAAAGATGCTTAATTTTGGGATTCCTTTTTTAATAAAACGATAAAAATATGTATCATTCAAAAATAACAGGCTTAGGATTTTATGTTCCAGATAATGTGGTAACCAACGACGATTTATCAAAAATAATGGATACTAATGATGAATGGATTCAAGAAAGAACTGGTATAAAAGAACGACGACATATTATAAGAGGCGAAGATACTACAACCTCTATGGGAGTTAAAGCCGCGAAAATCGCAATTGAACGTTCAAAAATTGCTAATGATGACATCGATTTTATTGTTTTTGCAACAATTTCGCCAGACTTTTATTTTCCTGGTCCTGGAGTTGCATTACAAAAAGAATTAGGTCTTAAAACTGTTGGAGCATTAGATATTAGAAATCAGTGTTCCGGTTTTATCTATGCTTTGTCTGTTGCAGATCAATTTATTAAAACCGGAATGTATAAAAATATTTTAGTTGTAGCTTCCGAAGTACAGTCGTTAGGTTTGGATATGACCAATAGAGGTAGAGGTGTTTCAGTTATTTTTGGAGATGGAGCTGGTGCCATAATTTTAAGTAGAGAAGAAAATTCAACAAATGGAATACTTTCAACTCACCTTCATTCAGAAGGAGAGCATGCAAAAGAATTAGCAGTTTTAGCACCCGGAATGGGCGGAAGATGGATTACCGATATTATTTCAGATAATGATCCTAATGATGAAAGTTTTTTTCCGTATATGAATGGTCAATTTGTATTTAAAAATGCCATTGTTCGATTTAGTGAGGTAATAAATGAAGGACTAGAAGCAAATAATCTTCAAGTTTCTGATATTGATTTATTTATTCCTCATCAAGCCAACTTACGAATTTCGCAGTTCATCCAACAAAAGTTCAAATTAACCGATGAACAAGTGTATAATAATATTCAAAAATACGGAAATACAACTGCAGCTTCTATTCCGATAGCCTTAGCAGAAGCATGGGAATTAGGTAAAATTAAAGAAGGTGACATTATTGTTTTAGCAGCTTTTGGAAGCGGATTTACTTGGGCAAGTGCTATAATTAAATGGTAGTTTAACTAATATAAAGCAAAAATCTCCAATACACATCGGAGATTTTTAGTTCAAATAGTAGGCAAATAGTAGGTAGATTTTTTGTTTGGGACAAAAAGGCTTATCGTTTTAATGTAAAATGAGCTTTGAACTCTTTTTCTTCATCATTTTTATAATATTTTAGTGTAAACCAATAATCATCTGAAAGCATTTGTTGGCCATTGTAAAAACCATCCCAACCTTGTCCTGATGGTTTTATTTGTTTGATTAGTTTTCCGTATCGATCAAAAATATAAATGTTAGCTTGTTCTTGTTCTTCTAAACCAACTACATTCCAAGTTTCGTGAATTCCATCACCATTTGGAGTAAAATATACAGGATAATTAATGACAACAATTTCTATTGTGCTTATTCCACATCCATTTTTATCTCTAACGGTAATTAAATGTATACCAGAGGGTACATTTTCAAATACAGGACTGTCTTGAAATACACCATCATTTAATTGGTATTCATAATCGCCTCCAACTCCAATTGCTGTAACATTTACAGTTTGATTTAATGAAAAATCATCACTAGTAACTACATAAGTTAATAATGCTGGTTCTGAAGCATTTACAGTAACAAAAACTTCTTCAGAAACACATCCTGTGACAGTATTTGTAGCAATTATGCTATAAATCCCTTCTAATTGTACTTGTTGTGTAGTTGCTGTTCCAACAACAATTCCGGCACTATTAAACCATTCAAAAGTATGAGTAGTACTAGATAAACCACTAACCATTGTGTATGGATTAAGTAAGTTTCCAGTCTCGCTATCAATACATACTATTCCGTTTTGTGGTGTAGGTTCTGGTAACCTGTTGACGATAATTGAAATTGGTTTTATATCAAAACAGTTTGGAGCTAAAGCATTATTTACTCTCACATAAATTGTTGCTAAAGAACTAGAAGTAACTGCGTCTGTATTTGATGTTGCATTTGCAAACGATTCATAATAAAAAATAGTGAATTCTGGACTAATTTGTGAACCTAATACGATCGAACTAAAAAGCGTTAGATCGAAATTAAAAGCGCCATCATTAACTCCATCTTCATCACAAACTGTTCGGATACTTAAAGGAACAGTATTGGCGATTGGCGGATCAATTATTGTTACTACAAACGAACTTTGATCGCTACAATTTGGACTAAAACCAGAGAAAGCAAAAATGTAAATGGTTTTATTTGTGGTAATTGAACTTCCAACAGGAATAATTCCTCCAGTTCCATTTGGACCATTATAATAATTTCCGTGAGTTAAAGCAGGTAATGTAAAACTATCACAAGAAGAAACGTTAGGTAAAACATCAACATTAAATAAAGTAACGGTAAAACTTTTTTCATCAAAACAATTTGGTGTACTAGCCGTTTGCGCATATACATAAATAGTTTGACTACTTGATAGTACATCACCAGCATTAAGTTGAGTACCTAAACCACCACTTTGTGTAAAATAGTTTCCTATAATTAAAGAAGGTAATGTATACGTATTACATGTTCCAACATTAGGTATTGCACTCACAACTGGACTAGTAACCACTGTAATAGTAAAACTTTTTTCATCACTGCAGTTAATTCTCTCACCCGATTCAATATAAATATAAATGGTTTGAGAAGTTGTAATTATAGTTCCAGGTAAGATTTGAGTTCCTGTTCCATATTGACCACCAATTTGTGTATAATATTTATTATTTCCTGTTAATACAGGTAAAATATAGCTATCACAAACAGTTAAGTTTTGTGGTTGAAAAGCTGTAATAGTAAATATATTTAATTGAAAACTTGTTTGTGCAACGCAACCATTTTGATCTGCATAAATATAAATTAATTGCGATGTATTTAATACTGCACCACCATTTAATAGCGTTCCAGTTCCGTTTGGACCTGTAAAGTAGTTGCCATTTGCTAAATTTGTTAAAGTATATGTATGACAAGCATCAATTTCTGAACGCGAATCGATTACAGGTAATAAAGTAACAACAATAGGATAACTTGCCTCATTTTCGCAACCATTATTATCATTTAAATAAATGAAAATTGTTTGTGAACTCGATATAGTATCGCCAGCTACTAAAGCTGTTCCTGTTCCACCCGAACCAGTAAAATAATTTCCTAATGAAATTGCTGGTAATGTGAAACTACCACAACCAGTATTAGTAAGTGGTATCGGAATTAAAGGCAACGATATAGTTACCGTAAAGTTATAATTGTCGGTACAGTTTGGTGATGATTGTGATATAGCATAAACATAAATGGTTTGTGATGTGTTTATTACAGTTCCAGATGGAATTTGAGTTCCAGTTCCTACTGGACCAGTAAAATAATTTCCAACTACAAGTTCGGGTAATGTAAAACTAACGCATTCTGTAAGTGAAGTCGGAAAGTTAATTCCAATAACAATTTCAAAACTTGATTGACTCGGACAAGAACCTGTTAAACCATAAATGTACATTGTTGTAGAGGCATTAATTGCAGTTCCAGCTAAATATTGATCTCCAGTTCCATTTGGTCCGGTGTAATAATTACCAAAAGTTAATGGTTGTAAAACATACGAAGTACAATCAAAAGCATTAGGTAAAATAGCTACTTGTTGGATTGGTGTAATTACAATTTGAAAACCTATCGTTAAAGAACAAAAAGGCGGTAATGTTGATACGAAGTAAAAATAAATAGTTTGATTAGTTGTTATTGAAGTTCCATCCGGAATTATAGTTCCAGTTCCATTTGGTCCATCATAATAATTTCCGTAAGGCAATGAAGGAAGTACATAATTGGTACAATAAGTACCCGAGCTTACAGATAAATCCTCGGGTTTTATAATAACTACTCTAAAACTACTTTCATTTTCGCAACTTGGCGATGTATTATAAATATTATAGATGTAAATTGTTGTCGTTTCAATGATAACATCGCCTGCAAATAAAGCTATTCCTGTTCCGTCTGGACCAGTGAAATAATTTCCATTTGTTAAAGCTGGCAAAACATAACTATCACAAGTTATTACATCATCTAATTGATCAACTAACGGAATTGGTAATGGTATCAAATTTACACTAGTTACACTAAAACAACTAGGATCACTTGTAAGTTCAACTCTAATATAAATAGTTGTACTTGCGGTATTAATATTAGGATTAATTAAAGCATTTGTGTTGGCATTTGCATCGGCTTGTGAAGTAAAATAATGAACAGTGTAAATTGAAGGTGATTGACTTTGTAAAACTTCAGAATTTAAAGTAGCTAAGTTAAACCAGTTCATTCCTGGATTAGTTGGATGTTCGCATTTTATAAAATCACCTGGTTGGTTTGCCACGGGTGGAGCTGTTAGTAATAATTGAAACGATTTTACTACATAACAAATACTATTTTCTTTATTAATTCTAACATATATTGTTTCACCACCAGAAGAAGAATAATTTAAAGTTAATGGATTTGTATTGTTATTGGCATCCGCACTGTTGGTGTGATAGGAAGCTGTTACACCCGGATTTAAACCTGCTGTAACTAATGGAGTGTTAGTTGCTAAATTAAATGTATAACTTGGTAAACCTACATTACATTGGTATAAATCTATCGGATTTGGTGTTGTAAATTGAGGAGCAAATTCAACAACAATTGTATCTGTTATTGTTTGACAAGGGAATGCGATATTGGTATATGTTAATTCATAAGTTCCAGGTTGTGTAACAGTTAAATTTGGTCCAGTTTCTGATGCCAAAACAACACCATCTTTTTTCCATACAAAAGAATAAATAGTTGGACTTAATCCTGAATTTATAGTTTGATTTTGACCAAAACATATTGCATTATTTGATGTTAATAATAAATCGTTACCTAAAACATTTTGACCAATATTAAAACTATTAGAAGATAAAAATATAGCAGAATCGGATTGTGAATCGCCTCTATCTGCAACTACTAATTTTATTCTATAGGTTACATTTGGAGTTAACGTTGACGATGCACTCAACAATACTGTTTGTCCGTTATAATTAATAGGAGCAGTTGCTGCATTTGTACCACCATTAAAAGTGCCGAAAAATTGTGAATTCACAGAGGGACAAGTTGAATTATACAAAAAATCTCTAATTGTAACTACAGATATCGGATTGTTTGTTCCAGGTACTACGGCTAAATTTGTGGTAACTCCGGTACTTAAATTTGTTAATAAAAAGGCAAAGGCATCCGAAAACTGACACTGAAAATTACCATATTCTTCAGAAGCAAATAAGAAATCAAAATCGAAATGAGTAGATAAAGGTGTAAAATCGAATTCTAATACTGTTGCATTAACAGAATTCATTGTAATTCCTGCTGCTAACAAAGTGTTTTCAAGTTGCGTATCGCCTGTCCAAGCTAATGAGCCATCATTTAGTGTTGACATATTCGGACCTGGAGCATTCATAACATTTCCAGTACTTAATATTACACCACTCGGTATTGGAAAATTTGGATTTGTATTCTGAAAATATCCAATTCCGTTAGAAGATCCAAAGTTGGTTCCTGTTCTCCAAGTAATATTACTCGCACTCAAACAAGGTGAATTAATTAAAATAGTGTTCACTAATTGAGGTACACTATAGGTACTCGTATTTACTGAAATAACTTGTGAAAAGATAGATACAGAAGAAAGTACTATTAATAACGTAATTACTTTTTTCATTTCATTTTGATTTTAATAATCAAATATTGTAAATTAAATCGATTAAACGCAAATTAAATCGATTAAATACATTAATAAATAATATTTATATATAATTATCTTACAAAAATTTATTCTTACTTGTTTAAAATGAAACAATTATAAAGTAAACAACCCTACTTAAATTTAGTAAATACATTTTGTAATTTAATTCTATCTTTGCTAACTCAAAAAAAATACATAAAATGTCATTACAAGAAATCCTTATTCCGAGTATTACAAAAGCAATTCAAGAATTGTTCGAAGTCACTTTCGATAAAATTGAGTTTCAGTCTACAAGGAAAGATTTTGAAGGTGATATTACTGTGGTAATTTTTCCGTTATTGAAAGTAATAAAAGGAAATCCAGCAGATATTGGCACTAAAATCGGAACATATCTAGTTGAAAATGTTCCCGAAGTTGCCAAATTTAACGTAGTTGGTGGTTTTTTGAATATGGTAATATCCGATTCGTATTACACCAATTTTTTTAACAAAATTAAAAGTGATGAGCGTTTTGGATTTGGAATTTCTACTTCAAATGATCAAGCTATTATGGTTGAATATTCTTCGCCAAATACTAATAAACCTTTACATCTCGGACATATTAGAAATAATTTATTAGGTCATGCTGTTGCCGAAATTATAAAAGCTTCTGGGAAAAAAGTCTATAAAACGCAGATTATTAATGATCGTGGCATTCATATTTGTAAATCGATGTTGGCTTGGAAAAAATTCGGAAACGAACAAACTCCAGAATCATCGGGCTTAAAAGGCGATAAGTTGGTTGGAAATTTTTATGTTCAATTTGATCAACACTATAAAAAAGAAATTAGTGCGTTAATGGCTCAAGGTAAATCAGAAGATGAATCTAAAAAATTAGCGCCAATTATTGTTGAAGCACAACAAATGTTACTCGATTGGGAGGCTGGAAAACCAGAAGTAATTCAGCTTTGGAAAACTATGAACCAATGGGTTTATGCAGGTTTAGACCAAACCTATAAAAATTTGGGTGTCACTTTTGATAAAAATTATTACGAAAGTGATACGTATTTATTAGGAAAAGAAGTGGTGCAATTGGGATTGGAAAAAGGTATTTTCGAAAAAGATTCTGATGGTTCCGTTTGGATTGATTTAACAGAAGATGGTTTGGACCGAAAAATTGTACTTCGTTCTGACGGAACTGCCGTTTACATGACACAAGACATCGGAACAGCAATACAACGAGTAAAAGATTTTCCAGATATTGGAGGAATGGTTTACACTGTTGGTAACGAACAAGATTATCATTTCAAAGTATTGTTTTTAATTCTGAAAAAACTGGGATTTGATTGGGCAAATAGCTTGTATCATTTGTCCTACGGAATGGTTGAATTGCCATCTGGGAAAATGAAATCGCGTGAAGGAACTGTTGTAGATGCTGATGATTTGATGGAAGAAATGACAATAACGGCACAATTTATTTCTGAAAATCTCGGAAAATTAGAAGGGTATTCGGAGGATGAAAAGACAAAGTTGTACAAAATTATTGGACTCGGAGCCTTGAAATATTATATGTTAAAAGTAGATCCTAAAAAAGCAATGCTATTCAATCCGGAAGAATCGGTAGATTTTGCAGGAAATACTGGTCCGTTTATTCAATATACTTATGCTCGAATTCAGTCTGTTTTACGAAAAGCCGATTTTGATTACCAAACTGTCAATCCAAGTAATAGCATAGCAGTTCTTCATCCAAAGGAAAAAGAACTCATCAAACAAATTGAGCTGTTTCCTGAAGTAATTCAAAATGCTGCAAGTCAACACAGTCCAGCTTTGGTAGCCAATTACACCTATGATTTGGTTAAAGAATACAATTCGTTTTACCAAACAGTTTCTATTTTAGGCGAAGAAAATTTAGATAAAAAAATCTTTCGAGTACAATTGTCTAAAAAAGTAAGCGAAATTATAAAACAAGCTTTTTTATTATTAGGAATTGAAGTTCCTGAACGAATGTAAATCTAAAAATTAAATCGCAAATAAGAATTTGGAGTTCTACATAGAGAATAAGTATTGATTTGCTCAATTTGTGTAGTATTTTGATTAATTCGGTAATATTGATTAATACTATTTTTTGAATCCAAAATATTTTGTATCGATGCACCAAATTGTAAATTTGAATTTTTGCTAAGTTCTATGGAATATCCTAAAGAAAAATTAAGCTGAAAATAATCTTCTAATCGAGAAGAATTTGGAGATTCGTATGCAATTTCTCCGTTAACAAGAGTTTCATTTTTTGGTAAAGTAAAAGGTTTTCCAGTAAACCATTTTCCACCAAAAGCCATTTTAAGCTTTTTGTAATCATAAATAATTCCCGAATTTATCTGATGTTTGATTTCAAAATTATTTGGGAATTTTGAAGGTGAAAAATCAGGAAAGTTATAGTTGTTATCAGTAAAACTATAAGTAAACCAAGTGGTAATATTCGAAATTTGTTTTTGTATCAAAATTTCAGAACCAAAAACTATGTATTCGCCATTTATTTTTAAAAACTCTAGTTGGTTTTGAAAACTCTGACTTCGTGATGAAACTCCAGTTACTTTTTTATAAAAATTATCTATAGTTAAAAGCCAATTATTTTTTTTGAAAGTACATCCTAACGAAACTTGATTGCTTTTTAATATTGGAACATCATCATTATTTGATAATGTCCAACGGCGTTTTTCTATTCCTAAAAAATCTTGTTGCAAATCGACAATTTGTGAACTTGTTTGGTTTTTTATTTCGGCTAAAAGTTGCAATTGAAAAACTGGTGAAAAAGCATAATTTAATTGAAGTCGCGGTTCTGTTATAAATTTTTGAAATTGCGAAATGTAATTTTGACGAATACCGAATGTTGTTGATAGCTTTTTGTTTTCTGAATTATAATTCAATTCGCCTATTAATGCATGAATATGCAAAACGTCTTTAATTGTTCTTGAAAATAAAGGACTGTTTACTCGATCTAAGTTTTTAATTCCAATTTCATTAAATTGATAACCATTGTTAAAAGTTACTTTAGAACTTAAAATATGACTATTTTTAAGTTGAATATTGGTATCCAATATATCGTTTTCTTGATTAAAAATCAGATTTCCTTCAATGGCTTGATTTTCCGAATTTACTTTATAAAAAGAACCATTAACAATTATTTTAGAGTTATTTTTTTCATTCCAAGCGGTATTAAATTCCAAACTTCCTGCATAAGTTTGTTGGCTTAACGAACTTTCTCTTTTGATGGTTAAACCGTTTTCAATTTTACTTTGATTATTATCTAATTGATTTGAAATAGTGATTAAGTTCAATATAATTGTAGATTTTTCTTTTATTTTTTGTTGGAATTTTAGGGTTGCATCATAAAAATAAAATTTTTCATCGGTTTGGTATTCAATACTTTCGGTGTTGTTTAAATTGGATACAACTGTATTTTGAAATATTCTATTAAAATAATTTTTGTAGGTTGGTGAAGCCCAAATATCAGTAAGTGATCTTCTTACACTAAATTCTAAATTACTTTTCTTTGATGGTTTTAAAGTAGTGTTGAAATCGGCATTAATCATGTTAATTCCAATCGAATTTGAATTAAGTGAAAGGTCAGAATTAGTGGTTATGGCAACTACACTTGAAACACTTTCGCTTAAAAATGCGGAACTTCCATTTTTACTAACATTTATTTTTTGAGCTAAATTTGGATTTAAAACAGAAATTAATCCATAAAAATGTCCGGTTTGAAACAATCGAATTCCGTTCCATAAAAATAAATTTTGGTCGTGAGTTCCACCGCGAACATTAATGTTAGAGATTGTTTCGTCCACACTCATAATTCCGGGTAATTGCAACATAGTTTGAAAAACATCAGGTTCTGTTAAACCAGGAAGTAAACCAAATTTTTTAGGTTTTATTTCGAAAGAACCATCTACTTTTTTTGATATACCTTTTGTTAAAATAACTTGAGTAGTCACTTCATCTAATTGATATTCAATCGATTTTATTTTAATATTTGGACAATTTTCTTGATATAATTCTACAGGAGAAACAACACGTTTTTCGTAATTAACATGTGTTATTTCTATATCATTAGGAGATCGAACTGCCAATTCAAAATACCCTTTTATGTTACTTATTACAGAATAATTTTCGTTTTTAATGGTAATTGTTGCACTTTCAATTGGAAGATTTGTTTCAGAATCAATTATAAAACCACAAATCGGTTTGTCGAGGTTTTTATTGTTAACAATAGAAATATAGTTGTCCGAAATAAATTTAAATTGAAGTTTGGTAGATTTCGTTATGTAATTTAATTTTTGTTGCAATGATAATTTTAAATCAGGAGGTGTAATTGTAAAAATTGCAATTTCTTCTTCAATATAATTAAAAGTAACATTATGCTGTTTTGAGATTTTTTCAAAGACTGATTTCAATAAAACAGCTTTGTCTTTGTCTTGAGCATACGAACTCAAAACAAAGACAAAACTGAAAAACAAACACAAAAAAATCTTTTTTACCATTATTTAGTTTCTTCCATAGAATAGCTAGTAGGTGATATTTTATTTATTTTTAAATGATAGATTGAGGCTATAATTTGTAGAGTAACATCAATATTATTAGATGGAATTTTTCCCGTAAATAATTGATTTGTTTCGATTTTTGATACTGAAATCGTAATGTTGTATTGCCTTTGAATTTCTTCAATAACATTCGATAAATTTTCTTTATCAAATTCCATTTCTTTAGAAGTCCAAGTAGGTTTTATTGCGGAAATATTTTCTTCAATAATTTTTAAATTATTTTCAAAAGAAACCGTTTGTCCTTTGGTAATAACTACTTCTTGATTTTGATAATCTACTTTTACTCGACCTTCGTAACACGTTACATCAAAACGATTTTTACGCGATTTTACATTAAATTGTGTTCCAAGCACGCTCACTTTTCCTAAATCGGTAATGACTTGAAATTTCTTTCCTTTAGCAACTTTAAAATAAGCTTCACCAGTTAAATTTAGGCTTCGGTTATTGTCCCAATTCCATTTCTTATATTCCATTTCAGAGCCTGAATTTAAAACAACTTCCGAATTATCAGGTAATAGAAATATTGTTTGTTTACCGTTTTCGGCTAATTTTGTTGAGGTTGCATAACTATAATAGGTGAATGATAATCCAAAACCTATTACCAAAATAGCAGCAATTCGCATAAACCAATTTGCTTGTATTGCTATTACTTTTGGGCTTTCTTTTTTAACGGAAATTACTTTCGAAAATAATTCTTCCTCATTAAAATTAGAAGTTTCTATTTCAGATGAGTACAATTTTATTTTTTGGTATAGGTTATAATCTGACTCTGATTGGAATTCAATTAACTCTTCCTCAGTCATTTCATCATTTAACCATTTTGCTAATTTGTAATTTTCTTCCATGATTTCTTTTATTACTTATCTAAAACAAACTATTTTAATTTCACCCTACCTAAAATGTTCAAATTCTTTTCTTATCTCTACTAAAGCCAAATGAATACGTTTTTCTACTGCTTTTATACTAATTTTTAACTCTTCAGCTATTTCAGCATATTTTTTTCCATCAATGCGATGCATTAAAAACGCAATGCGTTGGGTTTCATTTATTTTTTCGATAGCAGTTAAAAGTTGGTCTTTAAACTGTTGTTCTTCTAAAATAAATTCGGGACTTTCATTGGTTCTATCCAAGTGTGAAACGGTGTTCTTGTAGTTCAATTTTACCTTTTCGTGTGCAATTACATTTAATGAGGCATTATTAGCTAAGGTATAAATGTAGGATTTGGCTTTTTTTAGTGGAACATCTTTACAATTTTGCCACAATTTAATAAACGCTTCTTGCGTAATGTCTTCTGCTTGGTCTTGATTGCCGAATTTGTACAAAAGATAATTGCGTAATGCTTTGGCATGTGTTTTAAAAAAATCGGAGAAAACAGCTTCTTTGCATACTTCTGGATGGAATGGAGTTGAAGACATGGTTTGAAATTAGTTGTGTAAAAATATATTTTTTTTTAAAGTAGGGTATAAAAAAGTTTAAATGTTTCTATTTAAATAGTTTAGAACAATAATACAATTATTTTTCGAGCAAACTAATGACTTTTATCATATGTGTTTTATTTTGTATCAATTAGCTTTATAGTAATAATTATGATGTTGAATTAATTTAAATATAAGAAATAATGAAAAAAATAAGTATGTTTCTACTTTTACTAAGTTTTAATTTTTCATTAGCGCAAGTCAGTGTAGCTTGGTCTAATTTCCCTAGTGGAGTTGCTGTGGCTTTAGACGCTTCTGATAATGTCTATACTGCCTATTGGGAATACAATCCAGCTGGAGATATTTCTGTCGTAAAACGGAATTCTGCAGGTTCTATTCTTTGGGAAGTTATATATAACAACACCAATAACACGCGTCACGAAGTGGCTACTTGGGTCGAAACTGATAGCCAAGGAAATGTGTTGGTTTCGGGAACCATACGCTCTGGATATTCAAATCCAGTAAATGTAAATAGCATATTGATGAAATTCAGTCCTTCTGGAACTTTACTCTGGCGAGTGGTTTATGAAAATGATTTTGACGGTTCGTCTACTAGAAAATGTTTAATTGATTCCAACGATAATATTTACGTTCTCGGAATCGGTACGGGACCAAATGGACAAGTTGCTAGAGTAAAAAAATTCAATGCTTCAGGCGTTCCGTTAATGGATTATTTTGATGCTGGATATGGCGCGCCAATTAATTTCAAATTTACTCCAGATAATAATCTAATTATTGTTCACCGGACTATCACAGGTATTATTAACAGCTATTCTAAAATTAGTTTGACAGGAGCATTTTTATGGAATTCAGGTGGAATAACTAGCTCATACGTTGGTGATGCAGCTGGCGATGATTTTGGGAATACCTATATTATAAACGAAAATGGATTGACCAAATTGAATTTGAATGGCTCCATTATATGGTCCCAAAACAATTCTATAAATGGAAATCGAGTTGAAGTCGGGAGTGACAACAATCCAGTAGTTTGTGGTTATCCTGTAGCTAGTTTTGGAGTTGCTTTTATGAAATACGATAGCAATGGTAATTTACTTTGGCAAAATCTTGATGCTGATGGTTCGGGTTTTTCATTGCTGGCTCACGCTCAAATGAAACTCGATAGTCAGAATGCAGCCTATTTAGCTGGTGGAACAATGTCGGAAATGGCAATATGTAAAGTAAATACAAACGGTACAACGGCATGGACAATAGCCACATCTAGTGGTTATCCTACCGATTTTGATTTTGGTTCCGATAACAGTGTGTATGTTACTGGAGGAACCACTGCGAAAATTAACCAAGACGCTTTAGCGGTTACTAACTTTGAACCATCAAATTTCGTTTTACAAATCGCACCCAATCCATGTGAAAACCTACTTGAACTGCAAGGGATTAATGATTTTAAATCGTTCAAAATCACTGATGTTTCTGGCAGAGTTTTCAAGGAAAACTCCATAATAAACCATCAAATCGATGTGAGTGAATTGCCAAAAGGAGTATACGTAGTCGTTGTAACTGCTATAAATGATGCCATGTATCAAACAAAATTTGTTAAAAAGTAAAATAAATAAATTTTTAAGTAGGGTTTTTTCAAACGGAATTGTTTTACATTCGAACGTTAAATTGATGAACTATGAAAACGATACAATTACTTTTTATTCTTGCTCTAAGTTTTACATTAATAAAATGTCAAAAGGAAGAAATAGAAATTATAGACCAAACTCCAGCTCCAGAAGCTTTAGTTGCAGGTTCACCTCTATCAGGTTTATTATTAAGAACATCGCAATTTCCAACTTCAAATGATAATGTGTTGGATAACTCGAGTTGTTTTAGTGTACAACTTCCTGTTACTGTTATTGTAAATGGAAATACAATTGTTGTTACAACCCAAGCTAATTATCTATTAGTTCAAAATGCTATCGATGCTTTTTCAACGGATGATGATATTGTAAATTTTGTTTATCCAATTACAATTCAATTCCAGAATTTTTCTACACAGGTAATCTCTAATTCGAATCAATTAGATGATGTTTTAGATGATTGTGGTGACGATGATGGTTTTGACGAAATCGATTGTATTAGCATCAATTATCCTATAGTTGTTAATGTTTACAATACAAGTAATCAGGTTACCAACACCATTACAATTCAAAGTAATAGTCAATTGTTTGCTTTTATCAATAGTTTAACACCAACTAGTCTTGCGGCAATTGTATATCCAATATCGGTTACTAATTCAAACGGAGCAACTATTATTATAAATAATAATTCGCAATTAGTTACTTTTATTGAAGACTCTATTGATGATTGTGATGATAATTCTGGAGGAAGCGGTTCACTAACATTTAATCAAATTATTACCAGCGGAACGTGGTTTGTATCCTATTATAACGAAGATGGTACAACACAAACTAGTGATTATAACGGCTATAATTTCACCTTTTTAAGTAATAATACAATTGCTGTTATAAAAAATAGCGTAACAACTAATGGTACTTGGAATTATTTTTTAGATAGTGGAAATTACAAACTTGATTTGACTTTTACAAATACAAACTTAGAATCACTTTTTGAAGATTGGCGCGTTTTAGAATACACATCAACAATTATTCGATTAAAACATGTTAGTGGCGGCAATGGTGGAACAGATTACTTGAATTTTACAAAAAATTAATAAAAAACAATAAATAAATACTAATAACTTAAAATTAAAAATCTTATGAAAAAATTAAAATTAATTCCGTTTTTAGCAATCCTTTTTATGCTAAATGTTGCTTCAACTTGTAGTAATGATGATAATAGCAGTTCATCAACATCTGTAGATCCAACTCCAGTTATTAACACAGCAAATACAGGTACTTGGCGCATCACTTTATTTAATGATTCTGGTACTATTGAAACCAGTAATTTTACGGGTTATAATTTTACTTTTGCCGCTTCAAATTTACTAACAGCTACTAATGGAACCAATACTTATTCAGGTTCATGGTCTGTTACTTCAGATGATAGCGGTGATGATAGTCCAAGTAATGATCTCGATTTTAATATTGCTTTTGCGTCTCCACCAAATTTTGAAGAATTGACTGAAGATTGGAATATCATTTCGTATTCTGCTACAAGAATTCAATTAATTCATGTAAGTGGTGGAGGTGGAGGAACCGATTATCTTACTTTCGAAAAGAACTAAAGTTAACCTACTTTTGCTTTTTAAGAACCATTCGTTATTCGGATGGTTTTTTTAGTTCTAATATTTTCCTACTTCAATTTCAAATGCTTAAATTTGCACTTCAATTTTAGAAACTCAAATAATTATGTTCAATAGCTTAAGCGAAAAGTTAGATAAAGCCTTTCATATTCTAAAGGGTCACGGAAAAATTACCGAAGTAAATGTTGCCGATACTTTAAAAGAAGTGCGTCGTGCATTACTAGATGCCGATGTAAACTTTAAAATTGCTAAAGATTTTACTACAGCGGTAAAAGAAAAAGCCATTGGTCAAAATGTATTAACAACACTTGAGCCAGGTCAATTATTGGTTAAATTGGTAAAAGACGAATTGACCGAATTAATGGGCGGAGATGCTGCCGGAATTAACCTTTCGGGAAATCCAACGGTTATTTTAATGTCGGGTTTACAAGGTTCAGGTAAAACAACATTCTCCGGAAAATTAGCCAATTATCTAAAAACAAAAAAGAATAAAAAACCACTTTTAGTTGCCTGTGATATTTATCGTCCTGCAGCAATTACACAATTAAAAATTGTTGGCGATCAAGTTGGAGTTGAGGTTTATTCGGAGCCCGAAAATAAAAATCCGGTTGCCATATCTCAAAATGCTATCGCTTATGCAAAAGCAAACGGATTTAATGTTGTGATTGTCGATACAGCTGGACGTTTGGCTGTAGATGAAGAAATGATGAACGAAATTGCCAATGTTCATAAAGCAATTCAACCACAAGAAACATTATTTGTTGTTGATGCAATGACAGGACAAGACGCTGTAAATACTGCAAAAGCATTTAATGACATCTTAAATTTTGATGGTGTAATTTTAACCAAATTAGATGGAGATACTCGTGGTGGAGCCGCTATTTCTATTAAATCGGTTGTAGATAAACCAATCAAATTCATCGGAACTGGTGAAAAAATGGATGCTATCGACGTGTTCTATCCTTCGCGTATGGCGGAACGTATTCTCGGAATGGGAGATGTCGTTTCGTTAGTAGAAAGAGCACAAGAGCAATACAACGAGGAAGAAGCTAGAAAACTTCAAAAGAAAATCGCTAAAAACGAATTTGGTTTTGATGATTTCTTAGCTCAAATTCAGCAAATTAAAAAAATGGGAAGCATGAAAGACCTAGTCGGAATGATTCCTGGTGCTGGTAAAGCCATGAAAGATGTTGAAATTGAAGATGATGCTTTCAAACATATAGAAGCGATTATCCATTCGATGACACTAAAAGAACGAAGCAAACCATCGTTAATTGATATGAAAAGAAAAACCCGAATTGCAAAAGGTTCTGGTCGTAAAATTGAAGAAGTCAATCAGTTGATGAAACAATTTGAACAAATGAGCAAAATGATGAAGATGATGCAAGGTCCAGGTGGAAAAAACATGATGAAAATGATGGGCGGAATGAAGGGAATGAGCTAACTGTAATTTGTGGATTTGCGGATTCGGTTATTTGTTTAGCAGGATTCAAATAACCACCCGAGCAATAACGAACGGGCGAAACAAATATCCAAATAATCAAATAACCAAACTATGCAACTACTAGACGGAAAAAAAGTATCAGAAGATATAAAAAATGAAATCGCTGCCGAAGTGAAGAAAATGAAAAGCAAAGGTGAAAAAGTACCACATTTAGCAGCAATTATTGTTGGAAATGATGGTGCTAGTTTAACTTATGTTGGAAGCAAAGTAAAAGCATGTGAACGTGTTGGTTTTGAGTCGACTTTGATACAAATGCCAAACACGACATCGGAAACAGAATTGCTTAAAAAAATTAAAGAACTGAACCAAGACGATACTATTGATGGTTATATTGTGCAATTACCGTTACCAAAACAAATCGATACGCAAGAGGTTTTAATGGCAATTGATCCTAGTAAAGATGTAGATGGTTTTCATCCGGAAAATTTCGGAAAAATGGCTTTGGATATGACCACTTTTATTCCAGCAACTCCATTCGGTATTTTAGAACTTTTAGAACGTTATAAAGTGCAAACCGAAGGAAAACATACAGTTGTAATTGGAAGAAGTCATATTGTGGGCAGACCAATGAGTATTTTAATGGGAAGAAAAGGTTTTCCCGGAAATTCAACAGTTACTTTAACGCATAGTCATACTAAAAATATTGCTCAAATTACTACGCAAGCCGATATTATCATCACGGCTTTAGGCGTTCCCAATTATTTAAAAGCCGAAATGATTAAAGATGACGCTGTAGTAATTGATGTTGGTATTACTCGTGTTGCTGATGAAACTACCGAAAAAGGCTACCGAATTACGGGCGATGTCGATTTTGAAAATGTGTCTAAAAAAGCTTCATTTATTACGCCAGTTCCTGGTGGAGTAGGACCAATGACAATTGCGATGTTACTAAAAAATACATTGTTAGCTCGTGAACAAAAACGATTAAAAAATTCGTAATGAAAATTATTGTTGCTTCAAAAGAACAATTGCCAATAGTTCGTGAATTGGCAATTATAATTTGGGAACAGACTTATAGAAGTATACTTTCTAATGAACAGTTTGACTATATGATGAATATGATGTACAGTATTTCATCATTAGAAAAACAACTTCAAAATAATAAAATATTTTTACTTGCCGAAGAAGACAATCAGTTTATAGGATTTGCTTCTTATGAATTGAATATTGAAGAAACTACTAAAACCAAAATTCACAAGTTGTATGTTTTGCCCGAAACACAAGGAAAAGGAGTTGGCAAACAACTAATTGATTTTATTAAAGAAATTGCCATCTCAAATCAAAATACGGAAATAATCCTCACTGTAAATAAATACAACAAAGCCAAAGATTTTTACTTAAAAAACGGGTTTGAAATTATCCAAGAAGCCGTTTTTGATATTGGAAATGGTTATGTTATGGATGATTATATTATGGAAAAAGTACTATAATGCTTTCATTTTGTTTCCTCTTGCATCATGAGTAACTTCTGCTAATCCTAATTTTTCCATTAATGGCGGAATATACATACCAAAACGACCACGAAAACCTTTTTTCAAACCATACCAACCACCATTAGGATTTTTTTCTGATCGTCCCCAAGCTTCTACAGTTCCTTCTTTTGCAGGTTTTTGCTCATCGGCACTTCCTAGTTCCATCCAATCACCATGTTCTTTTAACATGCTATATAAATCTTTGATACAACTATAATCATAATGCAAAATGGTTTTTCCTACCGTACAAACTAAAATTTCTTTTCCATCTTTTTCATCTTTATATAAAGTATATTCTGATGATTGGGGAGGCGTTTTTAATTGCCATGGATTTTCTTTTGTTCCAAGATTATTTGTCATACTACTAATTTTAAAGGTTTAATAATTTGATTTACTAAATTTTAAGAATGTAAAGGTAAAAAAAATCCATTCGGTTTAAGGAATGGATTAATTTACTAAAGAGCTTTTTTTTATTGTTTCATCACTTTTGCTGTAAAGTTTCCAGTTTCTGTTGTAATAGTTACAAAGTACATTCCGCTCGATTCATTACTTAAATCTATAGTTGTTGTTTGGAATCCGTTAAGATTATTTTTTTTCAATTCTTTAATTACTTGTCCTTGAATAGTTGTTAATCGTAGTCTAACATCGCTAGCATTTTCAAGCGTAAAGTCGATGTTTACTATAGTATTCGTAGGATTTGGATAAAGTGTGGCTTTCAATTTTTCAGAATCGTTTTCATGTACACCAAGTGGCGTTGTTGGACAACTTACCATCACAATGACATTTGAGTTTGTAAAACTTCCCACACCTAATTGTCCTTCTAATCCTCTTCCTGCCGACCATAAATCGGTAGTTGTTTCCATTGCATGTGAATGAATAAATCCAGCTGAAATGTTAAACCAATTTGTTCCAGTTCCAACTTGATTTAGCGCATTTGTATTCGCAAAATTACCCAAACCTAGTTGTCCTTGAGTGTTTAATCCAGCTGTCCATAATGTGAAATCATCACGTATTGCCATAGTATGCGTTTGTCCAGCAGAGATTGCTATGTATCTAAATTGAGATCCATTTGCAGTAGCAGGTATTAGTATATTTGACGCAGTATTTGATCCGTTACACAATTGTCCATTTGTATTATTTCCGCAAGAGAATAAAAACTGTGCACCATTTAAAAATAAACTATGATCAAATCCCGCTGAAACTTCTGTCCATCCTCCAGATGATGTTATTAGTATTGGAGATAAACTTGTTGTAAAGGTTCCATTTCCCAACTGACCAAAAGTGTTGTTTCCCCATGCATAAACAAATCCAAGATTATCAATTGCTAAAGCATGTTCGTTTCCAGCTTCAATTTCTGACCAAGCAGCTGAGGTTCCAACTTGAGTAGGAATATTTTGGTTTACTAGGCTTCCAATTCCTAATTGACCTGTAGAATTTACTCCCCAAGCCCATAAAGTGCCGGTATTTTTAATAGCTAAACTATAAGCAGAACCAGCAGAAACTTTTAACCAATCGTTTGCTGTTCCTAATTGCGTCACTGTCCATGTGGCATTATTAAATGCACCATTTCCTAATTGTCCAAATATACCACTTCCCCAAGCCCAAAGTGTTCCATTTGTTTTTATAGCTAAAGAATGATTTCCTCCTGCTGAAACCGTCATCCAGTCATTGGCAGTTCCAATTTGAATTGGTGCACTTTGATTGGCTGTGTTTCCATTAAGACCAAGAAGATTTCCGTTTGCTCCCCAACCCCACATAGTTCCATCTGATTTGATAGCTAGTGTAAAATTTTGTCCCGCTGATATTTCCCGCCAGCAAGCAGTTCCAACTTGTGAAAATGCATTTGAAGTAAACACTAAAATAATAACGAGTAATTGTAATTTTGATTTCATGATAAATTGTTTTTAAGATTAATACTTATATATCAAAACTGTTTTGTATTTGTTACCCTGTTATTGCATTTTTTTATTTAATAATTTAAATTTTTTATTTTCTTTTTTTAAGTATTTGGTATTAAATACTTTACGAAGTTATTATTTATTTCAATCCAAATCTTATTTTTAGATTTTTTTTTCGTTTTGTAAAATAAATTCGTCTCAACTAGCCCCGATTGAAGTGGAAATACTTTTGTTTTTTTCTTTAGAAAACAAAAGATTAAAACGAAAAGCGGGACAACTGTTTTTTAAAAATGGGAGGCTGTGCTACTAATTCAAAAGAATTTTAATCAAGTTTAGATTAAAAAAAATCCCAGCCTTTCGACTGGGATTTAATATACGTAACAACAAATTTTTTTAATAATTAAAAATTTCTTCTAAAGTTACTTCTTCAATTTCGCCTAATTTTTTTAGTGCTTCAAAGTCTAAACTTTCTTTTTTACCAATAATTGCGGTATTGTATTTTTTGGTTTTGACTTCTTTATTGAAAAAATCGTTGGTGGCTTCTAAAGTAAGATTTTGAATTTTTTGATAGGTGTCTTTTCGAATATCGTAATCAAACCCTAATTTTTTTATATTGAGTTGGTTAAAGAAGATGCTTGTTTTAATAATTCTACTTGATGCAATTTGTTTTAAACTCGACTCTTTTGCGTTATTAAATTGCTTTTCTATTTTTGGCATTTCGGATAATAAAACCGAAATCGCATCAACAGCTTGTGGTAATTTATTGGCTTGCGTACCGATTGAAACTTGCATGTAATCGTTGAGGTTTTTTTCGGAAGACATTCTGTACAAAGCATTTGCAGAATAAGCCAATGATTTTGATTCTCTAATTTCTTGAAAAACAATTGATGATAATCCGGCTCCGAAATACGAGTTAAATACACTTGCAATTCCGGCTAGATTTGCATTGTATTTTTCGCCTTTTGCGACTCTGGTCATTTCAGTTTGTACCATATCGTAATTGGCAAAATAAACTTTATTATTGGTTTCTGGTTCCAAAAATAATTTTGGAGAAGGAATTGCTTTGTTTGCATTTAGGTTATGATTTTTTTCTAAAGCAGATACAATTGTATTTAAATCGCTACCATAAAAGAAAATTTGATGTTCGTAATTGTTCAGTTCTTTTATGATAGTTGTCATTTCAGAAAGGTTCATTTCTTTTAATTCTTTTTCAGAAAAAATATTTCTAAAACGAGAATCTTTACCATATTTAGCATAATTGTTTAAAGCATTTATAATACTTTCTTTCCGTTTTTTAGCGTTTTCTCGGTTGTTAAGAATTGAAGTTACTTGCGTATTGTAGATATCTTGATCTGCTTTTACGTTTTTCATAAGATTTTCTAACAAAGCAATACCTTTTGGCAAATTACTTTCCAATCCAGTTAACATTAAAGTTGTCATATCATTTGCAACATTAACCGAATAGGAAATACCAATTTTATAAAACTCTTTTTTGATGTCTTCAGCAGTCATTTTATCAGTTCCAAAATAATCCAACATACTAATAGACATTGCTAATTTTTTGTCGTGATCGGAACCCATTTTAAAAATATAATACAGATTTGAAATAGCGTTGGTATTGTTTTTTACAAAACTAACTGTTGTTTTTTTTACTTTTTTAGTTTGGATTTCTTTATTAAAGTCAACAAATACTGGAGTTATATCGGTTGAAGTTAACGTTGCGAAATTTTTGTAAAAATCAGATTGTGCTTCTCTATTTAATTGAATTGGAGTGATTTTCGGATTGGATACGCGAACTAATTTAGAATTTACTCCTTTTCTTTTATAAACGATTACATAATTGTCTTTATAGAAATTATTAGCAAATTTTACAATATCAGATTTTGTGATTTTTGAATATTCGTTAATTTCAGATAAAACTTGTTCCCAATTTCTACCTTCAATAAATGAATCATATAACGATGTTGCTAAACCGTCGGTAGATTCGAAGGTTTTCATTCGGTCAAGAATCATATTATTGATTACTGCTTGAATCATCCATTCATCAAATTCGCCTTTCTTAATTTTATCAATTTGTGTTAGTAGTAACAATTTGCCTTCCTCTAAAGTTTGACCTTCTTTTGCAGATAAAGTTAATAATTGATAACCATAATCGATCATCACTGAAGCTCCAGCTCCAGCTCTTAAAGCTAATTGTTTTTGATTGATTCCAATATCGATTAAACCAACTCCGCCTGAATTGGATAATATTTCTGATGTTATGTTGGATAATAAGGATTCTTTAGTTCCAATTCCTGCTGTTCTCCAAGCCATCGTTAATCGTTCGGCAGTTGGACTAGTAACTTCTCTTGATACAATTGCTGTCATTGGTTTTTCGACAAGAAGTTTTTTTGAAGGTAATTCTTTGTATGTGAAAGCACCAAAATACTGATCTACCATTTTAATGGTTTTGTCAAAATCTAAATCGCCTACTAAAACAACAGCCATATTATTTGGAACGTAATACGTATCGAAATAATTGTGAATGGCTACCATTGATGGACTTTTTAGATGTTCCGATTTTCCGATAGTAGTTTGCTGACCATAAGGAGTTACTGGAAATAAAGCGTTCATTAATTCGAAGTTAACCAAACGACCATCGTTATCTTGAGAACGATTAAATTCTTCATAAACTGCTTCTAATTCGGTGTGAAAAAGGCGTAATACCAATTCGGAAAAACGTTCTTTTTCTATAATCATCCATTTTTCTAATTCGTTTGCTGGAATGTTGTTTTTGTAAACTGTTTCATTTAGAGAAGTATGAGCATTGGTTCCTTTTGCACCTATAGAAGAAATAAGTTTGGGGTATTCATTAGCAACTGAATATTTTGAAGCCTCTTGCGAAACTTGGTCTATTTGTTTGTAAAGTGCAATCTTTTTTTCAGGATCAGTTTCGGCTTTATGTTGTTCGTACAAATCAGAAATTTGAGCAAGTAGTTTTTTTTCGGTTTCCCAATCTTGAGTTCCAATTTTGCTTGTTCCTTTAAAAACCATGTGTTCTAAATAGTGTGCTAATCCTGTATTATCAGATGGATCGTTGTTAGAACCGGTTCTAACAGGAATATAAGTTTGTATTCTTGGTTCATCAGTATTTTGTGCTAAATACACTTTTAAACCATTTTTTAGTGTATAAACTCTGACTCCGGTTTTGTCGTTTTTTACAGTTTCATAAGTGTAACCTTGAGCATCTTTAATTTTTTCTGTCGAAAATGTTTGTGCATTCAATGTAGTAATTGCTATAAGTAAGCAACTAACAAGTACTGTTTTTTTCATTTTTTTTAGTTTGGATTCCAAAAATAGAATAATATTTAGTGTAGTGTTAAAATAAAATGTTAAAATAAAAAATGTATATCTAAATTATAAATAAAAAATCCCAACCTGTCGATTGGGATTTTCTTTATAAGTAAGTTAAACGGGTTATAAAAATGTTTTTATTTTACTTTTTTCACAACAGCTTTGAAAGCTTCTGGGTGATTCATTGCTAAATCGGCTAATACTTTACGGTTCAATTCGATACCGTTTTTCTTAACTAATCCAATGAATTGTGAGTAAGACATTCCTTCTAAACGAGCTCCAGCGTTGATACGTTGAATCCATAAAGCACGGAAGTTTCTCTTGTTTTGCTTTCTATCGCGATACGCATACACCATCGCTTTTTCTACTGCATTTTTAGCAACAGTCCAAACATTTTTACGACGACCAAAGAAACCTTTGGCTTGCTTCATTATCTTTTTTCTTCTTGCTCTTTTAGCAACTGAATTTACTGATCTTGGCATAATTTTAATGTATTTTTGTAGCAGGCGTCCCGAATTGAATCAAGGGAACTTGTGGCCATACTCCAAGGTTATTTTTAAATTGTTTTTAACCTAAAGGAAAAAGTTTACAGTGTTCAGTCTCAGTTTGCAGCGAATCACTACGACTGCGACTGATAACTGAATACTAGATTATCCTTAATTGTTGTTTGATGCTTTTCTCATCTGTTTTGTGAACCAAAGCAGAATGTGTTAAGGCTAATTTACGCTTTTTAGATTTTTTAGTCAGGATGTGACTTTTAAAAGCGTGTTTTCTTTTAATTTTTCCAGAGCCAGTAACTTTGAATCGTTTCTTTGCGCTAGATTTGGTTTTCATTTTAGGCATAATTTCCCTAATTTATTTAATTTAACTTACTTACTTGTCTTTGCGAGCTTGCGAAGCACCCGAGGCATTTGCCGAACGGAGCGAAGCTAATCTCCTTTGTGGCTGAGTACCTTAGTAACTGAGTGGCTGAGTTTTTTTTCTCAGTAACTCAGCAACTCAGTTGCTCAGTAACTATTTCTTCTTTTTCGGAGCGAGATACATAATCATTCTCTTTCCTTCTAAAACGGGTAAAGCTTCCACTTTTCCTAGTTCTTCTAAATCTTGAGCCAGACGTAACAATAAAATCTGACCTTGCTCTTTATAGATGATAGAACGTCCTTTAAAGAATACGAATGCTTTTAATTTAGCACCTTCTTTTAAGAATTTCTCTGCGTTTTTCTTTTTAAAATCGTAATCATGCTCATCAGTTTGAGGTCCGAATCGTATTTCCTTAACAACAATTTGGCTTGATTTCGCTTTTAGCTCTTTCTCGCGCTTTTTTTGTTGGTATAAAAATTTACCATAATCCATTAGTTTACAAACTGGCGGTTCGGCATTTGGTGAAATCTCAACCAAATCTACTTCTTGCTCTTCCGCTAAACGTAGCGCATCGGAAAATTTAAAAACACCTGGTTCGATGTTTTCTCCTACTAAACGTACTTCGGCTACACCACGAATTAAATTATTAATTCTGTGGGCTGCTGTTTTTTCTACTCGAGGTTGATAACCTCTATTGTTTCTAATTGCTATGGCTTACTTTTTTTTAATTAAACTTATTAAACTTCAAATGTTTTTAATGTTTTGGCTATTTCTTCGTTTACAATACTAACAAATTCTTCAATTGTAACCGTACTATTTCCTTTTCCTTCTTGTCCATGACGACGTACAGAAATAGTTTCGTTTTTTTCTTCTTCCTCACCTACTATTAACATGAACGGCATTTTTTGCACTTCTGCTTCTCTAATTTTCTTGCCGATTGTTTCATTTCGGTTGTCAATTAGGGCGCGAATTTCGTGATTTTCTAGCAGAATTAAAACTTTTTCTGCATATTTTTCATATTTCTCACTCAAAGACAAGATTATAGCCTGTTCTGGCATCAACCAAAGTGGGAAGTTTCCTGCAGTGTGTTCGAGTAAAATTGCTATAAATCGTTCCATTGAACCAAATGGTGCTCGGTGAATCATTACGGGTCTGTGTAGTTTGTCATCAGCACCTTTATACGTCAATTCAAAACGCTCAGGCAAGTTGTAATCTACTTGAATGGTTCCCAATTGCCATTGTCTTCCTAAGGCATCTTTCACCATGAAATCCAATTTCGGACCGTAGAAAGCGGCTTCACCGTATTCTACAACAGTATTTAAACCTTTGTCGCGTGCGGCATTGATAATCGCATTTTCTGCTTTTTCCCAATTTTCATCGCTACCAATATATTTTTCTCTGTTTTCCTGATCACGCAGTGAAATCTGTGCAGTGAAATTTTCAAAACCTAACGAACTGAATACATAAAGGACCAAGTCGATCACTTTTTTAAACTCGTTGTCCAATTGGTCTGGAGTACAAAAAATATGGGCATCGTCTTGTGTAAATCCACGAACACGGGTCAATCCATGCAATTCGCCACTTTGTTCATATCTGTAAACTGTACCGAATTCAGCATAACGCTTAGGTAAATCTTTGTAAGACCATGGTTTTGTATTGTAAATTTCACAGTGATGCGGACAGTTCATGGGTTTTAGCAAGAACTCTTCGCCTTCAGCCGGAGTCGTTATCGGTTGAAAACTGTCGGCTCCGTATTTCGCATAATGTCCAGAGGTAACATACAATTCTTTCTGACCAATATGTGGAGTAACTACTTGTTCGTATCCAGCTTTTTTCTGTGCTTTTTTTAAGAATTGTTCCAATCGCTCACGCAATGCTGCTCCTTTTGGTAACCACAATGGTAATCCTTGACCTACTTTTTGTGAGAAGGCAAACAATTCCAATTCTTTACCTAGTTTTCTGTGATCACGACGTTTGGCTTCTTCTAATAATTCTAAATAATCAGTCAAATCTTTTTGCTTCGGAAACGAAATTCCGTACACACGTGTCAGCTGTTTGTTCTTCTCATCACCACGCCAATACGCACCAGCAACACTCATTATTTTCATTGCTTTGATAATTCCAGTATTCGGAATATGACCACCACGACACAAATCAAAAAAATTAGCATGATCACAAAACGTAATTGTTCCGTCTTCTAAATTAGAAATCAATTCGGTTTTATATTCATTGCCTTTATAAGTTTCTAAAGCTTCTGCTTTAGAAACCGGACGTATTTTAAATTCGTGTTTCTCTCTCGATACTTCTAATACTCTGTCTTCAATCGATTTAAAATCGGTATCTGTAATTTTATTTTCGCCAAAATCAACATCATAATAAAAACCATTATCAATTGCTGGTCCAAGGGTTAATTTAATTCCAGAAAATTTCTCTTCTAATACTTGAGCCATAACGTGCGAAGTTGAATGCCAAAAAGCTTTTTTACCTGCCGCGTCATTCCAAGTATATAATATGAGGGAACCGTCGGTGGTTAATTCCGACGAAGTTTCTAATGTAATGCCATTAAAAGAAGCCGAAATCACATTTCGTGCTAATCCTTCGCTGATGCTTTTTGCAACATCCATCGGAGTTGAATCCTTCTCAAACTCCTTAACCGAACCGTCTGGTAAAGTAATCTTTATCATTCCTAAAATTTTATGGACTGCAAATATAAGAGATTACCAAAACACATACAATAGCTTTACCTAATATTATAGTAAGTATTTTTTTTGTAGCATAAGGCTTAGTCATTATCAGTGATCCATTTTCCCGCTTTCCGTCACACGCGGTGTTTCCTTCAATCAGGGCTAGGGAATAGTCAAAAGGCTTACATGTTTTCGCATTCCCCTTCATTGGAGGGGTGCCCGCAGGGCGGGGTGGCTTTTATTTCAAGAATAATACAACTAAATTTTCTTTATGTGCCTCTGTGCAAAACCC
>JANNWH010000002.1:0-242116 GCA_031408335.1 Flavobacteriales bacterium | reverse complement strand
TTCTGTTTTCAATTTGTTTTCCTAACATATCGTATACTCTAACTTGTAGTGCACTTTGAGATGAAGTAGTAACATTCAACATAAAGTTTTCAGCAAATGGATTTGGATAAGAAACTACGTTGAATAGATTTGATACACTATTAACATCTATTCTAGTTCCTCCACCAGGAGTAGTTATATTACAAACTTTCCCTGTTAACGGACCCCAAACACCACCAATTCTAACTGCTACTCTAACAGAATAGGTTGTTCCAGGTGTTAAGCCTGAGAACATACTCAAACTGAAAGTATTAACTGTTCTGTCAATTGAGAAGTTATATGGTTGAGCTACGTTAACTAAATTAAAACGATATCCTGTAGCTCCTGAAACAAGTACTGCACTAATACTTTGTGTATTACTTGTAGCGGTTATATTACATTGTGATAATATAATTTCAGAAGTTGGGAATGTAGGAGTTGATATTAAACAACCAACATTGTATGGTAAATAAGTACCATCGGTGTTTCTTAAAGCTACTTCAACTAAGTATACTGTACCAAATGCTCTCGCTGGTAATGAATTGAAATTGAATCTATTCAAAGTACTGTTAAAAATTTGAACTGTACTATCTGTTTGATTAGTAATTCTGAATCTATATCCAGTAGCACTTGCAACAGCAGTACAAAAAGCGAATTGAGACATTGACGTTAATGTAGTACCACATTGTGCTCCAAGATTTGAAAATGGAGATGGAGTATTAGCTCTACAAGCAGGACCATATGGACCACCATTTATAGATACTTCAATATCATAAGCTGTTCCTAATAAAACTCCAGGCAGATTAGACAATGCAAATGAATTTACAGGTCTAGGTACAACTTGTTGAGCAGATGTAGCAACATTAGTTACTCTAAATAAATAAGCCGAACCTCCTGGAGCAGCAATTATCGTAACATTTAATCCACTAATTGTAGCTCCACATGAAGCTCCAACTATAAAAGTAGGTACCGTAATCGTCAAATTCAAAGTATTAATAACTGTACACCCACTTCCATTTACTGTATTAAAAGTAAAAACTCCAGTCGTTGCATAAGTTAAACCACTAACTGACCATGTGTATGGAGTGGCAGATGTAATTGTTGTAGAAGTTGTTAGTTGAGCTGGTCCAGTTACTGTTACAGTAGCAGAAGCAGATCCTGAACACGATGGAGAAGTTACAGTATAGGTATAAACTCCAACACCTGAGAGAGCTGGGCTCCAAGTACCACCTATTTGTGGTGTACCACCAAGTGCGGCAAATAATTGATTTGCTGTTACTACTGTATCATTACAAATTACTGACAACGCTCCATTCGTACCTGCATTTGGAGGCAAAACATTATCAGTACGTGCTGGTATTCTTTGGATTCTACAATCTTGTACAAGTGGAGTATCAGCGATTCCATAAGGTGTTATACTGAATTGATTTTTCATATATTCAGCAAACGCATCTTGTTCAGAACCAGAATTGGTAAACGATGCGGCAGCAGGACCTAATTCAGGCACTGTATTCAAATCAAGTCTGCTTGTTGATAATGCTACAAAAGGATAACTATCACCACCACCTGCTAGGAAGTTCAAAGTAACCACTCTAAAAGTTCTTGTTAAATTTCCTTGAGTAACGCCATTTACCACTAAAGTGTCTATAACATTACCATTGGCATCAGTAACTACTGCATTTAGTATTCTTGAACCTGCAGCAAGACTTATATCATAACTGTATCTTACCCCTGAAACTTGCGCAAATTGTCCTGGTGTTGCTGTAGCTGTTGTTGCTCTTACTGCATGTTCTAGTATTGATCTTAATCCGCTTGCTGAAAGTGTTACTAATGAAAGTTGGTTATTAAATCGCAATGAGTTTTCAATATCTAATTGAGAAATATCGCCTGAAAGTTTACCCGCAGATGGGTTTGCAATTGGCGGTACCAAGGTCACATTGTCTCCAACAGCAATTACGTTTCCTATAGCAGAACGAATACCACCACCATTCTTGATAGAGATAACAGTTGTCGGATCATAAAACTTTGCTAACCATAAATTTGCATCTGCGGTTACATTACCAAGATTGGTTTCTTCTGTACGTACAAAGTTTCTGCGTCCTTCCATGAATACCGATGTTTTACCAAACAGATTCCCGTCTTTTGAAATAATTACATTGTTGATAGCAGTACATAATAACTGTACTTGGTAACCACGAGTACCCGGTGCAAAAGCATTGGCTACATTTGCGCCCCATGCATCATTTAATCCTTGTGCATCAGCTGCATAAACACCAGAAATTAGTGAGTTAATTGAAGATGGGATTAATGTACCATCAGAATCAAAATCAACTACTAATCTTCCTACATATTTATAATTTCCATCCGTATTAATTAAAGCTAATGATTTTCCATCAAGTCCTGTTGTAAGGAATGGATAACTTTCAGAAGCCACATCACCAGTACGTAAACGGTCGTTGGCATCTGCCATCAAAGTGTTTGATCCACCAGCCATTATAATATCTACACCGGTTAATTTTCCAGCAAGTTCTTTTTCAAAAGCGATTTGCTGTAAGTGAGAAAGTAGGATAATTTTATTACATCCATCGGCAATTAATGAATTAACAACTGGCTGAATAATCCCTGCCAATATGTTCATGTCATTTGCACCGCCTCCAACTACTGTAGTAGCGCCTGGAGATGAAATACTTGCTAAAACTTGTGTTGTAGCTCCTACAATACCTATCTTCTGACCACCTTTCATAATAATGGTTGATGGAGCCAGTTTCAATTTATTTGTAATAGCAGTAACCGTTTCAGTAGGATTAGACATAAAGCTAGTATTTGGCAACAAACGATTGGTTGTTGCAATAGCAGATAGGTTGCTATCTCCACTGAAATTAAGATTGGAGCTTAAGTATGGAAATTGTGCACCAAACCATGATCTAACTGTTGCAGATGAATTGGCACCACGAATGATATTTCTAACTTCAGTTGTTCCTAAATCAAACTCATGATTACCAAGTGCAGACGCTTCTATACCAATAAAGTTCAAAATAGAAATATCTGCTCTTCCTATACTTGGCAACAAGTTAACCGCACTGCTAACAAAGGTTGTATTATAATAACTTTCGTATGAAGTTTTTAAAGCCGCAGAAAGACTTGGATCTTCGCCAGAACTTAAGAATGGTCCAGGAATATAGTTATCTCCTGATGATAATTTAATTGTATTTGCATAAGTGTCCTCAAGAACATCTACAATTGCCGCAAAACGTGGCGCATCTGAAACTGCTTCAACAGCACCTTCGAAATCTGAAGCGTGCAGTACTTGTAGTGTAAATGTGAAATCGCTAATAGCGATATTTTGAGTAGTTGTAGTTCCTAAAGCAATACCTGAAGAAGGATTGCTGATAGTTAATACTGCAGTTTCAAGAGTCTCAACTACATTGTCATTTAAAACTGTAAAAGTAACTGAGCCTGTAGTTGAACCTGAAGGGATTGTAATTGTTGTATTACTTAAAGTATAATCGGCAGCAGTAATGTTAGTTCCAGAAACATTTAGAGTGAGTGTTTTATTACCATCAACTGGTGCAGAAGCAGTTGCAGTTACTGTAACAACTGTACCAGCAGTTTCAGAAGCTGTGTTTGTGCTTACAGATAAATTTACTGTTGGTGGCGTAAATTCATAAACAGTAGTAGTTCTACTTGTTTCTGCACTTGTTATTACTAATGCATTTCCTGTTGGACTTTCAGAAGCTGAAACGAAAATTATTCCTTCAACTCCAGTATCAGCTACAGTATTAATGTATTGTTTAAAAACTGGAGCGGTTGGAATTGTAATATCATATACAAAAACATCACCTGTTCTTTCACTTCCTACAAATGCATATAAAACTCCATTTACTGTTCCTGTAGCTACACCTTCTGGCTCAGGACCTTTGTTATCACTACGACCATCAAAAGAAACTGATGTACCATCAGAATTAAAAGCAGCAGCGTTTTGTGTTGAAGTTATTTGCTCTAATTGATCGCCACTGTCAAATACTTTAGTAAATGCCGCATCCCATATAGTAAAAGAACGTGCACCTAAAGCATGTATTTCATCAAAATCTCCATCATTGTTAGTATCGCCTGTTGCATTTGATAATTGAAGACGTCCTAAGTTAGCATTTAACTTTAAAGTTGCAGCAGTTGGAAAAGTAACAGCATCTAAAACATAACCTGCAGCTCCTACTCTTATTTCTTCTGAATAACCTGTGTAAGCTCTTGAGTCACCTTCATTGGCAGTAATAAAATAAGTGTTGGCACCACTAGTGAAACTAGCTATTGCATCAGGCATGTACATCCCTTTAACAGGCCAGTTTTGAATATTAATACTTCCTTGAGTTGAGCTTACTTCTCTATCACTAGCATCAAAACCGTTTCCAGCAAGGCTATGGTCTTTTAATCCTAAGGGATAAATATTTGTAATTGTTGATGTAGCGATATTTACAATTGCTACTGCATTATTTTCTTGAAGTGATACGGCAGCAGTCGTGTTATCTATAAAAGTAACATATTCTGGTTCTAAATCTTGAGCTACTGTTGCATTAGGTCCATAGATTCTAACACCAGCAGCTTTTAGAGTAGCCATTTGAGGATTAAAACTTGTAAAAGAAGCAGTTGTAACAGAAGCACTTGCTACACCAGCAGAAATATCTATAATAGATACTGAACCTTCAGGGTCAAATGAAGTACCTTGATTGTAACTATTTGGTTCTCCTTCATTAGCAGTCAAAATTTTAGTACCGTCTGGACTAAAAGCAATCATGTCCGGCAAGTACCCAACAGTTACATCGGAAATGTAGGTTGCAGTAGCTGGATTATAAAAAGCTACTCGTCCTAGTTGTTGCGCATTAGTCGTTGTTACAACAACGGCAAAACCAAAAACCAATACACCATTTTTCACAGCTACCGAGTTTGGTATTGCTGTAGAACCAGCAGCAACTGAAAACCCATAAGGAATGATTGTTGGACTTGATAATACACCTGTATTACTTAAAGTGTAATACTCGATAGCATTTCCTGCTACGGTAAAAACCCGATTAGTAGTTGGATCGAAAGCTGAAATTTCAGCTCCATTAGAACTTGTAATAGTTGATTTTGTGATCAACTGAGCATAACTGCTTTCAAAACAAAAGAAGCTAAATACAACTAGACTCCATATTAGAAATCTAACTTTTTCAGAAAGGAATTTTTTCATCATTATTAATAGTGTTAAAATTTTGAACATCAAAAGTAATTACACATCATTAATTTAATTGTAACACAATAATATATAAACGTTAAAAACAGTGGTGCAAAAATTAAGTTTTATCTCACTATTAACAATTAAATAATACTAGCGTAACACTAAAAATATTTTTTTATAACTAAAAATTAACCTGACTTTTTATCTAAAAATACTTCAAAAAAAAACGCCTCAATTTCTTGAGGCGTTTAGTAATATTAATTAAGGTTTAATACAGAATATGGAATTTTCAGAATTGTTTATCATAAATGGAATGTCTTCATTATCTACAGAACCGTCACCATTTAAATCGGTTATTAAAACTCCGAATGCCGAATTCTCAACATCATTAGCCAAATCGACTACATCGGAAGCATCTATTGTTTCATCCTGATTTATATCTCCAGAATAAAAGCCGAAGACTCCAGAATCTAATTCGACCATATTATTCCCATAGGCTTTATTAATTGCATCAGTAAAATTATAGGTTAGCGGTGTTGATCCAATTAAAACAGAATTTGCACTCCATGTTTGAATCATATTGCTTCCTTTTACAGCAATAAAGTAAGAACCATTGGGAACATTTGGATAGGTACAAACCAAAGTACCATCTGTTTTTAACATTGCTGTAGTTGTATATGCTATAGTATTAGGTGTAGTCGAATTATGCAATTCAACAGTAATAATTTCAACATCTGTTGCTGGAGAAACTCCATCTTGATTGAATTTAATTGAGCGCATCGCTCCTGAATCATAATAGCCTTGAATAAATAATAGTAGATTAACAACTGAGCTACAGTTACCTACTATTACCGTTACATTCTGTACTAAATAACAAGTAGCAGTCGCTATCCTAAATTGATAAATGACATTAACGGGAGCGTTTGATGTATTTATTAAAACCTCATTAAGATTCGCTGATTGAGGAGTAGTAATCGCTGCATTGCTTATTCCTGCTACAGCCGCCCTTGTCCAAGTCACTGTACCAGTATAATTTGTGGTAGGAGTATAAGAAAACGCATCACCTGAACAGATAGTTATAGTTACAGGACTCGAAAGGATACTAGACCCTACAGCACTTACATTTAATGTTAAATCGTCAATAAACCAGTTGGGTGTATTTGTACTTGGGGTACCAACTCCATTATGTCCATACAACCGGAAGGTTATAGGTGCGCCATTTGTACTTGATGTGGGAATAACAGTTGGAGTATTGTATGTCCAAAGAAAATTATTCGTCAAAGTCCCAGACGCGATAGTGGTTGTAAAATTGTTTATACTAGATCGCAGGGTATACGCCAGAGGTCCTGCAAGGGCACTCTTTGAACCAAAACTGATTCCGTTTAAAACAACATTATATCCAGTCTGCGCCTTTAGTGTAAATTCTAAATAGCTTGAAGTTTGCGGATTAAATGGTGCAGCCAAAGCTCCACATCCAGAAGTCAATCCGCCTGATGCTCCCGAATAATTAGATTCAGGTGGTTGTGTATATCCCAAACTCATTGTCAATTCATTGGTATTTCCTCCCGATACGTTGGAAATATCGATTCCACTACTAGTATTTACTGTCGGGGCAGGAATGCTCATATTAAAAGTTGCGTATCCGCCAGTTGCCCCGCACGGTCCAAGTGAAGGAGGTATTGAGGTGTTTAAAATATAATTTACCCCATAATTAGTATATAACCCATTTACAATATCGGGCTTCCCATCATTATTTAAATCTCCAATGGCTATACTTCTTATCATGGATGGGATAGTACTTGAACTCAAAACCATATGATTTCCAAATCCTCCGAGACCATTATTGAGATAATACTTTACAGTTCCAAACTGGGTGGATGATTCGGTCGAAATTTCAACTATATCTTTTAGTCCATCATAATTAATATCAACCAATTCAAATGCGTCTGATGTATTTAAATGAACAATACTCGAATTTGCAAAAATGCCGTTGTTATTTTTTAATAACATCATTAAGTTATAGTTGCTGCAACTGATGATATCCTTGTCGCCGTCATTATCATAATCCTCCAAAACAAAATTATCGACTTCAGTGACTGCATCCGAAATAGCATTATAAGTAAATGAGCCACTGCCATTATTTATATGTAAATGAAATCGGGATGACCCTTTTGAATAGCTAATTATATCAACATCATTGTCACCATCCATATCAGCAAATTCTATAAGAGACACTTGACTTATGTTACTAAAATTAACCGCCAAAGTCGTAAAACTTCCAAAAGTAGCTCCCGTCAGGTTAGGAATCCAGGCCATAGTGATATTTCCCCCACTTCCTCCGCTAAAACACAAGACTATATCTTTAAGTGAATCTCCATTTAAATCAGCAATTTCTACGTCTCTTGAATAACTAACAGGATGAGCAAGGGCCAAGAAATACCCTAGTGTGAAGTCGCCAATCCCGTTATTATAATATACTTTTAAACCTGTATTTGTAGACGCAACTACATCCAAATCGTTGTCGTTATCCATATCGTTAATTTCAATATCAAGAGTAGAAGTGCCAGTAGTATAATACTCTGAAATTCGTTTGTAAGATGTAAATAAGCCTCCTCCATTATTTTTATTCCAAACAATAGTTCCATAATTAGCAACTATATCATTTTTGCCATCGTTATCTAAATCTGCTACTTGTACATTAAAAGGGGCAATATTAAAAAAAGAAATGACTTTTTCATTGTATGAAGTAGATACAGAAGTTCCCATATATGCTGATGTTTTCTTCAAACTTATATCAGTGGTACCATAAGATGGTATGATGAAATCATTAAAAGAGTCATTATTCACATCATCGACAATGAAAATAGATGCTGGTGTAACGAAGATTAATGAAGCTACTGTAGTGAATGTCCCATTGGCAAGCCTTTTTGAATACGAAATCCCGCTTGCTACAGATCCTACTATATCTGCAATGCCATCGTAGTCAACATCCTTGAAGTTAATTTCATTCAAAGAAGTTCCTATATTGGTCGATTGACTAGTAGCAAATGTATTACCAAATTGGTTCAATTGTCTGACTACAGAAGTGGACGATGTGGAAACATAATCCGGATAGTTATCATTATTAACATCCTCAAAAACAAATGATTTACCTGAATTCGAATTCGCCAATTGTACACTGGTGCCAAAAAGTCCATTGCCCAAGTTTTTTTTCCAGTAAACGTTACTATTCGCGTTTCCTACAATTATTTCAGGAAGACCATCATTATTCAAATCTTTACATATAATCTTATTTATATTGGAACCAGCACTTACAAATAGAGTCTGACCATTCATAAACGTCCCGCTTCCGTTGTTTTTTAACCATATAACACTATTATTACTACTAAGACCAACTACAATGTCTTTAAGTCCGTCATTATCGATGTCACTGATTACAGTTAGAAAAGGCCCATCTATTCCTGTAACCAGCGTTGTAATAGTAGAAAAGTTTAAATTCCCCTGATTCCTAAACCAATTTATTTTATCACTTCCATTGTTACATGCAACTATATCCTGTAAACCATCATTATCAATATCTATTATTGACACTCCTTGTGGGTATTCACTTGTATTCTCTATTACAACTGTCGGTTGTGTACTAGTGTAGTCTCCTTGAAAATTAGAGTATACATTAATAGTTCCAAGTGATGGTGATATCATAATCAAGTCCTTGAAGCCGTCACCATTTAAATCACTAGAAATTATTTCTGTTACTGAAGATTGTAAATATGCTTTTCTAATTAATATATTATCATTTCCAAAACTAATTTGAGAATAACCGATTGACGAAATAAAGTATAAAAAAAGTAAGAGTAATTTGTTATGCATAATTGATTTTTTATTCAAATATACACTTTTTTAGTCAAAATCTGATTCTCAATTAAAAGGGGATCTTTAAACCGACAATGAGAACTGTAATTAAAAACGCCTCAATTTCTTGAGGCGTTTTTTATTAAGCTTGTCCGGCTGGACCAAAATTCAGTGGAATGTTTGGTTGTTCCGAATCTTTTATTTCACCATGGGCACTTTCAAATCGGTGGATATTTTCACCCAATGCTGCTAATAATCGTTTAGCATGTTGAGGAGTTAAAATAATTCTCGATTTTACTTTCGATTTAGGAACACCTGGCATTATGGTTACAAAATCTAATACAAACTCTGATGGAGAATGATTGATTATAGCTAAGTTAGAATAAATTCCTTCGGCTACTTTTTCATCCAGTTCAATGTTTATTTGACCTGGTTGTTGTTGATTGTTATCGCTCATAATTAATAAATATATTCTTCTTTATTCGCCATCATTTCGTTGTAATCTTCTTTCGAACCTACAATTGTGTGATCATAATCACGCATACCCGTTCCGGCAGGGATTCTATGTCCAACAATTACATTTTCTTTAAGACCTTCTAAAGTATCTACTTTACCAGCAACAGCTGCTTCGTTTAATACTTTTGTCGTTTCTTGGAACGATGCTGCTGAAATAAATGATTTAGTTTGAAGCGAGGCTCTTGTAATACCTTGCAAAACTGGAGTTGCTGTAGCTGTAATTACATCACGAGCTGAAACTAAATTTTTATCATTACGTTTCAACAACGAGTTTTCATCACGCAATTCACGTGGAGAAACAATTTGTCCTGGTTTAAGACTTTCAGAATCACCTGCATCTTCTACCACTTTCATTCCGTATAATTTATCATTTTCAACGATAAAATCACTCGTATGAATTAATTGTTCTTCTAAGAATAATGTATCTCCTGGATCTTCCACTCTAACTTTACGCATCATTTGACGAATTACCACTTCAAAGTGTTTGTCGTTGATTTTTACTCCTTGCAAACGATAAACTTCTTGAATTTCATTTACTAAATACTGTTGAACAGCAGATGGTCCTTGAATTCTTAAAATATCGTCTGGCGTAATAGCACCGTCAGACATTGGCATTCCGGCTTTGATAAAGTCATTTTCTTGAACTAATATTTGGCTTGATAATTTAACCAAGTATTTCTTGATTTCACCAAATTTCGATTCGATAATAATCTCACGGTTTCCTCTTTTGATTTTTCCAAAAGTTACAACACCATCAATTTCCGTAACTACAGCAGGATTGGAAGGATTACGAGCTTCTAACAACTCGGTAATTCTTGGTAAACCTCCAGTAATATCTCCTGCTTTAGAAGAACGACGCGGAATTTTTACAAGGATTTTACCTGCTTTAATTTTCTCTCCATCTTCAACCATAAGGTGAGCTCCAACTGGTAAGTTGTATGAACGTATCAATTCACCTTCTTTACTATAAACCAATAAAGTTGGCACTAATTTTTTATTTCTTCCTTCTGAAATTACTTTCTCTTGGAAACCTGTTTGCTCATCGATTTCAACCATGAACGATTGTCCTTGCTCTAAATCTTCATAAGCAATTTTACCCATGAATTCAGAAACAATTACTCCGTTATAAGGATCCCATTTACAGATTACATCTCCTTTTGCAACGGTTTGTCCGTCTTTTACAAAAATACTTGAACCGTAAGGAATATTGTGAGTGCTTAATAAAATATCGGTTTTTACATCGATTAATTTCAATTCAGTAGAACGAGAAACAACGATATCAACTTTGTTTCCATCGGCATCTTCTCCAATTACTGTTTTTAAATCTTCGATTTCCAATCGACCAGCAAAACGAGCTTCAATACTTGATTCTTCCGAAACTCCACCCGCAACTCCACCAACGTGGAAGGTACGAAGTGTTAACTGTGTACCTGGCTCTCCAATAGATTGTGCGGCAATTACACCAACAGCTTCTCCTCTTTGAGTCATTTTTCCAGTGGCTAAGTTTCTTCCGTAGCATTTAGCACATATTCCTTTTTTAGCTTCACAAGTTAATGGTGAACGCACTTCGAGTTTTTCGATAGGCGATTCTTCAATAGCTTTAACGATAGCTTCAGTAATTTGCTGACCTGAATGAATTAGTATTTCATTATTTAAAGGATTAATAAGATCTTGTAATACAACACGTCCTAAAATTCTTTCCCCTAATGTTTCAACAATTTCTTCATTTTTCTTTAAAGCAGAAACTTCAATTCCTCTTAACGTACCACAATCAACAGAGTTTACGATTACGTCTTGAGAAACGTCATGCAATCTTCTTGTTAAATATCCAGCATCCGCTGTTTTAAGAGCGGTATCGGCAAGACCTTTACGCGCACCGTGAGTAGAAATGAAATACTCCAAAATCGATAAACCTTCCTTAAAGTTAGAAAGAATCGGGTTTTCAATAATTTCACCACCACCAGCAGTCGATTTTTTAGGCTTAGCCATCAAACCACGCATACCGGTTAACTGACGAATTTGTTCTTTAGATCCACGCGCACCAGAATCAAGCATCATATACACCGAGTTGAAACCTTGTTGGTCTTCACGGATGTTTTTCATTGCTAATTCTGTTAATTGTGCATTGGCAGACGTCCAAATATCAATAACTTGGTTGTAACGTTCGTTATTAGTGATCAATCCCATGTTGTAGTTAGCAGAAATTCCTTCTACTTGTAAACGAGCATCGGCAATCAATTTTGTTTTTTGTTCTGGGATACGAATATCTCCTAATGAGAATGACAAACCACCTTTGAAGGCAAATTTGTATCCCATATCTTTCATTTCGTCAAGGAAAGCTGCTGTAGTAGGAACGTTAGTAACACTAAGAATTTTTCCAATAATATCACGAAGCGATTTTTTAGTCAATACTTCATTGATATATCCTGCAGCTTCTGGAACTACCTCGTTAAAGATAACTCTACCTGCAGTTGTTTGAATGATTTTGTATACTAATTCTCCAGCTTCATTAAAATCTTTAGCTCTGATTTTCACTCGAGCGTTCAATTCTAATTTTCCTTCGTTTAGTGCAATATTTACTTCTTCTGCAGAATAAAACGTTAAGCCTTCTCCTAAAATTTTCATTTCTGGAGTCGACAAACGCTCTTTGGTCATGTAGTAAAGACCAAGTACCATGTCTTGAGAAGGAACCGTAATTGGAGCACCATTCGCTGGATTCAAGATATTGTGAGAAGCCAACATTAACAATTGTGCTTCAAGAATAGCTTCTGGTCCAAGTGGCAAGTGAACCGCCATTTGATCACCATCAAAATCCGCATTAAAAGCCGTACAAACTAAAGGGTGCAATTGGATTGCTTTTCCTTCAATTAATTTTGGCTGGAAAGCCTGGATTCCTAAACGGTGTAATGTAGGAGCACGATTCAGTAATACTGGATGTCCTTTGATTACATTTTCTAAAATATCCCAAACTACTGGCTCTTTTTTATCGATTATCTTTTTCGCAGATTTAACTGTTTTTACAATTCCTCTTTCTATCAATTTACGGATAACGAAAGGTTTGTATAATTCGGCTGCCATATCTTTAGGAATACCACATTCGAATAATTTTAATTCTGGTCCAACAACAATTACCGAACGCGCTGAATAATCGACACGTTTTCCTAGTAAGTTTTGACGGAAACGACCTTGTTTTCCTTTAAGGGAATCCGAAAGTGATTTCAATGGACGGTTTGATTCTGTTTTAACCGCAGATGCTTTACGCGTGTTGTCGAACAATGAATCTACCGATTCTTGCAACATACGCTTTTCATTACGCAAGATTACTTCTGGCGCTTTGATTTCCATTAATCGTTTCAAACGGTTATTACGGATAATTACTCTTCTGTACAAATCGTTCAAATCGGAAGTCGCAAAACGACCACCATCTAATGGCACTAACGGACGCAATTCTGGTGGAATAACCGGAATTACTTTAAGAATCATCCATTCTGGACGGTTTTCTCTATTTTTATTTGAATCACGGAATGATTCAACTACTTGTAATCTTTTTAATGCTTCTGTTTTTCTTTGTTTCGAAGTTTCATTATTTGCGCTATGTCTTAATTGATAAGAAAGCTCATTTAAATCGGTTCTCGCCAACAAATCCATAATACATTCTGCTCCCATTTTGGCAACGAATTTATTTGGATCAAAATCATCAAGGTATTGATTATCTGAAGGAAGCGTGTCTAATATATTTAAATATTCTTCTTCAGTTAAAAAGTCCAATCTATGAATTGGTTCACCTTCTGCATTTACTGCAATACCAGCTTGAATTACTACGTATCTTTCGTAGTAAATAATCATGTCTAATTTCTTAGATGGAAGTCCAAGTATATAACCAATTTTGTTTGGAAGTGAACGGAAATACCAGATATGAGCGATTGGCACAACAAGATTGATGTGTCCAACTCTATCACGACGTACTTTCTTTTCGGTTACTTCAACCCCACAACGGTCACAAACGATTCCTTTGTAACGGATTCTTTTATATTTTCCACAAGCACATTCAAAATCTTTAACTGGACCGAAAATTCGTTCACAGAAAAGACCATCACGTTCTGGTTTGTGTGTTCTATAATTGATTGTTTCTGGTTTCAAAACCTCACCACGGGATTCTCCTAAAATCGATTCTGGAGATGCTAATCCAATAGTGATTTTATCAAATCTTTTGATAACGTTTCTAGGGTCTTTGTTGTTGTTATTGTTATTTCTATTATTCATCATAGTTGTACTATTGATTTATTGAAATGTTTTTTTTAGTGTTCAGTGCTCAGTGTTCAGCGCATAACTGCAAACTGAACACTGTTAACTAATTTTATTCTTCTAAACGGATGTCTAATCCAAGTCCTTTTAATTCATGCATTAATACATTGAAAGACTCAGGTAATCCTGGTTCTGGCATAGTTTCACCTTTAACGATTGCCTCGTAAGTTTTAGCTCTACCAATAACATCATCCGATTTCACTGTTAAGATTTCTCTTAATGTACTTGAAGCACCGTATGCTTCAAGAGCCCAAACCTCCATCTCTCCGAAACGTTGTCCTCCAAATTGCGCTTTACCACCAAGTGGTTGTTGCGTAATAAGAGAGTACGGTCCGATAGAACGTGCGTGCATTTTATCGTCAACCATATGACCCAATTTCAACATGTAGATTACTCCAACTGTTGCTGCTTGGTGGAAACGTTCTCCAGTTCCTCCATCGTATAAATACGTATGTCCGAATTGTGGGATTCCAGCTTCATCAGTTAATGCATTAATTTGATCTAATGTTGCACCATCAAAAATTGGAGTTGCATAAGTTCTTCCTAACTTTTGACCAGCCCAACCAAGAACGGTTTCATAAATCTGTCCGATATTCATACGCGATGGTACACCAAGTGGATTCAATACGATATCAACTGGAGTTCCATCTTCCAAGAATGGCATGTCTTCGTGACGAACGATACGAGCAACAATACCTTTGTTACCGTGACGTCCCGCCATTTTATCACCTACTTTTAATTTACGTTTTTTAGCGATATAGACTTTGGCCAATTTCAAGATTCCTGCTGGTAATTCATCTCCAACAGTAATAGTAAATTTCTCTCTACGCAATGCTCCTTGAAGGTCATTTAACTTGATTTTGTAGTTGTGAATTAAATCATTTACTAAATTGTTTGTATCATCATCAGCAACCCATTGTCCTTTAGTTAAATGCGCAAAATCTTCAACAGCGTATAACATTTTTTGAGTATATTTTTTACCTTTTGGCAATACTTCTTCACCCAAATCATTCATTACACCTTGCGATGTTTTTCCGTTAACGATAAGAAACAATTTTTCAACTAATTTGTCTTTTAATTCAACGAATTTTGTTTCAAAATCCATTTCAAGCGAAGTCAAATCGTCTTTGTCTTTGGTACGTTTCTTTTTATCTTTTACTGCTCTTGCGAATAATTTTTTATCTAAAACTACACCGTGTAGTGAAGGAGACGCTTTTAAAGAAGCATCTTTTACATCACCAGCTTTGTCTCCGAAGATGGCTCTTAAAAGTTTTTCTTCTGGAGTAGGATCTGATTCTCCTTTTGGTGTAATTTTTCCGATTAGGATGTCGCCAGGTTTTACTTCGGCACCAATTCTAATCATTCCGTTTTCATCTAAATCTTTAGTAGCTTCTTCAGAAACGTTAGGAATATCATTAGTCAACTCTTCGTTTCCTAATTTAGTATCTCTAACTTCTAATGAATAATCATCCACGTGAATAGAGGTGAAAATATCATCACGAACTACTTTTTCAGAGATTACAATCGCATCTTCGAAGTTGTACCCTTTCCACGGCATAAATGCTACTTTAAGATTTCTTCCCAATGCTAATTCTCCGTTTTGAGTTGCATAACCTTCACAAAGTACTTGTCCAAATTTCACTCTGTCTCCTTTTCTTACGATAGGTTTTAGGTTGATAGACGTACTTTGATTTGTTTTTCTGAATTTTATTAACTGGTATGTTTTTTCGTCAGCTTCAAAACTAACCATACGTTCTTCTTCTGATCTGTCGTATTTGATGGTAATCATGTTGGCATCTACATACTCAACAACTCCATCTCCTTCAGCATTAATCAATACTCTAGAATCAGAAGCTACTTGTCTTTCAAGACCAGTACCAACAATTGGAGCTTCAGGACGTAACAATGGTACAGCCTGACGCATCATGTTCGATCCCATCAACGCTCTATTCGCATCATCATGTTCCAAGAAAGGAATAAGAGAAGCTGAAATCGAAGCAATTTGGTTAGGAGCAACATCTGTATAATGTACAGCAGTTGGTTCAATAACCGGAAAATCACCTTCTTGACGAGCAATTACATTAGAAGCAGTAATGTTACCTTTAGCATCCATTTCGATGTTTGCTTGAGCAATCATTTGACCTTCTTCTTCTTCTGCGCTTAAATAAACGGGTTTAGAAGTTAAATCTACTTGACCATTAGTTACTTTTCGATATGGTGTTTCGATGAAACCCATTCCGTTTACTTTAGCATAAACACCAAGAGACGAAATCAATCCAATATTTGGTCCCTCAGGAGTTTCAATTGGACAAAGTCTACCGTAGTGCGTATAGTGAACGTCACGCACCTCAAAACCGGCTCTTTCACGCGAAAGTCCACCTGGTCCAAGTGCTGATAATCTTCTTTTGTGAGTAATCTCAGCTAATGGATTGGTTTGATCCATAAATTGAGACAACTGATTGGTTCCGAAGAAAGAGTTAATAACCGATGACAATGTTTTAGCATTAATCAAATCGATTGGTGTAAACACCTCGTTATCTCTAACATTCATACGCTCACGAATGGTTCTTGCCATACGCGCTAAACCAACACCGAATTGTTGAGACAATTGTTCTCCAACTGTTCTAACACGACGGTTTGATAAGTGATCAATATCATCAATATCTGCTTTCGCATTGATTAATTCGATCAAATATTTTATGATGGTAATAATATCTTCTTTTGTCAAAACTTGTTTTTCCATAGGAATATCAAGGTTTAACTTTTTGTTCATTCTGTAACGACCTACTTCACCTAAGTTATAACGTTGGTCAGAGAAGAATAATTTATCAATAATACCACGAGCAGTTTCTTCATCAGGCGGTTCTGCATTACGCAATTGTCTGTAGATATGCTCAACGGCTTCTTTTTCAGAATTAGTTGGATCTTTTTGTAAGGTATTGTGGATAATTGCATAATCAACTTGATTGTTATCCTCTTTATGCAACAAAATTACTTTTACATCAGCATCAAGAATTTCTTCTACATTATCTTTATCTAATATTGTATCACGATCTAATATAATTTCGTTACGTTCGATAGAAACTACTTCGCCAGTATCTTCATCCACGAAATCTTCGTGCCAAGTATTCAATACTCTTGCAGCCAATCTCCGACCAACATATTTTTTAAGACCTGTTTTTGAAACTTTGATTTCTTCTGCAAGGTCAAAAATTTCAAGAATATCTTTATCTCTTTCAAATCCAATAGCACGTAAAAGAGTAGTAACGGGAAGTTTTTTCTTTCTATCAATGTACGCGTACATTACGTTATTGATATCGGTTGCGAATTCAATCCAAGAACCTTTAAAAGGAATTACTCTGGCAGAATACAATTTTGTTCCATTGGCATGGAAAGACTGTCCGAAGAAAACTCCAGGAGAACGGTGCAATTGAGAAACCACAACACGTTCAGCACCGTTGATAACAAAGGTACCACTTGGAGTCATATAAGGTATAGTACCTAAATAAACATCTTGTACAATTGTTTCGAAATCTTCATGTTCTGGATCGGTACAATATAATTTTAGTCTTGCCTTAAGGGGAACACTATAAGTTAAGCCTCTTTCGATACACTCTTGAATAGTGTAACGTGGTGGATCAACGAAGTAATCAAGGAATTCTAAAACGAATTGGTTTCTTGTATCGGTAATTGGAAAATTTTCCATGAAGGTGTTGTATAAACCTTCGTTGCCTCTTTCATCAGATTTAGTTTCCAATTGGAAAAAATCCTTAAACGATTTAACCTGAACATCCAAAAAATCTGGGTATTGAGGAATATTTTTAGTAGAGGCAAAATTCAATCTTTCAGTCTGATTTGTTATCATCAATGGACAAAATTTTGATTTAAAAAAAGTAATTTTTTTGTGTAAAAACACGGTGTAATCTATACTTTCTTTTATAAACAATACATCTTAAAAATGAACCAAGTTCGCTCATTTGTTTCTTCGTATTGATCAAAAGGTTTTTCGTATTTAAAAAGCTACCATTATAAAATTTTAGCCTATAATTTAATTATACGAAAAATGGTTTAGGCCCTTGGACGCATTTATCCAAGGCCTAAACCTAGTTCTAAAACTATGTAAGAATTATTTTAACTCTACTACAGCTCCAGCTTCTTCTAAAGATTTTTTCAAACCTTCAGCTTCTGCTTTAGTAACTCCTTCTTTAATATTAGATGGAGCACCGTCTACAAGATCTTTAGCTTCTTTTAGGCCTAAACCAGTTAATTCTTTAACTGCTTTAACTACTGCTAATTTAGAAGCTCCTGCTTCTTTAAGTACTACAGTGAATTCAGTTTGCTCTTCAGCAGCTTCACCACCACCAGCACCACCAGCAGCAACTACTACAGCTGCAGCAGCTGGTTCGATACCATACTCATCTTTTAATATTGTTGCTAAATCATTAACTTCTTTAACTGTTAAGTTAACTAATTGATCTGCGAATTGTTTCAAATCTGCCATTTTTTCTATCGTTTAAAATGTTTTGTAATATATTTTTTTTATTCTGTGCGTTCAATTATTCTGCTTGTTCTCCTTTTTTCTCAGCATTGTTTAACAAAGCTGCGATAACACGTTTAGCAGGAGATTGAAGTAATCCAATGATCTCTCCAATAACTTCTTCTTTCGATTTAAGAGATGCTAAGCTATCTAAAAGGTTATCACCAATATATATTTCGTTATTGATAAAAGCCCCTTTAAATTTAGGCTTGTCTGATTTTTTTCTGAAATCTTTAATTATTTTAGCTGGTGCATTTGCAACATCAGAAATAAAAATAGAAGAGTTTCCTTTAAGAATTGAAGGTAAATCTCCAAATTCTTTATCAGAAGCAGCCATAGCTTTTTCAAGTAAAGTGTTTTTAACCACTTCTAATTTAATTCCAGCTTTAAAACAAGCTCTTCTTAGATTTGAAGTAGTTTCAGCATCTAAACCAGAAGTATCTGCTATGTATACTATATTAGACTCAGCCAACTTTGCAGTTAAATCTTCTATCGCGATTGATTTTTCTTCTCTAGTCATAATAAAATTTGTTTAACTACCAATTATACTGCCTTAGGATCTAAAGCAATAGCAGGACTCATTGTACTTGACAAGTGTATTGACTTGATGTATGTACCTTTTGCTGCAGTTGGTTTTAATTTAAGTAATGTTTGAATAATTTCGTGAGCGTTGTCAACAATTTTGTCAGATTCAAAAGAGATTCTTCCAATTCCTGCATGAACGATACCTGTTTTATCAACTTTAAAGTCGATTTTACCAGCTTTCACTTCAGCAACAGCTTTACCAATTTCCATAGTTACTGTTCCTGTTTTGGGGTTTGGCATTAAACCTCTTGGTCCTAAAACACGACCTAATGGACCTAATTTACCCATAATAGCTGGCATGGTGATAATTACATCAACATCTGTCCAACCGTCTTTAATTTTTTGAAGGTAGTCATCTAAACCTACATAGTCAGCGCCAGCAGCTTTCGCTTCTGCTTCTTTATCTGGAGTAACTAAAGCTAATACCTTAGTGTCTTTTCCAGTACCATGAGGAAGTGTTACAACACCTCTTACCATTTGATTTGCTTTTCTAGGATCTACTCCTAAACGAACTGCAATATCTACAGACTCATCAAATTTTGCTGAAGCAACAACTTTCAATAAAGACGAAGCATCTTTTAAAGAATACAGTTTGTTTTTTTCAATTTTTGAAGCAGCCTCTTTTTGTTTTTTTGTCAATTTTGCCATATCTTTCTCTTATTTTAGAGGAGAATCTCCAGTTACAGTTATTCCCATAGATCTAGCTGTTCCAGCAATCATGCTCATAGCAGATTCGATTGTGAATGCGTTTAAATCGACCATCTTGTCTTCAGCGATACCTTTAATTTGATCCCAAGTTACGTTAGCAACTTTTTTTCTATTCGGTTCGCCAGAACCAGACTTTAATTTAGCAGCATCCAATAATTGAATTGCAGCAGGTGGAGTTTTTACAACAAAATCGAATGATTTGTCTTTATACACGGTAATTTGTACCGGTAATACTTTGCCAGGTTGATCTTGGGTTCTAGCATTAAATTGCTTACAGAATTCCATGATATTAACACCAGCAGCTCCCAGAGCAGGTCCAACCGGTGGCGACGGGTTCGCAGCACCTCCCTTAACTTGTAGTTTAACTACTTTACTAATCTCTTTAGCCATTGTTTAAAAATTTAACACATCATCATTGGAAGCGATGAATGTGGTTTATTATGTATGTAACAAAAATTTATACTTTTTCAACTTGCATAAAACTGAGTTCTAGAGGTGTTTTTCTTCCGAAAATTTTCACCATAACTTCAAGTTTACGCTTTTCTTCATTAATTTTTTCAATAGTTCCGTTGAAACCATTGAAAGGACCATCTATAACTTTTACTGTTTCACCAGCATTAAAAGGTATATTTTGAGTATCAATATTAACAGCTAATTCATCCACTTTACCTAGCATTCTGTTAACTTCTGAAAGACGGAGAGGGACTGGATCTCCACCTTTTACTTCTCCAAGAAATCCAATAACTCCAGTTATTGATTTAATAATATGAGGGATTTCTCCAACTAAATTGGCTTCAATCATAACATAACCTGGAAAATATACTTTATCTTTAGATACTTTTTTTCCATCTCTTACCTGAACCACTTTCTCGGTTGGAACTAATACTTGAGATATATTATCACTCATTCCAAGTCTATTAATTTCAGTTTCGATATAAGATTTAATCTTATTCTCTTGACCACTAACAGCTCGAACTACATACCACTTTTTCACATTATTATCAGCCATCTCAAAAAATAGTATTATTTAATCCAATTAAAAAACCCGGCAATTGCTTTTGAAAAAAGCTCATCAACACCCCAAGTTGCTATTGCAAAAATGACAGAAAAGAGCGCTACAATAATTGTATATTTTTGAACATCAGACCAATTTGGCCATGTAACATTTGATTTCAATTCTTCAAATGCATCTGAAAAATAATTTAATACTTTTGACATTTTATTTATATTTTTTTGGCACGGGCGGAGGGATTCGAACCCCCATCAACGGTTTTGGAGACCGCTATTCTACCCTTGAACTACGCCCGTTTATTATAAAAACCAGTTCCGATAGTTATCGGAACTGGTAATTAAAATTTTGTTTGATATTTATTCAACAATTTCTGTTACCTGACCAGCACCAACTGTTCTACCACCTTCACGGATAGCGAAACGTAAACCTACGTTCATTGCAATTGCGCTTAATAAAGCTACATCAATAGTTAAGTTATCACCTGGCATAACCATCTCTACACCTGTTGGTAAAGTAATTACACCTGTCACGTCAGTTGTACGAACATAAAACTGTGGACGGTAGTTATTATGAAATGGTGTATGACGACCACCTTCTTCTTTTTTCAAGATATAAACCTCAGCTTTAAATTTAGCATGTGGTTTTACAGAACCTGGCTTACAAATAACCATTCCTCTTTTAATATCTTCTTTTGCAACACCTCTTAACAAGATACCTGCATTATCTCCAGCTTCACCTCTATCAAGGATTTGACGGAACATTTCGATACCAGTTACTGTAGAAGTTAATTTTTCAGCTCCCATTCCAATGATTTCAACTGGATCACCTGTATTACAGATTCCTGTTTCGATACGACCTGTAGCAACAGTTCCACGACCAGTAATTGTAAATACATCTTCAACTGGCATCAAGAAAGGTTTTGCTACGTCACGAACTGGTTCTTCAATCCATGCATCAACAGCAGCCATTAATTCAAGAATTTTTGGTGTCCAAGCTGGATCATTATTTAATCCACCTAAAGCTGAACCTTGAATTACAGGACTATTATCTCCATCATAATCATAGAAAGATAATAAATCTCTAATTTCCATTTCAACTAATTCTAATAATTCTTCATCATCAACCATATCCACTTTGTTCATAAAAACAACAATTCTAGGAATACCAACTTGGCGACCTAAAAGGATGTGCTCACGAGTTTGTGGCATTGGTCCGTCTGTAGCAGCTACTACTAAAATAGCACCATCCATTTGAGCAGCACCAGTAACCATGTTTTTTACATAATCGGCGTGACCCGGACAGTCAACGTGAGCGTAGTGACGATTAGCAGTTTCATACTCAACGTGAGATGTATTAATAGTAATACCTCTTTCTTTTTCTTCTGGAGCATTATCAATTTGATCAAATGATTTTGCTTGACAATATCCTGCATCAGATAATACTTTCGTAATTGCTGCAGTTAATGTAGTTTTTCCGTGATCCACATGCCCAATTGTTCCAATGTTTAAGTGGGGCTTGTTACGGTTAAAATTTTCTTTTGCCATTTTAATTAATTTTAAACTTAGTTATTTTATATTTATTTTAGTGTTCAAATTTTGAATTTTGAGCCAACTACGGGAATTGAACCCGTGACCTCTTCCTTACCAAGGAAGCACTCTACCCCTGAGCTAAGTCGGCAGTTTTCCTTGGTTGATAATCTTCCTTTTTGTCGATAATCTTAAATTTCAATCTTTAGGATTACCTACTTACAGTCGGTGATCCTGTTCCAATGAATCGGAACTAAAACTTTTTAAATCTAATTTTCCCGAAAGTGAACTTTCGGAAAATGTTCTTTTAAAAACTTTTTGTGGGGAGAGCAGGATTCGAACCTGCGAAGACGTAGTCAGCAGATTTACAGTCTGCCCTCGTTGGCCGCTTGAGTATCTCCCCATCTTTTTTTATAAATAAAACCTTACGACTTTTTGAGCCGGCGGAGGGACTCGAACCCACGACCTGCTGATTACAAATCAGCTGCTCTAGCCAACTGAGCTACGCTGGCGTATCATATAAAAAAAGCCCGTTATTTCTAACGGACTGCAAATGTAGTTATTTTATTTTTTAATCAAAACATTTTTAATATTTTTTTTTATTAAATATGAGTTCTTACTTTTTCTTTCCTTTTTATCAATAATCTTTCTAATGATTCGGCAGAAATTTCGACAGCTTCTTCAAAAGTTTTACATTGTTTTTTTACTAATAAATCGTCTCCTGGAACGTGAATTTTTATTTCTACAATTTTATTTTCTTTTTCACTTGTCTTTTCTACCTTTAAAAAAACATCAGAAGAAACTATTTTATCATAATATTTTTCTAATTTACTCATTCTTAATTGAATAAAGTCAGTTAATTTTTTATCAACTGTAAAATTTACTGCATGAACATTTACCTTCATAATCTTAATATATTTATAGTTAAACATGAGAGAATTATTTTTTACTTCTCGGATGTGCATTTCCGTAAACTTTTTTAAGCTCTGACAAACTACTGTTTGTATACACTTGAGTTGATGCTAAACTTGAATGTCCTAATAATTCTTTAACAGAATTTAAATCGGCTCCATTATTTAGCATGTGAGTAGCAAATGTATGTCGTAATATATGAGGACTCTTTTTTACCTTCTCGGAAACATTACTAAAGTAATAATTAATTAAACGATACACAAACGAATCGTTAAATTTAACGCCTTTTAACATTAAAAAAAAATAGTCAATGTCTTTAACATCTTCTATTTTAGTTCTTTCCCTTATATAACTTTTAATTTGTTTAGCAATAATTGGCAAAACAGGAAGTATCCTTTCTTTATTTCTTTTTCCTAAAACTTTTAATGTATTTGTTGATAAATCAATATTTTGCATTTTTAAATGAATTAATTCGGATCTCCTTATTCCTGTTGTATAAAAAAGATCTATAATTAATTTATCTCTAATTCCTTCAAATCCATCTGTATAATGAATATGATTTAAGACATTATCAAGTTCTTTTTCGGAAAAAGGAATTTGAATTTTTTTTGATGTTTTTAATGATTTATGTTTTAAAAGCGGACTACTTTCTATTTGTTTTGTTTTTAAAAGAAATTTATAAAAAGATTTTAAAGAAGCTATTTTTCGATTTACTGAACTGTTTGAAATTCCGTTATCAACTAAAGAAACAATCCAACTTCTTATCATACTATAATTAACAACTTCTAATGTATCGTTATCGAAATTGTTTTTTATAAATTCTTTAAAAAAAAGCAAATCATTAACATAAGCAATTACTGTATGTATTGAATACTTTTTTTCATGTTGAAGATAATCTTGAAAAGCTTTGAGGTTACTCATGTTTAGAATATTGGATTTTTGGATTATTAGAATTTTGGATTTGTTCCCAATAAAAAACCGTTACTAACAAAGTTATAAAACTTTAATTAGTAACGGTTGTATTTTTATAAAAAAATAAGTTCTAACTTTCTAAGTTGTCTCTCATGTTTTGAATGTAAGCCGCTTTTTGAATTTGAGCTCTTTTAACCACTGATGGTTTTATAAAAGCAGTACGCGCTCTTAACTGACGAACAGTTCCGGTTTTGTCAAATTTTCTCTTGTAGCGCTTTAAAGCTCTATCAATGTTTTCTCCGTCTTTAATTGGTATAATTAACATAATTTAGGCACCTCCTCTCATTTATTCTGCAAAGGTAAAAAAAATTATGAATTATGAATTATAATTTTAAAAAAAAACTGAATCCAGGAAATTATTTTACTGCTGGAATGTAGTTTTGTTTGTCAATAATCATTTTCGATAAAATTTCTCTTAAAATCTCAGATGTTCCTCCACCTATTGGTCCTAAGCGACTATCTCGTAATAATCGTGCCAATGGGTATTCTTCCATATAACCATATCCTCCTAACATTTGCAGGCAACTGTATATAACTTCGTCTGCAACTTTTGTAGACTTCAACTTAGCCATAGTGGCTTCTTTAACTACATACTCGCCTTGATTCAATCTAGCTGCTGCTGCATAATTAAATATTTTGCAATGCTCTACTTCTGTTGTGTTATCTACCATAGTATGTCGTAATACTTGGAATTTATCGATTGTCTTTCCAAATGCTTCGCGCTGCGACATATAATTTATTGTATAGTCTATTGCATATTCAGCTCTTGCGTGAGCATTTATTGCCATGATTAATCGTTCTAATGCAAAATGTTGCATAATATAAGGAAATCCTTTCCCTTCTTCACCCATTAAATTTTCTATTGGAATCTCAACGTTATCAAATGCAATTTCGGCAGTGTCTGAGGCTCTCCAACCTAATTTATCTAGTTTAGTTGCCGTAATTCCTTTCAGATTTGTATCGACCAAAAACATACTGATTGCTTTGTTTCCAGTTGCTATATTTGTTTTTGCAGCTACTACATAATAATCGGCATAAACACCATTAGTAATAAATGTTTTTGATCCATTTAAAATATATTTATTACCTTGTTTTGTAGCTGTAGTTCTCATACCGGCCACGTCGCTACCTCCAACAGGTTCAGTAAGACATAATGCACCAATTTTATCGCCCGTAATACTTGGCATTAGATAATCTTTTTTAATTCTTTCGTCACCTTCAGCATTTAAATGAGTCATTGCCAAATAAGCATGAGCCCATATAGCAGCGGCAAAACCAGATGATTTTATTTTTTGAAGCTCTTCCAAAAGCACAACCGTATAGAATAAATCTAAATCTAATCCGCCATAAGCTTCAGGATATGCTATTCCGAAAAAGCCCATTTCACCAAATTTCTTCCAAATAAAGCGTTCTATAGTACCAGTTTTTTCCCATTTTTCGATATGAGGCACTACTTCCTTTTGTAAAAAATCTTGTAAACTTTTTCTAAATAATTTGTGTTCTTCCGTAAAGTAAATTGAATTCATAAAAAAGCTATTTTTTTTCTATTTTTTTTAGAATTCCAAATATAAGGCAATTATTTTTATTTTATCGACAGGAAAATCTTTAATATTTGTTAAATCCTCATATTTGATATCACCATTCATACTTCTATAAGTAACAATATTTTTTGAGATTGGATATCTAAAGTAAGGAAACTGACCTAATTCCTTGACGGATAAATTGTTGATGTTTATTTTTTTTGGTTTTGGATGAGATAAAATCGCAAAACTTTCATTAAGTTTTTCTATTACTTCTGGCGAAAGACCCCAAACATCATTCATTTGATCCATAGAAACAAACTCACCATACATTATTTTTTGTTTTAAAATTCTGTCAGAAATTGCATCACCAATTCCATAAATTTTCATCAAATCTTCTTTAGAAGCTTGATTAATATCTATTAGATTGACTTTTGTTTTTTTTTCAGATGTTGATTTAGAATAATCTATCCAATTTTTTTTAGCAAACGTTTTTTTATTGATTACCCAATCTGGAAATTTAAAATAGGGAGAAATAACGTTTAATAAAGAATCTGAAACACCTGTTATTTGTTGAAACTCTTCAGCAGAATTTACATACTTATTTAGCTTTCTATAGGCTAAAAGCCTATCTATTTGCTCTAAAGTCATCCCTAATTTATAGCCTTTGAAATCGGTAATAAAATTCGGATTAAAAGGATAAATTTTTGGAATATAATCTTTCTGATTATTTTTAGCAGAATCAATTACTTTTTGAAAAGAAAGCCATTTCGCTTTTTTAGAATTATTGATTTCAGAAGAATCAAAATTTGCATAGCAATAAATTAATTGCAAACAAATTATGATAATGAGTAAAAGAACTAATGCTATTCGATGTTCTTTTGAAAATAAAAAATACGATGAAACTTCTTTATTTTTCATTGTGGCGTTGAATTTATTTTTTTGGCTTGTAAAAATTACTACTCCAAATATAAAAAAACTAAATTAAAAAATTGAAAATATCTAGTAATTCTATTCCCTTTTTTTAAAAAAATGATATATTTGATTTTTATTAACTAACCTAAACTATACCTATGTCAATTTGGAAAAGAAAACCATTAGCGCAACTTTTAGCTGAAGCTGCTGATTCTGAAAAGGGATTGAAAAGAACTTTAACAGCTTGGTCATTAATTGCTTTAGGAATTGGTGCAATTATTGGAGCTGGTTTATTTGTAAGAACTGCTATGGCAGCATCTCAAAATGCTGGTCCGTCGGTAACAATTGCTTTTATACTTGCTGCTGTTGGATGTGCTTTAGCAGGATTATGCTATGCAGAACTTTCATCTTCCATACCTATTTCGGGTAGTGCTTATACCTATACTTATGCTACAATGGGCGAATTTTTAGCATGGATTATTGGATGGGATTTAATATTAGAATATGCTGTAGGAGCAGCAACAGTGGGTATTGCATGGAGTGAATACCTCAATAACTTACTGGTCAATGTACTACATATGCCCCCAATTCCTTATGCATTTTGTCATTCCCCTTTTCAATCCGATCTAGCTTCAGGTGAAAGTGGTATTATTAATTTACCTGCTTTATTTATAGTTGGAGTAATAAGCTTACTATTGATTAAAGGAATTCAAGAATCAGCGTTTGTAAACGGAATTATTGTTGTTGTTAAAGTGGCAATTGTAATTTTGATAATTTGCATTGGTTGGAATTTTATCAATCCTGTAAATCACACTCCTTATATTCCACCAAGTTCTGTATTTACAGATGAACACGGAATAGACCATAGTTTTGGAGGTTTTTGGGGAATTGTTGGAGCAGCTGGAACTGTTTTCTTTGCCTTTATTGGTTTTGATGCAGTAAGTACTGCAGCTCAAGAAACTAAAAACCCTAAACGTAATATGCCAATTGGAATTTTAGGTTCGTTAGCTATTTGTACTTTATTATATATCCTTTTTGCTCACGTTTTAACAGGTGTTGCAACTATTGAAGATTTTAGAACTACTGGAAAAGAAGCTTCTGTTGCTTATGTAATAAATACATATATGACTGGTTATTCCTGGTTAGGACAATTAGTAACTGTAGCCATTTTAGCTGGATTTTCATCCGTAATTTTAGTAATGTTATTGGGACAATCTAGAGTTTTTTATGCAATGGGTAAAGATGGTTTGTTACCTAAATCATTTAGTGATTTACATTCAAAATACCAAACTCCTTACAAAGCTAATATCGCAATTTTAGTAATTGTTGGCTTATTTGCGGCATTTGTCCCTGGTGATATTGTTGGTGATATGACCAGTATCGGAACCTTATTTGCATTTGTTTTAGTTTGTGTTGCCGTAATTATTTTACGTAAAAAAGAACCCGATATGGTACGACAGTTTAAAACCCCATTTGTTCCTTTAGTTCCAATTTTAGGAATCATCGCTTGTTTACTTATGATGGTTGGTTTAGGATGGACGAATTGGCTTCGACTATTTGCTTGGATGGCATTAGGTGTAATTTTCTATTTTGCTTATAGTAAAAAGAATAGTAAATTGAATAATGGATCAAAAGAATAAATTATTTTAATTATAAATAAAAAGGATTAAGTAGTTCGCTATTTAATCCTTTTTTTATGTTTCCATTTTACAAATCAAAAACCGAAGTTCGTTTGGCTCTTACTAAATCTTTAAGCTTTATCCAAAAAGCCAAAGTAAGGTATACTCCAAATCCAAGTCCAACTGTAACAAAAGAAATATAGATAAAGAATAATCGCACACTTGTAGCGCGCATTCCTAATTTGTCAGCTAATCGAGTTGACACATGAAAACCATGTTTTTCAAAGAAAAGTCGAATGTTTGTAATTGGGTTCAAATTGCTTTTATTAAGAATTCAAAGGTAGTTAATTTTTTATAAGTTCTAAACCAATAGCGTACTGCAAACATTTTTTTGCGTTGCAATACTCATTTTTCAATTGAAGCAAACTTTGCGTATCCAATGCAGATGTGGATTTAATTCCAAAGGATTGAAATTTTTCTATTATCACATTTTTTTCTGGATTAATTGAACTTAACAAATCAATCAACAACTGTGAAATATCTTTACCTAAACTTTTTGCATAAGCAAATTGAATTGGAATTATTGTGTTTATTATTATCAAATCGATAAATGATTTTGAAATAGATTTGTCTTTTTTGTGGCTTGATTTGTCAAAATTATAATGTGATTCCCAATAATCACTAACAGAAATATCAAAAATTTTATAAATTTCTTTCGTTGTATTTACAGTACTAATTTTTGAAAATAAATTCCGGCGCAAATGATATAACATAGCTAATTGCGCTAGTCTTATAGTAGGGAAATTATCTGGTCGATGTTTAAAAAATTGAACTTGGTCAATTATAGGTTGTTGTAATTTATATTTAAGAGTTATAAAATCATACCATGATTGCAATTCTTTTGGATAAGCATCTTCAATACTAATTGGAATAAGATTAGCTTGTCCAAAAAGTATTGCTTCAAGATATTTCACCTCTAAAGTTTCCTTTCGGATAATTGAAAACGGAATGGATTTTGCAACTTTGAAAAATGTTTCCCCATTAGTATTCAATCCAAAATTCTTAGCTAATAAACAGAACAATACCGTTTCCCAATCTTTTTCGGTTTCGTGTAATAATTGTTCTATTGATTGTGATTTTCTTTCTAATCTTTCAAAAAACAATCGCTCTTGCCAATTAGAAAAGATGAATTTATCAACATTAGCAATTTGTTTTTCACAAAAAATCCACGATTTTGGACTAACCAATTCTTGGTATTTAGTTACTTCATCTTGACTAACATACTTTTTTAATTCTAAAACAGGAATTTCAGAATTATCTTTTCTAAAAATTGGTGCGTCATGATTCCAAACTACATGCAAAATTACATTGTTATAATTATTATCATTTTCATGATGATGCAAATACCAATCGGATGATTGAACATGAATTTCAACATTGCCTGCCCATTTTTGATTATCAATAATTATTTGAGCATTAAAAAAATCAGGTCCAGCTAATTGCAAATATTGACCAGAATTTACAATAATAATAGCTTCTTCTTTTGTAGTTTTTAAATTGGAGAAATCAAACTTCTTGTATAGCCAGATGTAGTGTAAAAAATCTTCTTTCATATATAAATTTTGAATGGCGTTTAAAATACTAATGTACAAAAAATGTTGCTATCAAAATCAAAATTTTATATTTGTAGTAGAAAAAAAAATATGAAAAATTACATTTTACTTTTGATTGTACTGTTCACCATCTCAATAAATGGACAAATAAATAACTACAAAATCACTTATTTAAAAAGTTCTAACGGAAAATTGATAGAAAATCAAGAGCCTGTTTTGGTTTTTACCAATGCATTGGAAACGATTATTACTAATCAAAAAATAATTGATAAAAAGGCAGAGTTTCCTTTTGAAGTAAGTTTATTAGATAGAAAAAAACCAAATACAATAATGACTTTAGGTCATTTGTCTTTTGATAAAAAAATCTCAACTGTAGATTCAACTTCATTAGTTAAGCAAACTTTTGAATTCTCAAACGAAAAAAGAACCATTTTAGGATACACTTGTAAAAAAGCAAAAACGATTATTAATTCAAATACAATCGAACTTTGGTTCACAACTGATTTGCCAATTAAAGGTTCGCCAACCACATTAGGACAAAATTTAGGTTTGGTTTTAGAAATAAATCGCAATGGGAATTTTTTAATTGCTGCTTCTAAAGTAGAAAAATTAAAAAGTTTTACTTCTTATATAAATACGGAGTCATCAGACAAATTAGTTGATGTTTTAACCTACAGAGATTTACTTTGGAAAAGTAGGTTTACTACAATTCCGATATTTAAAGAGCAGATTATTAATTTTTCGGATGCTTCAACCCGAGGCGAAGCCGAATCGAGCGACTCCAAATTAATAAAACAAATAGGAAGAGCTAAATCGAACGATTCTGTACTTCGTTTTGCTAATGGAACTATCGCTTTACGAAAAATTAAATTTCCAGAAATCAAGCTAGGATGTCAAATTTTTGTTGATTTACAAGAGCAATCTAATGGTGATGCTTATGATAGAACTGGTTCGGTTTTTATTATTCCAACACAAAAATCAAAATCATTTTTAGATGGTTTGCAAAATGGTGTGAAAGTTCTACCAATTTATACTAATGGAAACGGAAAAGAATACCAAGGTGTTGTTGCCACCAACGAATATGAACCTTTAATAGAATTAATGCGCTTTTTTACACCTTTTGGAATAAAGCAATACAACACGATTGAATTAAAAGATAAAACTTGGCATGAAGTGGTTCCATATCGTCAAGATATTTCTAATTTGCGATCAGAATTGAGCAATCAAGAAGTCTGGATTGGTGTGAACATTGGCAATTATGATAAAGGTGGACACAAAGTTAGTTTAACTATTACGATTCATCCTGAGGAAGAAACGAAAATGAAACAAACTAAAGTAGTATCACTTTTCAATACTAATAATGTGATGGAAATGGCTGGTCAAGAATATGGCACCATGTTTAATTCGGAAAAAGGATTGGAAGTGTTGTTTACTTTAGAAAAAGATATGAAAAACACACAACTTCGTTACATTTCTACTGGTCATGGAGGTTGGGAAAACGGTGATGAATTTGTACCTAAAAAAAATACAATTTTATTAAACGGTGCAGCAATTTTTGGATTGGCTCCTTGGCGACAAGATTGTGGTTCGTATCGTTTATTTAATCCCGCCTCTGGGAATTTTTCAAATGGATTATCATCTTCAGATTACAGTCGTGCCAATTGGTGTCCCGGAATGGTTACTAATCCATTTTACATTGATTTAGGCGATTTAAAAGCTGGAAATTATACATTACAAGTAAAAATCCCTCAAGGTGAACCCGAAGGAAATAGTTTTAGTGCTTGGAATGTTTCGGGTGTTTTGATTGGAGAGTAAAAAAGAGCCACGAATTACACAAATTTTCACGAATTGATTTGTGAAAATTTGTGTAATTCGTGGCTAAAATTTTAATTATTTTATTGAACCAATAATATCATATTTAGTAATGATATGATGTTTTCCATTTCCTAAATCGACTAAAACTGCTTGGTTTTCTTTGGTAAATAGTTTGGAAACATCTTCTATTGGTGTTCCTAATTTTACAATTGGATACGGTTTTCCCATTACTTCTTTAATTGGTTTGTCGGCTACATCTTTGTTTGTAACATAACTTTGAAACAAATCGGTTTCGTCAACAGATCCGACAAATCCGGTGATGTCAACAACTGGAATTTGAGAAATTTTATATTTACGCATTCGTTCAATAGCGTGCGAAACTAATTCTTCTGTTCGAACAAAAACCAAAGGTTTATCGATATGATCTTTGATAACATCTTCTGCTTTTGTGATTTCTTCATCTAAAAAACCTCTTTCACGCATCCAATCGTCGTTGAACATTTTACCAACATAACGACTTCCTGAGTCGTGAAATAATACCACTACAACATCTTCTGGTTTGAAGTGTTCTTTTAATTGCAATACTCCTTTAATTGCCGAACCTGCAGAATTTCCAACAAATATTCCTTCTTCAAGAGAAATTTTACGTGTATAAACTGCGGCATCTTTATCGGTAACTTTTGTAAAACCATCAATGAGAGAGAAGTCGACATTTAAAGGAAGAATATCTTCTCCAATTCCTTCTGTGATATAGGAATAGATTTCGTTTTCGTCAAAGATTCCGGTTTCATGGTATTTTTTAAAAACCGAACCATAAGTATCTACACCCCAGATTTTAATATTTGGATTTTTTTCTTTTAAATATTTGGCTACGCCTGAAATAGTTCCGCCAGTTCCAACACCAACTACAAAATGAGTTATTTTGCCTTCGGTTTGTTCCCAAATTTCGGGACCCGTTTGTTCATAATGAGCAATGGCGTTACTCGGATTATCATATTGGTTTACATACCAAGAATTGGGAGTTTCTTCTCCTAATTTTTTAGAAACTGAATAATACGAACGAGGATCAGTAGGTTCAACATCGGTTGGACAAACCACAACTTTAGCACCAACAGCACGAAGAATATCCATTTTTTCTTTGGATTGCTTATCGGTGATTACAAAAATGCATTTGTATCCTTTAACTATTGCACAAAGAGCTAAACCCATTCCGGTGTTGCCAGAAGTTCCTTCAATTATGGTTCCGCCTGGTTTTAATCGTCCATCAGCTTCTGCATCTTCAACCATTTTTACAGCCATTCTGTCTTTTACAGAATTACCAGGATTAAAGGTTTCAACTTTTGCTAGGACTAAAGCGTCTATTTCGGCGGTTATTTTATTAAGTTTAACTAATGGTGTATTTCCAATAGTTTCTAAAATATTTTTTGCGTAGTTCATTCTGTAAGTTTATAAGTTTAAGAGTTTAGAGTTTAAATTCTAAAAATGCAATGCAAAGATATTGATAATTATATGGTTTACAAAAATTAGAATGGATAACTCTATAACCCTGATGGAAGAGGAAATCCTGTTATTGCGATGAACGAAGAGATTGCTTCGTTCCTCGCAGTGACAGATAGAGCGCACAGCAGGAATTGCGATTACTGATAAAGCCCAAGCCTTTCGTTACTGAAAGAAATTCCATACGAGACCGAATCGAATCATAAAATCACGATACGGATAATTAGGAGCAGAATAAAAATCGTTTCCTGTAAAACCTGAATTAAAATGTTCCGCTTTTAGAAAGATTCTGGCTTGACGAATACGTGCATTAATAAAAATATCGATCATTGGAAAATTACCAACTTCTTTTTCTGTTTGCACAAATGATTCTGCTAATAACGGATTATAATCATTAATAAAATGCTTTGTGAAATAATTAAAAGTAACGCCTGTTTGAATAAATAATGCTTTTTTGAAGAGTTTATCGGTGTAATAAAGTGAATTTCGAGTAACAATTTGTGGAAGGTTTAGAATAGCATCCTCTTGCGATACATTTTGGTATAAAACAGTATTATCTAAAGACCATTTTCTGAATTTAATTTCTTTACTGGCTTTAATTGAAATATAACTTATTGCTTTGTTGTACTGTTTTGGTGAAACTAATTGCAGTAATCCAGTTGTATCATCATTACTAAAATACAAATGATCATTGAGTGTTGTGAATTGAGCAGCAGCATTTACCCATTGTGTGTTTGCCTCTACTTTTATAGTGTTTATTTTTTCGTTGTTGAAATTATTATTCCAATTGTAATTTATATAACTACTTTGGTGCAATATATAGTTATTATTAGGGATTTTACTAATATTTTGATATTGGAAATTAATATCGTTTTTATCATTTAATTTGTACTGTAAAGTAGCGTCAAGAGTTGAAAAAGTTTGTTTCGTAACGGCTTTGTTGTACAAGAATGTTCCTTTCCAATTCTTTTTTTGATAATCGTATTGACCTCCAATAGCGTTAATTCTCTCCGATAGTAAATTGGGTACAATGCCTTCATCAAGTATTAAAACTTTATTGTATTTGTAGGTGTATTTAAAATCTTCAATAAAAAATTGAAATTGACCAAGTGTTGTATTTTCATATGTTGCTCCAACTTTATTGTACATTCTTTTATGCTTAACGATATCAATTATATTATTGGCCGTGTAAGAATCGCCTAATCGTTGAAATGGATCATTATCTCCAATTGTTGTTGTAAGTGTAACTTGATTGAAATCGAATAGTTTTGTTTCGTAATTAAATTGGTGATTGATATACAAATTATTAGCTCCTGAATTAGAATTTACTCTTAATCTGTGATCCAAAAAATACCTTCTTCCTTTAAAAAGTGTTTTTGCATCAGTAAAATATACTTGAAGTCTGGCTCTATTTCTAAAAGTTTGCTCTCCGCTTTCAAAATCTTCAATAGTTGTTATACCACCATTTTCACCATTGGATAAATCTTGACCTGTGTAATGAAAATTAACTAAATATCTTTTGTTTTTTGTAAAATAACTGGTTGTGATTCTGAAATTCCCAGCGCTAGTTAGTTGATTGATATATTTTCCTAAAGAGCGCAATCCTTTGTAAGCAATAGAAAAATTAAATTGTTCGGAAGTGTTTGCAGTAACAAAAGCATCTACACTTTGACCTTGCTCCATAACCGTTTTAAAATACAATTCGGAAAGTGGTGTTGCTACCGAAAAATAGTTTATATCATTAACATCCATATAATTAAAATGTTTTCCTTTGAATCCAAATTCAGGGTAAGGATTGTATTTATTTAGGCTATAATTTAAAGTTGCATACGAATTTCCTTCGTTAGCAAATGGTAGTAATCCAAAAATATCTTTACGTAAATAATTGTATTTATAATCACTTTTGATAGAAAGCGTTGTGTCTACATAAGTTGTATCGCGTTGCAAAGTATATATTTTATAGGAAGTATGAGGAGCAATTTTAGCTTTATCTTTTGCTTTTTGCTCTTCCGTTTTTAATAAACTTTTTCTTTTATTGTCTTTACTTATTTCTTGTGAGAATAAAAGAAAAGGAAGAACCAATAAAAAGTATAGAATAATATTTTTGTTCATCAATGCGATTATTTAGGCAAATATAATATAAAAATAAAGAGCGTTAGCTTAGCCAACGCTCTTTAAAATGATTTGTAACCTATTATTAGTTTTTAATAAACTTTTTAACAATCGATTGTGTATCAGTAGTAAATTTAATAAAATATACTCCCGATTGTAAATTAGAAACATCGATAGCATTGGTTATAGCAGTATTATTTAATGAAATAACTTGTTTTCCGGAAATATCATTAATTGAAATGTTTGATATTTCGATATTATTTAAATTAGAAAAATTTAGTTCATTATTTGCAGGTATTGGAAAGACAAAGAAGTTATTATCTGCTACAAAATCATCATTGTTTAAAGTGATGCCATTTGTGGAAGAAGCAACTAATGTATAATCTTGCGAACCACTTTGCAGATTAGCTTTGTGTGTAACTTGAATGGTATAAGTTCCTGGAGTAGCATTAAAGATTTCTACTCTTTCTATATTATCAACATTGTTATCAGCTGCATTTGTAGCAGCAGTAGCAGGTGAATCTGGATCTAATTTCCATGGAAAATAGGTCGTTCCATCTTTCAAAACTTTTAAATCAAGATTATTAACTAAACGAGGTGTTCTATTATCTTCATCACCAGAAGCATTGGCACTACCCGTTGGATCTGTCCAAGAAAGAGCTACATTAATATTTTGAGTTGAATTAATAGTAAATGATTTTGTATAAGTTGCACTATTAAGAAGTGTTCTTTCTTCTAAAATACTTGAAACTCCTTTATTAGTAATAACATTGGCCGCATTAATACCATCTGCTAAACCCCAGCCAAAACCATAATCTGGTCCAGGATCAAAACCAGCTTCTCTTGCCGATTGACACAACAAACCTCTAACAGTGGCAGACTTCATAAAAGTAGTTGGATTTAAGTTATTATAATGCTTTTGCAAAAGTAAAATTAAACCTGAAATAGCTGGTGCAGACATAGAAGTTCCTTGTAAAATGGCATAGTCGGTATCAGAGCCCGCATCTGTAGATGATACAGCCAAACCTTTAGCTGAAAGATCTGGTTTAATTCTACCGTCATCAGTAGGTCCAAAGTTAGAAAAAGTTGACATCACTACATCTTCCGGATTTATGTAGTTAGTGACTTGAGCAACGGCAGCTATTGTTAAAATATTTTTAGCTGTTGAATATCCACTAACCAAATCATAACCGCCTTCAAAAGCAACTTGAGCTAAAGTGGTGCTATTTCTATCATTACCAGCAGATTTAACAATTTGGTAATATGGAAAGGCATTCATAACATTATCAACTTCAACAGACTGATTATTATACATTCCAAACTGGGCTACTGTCAAAGTTGCGGCATTATTCCCATACGAATGATTAGATAGTAAAAACCCTGCATTTCCATAATCTATCATTTCGGGAATATCACCACCAAAATCGTATGTTTTCGCAGAAGCTTGGTATGCAAATCCTTTTCTAGAAACACTAACGCCTTGTGCTAATATAGTTCCCGTTACATGAGTTGCATGAAAATTTAACGTACTAGCAGCGTCACTTAATGCTATTCTACCGCCAAACTCTTGGTGCGTGTTTCTTACTTTACCACCATCCCAAACGCCAACAGTCATTCCTTGCCCAGTTACATTCAACCCAAGTGAACCACCAGGATACATAGCATTAGCACGCAATGTAGCAACAGATCCTGCATTATCAGTACTATAAAAATACGGGATTCCATCAATGATTCTTTGTAAAGAATTTCTTTGATCGGCATTTGAATTATTTTTTAAATGATAAGCATTTATAAGCACCTTTTGGTTTTCAAAATAGGTTCTATAATAATCCTTTAATTCTTGGACTTTTTGTGGGTTTGAAGCACTAATGATTTTTCTCCTTTCGGATTCATTTTGGGAATACGAAAAGGAAGTAATCAATAATAATAAAATAATTTTTTTCATAGCAATATAAAATCAAATTAATAAAAAAATAGTATAATTTACAAACTTAGTAAATAATATATAAAAAAAATGTTAAATAAAAAAAAGCTGCTTAAAAAAGCAGCTTTTAATTTATTGTAAATTGAATATTTATTAATAACCAGGGTTTTGTTGAATTCCACCATTAGCATTTAATTCAGCTAAAGGAATAGGCAAAGCCCATTTGAAACTTGTTAAAGGCAAATTAGCTGGGTTAGCCGCAGGATAATTAGCTGATGAAGACGTATAATCAGCTGGGTCTCTATCAATTCCGATATTAGCTAAGTTTCTTAATCTTTTAATATCAATATATCTATAACCTTCAAATGCGAATTCAAGTCTTCTTTGATTTAATAAATCAGTCCAAGCAGCAGCAGCTGATCCATAAACCGGTAAGGGTTGTGCCGCTACAAAACGTTTATCTAAAATAGCTTTTATTGCATTAGCAGCACCAGGTAAATCACCGGCAACTATTCTTGCTTCAGCTCTAATAAAATACATTTCCGATAAACGACATATTTTATGATCGCTATTAAGATTACCTACGGCACCTGAACCTCTATGTTTTCCTAATATTAATTTATCTGTATTTCTAAAATCAGGAGATGTTGCATAACCTAAATCTATTATAGAAGTTGGATGAACAACAGTAGCTCTTCTAATGTCTAAAGGATTAGCATCTAATTTATTATATAAACCTCTACTAATTTCAAAGAAAGGAGAACCTGATAAGGCTGTTGTAACTGAAGCCCAACCATTTCCTAGGTTAGACCCTTGAGTTGATTGTTGTAAAGTTCTTTTTAATCTAAAGATTACTTCAGTATTAGCTGGTTCAGAATCAGTATGGAAAATACTACTGTAATTAGCAGCTGTTGCTAAAACAATACCCGAAGTAGCAATTACATCATTCGCCCATAATTCAGCATTAGTATAATCACCTTTTAGAGCATAAGCTCTAGCTTTTAAAGCTTTTGCTAAATTTTTACTTGCATAAACTGTTGGATTAGTATACGCAGGAGCCGTATTTGAATTAAAAATAGCAATAGCTGCATCCAAATCAGAATGAATAGATGCATAAAATTCACCATTTGTATTCCTTGGTAAAGTTTCCTCAGGAGTAATTACTCTTGTTGCTAATACTGCAGCTAAAGCAGCATCATTTTTGGTATCAGGAGAGAAATAAGACATCAACTTAAGATGAGCTAAAGCTCTCATACATAATGCCTCAGCTTTAATTCTATTAATTACTTGAGCATTAGCTGGAGAAGTTGGAGTTATTGAACCGGAAAATTGAATCACACGATTTCCTCTTGCTAATGAATAATAGCATGTTCTCCAAATATTGTCTGAACCAGTATGAGATGTATTCAAAAAGAATACATAATCACCCGTAATTCCTTGACCACCATTAGCAAAACCAATTGCAGCCTCATCAGTAAAAACTGATGTAAATACATGATCTTCACGATTGGTATACTGTTGATAAGTAACGTTCATAAGTCGCTGTAAGTCATCCGAATTTGTAACTGCAACCTCAGCAGTCAAAGCTCCGGGTATGAACGGATCCGTCAAATCTTCATCACAAGAAACAAATAGCAAACTTGTGAATACTAATAATTTAAAAATATTTTTCATCTTTAATACAATTTTTTAATTAAAATTTTAAATCTAAACCTAAAGTATATAATCTAGGAGTTGGGTATTGATAAACATCAAAGTTTCTATCACTTTCAGGATCAAAACCATCCCATTTTGTAAAGGTGAATAAATTTTCAGCTTGTAATGAAATACCAACTTCTTTTAAGAATGTTTTTTCAATAAACTTTTTAGGTAATCTATAACCAATTTGAAGATTTCTAATTCTTATGTATGAAGCATCTCTCAAGAAACGATCTGAATCATCATCCTCGCCTAAATTTCCTGCATTTAATGAAGGAACATTAGTATTGGTATTTGTAGGTGTCCATGCATTTAATAAATCAGAACCTACTGTAAACTGACCAAGATTAGTTGGATCGTATAAGTTTTCTAGGTCAAAATCAAAACGCCAAACATCTGCAGCAAAAGTGAATGTAGATGAAACAAAGAAACCTTTGTAGTCAAAATCAAAACCAAAACCTCCTTGATAAGTTGGTATTCTAGTTTTACCTGTTGCAATTTTATCAGCATCTGTAGGACTTTCGGTAATATTACCATTAATGTCTTCAAATAATAACTCACCATTTGCAGGATTTACACCTACATAATGATAAACAAATGCTTCAGCTAACTGACCTCCGTTTTGTGTAATAAATTGCGGTGGTCCAGCAGTTAATATTCTACCTCTATTGGATACAATCCCTTCAATTCTATTTTCATTGAAAGAACCATTACCTCTTAATGTAAGTGTAGTATTTTCATTTTTAATAAGATCAAAAGCTAAACTTACTTCATACCCTTTGTTGATTAAATTTGCATCTGAATTTTTTGTAATTGTATCATCCAAATCACCAACAGAAGGAACGACAGGAGCATCAATATACAGATCAAAAGTTCTTTTTTTGTAAATATCAAATGAACCTCTTACTCTACTTTTAAATAATTCAAAGTCAAGACCTACATTCCATTGTTCAGTTGTTTCCCATCTAATATCAGGATTACCGAAATTAATACCATATCCTGTACCGTTGTTGTAAGAATTATTTGCATTTGAATAAACATCAGCAAAAGCAGGAGGAAGAATACCTGCATAAATTGATCCAGCAACAATTCTTTGGTTACCAACTGTTCCAAATGATCCTCTTATCTTTAATGATTTAACAAAATCTACCGAATCCATAAAACCTTCTTCATCAATATTCCATCTTCCACCCACAGACCAAAAACTATCTAATGAATTAAGAAATCTACTTGTTCTATCCGATCTAATTGTACCAACAACACCGTATTTTTTATTGAAATCATAATCTATTGATCCAAAATAAGATATCATATCTACTCTTAAATTACTTGCAGAAATTTGTGGTACATGAAAATCATTTGCTGCTGTATCTGCAATGTATCCTGCACCTGTATTAGGTACAAAAAACTTAGGATCCAAACCTCTTTGTCTAAAATTATTTGTATTTAGTCTAGAATGATTGTATTCTGCATTAGCTGTTACAGTAAAACTATGTTTGCCAAAAGATTTATTGTATTCTAAGCCCCAAAGATTATTAAATAAAAACTCTCTTCTTTGATTTATATCTTCAAAACCTGCAAATGTTTGACCAGGATTAATAAATAAAAATGCATTAAAAGATATTGGGTGCTCCGACTGATGAAAACGATTTGACAAAAACTGACCAGAAGTTTGAACTCTTGCCGTTAAGTTTTTTGTTATGTCATAAGATAATTGAGTAGCAACATCTATTCTTGTTTCATCAGTTAAATTTTCATAAGTAGCTAACTTGTCAATTAAGAAAAGTGGTGTATACAACAACGTTCCATCTAAAGTGTATAAATCAAATACATCTTGTGATCCAGTGTACTGACTTGGAGAAATGTATGGTGCAGAAATAAAAGCTCCTAATACATAATTTCTATTAATAGCTCCACCACCTAAATTAGTTGCTTCATTATTTTGAGAATAACCAAATCCAATATTCATAGAATACTTTAATTTTTCATTATTAGATTTTCCATTTAAATTGTTTCTTAAAGTAAATCTTTTCAAACCAGTAGTATTAAGAATACCTTCTTGATTAAAATAACTTACAGAAGTAAACGAATTTAAATTCTTAGAACTGTTTTCAATACTAAAATTGTGATTCGTAGATGAACCTGTTCTAAAGAAATAGTCAACCCAATCCGTATTAACATCAAATGCATTTATTTCAGCATCAGTAAATGGCAAACCAGTAGCTGGATTACTATTACCTAAACCAATACCAAAGCTTCTTTCTAATGTTAACAATTCTTTTGAATTTGCATAATCATAATTAGGAGTTTGTAATTCAGTTAAACCAAACTGAGTAGAATATTTGAAGGTTGTTTTAGCATCTCCAAAATTTCCTTTTTTAGTTTTTATTACAATTACACCATTACTTCCTCTAGAACCGTACTCTGAAATTGCAGAGGCATCTTTTAAAACGTCTACAGAAGCAATATCATTAGGGTTAATAGACCTAAAGTTATCACTATTAGAAGGAAAACCATCAATAACATATAATGGATCTGAATTACCATTTACTGTTGTTAAACCTCTAATAATTACAGACGACTTAGCACCAGGCTGACCTGTACTAGCAGTAATGTTAACCCCTGCCAGCTGTCCTTGAAGCGTATTAATTGCATTAGCATTAGGTCGGTTTTCAATAGTTTTTGACGTAACTGTAGCTGCTGCTGTAACAGCATTTTTCTTAGATACGGTTCTATACCCTTGAACAACTACTTCAGTAAGGATTTCATCAGATTCACTAAGCTTAACACTAATTGAATTTGAAGCTCCAACCGTTTTTGATTGATCTTTTAATCCAATAAATGAATAAATTAATGTTTCACCTACTTTTGTTTTGATGGAATATTTACCATCTAAATCCGTTTGGGCACCTCGTGTTGTTCCTTTAACAACAACGTTTGCTCCTGGTAAAGGTCCTGAATTATCAGACACAACACCTGTTACAGTTTTCTCTTGTGCAAACGAAAACTGCATTGATAACGCTACTAATAGCGTAAAAATCCATTTGAACTTCGATCTCATATTAATTTTATTTGAGTTAGTTATTGTGCAAACTTCTTAATAAAAACTTAAATAAACAAATAATAGCAAGGAATATTTTCATTTACTTATGTTAATTTTTTAACAGTAACACAACAATGTGGTTGCAACACACTCCATAGATGCTAAATAATTCAAAAGGTTGCGTTAAATTTTTATATCTTTATTAAAATTAATTTTATGTTAAAAAAAACTTTTACTGGTTTAGAATTGGAATGTGGTACTGATGAAGCTGGTAGAGGTTGTTTAGCTGGACCTGTGACTGCAGCTTCAATAATTCTAATAAAAAATTTTGGATTGGATTTAATTAACGACTCCAAACTAGTATCCGAAAAAAAAAGATATAAACTGAAACCTTTAATAGAAGAAAACGCAATTGCTTTTGCCATAACACATATCGAACCACTTGTTATTGATAAAATAAATATTTTAAATGCGTCAATAAAAGCAATGCAAGAAAGCATTATAAAGTTAAATCCTACACCTATATATATTATAGTGGATGGAAATAGTCCGTTGACATACAATGAAGAATTAAAAAATAGTACTTTAAAGCGGTTTTCTATAAATGACAATAACACTTTTAATTCTATTCCATTTACTTGTATTGTTAAAGGGGATTCGAAATATATTAGTATTGCTGCAGCATCGATTTTAGCAAAAACGTATCGCGATGACTATATGAATAAAATTCATGAAGAATATCCAATGTACAATTGGAAACAAAATAAAGGTTATCCAACGAAAGAACATCGTGATGCTATTAGAAAATATGGTACAACTAAATACCACCGAATGAGTTTTAAATTATTACCAGAACAACTGAAATTAGACTTGAAGATAATAAACGATAGACAATAGACTATTTTAATCCGTTGGGTTAAAATAATGAAAATGTGCTAATAAACTCTATTTATTAATACAAATTTAGAGTCAATTAGTACACAAATTTCAGTCAGTCCCGAAGCTTCTGGACAATGTGCCAATAATTGCTAAATTAGCATTAAAAATAATTACATTCAGCGGGAACTATTTACAAATAATACAATCAAAAAGCTTTAAAAAATGTTTTAAAATTTTTTCTTTCACTTCTTTTTCATCCACTTTTTCTATACCGAGTTCCACATTTAGCGAAGTTACTGCTTTTCCTTTTATACCACACGGAATAATATTGTCAAAAAAACCCAAATCAGTATTTACATTTAAAGCAAATCCATGCATGGTAACCCAGCGCGATGCACGAACTCCTAAAGCACATATTTTTCGGGCAAATGGAGTGCCAATATCTAACCAAACTCCAGTTTCTCCATCACTTCTTGCACCAATTATATCGTATTCGGCTAAAGTGAGAATAATAACTTCTTCTAAAAATCGTAAATACTTGTGGATATCGGTAAAAAAATTATCTAAGTCTAAAATTGGATATCCTACAATTTGACCTGGTCCATGATATGTTATGTCGCCACCACGATTAATTTTATAGAATGTTGCTCCTTTTTCTGAAAGCTGCTTTTCCGAAAGCAATAAATTAGATAAATCACCACTTTTTCCTAAAGTATAAACATGAGGATGTTCTACAAATAGAAAATAATTTGGTGTTGGAATGTTCGTTTCTTCTTTTCTATTTTGGATTTTTAAATCGACTATTTTTTTAAACAATTCTTCCTGATAATCCCAAGTAGCTTTGTAGTCTTTGTTTCCTAAATCTTGAAGTTGGATTTTTTTATTCATTGTTTGCCGCAAAGACACTAAGTCGCAAAGTGAGTTATTTTTTGACAAAGATACTAAAGTTGAACGTATAACTCAAACGAGAATAACGTCAGTAACTTCAGGATTCAAAATTCCTTGTTCAACATTCAAAATTAAAAAGGTTGAACAACTAACAAGGAATTTTGAATTTTGAATATAAGGAAAAAATCGCTCCTAAATCTAAAATCTTAATTCTGCAATCTTTTATTATCTTTGCCAACTTAAAATACAATTATGCAACTTTCGGAACAAGAAATCATTCGAAGAGAAAAACTCGACACTTTACGCAGTTTAGGAATCAATCCGTATCCTGCCAATTTATTTCCAGTTAATCATACTTCTAATCAAGTAAAATCAACTTTTGAAGATGGTAAGAAAGTGATCCTAGCAGGAAGACTTATGAGTGTTCGTGATCAAGGAAAAGCTTGTTTTGCTGAATTGCAAGATAGCGAAGGACGAATGCAGTTGTATTTTAACCGAGATGTATTATGCGAAGGTGAAGATAAAACGCTTTACAATCAGGTTTTTAAAAAATTGACCGATTTAGGAGATTTTATTGGTATTGAAGGCGAATTATTTACCACAAAAGTAGGAGCTCAATGTGTTAGAGTAGACCATTTTACTTTTTTGAGTAAAACTTTACGTCCGTTGCCTTTACCAAAAGTGGATGAAGACGGAAAAATTCACGATGCATTTAACGATGCCGAATTGCGTTACCGAATGCGTTATGTTGATTTAGTGGTGAATCCGAAAGTGAAAGAAGTATTTATAAAAAGAACAAAACTTTTTACAGCCATGCGAAATTTCTTTAATGAAGCTGGTTATTTAGAAGTGGAAACTCCAATTCTGCAAGCAATTCCCGGCGGCGCTGCAGCACGTCCATTTATTTCACATCACAATGCCTTGGATATTCCTTTGTATTTAAGAATTGCAAACGAATTGTACCTGAAAAGATTAATTGTTGGCGGTTTTGATGGCGTTTATGAGTTTTCTAAAAATTTCAGAAATGAAGGAATGGACCGAACACACAATCCAGAATTTACTGCAATGGAAATATATGTAGCTTATAAAGACTACAATTGGATGATGGAATTTACCGAAAACCTCTTGGAGCATTGTGCTAAAGAAGTAAACGGAACAACCGATGCTACTTTTGGTGAACATAAAATCAATTTCAAAGCGCCTTATGCTAGAGTTACAATGACTGATGCTATTAAGAATTTTACTGGCTTTGATATTTCTGGTAAAACGGAAGCTGAATTATTTATTGCAGCCAAATCAATGGGAATTGATGTTGATGATACGATGGGCAAAGGAAAATTAATTGATGAAATTTTTGGCGCTAAATGCGAAGGGAATTATATTCAACCGACTTTTATTACTGATTATCCAAAAGAGATGTCTCCGTTATGCAAAGAACACAGAGACAATCCTGAATTAACAGAGCGTTTTGAGTTGATGGTTTGTGGAAAAGAAATTGCCAATGCCTATTCAGAGTTAAATGACCCGATTGACCAACGCGAGCGTTTTGAAACGCAAATGGCTTTAGCCGAAAAAGGGGATGATGAAGCCATGTTTATAGATCAAGATTTTTTACGTGCATTAGAATATGGAATGCCACCAACCTCTGGATTGGGAATTGGAATGGATCGATTAATTATGTTTTTAACGAACAATCCATCGATACAAGAAGTGTTGTTTTTTCCTCAAATGCGACCAGAGAAAAAACAATTAGAATTTACAGAAGATGAAAAAAAAATTATTGAACTTCTTAAGATAGAAAACAATCAAGCTTTAGGAATGCTGAAAGAAAAATCGACTTTAAGTGGCAAAAAATGGGATGCCGCTATGAAAGGATTATCCAAACATGGCTTGATAAAAGTGGTAGTTGATGGTGAATCTAAAACTGTAATTTTAAACTAAAAAAATGGAACTCGATTTGAGTTCCATTTTTTAATTATATTATCCTCTCGATGCCATTGCTGCGGCAAAAATAGAACCAAAAACAATAAACATTAACAGCACTAATCCTATAACTATTGCCATAACAATAAGTTGTGCTTTTGCCCAATTTTTACGATTTACATTCCCACTATCTCCAAATGCATAAACAAACAACATCACTAATCCAACTAGTGGAATTGCCATTATTAATAAAGTAAAAAGCCAGTCTTTAACTGACATTGGTTTTTGATCTTGATTTTCGAAAGTTTCCATATTTTGGTAGTATTTAATTGGTTATTTAGGCTAATATATAAAATTTTATCTAAAACAGTCAAGTTGTCAATTTTAGATGATTATGCATTATTATAGATTATATTTCACAATAAAGATTTTGAATAAATTAATTTAATATTAAACTATTTAAACCTTTTAAATTTCTTCAAGTCTTATGGTAAATCATTTAAATTTAATAACATGAAAAAATTAATTGTAGCAGTCACAATTCTTGTATGTAGTTTAACTTTTGCTCAATCTGGAGAAGGGAAAAGAGAAAAAAGTAATCCAGAAAAACAGTTGAAAGAAATGACAAATGATCTTGGTCTTTCTGAAAAACAACAAATTGAGATTAAAGCTATTTTAGAAGAACAGTCTAAAAAAAGAGAAAAACTTAGAGAAGAAATGAAAGCTTATAAAGAAAAAGGAGAAAAGCCATCGGATGAGAAAAGAGCAGAAATGAAAAAGATACTAATTGATGAACAATTAGAAATGAAAACTAAAATGAAGAAAATTCTTTCATCTGAACAATTAAAAAAATGGCAAGAAATCAGAAAAGAAAAAGGAAAAGAAATGGGTGAGAATAGAAAAGACAGAAAAAAGAAGATAAATAGTAAATAAATTTTGAATTTTCATTTAAAATATATAGTTTTGAATACTATTTACAAAAATAATAAACTTATGAAAAAATTAATTTTTATTTTAACTCTTATGTTTGCTTTCACTTTAAATGCAAATGCACAAGACGCTAAAATGTCTGTTCAAGATAATGCAAAAAAAGAAGCAGGAATGTTAGCTGAAACTGTAGGTTTGAATGAAACACAAACTCAAGATTTTTACAGATTGTTTGAAATGAAATATCGAACTTTAGAAGATAAAGCACTTTCTGATGAAAGAAAAACAGAATTTATAACTATTGTTATGGCAAAAATTCGTGCTTCTTTAGATGAAAATCAAATAAAAAAATTAGAAGGCAACAAGGAATTGTTAGCTAGAATACAAAATAGTGGTATAAAAACCAAATAAAAAAAAGCTTCCTTAATCGGAAGCTTTTTTTTTTACAATTGTTTTGCAACTTTGCCAATCGCATTTATTGTAAAATCTAAATCTTTATAAGTCAGCGCATCTGTAATAAACCAACTTTCATAGGCAGAAGGAGCAATGTATACTCCTTCATTTAGTAATCCGTGAAAGAACTTTTTAAATGTATCGTTATCTCCTTTTTTAGCGGTCTGAAAATCGATTACTTCGTTTTCATCAAAATGAACAGAAATCATTGAACCCACTCTATTAACTGTATATGCGATAGAGTATTCCGATAAAACATTTCTAATTCCTTTTTCTAAATAAGCTGTTTTTTCTTCCAATCTATTAAAAAGACCTTTATCATTATTTATTTCTTGAAGCATTGTTAATCCGGCTGCCATTGCTAAAGGATTTCCAGATAAAGTTCCCGCTTGATAAACAGGTCCGATTGGTGCTAAATAATTCATAATTTCATTTTTTGCAGCAAATGCACCAACTGGTAATCCTCCACCAATAACTTTTCCAAAACAAACAATATCGGCTTTGACATTGTAAAGTTCTTGAACTCCACCTTTAGCCAAACGAAATCCAGTCATTACTTCGTCGAAGATTAATAAGGTATTGTTTTGATTGCAAAGTTGTCTCAATCCTTCTAAAAAACCATTTATTGGTGGAACACAACCCATATTTCCAGCAACCGGTTCAACAATAATGGCGGCAATTTCATTTTTATTCGCATTAAATAGTTCGGCAACACTTTCTAAATCATTATAATTTGCAAGTAATGTGTCTTTTGCAGTTCCTTGGGTAACTCCGGGACTATTTGGAATTCCAAAAGTACTTGCACCGCTTCCTGCTTGAATTAAAAAAGAATCGGAATGTCCGTGATAACAACCTGCGAATTTTATTATTTTATCTCTATTTGTATAACCTCGCGCTAATCGAATAGCACTCATACAGGCTTCTGTACCCGAATTTACAAAACGTATTTTATCGATATTTGGCACCATTGAAATGGCTAATTCGGCAATTTTAGTTTCTAATTCGGTTGGCATCCCGAATGAAGTACCTAATTTTGCTCTTTCAATTATTGCATTAATTACTGGAGGATGTGCGTGACCTAAAATCATTGGTCCCCAAGAATTAATATAGTCAATTAATTGATTCCCGTCTTCATCAAAAAGATAAGCTCCTTGGGCACTTTTAACAAAAATTGGTGTTCCTCCTACTCCTTTAAAAGCTCTAACTGGTGAATTTACACCACCAGGAATCACTTTTTCTGCATCAGCAAAAAGAGTACTACTTCGTTGATATAACATTGTAATTTAGTATTAATTTTATTTAATTTGTAATGTTTGTCCGATTGAAATTGAAGTATCAGACATCTTATTTATTCTCTTTAAATCTTCAACTGTGATATTGTATTTTTTTGAAATAGAATACAAAGTATCGCCTTTAGAAACTTGATGCCTTTCAGAATTGGAAGCTATATTGTTATTCGATTTTTGTACAATATCGACAACTGTTGGAATATAATTTATTCCTAAAACCTCAGCATCATATTGTTGTAATTGGTATCGTTCAATTAAAGCAATAAGTTTTGTTGGATAAGCTTTATCTGTAGCATAACCAGCATCTTTTAGTCCTTTTGCCCATGCTTTGTAATCGTTTTTTTCTAATTTAAAAAGTGGTAAATAGTGCTTTCGCGAAGTTAAAAATAACGAATGATCGCGATAGGAATCGTATGGATTTTCGTATTTTCTAAAACATTCTTGAGCTTCATCGTCATCATATTTCACACTTGGGCCATTCCATTCTTTATGGCATTTGATTCCAAAATGATTGTTGGCTTGGGCACTTAAAGGTCCGGTTCCAGCTCCCGATTCTAAAATACCTTGACCTAAAGTAATGCTGGCAGGAATTTTATATTTAATCATATCTTCTTTAGCAATAGCTTTATATTTTTCTATATATTCTAAAACCAATGCTGTTGTAACTTTCACTCTTGTTGTTGCTTCAAGGATTTCAACAGTTTGGTTGTTTTGTTCTTGTTTAATAGCAACAATTGGCTTTTCATCTAAAGGTTTTTGTATTGGAATTTTAACTGTTTTAACTACTTCTTTCGATTTAGAAGTAGTAATAACAGCCTTTTTTGAACCACATGAAATGGAAAGACAAATTACTAAAAAGAGGATACTATTTTTAATCATTGTATTCAATAATTGATAAATTTTTACTTTTTAATTTTAAATTCATTCCTGCAATTCCTTGTAATCCTCCGGTATGAATCATCAAAATTTTAGAGTTTTCTGGAAAATAACTTTTTTTAATTAAATCTATAACGCCAAAAACCATCTTTGCAGTATAAATTGGATCTAAAGGAATGTTGAATTTAATTTTGAATTGGTTCATAAATTCAATTAACTCCTCAGTTACTTTAGCATATCCACCAAAATGATATTCAGTATTTAATTCCCAATTATTATTTTTTGCAAATTTACGAATATCTTTCTTTAAAAAATCACCTTTTAAAGCAGGAAATCCAATAATTTTTTGGTTTGAAAACGAACTGTTAATTATACCTGCTATTGTTCCTCCGGTTCCAACCGAGCAACAAATATAATTGTAGTCAATATCGGCTGTAGTTATAATTTCTTCGCATCCTTTGATTGCTAAATTATTTGTTCCGCCTTCTGGAATGATATAACATTCAGCATAGTTATCCTTAAATTCATTATTTTCTGTTTTTAATTTATAGGTTTCTCTCGAAACAAAATCGAATTCCATTCCACATTGTTGTGCAAACAGCAAGGTTGGATTTTCATTTATTTTTACTCTTAATTCCTCACCGCGGATAACACCAATAGTTCTAAAACCTTTTTCTTTTCCTGCAAAAGCTACGGCTGCGATATGATTAGAGAAAGCGCCACCAAAAGTTACCAAAGTAGTTTGATTTTCTTTCTTAGCTTGAAGTAAATTGTATTTTAATTTTCTGAATTTATTCCCTGAAACAAATGGATGGATCAAATCTTCTCTTCTAATGAATAATTCTATTGAAGTATTTGGTAATTGTATTTTTTGGGTAATGATTTCCAAAATCAATAATTTTTTTCAAAGTTAAGCAACAGAAAATAATATTCATAAAAAAGGTATCCACAATAGTGAATACCTATCTATTATTTAAACTGAAAAATTTAATTACTTCTATTAACAATTATTTTTTGTCCTACACTTTTATTATCCGTTGTTTCTAATTTTACAACATAAACACCTTCGCTGAAGGAAGCAGTAGAAAACTCATAATTAGTTTCGGTTCCTAAATTTACTTTATCTAAAACTAATTTTCCTAAAATATCATATAGTTTAACCGATTTAATATCTAGTAAATTTTGATTTGATATAGAAAGCAATTGATTTGAATTGTTTTGAACTATAATAAGATTATCTTTAATGGTATCATCAACAGCAAGCAATTGATTTGTGAAAGTAATTTCATATCTATCATTTACTGTTCCTATTTGTAAAGGAAATTCATATTCTTGATTTAATATATCATGATAAATTTGTGTTAGTTTGTCATATAAATATACTTCACTTGCCTCTGAAAAATTAATCATATTAGCGACAGTCATTTGGGCAGTTGAATTTATTGTTGATCTAAATCCAACGGGAATTCTTTTATTTTCATCAAACTGAATAATTGAGATTATATAAGCTTTATTATCCAAAACAAAATACATATCCAAAGGAGATGATTCAGTAGGACTTTCGGCGTCTTTAGCATGATCTACTCCATCTGTAGCTCCACTATCAAAACCTAAAGCAATTTGTTTTATCGCTTGGTTAGCTAATCGGGTATTAAAACGAATTTGGGGAACTTCTGCAGTAGATACTGTAGTGTAATCAAATCCTGAAACCGATTGAATAGCAGGTAAAAATGCTGGAGGTTGAGATTGAGTTGTTGAAGTATTTCTTTCAAAAACAGACAAACTTGCAATTTCTTTTTGATAAGCTCTATAACTGTTTTTCATGGTTACTGTTATAGCTGTCCCTGGAGCTAATGGTCCGTTTCCTTCAAGCATAAATCCTTGCCCAATTGGGCAAAAATATCTTTCAAAAACGTTATTAGGAGCAGAAGAAGTTAAGCCAATTAAATCTCCATTAAGATTATAAGAATTGTATATTGCAGGAACATACATACCTGTTCCTAATCTTGATACTGGTGAAAAAGTTCCGTATCCACCTCTGTAATCAACAACATTGTGGGAATTAACACCTTTGTCTTGATCCCAAAAATAAGCTATTCCAGTACAATTAAGCTCATTGGTTAAAAATGCTGATAAATCTATTGCCGAAGGATAAGGGTTACCTGTTAATGTATACGAACCTACTTTAAGGTCGATTGTTATATCGCCATCATTTGGTTTGCCTCTAAAATCGTATCGTTGTCCGCTTGGAACACCTGGAAATGGTGGAATTATAGTGCTGGGTTGAAACGGATTATTATAAGTTAATTCTCCAGCATAAGTAAAATCAGCGCCAGATGTACCTTTCATTGTAAAACCTTCACCTGATTTAAGAGCTAATGGATTTGTATAAGCCATATCAGAAATCAGAACCCAATCAGCATAAACTAAATTCGATCTGAAAGTATAAATCCAATTTTTAGAAACTCTTAATGGATTAGAAATTCCGTTATAGGAACCTGTTGGATTATTTTGAGTACTATTTATATTATCTGAAGGTCTGTATAGCATTGCAATATCGAAATTTTCATTACCAACAAATGTTGAAGCGTTTCCTACAGGCGAACACCAGTAATTGAATTCGAAATTATCTGTCGTGCCTTCTTGAAATACAGATAATTTTCCACTTCCTGTATTTGTAGAACCAATGGTAGTACCTTGCAATAATTGACCTTCATTTCGCAAATATAAATTTCCAGTTGTTCCATTTACGTCAACATCTCCTTCTAAATTTACATAATCTTTTACAAAAACAAGACTCGCTTTATTATATACAAAACTATTATCCTTAACAAAGAGTTGTGCATTAATTGAGCTTGTAAAAACGAATAAACAAAATATTAGTATTAAATCGACGCACTTTTTCATAATTAAAGTTTTAACATTCACGGACTAAAGTTAATAAAAAAAATAAACCTATCTATTTTTTTGATTAAAAATGACTAAAAAAAAATGTTTGTCGGCAAAAATTACCTTTAATCGTTTTTTTTTTTTTTTAACACCTTAACAATTTAACTTTGAAGTGTTAAAAAACGGTTATTTAGTATCGAAAAAAACTACTTTACCCTTTTTGAAAATCCAATTTCCTTTAAATAATTTTTAAATAATTGTTAAGTATTGGAGTTTCACTTTTAGTTCAAAATAAATAGTATGAAAAAATCAATCTTCAAAATTTCGTTTGCATTATTTTTTATTTACAATATTGCTTTTTCACAAGTGGGAATAGGAAATACTTCTCCTACAACTGCATTAGATGTTACAGGAGCATTATCCTTAAGAGAAGGAACCGCATTAGCACTAACAAGTGCAGCAACGAATAATGACATTAGTTTAGGAACAACACCCTATTCTTCCTATAGAATTGCAAGTACCTCAATAACGGCTGCATTCACTATAGCAGGATTAGTCCCTGTAATAACTGCAGATGGGCAAACCGTTACTTTAGAAAACACAACAACCTATAATCTTACCATTAAACACGAGGGTACTACAAGTACTGCTGCAAATAGAATTTATTGTCCAGGAGGAGTTGATATCCTTGTAATCGGTCAATACGCTACAGTTACATTAACTTATAATAAAACGCAACAAAGATGGGTAGTTGTTGGCACAACGGGTAACACTTCCACTTCAATAGCTGTTAAGTCTACCACAATCGATCTACCATTATATATATTAGATATCGATGCAGATGACGCTGTTAATCTTGGCTTATATACTGTTTATATAGATGCATGGACAACGGGAACTGCTGTAGCAAAAAGATCCATAGGAAGTTTTTCTGCTGGAGCATATAGTTCATCGACAGCCGCAGCCACCACCTTAACAAGCATTGCGGTAAACGGTTGGTTAAGTAATATTTCCGGATCAAATTCAACAGCCACCATCCATATTATGAAATATTCTTTGGGAACTGCGTCTGGAACCTACGCCACTACAGTGACAGGCACGTCTCTCGGCAATCAGGTAATCCCAATAAATAGTGGGATAATTGCACCAGTCAGAATAAGTATTGGCGCTACCAGTCTTGCTGCTGGCGATGTAATAATATGTATGCTATTAAACGGAAGTAATAACAACAGGCAATACGAATTTTCAGGTCAATTAGTCATAACGCAATAAAATCACAAATACCTCAAAAATTTCCAAAAAGACCTTACTTTTAAATAACTAAGGTCTTTTTCATTTACATACGCTTCTCTTTCAAAAGAAATGTTGCGATACGCCTTTTTTCGATCTCTTAATTGTAACAATCGAAACAAATATTCTAGCAAATACCAAAGATAAAAAAACACAATAAGCAACTCCAATTGCTGTCGTATATGAATCCGCTCATGATTTAAAAAAACCATATTTTCCTTATCTTTCTTGTGAGATAAAAGAACAAAAGGAAAAAATGTCAATCCTCTAAATCCTCGTGGTGTTAAATATTTAAAAACAATCAATATCATATCGCACAAAGTTGCTAAATTTGTGGCTATGAATGACCAAATTGATCCAAATAATTTAATCGAAGGCGAAGATTTTTATTACACTCCCGAAGGATACAAATGTTTTACCGAAAAACACCATCTAAAACGCGGCTATTGTTGTAAAAGTGGATGCCGTCATTGTCCTTACGGATTTGATAAAAAAACTGGTGAAATTAAGAAGTAAAAAATTGTATATTGAAAACTGTATTTTTGTAAATCGAAACAATATCGTTCATTACAAAATATATTATACAACAACACATTATACAACTCAAAAAAAATGACATTTCAAGAACAAATACAATTCGGGATCCCATCGGTTTTACCCAATCCGAAACTGTATGATATTGATATAAATCATGCACCAAAACGCAAAGAAATTCTAAGCGACGATGAAAAAAAACTCGCTCTAAAAAATGCGTTACGGTATTTCGAACAAAAACATCATGCCGAATTAATAGAAGAATTCAAATCCGAATTAGATACTTACGGGCGAATTTATATGTATCGCTTTCGTCCCGCTTATAAAATGTATGCTCGGCCAATTTCTGAATATCCCGGAAAATGCGAACAGGCGAAAGCCATTATGCTCATGATACAAAACAATTTGGATTATGCTGTGGCACAACATCCACACGAATTAATTACGTATGGTGGAAACGGAGCTGTTTTTCAAAACTGGGCACAATATTTATTGACAATGAAGTATCTTGCCGAAATGACCGAAGAGCAAACTTTAACTATGTATTCTGGTCATCCAATGGGTTTATTTCCTTCACATAAAGAAGCACCAAGAGTTGTAGTGACAAACGGAATGGTAATACCAAATTATTCCAAACCTGACGATTGGGAAAAGATGAATGCACTAGGCGTATCACAATACGGACAAATGACTGCTGGAAGTTATATGTACATTGGTCCGCAAGGAATCGTTCACGGTACTACAATCACCGTTTTAAACGGATTCCGAAAAATAAAAAAATCTCCAACTGGTGGTTTATTCGTTACTTCTGGACTTGGAGGAATGAGTGGCGCACAACCAAAAGCAGGAAATATTGCAGGCTGTGTAACGGTTTGCGCCGAAGTAAATCCAAAAATTACACACATTCGTCATTCGCAAGGTTGGATTAATGAAGTGATTGAGAATATCGACGAATTAGTTCCAAGAGTTAAAAAAGCACTAGACAATCAAGAAGTAGTTTCGATTGCTTATCTCGGAAATGTAGTTGACGTTTGGGAAAAATTCGACCAAGAAAACCTGCATATTGATTTAGGCTCTGATCAAACTTCACTACACAATCCTTGGGCTGGAGGTTATTATCCAATTGGTTTTACCTTTGAAGAATCGAATAAATTAATTGCAAATAATCCCGATAAATTTAAAGAAGAAGTTCAAAAAACATTACGCCGTCATGCAGCAGCAATCAACAAGCATACCGAAAAAGGAACTTATTTTTTTGATTACGGAAATGCTTTTTTACTCGAAGCTTCTCGCGCTGGAGCCGATGTTTTTGCCGAAAATCATATCGATTTCAAATACAACAGTTACGTCCAAGATATAATGGGACCAATGTGTTTTGATTACGGATTTGGTCCTTTTCGTTGGGTTTGTGCTTCGGGAAAACCAGAAGATTTAGCCAAAACTGATGCAATTGCTTGCACTGTTTTAGAAGAAATGATGAAATCGTCTCCGCCCGAAATCCAGCAACAAATGGCAGATAATATTCAATGGATAAAAGGCGCACAAGAAAACAAATTGGTTGTTGGTTCGCAAGCAAGAATTCTTTATGCAGATTCTGAAGGTAGAATAAAAATTGCTGAAGCTTTTAACAAAGCAATTGCAAAAAAAGAAATTGGTTATATCATTTTAGGTCGCGATCACCACGATGTTTCTGGAACCGATTCGCCATACAGAGAAACCTCTAACATTTACGATGGTTCTCGCTTTACAGCCGATATGGCAATTCAAAATGTTATTGGAGACAGCTTTCGTGGCGCGACTTGGGTTTCTATTCACAATGGTGGTGGCGTTGGTTGGGGTGAAGTCATTAATGGTGGTTTTGGTATGGTTCTTGATGGTACAAAAGAAGCTTCAAAACGTTTAGAATCAATGCTTTTCTGGGATGTAAACAACGGAATTTCACGACGAAGTTGGGCAAGAAATGAAGGTGCCATTTTTGCTATAAAAAGAGCGATGGAGACGCAACCTTTATTAAAAATTACCATCCCTACTATAGTTGATGATAGATTGCTAGATTTTTAGACTTCTTAGATTATTAGACTATAGAAATAATCGAAGTAATTTTCTAAAAAAATCCGACAATCTAAGAAGTCTAATAATCTAATAATCAAAACATGAAAACAATTAAATTTTTACCCCTACTGCTACTCTTCTTACTGTCATCCTGCAGTTCTGTTAGAGTGAATTATGATTACGACAAAAACAGCACTTTTGATGGTTACAAAACCTTTGCTTACCAAAAAAGTGGTATTGATAAAGTTACGATTTCTGATTTAGACAAAAAAAGAATTCTGCAATCAATTGATGAAGTTATGGGTTCAAAAGGATTAACCAAAAGCGAAAACCCTGATTTATTAATTACCTTTTTTACTAAAGAAAGAGAGCAAGTTGATGTAAACCAATTCAATATGGGTTGGGGTTTTGGTTGGGGTTTTGGTTGGAATCCTTGGATGTGGGGAGGAAACGATATATCGGTAAACCGTTACATCGAAGGAACTTTGACGATTGACTTTATTGACAACAAGAAAAAAGAGTTGGTTTGGCAAGGAATCGGCGAAGGCGTTTTAACAAAAAATGTTGAGAAAAAAGACGAAAATATAAAGGAATTTGTGGTTAAAATTTTGGAGCAATATCCGCCGATGTTGAAGAAGTGATTAGTGCTTAGTGCTCAGTTGCAGTACTTGTTAATATTAATTTTTTAGATATAAAACCGTAACAGAGATGTTGCGGTTTTTTTATCCTGCATGGTTTTTTTTAACCTTGTAGGATTTTATTTTTATAAAAACAGCGTCCAAATATGGGTTTCCGTAAAATTTATTTGCTTTATGAGATTCCTTGTTCCTCGGAATGACAAAATTGTGTTGATTATTATAAACTATACCTACAAGGTTCAAAAAAAAAACTTGCAGGAATTCAAAACTTCTTATGAAAACGATTGCCCTAGCCCAGATTGCAACGGAAAGCATTTTGCCTTGATGCTTTACAATTTTTAGGATTACAAAGCGACTGAAAGAAGCTCTTGTAATGCTTTAAAATTGTTGGCAACAAGGCAAAAACTTGGAGTGTAAAGCTGGATTAGCTTCAAATAAAAAACTGCTTTTTATTTATTTTCTATAGCTTTTAATCTGTTTTCTAATTGTTGTTGGTTTTGTTGTAGTGTTTTTAGTTGTGATTCTAATTGGGTGATTTTTTCTTTGTCGGAAGTAATAATTTCTTGTTGTTCTTGAATGGCTTTTGTCAAATAAGGAATTAGTCCAATATAATTAATGGATTTTATTTTACGTTCTTCGTTTCCAGATTCGGCAATTTTGGTTGGATCTTTTGGCGTTGATAAAGTTTCTTCTTTGACTAAATTAGGAAATACTTGCTCCATTTCTTGGGCGATGAAACCCGTTTGTTGGTTGCGTGGGAATCCGTATTTTTGAGACAAATCGGTTTTGAAGGTGTAATCTTTGACTTTTAGGTTTTGCAATTGGGTTAAAACAGAATGTGTTTCGGAAATATTTTCTTTTAAAGAGGCATCGGAAGGATTGGTGAAAGTTCCAGAAACAAAAACATTTCCAAGAAAATAACCTGCATATCCTGATGATTTTGTAGCATTTGAATACACTCCAAAATTTACACCTCCAGCAAGCACATCAATATAATTATAGCTACCAAATTTATCGCCAAAGCCAGCTCCAGTTAAGGAGTTTATTTGTCCGTAATGCGTTCCATCAGCTGAATTATCAATAAAAGTTTCACCACCAGCTTGGTTACTTGTCCCATTTCCTGTGAGCGATATGTAATTTCCCCAATGAACTCCTCCTCCAGTATTGTTGATTACAGAATAGGATCCATATTGCAAACCGTTACCAATACCCGATAGTGTGCTATATACTCCATAAGTAGTACCATTTAAATTCTTAAGCATTGTATTTCTTACACCATAGTGATTTCCTGTTCCGGTTCCTCCAATAAAGTTATAAGTGCCTATATGTTCTCCGTTTCCTGCTGAAGTAATTTGGGTATTGACTCCTGTTTTATCACCATTACCTGAACCAAACATGAGGTTTCGCACACCTTGTCTAGGTCCATCTCCAGAACTGTCAAAAAAATTGTTTGTCCCTATTTGAAAAGAAGAATTACTACCATACAATGTATTATCTACTGCAAAAGATAATGAGTTTTGAGTACCGTCGATTATATTTGTAGTTCCATAAGTAGCTCCAGAGCCAACAACATTAATACTGTTATAAGTTCCAAAAGTTATTCCTGCATTTGTAGATGATGTTAATAAATTTGCCACGCCTGTTTTTTGTAATGAATTTGCTCCATTTAGCAAATTATAAATTCCATAATGTAAACCAATTCCAGTATTATTAATTAAAATATCACTACCTGTTTGCTTGTTAGTACCCATTCCGGAAAGGATTATTTTATTACCATAATGCTCTCCGTTCCCATTGCCAATCAGTTCTGAATAATTCCCAAAGTGATTTCCTATACCAGAATTATCAATATAATTGTAATTAGCATATTGAATTCCGGTTCCAGCACCATTCAATTCTGTGTATTTTCCATAACGAGTTCCTGTTCCTGCTGCAGCTAATTGGTCGTAGGTTCCAAAATGCTCATCGTTGCCAGTTCCTGTAATAATAGAATGATTGCCGTATTTAGGACCTAGACCTACACTAGTGATAAGGTTTCTAACTCCAAATTTTGAACTTGTTCCTACTCCGTTTAAAATGTTATTGGTTCCAGTGTGGATTCCATTTGCTGAATTATTGATAAAGTTATAGGAACTAACTTGTTCGTTTGTTCCATTTCCTCCTAATGTAGAATGTATACCATAATGAATACCTGTTCCTGAACCAAATACTTCGCTTTTTAATCCATAATGAATTCCAGTGTTTGTGGTATTTATGTTAGTATAATATCCCAATCTATTTCCGATTCCACCTCCAGAAATTGACACATAATCCCCATAATGAGTTCCATCGCCTGACCCTGTTAAAAGGGATGCATTTCCGTAATGGTTGGCATTTCCTGTATTACTAATAAAATTATAATTACCGTATTGAACTCCAGTTCCAGCGCCCAAAAGATAGTTATAGTTCCCATAATGTTCGCCAGAACCAACACCAGAAAGTTGAGAATAATTTCCAAAGTGACTCGCATTTCCTGGATTTGAATTATCGATTACATTATAATTGGCGTATTGAAATCCAGTTCCTGCTCCAGTTAACTGTGTGTATTTACCAAAGTGAATACCTGTTCCTGTTCCTGAAAGACTATCAAAAGTTCCATAATGAGTTCCATTTCCAGTTCCTCCAATTGTATTTTGTATACCATACTTAGAACTTGTACTATTTCCGAACATTGAGTTTACTACGCCATAATGAATACCTGAACCCGAACCACTTAAAAAATTGCTCATTCCATAATTTGCACCAATATTTGAAGTTGAACTGGTAATTACATTATAAACACCATAACGTTCACCAACACCTACTCCACTTAAATTGTATATAGCTCCAAAATGAATTCCAGTTCCTGAATTGTCAATTAAAGTTTCATTGCTGGCTTGATTACCGTTTCCTGTTCCGCTCAATTGCACATAACTACCGTAGTGAATGCCGTTTCCTGTTGAAGTATTTTCTACTCTAGAACCAAAATGAATTCCATTTCCAGTATTTCCAAAAACAGATCGCATACCAAACTGACTGCCTGTTCCTGCACCATTAAGAATGGAATTAAATCCTACATGTGAACCGGTTCCGGTACCGTTTAAAAAATTGGTGGTTCCATAATGAACACCATTTCCATTGGTGAAAATATCGTTGCCGTTTCCAATAATTTCATAATTCCCAGCACCTGTACTTTCATTGTAAATTCCGACTTTGGTTCCTACTCCTGGTGTTAAAAAATTGCGTTGGTTTCGAATTCCATAGGTTTTTGTTTCGTCTGAAAGGATGTCTAATTTTCCGTTTAAATCGGTTGAAGTTCCTATTTTTACATCGCCTGTATGAAACATAGCATCGTTTATATTATCGGGAGCTGTTGTTGTTCCTACTTCGTAAAAATCGGCATCACCGTTTAGTGAAGATGTTATTCCAACCCAAGTTAATGTTGGGTTATCCCAATAATAAAATCCAGGTGCTTTTAATCCAATTGTAGTGGTTAAATACACCATCATTCCTTGTTGTGCTGCTGTTGGATTAACAACTGGAAAAGCATCTACTTTTGGAATTAAAACACCGTCGGTATTACTTGGATTTGCTTGGTTGGACGACCTAATATCCAATTGCGCATTAGGCGTAGTTGTATTGATTCCAATTTGGGAAAAACCAATACAACTGGTAAAAAATAATATTATTAGTATACACTTTCTCATGATTTTAGAATTAATTTGTTCGTAAAAAACTAAAACTCAATTCGCCTTCATAATAATTATTGGTTGAAAGTGATGGAAAACTACCCGCAAAATTTCCGTACACATATTGATCAATTCTGACATTTCCAGCTGTAAAAGGAAAAGAAATAGTTGCTCCACCGTTTTTAGTGTATCGATACCAAGTATGTGTTGTCATAGAAATAACATATTTGGTATTTGCTTGTAAATTAATTCCTTTAATATTTTTTTTAATAATGGTACCTCCAAGACCAACATTTATTGTTTCTGTTCTAAGTAATTCGTGTGTTGCAAAATTCCAAACACGCACAGTCAGATTGTTATTTACAAAAGGAAGTTTGGTTTCGATTGAAGTTAACATTCCATTAACAACTGGTGTGAAAGCCATACCAATCTCCTGACTTAAGGCAGGTTCCCACAAAAATTCTTGAACTGTTGTATTTGGGATTACAGTGGCTAAAAAACCATAATACGGATTTTCTTCAACATAATTTGCTTGAGGTGGGGCATCATCGTCTTTACTACAAGAACTTACAATAAAGACAAGGAATACTAAAAAGAAGCTGAAAATAATTGATTTAATGAAAGTAGTTTTCATAATGTTTTATTTGAAATTTGTTTATCAAAATAAATACATTATTTAATTGACAATCAGCACAAATGAGTATTTGGCAGATTTATTGAGTATTGATAAACTCTTCTAAATTCGTCTAAAAAGTTCAAAAAATTCATCCTTCCGATTACGACTAATCGTAATGGTTGTTCCGTCTTTCATGACTACATAAGCACTTTCGCCTTTCACTGCTTTATCGACATGATTGGTATTGATAAGATGCGATTGGTGAACTCTAAAAAACGGTTCCCCTTTGATGTTTTCTTCAACATCTTTTAAGGTTTTACTGAGAGTGATTTTCTTTAAATTAGTTAAAAAAATATGCGAATAATTACTGTCGCTTTCTACTCGAATGATTTCGTCTACATCAAAAAACTCGAGCATGTTTCCGATTGGTAATGCAATTTTTTTATTGTTTTTTTGTGGTTGTTGGTATTGCTCAACTAGTAATTTTACTTGGTCTTCTAAACTGTAATTTCGAGTTTCCTTTTTAGCTTTTTCGACTGCGTTTTGCATATCGACAATATCAATTGGTTTTAACAAATAATCGATTGCAGAAAACTTAAATGCTTTTATAGCAAATTGGTCGTATGCTGTTGTAAATATCACTTTGTAATTTAGATTTTTAGTTTGTTCTAAAACATCAAAACCGTTAACATGTGGCATTTCAATATCTAAAAAAACCAAATCGGGTTGTAGTTCTATTATCGCTTTAACGCCCTCTTTTCCTCCGTTGCAAATTGCGATTACAGAAACGTCTTTGCAAAATTGATTGAGTTGCATTTCGAGTACTTCGAGAGCGTTTTTTTCGTCATCAATAATTACTGCTTTCATCATAAATGTTTAATTTAGAAGTTTAATCGGAATAATTAATTCTATTTTGGTTCCTAACGCATTTCCTTTATCGTCTTTTAAATCATGAATTTCAAGAACAGTTTTATTACTTTGTGTTTTGTTTAAAATTGAAATCCGATCTTCGGTAATTTGCAATCCATAACTTTTCTTTTTTAGCACTTGTTTGCTTTTTAACTCTAGTGCTTTTTGACGGCCAATTCCATTATCGATTACAATTACTTTTATAGTGTTTTCGTCTCGTTTTGTTATATCCAACATCAATTTTCCTTTACTTTCTTTATGCAATAAACCATGCCAAATGGCATTTTCAATATACGGTTGAATAATCATTGACGGAATTTGAATAGTATCGGCATTTAAATTTTCGTCAACTTTAATTTCATATTCAAATTGATCATCAAAACGCAAGGCTTCAATTTCGATGTATAATTTAAGCAATTCTATTTCACTACTCAATAAAATATAATTCTGATTACTATGATCTAAAATTAACCGAATCAGTTTAGAAAATTTTGTCAAATATTGTGAAGCCGCAAAACTATCGTTCTTCAAAATGTATTTCTGAATACTGTTGAGTGAATTAAAAATAAAATGCGGATTCATTTGTGCACGCAAGGCTTTCATTTCAATTTCGGCAATTTGTTGAGAAAAGATAGATTTGATTTCTTCTTCTTTTATTACTTGTTTCAATTTGAATTGATAAAAAGCATACAAAATCGAAGCTATTGTAAGTGCAATCAACCCATAAAACCACCATGCATTCCAAAATGGAGTTCCTATTGTTATTGAAAGAGAAGTTATATCGCTCCAAATTCCATCATTATTAGCTGACTTTACTTTAAAAACATAATCGCCATCATTAAGATTAGAATAGGAAATTGAATTTTCATTCGAATAAACCCAATCGTTATCAACACCAGAAAGTTGGTATGCAAATCGATTCTGATTGGCATTATTCAACACATCAGATGCCCAATTTAAAGTGACGAAATTTTGATTGTATTGTAACTTGATTTTTTTAGTTTCAATAGATTTATAATCCAAATAAACATCTAAAACTTTAATTGATGTGATTTTTACATTTGGTTTTAATACATTGATTTTATAATTTTTAATATTAATAACAGAAAGTATTCCGTAGTGATTAACAACTAAATCGCTGTTTGGAAGTAAATTTAGCATTACTGTAGCACCACTCTCTTTCATTCCGTTTTGGCGATTCAAAACACTTATAGTTTTTTTAGTTTTGGAATCAAATTTTGCCAAACCGTTCAAAGTTCCAATCCAAAGAAATCCTTTTTCGTCAACTACAATTGAACTACAATAATCAGACGGCAAACCTGAATTTTCTTTGGTGAAATTTAATAATGTTGATTGATTTCCTTTGATTATCAATTCGAATATTCCATTATCAATAGTAGAAATCCAGTAATGTCCTTGATGATCTTGAATTATATCGACCGATTGAACGATTTTTGCTTTAGTGTTTTCTGCTGCTGCATTTGCAAAATGAATGTATTTGTTAGTTGATTTTTGAAAGCAATATACTCCTTCGGTCATAGTGAACCAAACATTATTTTGCTTATCTAGAAATCGTGGTTCAATTAAATTAGATGAAGCATTTGGGTTTTTTGCATCAACAACTTTAATAGTAAAATGTTGTAAAGAATTGGCTTTTACATCGTAAAAATAAAATCCATTACCATAAGAGAAAAGGTACAAATTGTCGTTTTTATCAAAAATAATTTTTTCAAGATTGATTGGATTTTTACCTTCTTGGTCTTTTACATTTATTGGAATTAATTGATTAGTGTTTTGATTTAAAAAAAATAAATGTTCATTACTGGCAGCATAAATTGCTCCTTTAGAATTGCGTTTAACAGCTTGAATTCCTTTTAATTCTCGTGGTTTATTTTTATAAAATGGATTTTCTATAACTGAAATTGAATTAGTTTGTTTTTTCCACCACAAAAGACCATTGCTTGTATTGTTTGCAATTAATAAATCGGAACCTTTATAATCTATAACACAATAAGGCTCAACAGTATATTTTGCGAAAGAATTATATAAAGGAATGGTTTTAATTTGGCTATTTTGCCATGGCAGTTGTGATAAACCGTTGAAAGAAGCTATCCATAAATTATTTTCATAGTCTGTAAAAAGTCGAGAAATTGGAGTTGTTTTAAACGAATATTCGTCTTTATAGGATTGCTCAAAACTGTAAAAATTTTTATCTGAAATAGAATAAACACCTAAATTAGAAGCAGCAAACCAAATTTCACTCTCATTTTTTTTTGCGATTAAAGTCACATAATTTGCTGGATTAGAATTTGGGGATTTTTTATTAATTAATGGGTTGTAGGAGAATTTTTGAGTAGTTAAATCAAATTGTGCTATTCCGTTATAACCAGTTGCCAACCAAAAGCAATTTCGTTTTGAATCGAAATAACCATCTAAAAAGTTGTTTTTTTGTGGTTGACCTTTTTTAATATTAAAATGAGGAATTATCGTGCCATTTGAATTAAACTCAAATAATCCATTGCTAGATAAAGCCCATAATTTTCCATCTGGAGTTTCAATGATTTTAGATATAGCTTTTGATTCATTATTAATGAAATTACCTTTTGGAATAAAGGAAATTAGTGTTTTTTCTTTTACATTAAAAAGATACCAAGAACCTGTTTGCGTAGTTATCCAAAAATTTCTTTTAGAATCTCTAAAAAACCCAGTTACTAGCGATGTCACCAATTGATTTATTTCTTTTTTTGAATAATCTAACGATGAAAAAGTGGTAGTTTTTGGATCAAAAATCTGAATTGCATTTAAACTCGAAAGCCACAATTTACCATCATAATCTTTATAAATATTTTGAAGAATATTATTGATTTGATGTCCTGGTTTGTCTTGATTACTATTAACTTTATTGAATTTTTTTCCGTTAAATTGATACAATCCGCTGGCAGTTCCAATCCAAATAAAACCATCATTATCTTGTGTTATACTGTAGATATATTTTTCTGACAGGTTTTCTTTTTCATTAAAGTTAATAAACGACAAATTGGGAGTTTGAGCAAAAGAAACCCAACTCATAATTACAAACAAAAATAATATGTACAACTGTTTTTTCATAAAGTAGTTGCAAATTAGGGAAAAAACAGGAGTTAGAATAATTCTTTTTTTATTGAGCAGATTTATTGAGTAATTGACATGCTTCGTCACTAGCCCAGATTGTAGAGGAAAGTTTTTGGCTTAAGAATGCTATTTTTTGTTGTTATAAAAAAGCGACTAAAAGAAGCTCTTTTTATGCCTTACAAAAAAAGTATTGTTTGTAAAAACTTGCAATGAAAAGCTGGAAAAAGCTTCTGAAAAAAGTTTTCAGTCTCAGTTATAAACAACTGCAAGCTGCGACTTTGACTTCGACTGCAAACTAATAATTAAGTAACTCTTCTATTTTAACTCTCACTTTATCTGCATTTGGAATCATGGTAAATTCGAGTGTACTATTGAGTGGAATTGCTGGCATATTCTCAGAACCAATTACCATTACTGGTGCATCAAGATATTTAAAACATTTCTCCTGAATCAATCCGGCTAAACTTCTAGCGAAGGAATTGTTGGTTGGTTCTTCGGTTACGATAAGGCATTTTTTAGCTTTTTTAACCGATTTTAAAATTGCTTCTTCATCTAACGGATATAGCGTTCTTAAATCAATAATTTCGACTTGATTTTTTATGTCTGCTGACGCATTCAATGCCCAATGAACGCCCATTCCGTAGGTAATTACTGTGATGGTTTCGTCGGTTTCTTGTTCCCAAATTTCTTGTGCAATATTCGCTTTTCCGAACGGTAAAATATAATCTTCACTTGGTTCGTTCACTCTTGCTGCGTCTGTGCCTTTTACTTTGCTCCAATACAAACCCTTGTGTTCTAAAATCACTACAGGATTTGGATCGTAATACGCCGCTTTCAACAATCCTTTTAAGTCAGCACCATTACTTGGATAGGCTATTTTAATACCTCGAATATTGGTCAGAACACTTTCTACAGATGATGAATGATAGGGTCCGCCGCTACCGTAAGCCCCAATCGGCACACGTAAAATCATACTTACTGGCCATTTTCCGTTGGATAAATAACAAGAACGACTCACTTCGGTAAACAACTGGTTTAATCCCGGCCAAATGTAATCGGCGAATTGTACTTCAACAATCGGCTTCAATCCCACCGCCGACATTCCGACGGTTGAACCCACGATAAATGCTTCTTGAATGGGTGTATTAAAAACGCGTTCGTCGCCGAATTTTTGTGCTAAAGTTGCAGCCTCTCTAAAAACTCCGCCAAGTCTTGCTCCTACATCTTGTCCGTATAATAAACATTCTCGATGTTTTTTCATTAATTCTTCGACTGCAAACAATGCGCAATCGACCATCACAACTTTGTCCTCTCGTTTTGGATTTCGTTCGCCAACTTCCTCTGTGATTGGTGTTGGAGCAAAATCGTGTGTAAATAAATCTTCTGGTTTTGGATCTTCGGCTAATTGTGCTTTATCAAAATCTTTTTGGACAACAGCTGAAACTGATGCTAATAGATGGTCTATTTCTTGCTGTGTGATTCCTGCTTCCAACATTTGTTTTATCAAAACTGGTAATGGATCTCGCGATTGTGCTTCTTCCAAATCGTCGCGATACCATTCCATTCGCACACCAGAAGTATGGTGATTTAACAACGGAACTTTAGCATGAATTAAAAAAGGGCGACGTTCTTCACGAATGGTTTTTATCACTTTTTGAACCGCTAAATAGCTTTCGGTAAAATTAGCTCCGTCTATTGAAATGGCTTCTATGCCGTGAAACCCTTTTACATAATCAAAGGCGTTTTGCGCTCTAGTTTCGGCTGCATTTGCTGAAATGTCCCAACCGTTATCTTGTACTAAATATAAAATAGGAAGTTGTTTTAAAGCTGCCATTTGAAAAGCTTCGGCTACTTCACCTTCGGTTACAGAGGCATCACCCAAAGAACAAACTACAATTGGTTTTTGTTCATTTTTATTTTCAATTCCGATATTTTCTTTGTACCAAAATCCCATTGCCGCACCCGTTGCCGGAATCGCCTGCATTCCAGTTGCGGAAGATTGATGAGGGATTTTAGGTTTATCAGCATCATTTAAACTGGGATGACAATAATAGGTTCGTCCACCCGAAAATGGATCATCCCTTTTTGCCATTAATTGCAACATCAAATCGTAAGGTTGCATTCCGATTCCGAGTAGCATTGCATCATCACGATAATATGGAAACGCATAATCTTGAGGCAATAATTGCATCGCCATCGCTATTTGAATGGCTTCGTGTCCGCGTGATGTTGCGTGAACGTATTTGGAAACTATTTTGAAATTATCTTCATACAATGTGGTCATTGCCTTGGCAGTCGCCATTGTGGTGAAGGCTTTTTCTAGTATTTTTTTATCTAACATACAAAATAGGTCGCTCCGAAGGAGCCTTTATTAATTGTTCTAAAGTGAAGCTCCGTAGGAGCGTACTGTTTTTAATCCGAGAAAAAGAAATCCTGTTAGCACCGTAGGGGCGACCTATACTCCATTTACTCTATCCATTCAAACAGATATTGTTCATCAAAATCAACCTCAAATTCTTTTAAAAACTGAAGATATTCATCCTTGAAACTCTTTTTAAGATGGTGCTCTTTCTGATTCAAAATATACTTAACTACATTATCTAAATGGCTTCTCGAATAAGAAAATGCGCCAAATCCTTCTTGCCAATTGAATTTTCCGTTAATCCATCTCGAATCATTTATGAATTTTGATGAACCCGCTTTTATATCTCTAACTAAATCTGAAATAGAAATAGTGGGTTTTAAACCTACCAAAATGTGTATATGATCTGGCATAGCATAAATAGCTAACATTTTCTGACTTCTATTTGCAACAATTCCTGTAATAAATTTTTGTAATTCTTCTCGGTGCTTTTCTGAAATCAAATTTTGTCTTCCTCTAACTGTAAATACAATCTGTATGAATAATTGTGTGTATGTGTTTGGCATATAAATAATTTATTTTGGCAAATATATTCGGCTAATAATAGGTCGCTCCTATGGAGCTAAAATGAAAAAATCTAATTCCAGTAAATACGTTGCTACTACAAAGCTTTTTGATTACTTTGCTTCAACAATCCAGCAAAATTCGTCTTTAATATCTTGAACTTTTATAGCATTCAACGTATCGTTTACCATAACCGAAACTGGATTTTCTAAAGGGAATTTAATCGATAAATCGTTGTTGCCAATTTCCTCCACCATGGCAATTCCAACTGCTGTTCCCGTTCCGAAGGCTTCTTCTAAAGTTCCGTTTTTGGAAGCTTCAATAATTTCAGAAAGTGTGATTGGTCTTTCGGTAACATGAAAACCTTTATCTCTTAAAATAGTAATAACACTCATTCTCGTAATTCCAGATAAAATGGAGCCTGTTAAACTGGGTGTAATGAATTTTCCATTAATTTTGAAAAATATATTCATGGTTCCTACTTCTTGAATGTATTCGAAATCTTGCGCATCCAACCATAAAACTTGATCATAGCCTTGTGCTTTGGCATATTCTGTTGGCCGAATCGCTGCTGCATAATTACCCGCTGCTTTAGCTTCTCCTGTTCCTCCATTTACAGCTCGAACGTATTTTTTTTCTGCGTATAATTTTATTTTCCTACTGAAAAAAGGTCCTGCAGGTGATGCCATAACGATGAATTTAAAACTCGTCGCTGCACGCATTCCAATAAAGGCTTCATCAGCATACATAAACGGACGCAAATACAGCGCACTACCTTCTGATGTTGGAATCCATTGTTTTTCTAATGCGGTGAATTGTTTTAGTGCTTCCACAAATAAATCTTCTGGAAACAAAGGCATTCCCATTCTGTCAGCACTAAAATTTAAGCGTTTTGCATTTTCGTCTGGACGGAATAATAACGGAGTTCCGTCTTTTCCTAAAGTCGCTTTCATTCCTTCAAAAATAGCCTGTCCGTAGTGCAACGCCATTGCTGCAGGATGCGTTGGAATTAATGCTAACGGTTCAATTCTAGGATTATTCCATTCTCCATTTTCATAATCGCAAATAAACATGTGATCAGAAAAATGAGTTCCCATTGAGACATTGTTCAAATCTACTTCATTTACTTTCGAATGTGCAACTTTGGTTATTTTTATTGAAGGTGTCATTACTGTTTCCATACTTTTATAGTGTTATATTGGTATCAAATTGTTCTAAATAATCGCCTATTTTTCGCAAGAACGAACCTCCTAAAAATCCGTCAACCACTCTATGATCAAAGGAAAGCGAAAGATACATCATACTTCGAATGGCTATTTCATCGCCTTTTGAAGTGGTAATTACTTCGGGACGTTTTTTTATGATTCCGAGCGCTAAAATGGCCACTTCAGGTTGGTTGATAATTGGTGTTCCCATTAAACTTCCAAAGGTTCCTACATTCGAAATAGTAAACGTACTTCCTTGAATTTCTTCTGGTTTTAGTCTGTTATTTCGAGAAGCATCTGCTAAATGATTCACTTCTTTTGCTAAGGCTACCAAATCTTTTTCATTGGCATTTCGTACCACTGGCACGATTAAATTTCCGTTAGGAAGTGCTGTTGCCATTCCGATATGAATGTCGTTATGAATAATAATATTTTTCTCGTCTACCGAAACATTGATCATCGGAAAATCGACAATTGCTTTGGCTACCGCTTGAACAAAAACTGGTGTAAATGTTAGTTTTTCTTGGTGTTTTTCTTGGAATTTGTCTTTATTTTCGTTGCGCCAATTGACCAAATTCGTCACATCCACTTCAATATACGAAGTTACGTGTGGCGACGTTTGTTTGGAATACACCATGTGATCGGCAATCATTTTACGCATGCGATCCATTTCGACAATTCGGTCTTTTCCTTCTATAAAATTGATTTTTGGTTTAGGAAATGTTGTCGGTTGTTGCCCTACGACTGCGCTCAGGATGACGTTGGTTATCGGTTTGCTTTGTATAGGAAATTTTCTATTTTTTAGATATTTGAAAATATCACTTTTTTGTAGTCTTCCTTCTGCTCCTGAACCTGAAATGGTTTGCAATTCTTCGATAGATAGGTTTTCTTTTTGAGCAATTGAAATTATTAAAGGCGAGATGAAAGCGTCGGGATTAGTTTTGAGTTGTGAGTTGTGAGTTGTGAGTTGTGGCACTTGGATTGCACTCGGTGTGACACTATTCTTTTCAGAAACATCTTGCTTCTTGTTTCTTGTTTCTGTTTTTCCATCAGAATCAATTATAGCCAAAACAGTACCAACTTCAACAATAGCATCTTTTTGAAAACGAATTTCAGTGATTACTCCAGAAACTGGCGCAGGAATATCACTATCAACTTTATCAGTAGCGACTTCTAAAATGGTTTCTTCAGCTTCAATAAAATCACCTACGTTTTTCAACCAGTTGATTATGGTAGCTTCTGAAATACTTTCACCCATTTTGGGCATTTTGAATTCTGTTATCATTTTAATATTTTTTTTGCCACGAAGGCGCAAAGCCGCAAAGTTTTTATTTTTTTATAAATTCATTTAAAGTAGAATAAAATGCTTCCTGCGTTGGTCGATTGGCTGGAATTTCTCTTAACGGTTCTACTGCTTTCAATGTTTCATAACATTCCTTTGGCAATTGCTGATACAGAGCAGTTCCTTTGGTTTTCCAATCAATCATTTCATCAGAAACATTTTTGATGATAGTTGCTGGGTTTCCAACTACTATTTTTCGGTTTGGAATTTGCATTCCGGCTTTAATGAAACTTAGTGCACCAACAATACATTCATCACCAACATTGACGTCATCCATAATTACTGCGTTCATTCCGACGAGGCAATTGGCTCCAATATTGGCTCCGTGAATAATCGCTCCGTGACCAATATGTGCGCCAGCTTTCAACACCATCGATTTTCCTGGAAACATATGAATCGTGCAATTTTCTTGAACGTTACATCCATCTTCAATAATGATTTCGCCCCAATCGCCTCGAATCGCTGCTCCTGGACCAACATACACGTTTTTTCCAATAATCACATTTCCTGTAACAGCTGCCTGCGGATGGATGAAACTGCTTTCGTGAATGACTGGGATGAACCCTTTAAATTCGTATATCATATTTTTAGATTATAGAAGAAAGACCGCTACGCTGCAAGATGAAAGATATGCTTCTAAGGAGTTTTTTCTTTGCTCTTGCTTCTTGACTCTAACTTCTTACTTAAATTTCTTCAACGTTTCTTTTGTAAACTCAGATAACACTAATCTTCCACTGATGGTTGCTCTTTCGGCTAATAAATTGTCCCAATCTTCGGTTCCTCGCCAGAATACTTTTTTCATTTCGATCATTGCTTCTAAATTGTACGTACATAAATGTTCTGCAAATTTTTGAATGGCTTCGTCTAGTTCTTCAATACTTTCGTAAACGTTGGCATACAAGCCTTTTTCTCTTGCCCAATTAGCATCGTAAAAACTATTGGCATCAATAGCAATTTGTGACATGGCAGAAACGCCCATTTTTCGTTCTATAGCTGGTGAAACTACGAATGGTCCAATTCCGACGTTTAGTTCAGATAGTTTAATGGCTGCAAATTTTGTTGCCATACAATAATCCGTTGAAGCTGCTATTCCTACACCGCCACCTACTGTTTTTCCTTGAATGCGTCCGATGATGAATTTTGGACATTTTCTCATGGCGTTAATTATGTTAGCAAAACCTGAGAAAAATACTTTTCCGGTTGCTGGATCGTTAATAGCAATTAACTCTTGAAAACTGGCTCCAGCACAAAAGGTTCTATCGCCTCCGCTTTTTAGGATGATGACTTTTACGTCGTCATTATTACCAACATTGGTAATAGTTTGTGCAAATTGTGCTAAAATATCACTTGGCAAGGAGTTTTGCTCGGGATGAAAAAACTCGATGGTGGCGATGTTGTTTTGTATGTTGTGTTTTACGTATGGTTCCATATTTTTATTTAACCGCAAAGAGCGCAAAGTTTTACGCAAGGTTCGCAAAGTTTATTCTCTATTTTATAAAATTTCAAATTGTTCAAAGTGATGATTTAAATGTTTTCGTTCTAATAAATACGATTCATATTTATTTAATTCACCGAAGACCATATTCTTTAAAATGGCTTCTGGATTTTCTTTGAAAAAGGTTTTATAATTTTCTCTTGCTTCGAAAAATTTGGCTTTTGCTGTTTCAAAATCGGGATGAATTATATCTTCTAACTCGTCTTTTTTCATTGTAGGAAACTTTGTTCCCATTGGAAATTTATCATAATTGTATAACGAATGATGTACTTTTTCTAATATTTTTTCGGGTGTTGCAATTTCAAAATCCTGAATCACTCCCGACATGATTTTATAACCATGCTCTAAATGTTCTAAAAGATGTTGTGGCGTTAATATTCCCCAACTTGGTTTGGAATTTTCGTTTAGTTTATTCAAACATTCAGCAATTTTCTCATCGTTCATTTCAACAAAAACTTCTTGTTTTTTTTGAACCATTGTTAGAATTGTTGCTACTGCTACCAATTCGTTTTCGGTATCAAAAACTTCAACAAACCATTTTACTATTCCGCTTGGATGTTCGGCTGAAGCAACGTCACGATCAACTTTTTGCTTGCATGTTAAACGTACATAAACGGTGTCGTTGTGGTAAATTGGACGTAAGAAACGACATTCTTCCAATCCGTAATTCGCGGCAACTGGACCTTTATTTGGATACACGAACAAACCTGCAGCGGCTGCTAAAATAAAATAACCGTGCGCGGTTCGCTTTTTGAAAATACTTCCGTCGAGCGATGTAATATCGGTATGTGCGTAAAAATGATCCCAAGTGATATTAGCAAAATTGATAATATCGGTGTCGGTTACTGTACGGTTATGAGTTCGCAATGACATTCCGGGTTGGATGTCTTCCCAATGGTATTGAAACGGATGTTGCGTGATTTCTTTATACGCCGAATTCGGTTGATAAATACCCGTGATTTCGGTTAAAGTTGTTGGCGAACCTTGAATAGCGCAACGTTGCATATAATGTTTGATGCCGCGAATTCCTCCCATTTCTTCACCACCACCAGCGCGACCTGGACCACCATGAACAAGTTGTGGCAATGGCGAACCATGACCAGTACTTTGTTTGGCGTTTTCACGATTTAGAACTAAAATTCGTCCGTGATGAGTGGCGGCATTGATGACGTATTCTTTGGCAATTTCATCAGAATTAGTAACGATAGATGACACTAACGAACCTTTTCCCATTCGAGCCAATTCGATGGCTTCGTCTAGATTTTTGTATGGCATTATGGTTGCTACTGGACCAAAGGCTTCGGTTTCGTGAGCCGTTAAATTGGTAAACGGATTTTCTTCACGAAGAACCATTGGGCTAATAAAAGCTCCTTTTCCATTCGCTCCGATTAGATTTAATTTATCAAAATTGCCATACACCAATTTTGCGGTTTTGGCAATTTCGTGTGTTCTGGCTTTTACTTCTTCTACTTGATCTTTGGAAACTAGAGAACCCATTCGGACTTCCTTTAAACGAGGGTTGCCGATGGTGACTTTATCTAATGCTTTTCCGAGGGCGATTTGTACGTCGTCCATTAAATTTTGTGGGACAATTATACGTCGGATTGCGGTACATTTTTGTCCACATTTTACTGTCATTTCACTTCGAACTTGATTGATAAACAAATCAAATTCGGGTGTTCCAACAACAGCATCTGAACCAAGAATTGAGGAATTTAAGGAATCGGCTTCCATATTGAATGGTACCGATTCGTTGATAATTCTAGAATGAGATTTTAACATTCTTCCTGTTGTAGCTGATCCAGTAAATGTAACAACATCTTGACTTTCGACAGTATCTAGAAGTGTGTTTGCTGAACCGCAAATTAATTGCAATGCGCCTTCGGGTAAAATATTGGAAGCTATAATTTCGCGAACTACGGCTTCGGTTAAATAAGAAGTTGATGTTGCAGGTTTTACGACTGCTGGCATTCCGGCCATCCAATTAACGGCACATTTTTCTAACATTCCCCATATTGGGAAATTGAAAGCGTTGATGTGAACCGCAACTCCGATTTTAGGAACTAAAATATGATGCGCCATAAATCGTCCTCCTTTTGATAAATCGATTGGCTCGCCTTCAACATGATACGATTGGTTTGGGAATAATTTTCGTAACGAAGCATTGGCGAATAGATTTCCAAATCCACCTTCGATGTCAATCCACGAATCAACTCGTGTTGCACCAGTTTTGTAACTGATTTCATAGAATTGTTCTTTGCGTTTGGTTAAATACATCGCCAAACTTTTTATCCTATTTCCACGTTCTTGAAATGTCATTTTTCGAAGTTTTTCTCCGCCTTTTGTGCGCCCGTATTGAAGAATTTCTCCGAAATTGAGTCCTTCTGTTGAAGCATTTCCGATGAATTCTCCGGTTACCGAGTCGAATAAGGGAACGCCTTCGCCTTGACCTGAAGTCCAATTTCCTAGAATGTAATTTTGAATGTTATTCATATTTTTTCATTTAACCGCAAAACCCGCAAAGTTTTTTTCGCAAAGTTCGCAAAGTTTTATACTCTTTCTATTATGACAGCATAGCCTTGTCCGACACCTATACACATTGTGATTAAGGCGTATCGTTTTTGTTGGATTTGTAATTCTAATGCTGCAGAATAGGTAATTCTAGCGCCAGTTACTCCTAGTGGATGACCGATTGCGATAGCGCCACCATTGGGATTGATTCGTGGATCGTTGTCTTGTAAACCTAATTCACGAATACAAGCGATACTTTGTGCGGCAAACGCTTCATTTAACTCGATAATATCGATTTGGTCTAATGTCAAACCTGCTTTTTCTAGAGCTTTTTTGGTTGCTTCTACAGGACCAATTCCCATTATTCTTGGTTCTACTCCAACTATTGCCGAACTTACGATTCGTGCTAATGGTTTTAGATTGTATTTTTCTAGCGCTTCTGCAGAAGCGATAATTGTTGCACACGCACCGTCATTTAAACCTGATGCGTTTCCTGCGGTTACGCTTCCGTCTTTTTTGAAGGCTGGTCTTAGTTTAGATAAACCTTCTATTGATGTTGCTGGTTTGATGAATTCATCTATTGAAAATTGAATTGCATCGCTTTTTCGTTGAGGGATTTCAACAGCAACAATTTCTTTTGCTAATCGTCCTGAATTTTGAGCAGCAGTTGCTTTCATTTGGCTATTCAAAGCAAATAAGTCTTGGTCTTCTCGAGATATTTTATACATTTCTACTAGATTTTCGGCCGTTTCTCCCATGGCATCAGTTCCGAACATAGCATGCATTTTTGGATTGATAAAACGCCACCCAAAACTGGAATCGTACATTTTAGAATCGGTTCCATACGCAGCTGAAGGTTTGGAAACTACTAATGGTCCGCGTGTCATGTTTTCGATTCCACCTGCTATAAAAATATGTCCGTCGCCTGCTTTTATAGCACGATTGGCGTGAATAATTGCTGATAATCCGGAGCTGCACAAACGGTTTACTGTTTCTCCGGGAACAGAAAATGGTAATCCTGCCAAAAGTAATGACATCCGTGCAACGTTTCGGTTGTCATCGCCTGCTTGATTAGAACAACCCATAATCACATCGTCATACGCCTCTTTTGGGATACTTGGATTATTTTCTACCACGGTTTTAATTACCAACGCACCTAAATCATCAGCGCGAACTGATGCTAATGAACCTTGATAACTTCCTATTGGCGTTCGAACGCCGTCTATGATATATGCTTCCATTTTCTGTTGTCGGTTGTCAGTTTTAAGTTGTGTGTTGCTCCACTTTAAACTTATATTTCTTAATTATCTTAATTTCTATTCAATACATTTACTGTTTAGCCCTGATGCTAGGTAAAAACCTCGCTTTTTGTCGAGTTTTGGAAAGGCAGCAGGAATTACCATTACTGAAAATACCCGAACCATTCGCTCCTGACTTCGACAAGCTCAGTCTGACATTATTCTTCCCAATCTTTATTTGTTCTGTAAACTACTCCTTTAAAAAGAGCGACTAATTCATTTCCTCTTTTTACTTCTATAATATTAAATCCGAGTTTGTTATTTACTTTTTCGATTACAGACTCGGCTACTAAATAATCGCCTTCATTAATTGCTTCAATATGATTAATTGACGTTTCGATTGAAACAGCAAACTTTCCGTGTGTGTTGGATGAAAATCCGAAAGCAGTATCAGCCAAACTATAGGTGATTCCGCCGTGAGCTTTGTTCATACTATTGAGCATTTCTTTACGAACTGTCATTGCGACTTTGCATCGCCCGATTTCGCATTCGATAATTTCGATACCGAGCCATTGACTGTAAGCATCTTGGCTCAACATTTTATAGGGTATTTTTGTTCCTTTCATTTTTTTTCTTTTAACCGCAAAGAGCGCAAAGATTTACGCAATTTTCGCTAAGTTTCATTTTCACGCAAAGACTTAAAATTTTTCGTTAATAGAAATTTTTGTTTGCTGCTGCCATTCTTCGTAAAATTGGACTGCATCTATATCTATCTTCGTGGTATTCGTTGTACAATTCGTCTAATTTTTTGACACACCAGTTTATTCCGAGTTCATCTGCCCAGGCGAGTAATCCTTTTGGATAATTTACACCTTTTGTCATGGCGTTGTCAATGTCTTTTGCAGATGCTACATTTAAAAACAAAGTATCGGCTGCTTCGTTGATTAACATTACGATTACTCTATCGAAAATAATTTTAGCTAGAGTATTATCTGCGTTTGGACTTGGTATTTCTTCATTATAGTTGTAAAAACCTCTTCCTGTTTTTCTTCCCAGAAATCCTGCTTCAACCAATCGTTTTTGTGTGAATGAAGGTTTGAATTTTGGGTCAAAATAAAAGGATGTAAAAACAGTTTCTGTTACAGTATAATTGACATCATTTCCAATAAAATCCATTAATTCGAAAGGGCCCATTTTGAAACCGCCAATGGTTTTTAAACTCCAATCGATGGTGGCGAAATCGGCAATTCCTTCTTCATAAATTCGTAAACTTTCGCTGTAGAATGGTCGCGCAACGCGATTTACTATAAATCCTGGTGTGTCTTTGGCTACAGCCACTATTTTTTTCCAATCGGAAATAGTTTGAACAGATTTTTGCACTACTTCATAACTAGTTTGCACAGCAGGAATTATTTCAACCAATTGCATTAATGGTGCTGGATTAAAAAAATGAATTCCAATTACACGCTCTGGTTTTTTGCATGAAGCGGCAATGGAAGCTATTGAAAGTGATGATGTGTTTGATGCTAAAATGGTTTCAGGCGAGACATAATTTTCTAATTCTTGAAATAATTTTCTTTTTACTTCTAGGTTTTCAATAATGGCTTCAATAACTAAATCGGAATGTGATAGTTCACCTAAAGTATGAACGTAGGAAATGTTGTGAATAATTCGAGATTTTTCAGATTCATCAACTTTTGCTTTTTCTACTAATTTGGATAAGCTATTTTCGAGATTGGTTTTACTTTTAGCGAGTGCATCAAGATTGGTATCGTAAATTTTTACTTCACAACCTGCAGTTGCCGCCACTTGCGCGATGCCACTTCCCATTGTTCCTGATCCTATTATTGCTACTTTCATTTTGACTTCTTAGATTTTTAGACTTCTTAGATTTTTAGATTAAAAACCTTTTCTAAAAGGTCTAGATTTCTAACAATATAATAATCCATTTTAAATTCCTTTAAATTCAGGTTTTCTTTTTTCGACAAAAGCAGTTACGCCTTCTTTATAATCGTTTGATGAACTGGCTTCGATTTGCAAATCGCTTTCAATTGCAAGTTGTTGTTCTAAATTATTAGTCATGGATTGATTTAATAATCGTTTGGTTAAGCCTAATGCTTTTGTCGGCATTTGAGCTAAATTTAAAGCAAGTGTCATTACTTCTTCATGAAAAAAAGCTGTTGGATAAATCTTATATATCATCCCAAAATGAAGTGCATCTTGAGCACTAACTTTGTCTCCAATCATCATTAAAGCGGCGGCTCTTTGGAAACCAATCAATCTTGGAAGAAAAAACGTTCCTGCGCTATCTGGAATTAAACCTATTTTGCTGAAAGCTTGAATAAAACTTGCGTTATCGGATGCAACAACAATATCGCAAGCTAAAGCTATATTAGCTCCAGCTCCAGCAGCAACGCCGTTTACTGCAGCAATTATTGGTTTTTCGATGTTTCTTATTTTTTTAATTATTGGATTGTAATGTTCTTCCAAAATTTTTCTGAAGCCTGGATTCAATTCTGGATCTGTCACTTCTTTTAAATCTTGTCCAGCACAAAATGCTTTTCCATTTCCGATTATAACTATTGAACGAACATTAGTATCATTTGTACAATTGTCTAAAGTTTCTTGAAGTAGAAACGCCATTTGACGATTGAAACTATTGAAAACTTCGGGTCTATTGAGTGTAATCCATGCGACATTGTTTTCAATTTTTAATAGTATACTCTCCATTTTAATAAATTATTTTAAACATTTAAAATAGTCAAAAGGTTCAAGGCAATCTTCACATTGAAAAAATGCTTTACAAGCTGTGGAACCAAATTGGCTGACTAATTTTGTATTAAGCGAACCGCATTGTGGACATTTCACCACTTTTTTATTTCCGAGAAGAGCGTCCTTATCAGCTTCAGGAGATAAAGGTGATGCAATTCCGTATTTTTCTAAAGCAGTTCTTCCTTTTTGAGTAATCCAATCGGTTGTCCATGCTGGCGAAAGAATTAAATTCACTTTTGCTTTGTATCCTTTTTCTTTAAATGCTAGTTTAATATCATCTTCAATTACATCCATTGCTGGGCAACCGCTGTATGTTGGTGTTATTTCAACTTCAACTATTCCGTTTACAATGTTAGCTGAACGCACAACTCCCATTTCCATAATTGACAAAACTGGAATTTCTGGATCGGAAACCGATGCTAAGATTTCTTCTATTTGTTGTATGTTTATTGTTTCTGTCATTAACATTTGATAAATAAGTCGGTGACCTTAAATCACATCCTCAAAGTCGGAGACTTTAAAGAGCATTACCAATTCATCTTTGGATAGCTAAGTTGCATAAATTGCATTTCAGCTAAAATATAACCCATGTGTTCACTATGAATTCCGTTTTTTCCGCCTTTTTGAAAATAGTTTATTTGAGGTGTTTCTAGAGTTGCTTCCTCTAAAATGGCACTTACTTTTTTGTAAAACAGTTGTTTTAATTTAGATACATCAACTCCGATTTTTTCGATAACCATAGCTTTATCGGCATCGGTTTGGTGGAAAAGTTCGTCAGTAAAAATCCATAAATCATTAATTGCTGTTTGAATTCTGTTATGACTTTCTTCGGTTCCGTCTCCTAATCTTCTAATCCAATCGGAAGAAAAACGTGTATGATAGGAAACTTCTTTGATGCTTTTTTTGGCTATAGCCGATAAGGTTTCATCGAAACTGTTTTGTAATTGTTCTAATACTAATAAATGATACACATCAAACAAAAATTGTCTAGCAATGGAATATGCAAAATCTTGATTTGGTTGTTCAACTAATAATACATTCTTATATTCTCTTTCTTTTCGTAGAAATGCTATAGTATCTTCTGTTGCATCATTTCCTATTAATTTGGCAGCATATTGATAATAACTTCTCACCTGACCAAATAAATCAAGGGAAATATTAGTCATAGCGATATCGGTTTCTAAACTTGGTCCATGACCACATAATTCACCGAGACGTTGTCCTAGAATTAGTGAGTTATCTGCAATTCCGAAAATGTATTGAACTAAATTATCTTTCATTTTACATGTGTTTTAGTTCATCTGGAAGTTCGTAAAAAGTAGGATGGCGATAGGCTTTATCTTTTGCTGGTTCGAAAAGTTCAGCGCTATCATCTGGATTAGATGCTGTTATCTGTGCCGATGGAACAACCCAAATACTTACGCCTTCCATTCTACGTGTATAAACATCTCGAGCATTTTCGAGCGCCATTATTGCATCACTTGCGTGTAAACTTCCACAATGACGGTGTTCTAATCCATTTTTACTTCTTATAAATACTTCCCAAAGCGGCCAATTCTTCATAGTGTTCAGTGTTCAGTGTTCAGTGTAAAAACTACGACTGAAAACTATAATTTATATTGCTTGTTTTACTTCTTTATTACTTTGCTTTTCGGCGTAAACCATTGCGGCATCACGCACCCATTTTCCATTTTCCCATGCGTTAACTCGAGCAGAAATGCGTTCTTTATTACAAGGTCCGTGACCTTTTACTACTTGCCAAAATTCATCCCAATCCATTTCGCCGAAATCATAACGATTGGTTTCAGCATTCCATTTTAAATTCGGATCCGGAATAGTTAATCCTATTAAATTGGCTTGCGGAACGGTTTGATCAACAAATTGTTGACGCAATTCGTCGTTGGTTTTACGTTTTAGTTTCCATTTCATAGATTGCTCTGTGTGCACCGATTCGGCATCTGTCGGTCCGAGCATCATTAGAGATGGCCACCACCAACGATTGAGTGCATCTTGCGCCATTTCTTTTTGTTCAGATGTTCCTTGTGCTAAAGTCATCATAATCTGAAAACCTTGACGTTGGTGAAAACTTTCTTCTTTACAAACGCGCACCATTGCACGAGCATATGGTCCGAATGAAGTTGTTGTTAATGGCACTTGATTTATAATCGCTGCGCCGTCAACTAGCCAACCAATTGCTCCCATATCGGCCCAAGTCAGAGTTGGATAATTGAAAATACTCGAATATTTTGCTTTTCCAGAATGCAATTGATCGTACAATTCTTCGCGAGAGATTCCGAGTGTTTCGCAAGCAGAATACAAATACAATCCGTGTCCCGCTTCATCTTGAATTTTGGCTAATAAAGCTACTTTTCTTTTTAGTGATGGCGCACGAGTTATCCAATTCCCTTCGGGTAACATTCCTACAATTTCAGAATGTGCGTGTTGAGAAATTTGACGAATGTGTGTTTGACGGTACTTTTCGGGCATCCAATCTTTGGGTTCGATTTTTTCATCACGAGCTATTCGTGCGTCGAAAATTTGTTCTAGGTTTTTAACTTCTGATTCTGACATAATTCTTTCAATTGATAATTAATAATTGCTTTAAACTCCGAAATCGACTACCACTTTTTCGGAAGTTGGAACCGCTTGGCAACTTAACACTAAACCTTTTTTTACTTCATTTTCATCAAGTGCATAATTGACTTTCATTTCGACAGTGCCTTCGAGAACTTTACACTTGCATGTGCTACAAACGCCGCCTTTACATGCGAATGGCAAATCGGCTCCAGCAGCTAGTGCTCCGTCGAGGATGTTATCGAAATCGTCATCCATGATGAAGTGGAATTCTTTTCCGCCATCAATAATAGTTACATCGGTACCTTCGGCTTTATGCTCTAAAATTTTATTTATTCTTAACTTATCTTCCTCTGAATTTCCAGAGGTAAATAATTCAAAATGTATTTTATTTTTATCTAAACCAGCGGCTGTTAATTCGTCACGAATAAGAAAAATCATTTGTTCTGGTCCACAAATAAAACATTCATCTACAGAAGGAATATCAATGATTTTGTTGGTTAAAACTTGTAATTTTTCTTTAGTAAAACGACCATTTAACAATTCGATACTTCGGTGTTCTTTGGTTAAGAAATGAAAGATTTCAAATCGGTCGAAATACACATTTTTTAATTGTTCTATTTCCTCTTTAAAGATAATTGATTTTACAGTTCTATTGAGATAAAAGAGCTTAAAAGTGCAATTTGGCTCTGATGCTAAATGCGTTTTGATGATGGATAGAATTGGTGTAATTCCACTTCCTGCTGCAAAAACAATATAATTTTTAGCTTTATTTGAATTGATTTCTGTATTGAATATTCCACTTGGCGTCATCACTTCTATGAAATCACCTTTTTTTAGTGTATCATTCACAAAAGTGGAAAATAAACCACCATTAATTTTTTTTACAGCAACTTTCCATTTATTTTCAATTGGACTAGAACATAAAGAATAAGAACGACGAACTTCATTACCATCAATTATCGATTTTAATGTAAGATGTTGCCCTTGCTTGTATTTAAATTCTTCTTTTAAATTATCGGAAATATCAAAAGAGATAACCGAACAATCTTTTGTTTCTTTATAAATATCTGCTACTTTGATACTATGAAATTTTGCCATAAAAACACCACTATATTAAACTAACGATTGTTAGTTATATATGCAAATTTAGTGAATTTTTTGATTGGTTACGAAAACGATTAAAAAAAACAATCGTTTTAAAGTTTTAATCTTTGAAAAAGTTAAAGAAATTAAGATATTCCGTTAAGTAAAACCTCTATCATATTTGATTTTAGTACTGATGGATTTGGAGATTTTTTCTTTCCGTACCACAAATAGAGGGTACGTAAAGTAGAGAGTGTAGAGAAAATAATTACTTCAATGTTTAGATTTTTAATTTCATGGTTATCTATTCCGGTTTTGATAATGGTTCGAAAACTTTCTTCATAATCCTCACGCATTTTTATGAAATAATCTAAATCGCTGTCTGTTAAATGCATCCAATCATTATTCAAACAAGCCAATGCCTCTGGATTTCGCAATGTGATATCAATATGCAATTGGATGATTCTTTCGATTTTCTTTATTGTTGATTCATTAGAATTTACAACATCATTCATTGTATTAATAAACTCTTGGGCAATATCGATAATAATTAAAACCAGAATTTCTTGTTTCGATTTAATATGATTGTACAAACTTGCTGCTTTGATATCCATTGCTTGAGCAATATCGCGCATGGTTACGGCACTGTAACCTTTTTCTTTGAAAAGTTTGGCCGCAATAATTATGATTTCTGTTTTTCTATCAATTGGTTTCATCTTTTCAAATATAGAATTTATTTTACAAAAAAAACCACCTCGAAATAAAAACGAGGTGGTTTAAAAAAAAACTAAAACTAATTACTTATTTTTTAATTACTTTAAAAATTTGTATAGTATCGTTTGATAAAACTCTAAAGATGTAAGATCCTGCAGCATATCTTGCCATGTCAACTCTAGTCTCCATTTCATTTATAGCATCTGAAAAAATGATTTGTCCTAGCATATTTACTATTTCAATTTTAGACATTTTTTCAGTTGAAGAAATGGTAACAAAGTCAATCACTGGGTTTGGATATAATTTTATAACATTAGCTACAAATTCGTCATTTCCTAGACATCCTCCAAGAGTCATTGTAACAGGAGTTCTTACTGTACTCTCGCAACCACTAACGGTTTGCGAAGCATAATAGGTTGTTCCAGTAACCAATATTGTGTTATTAGGAACAACATTTCCGCCTGTTGCTGCATCATACCAAATAATACTTGGTCCTGATGGAATTACAGCAATAAAACCGACTATTTCACTTGCGCAAAAAGTTTGATTTGCCGTTGCAATTGGTGGCGAAGTTACAGTTATTGTAGCTGTGACAGCAGTTCTACCAGAGCTACAAACACCATTTACCGTTTCTACATAATAAGTAGTTGTAATTGTGATGCTTGGCGTTGTAAAACTAGTTCCAGTTCCAAGCGCAGTTCCACCAATAGCATTTGCATACCAACTTAAAGTTCCGGCACTAGCAGTTGCTCCCAATGTTACTGTTCCTGCATTACAACGACTCGCTGGAGTTGTTGTTAGCACTGTTGGAGCAGTATTTACGGTTGCAATAACTGCAGTTCTCGATGAAGTACAACTTCCTGTAGAAGCTTCAACATAATATGTAGTTGTTGTACTTATACTTGGTGTTGTAAAACTATTAGTTGTTGCTAACGGAGTTCCTCCAGTTGGCACATTATACCAATTTGTATTTCCAGCACTTGAAGTTGCATTTAGCACTACTGAACCTGTTCCGCAACGACTATTTGGTATAGTTGATGTAATAGTTGGTGTAGTATTTACTGTTGCAATAACTGCAGTTCGGATTGATGTACAAGAACCATTAACAGCTTCAACATAATACGTTGTTGTTGTTGTGATACTCGGTGTTGTAAAACTATTAGTAGTCGCTAAAGCAGTTCCACCAGTTGCATTTGCATACCAAACCGTACTTCCTGAACTTGCTGTTGCAGACAAAGTAACCGATCCAGCATCACAACGTGAATTTGGAGTAGTTGTAGTAATAGTTGGAGTTACACTTGCTGTGGCAACAACTGCAGTTCTTGTAGAAATACAAGTTCCGTCATTTGCTTCAACATAATACGTTGTTGTTGTAGCAATACTTGGAGTAGTAAAACTTGTACCTGTCCCTAAAATTGAACCTCCTGTTGGAACATTGTACCAGTTTAAAACTCCTGCACTTGCAGTAGCTCCTAAAGTTACCGTTCCGGTATCACATCTACTTCCTGGTGTTGTTGTTAGTATTATTGGACTTGTATTTACAGTTGCAATAACTGCAATTCTTGGAGTTGATGTACAAGTTCCATTTACTGCTTCTACATAATACGTTGTAGTAATAGCAATACTTGGTGTTGTAAAACTAGTTGTAGTCGCTAAAGCTGATCCACCAATAGCATTTGCATACCAAACTACATTTCCTGCACTTACAGTAACTGATAAAGTTACTGAACCAGAGTTACAACGACTACTTGGTGTAGTTGAAGTTATGGTTGGACTTGCATTTATTGTTGCAATAACAGCAGTTCTAGTAGAGTTACAAATTCCATTTACTGCTTCTACATAATAAGTAGTAGTAATTGAGATGCTTGGCGTTGTAAAACTAGTACCTGTTCCAAGTGCTGTTCCACCTGTGGTATTTGCATACCAACTTAAAGTTCCAGCACTAGCAGTTGCTCCTAAAGTTACTGTTCCTGCATCGCAACGACTCGCTGGAGTTGTTCCAGTTATGGTTGGTCTAGGAATTACGGTTACAACAACAGGAACTCTAGGCGACAGACAACTTCCATCAACTGCTTCTGCATAAAAAGTAGTTGTTGTTGACCAGTTAGTCAATGAAAAACTATTTCCAGTACCTTGAACAATTCCGCCAGTAGGAACATTAAACCATCGTATTACTGTTCCAGTACTTTGAGTTGCCGAAATGATAAATGTATCAAAAGCACAAATTGTTGCTGGAGTTGTTGATGTAATAGTTGGACTAGTATTAATTGTTGCAATAACTGCTGTTCTTGGTGTTGTACTACAAGATCCGTTTACCGCTTCAAAATAATAAGTAGTTGTAATTGAAATACTTGGAGTAGTAAAATTATTTCCAGTAAATAATGGAGTTCCGCCTGTAGCATCAGTATACCAAACTATATTTCCAATACTACAACTTGCCGATAATGTTACAGTTCCGGCATCACATCTACTTCTAGGTGTAACTGACAATACTGTTGGAGTTATTCCAACTGAAGCAGTTACAGCAGTTCTCGACGAAGTGCAAGTTCCGATTGTAGCTTCAACATAATAAATTGTTGATATAGCTATACTTGGTGTTGTGAAACTTGTTCCTGTTCCTATAGCAGTTCCGCCACTTGAAACTGAAAACCAATTTAGTGTTCCAGCACTTGCAGTTGCTCCGAGGGTTACAGTTCCTGCATCGCATCTACTTGCTGGAGTTGTTGTTAACACTGTTGGCAAAGAATTTACAGTTGCAATAACTGGAGTTCTAGAAGTTGAAGTACAAGTTCCGTTTGAAGCTTCTATATAATAAATTGTTGTTATTGCAATACTTGGTGTTGTAAAGCTATTGGTTGTTGCCAAAGCAGTTCCACCAGTTGCATCTGCATACCAAACAGGAATTCCGCCACCAAGACTAGATGTTGCACTTAAAACTACAGTTCCTGTGCCACAACGAGAATTGGGTGTTGTACTGATTATAGTTGGAATAGTATTTATAGTTGCATTTACTAAAGTTCTGGCTGAAGTACAAACTCCGTTTACTGTTTCTACATAATATGGAGTAGTAACAGCACTACTTGGCGTTACAAAACTTGTTCCTGTTCCCAAAGCTGTTCCACCTGTTGGATTTGCATACCAACTTAATGTTCCTGCACTAGCTGTTGCTCCTAAAGTTACTGATCCTGTACCACAGCGAGAAGCTGGAGTTGTTGAAGTAACTGTTGCATTTGAATAAACTGTAATGTAATTTGTTAAAGCTTCAGAATCAATACCATTAAAATTGGCAGCAACTAAAGTTACAGCATAACTTCCTGGTGTGTTATAGGTAATTACTGGATTTTGAACTGTAGAACTATTTGGAGTTCCGCCAGTAAATGTCCATGTCCAAGCCGATGGAATATTGGTAGATGTATCAGTAAATGTTACCGATTGACCTACACAAATTTCTGTAGCTGAAGCTGTAAAACTTGCTACTGGTGGATCTGTTGGACAAATTGGAGCTGTAAAATTCATGGAATGACCATTGCCTATACCTCCAAAATACGCATAAAACTGAGCTGGAAATGCGCAGACACTTTGTTCAAAAGTTTCTACTCCTGCTCCATCATTATTTCCGCCCATGTAGGCAAACTGAAATGGAGCAATTCCACAAGCTGTTGCAATTATTTCTTCTGTTGCTGCGCCATCTGCATTTCCGCCCATGTAGGCAAATTGAAATGCTGCTGTACCGCAGGTTGTTGTGCTTAAGTCTCCGACACTTGAACCGTCATTAACTCCTCCAAAATAGGCATAAAAATGCGAAGGAATTGAACAGCTGGTTGCGTTTAACTGATTTAGTGTTGCTCCGTTGGAGTTGCCTCCATTGTATTGAGCAATTGCGTTAAACTGTGTTAAAAGAAATGTTAAGCAAACAACTAAATATATTTTTGTTGTTTTCATCTAATTTGATTTTTAAATTATTATAATTCATTGTGTTACAAGTAAAAATTACTTGTAAATCAAATTGGATTACTATCTTACTCCACGACCACCAAAAGTATAATTTCTAGTTGCGTTTGTTGTTCCAGCGTTACTTCTGTCTGATGTTCTTACAAAGCTTGTTCCACTTACGTATTCGCCCCCTCTTGAACCAACTCCAGTTGCAGTAGTTACTGAAGGCCAGGTTGCTTGATTAGCGTCACCGATTGGAGTTAAAGTCCCATCACCAAGAGTTCCGTTAAATGTAACTCCAGATGCATTAGCAACAGATATGGTTCTTTCCCAAAGATTCCCTCCCATTTCCATAGCACCATAAAAAGAAGCTCCAGCAGATGATCTACCTGAAGTAGCAGTAGCAAAAACACCTACTTTTAATGGTCCCAAACTTGGACTTCCAGAATTTACTGCCACAGCACATCTACCATTTAAAACAGTATTCGCTACTTCTGTTGGTTGTAATGGATTTAAAACAGTTGTGTTATTATAAGCGTTTATATTTGTATCACCCCAAGGATATTCACCTGCAACTCTAGACAATGTACCACGACAAACTTTTTCAAATTCTAATTCGGTCATTGGTCGTAATGCTGACCAATCTAAATACGATGCTAAATCTGCCCAGCTTAAATTATTCATTGCCACACTTTGCCCGTCATTTACATTATTAACAACTCCATTAGTTGCATCACAACCAAATACGGCAGGAATTGCTGCGTTATTTCCTGGCGTTTCTATAACTATTCCATTTCTATAAGAATAACCTCCAAAAACTACATACGTTCCTGCTACACTTGTTGGATCTGATGTAACGCGAGATTGTTGTTGCGAAAAGGTTAACGAGTTTAAAAATTCTACATATTGCAATTGTGAAATTTCGTATTTCATTGTATAAAATGAATTATAACCAACAGGAAAAGTTGCTGGAATAGATGGTCCGCCACCACCAATAGCCGCAGAAGTAATTCCTGCCGATTGTGAAGTTGCAGTAACATTGATACTATTAAAAGTAGAAGAACTTGTAGCATCACCAATTTCGAAGTTACTTTGAGGAACGTTTACCATTTCTATTCCAAATACCTTGAAATTATATGGTCCGGCACCTAAACCTGTCATTTTTAATGTGATGGTTGTTGCAGAAATATTTCCTCCACCAAGAGCACTTCTTCTGATAAAAACTCCTCTACCGTCAGTTGTAGGATCAACTTGTAATGGTGAAGCAGCTGAATGATCGCCTGCAATTAAGCTTAATCCTGTATGTGCCCACAAACGAGTATTACAATCTTGAAATTTAACAAATACCCAAACAGCATCCCAATTGGCTGGTGCAACATTGGCGTTCCAACTGTTTTCCCAAGAGATATTAAAAGTAATATCGTTTCCAGAAACAGTTGTTCCTGTAATTTCTACATTATTTGCATTTGTATTGATTGCAAATAATAAAAATAGTGCCGAAGCAATTCTAGTAAAATAATTTTTTGTTTTCATTTTATTTATATTTAAAAGTTATAGGACAAACTTAGGTCACTATAAAACACAAAAAAATACGCATTTCTACGTATTTATTAATTTTTTAAAATATTGATTACAAATAAGTTAGATTAATTTATTGCTTTTTGCTTTTTGAATAGCTTCTAGTTTATTATGCACTTGCAGTTTGGAATAAATATTTTCAACGTGTTTGCGAATTGTTCCCGCCGAGAGAAATAAATTTTCGGCAATGGCATTGTATTTTAATCCTTTGCTTAATTGCTCCAACACTTCTATTTCGCGTGGTGTTAAATTGTATTCTTCTTTGTTTGGAATGTCTTCAAAAACTTCGGGATTCCGAAATAATTTTAAGGTTTTTAATGCGATTGATGGTGTCATGATTGCACCACCATTTAGGGTTTCAATTATTGCATTATGGAGTTCTTCTGGATTGACTTCTTTAAGTAAATAACCATCAGCTCCAGCCTTAATTGATTTGAAAATATTTTCATCGTTATCAAAAACCGTAAGCATGATAATTTTGATTTGCGGATATTTGCTTTTAACAATTTCTGTAGCTTCAATTCCGTTCATTTTTGGCATTTCGATATCCATTAAAATGATATCAAGATTGTGATTTTTATCTAGTTTTTCTAATAAATCTTCACCATGATTGGCTTTGAATTTAATATCAATGTCATCAAAAAAATCAAGTTTATCTTGAATTGCTTTTTGCAAAAAAGAATTATCATCAACTATGGCAAGTTTTATCATTTTAAAAAATATTTATTAAATTTAATAATTAAAACCATTAGTCTATACAGAAAAATGGTTTTAATTTATTTATTTTTAAGGATTGATTGTAATATTTGTAAACGATCCTGAAACAGTTGTTACTCCACCACCAGTTCCAGTAGCTGTAAAAGTTCCTGTTAATTTATTGGCAGCGTTGGCAGTAATTATAACACTTCCGGAAGTTGGAAAAAAACTTGTTGACAAACTTCCTGTACTGTTGTAAAAAAGGGAATTTAGAGAAGTTCCTCCTAATGTATAAGTTCCTACAGCTAATGATGTTAAATTTATTTCATAAATGGTTGCACCTGATCGAACAGCAAAAATGCTATTAAAAGAACCATTTACATACGGATTATCGACTGTTTGAATGGTTGCACCACTGCTGTCTGTCCATCTAAAACCATCTGTTGCGAGTGAAGTCGCTGCTGGTGCTTCATCATCATCATTGGAACACGAAATTGAAGTAAGAGCTAAAAAAGCAATCATTACTAAAGCTGATAATTTTTTCATAATTTTAAAATAGTATTTGTTTTGCCTTTATTGGCTCTACAAAATTGCACCATCTTTAAATACAAAAAAATACGACATTCATCGTATTCTTTTAAATTCTAATCAACTAAAAATTATAAATTAAACTAAAATTTGAATGGTTGTACCGTTGTTTACTATTGATTTTATTTCAATTATTCCACCAACTTCTTCGATTCGTTTTTTCATGTTGTAGAGTCCGTTTCCATAATCAATTGTATCACTATCAAACCCTTTTCCGTTGTCTTTGATTTCGATTTTTGTTTTACTTTCTTGTTTTAAAACATTAATTTGAATTTCTTTAGCTTCCGAATATTTAACAGCATTATTTACTGCTTCTTGCATTGTTCTGTAGAGATTGATTCCAATTATGGAAGAGAATTTCATATCCTTCAAACTATCATCAACATGAAATTTAAAAAGAATATCTTCCTTAGCCGATTTTGCTTTTCCGATAAAATTAAAAATTCGAGAACGTAAATCTTCAAAAGTAAATTCATTAGTATTCATTGCCCAAATAGTATCGCGAAGTTCGATAATTGTCGACTTGGTGAAATCGGAGATTTTAGTTAATTGATTGGTAATTTTTGAATCTGTGATTTGATTTCCGAATTTTAAATTATCGACAGACGAAATCACAAAGGTGAGTTGTGCGCCAATGTTATCATGCAAATCGCGAGAAATTGACAACCTTTGTTCGTGCAATTGGTTTTGAGATTCGATTTGTGCAATTGCCGATTGTAATTGAAATTCTTGTTCTTGTTGTTTGTTTTTAAGTTTTTGTTGGCGGTAGATTAGAAAACCGATTAAAGCTACAAAAAGGGTTAGAAGTGAAATAACAATAAGCAAAGTTGTCTTCTTTTTATTTTCGGCTTCTTTTTCAAGAATTAATTTTTCCTTTTTTGCAGTTTGGTATTTTGTTTCGAGTTCGTTAATATCTTTTACTTTTGAAACTTTTTGAATACTGTCTTTTAAAGTATAGAATTGCTGCATTTTCTTATTGGCTTCCGCAAAATTTCCTGTGCTTTCATAATAGGTTTTATAATTGTCTAATGATGTTAAAATTACTTGGACTACTTTTGATTTCTGAGAATAATTATAAGCACTATCAATAAATTTTTTTGCTTTTGGAAATTGTTTTATTTCTAAATAAACTTGCGCAATATTATTGTAACTTTCTGATGCACCAGAAAAATTACTCATTTGTAATTCTAATTTTGCCGATTTTTGATAATAAAAAAGAGCGGAATCAATTGTTCCTATATAATAATGAACCTCACCAACATTATTTAATGATTCAGCAATTCCTTTTTGATCTTTTAAACTCTCTTCAATTTTTAATGATCTTCTAAAAAAAGTCATCGATTTTGTTAAACTATCTTGATTTGCCAATACAATAGCATAATTGTTATAGGATTCTGAGAGTCCTTTTTTATCATTAATTTGTGTAAATAACTGTAACGCTTTTTGATGATATTTCTTGGCTTTATCAAATTGTTCTAAAGAACTAAAAACCATTCCAATATTATTATTTACTGTTGCTTGCCGTTTTATATCTTTTGCATTTTCGTATACTTTTAAAGCTTTTAAATAATATTTTATCGATTCGTCATACAATCCAAGTGAACGATTACAAGCACCAATATTATTATAAATTGAAGCTTTTGATAAAGTTTCTTTTGCTCGATTAACAACAGAATTGGACAACATTTTAGATTCTAAAAATTCGCCTTTCATTCGTTTCAAAATAGCAAGATTATTTTTAGTTACTGCAATCAATTCATCATCGTTGGTTTTGTTAGCTTTAATTTCTGCTTTGATTAAAAGTTGTAATGCCAAATCGGGATTGGTATGATAAACCGCCATTGCTTTATCATTGATTTCTCTACAACTTAAATTATCTGTATTTTGAGCTTTAACTATAACTGAGCAAAAAAACAGTACTAATAGTAATTTTTTCATATTACAAAAATTGAAAGGGTTAGTTTAGTTCCTTCATTAATTTTAGATTCTATTGTAAATATTCCGTCGATTTCTTCAATTCTTTTTTTCATATTATGCAATCCATTTCCAAAATCTACATTTTCCAATACAAAACCTTTTCCATCATCTGAAATTGTTATTTTTACTTCCGAATTATTTTTTTCTACATCTACTATAATATTTTTAGCTTCCGAATATTTTACAGCATTATTTAGGGCTTCTTGCATAGTTCTATACAAATTAATTCCAATAATGGAAGAAAACTTATCGTGTTTTAAACTATCATCTACATGAAATTTAAAATTAATATCTTCTTTAGCTGATTTTGCTTTTTCGATAAAATTAAAAATTCGCGAACGCAAATCTTCAAAAGTAAATTCGTTAGAATTCATTGCCCAAATGGTATCGCGAAGTTCGATGATGGTTGATTTGGTGAAATCGGAAATTTTAGTTAGTTGATTGGTAATTTTTGAATCGGTAATTTGATTTCCAAATTTTAAATTATCGACCGATGAAATAACAAAGGTAAGTTGTGCGCCAATGTTATCATGTAAATCGCGTGAAATTGACAAACGTTGTTGGTGCAGTTGGTTTTGAGATTCGATGGCTGCGATTGCCGATTTTAGATGAAACTCTTGCTCTTGTTGCTTATTTTTTAATTTTTGTTGACGGTAAATTAAATAACCAATTGCAATTAAGGCGAGTGCTATTAATCCCAAAATTTGAAATTGCGTATTCTTTTTTTTAATTAGAAGTTCCTTTTCTTTAAACGCAAATTTTGACTTTAAAAGTTCTTTTTCCTTTTTTTCAACTTGATACTTCGCTTCTATTTCTGCTACTTGTTTCGATCTGTCTTTTTGGTAAACAGAATCTCTTAAAACTAAATATTGCTCTTGATCTGAAATTGTTTTTCCGAGATTTTTTCTTTTTTTATTGAATTTAGCACTGTGGTAATAATAATCTCGTAACTTTTCGGCACTGTTACTTTTACTCGCATTTTCAAAAGCTATTTTAAAAAGTTTTTCTGCTTTATCAAAATCGTCAAGTTCATAGGCAATTGTGGCAAGATTGGTATAAATAGTTGCTTTATTGTAATGTTTATAATCATCACCATATTCTTTTTCAGTAGCATTAATAATTAATAATGATCTTTTAAACCAACTTTCAGCTTCTTTATATTTTTTTTGCTTTAATAATGTATTGCCAATATTATTATAGGTATTTCCAATTTTTAATGTGTCTTTTCCCTTTACATAATGAAACACTTTTTTATGATAATACAAGGCACTATCTGGTTTGTTCCAATCATCATAATTTATAGCTATAACATTCAATAAACTTTGAAGATGAGTTTTACCTTTTTCGCCATAAGCCTTTGCTTTTTTAAATCCTTTTTTTCCATAACTCACACCGTTTTTAAAGTCTTCAAAATCATGATGTGTGTTGGATAATGATACGTAGGAATATAATTCCCAATAAATACTGTTATTTTTTTCGGCTAAAATTAAATTTAGATGCAAATATTTTTTCGATAAATCGTATTTTCCTAGTTTGTCATAGGTCTTAGCCAAATTATTATTCACATAGTAAATAGAATTTACTTTATTAATTTCGGTTAATTTTTTTAATGCAATTTCGCCATAATAAATAGCACTATCCAATTTGTTATGATCATTGCAATACGCATTTTTACCAAAAAAATATTCTGCTTCATCTTCTTTTGTAACAATAGCGTTTTTGGCTTTTTTAAAATAATAATCAGAAGAATCATTAGACTTGAAAGCTTTTATAATATACTTCATGTTATTTTGAGCAGAAAGTGATATAGAAAAAACAAAAAACAATAAAAGAAGTAATTTTTTTAACATAGTAAAGATAATTGCATGCTTGAAAGTTAATTATAATTTCTATTCGAAATAATATCTATAAAAACTTTTTGCAATTCAACCACTTCATCACCTATAGCTTTCATGTCTTTTGAATAATTAGCACTATAATCGGTAGAAATAATCACTTTGTCGTTTAACAATTTTTGTTTGTAATGGAGAGAAATGATTATTTCATGTAATTTTTCCATGTTTTTGTAGTGCGTTCCTTTAATTTGGGAATTTTGCATCAATAAAAAAACAATAAAACAAACTAAAATTAATATTAAAAATAAAAGTAAATATGTCATAAGAAAAAGGTGTTAAATCAAATACAAATTTGATCTAATGCCTAAAGTAAATCAATACGTAAAAATGCGTATTTAATTGATGAGTTTTTTCGACAACTCTTTATTGTTTTCTACTATTTGTCCATCATATTTTAACTTCCAACCCATTGAATTGGTAACAATTAATATTTTAGACAACTCACTAACCAAGCGGTTTTTAGCATTCGATTTCAAGGTTGACTTTTCAATTTTTTTAGCCAAATTGGCTTTTGCAATTTTGTTTATTTTATTATAATCGTCGCCAGTAAATTCGTTAAACGTACTTTGATCTACATTATAATATTTAATATCGGGACTAATTTTTAATTCTTCTTCAGGAATAGAAGTAATAGTTACCATTTTATTCTGAGCATCAATATCGTATTTTACTTTGCTTAAATCGAAGGAAACTGTAACATCAGCATTAATAATTACTAAAGCTTTTTTATCAAACGAAATTAAATCACCTAAATATTTATTTTGATCTTTATACGTCATTACTTCCGAAAAATGACCTTCGGTAACCACCAATTTCCCTACATTTTTAATTTGCTCCTGAATTAAAGCGGTGTTGTATTCAACTGACGAAGTTTCATTATCCGAAGTAAAATACTTGTAACCAAAAAATAAAACCAATCCAATAAGTACAATGGTCAACCATTTTCTGATTTCGGATAATTTGTCAAAAAAACCAATTTTTGTTGCAGTTTGCTGTGTCATATTAAAATTGAATATTTGGAAATTGCGTTGCTAATGTATTGATTTTTTGATTCAAATTAGCAAGAAATTTTTGATGACTTTCCGAATTTGGATGAAACGATTTGTGCAAAATTGATTTTTGAATGGAACCTACTTCTTGCATTATTAGATGGATTTTATCGCTAATTTGAGTTTCGGAAAATCGTTCCCAAATATAATTAATTGCTGTTTGATTTGGATGCAACATATCTTCTGTATAAAAACGATAATCGCGAAGTTCGTCCATTATTATTTCGTAACTTGGAAAGTAATTAGTGTTCAGTCCCGAAGCTTCGGGACAGTGCACAGTGCGCAGTAAACTCTGTAAAGCAACAATTAAATGTGATTTACTTCGTTGATTTTCGATAAAACCATCTTTGATATGACGAACTGGCGAAATAGTAAAAATGATGTTGCAATTCGGATTTACTTTATTGATTAAATCGATGGTTTTTTGTATCGCTTTTTCGATAATTTCAACTGCTAGAATTTCTTTTATAAATTGATTTTGTGGTACTTTATGGCAATTAGCTACAACTTCATTAGACGATTTTAATTTGTAAATCCATGATGTTCCGTAAGTGATAATTATATGAGTTGATTTGGTTATTTGGTCATTTGTTGATTTAAGAATTCCGTTTAAATTTTGAATAAATTCTTCTTTATCTTCATGACTTAAATCTGAATGAACATCATAACACTGCCATAATTCGTTGTGAAAAAAAATATCTTTTTCGGTAAATTCTTGATTGTTTACAATTCTAGAAATCAATTTTTCTATTGAAATTGGATTAAAAATAATTCCGAAAGGATTCACTTTGTTTTTAAACTTAAAATAGTCGAATTTCTCCGCCATGTTTTCTGCAAAACAAGAACCAAAAGAAACAATTTGAGAATTATAATCGATTGGATTATTGCTTTTCGGAATTGGAATTGAAGTAGTGAAATTCATAATAGTTATAAATACATTTCAAAAATACAAAATTAGTAATCAATTAACAGTAGCAATTAGTAACTGGTATTTTATTTCTTATTTTTGCACTTTCAAAAACGTGTATGAAACTTCTATATTCCTATCTTAAAAAACACAAGAGCTTATTGTTTTTCGCCTTATTAATGGCTGCCGTAAACATTTGTTTTAGTTTGTCAGACTCAATTATTACTGGAAAATTAATGCAAGATTGTGGTGTTGGAATTTCAAAATACAAAGGCAACGAAATTGGATTTATAAAAGCTGTTGGGTTTTGGTTACTATTATCATTAGGCGCAGCAATGGTTTCTCGATTAACAAAAAACTTTCAAGATTATTTTACCAATATTGTCATTCAGCGAACTGGAGCCGAAATGTATACTGACGGAATCAAAAAATCACTCGATTTACCTTATGAAGATTTTGAAGATCAACGAAGTGGCGAAACTTTAAGTCGATTACAAAAAGTGAGAACCGATTCAGAAAAGTTAATTACATTATCTATTTCATTGATTTTTCAAACCGTTGTTGGATTCATTTTTGTGATTATTTACATTTCACGAATTGATTATCGTATTTCGTTAATTTTCTTTGTTGCTGCTCCGATTATTGCAGTTTTGAGTTCCTTTTTAGGAAAAAAAATAAAAGTGATTTCGCGACGAATTGTCACACAAACCAATTCACTTGCTGGATCTACCACCGAAAGTTTACGAAACATCGAACTCGTAAAAAGTTTGGGATTAACACAACAAGAAGAGAAAAGATTGAATTCCAATACGCAAAAAATATTAAGTCTCGAATTGCAAAAAATTCGTTTCATTCGAAGTTTGAGTTTTATTCAAGGAACAACGGTTCATCTTCTCAGAACTTGCGTAGTTTTTGCGCTTTATTATTTTTTATTTGGCGATAAAATTTTGGTAGGCGATTTACTAACAATGGTGTTTTTCACTTTCTTTATTTTTGGTCCGTTGCAAGAATTAAGTCAGTTTATTATTGTTAGAAATGAAACCAAAGTATCGTTAGAAAATTTTCAGAATTTATTGGATGCACAATCGGAATTTCGACCAGAAAATCCAAAATCGATTGCAAAAATAGAATCGTTGCAATTTTCAAATGTAAGTTTCAAACACAAAACTGCACATTTTTCTGCAGTAGAAGATATTAATTTTACCATAAAGAAAGGGGAAACAGTTGCGTTTGTTGGTCCTTCTGGAGCAGGAAAAACAACTTTGGTAAAATTATTGGTTGGATTGTATCCGCCAGCTCAAGGAGAAGTGTTGTACAACAACATAAACTCTGCAGCAGTTGATTTGTTAGAATTGCGTCAACAATTGGGTTTTGTTACCCAAGATGCACAATTGTTTTCGGGAACTATTCGGGAGAATTTACAGTTTGTAAAACCATTTGCATCTGATGAAGAATTATTAGATGTTTTAAAAAGAGCCAGTTGTGAAACTTTACTCCAACGTGCTCAAGATGGATTAAATTCGACTATTGGTGAAGGCGGAATTAAAGTTTCTGGTGGTGAAAAACAGCGATTATCGATTGCTCGTGCTATTTTACGAAATCCGAATTTATTGATATTTGACGAAGCAACTTCGGCTTTGGATTCGATTACAGAAGAAGAAATCAACTCGACCATACGTTCGATTTCGGACAAAAACCGAATTACAGTTTTAATTGCACACCGACTTTCAACAATCATGCACGCTGATAAAATATTTGTTTTGGAACAAGGTAAAATTATCGAGCAAGGAAAACACGAGGAATTGTTGTTGGAAAAAGGATTGTATTATGCCATGTGGAGACAGCAGATTGGAGAAAGGAAGTAATCAATAGAAATCAAGTCACAGATTAATAGGTAAATTGAGTAACATAGGTTGATCCGTCAGGATTGGTATCTGTTCTTGTAATTGGAAAATTGTCAATATTATAAGTGTATTGCGAAGTATACACTCCAATATTTGAAGTATTAGTAGCAGTAATAGTTGTCGAAGTTAAATTGTTATTACTCATCGGCGAACCAGTATCAAACATTAATAATTTTCTAAAGTCAACGATTCTGTTGAGCGGATTATTTTTATTGTCATAAGTGTAGGTGTGCGTTATAGTTTCCATATTGCCATTGATCAACTTATAAATTTCTTTTTTGTAAACATTACTATCATTAAAAAAGAGTTTGAAATCTTCAACAAGATCGTTTTGATTTGTTACATCACCTGAATATTTTTTGCAGGAAATAATTCCATCAGAATTATAGGTATGCATAAATCTGAAACTTAAGCCTGATGACAACATCGAAAGATACAATATACGGTTTATTTGCCCAAGATAATTGTATTCATACATTATTCTCTTGTTGATAACGCCATTCAAATACTTATTTGCTCGAACAAGTGTTGTATTTTGATAAACATAGCGAATATACTCAGTGGGCGAATTGTGAACCTCAGTAATCATATTACCATAATAAAAATAATCTTTAGTTTCAATAATACCTGCACTCGATGTACAAACTATCTTTTTTAGCAAAATTCCATTGAAAACATTTTGATTTTCGGCTTTATCTCTAGAACATGAAGCCAATATTAATGAACTAAAAAACAAGACTGCAAATTTTTTCATAATTGAGATTATATTTATTTTTAAAGAAAAAAAAGGAAAACAAAATTTAAATAGTTTGTTTTTTTACTACAAACCTTCTATACTACAATTAATTAAAAAATCTTGAATTTCTTCTTCGGTTGGTGGGTTCGGAATTAAATAAGTTACTTCTTCTTGGTACGATATTCCTTTGAAATAACCGAGTTGCGCTATAAATTGTTTTTCTATAAATTCTTCTTTAAAAATTTCTTTTGCTTTAACAGCAACTTCTTTATATGAAAAATGGAATTTTAGTATGAAATACAAATCGACATAATCTTTCCATTTGGCTCGTCGTCCTAATGCAAATGCTTTCATTGCAGCAAGTGTTAGTAAATCGGGCATTTTTAAAACACCTTTTAATTCAGAATGTAATGGAACTTGGTAAGGAAATGAAAAAAAAGTTATTTTTACTCCATTAGACAACATGTTTATTTGATTATAATCGGCAAACGAAACCTTATAATCTATTGCTTTTAGTTTGGCAAAAACATCTTTTTTACGAATGTTTTTTTCTTTGAATAGATCAAAGTCAATAGATTCTCTGTGACCAATATGTAAAGCAATTGCAGTTCCTCCAACCAAATAATACTCTCTTTTAAATTGAGATAAAACAGGAAGCAATTCTATTTGTTCTTTACTTAAAATTTCAAGATGCATATTTATGAGTTATTCGCCCCATTAAATCTAACATTTCTGGAAGATAATTCCCAACTTTTCTATCGGTAACGCCTTCATAAACACGTTTTAATTCTTGAAAACCAATAATTTTTATGAGTTCTTTTACGTCGTCCCAAGTACCATAATTAAAGATAAATTCTACCAAAACATCGTTGCTAATGTTTGGAATGGCTTCTTTCTTGATATACCAAAAAAGAGAAGCGTTTTTAGCTATAAATTCGGCTCGTGTCATTGATTAAAGATACAAAAATTATTTTATAAATAATTGATTAACTAATTAAATCTCTCGCAAAGGCGCAAAGGCGCAAAGCTTAAAGTTGAATGAAATTACAAATTATTTACAATTCTTGTGATTCCATTTTTAATTAATACTTCATTAAAATTTATTAGCAAACCTAGTTTCAACCCTGTTATTTTTAAATATGTCAATAATTGCTTAGGATGAACTGGAATAATATTTTCAACGGATTTAATTTCTATGATAACTTTTTCTTCTACTATTAAATCAGCTCTAAACCCAATATCCATTTTTTTATCATTCCAAAGTACTGGTAATGCTTTTTGTCTTTCAACCTTCAATCCAATAGAAATTAATTCGTGTTCTAATATAGTTTCATAAACCGATTCTAATAATCCTGGACCTAATTTTACATGTATCGTATAACATGTGTTAACAATTATCTTTGAAATTTCATTTTCTGTCATCTAATTGTATTAAATTACGATTATTAATAACTTTTCAATTGTAAACAATAATAAAAACTTTGCGCCTCTGCGCCTTTGCGAGAATTATTACCTCACAAATTCAATTGCTTTTTCTAAAGCTTCTGTAATTCCAGCAGCATTTTTACCTTTTCCAGATGCAAAAAACGGTTGTCCACCACCATTTCCATCAATGTATTTTCCTAATTCTCTAATTACATTTCCAGCATTTAATGATTTTTCAGTCACTAATTCTTTTGAAATATAACAATGAATATTGGGTGTATTGTCTTCAATTGAAGCTAAAAACACAAACGAATTTGGTTTTGAAGTTCCCAAAGCTAAAGCCAAATCTTTAGTTGCACTCATTGATAAATCAACTTGTTTTGACAAAAAGTGAATCCCGTTTATTTCTTGAAATTCTGAAACTAAATTATTTTTTAATCCTTCTATTTTTTCTTTGAGTAATTGCTCTATTTGTTTTTTCAACTTTGTATTATCGTCTTGCAATGAAACCACTGATTTTAAAATATCTTGCGGATTTTTCAACGCTTCTTTTATTTCAGTTAAAGTAGTTTCTTGATTAGCATAAAACTGTTGTACTGCTTCGCCTGTAATTGCTTCTATTCTTCGAATTCCAGCAGCAACAGCACCTTCTGATAAAATTTTGAAATGCCAAATTTCAGAAGTATTTTTTACGTGAATTCCACCACATAATTCTTTACTCTCGCCAAATTCAATCATGCGAACAGAATCGCCATATTTTTCACCAAACAACGCCATTGCTCCCTGTTCCATCGCTTGTTGAATAGGAATATTTCGGTGTTCTACTAATTGCAGTTGTGCTTCAATTTGAGTATTTACACTTGCTTCTACTTGACGTAATTCTTCATCGGTAACTTTAGAAAAATGTGAAAAATCAAAACGTAAATAATTCGGATTCACCAACGAACCTTTTTGTTCAACATGCGTTCCTAAAATAGTTCGCAATGCCAAATGCATTAAATGCGTAGCCGAATGATTTTTAGAAGTTGACGTTCTTAAATCAGAATTTACTTTAGCTACAAAATTGGCATGTACATTTTCTGGCAATTGTTTTGCAAAATGAAGGATTAAGTTGTTTTCTTTTTTGGTGTCGATGATATCGATAATTTCGTTTGCAGAAACTAAGGTTCCTTTATCACCAACTTGTCCACCACCTTCTGGATAAAAAGGTGTATTGTCTAAAACGATTTGGTATAAAATACCGTCTTTTTTAGAATCAACTTTACGAATGCGTGTAATTTTTACTTCGTTTTCGGTTTGGTCGTATCCGACAAAAGTTTCGATATTTCCTGGTATTAAAACCGACCAATCTTCGGTAGAAACTTCGGATGCAGCACGAGAACGATTTTTTTGTTCTTGCATAGCAGAAGTAAATCCATCTTCATCTAATTCATAGCCTTTTTCTCTTAAAATTAGAGACGTTAAGTCAATTGGAAATCCAAAAGTATCATACAATTCAAATGCTTTTTCACCACTTATTGTTTTTTCTTTTGATTCCGAAATTACTTTGTCTAATAATTGCAATCCTTGATCTAAAGTTCTTAAAAACGAAGCTTCTTCCTCACGAATCACATTGGTCACCAATTGTTGTTGCGATTTTATTTCTGGAAAAAATTCTCCTATTTGATTCGCTAAAACTTCAACCAATTTATTGATAAAAGGTTCTTTGGTATTTAAAAATGTAAATCCGTAACGAATCGCACGACGCAGAATTCTACGAATTACATAACCTGCACCAGTGTTGGATGGTAATTGTCCGTCGGCAATTGCAAAAGCAACCGCACGAACGTGATCGACAACAACACGAATGGCAATGTTGATTTTGTTTTGTTCCTCACTTATGTTTTGAACTTCGTTAGGAGTATATTTTAAACCTGTAATTTGTTCTACTTTTTCAATTAATGGTGTAAAAACATCGGTGTCATAATTAGATGTTTTTCCTTGTAATGCCATACACAAACGCTCAAATCCCATTCCGGTATCAACATGTTGCGCAGGTAATTTTTCGAGAGAACCATCGGCTTTTCGGTTGAATTCCATGAACACATTATTCCAAATTTCAACTACTTGAGGATGATCGTTATTGACCAAACTTTTCCCTGAAACTTTTACTTTTTCAGCATCAGAACGAATATCAACATGAATTTCAGAACATGGACCACACGGACCCTGATCTCCCATTTCCCAGAAGTTGTCTTTTTTATTTCCGAGTATAATTCGGTCTTCATCAATTAATGTTTTCCAAATATCCCAAGCTTCTTGATCGAAAGGAACATTGTCTTCTTTACTTCCTTCAAAAACTGAAACATATAAATTTTCTTTTGGAATTTTGTAGACTTCGGTTAACAATTCCCAAGCCCAATTGATGGCTTCTTTTTTGAAATAATCGCCAAACGACCAGTTGCCTAACATTTCAAACATAGTGTGATGATAGGTATCGAAACCTACATCTTCCAAATCGTTGTGTTTTCCTGAAACACGAAGACATTTTTGAGTATCGGCTATTCTTGAGCTTTTTGGAATTCCGTTTCCTAAAAAGTATTCTTTGAACTGAGCCATTCCCGAATTATTGAACATTAACGTTGGATCGTCTTTTAAAACTATTGGCGCTGATGGAACGATTAAATGTCCTTTGCTTTCAAAGAATTGTAAAAATTGCTTACGAATGTCTTGTGATTTCATTTTAGAATTTGTTTTGGAATTTGCCACAAAGTCGCAAAGACTCAAAGTTAATTTATATTTTTTTTGCCACGAATTGCACTAATTCGCACAAATTATTTATTGAAATTATTAATTTTATTCAAATAGTTTCCCAACTAGCCCTGATTGAAGAGAAAATACTTGCCTATTTTGCAAGTATTGTAACGTAAAGCAGGAACATGGATTACAAAGATGCCAAAAGTTTCGCTTCTAAAAAATAAAAATAGATTTAGATTGAAACATTTCTTAAATTTGTTCGTATAACCATTGTTATTCTTATAACTGATGCAAAAATAGTATAATTTAAGAAATGTCGAAGAAAGTTAAGTATTATTACGATACAGAAAATTTAGCTTACCATAAAATAAAGCCAAAAAAAGGCAGAAATTTAGGTTACGTGGCATTATTTATTTTAGCATCGGCGTTATTTGGTTTTTTATGTTTGGTGCTTCTGATTAATACGCCTTTTTTTGAAACACCAAAAGACAAATTATTGATAAGAGAGTTGGACAATATGAAATTGAATTATGCCATATTGAATAAAAAATTGGATCAATTAGATGAAGTTACCTCGGCGTTAGAAGATAGAGATGATAATTTGTACAGAGCTTATTTTAATTCGTCTCCAATTCCGATAGAGAAAAGAAAAGAAGGATTTAAAAACGCCAATCGGTATAAAGAATTGAAAGGATTCAATAATTCTGACTTGGTCATCAATACGTCAAAAAGAGTTGATATATTAACCAAAGAATTGGCAATTCAATCAAAATCGTTAGATGTAATTTTGAGATTGGCAAAAGCAAAAAATAATTTATTAGAAGCGATTCCTGCGATTCAACCTGTTAAAAATGAAGAATTAAAACGCATGGCTTCGGGATTTGGTTATCGAAGTGATCCGTTTACAAAAGTGCGAAAAATGCATGAAGGAATGGATTTTACTGCTGCTTCCGGAACTCCTGTATATGCAACTGGCGATGGTGTTGTAAAAAGTGCCGACAATTCATTGTCAGGTTATGGAAATCATATCGAAATTACACATGGTTTTGGGTATTTAACTTTATATGGCCATTTAAGTAAGTATAAAGTTCGCGCTGGGCAAAAAGTAAAACGTGGTGATGTAATAGGATTTGTAGGAAGCACAGGACGAAGTGAAGCACCTCATTTACATTATGAAGTTCATAAAGACGGACAAAAAGTGAACCCGATTAATTTTTATTACGGAAATATTTCGGCTGCTGAATATGTAGCTATTTCTAAAATTGCAAATCAAGAAAATCAGTCTTTGGACTAGTGTTAAGTGTTCAAAATTAAATAAAATTAAACAATATGCAGTTAGAATTATCAAAAGACAAATTGTATTTTAGTATTGGTGAAGTTGCCGTAGCTTTTGGAGTAAATGCTTCGTTAATTCGATTTTGGGATAAAGAATTTGACATCTTAAAACCAAAGAAAAACGCCAAAGGTAATCGCATGTTCACGCAAGAGGATGTTAAAAATTTACAACTCATTTATCATTTGGTAAAAGAACGGGGATTTACATTAGATGGTGCGAGAACACATCTTAAAGAAGGTCAAAAAAAGACTTTAGATAAGTATGAAATTATTAATAAATTAGAAGGAATTAAATTTGAATTGACAAGTATTAAAAATCATTTATAAATTAGGCATTAGGCATTAGGCAAAAGTAAATATTCTTAAATTAGCAAAACACAATAATGAACAAAGACAAATTAGTTACTTACAGTTTCCTATTATCATTCATAATTACTATTTTGGGAGCCTTAATCAAAGTTATGCATTGGCCAAATGGCAATTTAATTATAACAATTGGGCTACTATTTCTAGTAATTTTTGTTTTTACAAGTATTTACGAAATTACGAATTCGGAAAAAATTAAAAATCATGAAAAAATAATATGGGTTGTTGGCTTTATATTTTTTTCTACCATTACCGGTTTAATATATATTTTATCAGCAAGAAAAAGAATCATTAATAACAATCAAAATCAAACAATAAATAAACTTTAAAATTAGAAATTATGAGAAAATGGTTAATCCCAATCGGAATTATTGCAGTATTAGTTTTACTAGCAATTTCATCTTACAACGGACTTGTTGGTGTTCAAGCAGATACTAAAACAGCGTGGTCGAAAGTTGAAAGCTCGTACCAAAGACGAAATGATTTGATTGGTAATTTAGTTAAAACCGTACAAGGTGCAGCCGATTATGAAAAAGGAACTTTGACTGCTGTAATTGAAGCTCGTGCCAAAGCAACTTCAGTAACTATTGATCCAACTAATATTACTCCTGAACAATTAGCGCAATTTCAACAAGCGCAAGCTGGATTGAGTTCTTCGCTTTCGAGATTGTTGGTAACTGTTGAACAATATCCCGATTTAAAAGCGAATCAGAATTTTTTAGAACTACAATCTCAAATTGAAGGAACTGAAAACCGAATTAATGTGGAACGCGATCGATTTAACGATGCTGCCAATATTTATGACAAAAAAACAAGAAGTTTTCCGAGTGTGATTTTTGCAAAATTATTTGGATTTGGAGAAATTGCCCGATTTAAAGCAGATGCCGGTGCAGAAAAAGCTCCTGAAGTAGAATTTGATTTCGGAAAAAAAGAAGCTAAATAATGTCGAAAGTAGAAGATTTTTTAACAAAAGCCGAAGAACAAGAAGTAGTTGAAGCGATTTGTTTGGCTGAAAAAAATACTTCAGGTGAAATTCGTGTTCATATAGAAAAAGAAAACTCCATTGCTCCTTTTGAAAGAGCAGTGGAAGTTTTTAATGAATTAAAAATGTATGACACTAAAGATCGAAACGGCGTTATCATTTATATTGCTGTAAAAAGTAAAAAGTTTGCCATTTTTGGCGACAAGGGAATTAATGAAAAAGTGGCTGATGATTTTTGGGATTGTACTAAAAACATTATGGCAAATAATTTCAAAAATGCAAATAATAAGCAAGCTTTAGTAGATGGAATTAACAACGCTGGTGAACAACTAAAAAAATACTTTCCTTACGAAAGTGATGATACCGATGAACTTACTAACGAAATATCAAAAGGATAAATGATACAATTTATTTATAGAATGACTCAAATCGTATTGATGTTACTCTTTTTTTTGTTAAGTCAATTGGGTTTTGCACAACTTAAAATTCCTGAAAAACCATCTTTCATTCCACCAATAATTGATAGTACACAAACATTATCTGAAATTCAGAAAAAACAGTTGTACGATAAACTTAAAAATTATTCTGACAGCACTTCAACAGAACTTTTAGTAATGATTGTGCCAACTACTCAAGGCGAATTAATTGCGCGTTATGCAACCGATTTAGGTCAGAAATGGCAAATTGGACAAAAAGGAAAAGACAACGGAATTATTTTTTTGATTGCTAAAGATGATCGAAAAATGACAATTCAAGCGGGTTATGGAACAGAACATTTGTTGACTGACGCACTTTCACGACGTATTATTGAACAAGTTGTAAAACCTGAGTTCAAGAAAAATAATTATTATGAAGGAATAGATAACGGAACTACAGCCATTATTAAAGTAATGAATGGCGAATACAAAAATGATAAGGAAAATTCAGGAAAAGGATTTGGCTCACTACTTTTTTTTATCATTATTTTTATTATTATACTCTTTATTGCTTCAAGAAATAAAGGAGGAAACTCTGGCAATAATTCAGGCGGACCAAGTTTACTCGACATTATTATACTTAGTAATTTAGGAAGAAGTAGTGGCGGTGGTTTTGGTGGTGGAAGTTCTGGTGGTGGATTTGGTGGATTCGGTGGTGGCGGCGGTTTTGGCGGTGGTGGAGCTAGTGGCGATTGGTAAATCAGTGTTCAGTGGAAAAAAATTTGAATTGGAAATTATTATACAATATATAAACGCCTTCAAATTGGAAGGCGTTTTTTATTCTTCAAAAAACATTTCGTTTCCTTTTTTCTTACCAGCAAATTTCTCCAATTTATAGGTTAATGAAAACATAACATAACGTCTTAAAACTGTATTTTCTGAATTAATAATAGCTGTTGGTGTTATAGTGTTATTGGTGTTTAGATTTTGATTTAGTAAATCGTACACCTTTACTTTTGCCAAGAGTTGGTCTTTCCAAAAATTATAACCCAAACTTGTATTCCATAAGAAAAAATCTTTTCTAAAACCATCAGCGATATTGGAATTATAGGTATATCCTAAATCGTTTCCGAATACTAATTTTTTGGGGAAATAACTCGTAATCTCTAGTTTGGCTTTATGTGAAAAATTATTGGCGTTATCTATAACATAATTGCTAAAATTAGTAGTACTGAAAGAGTAGCGATACGATGGTGCAATTGTTATTAATTCGTCAATACTCCACGTTACATTAACTTTTGGATTGTACACAAATCCGTTAGATTCATACAAAACTTGATTGGTTAATCCTTGAGATAAATTATAATTTACATTCATTCCGACACCATATTTCAATGTCCGTTTTCCATTTTTATGCGATTTATTCCAATTAATACCCGCGTATGTCGATATCGATTTATCCACATTTTCATAAGTTGTTGTCGATTTAAAATTGGTATCAAAAATGGTTGAGGCAACAATTACATCAGTATCTATATTTAATCCGCTGTAGGCAAAAAAACCGGAACGCGTTGCATAATCATAATTATTAAAATTGAAATATACATTGTGTCCTCTTGAAGGTTTTAAGTTTTCATTTCCTTTAATTGTATTTAAAGGATTTGATAAATTTTCAACAGGTAAAATCTGATTCCCATTTGGCAAATTAACTTCATATTCATAATTTATATAAATTGATTTTGATTTGTTGATGTTAAAATTTAGGTAACCTTTAACTTTTGGAAATACATAATTTTTATTGATTTTTGTTTCAATTCCTAAATAGTTTGATGTATTATCGAAATTGAAAAACTGTGGTCCAAAATTTATTCTTCCATTTAGTTTTGATTTGTTAAGAATCAATCCTGTTGAAGCAAAAAAAGAAACGTTTTTTGATTGAATTTGATTGGATTGTTCTGCATTAAAAATGCTATATTCATTTTCAAACAAATTGAAATCGAATACTTTTGATTCATCTGTAGTTTTCTTTATTATAATTTCGGATGTCAAACTCAATCGAAGCGAATCGGTTAAAGGTTCGCCAAAACGAATTTCACCTCTTATTTCAGAATTTTTATTTGCTTCAAAACTATTTTGTTTTCTACTAATATCGGGAGTTGTGTCCTGAAAAATGGTTTCTGAATTGGTGTCAAGAAAATTATTTGCTTTTTGATAATTAGTTTCAAAATTAACCGTCATACCTCTATTTTTTCTTTTAAATCTTTTACTAAAACTCATTTCGGTTCCGAAATTACTGTTTTCATTATCCGAAAAGCTATTGGAATCACTTCTATTTAGTTCCGTATTGGTTTCATTTTGAGTAACTTGATTTCTAACAAATTGATTATTGGATTTACTTTTTGAAAAATTTGGAGTAAAAGTTAGTGTTGTTAGTGAATCGATTTCGATTTCAAAATCGAAACTTAAAGTATGAGCTTCATTTTGTGATGTATTAGATGCATCAGAATTGGTAGTGGTTTCGCCTGTTGGTAATAAATTGGTGCGTTGTGTTCTATTGTCGTTATTTTTATCGGAGCTTGAATAATAATAACTTCCATTATTGTCTACTTTTTTTAACCATTTATCCTGATAGTTGAGTCCGATTAGATTGGATTGAGTAATACCTTCATTACTTCTTCCAAAACTCATATTATTTATACCAAAACCTCCATCATCACCATAAAATACGGACATATTTCTGCCGCCTCCCATGTTGTCAAAAATTTCATCCATCGAAAAACCAACCGCATTGATGTTATTTGAAGATGCAATTAAACTTACTTTTTGTTCACCTTTGAACGAATTGAGTAACAAACTCGATTCATACCGTTTATCCGAGCCATATCCTCCCATAATTTTTCCAAAAAAACCTTTGTTTTTATCTTCTTGAATGGTGAGATTTATGGTTTTATCTTTTGAACTTGCACCTTCACCTGAAATTTCTTCTGATTTTGTTTTGGTATCTACAACTTGGACTTTATCTATAATTTCGGCTGGTAAATTTTGAGTAGCAATTTTACCGTCTTTACCAAAAAAAGGTTTTCCGTTAACTAATATTTGATTGACTTCCTTTCCGTTAACGGTAATTTTTCCTTCCTCATCTATTTCAACTCCAGGCAGTTGTTTAAGTAATGTTTCTACATTGGCATCGGGACGAACTTTAAAAGACGAAGCATTGAATTCAAGTGTGTCTTTTTTAATTCGGATTGGTGGAGCTTCTTTTTTAATTATTACTTCATTTAATTTAGTTACATCTTCTTTCATAGAAAAAATACCAAAATCTTTATCTTCAGAAACAGTTTCAATAACGATTTTATTTTCTTGATACGTAACAAATGAGACTTTTAAATAAACAGGGTAATTTATTTTTTTGATTTTTAAATCGAAGTTGCCTAATTTATTTGTTATAGTATAATCAATAACGGTTGAGTCTTTTGCTGAAGATAAGTAAACGGTTGCTGATTCGATTGGTAATTTTGTATTTTCATCAATTACTTTTCCTTTTAAAGAAACCGTTTTTTGGCTAAAAGTAAATGTACAGATAAATAGAATTAGAATAGTAGATGTAATTTTTGGCATTTAAAAATATTAATTTAAATTATAACTGCAAATTAATTGATTTATTATTTAAAGAAATAATTTCTTACAAATTTTAACATAAAACTCGTTTAAACTTTTTTGATTGAAGCGAAAAAGTTTAAATGAGTTCATTAAAAAAACTCGTTTAGTTTTTAACCAAACGAGTTCCAATTTTTATTTTTTGTTTTTACTCTATTTACCGATTTATTTTTGATCTAGTTACTGCAGTTGTTGATGTTGCAACAGTAATAGTGTGTTCTGTTTCTTATTTCAAAATTTTTAACGATTCAATAGCATAAGAATCTGTTGGTTCTAAAGCTAGAGTTTTATTAAAATATTCTTTTGCTTTTGTTTTATCAGAATTGGCATAATGAGCTGCAATTTGATTATATGATTCGGTTATTTTCTTTTTATTTTTAGAAATTTCTTCATCACCTTTTGCAACAATCATATCAACAAATTTTTGATAGTTAGCAGCCATTATTTCATCCAAATCAAGTGAATTGTTAATGCGCGCTTTATATAAATAGGCTTCTTGATAATTTGGATTGGCAACTAACACATTATCCATAGCTACATCTGCTTTTGCTAAGGCTACTTTATCGATTGTTGCAGCATCTTTTGACTTATTGTCAGTGTAAACACAAAGTCCGAAATACACATTATCTTCTAAATGATTTTTAGAATTTGGATTTGTAATGGCAATTTCAAAAATAGAAGCTGCAAGATTATATGCCTTTAGCGTAAAATATTTTTTACCAACTTCGTTTAAATCGTTAACCATTGTAGGTTCTAATTCCACTGCTTTTTTAATATCAATAATTCCTGAATTTAATAACGTTAGATCAGTAATTTTTCCGTCAGCAGAAGTTCCTTTTTTAAGTTTAGAAAGTCCTAAATAAAGAAAATCTCTAGCAATTAGTTTATTTGTTCCTCTTGTAGTAAAATCTGTAAGTGCAGTTATTGCGGCATCTGTATTTCCGTTTTCATAAGCTGAATAACCTAAATAACGCAAAATTCTTGGATTCACTTTATCTAGTTTTTGCATCTGATTGGCTTCTACTTCAAGCGCTTTATAATCTTTAGCCAAAATTAAAAAATCGGCGTGACGCATTCTTGAAGCCAATGAATAATCGGTCATGCTCATGTATTTTTCATAATATCCAAGTGCTTTTGAAACATTTTCGTTGTATTTTTTAGGTTCGTTATTTCCCCATAAATAATAAGTTTCAGCTAATTCTCTATAAACTGGTCCGTAATTAGAATTAATTTTAATTACTTCGTCATACGCTTCAATTGCCTTTGTATATGCTTTTGCACCTTTTAGCAAAACACCTAATTGCATTTTAGCTCTTATTAAATTACTATCAGCAGCATAAGCTCCTCTGTAAGATGTATAGGCTTCATTTTGATTTTTATCACCATAATGAGCATCTCCTAATACCATTTGTATTTCTGCAGAAGTTGGATTAACCAATTTTGCTTTTGTAAGTATTGCAATTGCGTTTTTGTAATCAGGTTTTTCGGCATTCATATATGCTTTTGCAATATAGATGTATTCTTCAAAATCTTTCTTTTTAATATCTTTAGTTACTAAATCAAATTTAGCTTTAGCTGAAGCAATATCACCATTATCAAGATCTATTTGAGCTAATCCAATAGAATTAAATTTAGCTCCTTCTGATGCAGAAATACCTTTTTGGAAAGCCATTTTGGCAGAATCTTCATTGTTTTGTTTTAAGTAAATAGTGCCAAGTAAAAAAGCGGCTTTTCCATTGGCTGGTTTAGCTTGAATGATACTTTTCAACATTATTTTTGCTTTTTCATATTGTTCAGCATCAATAGCTTTTTTAGCTTGATCAATGTCTTGAGCTTGACATATAGTAGCAGTAGTAATAAAAGCTATGCTAAAAATCTTAAATTTATTCATCTTACTTTATATTAAATTCTTTTTTAATTTTATTTGTTTATTATTCTAATATTTCGACTTGGTTCTCTTATTGGAGCTAAACCCGATTTTAAAATAATTCGCTGTCCTTTTTCTCCAGCTATGAATGAAGCAAATCCCATTCCTAATCCTTCGTAGCCTTGACAGTTGACGATGTGCAAAACACGTGCCAAAGGATATTTCCGTTTGGCTACATTGTCTTGACTAGGATAAACGTAGTCCTTTTTATTTACATCTTTAACACTTACAATATTTACCAAATCAACATATTTTTGCGTTTCAGGTTTAGGTTGATACAACCAATTAATACCTACTATTCCAATCATTCCGTCGTTTTGAGCAACATACTTTATCACATCTTCATTAGTTTTAAAAGAAAAAATTCCTTCTTGTGGAAGAGAAGTAACGCCAGCTAATTCAGACAAATAACGAGTTGTACTTGAATTTGGATTGTCAAAAACTAATCCTTTAATGGCGTTTTTATTTCCTTTAATAAAATCTATAACCTCTTTTAAAGCGATTAAAGTGTCGTTAGATTTTTTGTTTTTGATGAAAGCGATTGCATCAATTGCAAAGGCAGTTGAACGTGGAACTATTTCTTTTTGTTTGAAAAATTGTAGTTCTTGATTATTTAGCTCTCGAGACAAAACTATTATGTCGGCTTTACCTTTGGTTAAAGATAAAACACTTTCTTTTTCTGATTGAGGCAATAATGTTATTTTTGTGTTATAACTGTTTTCAAAAACCGCTAATTGATCCTCTATTATTGGCATTAATGTTTCATCAACTAATATTGAAGTTTTACCTTCTACAATAGTATCACTTTTTGGTGCGTTTAGATTTTTTTTATTGCATGAAAAAACAAAGCCCAAAATTAATACTGATAGGATAAAAAAATATTTAAAGTGTTTTTTCATTCGTTTTTGTTGCTATTAAAGAAACGCAAAAATCGTATAAAAGAATAAACAATTAGTAATACTCCAAAAGCGATTCTATAAGTTGTAGGCATTTTTAAAGGTAGTTTTTCCCAAAAAATAATTACCAAGCCAAGTGTTAAATAAATCAAAAAAAATAAAATACCTATAAATAGAAGAAATCGCTCATTAAGCGATTTCTTCTGAAAATTATTTATAAAATTTTTTACCATTATTCTGATGCTGTTTCAATAGCTATAGGAATTTGGTAAGAACATCTTACTTTTTTTCCGTTTTGTTCAGCAGGAGTCCATCGTGCACATTTTTTCAATACTCTTATAGCTTCTGTTCCTGTTCCGTAACCAATATCTTTTAATACTTTAATATCGGTTAAAGAACCATCTTTTTCAACCACAAATGAAACGATAACTTTTCCTTTTAAACCTTCTTCATCAGGTGGTGTATAATTGTTTTTAATAAAGCTATAAAATTTATTTAAACCTCCAGGATACTCAGGTTTTACTTCAATTCCAGCAGAATTATAGACTGTATTATCTTCTTCAACAACATCTTTTGGTCCATCACCAACTGGTTCAACAGTAATAGGAGCATCTGGATCACCTTCAATTGTTTTGTCTCCTAATTTTTTATCTTTGATTTCCTCTACTTTCGGTGGTTCTTCTGTTACCTCTTCGGTTTTAGCAACTACAGGCTTTACAAATTTTACTTGATCCACTTTTGGAGGAGGTGGTGGTGGAGGAGGAATATCTTCTTTTGGTTTTTCTTTTGGAGGTAACTTAATGGTTGTTATTTTTTGATCTAGAGCAGTATCATCTTCAGCGGCACTGCCAATAAAATCAACAATCATAGGAGTTGCAACTGCAAAAGCAAAAACAACAGCTCCAATTAACATGGCACGAAGTGTAGTATTTCCGCTTTTTTTACGTAAATCATAAGCTCCATAACTTTTGTTACGACCTTCAAAAACGATGTCAATCCACTGCTTTTTTAATAAGTCTAATTTCATATTATATGTTTTTATGAATACTTATGGAGTATTCGTGTTCATCTTTTCAGCTAATGCTTTTTCTTCTGGAGAAAAATCATTTACAATTGCATAAGTTGGTACACCACAAATTGCCATTTCATCTAAAATATCAACTAAGTTTTTATAGGTTGATTTTTTTGTAGGTTTAATAATTACAATTAAGCCTTTTTTAGCATCTCCAACTACTTCTGGAACCGATTTTACTCTTTTCAATAATTCTTTACGAATCCCTTCTTTTCCATAAACAGCATCTGCTGGTTTACCACCAACTTCTGGAGCTTCTAGCAAACCGTGAAACCATTTAATTTTATCATTATCACCAAGAATAACAGTCATCGTTCTTCTTTGATCTGTTTTAACAATATCTTCAGGCTTGTCTTTTTCCTCTTTATCTGGCAAACCCAAATCCATGGATTGTGGTTTAGATAACGAGGTAGTCAACATAAAGAAAGTGATCAATAAGAATGCCAAATCTACCATTGCTGTTAAATCAACTTTAGAGTTTTGCTTTTTACTTCTTACTTTACCACTGCCTTTTTTGCCTCCACCGTCGCCGGTATTTAATTCAGCCATTTTTTATATTTTTTTGAATTAATAGTCTTTACCTCTTAAACCAGTAACTAAATTAAAGCTATTGATTTTTTGATCTTGTAAAATATCCATAATCTTTTTGATTTGAGGATACTGTTGCTTAGCATCGCCTTTAATTGCGAAATCGAGTTCTTTAGTTTTACCTAATTCTACATTAGCTTGTCGAGCGGTATAAATCCATTCTTTTAATTGATTATCAATAGAATCAAAAGGAATTCCGGTTTGAAATCCTGGTTTATTTCTATCGGTACTTTTCATTCCAATAATTTGTTTTAAATTACTCATTGGAACACCAAATTCATCCATCAATTCAAACTGAAGTTGTTCTTGTTCAGAAAGTCCTAGTTTGAATCTATTTTCAATTAATTCAATTGTTTTTTTACGAATATCTCTATCTTTCATTCCGATGAAAACTTTTGGTTTTCCTTCATAACTTCCTAGAGTCAGGGTAACTAAACCTGTCTCAGGTAATTTAGTTTGAACTGTTGAAGCTGGAGTTTGAACAGGAAGTGGTTCTTGCTGTTTAGCAGTAGCCGTTAAGATAAAGAAAGTAAGCAAAAGAAAAGCCACATCGCACATTGCTGTCATGTCGATAGATGCTGCATTTTTTGACGTTTTTATTTTTGCCATTATTTTATATATGATTTATATGATAATTAAAATTACCACTAAATTACTATTATTTTGAACTTCCTCTGAATCTTCTGTATGTATTAACGATAGCAGTTCCTGCTTCATCAATAGAATACGTTAACGTGTCAATTTTGGATGTAAAAAAGTTGTATGCAACAATTGCTAATGCCGAAGTAGAAATTCCTGTTGCAGTATTAATAAGTGCTTCCGAAATACCATTTGCTAATAATGCTTGATCTGGCGTTCCAGCTGTTGCTAACGCACCAAAAGCTTTAATCATACCTGTTACAGTTCCTAATAATCCTGCAAGAGTTCCTAATGAAACTAAGGTAGAAAGTATGGTCATGTGTTTTTCTAACATTGGCATTTCAAGTGATGTTGCTTCTTCAATTTCTTTGTGAATCATTTCAGATGCTTCTTCGCTTGAGAAACCTTCTTTTTTAACATCTTGGTATTTTACTAAAGCCGATTTAATTGCATTAGCTACAGAACCTTGTTGTTTGTCGCATGTAGCAATTGCATCATCCATATTTCCTCCATTGATACTTGCTTGTACTTTACTCATAAATTGATCGAGATTCCCTTTTCCAGATGCTTTTGAAATAACAAAATATCTTTCAAAAGAGAAAACGATTACCATTAATAATAATCCCATTAAAACTGGCACAATTGGACCTCCTTTGTATACCATTGCTAAATAATTTCCAGGAAGTGGATGACCTGTGTTTACATTACCTTCAAAATTGGAACCTGCACCCATAATAAATTGCCAGATTAACCATCCTACAAAAACACATGCTAAAATTACAATACCAGAGAACATTCCTCCTCCGTTTGACCCTTTTTCTTTTTTAACGTTTGCCATTTTTAAAATTTTTAATAGTTTAAAATAATTTAATAGTTTTTAGTTGTAAATAAACTTGATTGATGGCAAATTTAATTTTTTAGTTGAAATAAAAAAACTTTTTTTACTTTTAATAACATTTACTTAATTTTTCAATCTCATCCTATAAATATTTTTTTTTATCTAATTTTAGTTTTTAGTGATAAAACATTTATTTTTTAATCAATTATTCATTCGTTTACTCTTAACGTAACGATATTATTTCTATTTTTAGTATATTGTTGTTAATAACTATTTTTTACAAAGATACTTATTACCTTACTTTTTAAATTCTGAAAAAACAGTATATTGCGCTGTAATAATAGATATGAAATTAATTTCTAGTAAAGATGAGCAATAAAGAATCATTTATTCAACATATTAACGAAGGATATACTTCAAAAGGTGAAAATATAATTCTAGGAGCTGCACTACTTGATGGTGAACCTATTGGAGAAACTCAAGTTAAAATCCCACTAAAAACTTTAAACCGTCACGGTCTAATAGCAGGAGCAACTGGAACTGGAAAAACTAAAACCATTCAACTGCTTTCAGAGCAATTATCGTCGTATGGCATTCCGGTTTTGATGATGGACATAAAAGGGGATTTTTCTGGAATTGCAAAACCAGGAATTGAGAAACCATTTATTACTGAACGTCATACAAAAATTAACATTCCTTATACTACAGCAGCATTTCCTGTTGAATTAATGACGTTATCTTCTCAAGATGGCGTTCGATTACGCGCTACTATTTCTGAATTTGGACCTGTTTTATTCTCTAGAATTTTAGATTTAAATGACACACAAGCTGGAGTAGTATCGGTTATTTTTAAATATTGTGATGATAAAAAAATGCCACTTTTGGATTTGAAAGACATCAAAAAAGTACTTAATTATATTACCGAAGAAGGGAAAGCTGAAATTAGCGAGGAATATGGAAAGATATCTACATCAACAACTGGAACTATTCTAAGGAAAATTATCGAATTAGAACAACAAGGAGGCGATTTCTTTTTTGGTGAAAAATCGTTTGAAATTGACGATTTGATGCGAATTGATGAAAACGGAAAAGGTTATGTAAGTATTATTAGGCTGACTGATATTCAGGATAAACCCAAATTGTTTTCAACTTTTATGTTGAGTTTATTAGCTGAAATATATCAACAAATGCCAGAAAAAGGAGATGTTGATCAACCAGAATTGGTTTTATTTATTGATGAAGCACATTTGATTTTTAATGAAGCAAGTAAGGTTTTATTAGATCAAATTGAAACCATTATTAAACTCATTCGTTCTAAAGGAATTGGCGTTTACTTTGTTACTCAAAATCCGATGGATATTCCTAAAGGAGTTTTGGCACAATTGGGATTAAAAATTCAACACGCTTTACGAGCATTTACTGCAAACGACAGACAAGCCATTAAGCAAACTGCTGATAATTATCCGACATCTGATTATTATAAAACCGATGAAGTGTTGACATCACTTGGAATTGGCGAAGCTTTTGTGACGGCTTTAAACGAAAAAGGAATTCCGACACCATTAGCAGCTACAATGCTTCGTGCTCCTCAGAGCAGAATGGATATTTTGGCAGATGATGAAATTGCTGAAATTAATACCAACTCAAAATTAGTAAAAAAATATTCCGAAGAAATTGATCGCGAAAGTGCGTATGAAATATTGATTAAAAAAATAGAAAGCGCTGTTGAACAAGCCGAAGAACAAGAAGTAGAAGCAAAAAAAAGCAACGAACCAAGTACTGCTGAAGTGATTGGAAAATCGGTTACAAAAGTGGTTACGAGTGCGAGTTTTATTCGTGGTGTTTTTGGGATTTTGATGAAGATTTTTAAAAAGTAAAAGAGTGCCTAGCCCAGATAGTAGTGGAAAGCTTTTTGAAGTTGAAAACCAATTTTTGTTGCTTTAAAAAGCGACCAAGGGAAGCTATTTTAAAAGCTCACAAAAATGGTTTGAAATAAAAAAACTTGGAACGGATAGCTGGAGATTGCTTCGCATACTCGCAATGACAACTACTTCAACAAATCAATAATCTTATTCTCCACTTCTTCGCTATTCCATTTTTCTTCAATATTTGGAATTTGCATAATTTGTTCCATAATTTTATTTTGGAAATCGCCAATTGCTAACGCATCAACATAAGGTTGCAGGCTAAACGTAACGCGACTGTACAATGGAATCCATTTATTGGGATGTTTATCAGAAAACCATTTTTCGATTTTCTTTTGGAGAAGAAAGTTATAGTCGGCAGTTTTAGTACTCATTTCAATAAAATTTCTGCTTGAAAGTTCGGCAATAGCATCGGCATTTGGTTTACGTGATTTTTGATATTCTGAGAAAATAGTTTTCCAATCGTCGTTATATTTCGCAATCATTTCAGCTAAAATGGTAATATCTTCAAATCCAGAGTTCATTCCGTGTCCGTAAAAAGGAACAATTGCATGAGCAGAATCGCCAATCAATGCTATTTTATCTTCGTAAGTCCATGGATAACATTTCATTTTTACCAAATAACTGGTTGGATTTTTAAAAAAATCTTTCACTAAATCAGGAATAACGGCTGCAGTATCTGGAAAATAATTGGCGAAAAATTCTAATAAACTATCTTCATCTTTTAATTGTTCGAACGAATTTTCGCCTTCAAAAGGCATAAATAAGGTACAAGTAAAAGTGCCATCTAAATTTGATAAAGCCATTAACATAAAATTTCCTCTGGGCCATATATGTAAGGAATTTTTATCAATTTTGTGTGTTCCGTCGGCATTAGCTGGAATGTGTAATTCCTTGTAACCCATTTTCATAAACTCTTGAGCATAATCGAATAAACTTTGACGTTGCATTCGGTGTCGAATTCGAGAAAAAGCACCATCGGCACCAAAAACTTTATCGTATTTCAATTCTTGCCACTCGCCTCTTTCGGTTTCTCCAATATGCAAAGTAGCATCGGAGAGCGTAACATCCCAAATTTTATGTTCAAAGAAAAACTCTACACCAGCATCTTCTGCTAAATCAATCATTCGGCGATTTAAAACACCACGAGAAAGCGAAAATATAGCTTCACCTTCTTTACCGTAATATTGATAGTTTATTTTATCGTCTTGTGTGTGAATGGCTCGTTTGTCGACAGGAATTCCGATTTTGCGGATTTCATCTTCCAAACCTACATCTTTCATAGCTTTCCAACCACGATTTGACATTACTAAATTGATGGAACGACCAGAAAACTCGACTTTACGAATATCAATACTTCTGTCGTAAACGTGAACTGTATGTCCGATTTTTTTTAAGTAGATTGCCAATAAAGTTCCAACTAATCCCGAACCAACGACAGCAATTTTTTGAGGAGTTTGCATTTAGAATTTATAAACGGTTTTGCAAATTTAATTTTTTTTTGTCAATATTGTCATTCTGACGCAGGAAGAATCTCCACAATATCATTCAAATAAGTAATCTAAAAAATTTAATTCGGGATTAATAGTTTTAATCAATTCAATTTTTTTGTCTTTTTTCCATCCTTTTAATTCTTTTTCTCGAGTAATTGCTAGTTGAATCCATGCGAATTTTTCATAATACAATAAATAATGAACATTATATTTTGTTGTAAATGAATTAGGATTTAAGCCTTCCCTATGTTGCTGTAATCGAATTTTTAAATTATTAGTAACTCCGATATACAAAACAGTTTTTACTTTATTAGTTAGAATATAAATATGATAAGTATGATGTCCATCTTGAAATTCAATCATGATTGGCTTATTATGTAAAGAGATTCTTCGTACCTCAGAATGACAAAATTAGTGGAAATTATTTCGGTTTGAATACCAATTTTGAAGAAGAAGCAATAATTTCTTTTTTATTCATTTTCATTTTTCGAAATTTTCCTTGCACATACATTTCGGCTTGATCATCATAATGTTTACTCATTGGATTGCCTGATTGCCCAGTTGGAAGAATACTGTAACTGTTTTCAATATCTGAAAAATCGATTAGTCTACGAGTTGATGGTCCCGCTTTTACTTCGTATTTTCCAGAATCGGTATACGAAAACATTAAATTATTAATTACTTCATTAGAACCACTTGCTTCAAAAAGTCCGATATTGAAAAACTTTCTAAAAAGAGCTACTTTCCCAATTGGATGTTGATGTTCCAGGGTATGTACATTATTCCATGTCCAATTTGAAATATCATTGCCCAATTGTTTTTCAAGAGCTGAAACGGCTTCTTTATACGATTGATTTACAATATGCGAACGTGTTTCTTTTTTATTTTTAGTCAAATTATTATCCCACCAAGGCGATGCTGTATTTTGACTTTGACTGGCAATTATTTGTTTTATGATGTGTGTTGCAAGTAAAGCATTAAAATCTTTTTCACCCAATTCATCTTGAAATGTATTTTTGAGATAACAATAAATCCATTTGTTATAAATTGTGGGCGCAATGTCTTTTAAATTATTAGAACCATTCCATTTTTTTACGATTTGTAAAGCTTGTTTTTCATTAGCATTTAATTTTGATTCATCAATAACTTCCGATAAATTAGCAACTATACTTGGTGCAACAGCCGAGGTATTATCGTTTAACATAATCTTTACATCATTACTAGTCCAATCGCTTTTTGGCGCTAATAATCCATTAATTCTAGTTGCTCTATCTTTTGGCAAATAGTAACCTGGATACAAATAACCATCAATTGCTTCGGGTTGATTGTTTGATGAATACACATAATTCCATGGTGGATTTATAGCCGACGGATTTTTTGAAAATGGTAAAAACTCTCTTTTATCGTCAATTCCATTGGCTCCGTTCATGATAAAATTTCCATTAACCGATTTATCTAACTTATATAATTTACCAGATGTTATCCAGGCAATGTTGTTTTTAGCATCGCCGTACATTATATTTAATCCAGGCGCATGAATTAATTCGACATTTTTATAAAAATCTGATAGCTCATTTGAATGAGAAAGTGCGTAAACTGATTGAAGGATTTGATTTTTTTGTTGTGTGTAAATCCATGACATTGCAATTGGTTTTTTTGATGTTAAAGAAGTTAACAAACCATTCATAATTGGTCCGTGAATAGATTCTTTAATTTGTAGAGTTACCGATATGCTATCTTTTACAATGATTGTTTTTTTTCTGATTTTGTATTCTTTAAAACCATCACTAGTTATGTATTGATTTTTATTGTTTGGATTATCCTCTTCTTGAAAAAAATCCAAATCATCATTTTCAAACATGGTTAATCCATAAGCATAATTGCGATTGTGACCCAAAAGCGGAAAAGGTGTTCCTGCTAAATAATAACCATACATTTCATAATTAGGTGTTACAATATGTGCTTCATACCAAGTACAAGGTTGCGAAAAACCAATGTGTGGATCATTGGCAAAAATTACTTTTCCGTTTTTTGTTTTTTGAGCACCAATTACCCAACTGTTGCTTCCTATAAAAGGTGGAATTGGCGAATTATCCAACAAACTAGCAACTGATTTTGAGATTTGAGCATAATCGTTGGATTTTGCTTTGTAACTTTTTAATTGAGTTGTTCCTAACGAACCATCAATTCCAAAATCTTTTAGGTATTCCATTCCAAATTTATCACGAATATCAGTTAATAGAGGATCTGTTTTTTGAGCCATTGCAAAACTGAATGACATAAAACCAAAAATATTATAAATGTCTTTTAAAGTGTATTTTTCTTTTTTAACGCCAACCAATTGAAATTCTATTGGTGTTTTTCCGTTTTCAATAAATTGATTTACACCTTCTAAATACGCCATTGACAAAGCATAAGCTTCTGAATTCTTATCTAATTCGGCAATCGCTTTTTCAGAATTTTCGTTGATACCAATTCCTGCAAAAAAGGTGTCATTTGGCAAGGCCTTACTTCCGAATATTTCAGAAAGTCTACCTGGAGCAATGCGTCGCATAACTTCCATTTGCCATAATCGGTCTTGCGCATGTACATAACCTAAAGCAGTTACTGCATCTTTTTGAGTAGTAGCATAAATATGTGGCACACCATATTCATCAAAATAAACAGTTGTTTCCTTTGAAATATTTTGCAAGTTTAAAACGCCTTCGTATTTGGGTTTTGTGGTGAGTAAATAAATGTAAACAGTAATGGCAAGTAATGCTATTATGGAAATAAAAATATAGAGTGCTTTTTTAAGTTTATTCATTTTAAATTAATTTATCAAATATAAAAACTTTAGGGTTAAATTAATTGCATTTGACGAACACAATTTTAATATTTAATATCTTAGTTTATTCTTAATTAAATTCGTGTAACATTCAAAAATCTATTATAACTATTAAAATAAAAAGGACAAAAAGATTATTTTTTTTACTCCAAACTTCGTTTAATAAAAATTAAAATCTATATTTGTACTTGTGTTTTACTTTATTAGTGGTATAAACATAAAAAACTAAACATTTTTAACAATTAAAACATTAAATTATGAAAACAAAATTACTTTTATCTGCATTGTTTTTAAGTGCTGTTATGCAAGCACAAACGTACTCAATGACTGGAGCTGTAACTATTATAGATGCACCAACAGGTTGTGGAGATACTGGTATACCAACACTTGCTGCTGGTACTGTTAATGTGCCTTTAACTGGTACTTTAACAAATGCTGCGTCATTAACAATAAATTTAGGAATTACTCACACTTGGATGGGTGATCTTGTTATGGAATTAGAAACGCCTGCTGGAACAAAATGTGCTTTAATCAAAAGAATTGGTGCTGCAACCGACGCTGCTTGTGGATCTGGATCTAATTTTATTGGGGCAAACGTTTTGAGTTTTAATAGTGCTAATACTGCACCTGTTCCAGCTTTACCAGCAACAGGAATTCCTGCTGGAAGCTATGCTCCTACTGGACCAACTGCTCCATCTACTTTCCCAGCTACAATTCCTTTATGTAACTTAGCAACTTTTTTAAATGGTGTTGCTATTAATGGAGCATGGAAAATGAATACTTACGACCATGGTGGTGGTGATACTGGTACACTTGATACTTTTTCTTTAGTTTTTACTGGTTTAAGTGGTGAAGAATTTGTATTTACAAATGCAGTTTCTGTATTAGGAAACCCATTTGAAAATGAATTAGTCGTTAAAGTTAATAATTTAAGCACGTCAACTGCTGTAATGAACTTATATGCTATGGACGGAAAATTAGTAAATACAACAAATGTTACTAATTTTGAACAAAGCACTTCAATTGAAACTTCTAAACTTACTCAAGGAGTATATTTATTAGTTGCTGAAATTGATGGTGTTGCTCAAAAAGCAATAAGAGTTATTAAAAGATAATATATCTTCTATAAAATAGAGAACGGCTAAAATTAACTTTTTAGCCGTTTTTTTATTTTAAAAATTCAATTCTTTGACCAACGTTTAGTTTGTTGTTTTTTGCTAAAACGGCACACATGTGAAATAACATTCGCGCACCAACGTTTCCATCCCAATCGTCATTTTCTCCTGGTGCTACTTCTACTAAATCAAAACCAATAATTTCTTTATCGCTTTCGGATAATTTATTGAATAAATAAGTAGCTTGTTCGAATGAAAATCCACCTGGAACTGGTGTTCCAGTATTTGGACAATACCAAGGATACATTCCATCAACATCAAAACTAATGCATACCTTTTGAGGGAGTGTAGCAATGATAACATCACATTGTTGCTGCCACGATTTTCCTTCAAAAGTTTCCTTTTTCAAATCAGAATCGGTGTGAATTAGAACTCTACCATTTTCACTTTTTACAACTGCAACTTCTTGTTCACAAAAATCTCGAATTCCGACTTGAACAATTTTAGAAATTTGAGGAATTTGTAAAGCATTGTACATAATGGATGCATGTGAATAAGTAAATCCTTCATACGCTATACGCAAATCCATGTGAGCATCAAGATGTAAAATCCCGAAATTATTATGTTTCGTTGCCAATGCTTCATAATAACCTAATGGAGTAGAATGATCGCCACCAAGTAAAACCACTTTTTTACCTTTATTCATCCAATAAAGAACTGTTTCTTTTACTTGAGTGTGTAAATCACGACATGCATTATTAATTGTAGCTAAATCACTTAATAAATTTGAATGATTACTCAGATTTTCACCAGCTTCAAGAGCTTCAATTATAGGTTGAGCTAATTTTTTATATTTATCTGAATTTGATTTCCATTCTTTAGGTCTTTCGGCAAAATACATTCCGAGTTTCCATAATTCAGGAAAATCTTGATGGTTTAAATCGACTTGAAAAGAAGCATTAAAAATGGCTTCTGGTCCATCAGAAGCTCCAGATCCATAACTTACAGTAACTTCCCAAGGTACAGGAATAATAATAATTTCTGACTGTTCGGCAGAAAATGGCAATCCGAATATAGTAGCATCTGCTAGTCCGGGTTGACTTGGATCAAAGTTTTTAATAATTTCTTGTTTTGTCATTTTTTAGAGTGGCTTAGAAACTGAGTAATTGAGTTTTTTTGCAAAGTTAGAATTTCTAAAATAGTATTGAGATGTATTTAAAAAAAAAACCACAATGACGTTTAACTTTCATTGTGGTTGCAAAATAAATTATGGTAAATTTATTATTCTTTTATAAACTTATGAGAAGCTTTAGAAGTATTGAAATAGATGGTATAAACTCCAGTTGCTAATTTAGAAATATTAATCGTTTCTTCATTAGATTTTATAGCTTGATCTAAAACTTTTTGTCCTAATAAGTTAAACATCGAAATGCTTTCATTAGCATCAAATTCTCCTTTAATAGTAATTTGATTAGTAGCAGGATTTGGATAAATAATAGTACTATCTTTTATATTTTCATCAACACCTAATGTTGTAACGGTTACTGTAAATGTTCTAACAACATTTGCTGCACCAAGAGTAGCAGTCATTGTAATTGTGTGAACACCAAGTGGTAAAACTGTTCCAACTGTTGGTGACTGCGTTAAAGTTGCATTACAAACTGGAGAAATTGGGTTTGCTAATGTTGCATAACTAGGTAAAGTATAAGTAGGCCCAGACACTGTTTGATTGGCAATTGGAGCCATTGACAAAGGCAATGTTGGCATTGTGTACCCTGATGCACTAAAATTATCAGTCATTGCTTGTATATCTGCACAAGGATAATTTCTATTTATACCAGCTTGTCTAACAGCAATAGCTGCATTTTGTTGATTTGTACCACTATTTGTTAAAGCTAATCCTTCTAGAAAACAAGTGTCTGTTTTTACTCTTCCAATAGCATCCCAAATTCTCATTAAACAAGTTGCCCAAATTTGACCATCAGTATGTATTTGTCCTGTCAAATTTGCAGGATAAAGTCCGCCATAATTAGTTGTTCTACCAGGCCAACAAACATTATTTCCATCCCAACTAAACATATAATGATAAGCTGGTTGACTTGAATTCCATTGATTTAAACTTCTACTATACGATTGCGCCCAATAATCACCACAACCTTCACTTAATCCGTTTTGTTGAGAAAGTCCACCATTGGTCATCCAATCATGTAAACCGTGACCTAATTCATGCCAAATAACATCTGCATCTTCAGCATCGTCAACACAACCTTCACCAAAAGAAATTTGATCTGTACCTGAAAGGAAATGTGAGTTATCTGCTCCACTCAAACCAGAAGGATCAAATCTAAGTATTCCACCATTTGAATTTGGTATACAAGTTATTCCTAAAGTTTGGTTGATGTAACGCATACTTGAATCTAAATGATAAAAAACATTCGCCGCTTCAAAAGCGTTATTATCTCTGGTGAAATTAAATGCGCTTGTTGCTTGTGTAAACAAACCTGTTGTAGGAGATTCGAAATCGGTTATATTTACATACTGACTCATTAACTTGTATACACCAGCTGTTAAATCTATTTGTGGTAATGTAACTGCTGTTCTAGCAGCACCTAACTGAGTAGTATTGGCATCATTCCCATCAACATAACCAGCAGTACCATAAGCTACTTGAGCAAAAGATAGTGGATCTGATAAAAAAACCATTGCAGTTCCAGTTGTATAAAAAACAGGTGCAGCTACAGTTTTACTTTCTAGTGATTTTTTATCTTCTTTTTTACCCTTTTTTGGTTTTTTATCATGTTTATGATAAAAGGCAACATCTTTAGTACTTAAAATAGCACCCGATTGTGCATCAACCAAAACTTCCCAACTGGCATTCCCAGTTTGTGGATTGGTAATTACTCTGTAAACAAGTTTAGTTTGATCATTTACTTTAGAAACAAATAAATTATTTTCGGTAACTACATAATCACCGGCAATTTTTAACAAATCTTTTGATTTTATCAAAGCAACTTCTCTAGAAATACTTGGATTTGTAACAATATTTGCAATTGAATTGTCATAAGAATTAGAAGAGAAAACTACTTTATTTTCTGTAGAAAAATGAATAACAATCTCCGATTGAAATACTGGTATGTTATTTAACATTTGTTGAAAACGCAATGTTTCGCCAGTTTCACCTTTTCTTACAAACGATAATTTGAACGAGTGAAATGGCAGAATATTTAATTCTCTTTCATTTGCTTTAATCCAATTTCTAGCAGCTTCTTCATTTGTAGAAGAAACTTGGGCAAAAGTGGAAAACCCAAGACATAACAATAAGGTAATTGTTAGTTGTAATTTTAGTTTCATTTTTTTAATTTTTAGTGAATAGATTGTAAATATATTAATTTTCAACATTTTAAAAAATATTTTATCTTAATTTTTTAGGATTCCTTTTTTTAATAATTGACCAAAATTATACATATCAATATAGGAAGAATAAAATGGAACAGGAGCCAGTCGTATAACATTTGGTTCACGCCAGTCGGTTACAACACCATTTTTCATTAGATAATCGAATAAACTTTTTCCTTCACCATGTAGAAAAACTGATAATTGACAGGCTCTTTCTTCTTGATTGGCTGGTGTTATTATTTCAAAAGTACTTGTTACCTCTTTATCAATTTCTTGTAAGATAAATTCTAAATAAGCGGTGATTTGGCTTCGTTTTTTTATCAGTTTTTCCATTCCGACTTCGGCAAATAGTTCAACTGAAGCCAAATAAGGTGCTAAAGATAAAATGGGCAAATTGCTCACTTGCCAACCGTCGGCACCATGAACTGGATCAAAATTGGGTTCCATTTTAAAACGACGTTCTTTATTGTGTCCCCACCAACCTGCAAATCTCGGCAAATTACTTTTATGATGTTTTTCGTGAATAAAACAACCCGAAGCATTTCCGGGTCCAGAATTCATGTATTTATACGAACACCATGCTGCGAAATCGACATTCCAATCGTGAAGTTCTAACTTAATGTTTCCGGCTGCGTGAGCTAAATCAAATCCAACAATAGCGCCAACATTGTGTCCGGCTGTAGTGATTGTTTTCATATCAAAAACTTGTCCCGTATAATAATTTACACCTCCAAATAAAACTAAAGCCAACTCATCACCTACTTCATTAATTTTAGCGATAATATCTTCTAAACGTATATTGTGTTCGCCTTCTCTTCTTTTGATTTCAACAATTGTATCTTCTGGTTTATAACCATGATGAATGACTTGTGATTGAAACATATATTGATCGGATGGAAATGCTTTTTCTTCACAAATAATTTTATACCTAGTTTTGGTTGGACGATAAAATGAAACCATCAATAAATGCAAATTTACAGTTAATGTATTCATTACTGTAACTTCGGAAGGTTTAGCTCCAACAATTTTGGATAAAGGTTCGGCAAATCGTTCGTGATAATCCCACCAAGGTTTTTCGGAATAAAAGTGTCCTTCAACAGCATAATTTGCCCAATCGTTCATTACTTCATCAACGAATGATTTGGCACTTTTTGGTTGTAATCCAAGCGAATTTCCCGTGAAATAAATCACGTCTTTTTGGTTGTGTTGTGGGAAAATAAATTCGTTTCTGTATTTTTTTAATTCGTCTTGTTGGTCGAGTTGTTGTGCGAATTCGGGAGTATTTTGGAAAGTCATTTTATAGTTATTTTACGTACAAAAATAGTAAAAAAATTAGACAGAGATTCACAGAGAAGCACAGAGTTTCTAAAAGAGATTAATTTAGTGTAAGGCGTTTACCGTTTAGCCCTGATTGAAGGAAACACCGCGTGTGACGAAAAGCAGGAATACGGTTTACAAGAAGACCCAAACCATTCGCTACAAAAAAATCTCAAACTCTATTTTTTAAAATAAGATTGAGATTTAATTATTAAAAATGCTTCGACAAGCTCAGCATGACATTTTTTATTTCATTTATATTATAAAATTAACATTGCATCTCCATAAGAATAAAACTTGTATCCTTCTTTTATGGCTTCTTCATACGCTTTTTTCATTAAATCGTGACCACAGAATGCCGAAACCATCATTAATAATGTTGATTTTGGAGTGTGAAAATTAGTTACCATACTAGTTGCAATACTAAAATCGTGAGGAGGAAAAATGAATTTATTTGTCCAACCATCAAAAGGATTTAAAGTTCGTTGCGAAGACACAGCACTTTCTATAGCACGCATAGAAGTGGTTCCAATGCAACAAATTTGTTTCTTTTTAATTTTTGCATTATTTACAATATCACAAGCTAATTGATTTATTTTTAGTTCTTCTGAATCCATTTTATGTTTTGACAAATCTTCAACTTCAACAGGATTGAAAGTTCCTAAACCTACATGAAGCGTGACTTCTGCAAAGTCGACACCTTTAATTTCTAATTTTTTTAATAAATGTTTTGAAAAATGCAAACCTGCTGTTGGTGCAGCAACTGCTCCTTCTTCTTTAGCATAAATGGTTTGGTAACGTTCGGCATCCTCTTCATTTACTTCACGATTAATATATTTTGGAATTGGAGTTTCACCAAGTTCGGTTAATTTATTACGAAATTCTTCATACGAACCATCATATAAAAACCGCAATGTTCGTCCCCGAGAAGTTGTATTATCGATAACTTCGGCAACTAAAGAATCGTCTTCGCCAAAATATAATTTATTCCCAATTCTAATTTTTCGAGCAGGATCTACTAGAACATCCCAAAGGCGTTGTTCTGCATTTAGTTCTCTTAATAAAAAAACTTCTATTCGAGCTCCCGTTTTTTCTTTGTTACCAAACATTCGAGCAGGAAAAACTTTAGTGTTGTTGATAACCATTACATCGCCATCGTCAAAATAATTAATAATGTCTTTAAACATTTTATGACTGATTGTTCCTTTTTTACGATCGATGACCATTAAACGAGATTCGTCGCGGTTTTCAGCAGGATATTCGGCTAATAATTCGGTTGGTAAATTAAATTGAAAATGAGATAATTTCATTAAAAAGAGTTTAGAAGTTTAAGAGTTTAAAGTTTAAGGTTATATTCCAAAAACATTAAAATTCAGTTTACAAATATACGATTGTGAAATAGGCGATGTCAAGTGTTTTGGTGTTTATTTTAAAAAATAATTGATTAGTGCTATTAGATAGTAATAAGTTTATTTAAATTCAAGTAATAGCACTTTGTTTATAAAAAATTTTAACTTAAATTTAAATTTTGTTTGACTTTATCTAATATTTTTGTGTTTATTTTTAATTACAAAAAATTTTAAAAATTAGCTATTATGAAATTAAATATACTCTTTTTTTTAATCACAAATTTTATAGTTGCGCAATCAAATGACAACTTATTTACTCTTGTGACAAAATTGAATTCATCCCCTAACTTTGGGCCAAGCCAAAATAAGATGGGTTCCTTAAATCCCACTAGCGGCATTGTAAGCGAGATTAGTTCTACATTTACAGAAATGAGTTTCAATATTTCAGGTGGTGCATTCGATTCAAACAGTCGTAAAATGTATTTAATGACTGAAAATTCTACCATAACATCATTTGATTTTATTAGTGGTTCGATTGCATCAATTCCAATAAATACCTCTTTTACTGGACCAGCCATTTTTGATAATGTTAGCTACAGCATTTCAGATGCAACATTATATGGTTTATTGCGTCCTTTTGATTCAAACAATAATTCCTTAGGCGTTTTTTTAGCAAAACTAAATCCAGACAAAGGCGATGTAACAACAATTTCGCAAAGTTCTATAGCCAATGGTTATCAATTAGCTGGAACCGCAATTGACCCTCAACTTATGGTTTATTATTTTAAAACAGGTCCAAAATTTTTAGGAATTGATTTGTATAACGGAACTATATTTAGTCAACCTGACGTAGTATTCAATTCAAATGATTTTGATTTTTCAAATTTTACTTATAATTGTTCTGATAATACTATTTATGGAATTGCTCGTGAAATGACAACCATACAAATGCCCGGTTCGCCTTTTGGTGTTTATACTCAATATTGTCGTTTAGCTAAAATAGATCCTACAACTGGAATAGTAGTTCGAATTTCTGAAACAATTTTACCCAATAATATTTATTCAGTAAATGCAGGTTCAGCAATCGATCCTTCTAGTAACACTTTTTTTTATAGTGATAATTCTTTTTTATATGGTGCTTCACTATTAACCGGAGAAATTTTAATTAATATACCAATTACATTTGAAAACGGTGATATTGTTAATTTTATATCTAACGTTGATGAATGTTTCGGTGCTATACCTACTCGACTTGATCCAAATCTTAATGTTGAAGATTTCAACTTAAATAATGATTTTATAGCTTATCCAAATCCTACCTCGTATACATTAACAATCAAAACAGTTAAGGATATTGATTTAATGGAAGTTTTTGATTCATTGGGACGAATGGTTTTAGTTGAAAAGTCAAATAATAGTATAAATGTTTCTAATTTACAAACAGGAACTTATTTGATAAAAATAGTTTCAGGTAATGACATACAAAATATTAAATTTATTAAAAACTAATTTGAAATTAGGCAGTATTTTCAAAATATAGTTGGTAAAAAACCCTCTGAAACACACTAAAAAATACATTAAAAAAGTGTTTAAAATAGTTTTAATAAACTTTTTCTAATTCAAAACCAATACTTTTTATATCTTCCCAAAAGGTTGGATACGATTTAGAAACCACTTCGGCTTCTTCTATGATTATTGGAACTTTACTAGCTAAAGGTGCAAAAGCCATTGCCATTCTGTGGTCTTGATAGGTTTTAATTGTAACATTAGACAGTATTGAATTTGATTCTTTTAATGTTAAGCTATCACTTGAAATATCAACTAGTGCACCTAACTTTGTGAGTTCGTTTTTTAAGGCTTCCAATCGATCGGTTTCTTTAATTTTTAGTGTATGCAATCCTGTAAGATGACAACCAATTCCTAATCCGAAACACGTTACGGCAATAGTTTGAGCAATATCGGGAGAGCCATTTAAATTATGAGTTATGAATTGTGAGTTATGAGTTGTGTTTTTTGAAATTGTAATGGATTGATTGCTATTGAAAACAGTTTCTACTCCGAAGTTTTTATAGATTTCAACTAGTGCCGAATCGCCTTGAATACTATTTTGTTTGTACCTAAAAAGCATAATTTGAGTTCCAATTGCTGATAAAGCAATTATGGAATAGAAATAAGATGCTGATGACCAATCGGATTCAATTGTGAATTGTGAATTTTGAATTGTGAATTGAGGTTTTACTTTGATTATAGTATTCTCAAAACTGGTTTCCACTCCAAGTTCATTGAGTAAAGCCAATGTCATTTTGATGTAAGGAATAGATGTTATTTCGCCTTCCAAAGTCAATTCTAATCCTTTTTCTAATTTTGGAGCGATTAACAAAAGTGCTGAAATATATTGACTGCTAACATTTGCGGGTAGTGACACTTTATTTTGAGTAAGTTTTTTTCCGATAATTTTTAGTGGTGGAAATCCTTCTTTTTCTACATAGGAAATTTCGGCTCCGAGTTGTCGCAAAGCATCGACAAGGATTTTTATTGGACGCTCTTTCATACGATACGAACCTGTTAGAATTATTTCTCGACCTTCTTGAATAGCAAAAAAAGCGGTAAGAAAACGCATGGCAGTTCCTGCGTGATGCACATCTACTAATTGTGAATTGTGAATTGTGACCCGAGCCAAAGGCGAACGGAGCGAAGCTAATTGTGAATTTAATGCCTTCATCATCACTTGAGAATCGTCAGAATTGGAAGTGTTTTCTGATGATAAATTTGGATATAATGCTTGCAATAACAACAATCGATTGGTTTCGGATTTAGAACCAGTTATCTTAATTGTTGATTGTTGATTAAGGATTGTTGATTGTAGAAGTAGATTCATTTTTTGTATATAGTACGATGTAAAGTTGAATACTGTCACTCATTATACAATATACAACTTTACATCATACAATTATTTAAGTTTATCATTATTGTGATGACGGTCGTGATCGCGATTGGTTTTCAGTTCCATTTTTTTATCAAACGCAGCTTGTAAATCGATTCCGGTTTGGTTTGCCAAGCACAAAACTACAAAAACCACATCGGCTAATTCTTCGCCAAGATCTTTATTTTTGTCGCTTTCTTTTTCCGATTGTTCTCCGTAACGACGTGCGATAATTCGGGCTACTTCGCCGACTTCTTCAGCAAGTTGCGCCATATTGGTGAGTTCGTTGAAATAACGCACACCGTGTTCTTTTATCCAAGTGTCGACAGTGAGTTGGGAGGTTTTTAGGTTCATTTTATATTTTCTTTAAAACAATTTTTTCAGTTTCTTTTTTTACTAGTTCATTAAAAAATAATTTTAACTCATCATAATAATCTGAGGGGACAATAGCTACATTGATTGTTAAAGTAAGAGAAAGTTGAATTTGATTATTTGTATTTGAAATCAAGTATTTTAAATTACAAACAGTATCGGGCATTGTTATTGTGGTCGATTTAGGTATCGATTCAACTGTAAAACCATCTGGAATTGTTATGGTAATTAAATACTTGTATTCTTTAGCATAAGCAAAATCAATTGGATATTCGCGATTATCTTGTTTAAACGGATTTGTATTTTGAGCCAAAAATAGCATGGGAGAAAAAAACATTTTATCACCAATAGTATCAATACAATTGTTATGTTTAAAAGAGTAGGATTCAATAAGCGGTTGATTTGCATCTGTTTTATTTATAATGCTGTAATCTTCCACTTCGATACCTTTATAGTATCTTTCAATTCTTTCCTTATTTGCTTCATTATTTAGAATAGAATACTTTTCATTAAACACAAACTTATTGGAATCAAAATATTGTTCTTTTAATTTTCCTTCAATAGTTCCATTAGTAGTAATGGTTGCAATAATATTTACAATATCATTTGAAACTGTTTTTGGAATTAAATCTACATCTGTTGAAGTTCCGTCTTTTTCGATCATTCTACCAAACCAGTTTAAGTCTCTAATAGGCAAAATATTTGGAAAAGAATTTTTACTTGTAGCATCTAAAAGCACAATATTTGCGCCAATTTTAACGCCCGAAATTACATAATTAAATTTTGATCTGTTCGGAAACATAGCAACGCCATTTTCTCTAGTGCTAATTAAAACAGGTTTTGCATCTAAACCTGCCATTTTAAGCATTGAAGTAAGCATTAAATTTATTTCGGCAACATTACCTGATTTATCAGAATAAGCTAATTCAACACCTTTAATAGTAGAATAACCAAATTTACCATTCCATGTCATTCTATTTTTTAAAAAATCAAAAATGGCATTTACTTTTTCAACTTCAGTTGCATCTGTATTTACCAAATTTTTTAAATCCAATAAAAAATAATTGAATTTTTTTAATTCGGGACCAAAATTTTTATCTTCGTAAATAGAAGTTGTAACGTTTTCCCATGATTTTGAAATTTGTTTTGCCTTTTCATCTGGATATTGAATGGTTTGTAGCTCATGCTCAAGTTTCGCATAATAATTATCAATATTGTTTACATATTCTTCTTCAATTAATGCCTCACTATTTTTGGCTGAATAAGTGGTTACAATTTGATTATAACTTAGGGTTCGATCCTCACTTCTTTTATCAACTTTTTCCTCAAATCGTTGCGAAGTAGATTCTACTTTTTCATTCATTTCAACCTCAACAAATCCTATTTTAATAGCTTTATAAAGAAAAAAAGATGGAATTTCAGTTTTATATTCGGCATAATTAACAGGTATTTCATATTGATATTTGAAATCGGGTAAAACAGAAATGTCATGTGAGATTAAATTGTATTTTAATTCAATAATAGAACCTACTTTGATATTTGGAAATGTTATTGATTTTTTTTTCCAAAATTCATTATAGGCTTCAACAAATTTGCCTTCACTAGTTACTTTTTCTTTTTCAATTTTACCATTTTCAAGGTTGTATGTATAGGCTTTCAAAATCTCTACAGTATCATCAACTAATTCTTTATAACCAATATAATAGGGAATTTCAAAATTTGCCCAACTAAATCCTTCTTTTTTATAAATTTTGATTTTGATGGTAAATTCTGTATTTAAAATAAATCCATTTTCAAGTGAATATTTAAAAGTAGTTTTTGTTTTTTTGTAAAGAATTGCTGCTACAGCTGACGTATCATTTGGATGGTATTTTTCTGATAATTCTGCTTTTGTAACATTACCAAATTCGATTTTTTGTGAATACGTTTGAATACAAAAAAACTGAAATAAAGAAATTAAAAATAATGCTTTTTTCATAAAATTATATTTTCTTTAAAACAATTTTTTCGGTTTCTTTTTTAACAATCTCATTAAAAACACCTTTTAACTCATCATAATATTCTGAAGAAACAATAGAAGTATTGGTGTCTTTCGTATAAGAAAGTTGAATTTTATTTCCTGTAGATGCAATTTGATATTTTACATTGATGAGATTGTCTGTCATCGGAATTGTGACAGAAGCAGGCAATGTTTCAACTACATAACCATCTGGTATTGTAATGTTAATGATAAAACGATCTTTATTTGGATACACAAAATCAACTGGATATTCTCTAACTTCTTGCTTAAACGGATTTTCAGTCGTAGCAAAAAATAAGAGTGGAGAGAAGTACATTTTATCGCCAATTATTTCAATACTGTTATTGTTTTTGAAGTTATAATTTTCAACTATTGGCTCGCTTAATTCTTTTTTTCCTGTAACATCATAGTCAATAACTTCGGAGTTATTAATTGATTTTTCTAAATATTCTAAATAACTTTCTTTTGAAGTATCGCCAAATCGGTTTCTAAAAACATATCCATTATAATCAAAATGTTGTTCTCTAATTTTACCTTCAATTGAGCCATCACTGGCAATTGTAACAATCATATTGATAAAATCGTTCGACAATGATTTTGACATTAAATCAATTTCGGCTGAGGAACCATTTTTTCGGATAATTCTTCCATTCCAATTCAAATCTTTTATGGGAAGAATATTTGGCAGTGAATTTTTATCTGTTGCATCAAGAAGTATTACATTATTTTCTTTCTCAATTCCAACTATTACATAATTAAAAGCTGTTCTACTTGGAAAAGAAGAAATTCCATTGGATCGTGTAGAAATAATAACTGGATTGGCATCTATATTAGCAAATCGCAACATAGCAATAAGCATTAAATTTATTTCGGCAGCGTTTCCATTTTGTTCTTTGTATGCTTTCTTTACGCCATCGTTACAAGTGTAACCGTTATAACCATTCCATTTTACTTTTGATTTTACATAATTAAATAAGGCTACAACTGTTTCTGCCTCCGAATTTAATCCGTTAATTATTGATTTAACATCGTCTTCAAAGTAACCCGTTTTGTTTAACTCTGCACCAAAATCGTCGTCTTTATAGATGGTTTCAGTTACGGCTTCCCAATCGGTTGAAAAAGATGCTGGTGATTGATTAGGATATCTAATTACTGAAAGTTCGTGTGATAAACTGGATGTATAATTTTTTATATTGTTTACATACGATTCTTCTTTTAAAGCCGGAACATCTTTAATGGTGTACGTTGCCATTTGTTCTTCAAACTCTAAACTAGAATAAACACGATCAATATTATTTTTACCATCTTCAATTTTTGGAACATAAGAATATTTAACAGTTCTAGGTTTTGTTACTAAAGTTTTAATAGGAAAAACATATCCTTTTTGATTTAAATTATAGGAAAAATAGTTTGGAATATAGGTTTTTAACTCAGAAAAATTTATGGGTATATCCATTTGAAAATCCCATTTTTCTATATCCCAAAATCGTTTAGAACTTAGTACATATTCATATTCTACAATTGATCCTTCTTTTACATTGGGAAGAATTATTTTTTTTTCATTCCAATACCTACTCGATTTTTCATCAAAACTACCTTCACTTTTTAATTTGGATTTTTCTATTTTTCCGTTTACTAAATTATAAGTTACAGCATCATGATAATTTAATTTTTCTTTTAAATTGTCACCAATATAATATTGTCTAGAATGATTAGCCCAATCATATCCTTCTTTTTTATAAATTTTTATTTTTGTTTTAACCGTTGTTATAATTTCAAAGTCATCTTCATAAGAATATACAAATTCAACTTTACCAGTTCTAAACAAAATACATGCCACTGCATTTGAATCTAGTGGATGTGTTTTTTGTTGTAATTCATCTGTAGTTACATTTCCTAATTCATATTTTTGAGAAAAAGTAGGTAAAGTAAATAGTAGTAAAATTGCAAGGATTTTTTTCATGGTTATTGTTTTTTTGTTAGTAGTATTTTTGAATTATCGGCTTTGGCAATTTGTTCTCTAAACTTTCTGTAATTTTCGTATTCTGATTTTTCATAAAGTCCTTTATTTAATAAAAAAGAACGCTTGTAAATTAGTCGTGTTGGATTTACAATTACTATTTCGGTTTTGTACTCTCCAAATTTATCCTTTATGTCAAAATTGCTTGGTTTGGCATCAATACTATAATTTTCTGGTAGAGTAATTTCGATTTCATCTTGATCTAAAAACCCTCTTTCTATTTCAACTGGATTATTTCGGGTTCGATAGCGTTGCGGAACATCTGAACTTTGGTTGTAAGCATTTAATGAAAACATCATAGTGTTACCATTTATCACTCCGTAACCTGATGCCTCAATTTCAAGATTCTCCGTAAAAGAAATCTTTTCTTTATCGTTTAAAAAAGTTGTTTTCTTTAATTTTAAGTTATTGATGTTATCCCAATATGTTTTATAATAATCTTCATTTTCGGTAGGTTGCATCTTTTCAATTCTAGCTTTACTATTGTATTGTGTGCCTTCTGAAATAATTGTTATTTTCCCCAATAAATTCCCGTTTTCAACAATACTATAATTTCCTTTACTAATTTGCGTGTTTCCTTTATCATTATAGATTTTAGTTCTTATAATTTCTCCTCCTTCGGGTTTTATTACAACTACTTCTCTGTCGTCTGTAAAAGTGCCTTGATATCCAAAAGGATCTTCTTGACTTGTACATTCTAAAAAAACATATTCATTCCCTTTCGGAATTGTTAAAATCATATGATTTCCTTGCATGGAAACAAACTCTGAATCAATATTTCTTTTATTCGGATTTCCATATAAAATCGTGTTAAATGAGGGAACATCAACAACATTTAAAAGTGCTCTAGTGTAATTTGATAATGCTTTACAATCGCCATAACCTAAACGATCTACATCTTTTGCAAACATCGGTTTCCAACCACCAATACCAACTTGTATACTTACATATCTTGATTTTTCTTGAACATATTTATAGATTATTTTTGCTTTTTTTATTGGATCTTTTTCATTTCCAACAAGTATTTTGATTTTTTCTTTAGTTTCATCTGAAAGCTCAGTTGTTCCCGAAAGAATTTTATCATTATACCATTGACCAAACTCTTTCCATGTTTTGGCTGTTCCATCAACACCTTCCAAATTAAATGTATCTAATCCTAACATTAATTTAGGATACATATCTAAAAAGTTAGGACTGTTTGATTCCACTTTTTGAGCAATTATATTTGAAACTTGATACGATAATTGTGTAGCATTATCAGTAGTTTTTTCAATCTTGATTTTAGAAAAATTTATTTCTTTTTTCTTAAATCCGAGATTATCAGGAAAATTTACATTTAAAATACTTCTTTGAATACTGACAAAGTAATCGTTTATTGGCATCCAAGAAGGAATAAAAGCAGTATTTGATGTTGTAAATTCACTTTCGTAAACTATGGTAAAAGGATATTCTGTTGGTGTATATTCTAAATAAAGGATTCTACTTTCCGAAAATACAGTTCCTCCATCTGTTGCTGATTGATCTTTAAAATCACTTCTCTTTAGTTTTTTAATTTCTTTACCAAAAGCATTATAAACAATAGCTTCAATCGAATTTACACTTGACGATTTGTCATAATTTTCACTTGCATCAATAGCATATTGACCTCTTTCGTTAAAAACCGTAACTACTCGTTTGGTATAGATTTTCATTTTTCTTTGAGAAGAAATTGTAATATCTATTTGATTAAGTCGCACAACTGCATTGGTATTTTGCTTTAAACTATCGGGAATTAATAAGCTGGAATACTCTGTTTTTTGAGAATAGGTAAAAAAAGAAATTAAAAAACTTATTAAAAACAATACTCTATTTCTCATAAAAATCAAATTTTACCAAATATAAAGGTAATTTCGTATAAAAATACTTTACTCTTTGTTTTTTGTATCAATTACAATTGTAACTGGACCGTTGTTTAAAAGTGCTACTTTCATATTAGCGCCAAAAACTCCAGTTTGAACTTTTTTACCGATTTTAATTTCCATTTGAGATATGAAGTTTTCGTATAACGGAATGGCAATTTCAGGCTTTGATGCTTTTAAATAAGAGGGTCGATTGCCTTTTTTAGTTGAAGCGTGAAGTGTAAATTGACTTACTACAATAACATCACCTTTGGTGTCTTTGAGAGATAAATTCATTACATCATTTTCATCACCAAAAATTCGAAGATTGGCGATTTTTGATGTTAACCAAATGATGTCTTCTTGGGAATCTGAATCTTCAATTCCGATTAAAATTAGTAATCCTTTTTGGATATTGGCAACAATTTTTGAATCGATTGTTACTGATGCTTGTGAAACTCTTTGAATTACGGCTTTCATAGTGATTTGTATTTGTTAGCCATTGCGAGGGAAGAAGCAATCTGTTAATGCTTAAGCAAATTTTAATGAGATTGCTTCGTTCCTCGCAATGACAAATTGGAACTACTTATTCCTAGTTTCGTCGCTAGCAATTCGGTCATCATTATATACATCTTGACGGTAATTTTCGTCATCACCTTCTAAAATTTTCAGGTAACTGTTGTAACGGGACCAAGAAATTTTATCTTCTTCTAATGCCTTTTTTACTGCACAATGTGGTTCTTCTTTATGCAAACAATTATTGAATTTACATTGGTCTTTTAGTTTAAAAAATTCTGGAAAATAACCACTAATTTCTGCTGCATCCATATCAACAATTCCGAAACCTTTAATTCCCGGTGTGTCGATAATTTTAGCTCCAAACAACAAATCGTACATTTCTGCAAATGTTGTCGTATGTTGTCCTTGCTTACTTTGTTCGGAAATGGTTTTAGTTTTTAAATCTAAAGAAGGTTCTAACGCATTTACAAGAGTTGATTTCCCAACACCTGAATGACCAGAAAACATTGATACTTTTCCAATCATCATTGCTTTTAATTCGTCTAATCCTTTTTTTTCTGTGGAGGAAACACGCAAACATTTATAGCCAATTTCTTGATATAAATGTTGCATATAAATTTGATCGTCTAAAATTGTATCAATTAACGTGTCAATTTTATTAAAAACTAGAATTGTTTCAATTCCATAAGCTTCGGCAGTGACCAAAAATCGATCAATAAAATTGAATGTTGTAGGAGGATTATCGATGGTAATTAATAAAAAAACATAATCTAAATTGGATGCAATAATATGCATTTGATGGGAAAGATTGACCGATTTACGAACAATATAATTCTTTCTTTCGTGAATGTTATGAATGGTTCCTGTAATAACATCTGTAGAATCTTCAAGTTCATAATCTACTATATCACCAACAGCAATTGGATTGGTGCTTTTAATTCCTTTGATTCGGAACTTGCCTTTTATTCGGCATTCTATAAAATCGCCATGTTCTGATTTTACAGTATACCAACTTCCAGTAGATTTATAGACTAATCCTGTCATTTATAGATTTTTAGACTCCTTAGATTTTTAGATTATTAGATTTTATTAGCTAATTCCAAAATCGATTGTGAAATGCAAAATTAAGTTAATTAGCCATTTAAAATTCAATATTCAATATTTAAAATTATCCATTAATTATTTTCTCCTGATGCGAAATACTTTCCTGATGAATGGCTTTGAATAATTTAAGAATAAATTCTTCGCTAAGTCCTTTTTCTTCTCCGTCAAGAATCATTCTTCCAAGAATTTCATTCCACCTTTTATTTTGCAAAACAGCCACATTTTTTTCTTTTTTCAAGGCACCAATTTTTTCGGCTACTTTCATTCGATTGCCTAAAAGCTCTAATAACTTACTATCGGCAATATCAATATTCGCTCTAAGTTTTATCATTTCGGTATTGTAGTCAACTTCATTTGAAGACGTTTTTTTGACTTTTAAATCCTCAAAAATTTGTTTCAAGACCGATGGAGTTACTTGCTGTGCTGCATCACTCCATGCATTATCGGGATCGGTATGTGTTTCAATAATTAATCCGTCATAATTTAAATCGAGTGCTTGTTGCGATACTTCCTGAATCATATTTCGATTTCCTGTAATATGCGAAGGATCACAAATTAATGGCAAATTAGGGAAACGACTTTGCAATTCGATCGCAATTTGCCATTCGGGAATATTACGGTATTTTGTTTTCTCATAAGTTGAAAATCCTCTATGAATAACACCCAGTTTTTTAATTCTGGCATTATACAATCGTTCAACACCGCCGATCCAAAGAGCCAAATCGGGATTCACCGGATTTTTTACCAATACGATTTTATCGGTATTTTGTAAAGCATCTGCTATTTCCTGAACGGCAAACGGATTTACGGTAGTACGAGCACCAATCCACAATACATCAATATCGTGTTCTAAAGCTAATTTTACGTGAGTGGCATTCGCTACTTCTGTTGCCATAAGCAAACCAGTTTCGGCTTTTGCTTTTTGCAACCATTTTAGTCCAATAGCACCAACACCTTCAAATCCACCTGGACGCGTTCGTGGTTTCCAAATTCCAGCACGAAAAATACTCACATCGGAGTTTTTTAATTCATGAGCAATTTTCAATACTTGTTCTTCCGTTTCGGCACTACAAGGTCCAGCTATTACTAGAGGATGTGATAAGTGAAAATCGTTTAACCACGTTTTCATTTCTTTAGTGTTTTCCATTTTTGATTGTATATTGGATATTGTATTGTTGTAAAATGTAAATGCTTGAAGCAATATACATTTTACAATTTTACAGTATACATTTATTTTAATATTTCTTTAATTCTATTGGTATTCTGCATTTCATTATAAACTTCATCAAATTTTTCGTTTTCTAACAGTTCTTTAAAATTAGTCAAATTAGTAATATATTCATTCAAACTTTTTACAATATGTTTTTTATTTTGTTTAAAAATAGGTGTCCACATGGCTGGTGAGCTTTTCGCTAAACGCACAGTACTTTCAAATCCGCTTCCTGCCATATCAAAAATATCACGTTCGTCTTTTTCTTTTTCGATAACCGTTTTTCCGAGCATAAACGAACTTATGTGCGACAAATGCGATACATAAGCAATGTGTTTATCGTGCGATTTTGGATCCATATAACGAATACGCATTCCTAGTTTGTTAAACAAATCCATTGCTTTTTCTTGCAATTTAAAAGTTGTTTTTTCAACTTCGCAAATAATATTCGTTTTACCATCAAATAATCCTTTAATAGCAGCTTTCGGACCAGAAAATTCGGTTCCAGCAATTGGGTGTGTTGCCAAAAAATTTGGTCGGTTTTTATGATTTGTAATTGCTTCACAAATAGGAAATTTGGTTGACCCTACATCAATAACTAAAGTTTCAACTCCAATAGTATTTAAAATTTCTGGTAAAATTACTAAAGCAACATCAACTGGCACAGCAACAATAACTATATCTGCGGTACTTAAATCATTTTCAGTTGCTTTTTGGTCGATAATTTTGAGTTGAATGGCTTCTTCAAGATGTTTTTTGTTGGCGTCCATTCCGAAAACAACTGCATTTTGGTGCATTGATTTGATGTCTAATGCCATCGAACCACCAATTAAACCTACTCCTATAATTAGAACTTTCATAGTTAATTTTATAAATACTTACAAGGTTTTAAAAACCTTATAGGAAATTGTAATTCTCGAAATTGCTTCCTTTATTTTTTCTTCTGTAACGCACAATGAGAATCGAATGTAACCGTCGCCGTTACTTCCAAAAACTGTTCCTGGTGTAATAAAAATATGCTTTTCATATAACAGTGAATCAATAAAATCTTCCGATGATTTTACATTTGTTGGTAATTTCGCCCAAACAAATAATCCTACTGCGTTTTTATCAAAAGTACACCCTAATTTTTCTGCTAATTGAAAGATGAGATTTTGTCTTTTAGAATACATTCTGTTTTGTGAATCAAACCATTCTTTTCCTAATTGTAATGCTTTTATAGCTCCTTTTTGGATGCCATAAAACATACCACTATCCATATTACTTTTTACTTTTAGTATGGCATTAATAAAAGTTGGTTTTCCTAAAACCATTCCAACTCGCCAACCTGCCATATTGTATGTTTTACTGAGTGAATTGAGTTCAATCGCAGTATCTTTTGCACCTTCAACATTTAATATTGATATTGGATTGTTGTTCAAAACAAAACTATACGGATTATCATTTACTATTATGATGTGATGCTTTTTCCCAAATGCAATTAACTTTTCATAAAAGGCTATTGTTGCGTTTGCACCTGTAGGCATGTGAGGATAGGAAACCCACATTATTTTTACTTTAGACAAATCGAGTTCTTCTAATTTATCAAAATCTGGAAACCAATTTGTGTGTTCTGTTAAATCATAAAATAGTGGTTTAGCACCAATAAGTTTGGTTACAGATTCATACGTTGGATAACCTGGATTCGGAATTAAAACATGGTCACCTTCATTTAAAAAAGCCAATGAAATATGCATAATTCCCTCTTTTGAACCCATTAAAGGAAGTATTTCTGAATTAAAATCGATATCTACATTAAAATTAGTTTTGTAAAAATTCGCAAATCCTTGACGTAATTCGGGCAAGCCTTGATAACTTTGATATTCGTGTGCTTTTTTATCGAACATGGCGTTTTGAATAGCTTCAATAACTGATAAATCTGGCGCAATATCCGGACTTCCAATTCCCATGTTTATTATAGGATTTCCGTTAGCTATTAATTGATTTACTTCACGTAATTTTTTAGAAAAATAGTATTCTTCTATGGTATTTAATCGGTTGGCTGTTGTTATCATTTTGTCTTAATTCGGTTATTGTTAATTTGGTTAATCGTAAAACGAAATACTAAATCAACGCATCAACTTATTTTTATATTCTCCTAAAACTTTGAAATGATTCGTCATTATTTCGAGAACTTTTTTAGCTTTTTCGTAGTGTTTGTATTTTTCAAAAACGACATCTACAAAAAAGGAATACTGAAAAGGAGTTTCAATTATTGGCATCGATTGAATTTTAGTTAAGTTGAGTTTACAATTGGTCATAACATTTAAAACAGTTGCTAAACTTCCGGGTGTATCATCCAATTCAAATTTTAAAGATGCTTTATTGATTTCTTCTTTGGAACCATCACCTTCATTTTTACTCAAAATAAAGAACCGTGTCATGTTATTGTTTACCGTTTGTATTTCGGGTGCAATAATTGTTAAATCGTACATTTTTGCTGCCACTTTACTTCCAATTGCAGCAATATATTTTAATTGTTTTTCCTGAATTCGGCTTGCTGTTTCAGCAGTATCTTTATCTTCTACAACCTTAATTTTAGGATGTTTTTTTAAAAAATCCATACATTGTAACAACGCCATTGGATGCGAATGCACTTCTTGAATCTCTGATAACTGTTGTCCGTTTAAAACCATTAAATTTTGAATAATATCTAAATAATATTCACCAATAATGTGTAAATTATTTTTATCAATTAAAGCATAATTAGGGATTATTGATCCGACAATCGAATTTTCAATTGCCATTACAGCATATTGAGAATTGTTGTTTATCACACTATCAACGAGTGCTTCAAACGACAAACATTCATCTACTAGAACATTTTCTTGAAAATATTCTAATGCCACTTGATGGTGAAATGAACCTTTAATTCCTTGTATTGCGATTTTATCTTGCATGTAGTCAAAAAAAAAATCCCGATTTTCATCGGGATTGTCTATTTATGTTTTTAATTAATTTATTTTTTAATATAACACAATACCAATCCCGTTCTTTTCCAAAAAAAGAAATAAGAGAAATTGTTATAATATGTTGTGAAAAATGAATTCATTTAGTTTTTAATGTTTTGCTAAAGTAATTATTTATAACATATGTTTTACAAATAAAATATAAAAGTTACGGAATCGTTTTCGTAAAATCATAAAAACTGCTTTTAGACGTTATAAAGTTAGTTGGCTTTTAATTTTCATTTTATTAATTATTACATTTGCTAAAATATCAAATCATGTCAATAGAAGTTCAAAATATTTCGAAGAGTTATGGTGTTCAAAAAGCATTAGATAACATTTCGTTTTCGGTTAAGAAAGGAGAAATTGTAGGTTTTTTAGGTCCGAATGGTGCTGGAAAATCAACTTTAATGAAAATTTTAACCACTTATATTAATGCCGATGAAGGAATTGCAACGGTAAATGGAAATGATGTAAATGAGAATCAAAAAGCAGTACAACTGTCTGTTGGTTATTTGCCAGAGCACAATCCGTTGTATTTGGATTTGTATGTTAGAGAGTATTTGGCTTTTAATGCTGATGTATATAAAGTTGCCAAGTCGCGCATTGATGAAGTGATTCAATTAACAGGATTATCATCTGAAAGTCACAAAAAAATTGGTCAATTATCGAAAGGATTTCGTCAGCGAGTTGGATTGGCAACTGCTTTATTGCACAATCCGGATGTTTTAATATTGGATGAACCAACTACTGGTTTAGATCCCAATCAGTTAGTAGAAATTAGAAATGTGATTAAAAATGTAGGTAAAAACAAAACTGTTTTTTTATCGACACACATTATGCAAGAAGTGGAAGCGATTTGTGATCGCGTGATTATTATTGATAACGGAAAAATTGTTACCGATAAAAAAATAGACAAATTAGTTTCTGATGCCACTGAACAAGTAATAGAAGTTGAATTTGACAAAGAAATAGAGGAAACTTTATTTGCCAATTTAGAAGGATTACTTTCCTATAAAAAAACAAATACTAAAGTTTGGCAGTTGACATTTGAAACTGAAAAAGATTCGAGAACAATTGTTTTTGATTTTGCGAACAACAACGGATTAAGAACACTTCAATTGAATTTAAAAAATAAAAACTTAGAGGAAATTTTTAGGGAAAAAACTGGGAAGAAGTAAGCAGAGAACTAATTTTGTACAACAAAATTGTATGAATCGCTTATTCCGAACTTGTTTCGTAATCTAAGTTAGAAGTACGATGTTTGAAGTTTTGAAGTTTTGACTTTTGAAAACGAAATGTTTTTAGCCTAGATTGCTTCGCCAGTTCGCTCTGCTCGTGTGTAGTGTAAAGCTTTTTTATTAAAAAAGTTAGTTTTTTGTTACTAAAAGAAGCTCTTTTTTTGGTTTACAAAAACAGCTTGAATTTAAAAAACTTGAAACGGATAGCTGGAATAGCCTCAGAAAAAAAATCTAGTTATAAATAACTTGACCTTGATACAATTGTTGTACAGTTACAATTGGCGGATTGTTTTTTAGAATTACATTTCCGGTGCTTACCATTGTTCCTGTGATACTTTGCATTGGTTTAACAATCATGTCGTTGGAACCACGGTGAAATAGTTCAATAAATTGAGCGGTTAAATTTCCTGCTTCGATTCTTCCGTCACCAGCATAAAAATTAAATACAGCTTGATTGGTTTGACCTGAAATGTAATATCTAGAAACATTATTATTTAAGATTACTAATTGTCCTTGTTGACCAATTGGGTTTGGGTTTGCGTTATTGATAGTAATAAAAAAGTCGCCAGTTCCTGCTCCTTCTCTACCATCACCGTCGGTATCAAAGGCAAATAATCGTAAAATAGGATAAGTTAACACACCATTTGAGCTAATGTTTTTTTCAGATTTAGAATAAATTTCCTCTAAATTAGGAGCTGTAACATACACTTTAGTTTGACCATAATCTCTAACCCAATTGCAGGTTGCGTTATCTTTTAATGTTAAAATTGGTCCGTTTTGAATGACTTCGATATTCTCCATAAGGTTTTCACCTGTTTGGATTTGCACTTTGTATTCTGGTCCTTGCGTAACAATAAGTTCAATACCTTTAAGTACTTCAATTCTATTGAAAGCAGTAACTAGAATATCTTTTGAAATTAATTCACCTGATGATTCAACGCAATCGCTTGGTTTTTCACAGGAAATAAACAAAAGAAACAAGCTTAGACTAATACAATATTTTTTCATTTTAAAAACTTTAAATTCTAACACCTACTGCAAATTCGAGAGCTTCTGCTAAAAACAAATGGGTTTTTATAGTAAAACCAGTAAATATATTTTTGGTTATGTAATATTTTACACCAATTCTGTCATAAATCGGAATATCGTTTTTATAAGGTTCGTAAATATAGTAACCCAATTGAGCTTCGATAGAGAATCTATTTACAAATAGTTCGTGACCAATAAAAATTCCAATTCTTTTATAATCGGTATTGGGATCAATATTGGCTTCTGGATAAGCAATTGATCTGTATTTTATATAATCTATAAAAGATTTTGTTAAAAAAAGTTCTGTTCCAAGTTGAAGTGCACTTTTTCTACCTATACGTTTATCGGCATAAAATCCGATATGATAAAAAGGATGTTGACCACTTCCAATAACTGGACTTTCATTTACACCAGCTCTGAGTACAAAATTATATCGAATTGGTTCTCGAAAATCTTTTTTCTTACTAATAGTATCTGTTACGTTTTTACTAACACCATCAAAATCATAATTTAGTCCTACATTAATTAGATACGTATTGATTCCGCTATTTGGAGATTTAGTTCTACCATTTGAATAATGAGTGAAAAGTAATCCAGCTTGTACTCCAAAATGATCAAATAAATTATCTTTTTTATACGACAAACCAATATTTGTATTATCGACTATTGATGATCCGAAAGCTTTATTTTTACTGTTTTCTACTTTATCATAAGGATTATTTACATAGGCAAAACCTTGAGCTAATTTAAATTGTAAACTGCGATTTAAAAAGTAAAAATTATAATGCATTCCAACAGCATAACTTTGACCTATGAAGGAATTATTAAAATTTTGATACAAAAAATAACCGCCGTAATCTGGAAAGCCATAGGCAGAATGCCATTCTTTTTTCCCATGAGTTTGTTTTGTAAAACTCAACATAACACCTTCAGGATGACCTCTTAAGTGATTCAAATCGGGTGTATGAGGCAAAATATTCCCCTTTAAAAAAGTTAGTTCAAATGCATTTGTATCTTTGTTTTCTTGGGCAAATGAAACTAGTGAAACAATAAAAAGTAAAAAGTATAATTTCCTCATTCTTATAATTTAATTTCACAAATATAGTAGAATATAGTTGTGAGAATTAAAAAATTTGAAATTAATCTTAAAAAATATTTTTAGCAATTTCTTTGATATTTTCTGCTTTTCCCATTGAGTAATAATGCAAAACAGGGATTCCAGCGGCAACCAATTCTTTGCTTTGTTGGGTACACCATTCTATTCCGATTTGTTTTACATAATCGTTATCTTTTGCTTTTACAACAGCCATAATTAAATCATCTGGCAATTCTAAAGAAAAACGATGTGGAATTAAATTCAATTGTTTTTTGGTAGCAATCGGTTTTAAACCCGGAATAATTGGAATTGTGATTCCGGCTACACGGCATTTATCAACAAAATCAAAGAATTTTTTATTATCAAAAAACATTTGAGTAATAATGTATTCTGCGCCATTTTTAATTTTTTGTTTTAAGAAATGGATGTCGCTATCCAAACTTGGCGCTTCCATATGTTTCTCTGGATAGCCAGCAACTCCAATGCAAAAATTAGTACATGCTGAGTTTTGTAAATCTTCATCTAAGTAAATTCCGTTATTTAAATTGTTGATTTGTAACACTAAGTCGGTTGCATATTCATTTCCGTCTTTTTCTGGTTTGAAATAGGTTTCGTTTTTTAAAGCATCACCTCGAAGTGCTACTACATTATCGATTCCAAGAAAATCTAAATCGATTAATAAATTTTCGGTGTCTTCTTTAGTGAAACCTCCACATAATATATGCGGAATAGCATCAACAGAATATTTATTTTGAATTCCTGCACAAATACCAACAGTTCCAGGTCGTTTTTTAACTATTTTTTTTTGCAATAATCCGTTAGGTAATTCCTTAAATTCGTACTCTTCACGATGATAGGTTACATCTATAAATGGAGGATTGAATTCCATTAAAGGATCAATACTATCATATATCGATTGAATGTTTTGTCCTTTTAAAGGTGGTAATATTTCGAAAGAAAATAATGGATTTCCTTGAGCGTTCTCGATGTGTTGTGTTACTTTCATTTGTTTTTTGTTTAAAGTTTGAGATTTAAAGTTTCAAGTTAATGGTGTAACTTGAAACTTTAAACTTGAAACATTTTTTTCTAATCTGCAATATTCGGCGAAAGCCATTTTGTTGCTATTTCGGTAGAAATTCCTCTTCGTTTAGCATAATCTTCTACTTGATCAGGTTTTATTTTTCCGAGTCCGAAATATTTGCTTTCCGGATTTCCAAAATAATATCCCGAAACAGATGATGCTGGCCACATTGCCATACTTTCGGTTAAGGTTACTCCAATTTCTTGTTCGACATTTAATAATTTAAAAATAGTTGGTTTTTCTAAATGGTCGGGACAAGCTGGATATCCTGGAGCTGGACGAATTCCTTTATATGCTTCCTCAATTAAATCTTGATTAGATAAACTTTCATCCGATACATAACCCCAAATTTCTTTACGCACTTTTAAATGCAAATATTCGGCAAATGCTTCGGCAAATCGGTCTGCCAATGCTTTAATCATTATCGAATTGTAATCGTCCAATTGTTTTTCAAATTCGGTTGCTTTTTCATCAACACCAAAACCAGTTGTGACACAAAAACAACCAATATAGTCTTGTTTTCCGCTGTCTTTTGGAGCAATAAAATCTGACAATGCTATATTAGGTGCACCAGCGGTTTTTTGTGATTGTTGGCGAAGGGTTAAAAAGGTTGTTGGTTGTTGGTTATTGGTTGTTGGCAGTACTAAAATATCATCATCATTAATAGTATTTGCTGGAAAAATACCAAGAATTCCTTTGGCTTCGAGCCATTTTTCGGAAACAATTTGTTGCAACATATTTTTTGCGTCTAAAAATAAGTTGGTTGCTTGTTCACCTACAATTTCATCAGTCAAAATAGCTGGATATTTTCCAAATAATTGCCAAGAGTTAAAAAATGGTGTCCAATCTATAAAATCTACTAATTCTGATAAATCAACTTCGATTTTTTTAACTCCAATAAAATTTGGTTTTACAGGTTTAAAATTATCCCAATCCAATTGTAGTTTATTTTTACGAGCACTTTCTATGGTGTGAAAATTTTTGTCTCTACTTCTGCTCAAATAACCATCACGTAACTTGTCATATTCTTCCCTAATTGCTTTTACATAACCTTCTTTAGTTTCATTTTGCAATAAATTACTTGCCACAGTTACGGCGCGCGAAGCATCGTTTACATGAACTACAGTTTGTTTATATTCTGGTGCAATTTTCACGGCTGTATGCGCTCGAGATGTTGTAGCTCCACCTATCATAATTGGAATTTTGATGTTTAATTTATCCATTTCTTTAGCGATATAAACCATTTCGTCTAATGATGGAGTAATCAATCCGCTCAATCCAATAATATCTACATTATGTTCGATAGCAGCTTGAATAATTTTTTCAGGAGGTACCATAACACCCAAATCGATGATTTCAAAATTATTACAACCTAAAACTACAGCAACAATATTTTTGCCAATATCATGAACATCGCCTTTTACAGTAGCCATTAATACTTTTCCGGCACTTGATGACTTTCCGTCTTTTTGCGCTTCGATAAAAGGAAGCAAATACGCTACAGCTTTTTTCATGACGCGAGCTGACTTAACAACTTGAGGCAAAAACATTTTTCCTGAGCCAAATAAATCTCCAACGACATTCATTCCGGTCATAAGATTTACTTCGATAACATCGATAGCTTTTTCAGAATTGGCTCTAGCTTCTTCAACATCTATTTCGATAAATTCGTCAATTCCTTTTACTAAAGAATGCGTTAATCTGTCTTGAACCGAATCATTTCTCCATTCTTGAATTGCTTTTTCATTGGTCTTAAAATCGCCTTTAAAACTTTCTGCTAAATCTAATAATCGCTCGGTTGCATCCTCTCTTCTGTTTAGCAAAACATCTTCTACGTGTTCTAATAAAACTTTATCTATTTCATCATAAATCTCCAGCATTTCTGGATTTACAATTCCCATTGTCATACCATTTTGAATAGCATGGTATAAAAATGCCGAATGCATTGCTTCACGAACCTTATCATTTCCACGAAAAGAAAATGAAACGTTACTTACACCGCCAGATATGTTAGCATAAGGCAGGTTTTCTCTAATCCATTTTGTGGCTCTAAAAAAATCTAAGGCATTTAATTTATGTTCATCCATTCCGGTTGCAACCGGAAAAATATTAGGATCAAAAATAATATCTTCGGCAGGAAAGTGTACTTCATTTACTAAGATATCGTAACTTCTTTTACAGATTTCAATTCGCCTTTCGTAGTTATCAGCTTGTCCGTTTTCATCAAAAGCCATTATTATTACTGCGGCACCATAGCGTTTAATTAACTTAGCGTGATGTATAAAAGTAGCTTCACCTTCTTTTAATGAAATGGAATTTACAACTGCTTTTCCTTGAACTACTTTTAACCCTGCTTCAATTATTTCCCATTTAGAAGAATCAATCATTACTGGAACACGAGCAATATCGGGTTCGGCTGCAATAAGATTTAGAAATTTAGTCATGGCAAAAACACCATCAAGCATTCCTTCATCCATATTCACATCGATAATTTGAGCTCCTCCTTCTACCTGATCACGTGCTACAGAAAGTGCTTCGTCGTATTTCTCTTCTTTGATTAATCGTAGAAATTTACGTGAGCCAGTTACATTGGTGCGTTCGCCGACGTTAACGAAAATTGACTCTTCATTAACATAAAGCGGTTCTAAACCTGAAAGTTTTAAATCTATTTTGTTTGTTCTTGACATTTTATTTTTCTAATCCTGCAAGGTTCTCAAAACCTTGTAGGTTTATTAATTGATACACTATATTATTTAATACCTAAAGGTTTTGAAAACCTTGGAGCAAAGCCAATTAGACCAATTCTAATTTTCTCGGATTAAATTGCGACGCTACATCAGCAATTGCCTTAATATGTTCAGGTGTTGTTCCGCAACAACCACCAATTATGTTGATTAAATTATCTACTAAATAGTCTTTTATAAGCAGTTGCATTTCCTCTGGTGTTTGATCGTATTGACCAAAAGCATTTGGCAAACCTGCATTAGGATGAGCCGAAATATTTAATTGTGTATTCATTGCTAATCGACTTAGATAAGGCTTTAATTGATCGGCTCCAAGAGCACAATTGAATCCGATGCTTAATAACGGAATATGTGAAATTGAAATTAAAAATGCTTCAACCGTTTGACCAGAGAGTGTTCTGCCAGAAGCATCTGTAATGGTTCCCGAAACCATAATTGGAATATCGAGCTTGCGTTCTTCTTTTACTTCTTCGATAGCGAAAAGTGCTGCTTTTGCATTGAGTGTATCGAAGATTGTTTCTACCAATAAAACGTCGCAACCTCCATCAATTAAGGCTTCTACTTGTTGTTTGTAAGCAATTCGCAAATCGTCAAAAGTTACAGCGCGGTAACCTGGATCGTTTACATTTGGTGACATTGAAGCTGTTCTGTTAGTTGGTCCGATTGAACCTGCTACAAATCGAGGTTTATCAGTAAATTCATCTGCTACTTCACGTGCTATTTTGGCTGATTGAAAGTTAAGTTCATAAACAATGTCTTCAAGATAATAATCTGCCATTCCGATAGTAGTTCCAGAAAACGTATTGGTTTCTACAATATCGGCTCCGGCTTGAAAATAAAGTCGATGAACTTTTTTAACGGCATCGGGTTGTGTAATAGAAAGCAAATCGTTGTTTCCTTTTAAAGGATGAGGAAAGTCTTTGAAACGATCACCACGAAAATCTTCTTCTGAGAAATTATTTCGTTGTAGCATGGTTCCCATTGCACCGTCGAGAACGAGAATTCTTTCTTTTATAGCTTGTTGTATTTTAGTCATAATTTTGTTTAATCAATTGTTGTCTTAGCCCTGATGGAAGCGGCATCCTTTTTTGTTTTTCACAAAAAAGATATAGCGGACAGCAGGAAACAGCTTCTTAAAATTCAGAAATTTGGTCTTAAAAATGTATAGGTTATCGTGAAAAGTGAGAGAGAATTCTCGGGTTATCTGTTTCCAATAAATCGGAATAGAATGTAGCACCTTCTACTAGTTGCAGGGTTGCTAAGCTTTCATTGGGTCTAATCCCTCGGGCTTTCGTGATAACAAACAATAAATTTATGAACGATGCAAAGTAAGAACATAGAATTGTATTTTGCAACTGTTTTTTATAAAAAATACGAAAACGAAATAGCATAAAAAAAGGAGCTTAAAATAGGCTCCTTTAACTATAATTAAAAACAAAAATTTAATTCTTAATAATTTTTGAAGTTCCAACTCCGATTTCGGATTGAACTTTTACAAAGTAAACGCCTGCATTTAAATTAGAAACATTTACTTGAACTGTTTCAGATGAAGTATTCACTTGATTCACGATTCGTCCGTTGATGTCAAGAATTTGGATTGTTTCGATAGTAGCACCATTTTTTGCAGTTACATTTAAAATATCTTTTACGGGATTTGGGTGTATTGAAAAAATAGAAGTAAAGAAATCTTCTGAACTTAATGTGCGATCGATTGAATATTGATCAATCCCAACTTGATCAGAATTTGCACCAGCCGGACCACCATTTGTTACAAAATACCTAAAAGCAACTTTACAAGATGTTGCAGTTGGTAAACCTGTTACAGTGTAAGAATATTGTGTCCATGGATTTGGAAACAATATAGGAGATAAGGTTGGATTAATATCTAAAGCTAAAGTGGTAAAATCACCTAAACCAGTTGGTCCAGACGGATTCGCTGAAGCTGCACCGTTAGTGCTGATTCGCAATTGCAAATTATCAGCAAATACATCTACTCCACCGCTAAGACCTTTTGAAGCATAAAAACTAATTACATCGCCATTGATTAAATTAATAGGTGTAGTTATTAACCAATTGCTTATTGTATTATCACCTGTTGTGCTCTGAAAATTGGCAAAAGCATAAGATGTTGCTGGAGTACCATTATAAGCTCCAGTGCCTCCACCAAAAAAAGTTAATTGACCAGCAGTTGCAGCTCCCCACAAATTGGCTCCTGCAGGAACACTTGTGTTTAAAGCTGTCCAAGTTGCTGGGAATACATCAAAATTTTCGGTAATTAAATTTTGAGCTTTTGTAAAACCAAAAGTCAAAATTAAAATTAAAGTAAGTAGCGTTTTTTTCATAGTATTAATTAGTTAATTTGATTACAAACTTAATAAATTTATAAACATATATTTATTTCACAGTTTAAATAAACAAAAAAACCCGCTAAAAGCGGGTTTAATATTGAATATAAGTAATTAATTCTTAATGATTTTAGAAGTTCCCACTCCTAATTCTGATTGCACTTTTACAAAGTAAACACCAGCATTTAATTCAGAAACATTAATTTGAACAGTTTCAGAAGAAGCATTAACTTGATTAACAACTCTTCCGTTGATATCTAAAACTTGAATTGTATCAATTGCAACTCCGTTTTTAGCCGTTACATTTAAAACGTCTTTAACTGGATTTGGATGAATTGAAAAATTTGAAGTAAAGAAATTTTCTGTACTTAAAGTACGTGTAATTGAAAAAGTATCAACACCTATTAAATTTGAGTTATTACCCGCTGGACCTCCATTTGGTACAAAATAACGAAAAGCAACTTTTGTATTAGTAGCTACTGGCAAACCTGTTACAGTGTGTGTATATTCAGTCCAAACTGATGGATAACCTGCAGCTGTAAGAGCAGGGTTGATTTCGATTGCTAAAGTAGTATAACCTCCAAGACCTAAAACTCCTGCTGGATCAGCTATAGTCGCACCTGAACCGATTCTCATTTCTAAATTATCTGGAAATATATTATTTGTCACTTGTCTTGTCCAAAAACTAATAACATCTCCATTAACTAAAGATACCGAAGGAGTTATAAGCCAATTGCTTATTGTGTTGTCTCCTGTAGTGTTGTTAAAATTTGCAGCAATGTAAGAAAGAGGCACACCTGCTTGAGAAGGAAAAGTCGCTGCTCCTCCAAACCAACCTGTAGTTCCAACAGGAACACTGTTGTTTAACGTTGTCCATCCAACAGGTGGAAAAACATCAAAGTTTTGAGTAAGTAAAACTTGAGCTTGAGTAAAACCAAAAGCCAAGATTAAAGATAAGGTAAGTAAATTTTTTTTCATAATATTTAAATTAAGTTAAGTTACAAATGTAGTAAATTTTTAATTAGCAAAAAAAATTTTTATACTAAAAATGATTTATTACATTTGCACACGAAAAATAAAGCAGAAAAGTTCCTATATAATTTTTTTGAAATCATATTTTTCTAAACAAATAAATTTTATATTATATGGCATATTTATTTACATCAGAATCGGTAAGTGAAGGACATCCAGACAAAGTAGCAGATCAAATTTCTGATGCATTAATCGATAATTTTTTGGCATTTGATGCGGAATCAAAAGTAGCTTGTGAAACTTTGGTTACCACTGGTCAAGTTATTTTAGCTGGCGAAGTAAAATCGAATACTTATTTAGATGTTCAACAAATTGCAAGAGAAGTAATCCGAAAAATTGGATACACTAAAAGTGAATACATGTTTGAAGCGAATTCTTGTGGTGTTTTATCAGCAATTCACGAACAATCTGCCGACATTAATCAAGGTGTTGATAGAGCAAGTAAAGAAGAACAAGGAGCTGGCGACCAAGGAATGATGTTTGGTTATGCAACCAATGAAACTGAAAACTACATGCCATTAGCTTTAGATTTATCGCATGCCTTGTTAATTGAATTGGCTAATTTAAGAAGAGAAAATAACGAAATTACTTATTTGCGTCCCGATGCAAAATCGCAAGTTACGTTAGAATATTCTGATGACAACAAACCACAACGAATTGATGCAATTGTAATTTCGACACAACATGATGATTTTGCTCCTGAAGCAGAAATGTTAGCTAAAATTAAAAGTGATTTAGTTTCAATTTTGATTCCAAGAATTAAAGTAAAATACCCGCAATATGCTCATTTCTTTAATGACAATATTACCTATCATATCAATCCGACTGGGAAATTCGTAATTGGCGGACCTCATGGCGATACCGGTTTAACTGGAAGAAAAATTATTGTAGATACGTATGGTGGAAAAGGAGCTCATGGTGGTGGTGCATTTTCTGGAAAAGATCCAAGTAAAGTGGATAGAAGTGCGGCGTATGCTACACGTCATATTGCTAAAAACTTAGTCGCAGCAGGTTTATGTGATGAAGTATTAGTTCAAGTTTCGTATGCTATTGGAGTGGCAAAACCAACATCGATTAATGTAGTTACTTATGGAACAGCAAAAATTGCTATGAAAGACGGAGAAATTAGTAAAGTAGTTGAATCTATTTTTGATATGCGCCCTTACTTTATTGAACAACGATTAAAATTAAGAAATCCGATTTATAGTGAAACGGCTGCTTATGGCCATATGGGAAGAACTCCCGAAACCGTAACTAAAACTTTTTCGGCTCCAGGTGGAAATAACAAAACGGTTACTGTTGAATTGTTTACATGGGAAAAATTAGATTTTGTTGATAAAGTGAAGAGTGCATTTGGAATTTAACCGCAAGGAACGCAAAGAAAATAAACCTTGAAAATAAAAAGGTTCACAAAGAAAAAAACCTGTTCATTAATTTGAACAGGTTTTTTTAGCCCCGATTGAAATGCAAATCCTGACATTGCGGTAACGAAATTTGAATCGTGAGATTGCTTCGTTCTTCGCAATGACAGATTGGAATGAAAAGCGGGAATAGCTTCAAATAGTATTACAAATTATATTTCAAACTAAAAATTATATATCGCGGTTGTACGTTGTATTGAGAATTTCTTGTAGAAAACTGTGAAAAACTATCATCATTTATAGACGTTGTATTTAGAATATTGGTAGCTGAAACTTTATACTCCATGTGACTTGTTTTTGTTTTTTGATAGGTTAAACTTGCTGATAAAAAATCATATTCTTGATCCACGGTATTGTCTTTATTATAATAATGAAAAAACCGATACTCTGAAACAAAGGAGAAACTTTTTAAGAAAAAATAATCAATTTTAGCCGATGGACTATCGGTATAGAATGTATCATTAGGATATTGATTAACAATATAATTATACGCTAATTCAATATTAGGAAAGTTTTTAAAATTTGTGGAAGCTCCCAATCTGTAATTTTGAGTAAAACTTTCGGTATCTATATTTTCTTCTACAGAAGTTTGAGGATTTACTTGTATGTTATAAAACTTACTCCAATTAATATTGGAACTAAAACTTGCTTTATAATATTTCAAAAACGAACGACCGTATCGCAAATTTCCAAACAAATTTTCATCCCCAAAAGGAGAGTTAAAAGGAGAGCCAATTTGATTTACTCCAGCAAATAATGCTCTCGTTTTTACCGCTTCTGTGGTGCGTGTGTAGTTAACCGATCCTCCAAAATTTTCAAAATTAAACATATTGAATTTTTGATAATTCAGTGTATGACTTTGAACTACAGAGTTTTCTAAGTTGCGATTTCCTGAAAATAAACTGTTATAACTATTAAAAATAGTTCCTAATGCAAAATTATTTATATTGGTGAAATTATTTGTCATTGCAAAGTTATAGGTTAACGACTCTGACTTTTTTAATTGAAATATCATTTGAAAATCTGGTAATAACCTGAACAACTCCTGCTTAACATCTGTACCTAATTGTGTGTTTTTGAGATCAAATTTATGTAAAGTAACTCCAGGTGTAAATGTAAATTTACCAGTTAACCACTTTATATGAAAACCTAAACTTAAATCGTTAAATCGATATCCTACATCATTTGTATTTTCGGAAGCAGTTAAATTATTGATAGTCTCATCATCCAATTTTTGAAAAATAGAAGAAGTTAGACTTTGATAAACATTTGAATTTGCCAGAGTGAAATTGAGATTTAGTTTTGGAGTAAGCACATAATAATAATCTAATCTACTATCTAATTTATTGGTTTTTATAAATCGACTTTGTGTAATATCATTTCTATTTTGAATTTGATTATACCCTATAAAATCAAAAGGTTGAAATTCGAGATTTGAATTATATAAAGGATCTTCATTTTGATACAAGTACTGACTTTCAAAAGCAAAAATGTGTTTTTCGGTAGGTGTATAGTAAAAACTAAGATTTTGATTGATGTTAATTGGATCTTGTTTTTTTGATGTAATAATATCTTCAGAAGCGTTCGTATTATTTAAATAATTGAAAACCTGTCTGTTAATGTTGTTGTTTTCTCTTTGAGCAGAAAGTCGGGTTAAAATATCATAATCGAGTTGAAAGTTTGCATTAGGCTTATACACTGTGCTGAATTTAAACAATCCTAAATTATTTTTTTGACTCCCTAAATCATCTCTAATTTCTGCTGATGCAACTTGGTCAGTATTAGGCTGAAGAAAATTAACTGTTGATTGCGAATCAGTGGCAACTAAAGTAGAAGTGGCAATAACAAATCCGCTTAAACTTAAGCTTTTTGATGGATTATACGAAAAATTTGTTGCTCCAAAATTCGATTCAATTTCTTTTACTCTATCGTCTTGAAAAAAGTTTATTCCCAATGAATTACTACCCACATTGATGCTTCCACCACCTTTTCCCATTAGGTTCCTAAACCCACCAGAAAACCTAAAATAATCTTGGATAGTAAAAGCTTGTTCACCTACATTATTACTATTACCCATAATGTTTAAACTGTATTTTGGACTGTAATAAAATGCTTTTGGCGCAATAGTATAGCGAGTGTCATCGTGTCCCACTCCTATTCCTGCATTCATATCGCCAAACCAAAAGTTCTTCTTTCCTTCTTTTAGTTTGATATTCATTGCTAAATTATCTTGGTTGTTTTCAACGCCTTTCAGAATAGAGTTTTCATTATAATTTCTTAGTACTTGTATTTTATCTATAGCATCAGCAGGAATATTTTTCACCCCAAGTTTTGTATCGCCATCAAAAAAATCTTTTCCCTCTACCATCAACTTGGATACCGCTTTACCTTCCACTTTTATTTGTCCTTCAGCATCCACCTCCACTCCGGGTAATTTTTTTAGAATATCTTCCAGTTTTCGTTCCGTACCATTAGTAAAAGAATCGGAATTATAAACAATTGTATCTCCTTTTATAGAGACAGGCATTTCACGAACAATTTCTACTTGTTCGAGCATGGTTCCTTCTTCGAGAGTAAGTATTTTTGTAATGTTTTCAGATGATGTATTGATGGTGACATCTAATGCTTTATAACCAATGTAACTAACTTTAATAGCATAAGTAGCATTTGGTTTTAATGCCATTTGAAATCGACCTTTATCATTTGTAATGCTGAAGGCATCGACTGCTTTAGTAGTTTGATTAACGGCCATAATATTAGCCATTTCTAGAGGTGCAGATTTGTCGTCTTGAATTATTCCTTCAAAACGTATAGATTGTGCAAAAGTTGTTACTGATACTAAAAGAGATAAAATAAGTACTGCTTTTTTCATGATTTTGGATTATAAATACTATTTAATGTTCAAAAATAATAACACCATCATCATTTTTCATACTGTCTGTTTTTTTCTTTTCGATTTCATCAAACTTTTTCTGGGTAACTTTTTCTCCTTTATTCGGAACTTTTATAGTTGTTTTATCTTTGTTACTTAGAGAGATTTTAGAGCAAAGGATAATACTTTCTGATTCATTAATTTCTAAAATCAAACCAGGCAAACCCCAATAATTTTTTGGTCCAAAACTAACTGGTATTTCTGGAGTAAACCAAGCTATAATTACATCATCTTTTGGCTCCTTCATTTTAAACAATGATGGCTTTTTTTCTTCATTGATAAGAAACTCTTCGTATGCTTTTTTTTGTTTATCAGAAACTGGAATGAGGAGTTCGGCTTTAAAGCAGTTGTAATCGCCTATTTTTTTTGTTTCATTAACTAATTTCCAATCCGGTTTTTCTATAGATTCAATAATTAAAAATTCTTTTCCAAAGACATCGTCTTCTACCAAGCTCTTTTTATCTTTAAGGTTTAAGTATTTTCTGCCTTCACCTGAAAAAGAAACTGAAAAACTAATTCCTCCATTTACAGGTGAATCTGGTTTTTCTAATTGTTCTATTTCTTCATAAAGACATTCTGATTTATTGAAGGTAAGAGTGTATTGCTTTTCAGAAGCTTTTTTCATCGCTTCCTGAAAAGCTTTTTCAGTTTCAGGATCCATTTCAGGTTCTCCAGAAGCTTTATTTACGTCTAATTTTTTACTTGAAATTCTTTTCGAAAAATAAGTCGCTTTTCCTTGAAATTGCTTCGCCTGTTCGCTAGCGCTCGGGTCTTGAGCATTTAAAAATAGTCCAACCAACAAAAATGTGGTAACGAGTATCGTTTTATTCATATTGATTAATAGTATTATCCGCCAATTCGCATTTGCATTCCGCTTCTTCCATTTCCTTGATTCATCTCTCTCATTTCTTCCATTTTCTTGGTTACGATCTCATCATACTCTTTTTGAGAAACTTCTTTTCCTTTGTTTGGTTCTTTAATTTCCGCTTTTTCTTTAACATTCATAACTACTTTAGAGCATAAAATGGTCGTTTTTCCATCATTTACTTCTAGAATTAAACCCGGCAAACCCCAATATGCTTCTGGACCTTGACTTACTGGAATTTCTGGAGTATACCATGCAGTAATTGTTATCTCTTTAGGTAAATCAATTTCATCCATAAAGCTCGTTTTCTTTTCTTTCACCTCTTCTCCTTTTGCCAAATCCTTTTTATCCTCTGCTTTTTTATCTTCTTCTTTTTTAGGTCTGAAATTTCTAAAATCGGTTTTACTTGCCGGAATTACAGTTGTTGCTTTATAACAGGTGTAACCGCCAATAACACGAGATTCACTTTCCATATTCCATTTATAAGTAGTTAAAGAATCTTTTACTAAAAACTCTTTTCCCATAAATTCTTTATCAACAGAATAGGCTTTCTCTTTTACATTCTTATAATAGGTTCCGCCTCCGCCCATGAAAGACGCCATCATTCGCATTCCGCCTCCACCTTGTTGTCCGGGAGCGTCTAATTTTTCTTCTTCTTTATAAATAGATGCTGATTTATCAAAATTGAGTACAAACGTTTTTTCAAACATTTTTTTCATACGCTCTTCAATCATTTTTTGCATATCGGGCGTCATGTCTTTATTTCCAGACATTCTCGATTTAAAATCGGATGTACTAGTTTTAGATTCATAAACTGCCATTCCTTGAAAATCTTTTTGAGCATTTGAAATAGTAAATACCAATAAAAGCGAAAATGTGAAAGCTAATTTCTTCATGATTTTTATTTTTGAAAATAATTTAACAAATATGATGATTCAAATCTATATATGTTACCAAAGATTTGTTAAAATATTTCTCAGACATTTGAAAGTTATATCGGTTTAATGTAATTTAGCCAAACCATGAAAAGAATTGTTACTACACTCTTAATTTGTTTTTGCTTAACTGTTTTTGGACAAAATCAAAAAATAGAAGTTACTAAATTGGATTTTATTGCTTTTGAATCTGATTATTTTGTTGGCTTTGACGGTTTTAATAATTTTTTTTATGTAAAAAACAATGTGCTTTTTAAAAAATCAGATACAACACTTTTTCAATTTCAAAATGTAACATTAGGGAAAATAAAAAAAGTAGATGTGCTTAATCCGTTAAAAATAATTGTTTTTTATGAAGAATTTAATTCGGTTATTCTTTTAGACAATCAATTGAACGAAATTCAAACTATTAATTTTTCCAATAATGAAACACCAATTATTGCATCAGCAATTGGTATGTCGGGTCAAAATCAATTATGGCTTTACAATTCGTTAAACCAACAAATAGGATTGTTTGATACTACTACAAATAAGTATAAAAATTTAGGTGTTCCAATTAAAGAAAACCTGCTATTTTACCAAACTGATTTTAATTATTTTAATTGGATAGATGCTCAAAATCAATGGTTTTCATGTTCTATTTTTGGGAGAGTGACAAACAATGGTCCATTACAATTTCAAAATCAAATGCAACTTTTAGAAAAAAACAAGGTGATCTATTTTAAAGAAAATTCTTTGTGTTTACTTGATAGAAATAATGCTATTTCATACAAAATTGAAATTGTTGAGAAATCCTTTGAAAAATTTTATTACAAAGACCAAATTTTATCTATTTTTACCAATCAAGGAATTACAAATTATAAAATTACAATACCATAATGCATATAGCAGTAGCAGGAAACATTGGAGCTGGAAAAACCACATTAACTCGATTTTTAGCAAAACATTTTAAATGGGAACCTCATTTTGAAGATGTAGTCGACAATCCATATTTAGATGATTTTTACCATCAAATGGAACGATGGTCGTTTAACCTGCAAATTTATTTCTTGAACAGCAGGTTTCGACAAGTACTTCAAATTCGCGAAAGCGGAAAAAAGATTATTCAAGACAGAACCATTTACGAAGACGCTCACATATTTGCCCCAAATCTTCATGCAATGGGTTTAATGACCAACAGAGATTTTCAAAATTATTCCTCACTATTTGAATTAATGGAAAGCTTGGTTGCACCTCCTGATTTGTTAATTTATTTACGAAGCTCGATTCCTAATTTAGTAAAACAAATTCACAATAGAGGTAGAGAATATGAAAACTCTATTTCAATTGATTATTTAAGTCGTTTAAACGAACGATATGAAGCATGGATTCATTCTTACGATAAGGGAAAACTATTAATTATCGACGTTGATAATATTGATTTTGTAAATAACCCAGAAGACTTAGGTATCATAATCAACCGAATAGATGCTGAAATAAATGGTTTGTTTTAAATTTATTAGCAGAATTATTAAAAATATATTAATTTAGGCGCTTCAATTAAAAAATAAATACTAACAATTAAATTAAATACATGAAAATTATTACTAATCTGATAAGCAAGAATTTTTTGATTCTTTCTTTGTTTATTATTTCCTTAACCGGATTTGCTCAACATTCTAATGTTACTTTAGCAAATGCAACCAGCCCAACTCCAAATACATTTGAGGTTGATGTTGTATTAAATGTTCTTAATCCTGCGGGATATAGATTGGCATCAGTAGCTTTTGGAATTAATTACGCTCCTGCTATTTTAAATGGCGGTTTATCTTGTACAACAATTAATTGTGGTACTTGGACAATGATTCCTGGCACTAGAAGCCCAGCAGTGGCTGGTTTGAACCAAACTTCAAATACTAACAGAGCTGCACCAGTTGGTCATTTAAGAGCTACTATGACCAATTTGACTGGAGCTTTATCAATAGATCTTGCACCAGGATCTTATACTCTTGGAAGATATAGGTTTATAAATTCAACTGGTGATCCAACTGTTCCTGCTAATGCGGTTCCTTTTATACCGGGTAGTAATGCCAATCTATGGTTGCAAAATGTAAATACTGGTGGTCCTACTAACACTATTGTGAGTTTTTATCCTTTTGGACTAACAACTCCATTAGGTGCGGGAACAACAACTTCAACAGGTGCAAATGGCTCAATTACACTAGGATATACATCTACAGCTCCTTTATCTTTAATAGTGAATACAGGGACTTGCTTTACATCTGGTAGTTTTACTGAAACGCCTGTAACTTGTTTCGGTGGCAGTAATGGAACTGCAACTGTAACCATGAGTCCTATACCTTCAAATTTAACTGCATCTTATGTTTTAGATAGTGGAGCTTCTGTTCCAGTAACTTTATCAGCAACAGGAGCATTTACAATTTCAGGCTTAACGGCTGGAGCGCATACTTTATCAGTTACCGGAAGTGGCACTTGTACTACTCCAGTAGCTGTTCCGTTTACAATAACTGGTCCAACTGGTCCTTTAACAAATACAACAACCATAACTGAATGTAATTCATATACTTGGACAGTAACTGGCACAACTTATAATACATCTGGACAGTATACTGGAACAACAGTAAATGGAAGTGGCTGTACCGTTAATGAAACACTGAATTTAACCATAAGTCCTGCACCAGTAACAGCACCTTTTTCTGTTTGTCAAGGCGGAACAGTTGTAGGCGGATTAGTTTCAAATCTTGGTAATCGTGGCTTTCCATCTGTACAATGGTATACTACGCCAACTTTAGGAACTGCAATTGGAACAGGTTCTCCTTTTAATCCAGTTGGGGTTGCAGGTAGTGGAATTGTAGATACTAATACTGTAGGATCAACTATATTCTATGCGCAATTTCCTGGTGGAACTTGTCGTACTCCAGCAGTATTTACTGTTTCACCAATTACACCAGTAACAACAACTATAACTGCATGTAATTCTTACACTTGGGCTGTAAACGGAACTACTTATACTACTGGTGGAACGTATACATTTGTTACAGGTTGTACTACTGAGACTTTAAATTTAACAATAAATGCTGTTGATAATGCAAATCTTGAATCTCCTGCAACTACGAGCATCTGTCTTGGAGGCACTTTTATTGCTTTTGGACAAGTTTATGAAGCAGGTGTTACTGATCCAGCTGGACAAGCTCCAGGTATAGATGTTGAATTTGGAATTAGTCCAAGTGGAAGTAATACAAATCCATCTGTATGGACCAATTGGACGCCAGCTACTTTTAATGTTCAAGTTGGAATTAATGATCAATATCAAATTACAACTGGTGCAGCATTAGCTGTTGGAACTTATTACTATACTTTTAGATATAAATTAAGTACATGTACTGCTTGGCAATATGGTGGTAATCCAAATGGATTTTGGAATGGAACTACTCAAAACAGTGGTGTTTTAACGGTTAATCCTATTGTTACACCAACATTTACGCAAGTTACTGCTATTTGTAGTGGTGGTACTTTAGCTGCTTTACCAACTACATCAACTAATTCTATTAATGGTAATTGGGCTCCAGCTGTGGATAATACTACAACAACTACGTATACGTTTACACCAACTGCAGGTCAATGTGCAACTACTGCAACGATGACTATTACAGTTACTCCAAATGTGACGCCAGTATTTACTCAAATTGCTGCTATTTGTAATGGTGCTACTTTAGCTGCTCTACCAACAACATCTAACAATGGTGTTAATGGTAGTTGGGCTCCTGCTCCAGTCAATACTGCAACAACAACCTATACTTTTACTCCATCTGTTGGAGTGTGTGCTACTACTGCAACAATGACAATTACAGTAAATCCAAACATAGTACCAACATTTACTCAAGTTGCTGCAATCTGTAATGGTGGTACATTAGCTGCATTACCGCTAACATCACTTAATGGTATATCTGGTACGTGGGCTCCAGCATTGAATACTGCTGCAACAACAACATATACTTTTACGCGAACTGCTGGACAATGTGCAACTACTGCAACAATGACCATTACGGTTAATCCTAACGTAACACCAACATTTACACAAGTTGCTGCTATTTGTAGTGGTGGTACATTAGCTGCTTTACCTCTTACATCGCTTAATGGAATTACTGGTACTTGGGCTCCTGCATTAAATACTGCTGCAACAACAACATATACTTTTACGAGAACACCTGGATTATGTGCGACTACTGCAACGATGACTATTACGGTTACTCCTAATGTAATCCCAACTTTTACTCAAGTTGCTGCTATTTGTAATGGAGGCACATTAAATGCTTTACCTACAACCTCTAATAATGCCATTAGTGGTACTTGGGCTCCTGCATTAAACACTGCAGCAACAACAACGTATACTTTTACGCCAACTGCTGGAATATGTGCAACTACTGCAACAATGACAATTACGGTAAATCCAAACGTAACACCAACGTTCACACAAGTTGCTGCTATTTGTAATGGAGGTACATTAAGTGCTTTACCTATAACCTCTAATAATGCTATTGGTGGAACTTGGGCTCCTGCATTAAATACTGCAGCTACAACAACCTATACTTTTACACCAACCGCTGGATTATGTGCTACTACTGCAACAATGACTATTACAGTTAATCCGACTCCAGCAACACCGACAGGAAATGCTACACAAACATTTAATGTTATAAACTTAAATGATGCAACTATTGCAAATCTTGTGGTTGCTCCAACAGGTGTAATTTGGTATGGTTCATTGGCAAATGCTCAAACTGGAACTAATCCTTTAGCACCAACTACTGTTATTACTAATGGTTCTACCTATTGGGCAGTAAATGTTGTTGGTACTTGTACAAGTTTACCATTTGCGGTTGTTGTTTCTGTAGTATTAGGAAATGACGAATTTGATTCTTTAAACTTTAGTTTTTATCCAAATCCAACTTCTTCTATTTTGAATATTTCTTATTCTAAAATAATTTCAGAAATTCAAGTAATTAATTTATTAGGACAAGAGGTTATTCAGAAAAGAACAAACGAAACAGATGTTCAAATAGATTTAACGACTTTAGCAGAAGCTACTTATTTTGTAAAAGTTACTTCAGAAGGAAAATCGAAAATCATTAAAGTGATTAAAAGAAACTAGTTTAAACACTAATTTATAATAAGAAGGTTGTCAGAAATGGCAACCTTTTTTTTGTATAATTATAAATCTTCGATGTCTTTATTATAGACAATAAATGTTTAAGTTAATTTTACTGCACAAATACAAAAAATATCTTATTGCATTGTGTCAAACAACGACATTACTTTAATGTTTTCAACAGCTTCTGAAAGTGTAATTTGAAGTTTTTCATTCGGTAACACATCAAAATAATTATCACTGAAAAAAGTCTCCTCATTTGCAGAAAGAAACACATTTTTAGCTAATACATCCGAGGTAATTTCTATAGTATAATCATCTATTTTTTTTATTTGAATTGTTGGTTTGGTTAATTGTAAGTCTTTAGGTTTAACAAAATAATAAAGCGATTTTACCTTTTTAGATTCTGATTTAAACGACATTGAAACAACTACTTTATTTTCTGAAAAATACTTTAAATCATTTTTAGCAATTTCAAAATAAACCAAACTTGAATTACTTGGAATACTAACTAAGTCATTCATTTCCAAAATAATTTTTCCTTTAAAATCTAAAATTTCTAAATTCAGTTCTCCTTCATAAACTTTTAAATCATCGTTTATCACATACATTTTATAATTTTCATCTTCTTCTTTAATAGAAATCAAAAGAGCATCATAACTTTTTTTTATTTGATACTGTGATGCTTTCCATCGTCTAAAATAATCTACAGAACTCCAAGATGTAACTGGCCAACAATCGTTCAATTGCCAGTATAAAGTTCCCATACAATAAGGCTTAGAACGGCGATGTGCTTCAATAGCAGTTTTCATTCCTGCCGCTTGTAACAATTGTGAGACATAAATATATTCTTCAAATGATTTTGGCACTTTATAATCGCGCATCATATATTCAGCAATCGTTTTATAACCTGTTGGATGTTTTTGATGGTTTTTTACAGCTTCTGAACTCCAATTTAAATCTTCCTCTTTAGCAAATGAATTAAAAGTTTCTAAATTTGGCATTCCTTGAAAACCATATTCACTCATAAATCGTCCGATTTTGTTTTCATAAATTTCAAATGGTTCCATTCCCCACCAAACTCCCCAATAATGCGAGTCGCCTTGCAACAAACTTTCTTTTTTTCCCCAGCCAATTGATGGCGAACTTTGCCAATACCGATTTTCATTTGTCGGAAGTAAACTGTTTAAAGTTTGCGGAATGAGTTCAAGAAAAAGTTTTTTATAATCATTCCAAATGGTGGTTTCTTGTGCTGCAGAATAATTGTATTGTTTTTGCCAACCCCAATTTTGCCATCCTTCATCGCTTTCGTTATTTCCACACCACAAAGCAATGCAAGGATGATTTTGCAATCGAGAAACGTTATCGATTACTTCTTGCTTTACATTTTCTAGAAAGGCTTCATCACCAGGATACATGGCACATGCAAACATGAAATCTTGCCAAACCAAGATGCCGTTTTTATCACATTCGTCGTAAAAAGCATCGTCAGCATAAACACCACCGCCCCAAACTCGCAACATATTCATATTTGAATTTACAGCATTTTTAACAATTTCTTTATAGATACTATCAGTAACTCTAGGTAAAAAACTATCTGGCGGTATATAATTAGCACCTTTCATAAAAACCGGAACACCATTCAACTTGAAATAAAAACTTCGCCCTGCAGTATCATTCTCTTGAATAAACTCGATAGTTCTTAGTCCGATGTTGAGTTCTAATTTTGCTAAAACCGTTTTATTTTGAAACAATTCGATTAAGAAAGGATATAAATACGCTTCACCTAAACCATTGCTCCACCAACGTTTTGGATTTTGAATTTGATACGGAATTGTAATATTATTTTCCCCTATTTGTAATTGAATATCTTTTATTACATCATTAATTTTCAGTTGAAATTTTCCATTTGCAGTACTTTGAATTGTCGATGAAAATTCCAATTGAGCTAAATCGTCTGTTAGTAATTTTTGATTGTATTTTACATGCGATAGTGTAGCCGAACTCCAAAATTGCAATTCCACATTTTTCCAAATTCCGGCAGTAACAAATCGTGGTCCCCAATCCCAACCGTAATGATATTGTGCTTTTCTGGTAAATACTTTTTCATCTCCTGGTAAAACATAATTTAATTTTGCAGCTTCTTCTTTTCCTTTTTTAACTGATGAAAACAATACAACTCGCAATGTATTTTGTCCTAATTGAAGTTGGTTTTTTACGTCTAATTTCCATGTTCGAAACATATTATCAGCATTCAAAATTTTTGTGTTATTGAGAAAAACTTCAGCATACGTATCTAAACCTTCAAAAAGTAAAATGCAATTTTCGTTTTTAAATTCTTCTCTAGAAACTGAAAATGCTGTTTGGTATTCCCAATCTTCATTTTCTATCCATTGCAATTGTTTTTCATTGGAACCAAAAAAAGGATCTGGAATAATTTTATTGGAATATAAATCGGTGTGAACTGTTCCAGGAATTGATGCTGGCAACCATTTTACATCAGATTTATTTTTAAAAATCCATGCTTCAGAATTTAAATTACGTACTTTATTTTGTGCAGAAATTGATTGAAAAATGGCAATTAAAAATAGTATTAATAAATAAAATTTCTTTGAGTTTAGACCATTTAAGGTATTTAAGATCATTTAAGAAATGGATTTTAGTTTGGATTGCAAAGCGATTATTTCATTTGAATCGGCAATGTCTTTTGCATCAGTAATAGCAGAAGAATGAAACCAATTGGCTTTGGTTTTTTGATGTATCAAATTAATATTTGACGACCGCAAACCACCTCCAGGCATAATTTCAATTTGGTTATTAGCTCTTTTCACTAGATTGCTTAATTGATACATTCCTTCTACAACATTTTGAGCTTGACCAGAAGTTAAAATGGTTTGAAAACCACAATCAATAACTTGTTTTAATGATTGAGATGCGTCGTTTACTTCATCAAAAGCACGATGAAAAGTACATGGAAAAGGTTTTGCTAATTGAACTAATTCGGAGTTTTGAAGTTTGTTAATTGATTTATCTTTGTTTAAAATTCCGAAAACAAATCCGTTTACTTGCAGCTTTTTAAACTCGAGTATTGCTGATTTCATTTGCTGAATTTCTTCGTCAGAATATACAAAATTTCCACCACGAGGACGAATCATTACGTATACATCTATTAATAAAAATTCTTTAACTTTTATAACTGTTTCTAAAGAAGGTGTTGTTCCTCCAACTTCAAACCTGCTACACAATTCTACTCTATCAGCTCCACTTTCTTGGGCAATTAAAGCAGATTTTATTGTAAAGCAGGCAATTTCTAGTTTGGGTTTTTGAATCCTATAAGACATATAAGTTCATTTTATATTATTTCAAAAAGTAATCCGAATCAACTAATTTATTTCCAGAAGTATCGTTTACTGCAAAATTGAAACCACCTTGAATACAATACGCACCATATTTCCCTTTTTTATTTAAAGCGATGAAACCCACTTGAATGTCTTTCAGATTTTTATTTCTGTTTTTGGTTAGTTTGACAATACGATTAACAGCTTCTTCACAGGCTTTTTGTGGCGATTTCCCTTGACGCATCAATTCTACAACCAAATGACAACCAGCAATTCGGATGACTTCTTCGCCATGACCAGTTGCTGTTGCGGCACCAATTTCATTATCGACATACAATCCGGCACCAATAATTGGAGAATCGCCAACACGACCATGCATTTTATAAGCCATTCCACTAGTAGTACATGCTCCTGACAAATTTCCGTGACTATCCAAAGCAATCATTCCAATAGTATCGTGGTTTTCGATATTGGCAATTGGTTTGTATTGACTGGTTTTGAGCCATTCTTTCCATTCTTTTTCAGAGGCTTCAACCAATAAATTTTCTTTAATAAATCCTTCAGATAAGGCAAATTGTAGAGCGCCATCGCCAACTAACATCACATGAGGTGTTTTTTCCATCACCGCTCGTGCTACAGAAATTGGATGTTTGATAAATTCTAAACAAGCAACAGAACCAATATTAGAAAACTCATCCATAATACAAGCATCGAGAGTAACGCGACCGTCTCTATCAGGTCGTCCACCATAACCAACACTTCTTTCGTTTGGATCTGCTTCAGGAATTTTTACACCTGCTTCAACGGCATCGAGAGCTCGTCCGTTATTTTTTAGAATTTCCCAAGCTGCGCCATTGGCTTTTATACCAAAATTCCATGTTGAAATTACAATTGGCTTATTTACCTTTCCAGTAGAAATTATTTGTTCCTCGTTTTTACTACTAAAAGATTGCAGTGCTAATCCAATAGAAGCAACTGCAGTTGTTTTAATAAAATCTCTTCTATTTGCCATTTTATTATATTTTCAGAACTTTATTCGATCATAATTTCATCAACAAACAACCACGCATTTGATCCAGCACCAGGCAAACCATCTGGAATTTTGTCGATTTTTTGAGCAATAACTTTTACAAACTTTGTGTTTTCGGATGGAAAACTTATAGCTACCATTCCTTTATTTAAAATTATTTCTGCTAAAGAAATTAATTTAACACTTCTAAATTTAATTCCGTCATTAGAAACCAAAACTTCAATACTTTTTGGATAATGAATCCAACTTCCATCATTATATAACACATCAATTGTAACTTTTGAAATGTCTTTTTGAGTGCCTAAATCAATAGTAGCATTTAAATCTTTACCAAAAAATCCTAGCCAATCACGACTGTGTTTTTGCATATTTCCACGAACGCCATCGACTAAAGTGAACTTTCCGCCAATAGCATAACTTTGATGAGGTTCAGTAACTAAACTAATGCTTTTTCCGGTTGATTTTGTAATGTAAAAAGCTTGTTCCATAACCTCACTTTTTTGATCTTTTTTATCAAAATATGCTGCTTTTAATGTATTACTTTCTGTAATTATAATTGGTGATAAATATTCTTTAGCTTGTAATGAAGGAGGATCTCCATTAGTTGTGTAAAAAATTCCTTTATTTCCGTATGCTGATTTTAAAGTCAATTCGATTCCGCTTCCTGATTTAGAAGGACTAAAATTTGTTGTAATTTGAAAAAGCGATTTACTGTAATTGATTCCCATTCGGTCTAAAAGATCAAAATGTTTAATTAAACGTGTTTGAAAATTCGGATATTCAGATGGTTTTGAAGTTCCCCAAACTACTTCTGATAAAGCTGCCATTCGAGGCATAGCCATATATTCAACATCTCTAGGTGTGTTTATATATTCGGTCCAAACATTACCTTGAGCACCAAGAATGTATTTACCTTCTTCCTCGTTCAGTTCGGATGGAATAGGATTAAAGGAATATACTTTTTCTACAGTTGTATAACCACCAATAGCAATTGGTTCGTTTTTTGGATCACCTTGATAATGATCGAAATAACAATGAGAACCTGGTGACATAACTACATCGTGTTTTTCTTTTGCAGCTGCAATTCCGCCTTCGGTTCCTCGCCAACTCATAACAGTTGCATTTGGAGCTAAACCTCCTTCTAGAATTTCATCCCAACCAATTAATTTTTTTCCATAAAAATTTAAAAACTGTTCCATTCTACGAATAAAATAACTTTGCAATTCCTTTTCATCTGTAAGTCCTTCTTGTTTCATATAGGCTTGACAATTTGGACACGTTTTCCATCTCACTTTACTACATTCATCGCCACCAATATGAATGTATTTAGAAGGAAAAAGCACCATAACTTCATCTAAAATTTCTTGTAAAAATCGAAAAGTTTCTTCTTTTGGACAGAGTACGTCGTCAAATCCGCCCCATTGTGTGGCAACTTGAAAAGGACCTCCAGTGCACGAATATTCTGGATAAGCCGCTAATGCCGCTAAAGAATGTCCGGGCATTTCAATTTCGGGAATAATCGTTACATGACGTTTTTGCGCATAAGCTACAACATCTTTAATCTCCTCTTGAGTATAAAATCCTTTGTAAAATTTATCGTCAAATTTGTGTTCACTAAAATGACCAATCATCGATTTAAATCGGATAGAACCCAATTGTGTTAATTTGGGATAATTTAAAATTTCAATTCGCCATCCTTGATCATCGGTTAAATGCCAATGAAAAGTATTCATTTTATACATGGCAATATAATCGATGTATTTTTTTACAAAATCTACAGAAAAGAAATGTCTACTCACATCGAGATGCATACCTCGCCAAGTAAATTTTGGTTCGTCTTTAATAACAACACATGGTATTAGAGCCTCTGAATATTTATTTGCTGGAAGCAATTGCATTAGGGTTTGAAATGCATAAAAAACGCCTGCATTTCCAGCAGCTTTAATCTCAATTTTGTTAGCTTTAACCTCTAATTCATATTTTTCAGATATTGTATCTTTAGGATTTTCAACAAAAATAGATATAGCACTTTCAGGATTTTTTGAAACTTTAAGAACTTTTAATTGGTATTCGTATTTACTTTCTAAATAAGCATTGAATAAATCTACTTCGTTATTATTTGAATCGGCAACGATAAAAACGGTAGAAGCGTTTAATAAAAATTTACCTGTTCCAACTTGTATTTCTTTTGGTAGCGGAATTAATGGTAAAGTTGTTTGAGCGAAGGTCAGATTTAAGAAGAATAGAAATAATAGAACATTTTTCATTTTAATAAAATTTTTATAAAAATAGAGAAAATTTTGGAATTGGTAGTAATTGATTTTGTAAGTTTAAAATTGAAAATATACTATTTAAAAAATAAAGCTTTATTTTACTTTTCGTTAATTTATTTATTATTGATGAACATACTACCAAATTTATTTTCGTTGCGCTTTTTTTTAGCTATAACTGTAGTTTTATTTCATATACCAATAACTTCTAACACAATTGGATTACCTTTTTTCAATGCTTTACCTATTTTTAATAAAGGGTTAATTGCTGTAAACTTTTTCTTTTCGTTATCGGGTTTTCTTATTGCTAGAAATTTATATATAGAATATCAAAAAAATGGCACTCTCAATTTACTTGTATTTTATCAAAAAAGAATTAGAAGGCTTTGGCCCGTTTATTATTTAGTGATTCTAATTGGAATTTTACTGTATCACATTGTATTACCTTTAATTGGTATCGATTATAAAATTAATTATAATTTATTCGATTTATGCATGCATTATCTTTTTTTTATTCCGAATGTTTTTAATGCTAATTTCAAGGTTGGTGGAATCCTAAACATTACTTGGTCGGTTGGAATAGAAGAGCAATTTTACATTTTTTTTCCTTTACTTTTTTTGTTTTTTAAAAAGAAAATAAAAGGTATATTATTGATTTTACTAATTATTTTTTTGATTTTTTTAATCTTTTATAAAGATTTTTATTTTTACAGAAGTTATTTTTTTTATTTTATTCTTGGTGGATTATTGGCACTATTTGCCGAAGAAGGAAAACTACATTTTTTTCGATATAAGATAATAAATATTATAATTATATTGCTTTTTACACTCAACTTCTTTACCGATTTTTTTACATTTTATACTAATATGACTTTTCATCATATTTTTAATTTGATTGTTTCTAATTTGTTTATTGTATCAATAGCCTACTATCCTTTATTTAAATTAGATGGCTTGAAAATAAATTATTTTGGAAAAATTTCATACGGAATATATCTGTATCACATGATTATAACATCAGTGTATCTTTATACCATTAAGTTTTTTAAAATGGATGAAATGATAAATGGCTCAATATTAATCATTGTGAACAATGTTATTATTATTATACTTACCTTATTTATTTCGCATCTTTCGTATCAGTACTTTGAGAAATTGTTTTATGTAAAACGGAATTAATACTAAAAAAAAACCTTCCGAATTGGAAGGCATTTTTTAATACTATTTGTTTACTATTATTTTATAGCGTCTACTTTAGCTTTTACTTCTGCTTCAGTTCCTTCAAAAATTTCTTCTGTTTCTTTACCATTAATGGTTATAGAAACAGTAGCTTTAACTTTACCGTTATCTGTTTTTTCCATAAAAACCATTTTTGAAATTTCATTTTTAACTTCACCTTTGAATTTTCCCGTTTCATCATACATTGCCATACATTTTGCTTTATCTTCTGGTGAGCAACCATTTTTGTCGCACATTGCAGCACATTCGTCTTTAGTCATTGTTGCGCATTTGCTCATGTCACATTTTGAAGTTGTAGTAGCATTCATGTGTTCGCAAGATGCGTTAGTACATCCTTTAGCTTTACATTCTTCTTTTGACATTGAAGCACATTTTTCAGTTCCTGAACAACAAGAAGCCATAGTTCCTTCGGCATGACCACTTCCTAAAATTGGAGCTATTACTAATCCAATTAAACACGTTAATTTGATTAAGATATTCATTGATGGACCAGAAGTATCTTTAAAAGGATCTCCAACAGTATCTCCAGTTACCGCTGCTTTGTGTGCATCAGAACCTTTATATGTCATTTCTCCATTGATCAAAACACCAGCTTCAAATGATTTTTTCGCATTATCCCAAGCACCACCAGCATTGTTTTGAAATACAGCCCAAAGTACACCAGAAACAGTAACTCCAGCCATATAACCACCTAACATTTCTGCAATTAATTGGTTATTATCTCCATAAACTAATTTACCTAAAAGCACAATTGCAATTGGAAAACCAATAGTCATAATTCCGGGCAACATCATTTCACGTAGCGCCGCTTTTGTAGAAATATCTACACATTTTGCATATTCTGGTTTACCCGTTCCTTCCATAATTCCTGGAATTTCTTTAAACTGACGACGCACTTCATATACCATATCCATAGCAGCTTTTCCAACCGAGTTCATCGCTAATGCTGAGAAAACTACTGGAATCATACCCCCAACGAATAACATGGCTAAAACTGGTGCTTTGAAAATATTAATTCCGTCAATTCCTGTAAACGTTACATAAGCAGCGAATAAAGCTAACGATGTTAATGCAGCCGAAGCAATTGCAAAACCTTTTCCAGTTGCTGCAGTTGTGTTACCAACAGAGTCTAAAATATCAGTTCTTGTTCGAACTTCTTTTGGTAATTCACTCATTTCAGCAATTCCTCCTGCATTATCCGATATTGGTCCGAATGCATCAATTGCTAATTGCATTGCCGTTGTTGCCATCATTGCAGAAGCAGCCAATGCTACTCCGTAGAAACCTGCAAAAGCATATGATGCCCAAATGGCACCTGCAAATAATAAAACTGTTGGAAAAGTAGAAATCATTCCGGTTGCTAAACCAGCGATTACGTTTGTTCCTGCACCAGTTGACGATTTTTGTACAATTGCCATAACTGGTTTTGTACCTAATCCTGTGTAATATTCGGTTACAGATGAAATAGCTCCACCAACAATTAAACCAACAATTGTAGCATAAAAAACTCTCATTGAAGAAATTTCTTTCAAACCTTCGCCATAGAATTCCATTTGCATCATTTCTGGTAACATATATTTTACTAATCCAAAACAAGCAATTGCAGTTAAAGCAATAGAAACCCAGTTTCCAAAATTTAAAGCTCCTTGTACTTGTTTTTCTTTAGCATCATCGCTTGATATTTTCACTAACATGGTTCCGATAATAGAGAATAGTATTCCGAAACCAGCAATTGCCATTGGCAATAAAATGGGACCAATTCCGCCAAAAGCGTCATCAATTTTTCCGCCCATATCTTTAATTACATAGTTTCCTAAAACCATTGCAGCCAAAACTGTTGCTACATACGAACCAAATAAATCGGCTCCCATTCCAGCAACGTCACCAACATTATCACCAACGTTATCTGCAATTGTAGCCGGATTACGTGGATCATCTTCTGGAATACCCGCTTCCACTTTTCCAACTAAATCAGCTCCAACATCGGCAGCTTTTGTGTAAATTCCACCACCAACACGAGCAAATAAGGCGATCGATTCTGCTCCAAGAGAAAAACCAGCTAATGTTTCCAGAACGATAGTCATGTCTTCGGTTGAAGTCCAAACACCTTTCATAAAAATTTGAAACAATATAATAAAAAACCCTGTTAAACCTAAAACGGCTAAACCAGCAACTCCTAATCCCATTACGGTTCCACCACCAAAAGAAACTTTTAATGCTTGTGGCAAACTAGTACGAGCTGCTTGAGTTGTTCTAACGTTAGTTTTAGTAGCTATTTTCATTCCCATATTTCCAGCTAAAGCCGAAAAGAAAGCTCCGAAAACGAAGGCTACTACAATTAATAAATGCGTTTGAACTCCGGGAATAAATGTAATTCCAGCTAAAACAATACTTGCTAAAACAACAAAAATAGCTAACAATCGGTATTCTGCTTTAAGAAAAGCTAGCGCACCTTCGTAGATGTAATCTGAAATTTCTTTCATTTTTCCATCACCAGCGTCTTGTTTTAAAACCCAGCTTCTTTTTATAGCCATAAAAGCTAATCCGATGATTGCCATAACTATTGGCACGTAAATCATTATTGTATTCATAAATTTAATTTTTGTTATAAATTTTATCGGGTGCAAAAATAACAAAATTTTAAGAAAGAAAGCAACTTCTGATGAAAATCTGTTTTTTGAAATTGATTAATTGAATTATAAAAAACATTTTAGACGTTTTTGCTACAATTCTTATAAAAAATTTGGGTATTTTTGAATTCTTTGAACTAAAAAACCAAAACTATCTACTATGAACAAACTATTTTCTTTTTCAGCTAATCCTATAAATAAAGATTTTGGATTATTACTTATTCGATTAATGATTGGTGTTTTGATGGCTTTTTATGGTTATGAAAAATTAATTCATTTTAATGAAATGGCAGCATCAGAATTTTGGGCAAAAAACGTTAGCTTTTTAGGAATGTCGGGTGAAACGCCTTTAGCCTTGACTGTTTTTGCGGAGTTATTTTGTAGTTTGTTTTTAATTTTGGGACTTTTTACACGATTTAGTTTACTGGTTTTACTATTTTGTATGGCGTATATTTTTCTGGTAATTTTTCCGATGTCGATACTTGACAAAGGCGACAATGGCTATCAATTTAATGATGCTTTTGTTTATTTTATTATTTATTTAGGTTTGTTATTTACTGGTCCGGGGAAATACAGTTTAGATAAAATGTTTTTTGGTTTAAAAGGTTAGATTTTGTGTCTTTTTTTAAGATAATAATGCCATAAAATGTAAGAAGCCATTGTTCTGTAAGGTTTCCAATTGTGTGAAAGTGTCTGCATTTCTTCAATTGAATTGTGAGCATACAATTCGATCATCGTATTTTTAATGGCAATATCGCCAAGCGGAATAATGTCTTGACTTTGCAAACAAAACATTAAATACACTTCGATACTCCAATTGCCAACGCCTTTTATTGTGATGAGTTCGGCGCGGATTTGTGCTTCGGATTTGGATGGAAAAGTAGAAAAATCGATTTCTTTTGCAATTACTTTTACTGCTAAATCTTTTAAATAAACGGTTTTTTGACGAGAAACGCCGCAACTTCTTAGTTCCTCCTCTTTGCAATCTAAAATAATTTGTGGTGTTATGACTTTAAATAAATTTTGAATTTTATCATAACAGGCTTTTGCCGATGCAATTGACACTTGTTGTTCGAGAATTATATGACACATAGAAGCAAAACCTTGGTTGCGTTTTTGTATGATTGGATGACCAAAATTATCGATGATGAATTTTAGTTTTTCATCTTTATTGGATAGGTAATCGATGGCGTGTTGCATAATCTATGGTTTAGCCCAGATAGAAGTGGAAATCCTTTTTAAACCTGACAGGTTTCTAAAACCTGTCAGGTTTGAAAAGATTGCAACGGATAGCTGGAGATTGCTTCAAATAAAAATTATCATGAGATTGCTTCGTTTCCCGAAAATTCGGGATAAACAATCGCAATGACTAAAAGTAAAACCCAAACGACCCTTTTACTGTAAAATTATTGGTTCCTGGAACATCTTTATAATTGCCTCGCCAGCTGCAATCGAGACGAAAAACTTTAAAAATATTTCCGATTCCAGCACTGTATTCCCAATAACCGTTGGTTGGCGAATTGTATTGTAAATTAGAAGCATTTATGAATATATTTTCTTCAGAAACTGAGGCAAAAACTGCTCGCACACCAATAATTTCGCGCCAATTGAGTTTTCGCATTAATGGAATTCTGGAGAATAAACGACCTTGAAAATTATGTTCCCAATTTAATGTGGTGTATTGATCGGAAACAAACTCGTAAAAATTTAAGTTGTTAAAAGTGTTTTCGATATTAAAATACGATTGATTTCCGGGAATCACACTTAGTAATCCAAGAGGGATTTCACCAAAGGTTTTACCAATTTCTATAGTAAGATTGGTTCTTCCTAACGGACCAATAGTGATAGGTTGTTTGTAATATAATTGCACTTTTTGGTAATCGAAATCGCTTTGGAATACTCCTTTTATTCCTTGACTATAATTCAAGAAAATTCGACTAAACGGACTATCAACAAACAGACGTTCAACACCATAACCAACATATTTCTTTTTAGGAGAATATTCGACTTGAAGGTTTATTTCTGATTGCTTTACGTTGTTTTTTGTTATGGTTTGTGTTTCATCTGTAAAATAATCGAGACTGAAAGTAGGTGATGCTGATACCAAAGTTCGATAGGAGAATCCGGTTCCGATAACTAAATTTTTATAGGGTTCTATTTCAACAGCGACATTGGTTAAATTGATATTGGTTAGTTTGCCGTTATTTCCTGCTACCAAAAAACTTGATGATGCAAAACTTCTACCAAGAACATCGTTTGTAGTAGTTAAACTGGCTCCAATTTGTTCTACATCACGACGATTTCCTGCTGAAATTATGATTCTGTTTTTTTTATCAATCATCCATTTTCCAGAAATGCCGTATTTGAATTTGTTATCTCTAAATCCGTAAGCGGTATATCCTTGAATACGCCAAATGTCATTAGCTCCAAAATAAGTTCGTCCACCAGCTCTTAAACGAAAACCTTCTACATCATTAAATCCTGTTGTGGAAAAAATGGGTCCATAATCGAAATTTTTAAATTCGACAAAACCACTACCTAAAATGGCAACAACATTATAAATTTGATTGAATCGCTTTACTGTTTTTAGAGTATCAATTAGTTTGTAAATTCCTTGCTCGTCTTTATTGAGTTTTTCGAATCGATTTTCATTCCAAAATTCTTCTGTTTTATTGTACACTTCGTTATCAATAAAATTGACTTCTTGTTTGTAAAATTTATCGGGTTTTTCTTCATTAAATTTATGATTTCGATACAAAGATGTTCTTTTGCCATAAACGCCTTTTGATTGTTCTTTTTTATTAAGAGCAAAATCGGACATTAAGTAATCGCGTGTTAAGAGAAAAACGGAGTCGTTAACAACTTCAAAATCTTGTTCTAAATAAATGTCTTTAACCCAGTTAATATTAGCACTTTTGGTAACCGCCATACTAATATTTTTAATGGCAAAAGTGGTATCGTTAACCCAAAAATCCCCTTTAAAAGTCAGTTCGTTTTTTCTTCTTGGATAAAAAACAATGTTGTAACACCATTTATTATCGATGTAAGAACTGTCGGCTAAAACGTAATTGTAAACGTCAATTCCAGTTCTAGAAAGTGGACTCGTAAAACTTTTGTCGAAAAAATTTAGATAATTATCATAAACATCATAGTTGTTGTATAAATCTTTAATAAAGGTATTTACACCATCGCCATTACCTAAACCTGAATTTTTATTGGCTTTTAAAATTTCTTTTGTTTTGCCATTTTTATTGTCGCCATATACATCAGATATGGCTTCGTTGATAAACATTGGCAAATAGGTTTTTCCAGTAATTTTTGAGGTGTCAATTTTTTCAAAAACAAATTCCATTCCTTTAAAAATTTTCCTTTTCATAAAAGCGCTATCAATGGTATTCAAATCAAATTCTACCTTTTCATACTTTTCAAATTGGTATTGATTGAACATTTTGAGTCCGTTTTTACGTTTTCGTTCCCAAATTTTTCTAAGAATATCTAAAGCTGGATTATTTTTTTTGGATGTTTTTCCAGCAAATACTTTTACTTCATCGAGTACTTCTTCTTCATTTAGTATTATTTTTAAATCATAATTGACTTGTTTTGATAATTCAACTTCACGCGTTACATATCCAAAAAAGGCAATTAAAACTAGTGAATAATTATTTTTAGATTCCAGATAAAATCGACCGTCTTCGTTGCTAACAACTCCTTCGTTGGAACCTTTAAAAACAATATTAGCAAAAGAAATTGGTTTATTTTTTTTGTCAAGAATAATTCCGCTTATTTTAGTCTGTGCTAAAGCAGAATAAGTAAAACTCAACATTAAAAGGAAATATAAAAATATTCTTTTTCTCATATTTAATTTATAAAAAAACTTCATCAAATGCTATTTTGATGAAGTTCCAAATATAGTAATTTAGATTGTTAGACTTCTTAGATTTTTAGACTTCTTAAAATTTCTCTAACGTTCTAAAAATCTGAGAAGTCTAAGTAAGTCTATTTATACATTACTTTTTTAACTGCTTTTATAACATCTGAAGCATTTGGCAACCACTCTTTTAGTAAAGTTGGCGAATAAGGTGCAGGTGTATCAGCAGTTGTAATTCGTTGAATTGGTGCGTCCAAATAATCGAAAGCTTTGTCTTGAACCATATACGTAATTTCAGAAGCAACACTAGCAAATGGCCAAGCTTCTTCTAGAACTACCAAACGATTTGTTTTTTTTACCGATGTAATAATCGCATCATAATCCATTGGACGAACGGTTCTTAAATCGATAATTTCACAAGAAATATTTTCTTTTGCTAATTCGTCGGCAGCGATAAATGCTTCTTTTATAATTTTCCCGAAAGAAACGATAGTTACATCGGTTCCTTCTCTTTTAATATCGGCAACACCAAGTGGAATAGTATATTCTCCTTCTGGAACTTCACCTTTATCGCCATACATTTGCTCACTTTCCATAAAAATAACTGGATCATTATCGCGAATAGCCGATTTTAAAAGTCCTTTAGCATCATAAACGGTTGATGGAACTACAACTTTCAAACCAGGTGTATTGGCAAACCAATTTTCAAAAGCTTGCGAATGTGTTGCTCCTAATTGTCCAGCCGAAGCAGTTGGACCACGAAAAACCATTGGCATTGGGAATTGTCCGCCCGACATTTGACGCATTTTTGCAGCATTATTTATAATTTGATCGATTCCTACCAACGAGAAGTTAAAAGTCATGTATTCTACAATTGGACGACAACCGTTCATAGCTGAACCAACAGCAATACCAGCAAATCCTAATTCTGCAATTGGAGTATCGATAACACGTTTTGGACCAAATTCGTCTAACATACCTTTTGATGCTTTGTACGCACCATTATATTCGGCTACTTCTTCACCCATTAAATAGACCGATTCGTCATGACGCATTTCTTCGCTCATTGCCTCGCAAATGGCTTCTCTAAATTGTATCGTTCTCATATATACTTTACTTTATATCAATTTTGGATAGCAAAAGTAAAAATTTAAAATGATATTAGAACATATTAATACTAAATAATCACTTATGTTTTCTTACATTTTGTATTGAACAAAATTTAAATCTTTGACCTTTAAATTAGATAATACTGCGAAATCGATATAATACTAACATTTTTTAAAAAAATACTATGCGCGCATACAATTATTTGAAATATATTTTATACTTTTACAGTCTGTAAAAAATCTTTATAATTTTATCTATGAAAATATTAGTTTGCATCAGCCACGTTCCTGATACTACTTCAAAAATTAACTTTATTAATGGCGATTCTGAATTTGACACTAATGGTGTTCAGTATGTTATTAACCCGAATGACGAATTTGGTTTAACTCGTGCTATTTGGTTTCAAGAACAACAAGCTGCCAATGTAACTGTTGTGAATGTTGGAACTCCAGATACAGAACCAACACTTAGAAAAGCATTAGCAATTGGTGCTAACGAAGCAATTCGTGTTAACGCTGCTGCTACCGACGGATTTTTTGTAGCCAAACAATTAGCCGAAGTAGTAAAAACTGGTGGTTATGATTTGGTAATTTGCGGAAAAGAATCGTTAGATTACAATGGTGCAATGGTTCCTGGAATGTTAGCTGGTTTATTGAATTACAATTTTGTAAACTCATGTACCGAACTAACTGTTGATGGAACTTCTGCCAAAGCAGCGAGAGAAATTGACGGTGGAAAAGAAATAATTTCGGCTTCATTACCTTTAGTAATTGGCGGTCAAAAAGGTTTGGTAGAAGAAAAAGATCTTCGTATTCCCAATATGCGCGGAATTATGACTGCAAGAACCAAAGTTTTAACGGTTTTAGAACCTATTACTGCTTCTGTTGAAACCAAAGCGGTAAAATTTGAAAAACCAGCTCCAAAATCGGCTGTAAAATTAATTTCTGCAGATAACTTGGATGAATTAATCAATTTATTACACAACGAAGCGAAAGTAATTTAAGGCAATAGCCATTAGCCAAAAGGTAATAGCATAACTAAATAATAAACTATGATTTATGATTTTAAAATCTAAAATCATAAATCTAAAATCTAAAATCTAAAATTATCATGTCATTATTAATATACGCAGAATCGCAAGACGGAAAATTCAAGAAAGTAGCTTTCGAATTGGCGTCGTATGCAAAAAAAGTAGCCGACTCATTAGGAACATCAGTTACAGCTGTTACTGTAAATGCTGGAAACGTTTCCGAATTAGCTAATTATGGTGTAACTAAAGTATTAAAAGTAACTAACGATAAATTAGCCAACTTTAATGCAAAAGCCTACGCTGATATTATAAAACAAGCCGCACAAAAAGAAGGTAGTAAAGTAATTGTACTTTCATCAACTACAGACAGTTTGTATCTTGCTCCTTTAGTTTCAGTTGGTTTAGAAGCTGGTTTTGCATCCAATGTAGTTGGATTACCACTTTCAATGTCGCCATTTCAAGTTAAAAGAACCGCTTTTTCTAATAAAGCATTTAATATTACCGAAATTGCAACCGATACTAAAATACTCGCTATTGGTAAAAACTCCTTTGGATTAATAGAAAATTCTGTTTCTCTATCAGAAGAAGATTTTTCGCCTTCATTAAACGATGCTGATTTTGATGTAAAAGTTATATCAGTAGAAAAAGCATCAGGGAAAGTTACTATTGCCGATGCTGATGTAGTAGTTTCAGGAGGACGTGGATTAAAAGGTCCAGAAAATTGGGGATTGTTAGAAGATTTAGCAACTGTTCTTGGAGCAGCAACTGCTTGTTCTAAACCAGTTTCCGATTTAGGTTGGCGTCCACATAGCGAACACGTTGGTCAAACCGGAAAACCTGTAGCAACCAATTTGTATATAGCAGTTGGGATCTCTGGTGCCATTCAACACATTGCTGGAATCAATTCTTCAAAAGTCAAAGTGGTTATCAATACCGATGCCGAAGCACCATTTTTTAAAGTTGCCGATTACGGAATTGTTGGTGATGCTTTCGATATTTTACCACGTTTAACAGAAAAATTGAAAGCTTTTAAAGCTCAAAATTCCTAAAAATAAACTAACTCTATCTTAATAAGCTATCTGAATTATTTTTTAGGTAGCTTATTTTTTTTATACTTTTGAATTTTTTGAAGCAAAAGTTTTTTGTTACTTTGCAATCTGCAATCTAAAATCTGTAGTCCATAAATCGATCATGAGTTTAGTAAAACTAACCATAAAAGGAATCTCTTACAGTCAAACACAAAATGGTGCTTATGCGCTTATTTTAAATGAAGTTGATGGCGAACGAAAATTACCAATTGTAATTGGTGCTTTTGAAGCACAATCGATTGCAATCGCTTTAGAAAAAGAAATAAAACCACCGCGACCTTTAACACATGATTTATTTAAAAGTTTTGCCGATCGATTTGAAATTGTAGTCAAACAAGTTATTATTCACAAATTGGTTGATGGTGTTTTTTATTCGAGTATCATCTGCGAACGAGACAAAATAGAAGAAATTATTGATGCCCGAACTTCAGATGCTATTGCCTTGGCACTTCGTTTTCAAGCTCCAATATTTACTTATAAAAACATTTTAGACAAAGCTGGAATTTATTTAAATCCAAATTCGCCTGAAATTGAAGGACAAAATCCTGAAAACGATGATATCCTTTCGGCTCCAGAAACTTTTGGTTTGGATAGTGAAGGCAATGAAAAAACAGATACTTATTCTAAATTAAGTTTAATTGAATTACACGATTTATTAGAAGGTGCTGTGCAAGACGAAGATTACGAAAAAGCAGCTCGTATTAGAGATGAAATTTCAAAAAGAGAATCATAAAAAGGCATTAGGCAATAGGCATTAGGCAATAAGCTTAAAGCATATAGCATAAGGCATAAAGCCATAAAAATGAAACAATACCACGATTTAGTAAAACACGTTTTAGAAAACGGAACTCAAAAAGGCGATCGAACCGGAACCGGAACTAAAAGTGTTTTTGGCTACCAAATGCGATTCGATTTAAGCCAGGGTTTTCCAATGGTAACCACCAAAAAATTGCATCTAAAATCGATTGTATACGAATTACTATGGTTTTTAAAAGGTGATACTAATATTGGGTATTTAAAAGAAAATGGCGTAAAAATTTGGGACGAATGGGCGAATGAAAACGGCGATTTAGGTCCAGTTTATGGTCATCAGTGGCGTAATTGGAATAGCGAAGAAATCGATCAAATTACCGAATTAATAACTACTTTAAAATCCAATCCCAATAGCAGACGAATGTTGGTTTCAGCATGGAATCCTTCTGTTTTGCCAGACACATCCAAATCGTTTTCCGACAATATTGCCAACGGAAAAGTTGCTTTGCCACCATGTCATGCCTTTTTTCAGTTTTATGTTTCCGACGGAAAATTATCGTGTCAATTGTACCAACGAAGTGCTGATATTTTTCTAGGCGTTCCATTTAATATTGCTTCTTACGCATTATTTACTATGATGATAGCACAAGTTTGCGATTTACAAGTTGGAGAGTTTATTCATACTTTTGGTGATGCTCACATTTACAACAATCATTTTGAACAAGTTGAATTACAATTGTCTCGCGAACCAAAACCACTTCCAAAAATGATATTAAATCCGAATGTAAAAAATATTTTTGATTTTACATTTGATGATTTTACTTTGGAAGATTATGATCCGCATCCTCATATAAAAGGAATTGTGGCTGTTTAAATTTATTTGCCACGAATTGCAAAAATTTTCACAAATTTATTCGTGCAAATTTGTGCAATTCGTGGTAAACAAAAAAATCCGTTTAACCAAGGCTAAACGGATTTTTTTACTAAAAACCAAACTAAAACTAAACTTCTAAAACACTGTTTTCAGCATTTGCGAATTCGTTCCAACGGTAGCTATCTGCTTCTGGATCATTTAAAAATGTTCCGTCAACTAAATACTTAAACTCAAAAGAGTTTTCTTTTGGTAAATCAAAAGTCGCTTTGAAAGTTCCGTTTTTTAATTTCGCTAATTCCCCTTCTGAAGGATTCCAATTATTGAAATCTCCAATTACTGCAGCTGTGTTTGCTTCTTTTGCATCGATTGAAAAAGTAACTTTACAAACTGGCTTTGTTTTTATAACTTGTTTTTTAATTGCCATAACTATTTCATTTATAGATTAGTGACGCAAAGAAAAGAAATAAAATTACAATTTTAACCTACACAAAGCAGAATTATTATTTTAGCAAAAACCTACTGTAAAAAAAAGCAAATTCTTATATTTTAGGGAATTAAAATACCAAATTAAGAAGTGAAAACGTTTTCATAATAAATTATTGAGATTTCACTTTTTTCAGATTTTAAATAAATTTGTATCTTTATAATCTAAATTTCATCAGATGAACACCGAACAACACGAACTTTATGAATATGCTAGAATAAGAATTATTCAAAAAAAGAGTTTGTATTTTCATTTTATAGTTTTTTTATTAGGTAGTTTATTTTTATTTATTGCCAATAAATGGTTACATATTGGTGAACCTACAAATTGGTTTATTTGGATAATAACGGTATGGTTTTTTATTTTTATTCTTCATTTTATTAAAGTATTTATTACTGAAAGTTTTATGAATAAAAAATGGGAACGCGACCAAATTAATAAATTGATGGCATTGCAAGAGAAAAAAATAGAACAATTAAAAAAAGACATAGAAAATAACATAAAATGATTATTCTTATTGCTGCTGCTGCAGAAAACAACGCTTTAGGTAAAAACAATGAATTAGTTTGGCATCTACCCGATGATTTTAAACGATTTAAAACACTTACTTCTGGACATTATATTATTATGGGAAGAAAAACATTTGAAAGTTTTCCGAAACCATTACCTAATAGAACTCATATAATAATAACGCGTCAAAAAAACTATCATCCCAATGGTTGTTTAGTTGCAAGTAGTATAGAAAACGGGATTAAAATGGCTCCAAAAAACGAAGATGTTTTTATAATTGGTGGTGGAGAAATTTACCAACAGTCTATTGATATTGCTGATAAAATTGAGCTTACAAGAGTTCATTCGCAATTTGAAGCTGATACTTATTTTCCTGAAATAGATGCTAAAAAATGGTCATTGGTTTTTGAAGATTTTCATCCTAAAGACGAAAAACATCTCGTTGGTTTTACTTTTCAAACCTATTTGAGGAAATAAATTACGAATTACAAGAAAAAATAAAAAATTGGAATTAGAATTTTGCATTTTTCTATTTGTATTATTAGTATTTTTGCACTTCAAAAAAATATAAATGTCAAAATCGGTTACGCCTTACAAAGATTCATCATTAGGTAAAAAAGAACAAGTTACCCAAATGTTTGATGCCATTTCTGGAAATTATGATGGTTTAAATCGCATCATCTCGTTCGGAATTGATATAAAATGGCGTAAAAAAGTCTTAGCTTTAATTGCTCAAAAAAATCCCACAACAATTTTAGATATTGCAACTGGAACTGGCGATTTAGCTATATTGATGACAAAAACATCAGCTACAAAAATAATTGGATTAGACCTTTCGGCTGGAATGTTAGCAGTTGGTAAAAAGAAAATTGAAGAAAAAAGTCTGAGTCAAAAAATTGAAATGGTTCTCGGCGATAGCGAAAACATTCCTTACAATGATAATTATTTTGATGCTATAACCGTTTCTTTCGGAATTAGAAACTTTGAAACTTTAGAAAAAGGACTTTCAGAGATTCTTCGGGTTTTAAAACCAAATGGTATTTTTGTTATTTTAGAAACATCTGTTCCCGAAAAAACTCCCTACAAACAAGGCTATGCGTTTTATACAAAAAATGTTTTACCATTGATAGGAAAATTATTTTCAAAAGACAATGTTGCCTATGGTTACTTATCAGAATCGGCTTCTATTTTTCCTTATGGAGAAAAGTTAAACAATATTTTAAGAAAAGTTGGGTTTATAGAGGTGGAAGCTATGCCTCAAACATTTGGAGTAGCAACCATTTATTCAGCATCAAAAAAATAATACTGAAATTTATTCAGCTAAATTATGAGAAAGTCAATTTATTTATTAATTCTCCTTTACACAATACAATTCAATGGTCAAACTAAAGGTATGTTTAGTAAATTCCCAATTATAAACTTAGAAAATTTTGACCAACAAAGGGTTCATTGGGGTTATTATTTAGGATTTAATGCATACGATTTTAAAATAGACTACATAGAAACTCCTGAAACTGATATTGCAGTAAAAGGTGTAACAGGATTTAATGTGGGTTTGGTTGGTGATTTACGATTACACGAATTCATTAATTTACGTTTTGAACCCGGATTATATTACACCCAAAGAAATTTAACTTACACTGGATTTACGAGGCAAATTGATGCTTTAAGAGATGTCAAATCAACTTATATCCATTTTCCTTTGCTAGTGAAATTTTCGTCATTACGTTTTGGAAATGTTCGTCCTTATTTACTTGGTGGAGGTTCAATGACACTTAATTTATCTAGTAATTCTAAATCACAAGATGATAATTTAGAGCAACGATTTAGAGTAAAACCTTGGACAAAAAATTATGAACTTGGTTTTGGAGTTGACTTTTATTTAGAATACTTTAAATTTTCACCTTCAATTAGAGGCGTTTTTAGTCTTGGTGACGAATTAATTAGAGACAATGATCCAAATAGTCCTTGGACAGGAAACATACATGCACTGCAAACTAGAGCTGTTTTAGTTAATTTTACTTTTCATTAAATTAAGTTGCTTTTATTCACTTCTTTTAAATTCGCTTAAAAAAATGGCTGTTGCGGCCGCTACATTCAGGCTTTCGGTTTTTTGCAAATCACCAAAACGAGGAATCGCTAATTTATATTTTACCAATTGCGCTACTTCTTCTGAAATTCCGTTGGCTTCATTACCTAAAACCAATACACCTGCTTTAGGTAATTTTTCTTTATAGACATTTTTTCCATCCATAAATGTACCAAAAATTGGCACTTTTACTTCTTTAAGATACTCTTGCAAATCGAGATAAGTAACATTTACTCTCGATATTGAACCCATTGTTGCTTGAATAACTTTTGGATTATAGACATCAACTGTCTCATTTGAACAAACTATTTGTTGTATTCCAAACCAATCACACAATCGTATAATTGTTCCCATATTTCCTGGATCGCGAATGTCGTTTAAAGCAACAATTAGTGAACTATAATGAATTGGCTCATCAACAGGAATTTTAAATAATGCTAAACAATTATTTGCGGTTGATAAACTAGTTAGTTTTTTCAACTCTTCGTTAGAAATATGCGTTTTTTTGCTGTATTCAACCGATTTAAATAATGGAGACGTTATGTACAAATGATCTAAAACAAAATTTGATTGTAACAATTCTTGAATTACTTTTACACCTTCGGCAATAAACAATTGATGCGATTGTCGGTACTTTTTTTGATGTAAACTTGTAATTAACTTTATTTGATTTTTACTAAGCATAAAAAAATGTACTTTTGAATTAAATTTTCACTTTTGAATAAACTCTTTACAAAAATATCACTATTTATTTTAATTGGAACTATCATAGTTTCCTGCAACATGACTAAACATGTTCCTTATAATAAACGATTATTGTTAAAGAACGATATTGTTATTGACAACAAAGCATCTAAAGAAGATGATGTTCTAAATCAATTGTATCAAAAACCAAATAGTTCTATACTTGGCTATCGATTGCGTTTGAATATTTTCAATCTAGCCAAACAAAAAACAGATTCTTTATACAAATTAAAATACACAAACAATCCTAAAAAATATAACAGAAGAGTAAAAATTCTTTCTAAAAAACAAGTTAATCGTTTAGGTCACTCTTTTTGGCATGAAGGAATTCATAATTTTTTGAAAGAAATTGGAGAAGCACCAGTTATATTAGATTCGAATAGCACTAAAAAATCGTTAAAAAGATTAAAAGCCTATTATTTTAATAAAGGTTTTTTTGATGCAAAGACAAGTTATACAGTCGACACAACTCAATTAAAAAAAGTAACTTTAAACTATAAAATCGAAAAGGGTACTGGTTATATAATTGATACTATTAGTACTAAAATTCTAACCCCAAAATTAGATTCGCTTTACAATACCAAAAAATCGGCTTCATTTATTGTGTCTGGAAAGCAATTCACAAAGGTAAATTTTGATGATGAACGAAATAGAATAACAAAAGATTTTAGAAATAATGGTGTATTTTTCTTTCAACAAAATTATATAGAATATGATTTAGACACTATAAATACTAGTAAAAAACTAAATGTATTTCTTAATATAAATGATCAAATTATTAGAGTAAATGATACTTCAAAAACACAACCTTTTAGAATTTACAAAATAAATAAAGTTAACATTTACACCGATTTATCTAATAAAAATAAACAAATAATAAAAGATAGCATTCAATACAATGGATTTAATTTGTATAGTAAAAACAAGTTAAAATACAGACCAAAATCAATAACCAATGCCATTTTTATTGTTCCAGGAAATTTATTTTCGGATGAAAAAACAATATTAACTTCGAAGTATTTAAGTAATTTAAAAGTATTTAATTCTCCATCCATACAATATTCTATAGATCCAAAAGATGAAAACGGCTTAATCACTAACATCTTTTTATTGCCAAGAAAAAAATTCACATTTAATCCATCTGTCGATTTTACTCGTTCTAACATTCAAGATTTTGGTGTCTCAGGAAATGCAGCCTTACTTATTAGAAATGTTTTTAATGGCGCTGAAACTTTTGAAATTGGTTTAAGAGGAAATACAGGCTCATCTCGATATTTAGCAAATCCTGACAATACTTTTTTTAATATTTTTGAAGTCGGAATTGATGCAAAATTAAATTTTCCGAGACTACTTTTCCCTATAAATACCGATAGAATTATTCCAAAAACAATGATCCCTTCTACTTCATTAAGTTTTGGTTATGCAAAACAAACCAATATTGGTCTCGATAAAAACAACTTTACAAGCTCATTAACTTACAATTGGACTCCAAAAATTAATACTTCTGCTCGTGTTGATTTATTTAACGTTCAATTTGTAAAAAACGTCAATGTTGGAAATTACTTTAATATTTATCAATCATCGTATGAAAATTTATCAATAATAGCTAGTAATCCAGCATATCCAGTAAATCCTTTGTATTTTAATGGAACTAATTTAATCATAGAAAGCGGAACTAATGGTTTTTTAAATGATGTTTTAGGACCAAATCCAACCATCTTCCCTACTGAAACTGATCTTAAAAATATAAGAAGTATTAATGAACGAAAAAATCGTCTCACCGAAAACAACTTAATTTTCGCTTCGAGTTTTAGTTATTCTAAAACCACAAAAAAAGAACTTAAAGACGAACACTATTATGCTTTTAAAACAAAAATAGAATCTGCCGGGAATTTTTTATCTCTTTTGGCTAGAGCTTCAAAACAATTAGAAAATCAAGGAGGAGCAAATACCTTTTTTGAAATAGAATATTCTCAATACATAAAAGGGGAATTAGAATATATTAAACATTGGGATTTAAAAAGAAAAAAAGTGTTCGCAATTAGAAGTTTTGCGGGAATAGCAATTCCGTATGGAAATTCAAACAGCGTTCCATTTTCTCGAAGTTATTTTGGTGGCGGAACCAATGATATCCGTGCATGGCAACCCTACAGTTTGGGTCCAGGAAGTAGTGGCGGTTTAAATGATTTTAATGAAGCAAACATGAAATTATCGTTAAATGCTGAATTGCGTTTCAATATTAGCGGACCATGGAATGGTGTTTTATTTGCAGATGTTGGAAATATTTGGAATGTTTTAGATAATGTAGAAGACGAAAAATACCAATTTATAGGATTAAAATCTTTAAAAAATGTAGCACTTGGAACTGGATTTGGTATTCGATATGATTTTGAAATATTTGTTCTACGTGGCGAATTAGGTCTAAAAACATTCAATCCCGCTAAAGAGGAAGGCGAGAAATGGTTTAAAGAAATTAATTTCTCACAATCTGTAATAAATATTGGTATAAATTATCCATTCTAATTTTTGAAATTATTATTTTTGTAATCTTAACTAATTCACAACGTATAAATGTCACATACAATTAAACCCGGAGTTGCAACAGGAGATGAAGTTCAAGCTATTTTTAGTTATGCAAAACAAAAAGGATTTGCACTTCCTGCAGTAAATGTAATTGGATCTAGCACAATTAATGGTGTAATAGAAACCGCTGCTAAATTAAATGCTCCAGTTATTATTCAATTTTCAAATGGTGGAGCTCAATTTAATGCGGGAAAAGGTTTATCAAATGAGAATGAAAAATCAGCAATTGCTGGTGGAATTGCTGGTGCAAAACACATTCATACTTTAGCAGAAGCGTATGGCGCAACTGTGATTTTACATACTGATCATTGTGCAAAAAAATTATTGCCATGGATTGATGGTTTGTTAGATGCTTCTGAAAAACATTTTGCTGAAACTGGAAAACCGTTATATTCTTCTCATATGATTGATTTATCAGAAGAACCAATACATGAAAATATTGAAATCTGTAAAACCTATTTGGCACGAATGAGCAAAATGGGAATGACACTTGAAATTGAACTCGGAATAACTGGTGGTGAAGAAGATGGTGTTGACAATTCGGATGTAGACAGTTCAAAATTATACACACAACCCGATGAAGTAGCTTATGCTTATGAAGAATTGTTGAAAATTTCACCACGATTTACCATTGCAGCTGCTTTCGGAAATGTTCATGGCGTTTACAAACCAGGAAACGTAAAATTAACACCAAAAATCTTGAAAAATTCACAAGATTATGTTCAGAATAAATTTAATACCAGTCATAATCCAGTTGATTTTGTTTTTCATGGTGGCTCCGGTTCTACTTTAGAAGAAATTAGAGAAGCCATTTCGTATGGTGTGATTAAAATGAATATAGATACCGATTTACAATTTGCATTCACAGAAGGAATTCGTGATTATATGACTTCCAAAATTGACTATTTAAAAACTCAAATCGGAAGTCCTGATGGCGCTGATTCTCCAAATAAAAAACATTACGATCCCAGAAAATGGGTTCGTGAAGGCGAAATGACTTTTAACAAAAGATTGGAACAGGCATTTGCCGATTTGAACAACGTAAATACTTTATAGTATAAACTGAACACTGAACACTGAAATCATAACTATGGCTTGGTTTAAAAGAAACGAAAAAGGAATTACTACTGCTACTGAAGATAAAATGGATGTTCCAAAAGGACTTTGGTACAAATCTCCAACAGGGAAAATTATTGATACTGATGAATTAGCCCGAAATTTATGGGTAAGTCCAGAAGATGATTTTCATGTTAGAATTGGTAGTGCTGAATATTTTGAAATTTTGTTTGACGACAACGAATTCAAAGAATTAGACGCAAAAATGACTTCTAAAGATCCACTCGGATTTGTAGATACCAAAAAATATTCCGATCGTTTAAAAGACGTAATGGACAAAACCAAATTAAAAGATGCTGTTCGAACTGCTGTAGGAAAATCGAAAGGCAACGATTTAGTAGTTTGTTGCATGGATTTTGTTTTTATTGGTGGTTCAATGGGAGCTGTTGTTGGCGAGAAAATTGCTCGTGGCATAGACTATTCTATTAAACATACTATTCCTTTTGTAATGATTTCTAAATCGGGTGGCGCACGAATGATGGAAGCGGCGTATTCGTTAATGCAATTGGCAAAAACCTCAGCAAAATTAGCGCAATTGGCAGAAGCTAAGATTCCGTATATTTCATTGTGTACTGATCCAACAACTGGCGGAACAACAGCGTCGTATGCAATGTTAGGCGATATTAATATTGGCGAACCTGGAGCTTTAATCGGTTTTGCTGGACCAAGAGTGGTGAAAGATACAACCGGAAAAGATTTACCGGAAGGATTTCAAACCTCTGAGTTTTTATTAGAACACGGTTTTTTAGATTTTATTGCGCACCGAAAAGAATTAAAAAATAAAATTAATTTGTATTTGGATTTGATTTTGAATGAGGAAATACGATAAAACCAAAACCAGCCAAGTTAAATAAATACAAGGCTGGTTTTTTTTAACTAACTCTAAAACTATTTAATTATAACTTGATGGTTTTCTGTATGTCCATCAATTGTAATTTTGAGAATATAAATTCCTTTTTCTATATTTTCCACATCTATTAATGGATTTTCTTTTTGAATTTCAAATCTTTTTCTTGAAACAAAAAACATATCAAATAGTTCAGCTGTTATTGGTTGATTTTTTAGATTTATGTTTTCATTCTCTTTTACATTTATATTTATATAGTCTGATGAAGGATTTGGTGATATAGCAAATATAGTTTGTGTAACTGACATTCGTTGATTTCCTGGTGGAAGTTCAACTACTTCAAATAAAAGATCCGTCCAAGCAGACCAACCACACGAATTTAGTGCTCTAACTCTAACACCAGTCTGACCATAATTTAAAAGACCTATACGACAAAGGTTTTTAGTTTTAGAAACCGTAACTAAATTATTAAGAGGTTCCCAATCCCAATTGGCATTATTATTTGCCTCTGCTGGTGTTAAACCAAAAAAAGTAGCAGTTACTTTATCATTTAAGTCAAGAACAGGTAACGTTCCAAACTCAACTTCTATAGCTTTGCCAGAGCAAAAATCTCTTGAAAATTTACCACAACTAATACTGCCAAAACTAGGACCGCCAACACTTATCAACTTGGTTTTTGTTGTAGTTTGACCACAAGCATTAGTTATTAAAGCAGTTAAAGTAAAAAAACCTTGTGATTGTGTTGTTACTGTAACTTGACTGTTTGTGCCTGCACTAACAGTTGCTACATCTGTATTAGAACTACTCCAAGTAACAGTATTACCAGCTCCTGCACTGATTGTATAATTTGACGCTGTTGGAAAAGTACAAAATGCTGTGGAACCAGTTATTGTTGCTGTGGAAGTAAATGGTGCCTGAGAGACTGTAAAAGTATTAAAAGGTTGAAGCTCATTATTAAAAGTTGGTGTAACAAATACTAATCCAGGTGGATATACCGTAGGTGTTAAAGACACTGTTGTTCCTGTAGTTGTTGGACTATTTAATGTCCAACCACTACCATAATTCCAATTATATTGATTAACACTTGCTGGAGCATTTGAATTTACTGAAAATATAATAGGACTTGTATTGCCACAAATAACCGAAGTAGCACTTTGAGTATATGTATATGTTGGTAATTTTTTTATTGGATATGGATTGCTAGTCCAATTTAAAGGAGGTGTGCCAGTTGTTTGTTCTAATTTAGCACTTAAATAACACCCTCCAAAAAAATCCATATCTGTATCAAACAATTCAAATTCATATGTTCCATTACTACCTGTATTATTAAGTCCATATGTTATGAATTGAGGAGTATATTGTGAAGTATATGAGCCATTAGTAGTATATGTACCAATACTTAGATAACAATTACCTAGTGAAAGGCTATTTGGTTTAGTTACTGTTACTCGAAACCTAACTATTTTGCTTACACTTGTACCAATATTAATAGGAAATCCATTTACAGGATTTGTGTCAACTATTACATGCGAAATAGTAACACTAACTTGACTGTATATGCTACCAAAATTAAGGAGCAAAACGGTTAATAAAATAATAATTTTAAATTTATTTTTCATTTTAAATGTTTTATGTTTATAATTTATTTTTCTAAATGTATTTGGAAACCTAAACCAAAAATGAAATTATTAGATGAACTACTAGGTAAAAAATCATTTGAATACTTAAACTTATTTAAAGAATATTTTAATGACATCTCAAATCCAACACTACTATTTAAAAATATCACTGCACCTAACTTAGTTGAAAAAAATGTGTTTTTATTGTCTTTATTTAAACTAAAATTATAAGAAGTTTCTAAAAATAAATTAGTGTTTTTTTCTTTATTTAAAATGTAGTATCTTAAAAAAGGACCTAAATTAGTAGACTTCATAATGCCAGTTCCATAATCACTTTTAGATTTTGAATAATTATAATTTAATATTGTTCCAAAAGCAAATTTATCTAGAATAAAGTATCCAACATTAGGAGAAAGATTTATGATTGTAGCATTACTTTCATCCGATGATTTTACAAATGCAAGACTAATATCTCCCCCAACCATCCAATTACCTTTAGTGATTTGGGCATTTGAAGTTAAAGCGAATAATAAACTTGTAGCGAATAATAATTTAATTGTTTTCATAATGGTAAAGGTTTAATTGTTTGTAAAAAAGTTTTTTTAATGGCGGACTGTGGTCCCTAATAAGGTTTTTTTTTAGTTTTTTCATACTACTATAATGTTTATTGTTAAAACATTACAGGCAAAATTCTCAAAAACGATTATCTTCTTTGGCTCCGCAAAAAGCCTTGTAGCATAAACTTATGAGAACTGCCTGCAATTAAATCAGACTTCTAACTCTAAGTTCCTATTGCTACTAATTTAAATTTTGCGGATTTAAGAAAGCAAGGAAAATAAATAGCGAACGCTATTTTAAATTATTTGTAAATGTATTTATTGTATTTTAATTCACAATACGTAGAAATACCCTTTTTTTGTTAATGTGAAAAATCTTATAAATAAGTAAAAGAACATTTTATTTTTATAATCATACATGATTAGGTTAAATTTTTATTAAAAAATCAACTTTGTTATTACAGTTAATAGATGGTAGTGATTAATTTAAGAAACGAAAACTACATAAAAGAGTTTGGTTAAAATTCAAGGAAAATTAAAAGGGCAAAAGGATTCTCGCAAGAAGAATTGGCTAAAGCATCTGATGTTTCTTTGCCAAAAATTACTAGAATAGAAAGAGGTATTGTGAATCCAAAATTATGTACAATAAAATCGTTTGCTAAAGGATTAGAAATTCACACAAGCAAACTTTTTTCATTTGAAAACTAACTTTGTTAGGCTTGACTTCAATAAAAACCATTCGATTTTGAATGAGGAAATACGATAGGTTTTTTAATCTAATAAAAAAAACACAAAGTTAATAGCTTTGTGTTTTTTATTATTTAGTTCTGAACACTGCGACTGAAAACTGAATACTTGTTTTACATCCCACTTCTAATTGCCTCAACCGGATCTAATTTTGAAGCTGAAATAGCAGGTAATATTCCAGCAATTAATCCTATTATTGCTGCTAAAGAAGTACCTAAAATAATGTTTCCAATACTAAGCACAAAATCAAAATCTAAAGCTTTAGTTAGTACTAATGTTATCAACCAAACTAAAAGCAAACCAATTACACCTCCAATTAAACAAAGAATTACAGCTTCGAACAAAAATTGAAAAAGAATAAATTTATTTTTTGCACCTAACGATTTTTGAATTCCGATTAAATTGGTTCGTTCTTTTACTGAAACAAACATAATATTGGCAATTCCGAAACCACCAACTAACAAAGAAAAACCTGCAATTACCCAACCCATTATATTCATATTACTAATAATTCCGTCCAGTAAATCGGTAAATCCGGAGAGTACATTAATAAAAAAATTGTCAATATCACCCGTTTTCATTCCACGATAATTACGCAGTTTTTGAGTTATTTCGGCTTTGAATTCGTCCATATCAATCCCTTTATTAGGTTTAATAATGATAACATTCATCATATTTTCATTTGAATTACCAAAGCGTTTTCTTAAATAATTCACCGGAATATAAACCGAAGTATCATTGCTGTCGCCAAATATTCCTTCACCTTGTTTTTTTAATACTCCAATTACATTAAATCGTTGACCGTATAAACGAACCTCTTTTCCAATTGGATCAATATCCTCAAATAATTTATTTGCAACTTCATCACCAATAACAACTACTTGAGCACCTGAATTGGATTCGGATTCGTTGTAAAACCGACCACTTTTAAATTCTAAACCTTCAATATTAATAAATTCGTAAGATACTGGAACTACATTTATACTACTAATAGTGTTTACATCAAACTTTACATTTTCGGGAGCAACAAAAAGTTGGTATCCTAATTCTTGTGCTTTTGGGAGTGCTGTTTTTAAATACTCATATTCTTCATAAGACACTTGCGGAAATTGTTGTCGTTTCCATCTTGGAATTTCAGATGGACCAAACGTTCCTTTCATTAAATAAATAGTGTTTTTATCTAAACTGCTTAAATCTTTTTTAATTTTTCTGTCTAAAGAATCTACCGCTGCAAGAACAGCAATAATCGAAAAAATACCAATCGTAATTCCAAGTAGTGAAAGTAAAGTTCGCAATTTATTATTTCGCAACGCATTCATTGCAAAACTGAAACTCTCTTTTATCAGTCTTAGATAAACTATCATATTTTTAATTTACTATTCAAAGTTAAGTCATAAGTAAATATTTTGAGCTATTTGTTACAAAAATTCAATACAAATATTTCAATAACCCTGATGGCAGTGATATCCTTTTTATTTTTTTGTAAAAAAAGTATAAAAAGATAAAACGAACAGCAGGAAAATGGCTCACAAAAATGCCTGCAAATTCGTTTCAAAAAAACAATAAAAAAGAGGTAAAAAATCTTTTATAATCTGAAATAAAACCCGAATAAAAAAACTACTTTTGTTTGCTTAAACAAAAACTCAATGAGTTCAATAAAAACGATACAATCTGCATTAATTTCGGTATTTGACAAAACTGGTTTAGAGCCAATTGTAAGACAACTTCACCAACAAAAAGCATTGATTTATTCAACTGGAGGCACCGAAGATTTTATTAAAAATTTAGGCATTCCAGTTATAGCTGTTGAAGATGTAACTTCGTATCCATCTATTTTAGGCGGAAGAGTAAAAACATTACATCCAAAGGTTTTTGGTGGCATATTAAATCGACAAGACAATCCGACTGATGCAGCGCAAATGCAGGAATTTGAAATTCCACAAATTGATTTGGTAATTGTTGATTTATATCCTTTTGAAAAAACAGTTGCATCGGGAGCAAATGAAGCTGATGTAGTTGAAAAAATTGATATTGGAGGAATTTCGTTAATTCGTGCTGCAGCCAAAAATTTTAAAGATACTGTAATTGTTCCTTCGGTTGATGAATACGATTTATTTTTAAAAATGATTTTAGATGGAAATGGCGCAACTACTTTAGAGCAACGTAAATTTTTAGCTACAAAAGCGTTTCATGTTTCGTCGCATTATGATTCGGCTATTTTTAATTATTTTAATACCGAAGAAACGATTTTTAAAGCTAGTGTAGCTAATGGAAAAGAACTTCGATATGGTGAAAATCCTCATCAAAAAGGATTTTTCTTTGGCGATTTTGATGCAATTTTTACTAAGCTTCACGGAAAAGAATTATCCTATAACAATTTATTAGATGTTGATGCAGCCGTAAATTTAATAGCAGAATTTAAAAATAACGCTCCAACATTTGCGATATTAAAACACAATAACGCCTGCGGAATTGCTACCAGAGCAACAATAGAACTAGCTTATCTTGATGCTTTAGCTTGCGATCCAACTTCGGCATTTGGTGGCGTATTAATTGCTAATAGTAAAATTGATTTAACTACTGCAAAAGAAATTACAAAACTTTTTTGTGAAGTAGTAATTGCTCCGAGTTATGATGATGAAGCGGTGACTATTTTACAAGAAAAGAAAAACCGAATTGTATTGGTAATAAATGATGTACCTTTACCTCAACGTCAAGTAAGAACTTGTTTAAACGGATTATTAGTTCAAGATAAAAATAACATAACCGATACTAAAAGTGATCTAAAATACGTTACAACAATAGAACCATCTAATCAAGAAATAGACGATTTATTATTTGCTTCAAAGATTTGTAAAAACACTAAATCAAATACGATTGTTTTAGCAAAAAACGGACAATTAATTGCTTCAGGAACAGGTCAAACATCTAGAGTTGACGCTTTAAATCAAGCCATTGAAAAAGCAACAAATTTTGGATTTGATTTAAAAGGTGCAGTAATGGCAAGCGATGCTTTTTTTCCGTTTCCGGATTGTGTCGCTATAGCTCATAAAGCAGGAATAACTGCTGTAATTCAACCGGGTGGTTCTATAAAAGACGAATTGAGTATCGATTACTGCAATGAAAATAAAGTTGCAATGGTATTTACAGGAACACGTCATTTTAAACATTAATTTTATTATTTTTGTATACAACTTTTTAATAACAAACTAATACCCTTTATATACTTATGGGATTTTTTGATTTCATGACTGAGGACATAGCTATTGACCTTGGAACCGCAAATACACTAATCATTCACAACGACAAAGTTGTAATTGATAGTCCATCTATTGTTGCCAGAGACAGAATAACTGGAAAAATTATTGCCGTTGGAAAAGAGGCAAACATGATGCAAGGTAAAACTCATGAAAATATAAAAACCATTCGACCATTGAAAGACGGCGTTATAGCCGATTTTGATGCATCAGAAAAAATGATTAGTATGTTTATTAAAAGTATTCCTGCTTTAAAGAAAAAAATGTTTACACCAGCATTGCGGATGGTGGTTTGTATTCCATCTGGAATTACAGAAGTTGAAATGCGTGCTGTGAAAGAAAGTTGTGAACGTGTAAACGGAAAAGAAGTTTATTTAATACACGAACCAATGGCTGCGGCAATCGGAATCGGAATTGACATTATGCAACCAAAAGGAAACATGATTGTTGATATTGGCGGTGGAACTACCGAAATTGCAGTTATCGCTCTTGGCGGAATTGTTTGTGATAAATCGGTCAAAATTGCTGGTGATGTTTTTACCAATGATATTATTTATTACATGCGAACACAACACAATTTGTTTGTGGGTGAAACTACTGCCGAAAAAATTAAAATTCAAGTTGGAGCTGCAACCGATCAATTGGAAACTCCACCAGACGATATGTCGGTTCAAGGTAGAGATTTACTTACTGGAAAACCAAAACAAGTAGAAGTTACTTTCAGAGAAATTGCAAAAGCTTTAGACAAATCAATACAACGAATTGAAGATGCTGTTATGGAAACCTTATCGCAAACGCCACCTGAATTAGCTGCCGATATTTACAATACTGGTATTTATCTTGCGGGCGGAGGTTCTATGTTAAGAGGATTGGACAAACGTATTTCATTAAAAACAGATTTACCTGTTTATATCGCCGAAGATCCATTGAAAGCAGTTGTTAGAGGAACCGGAATGGCTTTAAAAAACATCCCAAAATTCAGAAGTATCCTTATCAAATAAATTTTTTGAGAAATACGTTTCAAATAGAAAACTGAATACTGACCACTGAACACTAAATAAAATGCAGCAAATATTTAATTTTATATTTAAAAACAGCTATCGTATGCTGTTTTTGCTGCTTATAATTATATCACTTTCGTTAACCATTCAATCACATTCCTTTCATAAAAGTAAAGTAATTAGTTCTGCCAATTTCCTATCTGGTGGCGTTTATGAAAAGATGAATAATGTAAATGAATATTTTAATCTTAAAATTCAAAATGACGAATTAGCAAAAGAAAACGCACGTTTGAAAAGTTTGCTTTTTAATTTAAAAGATTCCACTAAATTACCAGAAATTGATAGTATTTATGGTGTTAAGAAAACAGATGTTCTAATTTCTAAAGTTATTAAGAACTCCTATAACGTTCATGAAAATTATTTAACACTTAACAGTGGAAGCGCACAAGGAATTAAACAAGATATGGGCGTAATTAATAGCTTGGGAATTGTTGGTGTTATCGAAAATACGTCAGCAAATTATTCAACTGTTTTGAGTATTCTTAATACCAGTCGACCATTAAATGCAAAAATTAAAAAATCGGGTCATTATGGATCATTGTCTTGGAATGGAAAGAGCACTGGTTTTGTTCAGCTAACAGATGTGCCAAGATTAGCAACAGTTAAAAAAGGCGATACAATCGTAACTGGAGGAATATCAGAAATTTTTCCTGAGAACATTAATATTGGAACAGTAGAAAAAGTGCTTACCGATAATGAAACCAATTTCTATACTTTAGATATTAAATTGTTTAATGATATGACCAGTTTAGGTTATGTATACGTCATAAAAAATAAAGACACTCCAGAAATAAAAAAATTGGAAACAAAGACACTAAAAGATGAATAGTGCTTTTTTATATAATTTAGCTCGTTTTATTTTGTTGCTAGCTGCACAAATTTTGATATTTAATAATATTAATTTTTTAGGCTATATTAATCCGTTTCCCTATATATTATTTATTATTTTGTATCCAGTAAACGGAAATAAATTTGGCTTACTAGCGGCTAGTTTCTTACTTGGATTACTAATGGATTTGTTTTTAAATTCGGGTGGAGTTCATGCAACTTCTTGTTTGGTTTTAGCTTTTTTACGACCTTCACTTTTTAAATTTTCCTTCGGATTAAGTTATGAATACCAAACCGTTAGATTAAATGATGCATTAACCCCAGAACGTTTTTCTTTTCTATTGTTAGCAGTTGTACTTCATCATATTATTCTTTTTATTTTAGAGATCTTTACATTTAATTTCTTTTTAAATATTATTATTAGAACTTTAATTAGTACGGTTTTTACTTTAGTTATCAGTATATTAATTATTTATTTAATTAAGCCAAATAAGCGATGAGAAAGACATTACTTCCAATACTTGTTATTGTTACAGCTTCTTTGTTATTACTCCGCCTTTTTTATCTACAAGTAATTGATGATTCATTACGACTTAAATCTGAAAATAATGCCATTAAAATTAATTACATCTACCCTGAGCGTGGGTATATATTTGATCGAAATGGTAAACTCTTAGTCGCCAACCAACCTTCTTACGATATTATGGTTATTCCAAGAGAGGTAAAACAAATCGATACCATACAGTTTTGCTCTTTATTGAGCATAACGAAAACTGAGTTTATTAAAAAAATCAATAAAGCAAAAATATATAGTCCGATGTTACCTTCTGTTTTTCTTCCACAATTAAACAAAGAAGAATACGCTGCTTTTCAAGAAAAACTTCGACGATTTGATGGTTTTTATATCCAAAAAAGATCATTAAGAGACTATCAAGTAAATTATGGCGCAAATGTTTTTGGGTTTATCACACAAGTAAATCAAAAAATAATTGAAAAAAACAGCTATTATGTTGGCGGTGATTTAATAGGTAAACAAGGTGTTGAAGAAAGTTATGAAACAATATTAAGAGGTCAGAAAGGCATTCGATATGTACAAAAAGATAAATTTAACAGAGAAATTGGCTCTTATAAAGAAGGAAAATTTGATACCATTGCCAAACAAGGTGAAGATGTAACATTAACAATTGATGCTGAATTGCAAAAATATGGTGAAGAATTAATGATAAACAAACGAGGTGGAATTGTGGCTATCGAACCTAGAACTGGAGAAATTTTAGCATTAGTAACAGCTCCTTCGTATAATCCTGCAATTTTAGTAGGTAGACAACGATCTGGCAATTATACTTCATTATATAAAGATTCAATTGCAAAACCTTTATACGACAGAGGTTTACTTGCCGAATATCCACCTGGATCTCCTTTTAAAATTTTAACTGGTTTAATTGCTCTTCAGGAAAGTGTTATTACAGATAGCACTACTTTTTATTGCCGTCGGGGATTTAGTTATGCGCGCGGAAAATTTATGAAATGTCATTGTAATGGCGGTGGCGTTCAATTACACAAGGCTATCTATCAATCGTGCAACACTTATTTTTCTAATTCGTATATAAAAACGGTGAATAAGTATAAAAACAAAGGTGTTGGTTTAGATATTTGGGCAAACCATTTAAAAAGTTTTGGTCTTGGTGATTTTATGGGATATGATCTTCCAACCGGAAGAAAAGGAAAAATTCCCAATTCTAAATATTATGATAAATTATACAATAAAGATGGAAATGGATGGAAATGGGATGGCAAAACTATTGTTTCCAACGCTATTGGTCAAGGTGAAGTATTAATGACGCCAATTCAATTAGCCAATTTTATGGCAACAATTGCAAATAGAGGCTATTATTATACACCTCATATTATAAAAAAAATTGAAGGAAATGTAATTGATAAAAAATTTAGAACAAAACATACAACAACCATTAATAGAAAATATTTTGATCCAATTGTTGAAGGAATGAACGCAGTTTATGGTCCTGGTGGAACCGCAGGCGGACTTGGAGTTGTTGGACTACAAATTTGCGGAAAAACGGGAACTGCGGAAAACTTTGCGAAAATAAATGGGAAAAGAACAAAACTACAAGATCACTCTATTTTTGTTGCTTTTGCTCCAAAAGACAATCCTAAAATTGCCATTGCAGTTTTTGTAGAAAATGGATATTGGGGAGCACGATGGGCTGGACCAATTACTACTTTAATGATAGAAAAATATTTAAGTAAAAAAATTACACGTCTCGATTTTGAAAAAAGAATGCTAAACGGAAGTTTAAAATCGCAATATGATAAACTTCTTCCACGTAAACAGCAAGATAGTATTTCTAAAAGAAGAGATAGTTTGATTGAAGTAAAAAGAAAAATAGACTCTATTGCTAAACAAAAAACAATAAAAAGTACATTAAAAAAAGACAGTATAAATGCGAAACTATAAATGAAGAATCAGGGTGTTTCACAAAATATTGATTGGATAAGTATTACCATCTACATTGCTTTAGTGATTATGGGATGGTTAAATATCTATTCCTCATCATTGTCAAATGTAGCCGAAGAAACCTCTATTTTTGATCCCAATCAAATCTATGGAAAACAATTTTTTTTCATTCTATTAACTATTCCTATTATTTTTATAGTACTATTTGTAGAATCTAAATTTTATGAAAAATTCTCCATTATCATTTTTGCCATTTCAATACTCTCTCTAATCGGACTATTTGCATTTGGAAAAACAATCGCCGGACAACGTTGTTGGTATGCCATTGGTGGTTTTACGTTACAACCTTCAGAATTTGCAAAAGCCGCAACCGCTCTAGCGTTAGCTAAATATTTAAGCGATGTGCAAATCAATCTAAAAAATGTAAATAGGCAAATTCAAGTCTTGTTAATTGTCTTTTTGCCTGTTATGTTAATTCTACCTCAACCCGATCCTGGAAGTGCTTTAATTTATTTTGTTTTCTTTATTGTTTTGTACCGCGAAGGATTACCAGGCTGGTATTTAATAACTGGTTTTATCGCAATCATACTCTTTGTTTTAACTCTTGCCTTTAATAATCCGTTTATTGTAATAGGAATAACCGCATTGGTTTTAGTATTAAATTATTTCAGAAGTAGGTATGTAGATAGAAACATCATTGCAAGTTTGATTCTTTTAGTCTTAATTTCTGGATTCTCTTTTTCTGTGAATTATGTATTTAACAACGTTTTTAAACAACATCATCGTGACCGTTTTAATATATTATTAGGTCGTGAAGTGGATATGAAAGGTATTGGATACAACACCAACCAATCGGAAATTGCTGTTGGTTCAGGTGGATTTTTCGGAAAAGGTTATCTCGAAGGCACTCAAACAAAAGGAGGATTTGTACCCGCGCAACACACCGATTATATTTTCACCACTGTTGGAGAAGAATGGGGATTTTTAGGTTGTGTAGTTGTTATCGGACTTTTTGTATGTCTAATTCTACGAGTCATTTATCTCGCCGAGAGACAAAAAACCAAGTTCAGTAGGGTTTATGGTTATTGTGTCGCCGGAATATTATTCATCCATTTCTTTGTTAATATTGCCATGGTTTTAGGTGTTTTTCCAACTATTGGTGTTCCACTTCCGTTCTTTTCTTATGGAGGTTCCGGACTTTGGGGTTTTACCATTTTACTCTTTATCTTTTTAAAAATGGATGCTAATAAAGTAAATGAGTGGTAAGAAAAGTGCTCAGTGGTCAGTAATCAGTTTTAAAAAGTAGTCGTAATCCATTTTGCATTTCAATTTTATTTCATTGCGAGAATTTGTGAAGAACGTGGTAATAATAATCAGAAGCTAATTCCTGCTATTCGCTTCAAGTTTTTCGATTTATTAAAGTTTTTTAAATTTTGTTATTAGCTTCCTCTGGTCGCTTTAACAAAATAATAAAACTAATTAATAAACTTTCAAAAGCTTTACACTACTATCAGGGCTATTTAAAAGTCCAGTTTTTATAATCACTATTCTTTTCCAATTGGTCTTCAGTTGTATCATCCAAACTCGGAAAAAAATCAATTCCAGTTCGTTTTTCAATTTCATCTACCGAAACAACAAAGGAGTAAAGTGGTGCATCACTATCTACGGCAGGAACTAAAAAACCAATCATCTTGTAATTGCCATTATCATTATCTAAAATAACTTTATAAAAATAATTAGGAACAGCCACATCTTCATTACCAATTGTTGAAAGTCCTTTTTCTAAAACACCGCCTGTAATTACAAAAACACCATCATATTTCGAAGCCCAATACCTAACTTTTTGCTCTAATCTGTTCCAAACACCATCATTAAAATCGTGCTTTTGTGGTGAAATATTAGACGTTAAAAAAGTTTCGTCAAAGGCTTTCTTGCTAAATTTTCGATCTCCAGCTGGACAAAGATGCCCTTTATCATAACCTGATCGTTTGTAATTTCTCCAATCTGCTGATCCTGTTTTTACTTTATCATCTTCAATAAAAAAAGGGCGGTCAAAATTAGAACTCGAAACATCTTGCTTTTTTAATTCATACGCAACCCATTCGGCTTGTTCATATTCTTCAAGATACGATAGCGTATAATTATCATGAACAACTATTATATTATTAGTAGCAGTTGGTAAAAAATTAAATACTTTTTTATCATAATTAACTACAGTTGAAGAAGAATCTACTCGATTTTCAAAATCTTCCAAGCTTTTTGTTTGATAATTACAAGCAACTAATAATGTAGCAATCATTAGACAAAAAACCATTTTTTTACTTAAAAAATAATTCATAATTATAAATGTTTTTTTTGTTTCTATTTTTGGAATAGAATTTGTTAATTAGGTAAAGATAAAAATAGAAATTTACAAAACTAAAACGAATCAAAATGAAAATTAGAATACTTTTAACGTCACTTTTATTAGTTAGTTTCCTTAACTTAATTGCTCAAGAAACCAAACCAATTGATTCGGTAAAAACCAATGCAGTTGAAATTGAAAAACAAAGAAAAAAAGAATCAGAACGTTTAGAAAACCAATTAAAAGCAGAAAAAATTGCCATAAAAGAAACCCAAGACACTCAAAGAGATGCTGAAAAATTTGAAAAAGCACAAAGGAAATTTGAAAAAGAGCAAAAACAATTTGAAAAAGAACAAAAACAATTTGAAAAAGAACAAAATAAAATTAAATCTGCTGAAAAACCAGTTGGAAAAGAGACAAGTAAATTAGTAAAGGCAAAAAAAGAATTAGTAAAAATGCAAACTAAATTTAAAAAATCTAGAGATAAAGGAAAACTTTCTCGAGTTGATATCGAAAAATCAAATGTTAAAATAACCAAACAAGAATTAAAGATAAAAGAAATTGAGAAAGAAATTGAGAAAGCTCAAAAGAAATTAAAAAAAGTTAGAGATTAATTTATAAACAAATAAAAAATGCTCCGAAAAACAATTTTTTCGGAGCATTTTTTATTTATACTATTCATAAATATTACGATTTAATCAATTTTTCCTTTTTGGCTTTATTAGTTAACCCATTCTTTACATCTTGTGTTCCTCTTAAATCATCTAAAATGTGTAAAGCTTCCTCAACATAGATGTCTTTTGTTAAACTTTCAAACCAACTTTCTCTTTTATCTTTTAAAGTAGCATCATTTTTCATTAATTCTGTTTCATAAGGCAAAGAAGTAAAAGGCAATTTATTAGTGTAATCAGAAATCTCTTTAAATTTTTTATTAGTTTCTTCTAATTTCTTTTGTTCATTCTTAAACTTATCTATCTGCAAACTATAAGTGTTAACTTTATTTCTTTCATCAACCCATTTTGCATTTTCATCAATTAATTTCATTTGAGAATTAGTCTCAATTCTGTTTTTACTATTACTCACCGCTTTGTCAAAGTTATTCTGTTTGTTCCAAACTGTGTAGTCAGCCGCATCTATTTTATCCCAAGCCATTGCATTATCAGTATCTTTTTCACCCATTTTTAAATAAGCATATCGATCTGGCATAACAACATCACTTGCAACTCCTTCTAGTTGGGTTGAACCACCATTTATTCTGTAAAATTTTTGAGTTGTTGTTTTTAAAGCACCTAAATCGCCTACATCGCTTCCTCTAACAAACTGATTTAAATCGATTATATTTTGAACCGTTCCTTTTCCGAAAGTTTGTTTACTACCAACAATAATAGCCCTTTTATAATCTTGCATAGCTGCTGCTAAAATTTCCGATGCTGATGCTGAAAATTCGTTAACCATTATCACTAATGGTCCATCCCATTTTACTGTTTTATCGGTATCATATAAAACTTCTTTTTTTCCTGCAGCTGATTTAATTTGTACTATTGGACCTTGTTCTATGAACAAACCTGCAATATCTACAACAGTTTTTAAAGAGCCACCTCCATTGTCACGAACATCCATAATAATTCCCTGAACACCTTCATTTTTTAATCGTTCCACTTCTAAAGCAACATCTTTTCCGGCATCTCTACTGTTTTTATCTTCAAAATCGATATAAAATTTTGGCAAGTAAATAATTCCGTATTTACTTCCGTTTCTGTCAATAATACTCGATTTTGCGTAAGTTTCTTCAATTTCAACTTCATCTCTAATAATTGAAATTACTTTTATTATTCCGTCTGTTTTTTTAACTGTTAAACGAACTTCAGTACCTTTTGGTCCTTTTATTTTTTTAACCACATCGTCTAAACGCATTCCAACTACTTCAATTGGTTCTTTATCGCCTTGTGCAACTTTAAGTATTACATCACCCGATTCTAATTCTTTTCCTCTCCAAGCTGGTCCGCCAGATATCAATTCGGTAATTTCTGTAAAATCATTTTTCTTTTGTAAACGCGCTCCAATTCCTTCTAATTTACCGCTCATGCTTACATCAAATCGCTCTTTTTCTTCGGGAGCAAAATAAGAAGTGTGAGGGTCAAAACGAGAAGCTATTGCATTGATATATACAGAAAACCAATCATTTCTATCTAAATCTTTAATAAAACCAAAGTATTCGTTTAACGATTTGAGCGTACTCTCTCTACTTTCCTCTTCTAGTTGAATACTAGTTTTTGGATCCTCATTATCAATTTTAGCTGTGCTTTCCAAAAACTTCTTTTCTAGTTCAGGAGTGATTTTATTTCCTAATTTTTCTCTGTATTCATTGAGTTTTTGTTCGGGAGTTTTGCTTTTGTTTTTGATTTTATCTTCTTCTAATTTTTGTTTATCAATAAAAGTTGCTAATGAAGATAGCTTTACTTGTTTACGCCATTTTTCTTTTAATTCAGCATTTGTTTTGGCATAAGGTAATTTTTCGTAATCTGTATTAAATTCTTCATCAATTGTAAAATCAAATGGATTCTCAAGAATAGAGGCATAGAACGACTTTGTTTCTTCCATTCTTTTAATTAATCGATCATAAGTCAAATTAAAAAAAGTTAAATCTTTATTCTTAATTTGATCATCAATTTGGAATTCATATTTAGAAAAATCATTAATATCCGATTGCAGAAAGAATCGTTTCGAAGGATCTAGTGCAGTGATATAATCTTTATAAATCCCTTTAGATAAATCATCATCAATAATTGCTGGATTATAATGTCCTTTTTCAAGAACATATGCCAAAAGTTCTAACAAAAGTTTGTCTTTTTCAGGATCATTTTTTTTTCCTTTTGGGATAAAACTCCACAATCCTACTGATAAAGCTAAAACTACTAAAAGTACTTTATAATTCCTTTTCATAAATTTAAATATTACACTCATTAATTTTTCATAAAATTACATACAAAACTATGCCATAATTACCCATGATTGCATAATTTTTTGTTAAATCAAAATTTGCTTTTTATTTAATATAAATTAAAGTTTCAAAGTTATGAAAATTGTAATATAATAAGCTTGAAAATAAGTACTTTTGTTATAATAAAAATTAAATCAGACACTTTATAATGCATAAGAAACCGTTAATTTTAGTTACCAATGATGATAGTATTTCTGCTCCTGGAATAAGAACGTTAATTGAAGTGATGTCAGAAATTGGCGATGTTATTGTAGTTGCACCTGAAAGTCCTCAAAGCGCCATGGGACATGCAATTACAATCAACAATACTTTATATATTAATAAAATTTCTAAAGACAATGATTCCATTTTAGAATACAGTTGCTCTGGCACACCTGTTGATTGCGTAAAAATTGCTGTAAATGAAATCTTAAAACAAAAACCCGATTTGTGTGTTTCTGGAATAAATCACGGTTCCAATTCTTCTATAAATGTAATTTACTCGGGAACTATGAGTGCTGCAGTTGAGGCTGGAATTGAAGGAATTCCTGCTATCGGATTTTCTTTATTAGATTACAACTGGAATGCTAATTTTGAGGATACTAAACCGTTTATAAAAAAAATCGCACTTGAAATTTTAAAAAATAAATTGCCCGAAGGAGTTGTGTTAAATGTAAATATTCCTAAACTGACTGAAAAAGAAATTAAAGGAATAAAAATTTGTCGCCAAGCAAAAGCCATTTGGCAAGAGCGATTTGACAAACGACAAACACCAATGGGAAAAGATTATTATTGGCTTTCTGGCGAGTTTGTAAATTTAGATAAAGGCGAAGATACCGATGAGTGGGCTTTAGCAAATGGTTATATTTCTATCGTTCCAGTTCAATTTGATTTAACTGCTCATCACGCAATCCAAAGTTTAAACACTTGGAACTTATAATTTGAATTTATGAAGATGCCATTAATATCAAGTTTGTTGCAAACAAAACACCAATGAAAATTAAGTCGTATTCCATATGACCACTAAAAAAGAAATAAATAACAACATATGAAAATAAGAGATTTGATTTTTGGCTGTATTTTAGGAATAGCAACAGCTACAATTGGAGCTTATATTTTTCTTGAGGTATTTACAGACTACAATTTATTTACCGACTTTCAAAAACTAAGAAGTATTGGTATTTTAGGAAAAATAATGACATTAGGTGCGATATTAAATTTAGTAGTTTTTTTCACTTTATTAAAACTTAAAAAAGATTTTATGGCTAGAGGAGTTATTTTTGCTACAATTATATTAACAATACTTACTTTATTTTTATAAATGAAATACTATATAATTGCTGGAGAAGCATCGGGGGATTTACATGGCTCTAATTTGATGAAAGCATTATTTGAAGAAGATAATTCTGCTGAAATTCGATTTTGGGGTGGCGATTTAATGCAAAATGTTGGTGGAACTTTAGTAAAACATTACAAAGAATTAGCTTTTATGGGATTTGCCGAAGTGGTCATGAATTTAAAAACTATTTTTAAAAACATCAAAATCTGTAAAGAAGATATTGAACAATTTAATCCTGATGTACTAATTTTTATAGATTATCCTGGCTTTAATATGCGAATTGCAAAATGGGCAAAACTAAACGGAATTAAAACACATTATTACATTTCTCCGCAAATTTGGGCTTGGAAAGAAAATAGAATTACTGCTATTAAACGTGATTTCGACAAACTGTATGTTATTCTTCCTTTTGAAAAAGATTTTTATGAAAAAAAGCATCATTTTCCTGTTGAATTTGTTGGACACCCATTAATTGATGCTATTCACAATCGAAAATTTATTGAAAGTTCGCAATTTAGAAAAGAAAATCATCTCAACAATAAACCAATAATTGCTATTTTACCCGGAAGCAGAAAGCAAGAAATTTCAAAAATGCTTTCAGTAATGCTAAGTGTTGTTGATGATTTTTCGGATTATCAATTTGTAATTGCCGGAGCTCCAAGTCAGGAATATAATTTCTACCAACAATTTTTAAGCAATTCAAATGTAAAATTCATTTCCAACAAAACCTATGATTTATTGAGTAATTCTGTTGCAGCACTAGTAACATCAGGAACTGCAACATTAGAAACTGCTTTGTTTAAAGTGCCCGAAGTTGTTTGTTATAAAGGAAATTGGATATCCTATCAAATCGCAAAACGAATCATTACATTAAAATATATTTCTCTTGTAAATTTAATTATGGATGAAGAAGTGGTTACCGAATTGATACAAAATAACTGCAACACAAAGCGTATTAAAGAAGAACTTTTTAAGATTTTAGAAACTGATTCCAGAAATAAAATGCTGCTGAAATATGATCAGCTAGAGCAAAAGTTAGGCGGAATTGGAGCAAGTGAAAAAACATCGAAATTAATTGTAGAAAATTTAAAATAGTTTTACAACTATTCAAAAAAAGTAGTACTTTTATAATTAGTAAACGCCATTCATAATTATAAACGCCACAAAGTGAAAGTATTACAATTTCCTTTAGTCAAAATTACACTTTTTTTTGTTTTTGGAATTCTTTTTGCCCAAGTAACAAAACCCAAATTAAAGCTTCTTTTAGTAGCGTTAATTATTGCAATCACACTCGTAATTATCTGTTATTTTGCATCTAAAAAGAGCGCTTTTTTTAAATTCCAATTTAGTATAGTTGCTTTCTTAACATCCTTTTTAATAGGTGCATTTTCATTTGTTTCGTCGATACAAACCAACAATTCTAATCATTATTATCATGACATAAATTCAATTGAAAAGTACTATCCAATTGAATTAATAGTAAAAGAAAGACTAAAAAAAACAAATTATAGTGATCGATATATTGCCAATGTAATTTTTTTAAATAACAATAAAAGTTATGGCAAACTGCTTCTCAATATTGCTAAAGACAGTTTATCGCATCCAATAGAAATTGGCTCACAATTAAAAATTTATGGTTCTATTTATACCAATAAAAAGCCTAATAATCCTGACCAATTTGACTATTCTAAATATTTAGAAAACAAACAAATTTATGGTCAGATTTATACCAATTACAACGAAATAAAAGTAAATCAATATGTTGAAAAATCAGTACCCTATTATGCAAGTAGATTAAGAAATAGAATTATTCATAATTTAGAAAAAAATCATTTTAATGAAACCGAATTAAGTGTTGTAAATGCTTTAATTTTAGGACAACAACAAGATATTTCTGAGGAAATAAATCGCGATTATCAATATGCTGGAGCGGTTCATATTTTATCTGTTTCTGGTTTGCATGTTGGTTTTATTTTGCTTTTTATTACTTTTCTATTAAAACCAATTCCAAATACAAAAAAGAATTCCTTACTAAAACTTATTATTGTAGTTTTTTCGTTGTGGACATTCGGAATTGTGGCTGGTTTAGCTCCTTCTGTAGTTCGATCTGTAACAATGTTTTCCTTTGTTGCAATTGGAATGTATTTACGACGAAGTGTAAATATTTACCATACGCTTTTAGTATCAATGCTGCTTATTTTACTTTTTCAACCTTCTTTTTTGTTTGATGTTGGATTCCAATTGAGTTATTTAGCATTATTTTTTATAGTTTGGTTACAACCTTTATTACTTTCCATTTGGAATCCAAAAAATAAAATCACACTTTATTTTTGGGAAATAATTACGGTTTCATTTGCAGCACAAATTGGCACTTTCCCATTAAGCGTTTATTACTTTCATCAATTTCCTGGTTTGTTTTTTATAACTAATATTATTATTCTGCCTATGCTTAGTATTATTTTGTGTATTGGAGTTGTAGTAATGGCATTAGCTGCTTTCAATTTTGTTTGGATGCCACTTTTACAACTTTTAGAATGGAGTATTTGGCTGTTAAATAAAATTATAAATTGGATTGCCTCTTTTGAAGATTTTATAATAAAAGACATTTCATTTAATTGGTCAATGATGTGGTGTTGTTATCTTATTATTTTCAGTTTCATAATTTGGTATAGTAAACCTACAAGTAAAAAACTATTATACTGTTTAATTGCAATTATTTCATTTCAGATAATCAACTTACATTTAAAATATACTAAACAAAAACAAAGTGAATTCATTGTTTTTAATACGAAGAGAAGCACAATAATTACCGAAAGAAATGGAACAAAAGTAATCGTATTTGCAACTGATTTTGATTTAAAAAATTGTGATAAAAACGGTGTTTTAAAATCGTATTTAGTGGCGCATTTTTGTGAAATTCAAGAGAAAAAGTTAATTTCGAATTTGTATTATTTTAAAAACAAGAAACTGCTATTAGTAGATAGTTCTGGTGTTTATTTGGCAAAAGTTAGACCAGATGTTCTACTGCTTACTAACTCACCAAAAGTAAATTTAGAAAGGCTTTTTGATTCTTGGAAACCACAACAAGTTGTTGTTGATGCTTCTAATTTTAAATCGTATGTAAAATTATGGAAAGCGACATGTGTGAAAGAAAAAATCCCTTTTCATGATACTTCAGAAAAGGGATTTTATAAATTATAGTTAAAGTCTTTTAAGCACTTTTCTTAGTTGTTTTTTTTGCTTTTGCTTTTTTTACTTCTGCAGGTTTAGCATCAGGAACAAAACTTTCTAATGCTTTATTCGCATTTGGTATCCATACACTAGGTCCTCCAGCCATATAGCTTGCCTCTCCTATCTTTTCGAAATTTGTTTTTCCATCTTTTATAGTTGGTTTTACAAATCTAATGGATGGATAACCTTGAATGGCAAACATCTGTTGCATTTGACTATTTTGCAATTTAATTTCGTCTGATTGTTGTGTTCTTCTAGGAAAATCAAGTTCAACTAAAACCACTTTCTCTTTTGCCCACGTGACAAATTCAGGTTTCTTAAAAACTTCATTTTGTAAACGAATGCACCATCCACACCAATCACTTCCTGTAAAAAATAAAAATAAAGGTTTTTGTTCTTGACGAGCAATTTCGGTAGCTTTATTTAAGTCAGTGTGCCATGTTAATCCTTCTTGCGCTTGGGTTGTTATACTAGCAACAACAAATAATAATGATAATAGTATTTTTTTCATAATATATTTTTTTTAAACTGTTTTACTTCGTCTGTTCGCTATGCTCGAGTCAAAAATAGTGCCGAAATTTAAGTAATTTATTTTACTTCTTGCATTAATTTTTTAATTAATGGAGAAATTGCTATCATTAGTACACCCGCGATTAAAGCATACAATCCTAATTGTTGGTAACCATCGGCATACACATTTAGCTTTTCTAAGTTGGATGCATTTTCAGAAGCTTCAGCAATATTAGCTCCAAGTAAACCAGCAAAATATTGACCATAAGCACTCGCTAAAAACCACATTCCCATAATTACGGCTTGTATTTTTTGTGGTGATAGTTTGGTCATTACTGACATTCCAATTGGCGACAAACACAATTCACCAAAAGTAATAACAAACCATCCAAAAGTAAATAAATTTAAAGAAGTTTTTCCATCTGGACCAGCAAAGAATTTAGTGTAGTAAAAAATCCAAAAACCGGCTGCAAGGAATAAGAATCCCAAACCAAACTTCACAACTGTATTGGGTTCAATTTTTTTCTTAGCCATCCAAATCCATACAATACCTAACAAAGCAGCAAAAATAATTACAAATAAAGCTCCCGACGAATTATTCACACCATTGGGATCGAGCTCAACTCCTAATAAATTAGTATTTAAATTATTGGCGGCAAATAAACTTAATGAACCACCACTTTGCTCATAAAATGCCCAGAAAAAAATCGAAAAAATAATAAAAACTAAAGCTGCAATTAATTTTTTGTTCTCTGTTACAGAGAAATTTCTCATCTCATAGAACAAATAAAGTATGGATGCTGGTCCAATTATCATCATAAAATAGTCGGTATAAACGGTATTGGCTACCATTAAAATAATGATTGGAATTAATACTAACGAACCAATGTAAGTAATTACTTCATAGATTTTTCTTTTAGACTTTTCAAGATTGGCTAAAGGCGACAAACCAATTTCACCTAAATTTTTTTGCGTTTGTGTGAAGGTAATTAGGCTAATAATCATAACTATAGCTGCAAAACCAAAAGCATAATTCCAACGAAGATTTTCTGGAACAAAACCTGTCCATAGATTTCCATTTGCAACTGCAATACAAACATAACCGCCAAGCAAAGCGCCAAGATTTATTCCGGCATAAAAAAGCGAAAAACCTGCATCTCGTCTGATATCTCCATCTTTATATAACTGTCCAACCATAGATGAAATATTAGGCTTAAAAAACCCAGTTCCAACAATAGTAAATCCAATTCCGGTGAAAAACAAGTCTTTTGGACTAAAAGCTAAAATCACACTTCCAATAATCATTAATATTCCTCCCCAAAAAAGTGATTTTCTTAAACCTAAAATTTTATCGGCAAACAAACCTCCAATAAATGTAAATGCATATACCCAGGCTTGAGTTGCACCATATTGAAGATTAGCAGTAGTTTCATCCATTTTTAATTGGCTAACCATAAACACAGCCAACATTCCACGCATTCCGTAAAAACTGAAACGCTCCCACATTTCTGAGAAAAATAAACTCCAAAGTTGTTTTGGGTATTTTCCTTTAAAATTCTGAATTTGCTCTAAAGTTTGATTTGCTTCCATAGTTAATTTATTCCGTGGTCTTTCATTACTTTATTTAGGTTTTTGACTAAAGCGAACATTAACACAGTTGCAAATAATAACAATCCGAAGTTTATCCAAAAGAAATTAGCTTTATCATCATAAGTATCCCACATACTGGCTAAAACACCGCTTAATTTATTTCCAATAGAAGTGGATAAAAACCATCCACCCATCATTAATGCGGTAATATTTTTTGGAGACAATTTGGATACTATCGATAATCCCATCGGACTAAGAAACAATTCTCCAATAGTGATAATTCCGTAATTAGCAACGAGCCACCAAACGGACACTTTTTCTGCGCCATTGTTTCCAATATGAACTGCGGCGACCATTACTAATACTGATAATGCCGATATTAATAATCCGAAAGCTATTTTTGTTGGTGTTGAAGGTTCTTTTTTCCTACTTCGTAAAAAGGTGAAAAAAGCTACTATTAATGGCGTTAAAATAATTACCCAGCCTGGGTTTATTGATTGGCTTAAACTTGTTACCCAAACACTTTTTTTACTTCCTTCTTGTGGTTCATTTTCTTTTGAAGCATTTCTAAAATAAACTGGATAATCGACTACTTTTTTAACTTCTCCATTTTCTTTTTGAAGTCGAAATTTATCATCATATAATTCGGTTTCTGCTTTTTCGTAAGTTATTTCTTTTGATTGAACTAATGTAGAAAACACTTTTTCAGTAGTTCCGGTAACTTGTCTGTCGGTGTAGCGATCTGCCCAAGTATTTAGTGCCGAACCATTTAACTTAAAAACTGCCCAAAACAAAATCACTACTGCAAATATGGAAAGTAAAGCTCCTATTTGTCTTTTGTCTTCTATCTTAGCTTTAAAATATAAACTTGCATAAAAATAGATTACTGGAATGCATGCAAAAATAAATGCATCGGTGCTATCTGATCCAAAAATGGCACTATTTAAATTTGAATCTGATTGTACTCCTTTTAGCAACCAACCGATAATTCCGAATATTACTGATGGAACTAAAATATATAATACAATTTTAGAAAATGGCATATCGCCTTCTTGAATCCCTTTCTTTTCGGTTTTATCACCGTAATGTTTTGTGCCTAAAAGAAATACAATTACACCAACAATCATTCCCAAACCAGCTGCCATGAAAGCATATTGCCAACCAAGAAGTATTTGCAACGCAGCACCAAAGAAATTACATATAAAGGCACCTATATTTATTCCCATATAGAAAATATTATAACCTTCGTCTTTCTTTTCTATATATTGATCTTCGTTATAAAAATTTCCGAGTAAAGTAGAAATATTGGGTTTGAAAAATCCGTTACCAACAATAACAAATGTCATAGCAACATAGAGCATTGTCATGCTATGAATTCCCATCATAAAATAACCTGCACCCATCATTAAACCGCCAATGACAATTGATTTTTTGTATCCTAAATATCGGTCGGCAACTAAACCACCAATAAAAGGTGTAAGAAAAACAAGTGCGATAAAAGTACCGTATAAATCGGCTGCTTCTTTTTCGGTCATTGCAAAACCGGCTTCAACATCTTTAAGGTAAAGCGTAAAAATACCAATCATTAAATAGTAACCAAAACGTTCCCACATTTCGGATAAAAACAAGTAAGGCAATGCTTTAGGATGAGTTTTCCACATAATATTGAAATTTAAAAAATAAACCTACAACTTCGCGAAGGCTAATTGTAGGTTTGAAAGATATAAAATTTATTTTTAAAAATGATTAACGAACACCATGCATCATTTTTTTTAATCTTGGAGTAAGTGCCATCAAAATTATTGCAGCCAATCCACAAAGAATAACAAATACCATAAAGAACTCGAATAAGTTATGAATTTCAAAACCAGCAAAAACAGGATTTGAAGCACTAATTTGGTTTTTATCTAATAATGCTAATTGTTCTGCTGTTGGTGTAACTTTTTTATCTAAAACTGCTTGTAAATCAATTCCTAGTTCTTTTGCTTTGTTGAATTTATCCCCAGTTGCTGGCAAAATAGACCCTAATGTTCCCGCTAATGCATAACCAGAAGCATTTGATAAAAAGAAAACTCCATACAATAAAGAAGAAAAACGTTTTGGAGATAATTTTCCTACTAAAGACAATCCGATTGGAGATAAACATAATTCAGCAGCGGTTTGAATTAGATACAAAAGAATCAACCATTTGATAGCTAATAATCCGTTATTTCCTAGATCTTTTACATTGTAAGCAATGATGAAATAACTTAAAGCAATCAAACCTAAACCAACAGCTTGTTTTACTGGAGAAATTGGTTCTCTATCTTTACTTCTTAAATAATCCCAAAGCATACTAAAAGGCACCGCAAAGGCAACTACAAACAATCCGTTAAAAATTTGAACCATTGACGGTGGCATATTGTATCCGAAGAAGTTTCTATCACATTGATTATCAGCAATGAATGTCAATGACGAACCTGCTTGTTCAAATGCTGCCCAGAAAAATATTACGAAGAAAGCAACAATATAAATAACTAAAATTCTATCTCTTTCTACTTTTGTTAAAGAAGAGTCCGATATAATTAATCCTGCTAAAGATAAGCCACTAGCGTAGATCAATGAATAAATATAGTTTTGTCCAAAAACAAAATGAAATAAAAGTCCCAATCCAAAAAACGCAACTAAAGCGCCTATTAATGCGTTTTTAGAGAATACTGCTTTTTGAGATTCTCCTTCTTCATAGTCATCCGACACATTATGTTTTGGCAACCCTCCTAAAGGTCTTCCTTCAGGAGTTACAACATATTTATTCTTTAAAAAGTAAAAAACAGCAGTTCCAATTAACATTGCCAATGAAGCTGCTAAAAATCCCCATTTGAATGCATGAATATCTCTAACTCCAGCTGTATCTTTAACATCTCCTACAATTGGGCAAATTAATTGTCCTAAAAAAGCACCTAAATTAATTCCCATATAAAATATTGTAAAAGCAGTATCTAATTTGCTTTTCTCTTGTTTTGGATACAAACTTCCAACCATACTTGAAATATTTGGTTTGAAAAATCCATTTCCAAAAATGATAATTCCAAGAGCGCACCACATTAATATATTAGCTAAACTCAAATTAGTACCAAAAACGCTTGCACTAAAAAATAATAACAATTGACCAACAGCCATCATTAATCCACCTAACATAATACAATTTCTATTTCCAAAGAATCGATCTGAAATAAATCCTCCCAACATAGGCGTTAAATAACAAAGTCCCAAAAATCCTCCATAAATAATGGAAGCATCTTCTTCTTTCATCATTAATGAATTAACAAGGAACAAAGTTAAAATAGCTCGCATTCCGTAGAAGTTGAATCGTTCCCACATTTCTGTTCCAAATAATACCCAAAGCCCCTTTGGATGTCCTGTTTTCACTGTTGTTTCACTCATAATAATTGTTTTAGTTTTTGTTTTGGTTAATTATAGTTTTTCTTTTAAAAGCTAATTTTTTTGAATTTCCATCTTCACAATTTATGATGATATAATTAAATTTATAATTTCTCTTTTATAAAATTAGTCATTTTGTTGTACAATTGAATTCTGGTTTTTCCTCCAGAAATACCGTGATTTTTATCAGGATAAATCGCCCAATCGAATTGCTTATTGGCTTGTACTAAAGCTTCAATCATTTGCATTGTGTTTTGAACATGAACGTTATCGTCGGCTGTTCCGTGAATTAAAAGAAAATTTCCTTTCAATTTACTCACGTGATTTATTGGTGAATTATCATCATAACCACTTGCGTTTTCTTGTGGAGTTTGCATGTAACGCTCGGTATAAATAGTGTCGTAAAAACGCCAATTAGTTACTGGAGCAACAGCAATCGCCATTTTAAAAACATCAGCGCCTTTGAACAAACAATTACTTGCCATAAATCCACCATACGACCAACCAAATATACCTATTCTGGTTTTATCAACATAAGAATAATTTCCTATGACTTTTGCAGCATCAATTTGGTCTTCGACTTCGTATTTTCCTAATTCTTTTTGGGTGCACTTTTTAAAATCGGCGCCTTTAAAACCAGTTCCTCTTCCGTCAACGCAGGCAATAATATAACCTTGTTGCGATAACATCATGAACCAAATATCATTAGTATTCAACCATTGATTTGCCACTTGTTGAGAACCAGGACCAGAATATTGAAACATAAAAACTGGATATTTTTTTGATGCATCAAAAGCTGCCGGTTTGATCATCCAAGCATTGAGTTTTTGACCTTTTTCGGTAGTTAATTCGAAAAATTCTTTGTTGGATAAATTGTATTTTTTTAATTTATCAGACAAATCAGTATTGCTTACAATGGATTGAACTTCTTTTCCATCTTTAGCATTGTTTAAAGTATACGATATTGGTACCGTTACACTTGAATAGGTATTGATAAAATAAGTGAAATCAGGACTAAAAGTCGCAGCATTTGTGCCTATTTGTTGCGATAATTTTACTTTGTTTTTTCCGTCAAGTGCTATTTTGTAGACATCTCTTACAATCGAACCATTTTCAACCGATTGATAAAAAACAGTTTTTGTCTTTTCATCAAAGCCATAATAATTGGTTACTTCCCAGTTTCCTTTTGTAACTTGATTTTTTAATTTTCCGGTTTTATCGTATAAATAGATATGATTAAATCCGTCTTTTTCGGAGGTCCAAATAAAACTATTGTCTTTTAAAAAAGTCAAATTATCTGTAACATCAATATAAGCTTTGTCTTTTTCGTTCAAAACTACTTTTGCAGTTCCAGTTGTTCCGTCTACAAAAATCAAATCTAAATTATCTTGATGACGATTTAAAACCTGAGCACAAAGTACATTCGCATCGTTAGTCCATTTCATTCGGGCAATATAAAAATCGGAATAATTAACAAGATCAATTGCTTTAGCTGATTTACTAATAACATCATAGACAAATAAAGAAACCAAAGCATTTTTTTCGCCGGCTTTTGGATATTTAAAAGTTTCTACTGAAGGATACAACTCTTTTTTAAAAATATTCATAGTGAATTCGGGAACTTCAGTTTCATCAAAACGAATGTAAGCCAATTTTTTACTGTCGGCACTCCAATCAAAAGCTTTTACAAAAGCAAATTCTTCTTCATAAACCCAGTCTGTAATTCCGTTTATAATTGCATTTTTCTTTCCGTCTGAAGTAATTTGAGTAGAATTTTTTGAAGCAACATTATATATAAACAGATTGTTCTCTTTAGCAAAACCAATCATTGTTCCGTTTGGAGAAAATGTAGGTTCTTGTACTTGACTTAAAATTTTAGTCAATTCTTTTGTAGCAATAGTATATATATAGTAATCTGCTGTAAAAGAATATCGGAAAATCTGATTGGAATTATTAGCAATTAATATCGTTTTCTCATCGGAACTAAAAGTATAACTATCGATTCCATCAACTAATGCTATAAAGTTTTTTGTATCAATTAATGTCGTTATTTTTTTTAATGTAGCATAATCAAACAATTCGATTTGAAATGATTTTGAAGCACGATCAAAGTTTAAAACAGTATATTGATTGGTGTTTTTCATGGCTTTTAATTCGTCCATTCCTTTGGGACGAAAAGCACCTGTATAAATTTCTTCTACAGTGATTTTTTGTTGAGCAACAACTGAAAAACAAACTAAAAAGAAAAGCGCAACTAATTTTTTTGATAACATATTTTTGAATGATTATTAAACGACTTCAATTTTAGTGAAAAATTTGCAAATAATGGCATGTTTTAGTGTTAAAAGCAATTTTGATTTTATGAAAACCGATTAAAACAATGAAATCTTACACGAAATCTAGTGACTATTTTCTATATCTTTGTAGCGCATTAGCCTTAATAATTTGAATATGAATAAACCAATTGCTGGATTTTCTAAATTATCTAAAGAAGAAAAAATTAATTGGATTGCCAATGAATATTTTACTAATCCAAATGAAGCCACTGCTACTATTAAAAACTATTGGAATAGTGATGAAAAACTTCAAAAACTTCATGATGAGTTTATAGAAAACACCATTTCTAATTTTTATTTACCAATTGGAATTGCTCCAAATTTTTTAATTAACAATAATTATTACTCGGTTCCGATGGTAATTGAAGAAAGTTCAGTTGTTGCTGCAGCTGCAAAATCGGCAAAATATTGGAGTACTCGTGGCGGATTTAAAGCAACTGTTTTAAGTTCTGAAAAAATTGGGCAAGTTCATTTTATATACAAAGGAGATTCAAAAAAATTAAAACATTTTTTTACTCAAAATAAAACAATTTTTTTTTCTACAACAGAAAGCATAACTAAAAACATGCAAAAACGTGGTGGAGGAATTTTAGATATTGAACTTCGTAATAAAAGTACCGAACTGGCAAACTACTATCAACTTCATGCTACTTTTGAAACGAAAGATAGTATGGGAGCCAATTTTATCAATTCGTGTTTGGAACAATTTGCAAAAACACTAAAAGAAAGAGCTAAAAATTATGCTGCTTTTACTGATGAAGAGAAAGACATCCAAATCGTAATGAGTATTTTATCCAATTATATTCCAAATTGTATTGTACGTGCTGAAGTATCATGTAAAGTGGAAGATTTGGCTGATAAAAACATCATTAATCCAACAGCATTTGCTGACAAATTTATTCAAGCTATTCAAATTGCTGAGATTGAACCTTATCGTGCAGTTACTCATAACAAAGGAATTATGAATGGTGTTGACGCAATAGTCTTAGCAACTGGAAACGATTTTCGAGCTGTAGAAGCTGGAGTTCATGCATATGCATCACGAAACGGATTGTATTCTAGTTTATCGCATGCAACAATTGAAAATAATATTTTTAGGTTTTGGATTGAAATTCCGTTAGCTCTAGGAACAATTGGAGGATTGACTACTTTGCATCCAATGGTGAAAATCGCTCATGAAATACTAGGAAAACCATCTGCTCAAGAATTAATGCAAATTGTGGCAAGTGTTGGATTAGCCCAAAATTTTGCTGCTTTACGATCATTAACCACAACCGGAATTCAAGAAGGTCATATGAAAATGCATATCAATAATATTTTGAATCAATTTCAAGCTACAGATGAAGAACGAAAAGCAATTGCTAATTATTTTGAAAATAATACCATTTCGCATTCGGCTGTAGTTGATTTTATTACTAGTTTAAGAGGTTAAATACTAATTTATAGATTGTTTTAACTTTGTGACTTTGCGCCTTTTTGGCAAATACTATGAAAAAAACATTTTACAGTAACGGAAAATTACTCATTACAGGAGAATATGTTGTTCTTGATGGCGCAAAAGCATTTGCATTACCTACAAAATTTGGACAAAATTTAATTATTGAAGAGGGAAAAAATGAAACTATTCAATGGAAAAGTTTTGATTATGATGGAAGAATTTGGTTTGAAGATAGTATTCCGTTCACATCTATAATTAGAAAAGAACGATTTGATGACAAAAAAAGTATTAAAAATATACTTATAGAAATTTTACATGAAGCTTATTTAATGAATTCTACTTTTATTACAAATTCGAAAGGTTATGTAATAAAAACAGAATTAACTTTTCCTAAATTTTGGGGTTTAGGCACTTCATCAACATTAATAAACAATATTGCACAATGGTTACAAATTGATGCCTACCTACTTCTTAAAAGAAGTTTTGGCGGAAGTGGTTATGATGTGGCTTGTGCTCAAAATGATTCTGCTATTTTGTATCAATTGGTAAACGAGAAACCAATAGTTGAAAAGGTTATATTTATTCCTAATTATTCTGATACAATCTACTTTGTATATCTTAACAAAAAACAAAGCAGTAAAACCGCCATATTATCTTACTATGGTAACCAAAAAAATGTTGAAAAAATTATTCCAGTTATCAATAAAATTACACAGGCTGTTATTAATGCCAAAGATTCCAAGAGTTTTGCTTTAGAGATCAAAAAACATGAAATAGAATTGAGTTCTATTTTAGAAACACAAACTGTTCAGGAAGCTTTATTTGAAGATTTTAATGGTGTTATTAAAAGTCTTGGGGCTTGGGGCGGCGATTTTATAATGGTAATTTCTAAAGAAAATCCAACAAGTTATTTTAAAGAAAAAGGTTTTGAAATTGTGATTCCGTATCAAGAAATGATATTATAAAAAAATCCCAATTCATTAAAAAAAGAATTGGGATTTAGTTTTGTGTAAATCTTTATACTAATAAAATTCTAATCTATTATCTTCTATTTTAGCATCGCTTTTCAAAGCAGAAATTACTCTTCCTGCAGCTTGTGCCGCATTTCCTTTTAATTTATTTACATAATCGGTGTATTTTGCAATCTTTGGTGCTTTTGTAACCGATTTAGCTCTTACAATATAAACGCCCATGTTTCCTTCTATTGGAGCTGATGTTTTATTTGCAGCTAATCCAAATGCTGCACCAACTACTTTTTGTTCTACTCCAATTGCACCTAAATTTGGATTGTCGAGAGTTGTATCAACCGCTTGTTGAACTGTTGTTTTATTTGCTTTAGCGATAGATTCGAGAGAACCACCTTTCATTTTAGCAATTATTTTTGCTGCTTTTTTCTCGTTTTTTATGGTAATTTCAATCATTGGTTTTGCTTCTTCTACAGTCATCATTCCTTTTTCATTGATTTTAGTCAATTTAGCAATTACATGGCCAACATTTACTATTTCAAAACGTTTAACATCGCCAATATTTGTACCATCAGTGTAAGCCCATTTTATTATTTGTCTTTGATTGCCAACGGTTCCAAAATTTTCGTCCATTGGTTTAGCTTTGATAGCTGGAGTTATTGTAAGTTTAGCAGCTTTTGCTACAACAGCAAAATCTTTTTCATTTGCATCCATTTCAAATTTGGTTGCAGCAGCATAGGCTTTGTCGGTAGTTTCTAAAGATGGTTCTATTTTTTGACCTACAGTTGCTAAACGTATGGCGTCTTGTTTATCAGTAACATTAATAATATGATACCCAAAATCAGTTTCAACTAAGCCAATTTTTCCAATTGGATTATTAAACACAAAATCGTTAAAAGGTTTTACCATTTGTCCTGGAGAAAAATAACCTAAATCGCCACCTTGTTGAGCAGAAGAATCATCTGAATTGGATAAGGCAACAATAAAGAAATTTGTTGGATTAGCTAAAACTTGAGACAATAATAGTTCTGCTTTAGCTTTTGCTTGTTCTTTAGTTCTTTTTTCTTTTTTGTTAGGAACTTGAGTCCCTTCATAACTAATTAAAATATGACTTGCTTTTGATTTTGCTCCGGCTTTTCTTCCTGTAACTTTAGAAATACAATAGTACTTACCATTCATATAAGGACCATAAATTCCACCGGTTGGAGTTGCAAAAAGTGCTTCTGCATTTTCAGTTGGCAAATCTTGTTTTGATTTATAAATTGTATCGTAAGGAATATCTGAATTATTTGCTATAAAGTCGGCAATATTTGTAGTTGATCTAAAACTAGTTGAATCGGTTGCAGTAAGAAAGGAATTAACTTTATTTTTCACTACTTCTTGATCTTTTACAGAAGGTTTATCTTCAATCAATACGTATTCAATTTCGCGAGTTCCGTCTGATTTAAATCTTTTCGGATGCTTATTCATGTATTCCAGATAATCAGCATCTGTTAATTTAATATCACTGTCTTTAATAGTGGTATACAAAACAGAAACATAATCGAAATTAGCTTTATTAGTTTCTAACTCATATTTAAATTTACCTTCAGCATTGGTAGTATACATACCTGCTTTAACCATTGTATTATAAATTTGATATTTGGTGGATAATTCGGCTTCTTTCTCTCTATCCTTTAAATATTGTTCTTGTCCAGGATTGGTTTTAAAAAACTCTTTAAATTTATTTAAATCAAATTTTCCTAGTTCATTTTGGAACATTTTGTTTTGCCCGATATTAGGATCATTTTTAAAATTTTCAATAATGTGTTTATCTCCAATACGAATTCCTAATTTATCAAATTCTTCATTAAGTAAAGCTATTGATGTTTCTTGATCCCAAACTTGATTGACCGCTTGCATTTGAGAAACAGGTTGACCTTGTTGACCATTTTTTTCGGCATTTGTTGCTTTAATTCTAAATGCTTCAAAAGGGATATCTTTTCCGTTAATACTTCCTATATTATTAGATTGACTTTGCATTCCATTGCTAAACAAATCTTGAACAACAAAAGCCAATAATGCAAATCCAATTGCTAGTAAAAGTAATCCCGAACGCTTTCTAATTTTTTGTAAAACTGCCATTTCTATATAAGTTAAATTTTATTTCAGTTTGCGAAAATACAATTATCTGTGAAATAAATATAAAAGTCAAGTTATAATTTGCAATAAAAAGTGAAATTTTTTTATTTTTAGTCTGTTATAGTCATTTTTACCAATTCTATTTTGGTATTTGAAGCTTCTTCGATACAAAAATGAAAATTATCTATAACGATTTGATCGCCTTTTTGCGGAATTTCTTTTGAAAAATTAACAATAAATCCACCTAAAGTTCCATAAGAATCATTTTCGGGAATAGCAAGTTTGAATTCTTCATTAATATATTCAACATCCAAACGAGCTGAAAACAAATAAGTAGTTTCATTTAATTTTTTCTCAATAAGTTCTTCATCCTGATCGTGTTCGTCTTCAATTTCACCAAAAAGTTCTTCAATAATATCTTCAACGGTAATAATGCCCGAAGTTCCACCATATTCATCTAGAATTACAGCAACACTTTTTCTTTTTTTGGTTAAAAGATTTAAAACATCTTTCACAAAAATAGTCTCAGGAACAAACTCCACTGGAATCATAATTGCTTTGATGTTTTTAGGTTTTTTAAACAATTCGAACGAATGTACATAACCTAAAATATCGTCAAGAGAATTTTGATAAATTAGAATTTTAGAATAGCCAGTTTTAACAAAAAGTTCTCTTAACTGATCCATGGAATGGTGCAATTCTATAGCAACCAATTCTGTTCTTGGCGTCATTATATCTCTAGCTTTCACGCCTGAAAATTCTAAAGCATTCTGAAAAATTTGAATTTCTGAATCAATATCTTCATGATCTTCAACGGCACTCATTTGTTCATTTATATAATTGCCTAATTCTACTTTGCTAAAAAAAGAAGGCACATAATCACCTTGTGTTTTAAAGAATTTTTTTAAGATAAAGTCAGAAATCCAAATAACAAACGTTGATATGTAATTAAAAAAAACATAAAAGATATAACTTGGTACAGCAAAAAACTTCATTAAGCTATTGGCATAAATTTGAAAAAACACTTTTGGCAGAAATTCAGATGTAATTAAAACTATTAGAGTAGAAATTAGGGTTTGCAGTAATAAATTTGAAAAATTGCTTAAATGAAATCCGAATGATTGAATTTGTTTCATTAATAAATCGCCCATAAAAAAACCATAAATCACTAATGAAATATTGTTTCCAACAAGCATAGTTGCAATAAATTTTGAAGGTTTTTCGGTAATCTTTGTTAAGATTTTGGAAAGAAAATTGTCTTGTTTTTTTTCAATTTCAAGATAAATTTTATTGGACGATATATAGGCAATTTCCATTCCAGCAAAGAAAGCACATAACAATAAACATAGTATTATTACAGCTATTTCCATTTAAGGATTATTTTGGTTGCTTTGATTGTTTTGCTTTTTTCGGTCTTCAAATTTTTTTTCAAAACGATTTCTAAAGAAATAAGTAAAAAAAGCGGTTCCAGCAATAACAAATTCTAGTAAAGGATTTCCTTTTTCAATTAGTTTCATAATTGCGGCATAAAGCATTACAAAACCAACAATAAGATAAATAAATTTAGTAATTTTTAGATAGTTCATGTTTTAAGGATTTTCAAAAATTTGACCAGATATTTTTTGTGAATTAATAATTTTAAAATCTTTACTAAAATCAATTCCTTCTCCAAAAGAAACACCTTTTGGATCTGTAAATTTATATCTTTTTTCAGTATAAAACCACTCGTTTTTTTGATCAAAATACAATTGTTCTGTTTCTAATAATTGTCCCGATTCGTTAGTTATTTTTACATTTCCTTGTAAATCAATAATGTCAGTGTTTTTATAGGAAACGGCATATTTAGAGGTTACAAAAGTTTTTTTTGCATTTTCATCAAATAGCGTCACTTTTATACCATTGGGAAACTCTGTAAAAGGAAAACTAACAGCTGCAAAATCGAGCATACGAGGACTAACTAAAATAGCTTTAATTTTACCAGAATCGGTATATTTTAAATTGATTGAATCGGCCTCGCCACTTGGTGTGAATTCTGACAAATTTGATTTTTGAATTTCTTTAAAATTGCTTTCACAAGAAGTTAATGCTACTAAAAGCAGTAAAAAAATAAAAAAAGGAAATGCTTTATTAAATTTTAAATTCATTTATTTAAATTCCACAGTTTCATTTATCCAACAACCAATAGCAACTTTTCCTCCTGATTTTTGAATTTGATCTAATTCTAATTTCGTTGGATTGTTTTTGGCATATTCAATGGCTAATTGATTCGCTGATGATTTTAATCGCGGTTCAATTTCTGCTGCTTTTTGAGCTGTTTGATTAGCCAAAATATAAATCGCTTTTTTCACAATTTCTAATGTTCCACATTCGTTTATTGAATTGGCATATAAATTTGATAAAAACAAATAAAAAGAACCATTTTTAGTGTCATTTTCCATAGCTAAAAAAATCATTTCCCGAGCTTCGGCTTTATCCGTTGCAGAAATTACAGTAGCTACTGTAAAATAAATACGAGCCTTTTCGTTTTTATCGGAAGCTAAATTTGCCGATTGTTTAAAATATTCAACTGCTTTTAGTATACCTCTATTTTTTAAATTATAATTTCCTAAATGAAAGGCTGACTTAGAAGTTGGGTTAATATGGTTCAATCGAGCAGCTATTTTTCCGAAAATAAAAGAAGATGCGCATTTATCAGACAGTATATTAGCTGTAGTTTCTAGCCATTTAATGTTGTCGGTATTGGCTTCAAAATTTTCTTCAGCCATTGGAATTAAATTTTCAGGAATTAAGTATTCTTTAATTAAAGACTTACAAGCAATATTTGCATTAGTAAACTCAACCTCTTTTTCTGGATAAACTACACTTTTATTTTGAATTATTAAAACTACATTATGATATTTTTCTATCAATTGTTTGAGAGTGATATTTTCTTTTTTACTTTTAAACCTTTCAGTGTATAGCTTAAAATAAATGTACAAAGAATTTGCACTTGAAAATTGATTTTGGTTTAATGCAAAAGCTTTATCTAAAAACCCAAAAATTTCAGATTCATTCAACAATTTGTTATCAAACAAAAGCATTGCTTTATTGACTAGATTTCCATTTGTATTATAGGGGAAATTTGCATCATAACTATCGTAAAATTTTAGTAAATCTTTAATAGCTACTTCTTTAGAGGCTTCAGAAGCTAAATCAACATTATATTGAAGTGTTTTAATTCCTAACAAGTACATTTCTTCGCTTTGCTTATTGCATTTTTTTGTCAAAAGCAACAAAAGTTCGGTTGCTTGTTTGTACTCATTTTTAGCAACAAATTCAGAAAGTTCTTTTTGTTTTTCAAAACAATTTATCTCTTGAGAATGAATAAATCCTAAACTCATTAGATATACTAAAATAATTAAGGTCGTTTTCATTTAAAAAGGTTTTAAATTAATCGTATTTTCTTTTAATAAACCATCTGTCATTAAACGATAAACCGATAATTATATTAGCATAATTTTCTTGAATTAATCCAGCATTTGTTGTTCCACGTTGTCCGTATTCTAATCCAACATTGATATTAGAAAAAGACGCTCCGATTGGAAATCCAAATCCAAGAGAAACGGCACCATCGTTAATAGTTTGATTATTGATAACTAATCCTGTATTTTCGTATCTAAAACCAGCTCTGTATGTAATTCTTTTCCAATATTGAGAAAACGAATTGTATTTAGGTATAAAAAAACCACCAACACTCACTTTAGTTGCATTTTGGAAAGTTACTTGATTTATGTCGTCAAATCTATTTCCAAAATCACTATTGTTTAGCAAAGTTACTTCGGCACCAATAAACCATTTTTTTAAATTTCCTACTCCAGAACCCAAACTTAATTTAGACGGAAGCTTTAAATTAGTATCGGATAAAGGAACTTGATAAGGATTGCCAACTTCAAATTCACCAGTAGCAACCGACTGAATTGTTGAAATTGTTCTTTCATTTTTTAGTTTTAGATTTGCTTTTGGAGCAAAGGTCAATCCGCTATATAAATGTAATTTTTCATTTATTTTTTTCTTGTAAGAAAGACCAAAATTTAAGCTAAAACCGGCAACTCCTGACGTATTTATTTCTCTTGTACCGTATTGGATATCTGTTTGAGTGGTGATTTTTTTTGTTTCAATAGAACCAAAGTTATATTGTAAATCTATACCTGCACTAAAATCTTCTTTAATTTTAAAACTTAATGTACTATAAACTCTATTTATTCCACCATTTCCTTCAAATCGATTATTTTGATTTAAAGTATTAGAAAAATTTCTTACAGAATATCCAACAGATGAAAACGGCATTAATCCAAAACCAATAGTATATTTTTTAGTAGGCAATGCAACAGATAAATAATCGAATGTAGTTCTTTGCGCTTTTTCGTTTTGAGATTTTGTTTTAAGTTTAACTGCCGAAAAAGTTCCACCAACAGAAAATGCTGTAAGCTTTATACTAGACAAAAGCGCTGGATTTTGAATGTTTATATGAATACTATCAGGAACAAAAGATAAACCTGCCATAGCTCGATTTTCGTTTGTCCCTTTAAAACGAACATCGCCAATTCCATAAAAAGAGTATGGCGAAGAAGTTCCCTGTTGGCCAAATGTAACTAATGACAAAAGCAAAAATATGCTTATACTAACTTTTTTAATCATTTTGATTGTATTGAAATAATTGAACTAAACTTTCTAGCAGAAAATTTTGATTGGCAAAGATGGTATTTTTTAATCGTTTAGCCAAAAAATCTGTATCGCCACCAGTTAAAATTATGATAAAGTTTTTATAATTGTTGTGATATTCATTGATAAATCCATCCATTTCAAAGATTAAACCATTTATAACTCCAGAATGAATGGATTGATTTGTAGAATTTCCAATAATAGACAACGGAATTTCTTTAGTTAATAACGGTAATTTTGCAGTATAATTATGCAAGGCTTGATAACGCAATCGAATACCTGGAGAAATTGCTCCACCAAAATAATTGTTGTTTTCATCAACAAAATCATATGTCACACAGGTTCCAGCGTCAATAATCAAACGATTCTGATTGGGATATTTTAACACAGCACCCGATGAGAGAACCAATCTGTCAATTCCTAAAGTTGACGGAGTACTGTATAAATTTTGAAATGGGAATTTATCATTATTGTTAATAAAGCAAACTTTAATTTTGTTTTTGAAGAATAAAAAATCGTCTGTTTCTATTTTACCAACCGATGCCACAACCATTTTTTTAATTAAAGGATACTTTTTTAAGATAATTTCAATTGTTATTTTGAATTGATTGATTTCAAAAACCTCTTTAATTAAAAGTATATTGTTCTCAAAAACAGCGGCCTTAACTTTAGTATTCCCAATGTCTACTGCTAAAAGCATAATGGTTCATTTTAAAATACAAAGTTACAATAGATTTTTTTGAATAAATGTTTTGAATAAAGTAAAAATCATTCTATATTTGCACCCGCATTAGCGAGGTACCTTAGCTCAGATGGTAGAGCAATGGACTGAAAATCCATGTGTCCCTGGTTCGATCCCTGGAGGTACCACGAAACCCGAATAGTAATTTATTCGGGTTTTTTGTTTTTACACTTTACAACACGCATCCAAACTTTCATATCCTTTTGGGTCTGCTTTTACCTCATCGGCATCGTAACCTAATTTTGAAATGCCTTCTTTAATTGCTTTAAGATTGTTCTTTTTAGGATTGTAATAAATTGTAAAAGTCATTGCTATATGATCGAGTTCGTACATTTTTATACCTTTTATTTTAAGCATTTCTGTTTTGAATTTCAATCCACATGTTTCACATTCAGTGCAGTGATCACAATTCAAAACAGTTTTTATTATTGCTTTTTTAGTATTTTTTTGAGCCATAGTTGTATTGGAAATTACAAATACAATGAGTAGTAAGAAAGATTTTAATACATTTTTCATTTTTGATAGAATTTATAAGTTCAAAAATAGTAATTTATAGTTATACTAGATATATTGAACAAGAAAATCAAAGACCTTTCAAAAAATTGAAAGGTCTTTAAGAAAATATAGTACCTAATTCAAAAATTTACTGTTTGATTAACTTTATCACTTCTTATAATTATTGTTATCCAAAACAGCAAAAAAGTATAATCTTTGATTTAATTTAGAAATAGGATACCAATAATTTTCTGCTTGTTGATTTTTAAAAGTTTTAACTAATTGAACAATTAATTAATTTGAATATTTGTTTTATTTGAAGAATCATTTATCGTAAAATAAGTTACTGCTGGATTTGGATATAATTCTACTGCTTCTAATGGATTAAAATCATCGGTAGGAAGTGTTTTTGAAAACGAAGCAACATTATCCTATTTTATTGTTAGAATTAAAAAAATAACTTAATTATAAACATTACTTCATAATTCTTGATTACCTTCGATTCAACTAAGAAAAAAATGAAATTACATTATTGTTTATTTAGTCTATTTTTTCTCTTTTTGAGCTGTACTACTGTGAAAAAAACAATCAATATTGGTCATCGTGGAGCAATGGGTCACGAAACCCAAAACACTGTTGCTTCTATTAAAAAAGCAATGAAAATTGGCGTTGACATGATAGAAATTGATGTTTTTGTAATAAAAAGTGGCGAAGTTGTGGTTTTTCACGACGAACTATTAGATAGTTTAACCAATGCAACTGGTAAGATTGAAGATTTTACTATGGATGAACTTAAAAAAGTAGTTGTAAATGGGAATCATCACATCCCAACTTTAGAAGAAATTATAGAAACTATTGATAAAAAAGTACCTTTAAACATCGAATTGAAAGGAAAAAATACAGCAATTTCAACGCATCAAATTGTAAAAAAGTACCTAAAAAAAGGGTGGAAAAAAAAAGATTTTGTTATTTCTAGCTTTTTATGGGAAGAATTAATACTCTACAGAAAATTAGATCGTTCCATTCCAATTGCCGTTTTAACTGAAGAAGATCCTATAAAAGCAATTGATTTTGGTGTCCAAATTTATGCTTTTGCTATAAATCCTTGGTATAAATCGCTAAATAAAAAAAATGTTAATTACATTCATATAAAAGGATTTAAAATTTATACTTATACTGTTAACGAACCTTCTGATATAAAAAAAGTCATAGAATTGGGTGTCGATGGAATTTTTTGTAATTTTCCCGAAAGATTACACTAATGTATGATGTTCTAATTGTTGGTGGTGGAGCAGCCGGATTTTTTACAGCAATTAATATTGTTGAAAAAAATCCAACCTTTAAAGTCGCAATTCTTGAACGCGGCAAAGAAGTATTATCTAAAGTTAGAATTTCTGGTGGTGGAAGATGTAATGTAACTCATGCGTGCTTTGTTCCGAATGATTTGGTTAAATTTTATCCTCGTGGCGAAAAAGAACTTCGTGGCCCGTTTCATCAATTTTGCTCGGGTGATACTATTGAATGGTTTCAAAAACATAATGTCGAATTAAAAATTGAAGAAGATGGACGAATGTTTCCTATTTCTGATTCTTCTCAAACTATAATAGATTGTTTTGTAAATGCAACTAAAAAACTTGGAATAAAAATTCTAACGGGTCAAAGTGTACAATCAATTTATAAAGGAAGTGATTATTGGAAAGTAGAAACACATCTTGAAACTTTTTCTTGTCAAAAATTAGTACTGACTACTGGAAGTAATCCAAAAATCTGGGAACTACTTTCTGATATTGGTCATTCAATTGTGCCTCCAGTTCCGTCATTATTTACATTTAATATAAAAGATAGTAGAATTAAAGACTTAATGGGTGTTTCGGCTTTTGCAACTGTAAAAGTAAAAAACTCAAGCCGAGGCAAAGCCGAACTGAGCTTAGCTAAATTAGAAGCTACTGGACCTTTATTGATTACACATTGGGGAATGAGTGGTCCCGGAATTTTAAAGCTTTCTGCATGGGGAGCAAGAGAATTGTTTGATAAAAATTATCAGTTTGTAATTCAAGTAAATTGGTTAAATGATTGGACAATTGAACAAACGGAGACAAAATTAAAGGAATTAAAATTGGAAAATTCTAAAAAATCAGTTGCAAAAAAATCCCCATTTGATTTTCCTAATCGATTGTGGGAAAGTTTGGTTTTTGCTTCCGAAATTTTAGATGAAACAAAATGGGCTGATGTAACAAAAAAACAAATTCAAAATTTATCTCTACAATTAACAAACGGCGAATTTCAAGTTAATGGTAAAAGCACTTTTAAAGAAGAGTTCGTAACCGCTGGTGGAATTGAGTTAAAAGAAATTAATTTCAAAACCATGGAAAGCAAACTCCATGAAAATTTATATTTTGCAGGTGAAATTGTAAATATTGATGCAATAACTGGAGGATTTAATTTTCAAAACGCATGGACTAGTGGTTTTGTAATTGCCGAATCAATTAACTTAAAAAACAGTTCATTTTATTTAAATGATTAAAAATCAATGTATATTTGACTTTCATAAATCAATCAAAATGAAAAAAATTCTACTATTATCACTATTTACATTAGTGTTTTCGTCTTATTCATCAATCTTTGCTCAAACAGTACCTGTTTGTGGCGGTTTGTTTACTGATCCTGCGGGACCAAATGCAGTTTATGTAAATAATGCTGACTATACTGTTACTATTCTTCCAACTCCTGGACAAATTGTTACCGTAACTTTTACTTCTTTTAATGTTGAAGTTAACTTTGATGCCTTGTACGTTTTTAATGGAGACTCTATTACTTCACCACAAATAGCAAGTTTAAATCCTGCCGCAAATGTTCCTGGTGGATTAGCAGGTGGTTTTTGGGGAGCAACAATTCCGGGTCCTTTTACTTCAACTCATCCCAGTGGTGCTTTAACTTTTAGGTTTAGAAGTGATAGTTCTATAGTGCAAAATGGTTGGATTGCCAATGTAACATGTTCTCCACCTCCAACTTGTCCAAAACCAACTGCATTAAATGTATCCAGTATTACAACCAATTCGGTTAATTTTGGATGGACAAATAATAGTACTGCTACAAATTGGGAAGTTGTTGCTTTACCATGTGGCGCTATTCCAACTGCAAATACAATAGGAACAATTACAACAACAAATCCATACACATTTACAGGATTAACTGCTGGAACTTGTTATAATTTATTTGTTAGAGCTATCTGTTCTCAATCTGATTTAAGTGATTGGTCAAGTGCATTAACTTTTAATACAATAGTTACTTGTCCATCTCCAGCACAACTAAATATTTCAGCTATTACAACTACATCATTAGCTTTAAATTGGTTTGAAACTGGCTCTGCTAACAATTGGGAAATTTATGTTGCTCCATGCGGAAGTCCCGCTCCTACAGTTAACACTTTAGGAATTGCTGTTAACTCAAATCCCTTTTCAATTACTGGATTAAATACAACTACTTGTTATAGTTTTTATGTAAGAGCTGTTTGTTCTGTTTCTGATAAAAGCTTTTGGTCTGGTCCTTTAACTGCTACTACATTAACTGCTCCTACTGTATGTGGTGGAAGTTTTATTGACCCAGGTGGTCCAAATGCTAATTATGCCAACAGTTTAGATTCTACAGTTACTATTTGTCCTACAATTCCGGGACAAATTGTTACTGTAACTTTTACTGCTTTTAATACTGAGGCAACTTGGGATGCCTTATATGTTTTTGATGGTAACTCAATAACGGCTCCACAAATTGCAAGTACAAATGCTGCTGCAAATGTTCCTGGTGGATTAGCGGGTGGTTTTTGGGGAGCAACAATTCCTGGTCCGTTTACTTCTACGAGTCCAGATGGTTGTTTAACCTTTAGATTTAGAAGTGACAGTTCTGTTGTTGCGCCAGGTTGGATTGCAAACATTACTTGTTCGCCTCCGCCAACTTGCCCTAGACCAAATGCATTAATCACATCGGCTGGAACAATCAATTCTGTCACTTTAGGATGGACAAATAATAGTTCCGCAACTAGTTGGGAAGTTGTTGCATTACCATGTGGAACCATACCAAATGTTAATATAACTGGAATAATTACCTCTTTAAATCCATATACATTCACAGGATTAACACCCGGAACTTGTTATAATTTATTTGTTAGAGCTATATGTTCTATTTCTGATTTAAGTTTATGGTCAGCGCCTTTTCCATTTACTACATTATCGATTCCACCTGCTTGTGGAGGAACTTATTCAGATAATGGGGGAACTGGGAATTATTTAGCAAATTCAGATGCAACTGTTACTATTTGTCCAACTAATCCAACTGATGTAGTTACAGTTACTTTTACATCATTTAATATTGAAGCTAATTTTGATGCTTTGTATGTTTATGATGGAAATTCAATTACTTCACCACAAATAGTTAGTATCAATACAACAGGAAATGTTCCTGGAGGAGTTTCTGGTGGTTTCTGGGGAACAACTATTCCTGGTCCTTTTACTTCAACTGACCCAAGTGGTTGTTTAACTTTTAGATTTAGAAGTGATGGAAGTATAAATAATTCAGGATGGTCGTCTACTGTTTCTTGTGGACCTGCTCAAGACAGATTGCTTTTAATTGCATTTGTTGATCAAAATAACAATAGTATAAAAGATAGTAATGAAAGCTTATTCTCAAACGGTTCATTTGTTTATCAACAAAATAATTCTGGCAGTTTGACCTCTATTTATTCACCAAGCGGTCGCTTTAGCTTGTTCGATACAAATCCGGTAAATACTTATGATTTAAGTTATCAGGTACAAACTGAGTTTGCGCCTTATTATAGTTCTGGAACTACTACTTATAATGATGTTTCTATTCCGGTTGGAAGTGGAACAAACCTATTGTATTTTCCAATTACATTAACTCAAACTTATAATGATGCTACAATAGCAATAGTTCCAATTAGTCCACCAAGACCTGGATTGACTTATACTAATAAAATAGTTTATAAAAATCTTGGAATAACTGCAACATCAGGAACAATAACATTTACAAAACCGACTCCTGTAGCTATAACAAATGTAAGTCAACTAGGATCTATTGCAACTACAACAGGTTTCACTTATGCATTTACGAATTTATTACCAAATGAAACTCGTTTTTTTAATGTCACAATGAGTGTTCCTAGTAGTCCAACTGTTGTTATAAATAACATTCTTACTGCTGTTGCAACTATTTCTGCACCAACTAATGATATTAATTTGACAAATAATTCAAGTAGTCTTTCACAAATTGTGGTTAACTCATTCGATCCAAATGATAAAATGGAAGCGCGTGGAGATAAAATTCCTTTTAGTCAATTTAGCCAAAATGATTATTTATTTTATACCATTCGTTTTCAAAACAATGGAACAGCAAATGCTCTAACGGTAAGAATAGAAGATGTATTAGATGCTAAATTAGATGAAACAAGTGTTCAAATGATTAGCGCTAGTCATAATTATTCTATGCATCGAATGAACAATATACTTACATGGAATTTTAGAAATATACAACTTGTTCCTGCATCTGTTAATTCAGCTTTAAGCACGGGTTATGTCAACTTTAAAATTAAATTAAAACCAGGATTTGTAGCTGGTGATATTATTCCTAATAATGCTTCCATCTTTTTCGATTCCAATCCTGCAATTGTTACCAATACTTTCAATACAAAATTTGTAACTCTACTAAACAGTGTAGACAATGAATTAGGCAATTTTATTATGTTTCCAAATCCTTCAAATGATTATGTAACTTTTAGTATGAAAAACACCATTCAGATTATTGAAAAACTTTCTGTAACCGATTTATTAGGCAAAACAATTTTGAAAATTAATAGCATAAGTTCAAATGAAGTCACTATTGATGTATCTAATTTATCTAAAGGAGTCTACTTGGTTGAGATTACAACCGAAAATAATCTAAAAGCTACCAAGAAGTTAGTTGTAAATTAAATTTAAAATAATTAGATAATCCTGACTTTATCTAAAAAACGAAATCAGGATTATCTATTCAACCACCATATACTAGCATTTAAAACAGTTGCAAAACTTACCCAAGCTAAATAGGGTATTAAAAGATTTCCTGCAAGTTTATTAATGTTTCTGAATTTTGAATAGGTTTCAAATATCATTAACCAAAGTACAATAATTTCTACTAATGCTAAAAGCGGATTTTGTAATCCAAAAAACAAATAAGACCATAAAGCATTTAATGCCAATTGAATAATAAAAAAAGTAAATGCTTTTTTTACATTTTCATGATCCGATTCGAGATAATTCCAAATTATTCCACCGGCAACTCCAATCATAATGTAAAGAATAGTCCAAACTGGCGCAAATATCCAATTTGGAGGATTAAATATTGGTTTAACAAGTGTTGGATACCAAGTGGTAATACTTTCTTGTGTCACTTTTCCAGATAAAAATCCAATAACCAAACAAGTCATAACGACTAAAGAAATTCGTATTATTTTTTGCATTTTGTTTATTTTTTAGCAAATATAGAAAACGGATTTAAATTGCTTTTTTAAAATAAGTATCTTTACCTAAATTTTTTATATATGAATTCCGCAAAGGATTTTATTTTTAATGCCGTTTTACCAACTGTTGCATCAGTTAGTTTTAAATGGAGTGCACCCAGTAATATAGCTTTAGTTAAATATTGGGGGAAAAAAGAGCATCAGATTCCAGCAAATCCATCGATAAGTTTTACTTTAAATAATTGTAAAACAATTACTAAATTGGATTTCATCCTAAAAGAAACCCAAGAAGATTTTTCGTTTGATTTATTATTTGAAGGTCAACCCAAAGAAGATTTCAAACCTAAAATTCAAAAGTTTTTCGAGCGAATTGAAAGCTATTGTCCCTATTTAAAATACTATCATTTTACAATTGATACAAAAAATACATTTCCTCATAGTTCTGGAATTGCATCTTCAGCATCAGGAATGGCTGCTTTGGCATTGAATATTATGAGTTTAGAAAAGAAATTAAATCCTAAAATGACTGAAGACTATTTTTATCAAAAAGCGTCTTTTTTAGCACGATTAGGTTCGGGAAGCGCGTGTCGAAGTGTAAAAGGAAACATTGTTGTTTGGGGAAAACATAAAGAAATTGAAGGAAGTTCAAATTTATTTGGAGTTTCATTTACATCAAAAGTTCATTCTGTTTTTAACAATTTTCAAGACACTATTTTACTGGTTGATAAAAGCGAAAAGCAGGTTTCAAGCACTGTTGGTCATGATTTAATGCACAATCATCCTTTTGCATCGGAACGTTTTTTACAAGCACATCACAATTTATCTACAATGAAAAACGTTTTAGAGAATGGAGATTTAGAACATTTTATTAAAATTGTTGAAAGCGAAGCGCTAACATTGCACGCAATGATGATGACATCAATGCCCTATTTTATTTTGATGAAACCCAATACGTTAGAAATTATAAATAAAATTTGGAAGTTTAGAAACGAAACTAAGATTCCGGTTTGCTTTACACTCGATGCTGGTGCTAATGTTCATGTTTTATATCCAGAAAACGTTTTAGTTGAAACTTTGCAATTTATTAAAGAAGAATTAGTTGGCTATTGTCAAAATGGTCAGTATATTTGTGACCAAATTGGTTTTGGAAGTCAGTTGATAATTGAAAATTGAAACATATGAAAGGACCTTTGTTTTACTCAAAAATACTTCTTTTTGGAGAATACGGAATCATCAAAGATTCTAAAGGTTTGTCTATTCCTTATAATTTTTATAATGGTGCACTCAAAGTGGATGAAAATCCATCTGAAGAAGCTATTAAATCTAATTTAAATTTACGCCGTTTTGTTGTTTATTTAGAACAACTACAAAAAGAACAAACTGATTTAATAACTTTCAATTTGGAAATTTTAAAATCAGATATTGAACGCGGAATGTATTTTGATTCTAGCATTCCACAAGGATATGGTGTTGGAAGTAGTGGTGCGTTAGTTGCTGCGATTTATGATAAATATGCAAATAATAAAATCACTGTTTTAGAGAACTTAACTCGTGAAAAATTACTTCAATTAAAAACAATTTTTGCTCTAATGGAATCTTTTTTCCACGGAAAAAGTTCAGGTTTAGATCCACTAAATAGTTATTTAAGTATTCCGATTTTGATTAATTCTAAAGACAATATTGAAGCAACTGGAATTCCTACGCAAAGCACTACAGGCAAAGGCGCAGTATTTTTGTTAGACTCTGGAATAGTTGGCGAAACCGCTCCAATGGTCAACATCTTTATGGAAAATTTGAAAGATTTAGGTTTTCGTACGATGTTAAAAAATCAATTTGTAAAATATACAGATGCTTGTGTTGAAAATTTCTTAGGAGGAGATTTAAAATCGTTGTTTTCAAACACTAAAAAACTTTCTAAAGTGGTTTTGAGTAATTTTAAACCGATGATTCCAGAACAATTTCATAGCATTTGGCAAAAAGGAATTGACACAAATGACTACTACTTAAAACTTTGTGGTTCTGGTGGAGGTGGCTATATTCTTGGCTTTACAGAAGATTTAGAAAAAGCCAAACTTTCATTAAAAGAGTATAAATTAGAAGTTGTTTATCAATTCTAATAGTACAAATCATGTTTAGCAGAAAAACCAAACTAACATTACTGAAAATTATCAGTATGTTTTCTGTGGTTCGAGGTTATAACATTCCGGTTATTGCATTAGCACAATATTTATCAGCAATTTTTATTATGGCTCCAGAAAAGAGAGTCTTAACTGTATTATTTGATTTTAATTTATTTATTATTGTAATTGCATCTGGTTTAACCATTGCATCTGGTTACATTATAAATAATTTTTATGACACCAAAAAAGATTTAATTAATCGTCCTAATAAATCGAAACTCGATCGATTGGTTAGTCAAAAAACTAAACTTCAAGTTTATTTTTCTATTAATTTTATAGTTGCAATTTTAGCGTTCTTTGTATCGTTTAGAGCTGTTTTATTTTTTTCCATTTATATTTTTTTGATTTGGTTTTACTCTCATAAACTCAAAAAATTTCCAATAATTGGTAACTTGACTGCTTCTTTTTTAGCGATATTGCCTTTTTTTGCTATTCTTTTGTATTATAAAAATTTATATCCACAAATATTTGCACATGGTACATTCTTATTATTATTGTTGCTAATTCGTGAGATTATAAAAGATTTAGAGAATATAAAAGGAGATATTGCTAACGATTATTTGACAATTCCCGTAAAATATGGAGAAATAATTGCAAAAAAAATCATCACTATATTAACTATTTTTACCGTTATTCCTGTTTATTTTCTTGTCGAAATTTATGATGTAGGCTATATGGATATTTACTTTTATGTAAGTTTAATTATTTTGTTATTCTTTGTTAATTTACTATGGAAATCTTCTTCAAAAATTCATTATTTGAGATTGCATAATTTATTAAAATTTGTAGTAGTTTCTGGCGTTTTTTGTATTGTCCTAATTAATCCTGAACTATTAATCCATGGCAGAAATTATTTGAAGATATAATTAAGTGCACTTATTTTACACAAGACCGTTGCTAACTATCCCTGATTACTCACAATATGTTTATTTTTTAGCGGAACTCATTGAATGCTTAGCATTTGGAAGAAACACCGCGTGTGACAAAAGCAGGAATAAGGATTGCAAAAAAGCCCAAGTCATTCGTTTAAAATAATACAAAATTGCTTCGTTCTTCGCAATGACAGCCCAAACCATTCGTTCCTACTCTTCTTTATACCAACTCGAATACATAACGTAATTATTAGAAATTCTTTCTATTTCACCAGCAAAGTCTGAGGTGTTGATGTCTTTCACTTTTTTGGCAGGAACACCAGCATAAATAGTTCCAGATTCGACAACCGTATTTTGAATCACTATTGCTCCAGCAGCAATGATGGCATTACTTTCGATTATACAATTATCCATTACGATTGCTCCCATTCCTATAAGTACATTGTCGTGAACTGTGCAACCATGAACGATGGCATTGTGACCAATAGACACATTATTTCCGATAATTGTTGGATGTTTTTTATAAGTACAATGTATGATAGCACCATCTTGAATATTGACTTTATTACCGATTTTAATAAAATGAACATCACCACGAATTACTGCATTGAACCAAATGCTGCATTGAGAACCTATTTCGACATCGCCAACTATAGTTGCATTTTCAGCAATATAGCAATCATTTGGTATCTGAGGATGTTTACCGTTTACAGCTTTGATTATCATTTATACTTTTTTAATTCACCGCCGGACAGTTACAATGGTATTTCTCAGGTTCACAGAACAAGTTGATTCCTAAAGTAATTTGATGGAATCCTCCGTTATCAAATCTTACATTGCCTAACAGATGAGAATACGTGTAGGCAAACACAAACTTCTTGTAATTTATTCCCAACAATGGCGTTATGTATTGTAGTTTTTGCGTATTTACTGCATTGCCTTCTACAAACTGTGCTCCATCTAAGGATCTTCTATATGAT
>JANNWH010000001.1:0-10739 GCA_031408335.1 Flavobacteriales bacterium | reverse complement strand
CAAAAATTTATATATTTGACCGCTTTGGAAAACTAATCAAACAAATTAGTTCCACAGGAGATGGTTGGGACGGAACGTACAACGGACAACAATTACCTTCAACGGATTACTGGTTTACAGTAGATTATAATGAACAAGAAGAGCAGAAACAATTTAAAGCCCATTTCACATTAAAAAGATAATAAGTTTGAAATAAAAAAGATTCTCAATTGAGAATCTTTTTTTATTTCTATGATTTGCTATTTAGCCCTGATGTAAAGGAAAAACCTTTTTTGTCATTTTGAGCGGAAGCGGGGAGACAAAAAAGTTTTGGAAAGACAGCAGGAAAATGAAAGCCAAGAAAGCCCAAGCCATCCGCTTCTTATTTTATTTAGAATTATAAACTTTTAATGCCTCTTTTAAAATTTGAACAGAACGGATTAAATCCTCTTTTTTCAAAACATAAGCGATTCGAACTTCATTTAACCCAACATTTGGAGTTGAGTAGAAGCCAGCTGCAGGAGCAACCATAACAGTTTCGCCATTAAAATCAAAAGATTCGAGTAGCCATTGTGCAAAATCATCGGCATTATTAATTGGTAATTGTGCGATACAATAAAAAGCACCTTTGGGAGTACCTACTTTTACGCCTTCAATTTTATTTAATTCAGAAATTAAAATATCTCTACGATCTCTGTATTCATCAATTACTTCGTCAAAATAACTTTGCGGAGTATCTAAAGCAGCTTCACTAGCTATTTGTGCAAATGTTGGTGGACTTAGTCTGGCTTGAGCAAATTTCATAGCAGTAGCCATTACTGCTGCGTTTTTGGAAACTATACATCCAATTCGAGCGCCGCACATACTGTATCTTTTAGATACGGAATCTATCATTATAGCATTTTCTTCAATTCCTTCAATGTTCATAATTGAATAATGTTTGTCATTTTCATCATAAACAAATTCTCGATATACTTCATCAGCAATTAAAAATAAATCATGTTTTTTAACCATTGCTGCTAGTTGCATTATTTCATCTTTTGAATACAAATATCCAGTAGGATTACCAGGATTGCAAATAAGAATAGCTTTTGTTTTTGGAGTTATTAGTTTTTCAAAATCTGTAATTGGAGGTAAAGCAAAACCAGTATCAATAGTTGAAATAACAGGTACTACTTTTACACCAGATGCAATTGAAAACCCATTGTAATTAGCATAAAATGGTTCTGGAATGATAATTTCGTCATCAACATCCATAGTGCTTCCCATTGCAAAAAGCAACGCTTCTGATCCTCCGGTTGTGATAATAATATCTTGAAGATTTATTGGTAAACCATGTTTTTTATAATATTCTGAAAGTTTAATTCTATAACTTTCAAATCCAGCGGAATGACTGTATTCTAATACTTTTATGTCTATATTTTTTACTGCATTAATAGCAATTTCTGGAGTTTTTATATCGGGTTGCCCAATATTTAAATGGTATACTTTATTACCTTTCTTTTTAGCAATGTCGGCATAAGGCACCAATTTTCGTATTGGTGATTCAGGCATTTGTTTTCCTTTATTTGAAATTTTTGGCATGACGATAATTTTATTTTGCAAATTTGCGATTTTTTATTCTAAAATTATTTTTTTTTTAGTTTATAAATTGTTAAAACAATTATTTTTAAATGCATTTTATTTAATTTTATAAAAAAAATGAATGAAATCTAAATTACAACTTCTCTTTATTGCTTTTTTTATTACGAATTCGTTTTCTCAAAATGGCTTTTCAATAGAAAATAACAAGAAAAAAGTGGTTATCCCTTTTAAGTTTATTAATAATTTAATAATTATTCCGATTGATGTAAATGGAACAACTTTAAATTTTCTTTTAGATACAGGTGTAGAGGAAACAATTTTATTTAGTTTGGAAGAGAATGAAGAAGTTACATTTTCAAATACAGATAAAATTATGTTCAGAGGAATAGGCTTGAATGAACCATTTGAAGGCTTACGATCTTCAGATAATAGATTTTCTATCAACGGATACAACGATTTTAATCATACAATATACATAGTTTTGAACCAAAATATAAATATATCTTCTCAAGTTGGAATTCCGGTTAACGGTATAATAGGATATCATTTTTTTAAAAATAATTGTATTGATATAAATTACAAGAGTAAAAAAATAATTGTTTATAATACTATTAATACTATTTCGAAAAAACTGAAAAAAAAATATCAAAAAATTCCAATTTCAATCGAAGAAAAGAAACCTTATATTTTTACAACCATCAAAATGGAAAATAGTGAAAGTGATTTTGATGCGAAACTATTAATCGACTCAGGGAATTCGGATGCATTATGGTTATTTGAAAATAAAGATGATAGGATAAAAGTTTCGGATAAAAATTTCAATGATTATTTGGGACTTGGTTTTAGTGGCACAATATATGGTAAAAGAAGCAGGATAAAACAACTACAAATTGCAAATTTTATTTTTGAAAATCCAATTGTTGCGCTACCAGATTCTATTTCGATTAGAGATATTCAAATGGTAAAAAATAGAGTAGGCTCTATTGGATCTGAAATTATGAAACGTTTTTCAATAGTTTATAATTACACAAATAGTGAAATTTATTTAAAGAAAAACGGAACATTTAAGCTTCTGTTCAACTACAATATGAGCGGACTTGAAATTCAACATCAAGGTCTTGAATGGATTAAACAATCATATGAATATAAATCGATTAATTCAGCTATTTTCGTCGACTTTGATGAAGGTGGGAAATCAACAAAAAGTTTAAACTATAAATTTGAATTAAAACCAAGTTATTCTGTCTTTAGCGTAAGAAAAGATTCCCCTTCCGATTTAGCTGGATTAAAAAATGGAGATGAAATAAGAACTATTAATGGTAAATACTGTTATAATTTATCCTTAGAAGAAATTAATGAAATTTTAAAATCTGAAGAGGGTAGAACTATAATATTAGAAGTAAAAAGAAATAATAAACCTTTAACTTTTAAATTTAAGCTTAAAAATATCATATAAAAAAAACCTACAATTTGTAGGCTTCTTTCTGTATTATTGCATCGGACTGCTTTTTTTCTTTTCAAGAAGATTTTCTTCCTTTTTTACAAGTACTTCACCTTTTATTTTTAATGCTATTCTTCCTTCTTCGACATTAACCGCATTACTTTCAACAGAAATTGTTTTTCGTATTGGTCCCGGATTCATATTGTATTTTACTTTTATCTCACCAGTTTTTCCTGGCATAATTGGATCTGTCGGTTTACTTGGAACTGTACATCCACAAGTGGATTGAACATTTATAATAATTAAAGGTGAATCACCAGTATTAGTAAATTCAAATATACGCTCACCACTGTCAATTTCTTTATAAACATTTCCATAATCAATGGTATTATCTTTAGCTTTAAATTCAATTTTAGCTTGCGAAAAACTTACCGAAGTCAATAAAACTGCTGCGAAAAGTATAATTTTTTTCATTTTTTTTATTTTTGGTTACGGTAAAAATAGGTACTTTTAATTAATACACAAAAATTTAATTCTTAATTTTTTATAAAAGCACATATTACTTACTTTTGCAACAAGAATTACAAAAAACATACCAAGTATAGATGTGGTGAGTTTTGAAGTAATGAGAAGCGAATGGATCGGGATTTATTTGTCATCCATTTTCCTGCTGCTTTTCCAAAACTTTTTAAATAAAAAGGTTTTTCCCTTGCATCAGGGCTAGAAAATAATGGTATTGTTCTTTTGTTTTCTATATAATCTAAAAATCTAAAAGTCTAATAATCTATATATGATTCCAGCTCAATTCAATGCAAAAGAAATAGAACAAAAATGGTACAACTACTGGATGAAAAACGATTATTTTTCATCCAAACCCGATCATAGAACTCCATACACTATCGTTATTCCGCCACCAAATGTAACTGGCGTTTTGCACATGGGACACATGTTAAATAATACAATTCAAGATGTATTAATTCGTCGTGCTCGTTTAAAAGGTTTCAATGCGTGTTGGGTTCCAGGAACCGATCATGCTTCTATTGCTACCGAAGCCAAGGTAGTTGCCAAATTAAAAAGCGAAGGAATTAATAAAAACGATCTTACTCGAGAACAATTTTTAAAACACGCTTGGGATTGGACAAACAAATATGGCGGAACAATTTTAGAACAACTCAAACAATTAGGTTGTTCTTGCGATTGGAACCGAACTAAATTTACTATGGACGCCGATATGTCAGCATCTGTAATTCATTCCTTTGTAGATTTATACAACAAAGGATTGATTTACCGTGGCTACCGAATGGTAAATTGGGATCCAGAAGCAAAAACTACACTTTCAGACGAAGAAGTAATCTTTGAAGAACGTCAAGGAAAACTGTATTTTATCAACTATAAAATAGAAGGATCAACCAATTTTCTTGCCGTTGCAACAACACGTCCTGAAACTATTTTTGGTGATACAGCCATTTGTATCAATCCTAATGATGAACGATTTTTTCATCTAAAAGGGAAAAAAGCCATAGTTCCTATTTGTGGTCGAGTAATTCCAATTATTGAAGATGATTATGTAGATATCGAATTCGGAACTGGTTGCCTAAAAGTAACTCCAGCTCATGATATGAACGATAAGACTTTAGGTGAAAAACACAATTTAGAAATCATTGATATTTTTAATGAAGATGCCTCCTTAAATTCTTTCGGATTGCATTATCAAGGAAAAGACCGATTTGTGGTTCGCGACGAAATTGTTTCCGAATTAGAAAAACTCGGAGCTTTAACTAAAACAGAAACGCACCTAAATAAAGTTGGAACTTCTGAAAGGACCAAAGCTGTAATCGAACCACGTTTGTCTGACCAATGGTTTTTAAGTATGGAAAAATTGGTTAAACCAGCCATAAAAGCCGTTTTAGAAACGGAAGAAATAAAATTATATCCTTCTCGTTTTAATACTACTTACAAAAATTGGTTGGAAAACATTCGCGATTGGAATATTTCGCGTCAACTTTGGTGGGGACAACAAATTCCAGCCTATTTCTACGGTGACGGAAAAGAAGATTTTGTAGTTGCGGAAACTAAAGAAAAGGCTCTCGAATTAGCCAAGCAAAAAACCAATAACCAACAACTAACAACTAACAATCTTACTCAAGATGTTGATGCTCTCGACACTTGGTTCTCCTCTTGGTTATGGCCAATAGCTGTTTTTGGTGGGATTTTAGATCCCGAAAATGAAGATTTCAAGTATTATTATCCAACAAACGATTTAGTAACTGGACCTGATATTTTATTCTTTTGGGTAGCGCGAATGATTATTGCAGGTTACGAATATACGGGACAAAAACCCTTTAACAATGTATATTTAACCGGATTAGTTCGTGATAAACAACGTCGGAAAATGTCAAAATCGTTAGGAAATTCGCCTGAACCATTAGAATTAATCGAAAAATTTGGTGCTGATGGAGTTCGTGTTGGATTACTTTTAAGTGCTTCTGCAGGAAATGATATTATGTTTGACGAAGAATTGTGCAATCAAGGGAAAGCATTTTCAAATAAAATATGGAATGCTTTTAAACTGATTAAAGGTTGGGAAGTTGCCGATATTGTACAACCCGAATCTTCAAAAGTAGCAATTGAATGGTACGAAGCGAAGTTTCAACAAACGCTCTTAGAAATTGAAGATAATTTTGAAAAATACAGAATATCCGATGCTTTAATGGCAATTTACAAATTGGTCTGGGATGATTTTTGTTCCTGGTTATTAGAAATGATAAAACCAGCGTACCAACAACCAATCGATAAAAAAACATTTGATAAAGCGATTGAAATGTTGGAAAATAATTTGAAATTGTTGCATCCTTTCATGCCATTCTTAACGGAAGAAATTTGGCAATACATTGCTGATAGAACTCCAAATCATGCCTTAATTGTTTCTGAATGGCCAGAATCTAAAACATTCAATGAAAAATTAATTGCCGATTTCGATTTTACAATAGAAGTCATTTCCGGAATTAGAACGATTCGAAAAGATAAAAACATTCCGTTTAAAGATACTATTAATTTAAGTATTGTTAATAATGAAAAAGTGTCCACTTATTTTGACGCAGTAGTTTCAAAATTAGGAAATATTAGTTCACTAAGTTATGTTGCCGATAAAGTAGAAGGTGCATTATCCTACAGAGTAAAATCGAACGAATATTTTATTCCGATAATGGGAAATATTGATGTTGCTGCCGAAATTAATAAATTAACAGAAGAGTTAAATTATACAAAAGGTTTTTTAAAAAGCGTTCAATCAAAATTATCCAACGAAAAATTTGTTAGCGGAGCACCTGAAAAAGTGCTTGAAAACGAACGCAAAAAAGAAGCCGATGCGTTATCAAAAATTGTAACCATTGAGCAAAGTTTAGCAGGTTTGAAATAAAGGAAAGTTCGCTTCAAACTAGATTAAGCCACGAATTACACTAATTAGCACGAATTAATTTGTGATAATTAGTGAAATTCGTGGCTACTATTTTTTTGATGATGTTATCCAATCTTTATTTCAACACAATATCATATTTCATCAAAAGTCCTTTTAAGCCTTCTAACGAAAATTGCGCTTTCTTCAATTTGTTTTTTTCGGGATCAATGATGAAATCGTAACTGGTAGAAAAATCGGCTTTGTTGGCAATAGTGTCAATAAAAACGGCATGTCGTAAATTGCAATTATCAAAAACAACTTCGGTTAAATCGCTTGCCATAAAATCGACAGCAACCATACTGCAATTGATAAACTGCATTTTTTTGAGTTTTAAAGCATAAAATTTTGCGTAATCCAACTGGCAATCTTTAAATCCGAAGTCAAAAATCACTTGATCGGTCATCGCAAAATTGACATTAGTAAAATTGCATTTCGTAAAAAAGACGCCACGTAAAGAAACATAATTGATTTTAGTATCTTGAAAATTACAATCAAAAAAATTACAATCGATAAAAGTCACTGTCTGAAATTCGCAACTTCTAAAATCACAATTTATAAAAGTACAGTTTTCATAATCTTTGAATTTTATGGCTGCATCATCAAAAACAATGTCTTTTATTTCTTTATCGAGAATGTAATCTGGGTGCATATAATAATTTATTGGAGCAAAAATAATCAAATAAATTTCAATTTTTAAAAACTATACTTTTCTTTTAATATATTAGCTCCAAAATAGTTTTGTTATAATGAAACAACTGCCAGAATGTGAACTTATTTTGGATAAACTGATCAATGAACTTCCTCAAAATCTTCATTATCATACTATAGATCATACATTAGATGTGTATCAAAGTGTCTCCTCTATTGCAAAAAGTGAAGGTGTAATTACAAAAGAGATTAAGTTACTTCAAATTGCAGCAATTTACCATGATGTTGGTTATTTAATTGAAAACCAGAATCACGAAGAGCATTCTTGTGATTTAGCTCGAAAATATTTACCTCAATTTCAGTATGATGAAGATGAAATTAACGCTATTTGTTCTATTATTATGGCAACCAAAATGCCCCAAAATCCTAAAACACATCTTGAAAGAATTATTTGCGATGCTGATTTAGATTATTTGGGACGAAGTGATTTTTTTATATTAAGCAAAAGACTTTATAAAGAAATGATTGCCTTTGGTTTAATAACTAATTGGAAAGAATGGATTAAAATTCAAGAAGTATTTTTGAATCAACATCACTATTTTACAACAACAGCCGTTAATTTAAGACAAGTTGAAAAAGAAAAAAATTTAAAAATAATTCAATCAAAAAATGATTAATGTTATGAAAACTATAAATTTTCAAAAAAACTGTATTGATTTACTTTATACACTTTCGGGAATATTATTATGCGGATTTGCATTAAAAGGATTTTTGGTTCCCAATCATTTTTTTGATGGTGGTGTTACTGGAATTTCTCTTTTATTACATGAAGTATACGATTGGAATATAGGATTTGTAATTGTTTTGGTTAACATTCCTTTGATTATTTTAGGCGGATTTTTAGTCAACAAAACATTTGCATTTCGAACACTTGCAGCTGTAATTGGATTGGCACTTTGTTTGCAATTTATTCCCTATCCTCAGATAACTTCCGATAAATTATTGGTTTCTATTTTTGGAGGAATATTTATGGGATTAGGAGCAGGACTTGGAATGAGAGGTGGTTGCGCTCTTGACGGAATAGAAGTATTAGCGCTTTATACAGGCAAACGAATCAGTTTTACGATTAGTGAAATTATATTGGGTATTAATATTATTATTTTCTTGATTGCAGCAATCATGTTAGGACTTCCTGTTGCCTTGTATTCTATATTAACTTATTATGCAGCAACGCGAGCTATAAATTTTGTTATTGAAGGTCTCGAAGAATATACTGGAGTGACTATTATTTCGGCACAAAGCCAAGAAATTAAAGAAAAATTGGTAATGGATTTAAGTCGTGGAATAACTGTTTATAAAGGAGAAAGAGGTTTTATGAAAGATAGTTTTGATGTGAGTCAGCCTGTAGATATTGTTTTCACCATTGTAACCCGAATGGAATTAAAACGATTAAAAAACAAAGTATATACTATTGATCCTAAAGCTTTTATTTTTACCAGTATTATTAAAGATGCTTCTGGTGGAATATTAAAACGAAGAGCGCATCATTAATTGTATTACTTTTGGAATGTTTTACGTTCCATTAAAACAAAACGACGTTACAAAAAATATTGTTTCCACTAGCAACAGACCAACAATTGAATTTAACCGCTGTTATCAGCCGTTTTGTTGTTCATTCATAGCTGTTTTATTTAAGTTCGTGTAGCTGTTTATTCAATCGTAATTTTATTTATTGATTTCATTTTTGTAAACTATACCATCCTTCATTACAAACTTTACATGTTCAAGAATGGTAATATCATCCAAAGGGTTGCCCTGAACAGCAATAATGTCGGCAAGTTTCCCTTTTGTGATAGAACCCGTTTTATCTTTCCAGTCTAATAAATCGGCTGAATTGATAGTTGCTGATTGAATTGCCTGTATAGGAGTGAGTCCATATTTTACCATGTAAAAAAATTGTTTGCCATTCCAACCATGCGGATAAACTCCTGCGTCTGTTCCAAAAGCAATTTTAACTCCTGCTTTTACAGCTTTCTGAAAATTTTCACGCTGCAAACGGCCAATCAGTTTTTCCTTATCAATTATTTTTTGGGGATATCCTTTTTTTGAAAACTCAGCGAGGATGTAATCATCATTGTAAATATCAGCCACTAACCACACTTCTTTTTCTTTCATCATGCGAATTCCTTCGTCATCAATTAAACTTCCGTGTTCGATGCTAGCAACACCTGCCTGTATCGCCAGCTTAATACCTTCAGTACCGTGAGCATGTGCGGCAACTTTTCTGCCCCAGCGATGTGCTTCTTCCACAACTACTTTCAGTTCATCAAGAGAATACTGTGGAGCACCAGCACTTTCTTCTTCACTTAACACACCAGCTGTCGCACTAACTTTTATCCAATCAGCTCCCCATTTAACATTGTTGCGAACACGCTTACGTATTTCATTCTCACCATCGGCAACACCAGTAAAATCTTTATTATACTTCCAATCAATGTTTGGATTAAAGCCTGTTAAATCTGCATGACCTCCAGTAGCACCAAGTGCAAATGTGGACACCAACATACGTGGTCCTTCAATATCGCCTCTGTTAATGGCATTGCGTAACGAAATGTCAATAAGTTGGTCGGCACCCACATCGCGCACCATTGTAAAACCTGCATGTAATGTTCGCTTTGCATAGTTGGGAGCAAGCATGGCATAATCAATTGGAGTCTTGCGGAAAATATCTTCGTAATAATTATCTCCCGGCTGAAATGTCAAATGAGTATGACAGTCGATAAATCCGGGCAATACTGTGGCATTACTGAGGTCTATAATTTCTGCATTTTTTGGAATGGCTATGCCGCTTCCAATTTCAATAATCATATTACTGTCTATCAATATTATTTGATTGGTTAGAACTGTTCCGCTTATAACATCAATTACCTTTCCTGCTTTGATTGCCTTAATTTTTGATTGAGCAAAAGATACATTACAAACTAAAATTACAGTGAGTGAAATAGAGAGAATAAGTTTTTTCATTGTTTGAATTTTTGAGTTAGCATTTCTGTTTATTCGAAGCATAAAAACGGCTGTTAGCGGTTCGTGCTACTGCTTGCAGGCATTGCTTCTATAACGTGTATTTCGTTTCCATCAGGGTCTTTAATCTCAATAGTTTTCGCACCGTTGGGCATTCTGTCAATAATTGGGTGCTTGTATTTGCCTGATTTGTAATCGCTGCTTACTTCCATAAGCCTCTTAAGAAAAGCATCCATAGAAATTACCATAAAACCTAGGTGTACAAAACCTACATATTTTGGTACCGAAGTTACGTCATTGGTAACTTTAGTGGTGTCATTGAGCCACTGTGATAAATGGAGTTCAGTACCATCACCAAATTTCAACCATTTTACATTGTATAGAGGACTTGGAGGAAAGGGATAGGGTATAGTGTCTGCCTGAAAGACTTGGGTGTAAAAAGCTACACTATTTTCCAAATTCTTTACATCCAATAAAGTATGGTTATACCAGGCAGTACTTTTTTGTGCACTCGCAAAGGATGTGATAAAAAAAAGGAATAAAAGGAGAAAAGACTTTATCATTGGTTTATATTTTGATTTAAAAATTGCGTTAGATTCTTGATTCTGC